>CBDBDR010000017.1:0-1507946 GCA_965203965.1 Thermodesulfobacteriota bacterium | reverse complement strand
CAGGAAAGCAAAGTATAGAAACCCCTTCAAAGAGAAGAAAAACCAAAGAATTTATAGAGATATACGGAGCCTCCGAAAACAACTTGAAAAATATAAATATTAAGATTCCCATAGGGATATTCACCTGCGTAACCGGCGTGTCGGGCTCCGGAAAAAGCACTCTTATCATAGACACGCTGTATGGACATCTTTCCCGCAAACTTTACAAAGCGAGGAAGTGCGCGGGAAAGGTAAAGCAAATGATCGGAGATGACAAAATTAACAAGGTAATAGACGTTGACCAATCACCCATTGGAAGAACTCCAAAATCCAATCCTGCAACTTATACTGATCTATTCACTGATATAAGAAAAATTTTCTCATTATTACCCGAATCAAAATCAAGAGGCTATGGTCCGGGCAGGTTCAGTTTTAACGTAAAAGATGGAAGATGTAACCACTGCAATGGTGACGGGGTGATGAAAATTGAAATGCACTTTCTGTCTGACGTTTACGTAAAGTGTGAACAGTGTGGAGGAAAAAGATACAACGGGGAAACGCTTAAAATTAAATTCAGAGGAAAAAATATTGCCGACGTCTTGAATATGACCGTTGATGAGGCTATGGATTTTTTTCAAAATTTTCCCGCACTCAAGACAAAACTCTGCGTTCTGAACGAAGTAGGACTGGGATACATAAGACTCGGACAAAAGTCAATAACGGTTTCCGGGGGTGAAGCCCAGAGGATAAAACTATCAAAAGAACTTTCCAAAAAATCCACCGGAAAAACCTTGTATATACTGGATGAGCCCTCCGTGGGTCTTCACTTTGACGATGTAAAAAAGCTGCTTAACGTAATTCACAGGCTTGTTGAGCTTGGTAATACAGTTATAGTCATTGAGCACAACATTGATATTATCAAGTGTGCCGATCACGTTATAGATTTGGGACCTGAAGGCGGAGAGAAAGGTGGATACGTCGTTGAGGAAGGTGATCCAGAAAAACTGATAAAATCCCGTAAATCCCACACTGCCAATTTTCTCAGAAAAGTCCTTCAAAAACAAAGGTAACAAACATTGGATTCTGTTCAATCATTTATACTCGGTGCAATACAGGGAATAACAGAGTTTATGCCCATAAGCAGCACCGCTCATCTGATTCTTATCCCTTGGTTTTTTTTCTGGCAAGATTCTGGACTACCTTTCAACGTGGCACTACATCTGGGAAGTTTGATTGCGATTTTGGTTTATTTTCACGGAGACTGGAAACTGCTCATATCAGAATTTGTAAAATGCACCCTGAAGGGTTCATACAAGGAAAACAGCAACGGTAAACTGGGTCTGTTTCTGGTAATTGGAACGGTGCCCGGAGTATTATGCGGGTTTATCTTTGAATCTTACGCGTCTGGAATATTAAGAAACCCCCTTTCAATCGCATTTGCCCTTGCACTGTTTGGCTTGCTTCTTTATTTTGCAGACAAGAAAACCACCAATGAACGAGATATAAAAGACATGAACTTAACGGATTGTCTTTATTTCGGTATTGCACAGGCATTTGCTATAATTCCCGGCGCATCGCGTTCGGGAGTAACAATTACTGGTGGACTAATAAGGAACTTCAAGCGAGGAGAATCTGCAAAATTTTCATTTCTTCTCGCCGCTCCATTGATTGCAGGAGCCGTAGTATTGGAATTTCAGCACTTCAGCGCTGAAACATTTACAAGCCTACCATTTATCATTGGGGTTGTTTCTTCAACTGTTACCTCTTATCTTGTTATTAAATTCCTACTCGTATTTCTGAAAAAACAGAACTTTAGGGTATTCGTTTTATACAGATTACTTCTTGCAATTTTTATACTCCTTACAACGTTATTAAATAAAAACACTATTACATAATTACAATCTACAACTGAGGGAGAATTGTCATTGGATAACTTCAGAAAGTTTAAATCAATTTTACTGATAGTAACAGTATTAGTAGGAATTTTATACCTGTTCCTCAGGAATGAATTAAAAGCGGGAATAGAGATCGTAAAAATTTCTTTCAATACACAGAAGCACGTTGCAACCGCTACGAAATCTGAGGCTGTTCCACCTTGGACAGAACTCAACCTAAACAAAGTTTACATAGGTTTCAATGAACCTGTTTACCTCACAAATTCTGGTGATGGGTCGGGGGAAATTTTTATTGTTGAAAAAAAAGGAAAAATAATAAGCGTCAAGAAAGACACAAGAGTCACACTGCTTGATATTACAGACAGAGTGAGATCAAGGGAATCCGAGCGAGGCTTACTATCCGTAGCGTTTCATCCCAACTTTAAGACGAACGGGAGATACTTTGTTTATTACACCGACCTCCGTGGCAACACCATTGTATCGGAATTTAATGCCGGCAGCAAAGACAATAATGAGAAAATACTGTTAAAAATCCAACAGCCCTACTCAAATCACAACGGCGGACAACTCGCATTTGGACCAGATGGTTATCTCTACATTGGAACCGGTGACGGGGGAGCTGCCGGTGACCCACTAAATAATGGGCAAAATAAAAAGTCTCTACTTGGCAAAATACTAAGAATTGACGTTGACAAAGGCAACCCTTATGGAATACCTCCGGACAATCCCTTTCTCAGAAAAGAGGGAAAGAATGAAATATGGGCTTACGGTCTCAGGAATCCATGGAGATTTTCCTTTGATACCTCAACCGGCGACCTCTATATTGCCGACGTGGGGCAGTATAAGTGGGAAGAGATCAACTTTCAGCCAGCAAACAGCAAAGGCGGTTTAAACTATGGTTGGAGATTTATGGAAGGGTTCAACACCTTTAATATAGATAAGAATGTAAATACGCCCAGTTTAACAATACCTGTAATGCAATATGGACACGATGACGGATGCTCCGTTACCGGGGGCTATGTTTACCGTGGAGAAAAGTATAAGAGCATTAAGGGGACCTATTTATTTGGAGATTTCTGCTCGGGAACTATCTGGGGATTGAGACAGAAAAACAGCAAATGGCAGCATGCCAAACTGCTGGAAACGGATATGCTTATCTCCAGTTTTGGCACGGATGAAAAAGGCGAGATCTACGTTCTGGATTTCTCATCCGGGAATGCTTACCAGCTTGGCTTTTAAGCGATAACTTTGCCGACTGCTTCTACTAACTCGTTATGAATTTTTCCATTTGAACCGATAATACCCGTGTTGCTATCTAAGGTTCTTCCCAGAGAAAAATCCAACTTTTTACCATAACAATCGGTAACCTCTCCGCCAGATTCTTTCACGATCATATACCCAGCCGCATGATCCCATATTTTTTCCCTGTAACCTTTCCGTGTTGGCAGCCTCAGGTATATGGAAGCCTCCCCTCTGGCAAGAACGCCGTATTTACACTGGCTGTCCATCCTTATGGGTGCCCTGTTTAATTTTAATAATTCAGCAACCCGTGCAGAGTCATTATGGGATGAATGGCCAGTTTCCACTGATTCGCACACTCTTGTATCAGATGCTATGGCAACCTGTGATACATTGATCCGTTCCTGATTATCTGAACCAACCAACTTCATATAAGCTCCACGATCTTTGACCGCATAAAAAATTGTCCCGACTGCCTCCTCACTTTCAAAAGAGTTGATTGAAAGATTTGGACATCCAAGCACTCCAAGGGAAACTTCTCCATTCTCAATCAAAGCCAGTGCAACGGCATATTGCTCTTTTCTTAAAAAACCCTTTGTCCCATCAACTGGATCAAGCGTCCAGAAACTTCTTTCCTTTCCCCCTTTGTATCTCCCTTGACTGATTATGTTTGTTATCTCTTCACCTGTAACGCCCGGAAGATAAGGTTCAAGGTGCTTTAACGTTCTGCTCTTCAATGGGTCACTTATCTCGCTGGCGTCTTCCTCAGCCGTGATAGAAACATCGGGAAACGCTTTTTTCAATCCATTTATAACTATTGCCTGTGCCCCAAGGTCAGCAACCGTAACGGGCGACCTATCCTTCTTCTCAGCAGTCTCATCACAAACTAGATTTGCCTGCACTACACTGCAAAGATCACAGGCTTTTTCCACAATCGTAATTGCCGTTGACAATTCCTTTTTAAGGTTCAATTGTAGCTCCTTAAAACTTTTTAGTATTATTATTCTTTCACAAAAATAGTGAAAATCCACAACAGCTAACAATTGATAAAAATTTTTCAAATATTATTGAAAGTTTACGGTCTTAAAAGTTTCTCAGCAGACCCTTTTTTCTAAATTCAACAACAAGCAAAATCCAGACGGGGATAAACTCTATCCACACGATAACGTTTCTGAAAATGTTCTCCATCCCCCGCGGTTCAAAATAAAACCAAAGATAGTAAAGCGAAAGCTGGGAAGTCAGTAAAAGAAGAGAAAATTTTGGTATAACAACCAGCAACGGTAGAAGCCAAATGTAATACCACGGAAGTTGGGTCGGACTAATTAGGAAAACGGCAGCCACTATAAATAGTGATCTCCTGAACAAATCAGATCGGCTCAAGTCATACTTCATCGTCTGAAAAAGTACCCATATCACAAGAGCTATTAAGATGAAAATTCGCGAATGAACCTGTGCGTGACCAGGGTGAATACCCATCAAACTTAAAACAGTCTCAAACAAAAATAGGATTATCTTAAAAATTGAACCATTATTCTCCCAGCTCTTGCTGTAAGCCGTAAAGCCGGACAACCCGTCTGAACCGACGAGTAACAAGGGCAAAAAGACTGCAAAAAGCAGTATTAAGAAAACCAATGTGGGTTTTATCATGTCCGTTACCTTCTCACGGAACGACCTCATCATGGATGGGAACAAAATTATGGGCCACAGCTTTATACCAATGCTCAAGACCAATGCTGCAACCGAAAAAACGGCTTTTTTTCTATAAGCCAGGATCAACGCCGAAAGCACAAAGGGAAACATTATAGCTTCAAAATGTCCTGCATTGAAAATTACGTTCACAAGCAAGGGATTCCACCAATAGATCATCACGTTTACCAACGGCATTTTCAAATTCCTGAGAATGATTAAAAGCAAGAAAAACGTCGCCAGATCAAAAAGGAGTAGGAAAAACTTCCAGAAATAAAAATTAAACGGTGCCAATTTATAAGAAACTGCAAAAAACACTTGGATCACTGGAGGATAAATAGTTGACAGATGGGGATGGTTAATACTACCAATGATTGATCCCGATCTTTCTGCCAGACTCTCAAGTCCTGCAATATGGGTGTCATCGTTCAAAACTTGCTCGGGTGAATATGTATAAGGATTAAAACCGTTAGCCGTTACGGCTCCATCCCATAAATACCTGAAATAATCATCTTCAAGAACTGGGTTAGAGAAAAGCATTACACCTCTGATAAGTAACCCCACCACGAAAATGTAAAATAGTGTCTTTCTCCCATTACCCGCACTAAATCTGTAATTAACTGCCAATAGATAAACAACCGATGAAACAAAGAGAATAGTTACAAAAAGCAGTATGGGATCCATCCATACCGTATCAATATCAAAACCATGAGATAAAAACAGCAGAGCGAAAGATTGGATCAACAGTAGTAAGCCCAGAACGTAGACCGTAGAAAATTTACTAAACCATGGGCTAAGCATTTGCCAGTGAAGTTTATAGTAACTCCTTAATTTTCAAAATGTATATTTTTGACCCTGTCCTCGCTTGAAAATCTCCAGATAAGGATTTATTATTAAGTTGTGAAGTAAATAAGGCTGCAAGGAGGCAATTATGGATAAAAAGCAGAAGAAATGTATGATCTGCGGAAAGGTATCAAATGAATCAATATGCGATTCATGTAAAGTCCGTGTTCAAGGTGAAGCAGCTGATAAAAAAATAAAGGTGGAAAAAAGCGTAAGAGTTGGACAGCAGGTAGAAGCCGACAGGACAGCAAAGAATAAAAATAAGAGCTGAAATTAGCTGTCCCATATTTCCAACGCTTTTTGATAAACCCTTCTCTTTGGTAGATTAAGCTCGTGACAAGTGAGTTTAACGGCGTCACTCAAAGATATTTCCATATTTTTTAGCAACCTCAACCTCTTATCAAGCGGAGCTATATCGTTGCTAATTCTGGCTTTCCTGTCTTCCTTGAATCCTTCAATCACCAGACATATTTCTCCTTTTACGGTTTCTCTAGTTTCAATTTCTCGGTTTATTTCTTCCAAAGTTCCACGTATAACCTCCTCATGTAGCTTTGTAAGCTCTCTGCAAACAGCAGCATTTCTGTTTCCCAGTCTGTCTAGAAAATAGCTTATCGTTTTTCTTATTCTTTTAGGGGATTCAAAAAAAATCAGCGTAGATTTAATAAATTTAATATCGTCTATAAGAACCGTAACGGCTTTTTTGTTTCGGGGAGCAAACCCAAAGAATGAGAATGAATCAGCCGGCAGACCGCTAAGTGTCAGGGCAGAGATTACTGAGCTCACCCCCGGGATAGTTGAAACGTTAATACCATTTTCTATTGCTATTTTTACAACCTTATAGCCGGGGTCAGATATGCAGGGAGTACCGGCATCGGCAACCAGTGCAACACTTTTACCATTCATCAAATCTTTCAATAGTTTTGCTGATTTTAGGCTCTCATTATGGTCATGGTAGCTCGTTAGCCTGTTTTTTATTTTGTAATAATTCAGAATTTTTTTTGTATGACGCGTATCTTCACACGCGATAATATCGGCACTCTTCAATATCTGAATTGACCTGAAAGTCATATCATCCAGATTACCAATTGGAGTTGATACAATATAGAGATTGCCCGCCATAGTCATTAATTCAGCACAGGTTCACTTTCTGTCTAAACCGTAGATTTACAACACCGATAAATAATACAAGTAAGTCGCAACATATAATAGTATATGCAGAATTGACAGTAACCCTACAATCTCTCCTTATAAGACCGTTACTGTTCCCGCACAGATCAGACAAACATTCGGGGTGCAAAACACAGTCAATAAAGTTATGATTAAGTCACAAGAATAAAAAAACAGCATGGAGTGTGAGCAAAAAAATGAACAAAAAGCATATAGGGGTGGATTATTCAGAGCTTCACCAACTTGACAGCCCTGCTAACAAGCTCATAAGAAAAACCATCTGGAAAACGAAGGACGACATAGGACAGCAATCATTTATCACTCCTCGTTATCTTGATGAGCTTATATACAGACTCGGCATAAATGACAAGAGTCACGTGCTTGACGTGGGAAGCGGAACAGGAGGTCCCGCCATATATATATCGAGTAAATCAGGATGTAGTATCACCGGAATAGAGATCAATGACGTAGGAGTGAGAGTATCAAAAAAACTTGCAGAAAAATCGAAACTACAAGAAAACACGGCTTTTTACTTAGGGGATGCAATGAGAATGCCATTTGAAGAAAACACCTTTGACCTTGCAATAAGCCTTAATGTAATGAACGTATTTGAGAATAAGGTCGGACTCTTCAGTGAGGTTTACAGAGTCTTGAAAAACTCTGGGAAATGGGCGTTTTTAAGCGGCACCTTTGATATGCTTGATGATGACACAAGGCAGAAAATGGCAAGAGGTTATCTTATTCCCCAATACTATGATTCACTTCAAAGCTACAGAGAAAAACTTGAACTGTCCGGCTTTCAGATTGAAGAAATTACAGAATACGTGGCAGATTTCCAACGACAGGTCAAAAAATGGGGAGAGGCATATAAAAATCATTCAGAGGAAATTGCCAAAGAGCAGGGAGCTCAAAACACCCAATATCACATTGAATACTTTGATACTTATTTAAGGCTGGTTGAAGATGGAAAAGCCTTCAATCATCTCATCATATCCACACCTTCTTTGTAATTGGTGTTGTTTACCCAATATAACAGATCGGACTTTTGCTGAATAATTCGTTTTACGGGTAACTGATTTCAAGGGCGGCCGGCTGTTTCTGTCGATTTCAAGTTTTTCTAGTTCCAATCATGCTGAACTTTGCTCGGCGAAGCCGGGCTTGGCAGGAAATTCTTTTCCTACTTAACGTTTTGCGTGTATCTGATGATCTTCTGCTCTCAATACCTTAACCACTAATAATCCAATCCCGTGAAACACTCAGTCTCCAAACAGACATATCGCTAACTGGCGTGTTAGGCGAAGTTTAAAAATATACTAACAATAAAAATCCTTAGCAGCTTTACCAATACCTTTTGTTGAAAAGAAATCCATCGTCCCCGATACAAAACCACCTGCAAGTGGAACAATCTTAGCAACATTCAACAAACTTTTTTGTCCTGCTATTGTTATAATTTTATTAGGTAACTTTTTAATGATCTCCTTCATTGCAGGAGTTAACAAAGCCTTTTTGGCACCTACTATTCCAGCTTCCTTCAATATATTTTTTAAGTATTCATTACTACTACTCAAAGCAAAACAAAGCGCTATTTCTTCTCTTCTATCAGGATCATTCAAATCGTAGCCATATATGTATGCAATAGACAAAACTAGTCTTCCTTGTATTCTCCATACATGAGCTAAGTTTGGAACTAATGTAGCTATACCGCCACAACCCCAAACAAAACTAGTTAATGCCGCAAACTTAGTTCTTTTATTTATTATCCTGTCAACAAGTGCATCAGGATTATCTTTTAGTTCAGGGTGCAATTTAATCTGATGGTCTACAAATTTTTTGATTGATTCAACATCTTTACCGGTTGCTAAATCTATACCTTTCATAATACCTTCACCAATTCTTTGAACAACTACTTCATGCATTTTCTTTATCAACTTTAGATTCTTGAGTATTTTCCATACTATTAACCGCATATTTATTTTTGAATTTTCCCTAACATTGAGATTAAAGGCAAATTTCAGAGTAAATTCAAAGCCCTGTTATTGTCCGTCCATAAATCCACAGATGTCAATCAATTTTGCTTTTGTGTAAATATTATCGGTGTTTTTAGATGTTAAAAAATCAAACGTATGAATTTTGAAAGAGTCAAATTCTTCTTTATTTTCTAAATAAAACTCTTTTATTTTTAACAAAGATTTTTATTTACAGAATGAACCTTAAGACTCTTTCTAAAGTATTTGTCAAATGCAGGAATATTGGCAAAAACACCTAACATTATTTTTGTTACTAAAGTGTCGCTTGGTTTATTCTCTTTTCCAAGTGCATCAATAATATTTTGTTTGCAATTTAATAATAAAGAAATGTTTTCATCATTATAATTTGGCACATCAATTTCCCAAAGTTTTGGGTTCATCTTTGAAATTGAAATTATTAAATTTGAAAAATTTCTTACGCTTTTCTCTAAAAGGAAATATGAACCTCTCATCATATCCACACCTTCTTTGTAATTGGTATTGTTTACCCAATATAACAGACCGGACTTTTGCTGAATAATTCGTTTTACGGGTAACTGATTTCAAGGGCGGCCGACCGTTTCTGTCGATTTCAAGTTTTTCTAGTTCCAATCATGCTGGACTTTGCTCGACGAAGCCGAACTTGGCGGCAAATTCTTTTTCCTCCTTAACGTTTACGAGTATCCGAAGTTGTTCTGGAATGAGGTGGAATAAAAATTTGGGCGGCGGCTTTCGGAAAAGCCGTAACTGGATACTCGTTGTTAGCCAATGTATTCTTTTTTTGTTTTCTGAAAGAAAGTTTGTTTTAAAAAATTTTCAAATTTCTTTCTCTTTTTGGGCAAGGAGAAGAGAGAATGAAAGGGGTGAATTCCCTTTGTCTACAACTCCCAATAGGCTTTAATTATTTTTTACCTATTCATCGGTAGTGTTTTTTTTCTCAATATATTCGTATTGATTTAATAAAATATTTGAATGTCTAATCATGCCCGTGGATTTTTCAATTTCTTGAAGTTTATTCCTTGAATTCCTTATCGCTTTCATAAGATTTTTTTGTTTTTTCTCAATTTCTACACCCTTTTTTTGTGATAATTTTATTAATTCAGATGGGATTTTGACCTTATAAATAACCTGTGGATAAATTTCACCAGTTTGCCCTCGAACTATTGATTGAACAGCATTATATCCTTCTTGGGATCTCAAAAAACATAAAAGCACATAAGGATTGATTTCATTTTTGTCTTTTACACGTATCACATTAATTTTCGCAGAGGCAATTGCGGCTTTATATTTATTGGGAATATGATCAACAATATCAATTTCATCTCCGATATATTTTGCGACATGGGCGGCGGCGGCAATCAGAATATCATCCTTTTGTACATCTATCTCATTTGTTAATTTAGAAAACCATTTTTTTGTAACATAATCCTTATTTTTATCAGACCAATCTATCATTTCATTGGTTAAACACCTTACTTTAAGTATTTTAATTTCTCCATTGTCTAAATAATCAGATTTACTAGGCGTTTTTCCTGTAAAAACATCACAAAAATTGTTGATAGTATATTCACTGCTCAATAGCGAATTGTGCATATTGGAATAAAAATTAGTGTCCATTCTATCAATTAGTTCTTCGTTTGATAAAGCAGTGGTAAAGTATTGAGTATTAGAAGTAGACTTGTCAGAAATAATATTTTTATAATACTTAGGGACATCTAATACTTCATTTGATTTTATTGGGTAACCAGAAAAATCATAGCCAACTGTTTTAGGAATTCCAAAAAAAATATTGTGATTTTTAGTACCTGCTTTCTTACGTAAAATCAAAACGGAAGTTTTTACATTGGCTCCAATAATTTTAGTTCGGAAAGTTTCTTCAGGTAAAGATATGATAGCTAGTATTTCGCAGTTATTTACTATCCAACTTCTTATATACTTATCGCCTAAATTTGATAATACGCCATCTGGCATGACAATACCAACAAGTCCATTTTTTGTTAAAAACTGAATACATCTTTCAAGCATTAAAATTCCTTGACCTTGCCCATTTTTTTTAATATTTGCAGTCTTTACTAATTCATCATTATCATAATCGTATCCTAAATCATAATAATGTAATACATTTCTACTGGTTATTTTCTCCTTGGATCCGAAAGGCGGATTTGTTATTGCTATGGTTATTTTATTCCTTGTTACTTCATATGAATCAACGGAATTAGTTAAACTATTTCTGTGATAAATATTTGTATGACCATCACCAATAAGAACCATATAAATTTTAGATATTTTGGAGAGCATTGTATCGGTTTCGATACCGAAAATGTGTTCTGATGCCCACTCTTTAACGCTAAATTCTGCATCCTCTATATTATTTCTTAAATAAGAAATTGTATTAGTTAAAAATCTCCCAGTTCCACAAGCAGGATCAATTATTACATCTTTAATTGAAGGTTTAATTATTTCCACAATCATTTTAATTACTGGTTCCGGGGTTAGGAATTGATCATTTTCTCCTCTATAATAAGGAGATAAAAACATCTGGAAAGCCTCTCCTTTTATGTCTGTGCCAGTAATTTTTAGATATTGTAATTTGTAAACTATTTCGCCAAGAAGATGTGGCTCAAGTTTTATTCTGTCAGAGTTATCAAAAATATCTTGAAAACTTGGATTTGTTGTAAGTTCCTCAAATAATTCTAGAAACCTTTTTTTAAATTTTTTACAATTTCCTGTTTTTATTATTTTCTCATACTCACTATCAAGAATATAAAATTGAGGTTTGGTATTATACTTTTCATCAAATAATTTTGTAAACAAAACATAAATAAACTGCAAAAAAATATCTTTTTTATTTTTAATATTACTATTTACCCAAATAGCAGAATTGATTGATTCAAATAGTCCCCGTAAATCCTGAATATTTTCTAAATCTTTTTTATTTGGAATATAATCTCCATCTTCAAAACCAAAGTGAGGCAAAAATCCAATTTTTTTCCATCTCCAACTTCCAGTTACTTTTACCCTTTTCCATGTCAAAGTAATATCACTGCCGTTATGCCATACCAAATATTTTGCGTTAGTCACATTGCCATATGACTTAATTTGTTCCCAGCCGGAGTTTTCATGCTGTTTTTTTACTTCCACGATTGCTTTAATATCCTCATGCAATTCATTTTCATATATCACAATATCAGCCCGTTTTTTCTTACGAGTTTCAACATCTAATACTTCCGACGACCCATGCTTAATTGGTACCTCAACTTTAATAAGAGATTTGGGGTACTCCAAGGAAAATATAAGGTGACTTAAAAAACTTTGCCGAACTCTTTCTTCTTTTGTGGCGTTAACTTCCTTGTCCCTAATTAAACATTGTATTTTTGCCATATTTTTATCACTTGAATTATTATAATAGTATAGTTAATTTTAAAATTATAGAAAAAGAGAATATTTCAGCTAACTGTCCACAGTATCGGAAATCATGTCTTCCCGACTGCGGGTATAATTGCGAGACTCTAAAGCCGAGCCAACTACACCCCTCGAGTAAACCTACTCGCTATTCAATGAGACGACAACACTGAGATTACCGTGGACAACTCAGTATGTAATTGCAACCGAGTCCGGGTGTTGTGCGAAGTAAATTATAATTCTTTAACGTTCTTTGATTTGATTATATATTTTTTGTACGACTTTTTGTACGCCCGCCCCAATAAAATATATTATAACTACATTTATTATTATAGACATTAAGTAGCCTAAGTAGCCAAAGCCAAAATCTATGGCATAGAAAATCCATGGCAAAGCTGGAATGAGCATAGTAAAACCACGATATAATGCATCTTGGCAGGGCTGACAGAGAAATTCAACATACGCAAATAAGCCACCGATGAAGAGAATATATAACCCCACAAAAAGTATGCCTAACTTTGATTTCTTCATTATGTTGCTTCCTATTAATTAAGCCTGTTTATGTTGAACAACTCTTTTATACGCAATGTTTTCACAATTCAATCAATAAATTGTTTATTATGCGAAATCCTGACACATTTTAACCGCATAAAAACTGACTCAACTTAACATCTTTAAAAGATTTATACAAACAACAGAACTGCAAAAGACAGATCTAAACCTGAAAATCAAAAACTACAGTTCAAAAACCATAAAAAGTTATCTTTAAGTAGTACAACGTATGACAAGAAATGAGAAAATTTCCGCTTTGAAGCCAAAATTGTCTGGCGAGTATTGGCTCAAAGTGCCCCATTTCCTAATTGGCGGAGGGTGAGGGATTCGAACCCCCAAGTCCTCTCGGACGCCGGTTTTCAAGACCGGTGCATTAGCCGTTCTGCCAACCCTCCGTATAGATAGCTAATCCTGTCGGATAGACCAAACTACCTGTTGTTTGATAAAAATCCACATATTTTATCAATGGCACCCGATTAAATTTCTACCATTCTCAAAATTTGATTATTCTTAAAGCTTCCATGTATTCTGTAACCAGGAGACGCAGTTAATGCCAACAAATCCTGAAAATTTGGCAGTCTTAAACATCCGTTGCCAAAATGAAAGCGAACTAATAGGAATTATTACCAAATTCATTTCCGAGAACGGCGGAGCTATAACCTCTCTTAACCAACAAGTTAATGCAAAGGAAAACACGTTCACTATGACGTTGGAATGGAGCCTTGAGAATTTCAAGCTATCAAAAAATGAAATAAACAAAGCCTTTGATAAACAAGTTGCCAAAAAATTTGACATGAACTGGGAAATCCATTTTCCCAGTAACACCCACTCCGAATATTTTGATGAAATGTTTGGTAAGAACGGGGTATCCCGCGAGCCTTACTATGAATACAAAAAATGGTTTGACTCCGAAAAGATTACCCGGCTGAACACAAAGTCTAGGGAAACTAAGGATTTTTTTCAGCGCACAGGTATGACTTTCAACACTTACGAAGAAGGTGATAATGAACGCTTAATCCCATTTGATATAGTGCCACGTATAATTTCCAATAAAGAATGGAGACACCTGTCCAAGGGAATTGAGCAGAGGGTTCAAGCCATGAATGCGTTTCTTCACGACATTTACCACAGGCAAGAGATAATAAAAGCAGGGAGAATCCCTCTAGAAATGATAAAAGGCAATGCATCTTTTCTGCCTCAAATGATAGGGGTAACACCACCCGGAAACGTTTATACCCAAGTGGTGGGAGTTGACATAGTCCGCACGGACGAAGAAGAATTTTACGTTCTCGAAGACAACGCACGCACGCCGTCCGGTGTGGCATATATGATAGAAAACAGAGAAACTATGCTGCACATGTTCCCAGAGCTTTTCACTCATATAAACGTTCAGATAGTAATTGACTACCCGGTTCAATTAAGGCGACACCTGAGACGATGCGCCCCGAGTGTGTGTGATGGTATGCCAGTAGTTGCAATTTTAACCCCGGGAATACATAACTCCGCTTTTTTTGAACATGCATCTCTTGCGGATTTGATGGGAGTTGAGCTTGTTGAGGGACACGATCTGCGTATTGTCAACGGAAGGGTTGCAATGCGCACTACTATGGGATACACCCCAATTGACGTTCTTTATAGACGCATTGATGACGATTACCTTGACCCTCTCAATTTTAAACCAGATTCAGTTCTGGGAGTCCCGGGCATATTTGACGTTTACAGATCAGGAGGTATCACAATTGCCAATGCTCCGGGGACTGGCATAGCGGATAACAAATCCATCTATTCATATATGCCTGAAATCATTGAATTTTATACTGGTGAAAGAGCAATCCTGAAAAATGTTGAAACCTGGCGATGCTCTGAATCGGAAGGGTTAAAATATACGCTGGACAACCTTTCTAACTTGGTTGTCAAGGAAGTGTATGGTTCTGGTGGTTACGGTATGCTGGTCGGACCGGCGGCAAGCAAAAAAGAGTTGGCAGATTTTCGGGATAAACTCAAGGCAAATCCGGAAAACTACATAGCTCAACCAACCCTTTCGCTTTCTACCGTGCCTATATTGACAAAAGAAGGACTATCTCCACGTCACGTTGATCTCAGACCATTTGTTTTGGTTTCACCGAAAGAGATAAAAATTGTTCCGGGTGGACTAACGCGAGTTGCACTCAAGAAAGGGTCGCTCGTTGTCAACTCCAGTCAGGGAGGAGGCACAAAAGACACTTGGGTCCTTGCGGAAGAAACTTTGGAGAATTAATAAATATATGCTCGGTAAAACTGCAGGAGAAATATTTTGGATATTCCGTTACCTTGAAAGAACTGAAAACACCGCAAGGATGCTTGAAGCAGGTTTTCGGATCGCGATGACCCGCTCGGTGGCAGCTGAAAACGAGTGGGCATCTCTGATCAGCACGGGAGGCAATAAAGAACTCTTTCTGGAAAAACACAAAAAATATGATGCTAAAGCAATTATTGAGTTCTTGTTGAATGATCAAGACAACCCCTCCAGCGTAATGTCGGCAATTGAGTCTGCCCGCAATAACGCAAGAATGGCACGATCTTACCTGAGCCGAGACATGTGGGAATCCATCAACACATGCTGGATAACAATGAAAAATATACTCAGCAAACAAGTCAGGGAGCAAGACCTGCCTATTGTGCTTGCAAAAATTAGACAGCAGAGTGCTCTGATCCGTGGCATGCTCTTCGGAACCACGCTACGTGACGATATTTTTTTCTTTGCTCGGATCGGCACTCATATAGAAAGAGCAGACAACATGGCACGCATACTGGACGTTAAGTATTACGTTCTACTTCCATCCGTTTCTCTCATAGGTAGCACTCTTGACAACATACAGTGGGAAACCATACTGAGAGCCGTTTCAGCTCAACACATCTATAAATGGCTCAACAAAGATTACATTGACCCCAAGCTAATTGCGGAGTTTCTAATTCTTGAAAAGCGGATGCCAAGGTCGCTTGCAAATTGCTATGAGGAGATACATAAAAATCTTACACTTATAGCCGAAGGACACAGTGTCTCCTACCCTTCAATTGATAGTGCTGAAAAGATCATGAAAAAGTTGCACACAAGCTCAATTGATACTGTTTTTGAATCCGGTCTTCATCAGTTTCTGGGAGTGTTAATACGTGACAACGATATGTTGAGTGAACAGATACAAACTGACTTCCGATTTTACAGGTAGAAATATGAGATTGAAAATTTTCCACTCAACTAAGTATGAATTTGACAACCCAATCAACCACGCCATGCAGCAGATACGTCTCACGCCGCATACAACAGATTCACAGAAAGTCCTGAAATGGAACGTAAAGATTGAAAATGGGAAAAAAGAACTGGATTTTGTAGATCAGCACAACAACATGGTAATACTTGCAAGTCTCAACTCGGGTAGTTCAAAGATCAGTATAACGTGTGGAGGCACAGTTGAGACAATTAACAAGTTGGGAATAGTGGGAGTTCACAGTGGTTATGTTCCTTTATGGCATTTCAAGCAGCCTACGGTTGCTACTCTACCGGGGAAAAACATTAAAAAACTCATCAAACCTTTATCTACTAACAGATCCAAAAGAGACGATATTTCATACCTGCAAATGTTATCAGAAGTTGTTGCAGATGCTGTCCCATACAAGAACGGAAAAACAAACACTGAAACTTCAGCAGAAGAGGTGATTGAAGCGGGTGGTGGAGTCTGTCAGGATCATGCGCATGTCTTTATAAGTGCGGCACGTCTGCTTGGTTTTCCCGCCAGATACGTCAGCGGGTATATGCTGGTGGAAGCAAAGACAGAACAAGAAGCGAGTCATGCTTGGGCTGAAATCTGGACGGAAAGTATCGGATGGGTGGCTTTTGACGTTTCCAATCAAATATTCCCCGATGAACGCTATGTTCGTATAGCTACCGGACTTGACTACACCAGTGCCGCACCTATATCCGGAATACGATTTGGCAACAGTAAAGAAAAAATAAATGTATCAATACAAGTAAAACAGTTGTAATAATTATGAGTAGAATCTCTCGTGCTCTACTTCTTTATTTTGGAAATTTCTTTCAAAGCAATATAAAGAGCTTGTGTTCCCGATTTACCGTAACCCATATCTTTTGCCTTTTCATAAAGCAGTTTTGCAAGTTTCAGACCGTGTAGATCAATATTCATTTTCCCAGCTTCGTAAACTGCAATCCCGAGGTCCTTAATAAAATGCTCCACAAGAAAGCCAGGATTGAAATCACCTTCAATAATTCTGGGTCCCAGATTTTCCATGAGCCACGTGGAACCAGCGCCTGCACAGATGGTCCTTACCATCTTCTCCTGACTTAACCCCGCCTTATGACAATACAACAGTGATTCACAAATACCTATCATGATCCCCGCAACGGTAATTTGATTGCACATCTTGGTATGCTGACCCGAACCGGCACCTCCCTCGTAAACAATTCGGCGACCCATCAGGGACAACAGTGGCATAATGTAATCCACAACGTCCCGGTCTCCGCCAACCATTATTGAAAGCTCCCCTTTTTGCGCACCTGTGTCTCCCCCAGAAACTGGTGCGTCAACCGAGTGAGAAGTGAGTCGTTTGGCTTCATTGTATATTTCTACCGACAGT
Organism: Thermodesulfobacteriota bacterium; assembly: GCA_965203965.1. Lineage (GTDB taxonomy): Bacteria > Desulfobacterota_D > UBA1144 > Nemesobacterales > JAJCZQ01 > CBDBDR01. Next base: position 1,490,548 of record CBDBDR010000017.1, on the reverse strand, counting down.
GAAGGTTCCGTAGTGGTCATATCCACAAGAACTTTCCCCGCCTCCAATGACTTCAGAATACCTCCCTCACCAAAATAAACCTCTCTGACGTCAGATGGAAAACCGACCATTGTAAATATCACGTCTGATTTGCTTGCGACCTCGTATGGAGTATCGCACCAAGTGGCACCATTTTTTATAAGTTCTTCCGCCTTAACTCTGCTCCTGTTGTAAACCGAAGTTTTATAGCCATCTGCGATCAGGTGTCCACACATCGGAGACCCCATGATACCCGTACCTATCCAGCCAACTCTAATATCAGTTTTATCCTTGTTTAACAACATTGGTGAATTAAGTTTCCCAGTAATCCGTTGAGAGAAAACAACAAATAAAATGGCAATAAATAGTAAGTCAGTTTAGGCAGTCAGTGCGAACACGCACCCGATTCACTCTCTTTCAACAATGGCAAGTAAGCACCACCGAGCATTATCTTCCCGCTTTTGCTGCCACTCTTCAACCGGTCAATTATGTATTCTTTATCGGGGCCCATAATGTTCACGCCGTGGTCTGATTCAACAAGACAGAACAGACTGGCATTCCCTGCATTTCTGCTTGCAAGCTCATAAATAGCGGAATAGTTAAGTATTGCTGCTTCAATTGTCCCACAAGGAAGGGAAGGGTTGCCTGCTCCCGCATGATATTCGTTTTCACAAAACCAATCCGGCTTAGGATAGCCGTGAAAATGGAGTATGGGCATACCATCTTTTATTATTTCCGGTGTGTATAAGGAAGCCGATAATGCCTGCGCCAATATTACGTAAGTATCAAAAGAAGGTCTCACATCCTTTCTACTTAAATTTATTCCGGCCGGAGTTTGCAAATAAAGTTTGCTTTTGATCAACCCTATTCTTACAATGTCAGTTTCTGGGTTCAACTCGGTCTTATCACATCCAGACCTTGAAGTTACAACGTTTATATCCGGAACCTGCTGATACACATCTTCCCCATCACCACCGGTCTTGATATACCACCTACCCTCTTCATTTTCTCTTATGTAATCGGGGTTTATCCTCTCAATATTATTCAGCTTTTCCCATTCATTGATGTTCAATCTCTTCTGTCCGTAATATTTTGGCTCCTCAGCAAGAGCAATAAAGCCGTATGATACACCTGTCCTGCCGTCAAGAATTTTATTAACTATATCCCTGTGTGATTGCCTCCTGATCTTATCGCTGAACTTTGACCCCTTAGGAAAAAGTCCCGTCTCTTTAAGTGTTCTTCCAAGCTGTGATAATCTCTTGGCGTATTCATTATCCTCCGGGGCAAACTCTCCTTTTACAAATCTGTTCAGGACGGGGGGCTTGATCGGGGCGTATATTTTAGGAATTAGTGATTTTGCAACAAAACCATCCAACTCTTTGAGATCATAAAGAGAGTCTGACAAATTCATATTCACTATGGTAAAGCTATGACTTGAAACCCCTATGACTATTTCCGACATAGTGGAAATGAGATTATTCAAACCCAATACTATTTTCCTTTCATAAGTAGTTGACTTATCCTTAAACTCGGGATCAAGATCCATAAGGGTAATTATCTGTGTGTTAAAAGGGTCTTGCACATGCCTCGCGGTAAAATCATCAGCCCATGCACTTATCTTTATAATATTCATAACTGATCTATCCGAGTTTCTTATAAAACCGTATATCCCTTCGGCTATGCGGCTGAGTATCTTCTTTATCGGCGACTGCTGTCTTTTTACGTCCACAACCGCATTTATATTCCTTTTGACTTTTCTCCCACTGAATATTTTTGAGAGCAAACCACCTGAATTATCTTTAGAAGTAGCTTCGTTCCAAGGTACAACCTCAACCCTATTATCTTTCAGGCATTCAAGCAAAGACTGTCTGAAAGTTTTAATATCAGTTTTATAGTATGGTTCAGGCAGTGGTCTAAAAGTAACCCTAACCTTTTCAGCCATATCCTTTGGCTTCTTGGGATTGACTATTTTCTTATTCACAGGCATGCCAGCCAAGAGTGTGATGGTGGCAATATCAATATCTGCTATATGATTGTTGTGCATTGTTGTATTTTTAACCTCCTGTTTACAGGGGAAATGCTACACTATTATGCGAAAAAAACACGCAGGGGAAATACCTTCAGCCTTGATCTCGGTTCTCCAATTCCAGCTGCCCATTGATAACCTCTTCCATTTTAGTTCTAACCATTTGTTCAAGCTCCTCCCTACCCTTTCTTCCCCCCGGTAGCCTGTCAACCTCTATAGGCTCAAGTATTTTAACAAGCATCTCCTTGTTGGATTCCAACTTAAATCTGTCTTTTTTTGCCACGTTCATACCACCCCATATAACCATGGGGACAACTGGCACGCCGGAAAGCATAGCAATTAAAAAACCACCTTTTTTGAACGGCAACAACCTACCATCTTCACTCCTTGTACCTTCGGGTGACATAATAACTGACGGACCAGTCTTGATACGTGAGACAATTCTCTTGACTTCCTTCGTATCTCCCCTTGAACCATCCCTAGCAACAAAGTAATGACCCGACAATCTTGCTATCCATCCTATAAACGGTATAACCGACACTTCTTTTTTCATAATAGCTTTCCACTCAATGGGCAAGGCAGCACAAAAAGCCAGTATATCAAATGAACTTTGATGGTTATACATTATAATTGATCTTTCTTCTGGAATATTCTCAACACCTTCCACTTTTAATTTTATTCTACATGCCCACAACATTGATATTCCCCAGGGTCTGATGACGTATTTAACTGACAAGCGGTTAGAGAATAAAGCAAGCACCAAACCTATCAATCCCCAGAAAATCGTAAGAAAAAAGATCAACACATAACTAATAAATGTAGTGAGCATTGTAGCTTACCTGCAACGATAAAAATTATTTGCACCCTTAATACTAACCAATAAATCAATATCCAAATCTAAGAGGGAAAAATTAAACAGTTTGTGAACTTGTCAAAACTTTCAAGCCATTTCTTATAATACTTATGTTGTGCGTTCCTTTTTTCAACTCGAACGTCTCCCCATCAATATGTGCGGGTATATCCCTATCTATGGTCAGTTTTACTTCTTCCAGTTTGATTATACTTACCTCATCCATCTTTGTATGACTGGCACTCAATACACTTTTCAGTGTGTTCAGCCTTTTTATCAATCCCATATTACGTATTAAATAGACATCAAGCAAGTTGTCGCTGATGCTTGCTTCTGGTGCCAACTTTATACCCCCCTGTGTTGGACCATTTGAAGCTCCCACAAGAAGAAACTCACCTTTATAAATACTTCCGCCTGTATTAACCTCCGCCTTAAAACCGGGAAACTTAAAAGCCTCAATGAAAGCACCTGAAAGATAACCAAAAAATCCGCCAAGAAATCTCATCATCTTGAACCTGTTTGCCACCGCTCCATCCAGCCCCACCCCAAATCCATTTATAAAAAATCTATTTTCAAATTTTCCTACGTTTATAGTTCTTGTTTTTCCGTTCACAATGTTTTTAAGTGCTAATTCAAGATCAATTGGGATACCTGCTGCTTTGGGAAAATCATTGGCACTCCCGGAGGGAATTACCGTGAAAAGTATATCACTACCTTGTATTGAATTCACTATTTGGCTTGAAGTTCCATCCCCCCCAACTGACACAACACATGAAAAATTTTTTTCTAACGCTGAATCAGCAAACTCTGCAGCATCGTCTTTTGCACGTGTGTATTTTATCTCATAGTTGACCCTTCTGTCGTCCAAGAAATTTTTTATCTGTAATATTCTGCTTCTATTAATACCTGCCCCGGATTTTGGGTTTATAATAATCATATGCTTTCCGCGGTCAATAACAGCCATACATAGTATATTACATTTTTTGACCTCACTTGGTAACTGTTGTATAACATCAAGGTTTTATATTGATAAAAAAATCTTTTCATGTTATTAAAGTTCAGTTTAACTTAAACATAACAGGAGGAGTTGAATGACGGGAGAAATTGAGTCGAGCGAAGCAATAGGCATGAAGCAAATGTTGGAAGCTGGAGTGCATTTTGGTCATCAGAAAAGTGATTGGAACCCAAGAATGAAATCCTACATTTTTGGAGCTAGAAACGGTATTCACATAATTGACCTTCAGCAAACTTTGAGCTTGTTTGAAATTGCCAGTAATTTTGTAAAAGATGTCGTCGGCAACGGCGAAGATGTGCTTTTTGTAGGCACCAAAAAACAGGCACAGGGAATTATCGCGGAAGAAGCCATACGTTGTGAAATGCCTTACATCCATACGAGGTGGTTAGGCGGGACACTGACAAATTTTAACACTATCAGATCCAGAGTGAACTACCTGTTGGAGCTTAAAAAGCTGGAAGAAGAGGGACACATGGAACTGTTGTCTAAAAAAGAAGCCAAAGGTCTCAAAAAAGAAATTCAAAAGTTGGAGCACCTAATAGGTGGAATTACCAATATGAAAAGGATTCCCGGCGCTCTGTTCGTTGTTGATTCATTAAAAGAATCCATAGCGGTAAAAGAGGCAAAAAAACTCGGAGTCCCAATAGTAGGAGTAGTTGATACGAACTGTGACCCCGACGATGCCGATTACGTTATCCCGAGCAATGATGACGCTATAAGAGCAATTAAGTTGTTTGTTTCAAAGACCGCAGATGCCTGTATAGAGGGCAAGCACATATATGAACAGAAATTAATGTCCGGTGTAATTGAAAAACCATTGCAAGAAGAAACAAAAGTTGTAGTTGAAAGAAAAGTTTTTGTCTTCAAGGAGTACGGAGAAGATAAAGACCAGGAAGAAAAATCCATATCTGTAGCGGTCTCAGAGGGATCGAAACCCAAAGAGACCCATGAAAACAAGGAGAAATCACAGGAAGATGTCTAATAACGTTACCGCCAAAATGGTCAAAGATCTCAGAGATCAAACGGGAGCACCTTTTATAGATTGCAAGAACGCCCTTAATGACTCGGATGGAAATTATGATAAGGCACTTGAATTTCTAAAGATTAAAGGCATTGCCAAAGCCTCAAAAAAAATAGGAAGAGAAACACCTGAAGGTTTGATCACCTCATATATACACGCAGGTGGAAAAATTGGAGTAATGCTTGAATTAAACTGTGAGACTGATTTTGTTGCGAGGAACGAAGGATTTAAAAATCTGTCCAAAGAAATATCAATGCAGATAGCTGCCTCAAACCCATTTTATGTATCACGTGAACACGTTCCCGCCGAAGTGATAAACAAAGAAAAAGAGATAATTAAAGCTCAGGTGGAAGAATCAGGTAAAAAGAAAGCTGAAATTATGGAAAAAATGGTGGAAGGTAAAATAAACAAATTTTTTGAGGAAATTTGCCTGTTGGATCAAGCCTACATAAGAGAACCCAAAACCCGCGTAAGCGAGCTTATCCAAAACGCAATCGCGAAAGTTGGTGAAAATATAGTGGTTAGGAGGTTTGTCAGATACCAACTGGGTGATATGAATTAGATAAATATGACGTCCTTAGGAGAAAAGAAAATAAAGTATAGGCGGATATTGCTTAAACTGAGCGGTGAAGCCCTCCACGGGGATAAATCTTTTGGTATTGACCAAAAAATTCTTTCGGAAATCTCAGATGAAATCAAAGAGATCCATGAACTTGGAGTGGCAATTTCAATAGTTGTCGGCGGAGGCAATATATTCAGGGGATTGGCAGGAGAATCATTCGGCATGGACAGATCCACGGCTGACTACATGGGAATGCTTGCAACTGTGATTAATTCCCTGGCTCTTCAAGACTCTCTTGGACGTATCGGTGTAAATACAAGAGTGCAAACAGCCTTGGAAATAAAACAAGTAGCCGAGCCTTTTATTAGGAGGAAAGCTATAAGACACCTTGAAAAGAATCGCGTGGTAATTTTCGCAGCAGGCACGGGCAACCCATTTTTTACCACGGACACCGCTGCAACTCTGCGAGCTCTTCAGGTAAATGCCGAGATCATACTCAAAGCAACAAAAGTTGACGGTGTTTATGACAAGGACCCAATGAGGTATGATAACGCCGTAAAATTTAATGAACTTACCTACATTGATATTTTAAAAAAAGGTTTGAAAGTTATGGATTCCACGTCAATTTCACTCTGTATGGAAGAAAATATTCCCACAGTGGTGTTTAATCTGTTTGAAAAAGGAAATATTAAAAACATAATTCACGGTGAGCGCGTAGGAACCATAATGAGGAACGGCTAAAATGTGTGAAGAAGTAGATATGTATATTGAAGACGGCAATGAAAGAATGGCAAAAACAGTAAACGTCCTCAAACAAGAGTTCAACAAGGTTAGAACTGGGAGAGCCTCTTCAGCACTGGTAACTGGCATAATGGCTGATTATTATGGCACACCCACCCCACTGAACCAGATGTCCAACGTTACCATACCCGACTCAAGTTCAATCGTGATACAGCCCTGGGATGAAACAACGCTTGATAAAGTTGAGAATGCAATAATAAAATCTGATCTTGGAATAACTCCCGTTAACGATGGAAAAATAATAAGGTTGAACATTCCACCACTTAACGAAGAAAGAAGAAAAGAACTTGTTAAATATGTATCTAAGATTGCCGAAGAGTATAAAGTAGCAATAAGACAGATCAGAAAAGATACAAACAACCATATAAAAGACACAAAAAAGAGCGATAAAATACCAGAAGACATTATAACGAAGAGCCTTACAAAAATTCAAGAACTAACTGATAAAAAGATCAAAGAAATAGATGAACTCTTTCAAAAAAAGCAGAAAGAGATACTGGAGATATAAATTAGGGAAACAATTTGATTATGGGAGAAAGAAGATAGTTGAGTGCTTTACTCAAATTTCCTGCCCGTAAATCTCCTTTGATCTTTGTCCCTCCACCTTGTGTTCAACAATCGGCAAGGGATATTTTTCAACAGTTGATCCGAAATTACTGAGATTATGAATTTTGTTTGCAGACAATCCCGCAAGTTCCGGCAACCACTTTTTTATGTATATTGCCTTGGAGTCAAACTTTTCTTGTTGTCTCCATGGATTGAATATCCTAAAATACGGTTGAGAGTCCGCTCCCGTAGATGCTGCCCATTGCCAACCTCCGTTGTTTGAGCAAGGATCATAATCCACTAATTTCGAAGCGAAGTATTTTTCACCCCATCTCCAGTCAACGTGAATATCCTTTGTAAGAAAAGAGGCAACTATCATCCTGACCCTGTTGTGCATCCAGCCCGTTTTGTTCAACTGTCTCATCCCGGCATCAACAATAGGAAACCCCGTTTTCCCTTCACCCCACGCAAGGAATTTCTCTCCATCGTTTTCCCATCTTATATTTTCATACTTTTTATTGAATGGATGACCAAAAACGTGAGGGAAAAAATATGAAAGAGCACCATAAAAATCTCTCCAGAATAACTCGGCTATTATTAGGTTATCCACTCCCAGTTTACTTCTCACTGCCCAGTAAACTTCTCTCACCGAAACCGTGCCAAACTTTAAGTGTGCAGATAGCTTTGTCGTTCCTTGAAATGAAGGAAAATCTCTTTCTTTGTTATAATCCTCAAAATTCTCAATATTTCTTATAATTCTTGCCGAATTTGATCTCCCACCTCTTTGAGCCAGAGAATCATTTTTCAAGGCTAACATCTCAGCAAAAAAACTGGTGGGCTTACAATCTTTGATCACTTGACGGTAAAGATTTTTATAAACAATTTTGGCGGGTTTTACTATCTCTTTAATTCTTGCCTTGTTATAAAAAGAAGTAAAAACCCTATAAGGCTTTCCATCCCCGGTAAGCACATCTCCAGGACGACAGAGAAGCAAATCAAAGCAACTTTTGAGGTCCACTCCGTTCCTTATACAGATTTTTTTTAATTCTCTGTCTCTCCTTATACTGTAAGGGGTGTAATCCTCATTGATGTAAACGGCCGTAATATTTTCACTTGTGATGAGCTTTTCAAAATCTTTGTAATAATTACCGTAAAAGCAATAAAGACCTGAACCAAACGCCCTTAAATCCTTATCAAGCTCTATTAACGATTCAAGCATGAACTGTATCAAGTTCGGTCTGAACTTACTGCTGTTTTTGTCAATAAGATCCTCATGAAAGAAAAAAGAGGGAATAACAGCTTTCGATTCACGGCAGGCTTGTATCAAGCCGGTGTTGTCATAAAGTCGTAAATCTCTGCGGAATATAAAAAGAGAAAGCCTGTATTTTTTAACAGTCATCAGATAACTACGGAGTAATTACCCGTGTATTCAAGAACACTCAACGGGATAACTACCCGTTCAAATAGTAATAATTAAGACGCTTCTAAAATTACATCGTCATTATTATCAAACAATTTTAGAATTCCGTAGGTAGTGTTTCTCTCCGCTGGGACTCTTTCAATTTCACGCGTAAGTCTTCTGAACTCTTCCGGTGGAAAATATTGTCCGTAACTTGCCCCGGCAAACCGTGATATTTGCTCTTCCATTAAAGTGCCTCCAAAATCATTGGCGCCGGCAGTCAGTGAAAATTGAGCAAATTCAGGCCCCTGTTTTACCCATGAAACCTGAATATTGTTTATCCAACCCCTGAGCATAAGTCTTGAGACCGCATACATTTTGAGTTGATCTACATCTGTGGGCCCCTTTTGAACCTTACCCTTCGAATGGGTGTAAAGCCTTGTGTTCCAAGGGATAAATCTTAGGGGAACAAACTCGGTAAAACCTCCTGTTTCTTTCTGAATATCCCTGAGTGTTACCAAATGATCTGCCCAGTGACGGGGTTCATCAAGATGGCCGTACATTATAGTGGAAGTAGTCCTTACACCTGCCTTGTGTGCTTTTTTTACAACTCTGATCCATACGTGGGTTGGTATTTTTCGCGGTGCAATCAATTTCCTTACGTCTTCAACTAAAACTTCTGCTGCTGTACCAGGAAAAGTATTGTGTCCAACGTCCTTCAACATCTCTATAAAATCCTCTTCGGGAATATTCAACGTGTCTGCACCGTACCATACCTCGTAAGGAGAAAAAGAATGGGTGTGCATCTCCGGCACGGCTTTTTTCACGGCTTTGATCAATTCAATGTAGTAATTACCATCTATCTCCGGGTGCATACCACCCTGCATGCAGACTTCGGTTGCTCCAATTTCCCACGCTTCTATGCTTCTTTCAGCAATCTCGTCCATGGAAAGAAAGTATGCTCTTTCATCACCTTCGGGTGCCATAAAATTACAGAAGCCGCAATACACGTTGCAGATATTTGTAAAATTAATATTCCTGTTCACAACGTAAGTAACCACATCGCCTACGTCCTCTTTTCTTATATGGTCAGCAGCAAGCGCCAAAACCGAGAGCTCTTTTGGATCCGTAATATGAAATAGATGTTCACCTTCCCTCACGGTCAGTTCACCACTCAACAGTGCTTTGTCTATTATGGTTCCCGTCCGACTTTTGATCTTTGATAACGCGTGGTCAAGCCCGACGGCACGATATTCTTCAATAACAGGCAGTAGAGGTTTTATATCTTCCATTAATTATCCTCCCTTGGAACAAAGCCTAACCCATCAACCTCATCCCTGATCTTCTGAAGCATTGAACGATCAATAAACTCTTCATTAATGAACTCTGGATAAACTGGCAACCTTTCCCTCAACTCACAACCCATTAACTCTGCTTCTTTGGTCATTCTGTCAATCTTAGGCCACAAACACTCGGGGTTTACGTAATCAATAGTAAGCGGTGAAACTCCTCCAAAATCATTTATCCCCGCAAGCAGGTAAATCGCATAACTCCCGCTGTTTAAATTAGGAGGTATCTGTATGTTCATATCTTTCCCAAAAATAAGCCTTGAGATTGCCACCGTCTTTAACATATCAATGAAAGAAGGGGGAGGAAACTTTTCCATTCTTATTCCATCTTTTGGGCTAAAATTTTGCACAATTATTTCCTGAATATGACCATACTCGTCATTAAGCTCTTTTAGGGCAAAAAGCGAATCCACTCTCTCTTCCCAAGTCTCTCCTATGCCAACAAGTATCCCCGACGTCCAAGGAATTCTCTGCTCACCTGCATATTTCATTGTTTGCATTCTCAACTTTGGCACCTTATCTGCGCAGCCGTGATGTGCCTGTCCTTTCTTTAGCAATCTTTCGCTTATATTTTCAAGCATCAAACCCATACTTGGATTGAACTGCCTGAGAGCGGACAACTCATCGGGGTCGGACAATCCAAGATTAGAATGAGGATAAATGTTCTTTGCCAGGCTCGCCTCGCAGACGTCCGTTAAATATTCCGTCGTTTTCTGGTAACCAATACCATTAAGTGCATTCCTGTATTCAGCGTATTTAAGCTCAGGTTTATCCCCAAGAACAAAGAGCAACTCCCTGCACCCAAGAGCGACGCCTTTTTCCACCATTGCAAGAACTTCGTCCAGCGTAACGAACAACTCGGCTTCTCCCGGTTCAATCTTGAAAGTACAGTATCCACACCTGTCCCTGCAGATCCTTGTCAGTGGAACAAAGATATTTTTTGTATAGGAAAGTTCGTTGCCTTTTCCCTCACTCCTCACCATAGATGCAGCATATAAACAATATGGAATATCTTTCTCTTCAAGTTCTGTCAGATAAAGCGACTCACCCTTGCTTATCGTTTTGCCAGATAACACCTTATCCACAATTCTGGACAACTGTGATGAAGGACTGAAGTCCGAGAACTTGCCTGCTCCCAGTGTATTAAAAAGCATACGGGTTTTAGGAAAGTCAAAAACTGTAAGCCATTCATTAAAATTACTTTGCATAATAAGCGTTCTGAAGATAAAACCTTTTAGCAATAATTAAACATTTTAATCCAACAGTGAAATACAACCAATCGTATTTTACTGCAACTATCTTGTCATATATCAATATCCATTGTCAAGCCAAATTTATATCAATAAAATAGTATATTGCCCGGGCAATTTTAACAAATCATGAAGGTCAGGTTGAACAAATATTTATCAGAATGCGGTGTAGCTTCTCGCCGTAAAGCCGATGAGTTAATAGCTGAGGGAAAAGTCAGAGTAAACAAAAGCACCGTCAGAACACCCGGCATGTCCATCAATCTGGGAGAAGACGTGGTCGTGGTTGATAACAAGCAGTTAACCGTAGAAACAAAACGATACATCATCTTGAATAAACCAAAGTTATATCTCACAACACTGGTTAACAATGAAGACGACAAGCCAATAACTGCAGACCTAACTAAGAACGTCAACGAAAGAGTTTATCCCGTTGGCAGACTGGATTATGACTCGGAGGGGCTTGTTTTTTTAACTAACGATGGAGAACTTGCAAACAGGATACATCATCCAAAATACGGAATAAAAAAAACATACAATGTAACAGTTAAGGGATCAATAGAAGACAAAATGATGAAAAGAATAAAAAACGGGGCAAAACTGGGCGGAAACCCGATCAAGCCCGATAGCCTGAAAATCATGACCTTCAGGAACCGTAAATCCAAGATCATAATTACTTTCCATGAAGGGAAGAAACATCTGGTAAAAAACTATCTGCGTTATTTTGGCTTACGGACTGAAAAATTGGAAAGAACGCGGATCGGGAACCTGCAACTGGGAAAACTCCCTCGGGGAAATTGGAGAGACCTGACAGGATCAGAGTTGAAGATGTTGAGGAAAAAAACAGGTCTTGCCTGACGCGGTAATAGACCTTAAACTATAATTCCTACCATCTCACCAACTGGAAATAAATTGTTCATAACTTTTGAAGGCATTGAAGGGAGCGGAAAATCTACGCACGCAAGACTGATCACAGAATATCTGCGAGAGCAGGGGCATGAAGTTTTTCTAACTCGGGAACCGGGTTGGGGAAAAGCAAGTAAAGTAATCAGGAAATTGATGGTTGAGGAAAAAAAAGATCGCATTCATCCACTAACCGAACTCCTCCTTTTTTGTGCCGACAGAATTGAGCACGTGCAGAACTTCATAAAACCCAGACTGGATAACGGAAAATACGTGGTCTGCGATAGATATTTTGACTCAACCATAGCCTATCAAGGATACGGGAGAAAGTTGGATATTGATCTGGTTAAGAAACTGGCAGAAGATTCAACCCTCAACGTCAAGCCAGATGTAACATTTCTTATGGATTTGCCCGTAGCCGAAGGGTTGGAACGACTAAAATCAAGAGCAGAGAAAACAAGCAGATTTGATGATGAGCCAACTGCCTTCTATGAATCGGTGCGAAATGGCTACATGTCGGAAGCTCATTTAAACACCGAGCGGATCAGAATTGTAGATGTCTTGGGAAAGATTACGGGCATCCAAAATCACTTAAGAAATATTATTGAAAACGAGTTCTTAGCATAACAGAGAATGCCATTTGAAAATTTGCTGGGTAACCAGTTCCAGAAAGAGATATTACTAAACACCGTGAGGAAAAATAGGATTTGTCACTCCTATATTTTTTCAGGAGTTGATGGTATCGGGAAAAAATTATTTGCCCTGGAATTTGCAAAATTGGCAAACTGCACAAACAAAGACAAATTTCCTAATCTGTCCCAAATCCAATCTGACAAGGTAACTGACCCAACCGAAGGAAACGTCATAGGCAAATGCAACTGCCTATCATGTTCAAAGATAGAAAAAGGTGTCCATCCTGACGTAACTTTGCTGGATTATAAAAATGAAAAAACGATCAAGATAGACAACATAAAAACAGATGTTGAAAAAAAAATCTATCTTCGCCCGTTTGAGTCTCACTACAAAATTTTTATTATTGACAATGCGGAAAGAATGAACTCCAATGCCCAGAACGCATTTCTAAAGACACTTGAGGAGCCACCAAAGTTTTGCATTATCATTTTGATAACAAATTCTTTGAGTTTTATTGTGACAACAATAAAATCAAGGTGCCAGATCATCAACTTCAACTCTATACGAAGTGAGGTAATTGCAGAAAAAATCAGAGAACCCGGGGATCTCAATGAGCAAGAGTCACGCATTGCGTCAAAAATTGCTAACGGAAGTATTGTAAAAGCGATCAGAATAGATAGGGAATATCTGGATTTTAGAAAAAATATCATACAAAAACTGATGAAAGTTGATTACGGCAAGCCATCAGAGATTTTTGAACTTTGTGAATACATGGGAATAAATTCAAAGGACGGCATTGAGCATCACAGGTTATTGTTTGACTTGATTTCTTTATGGATACAAGACCTTTTACTTGTAAAACTGAACTACAGTCGTGAACAAGTGATCAATTCGGACGTTTACGCTAATATGTTGGAATACGTCAGATACAGATCAATGGACAACCTGCTGACAAAAGCAGATCAACTTGAAGATAGCTGGTATGGACTATCCCGGCTTAACGTTAATAAGAGAATTGCTTATGAAGACCTTATTTTGAAACTTTCCGTTTGATTTTCTTTTTCATAAAATACGTAGGATACTCCACTGTAAACTTATAAAATTGTCGGTTACTTTTTCAATTTGAGATCAAGCCCGTAGAAATATGAAACCCATCTACTATGTAACAACGCCCATCTACTATGTAAATGACGTGCCTCATATTGGTCATGCCTATACAACCATTGCGGCAGATGTAATAGCGAGGTTCAAACGTCTTGAGGGAAAAGAGGTTTTTTTCCTAACCGGAACGGATGAGCATGGACAGAAGATTGAAAACGCTGCAATTGAAAATGGTGAAAAACCCATTGAGCTTGCAGACCGGGTTGTAAATCGCTTTCAAAAACTGTGGAAAGTCCTGAACATCACCAATTCCGATTTTATCAGGACAACGGAAGAACGACACAGAAAAACCGTGCAAGAGTTATTCAAAACCATACATGAGAAAGGAGACATATATCTGGGAAAATATGAAGGATGGTATAACGTCCGTGAGGAGTCTTTTATCACGAGAACTCAACTTGAGGAAATCAACAAGCTACCATCGAACAAAAAGCCCAAAATAGATAAAATAAAAGAGGACAGTTACTTTTTCAGGCTTTCAAAATACCAGCAGCCGTTACTGGACCTTTACGGAACAAACCCAGATTTTGTGAAGCCCCGCAGTAGGTTGAACGAGGTTGTTAGCTTTGTAGAAAGTGGATTGAATGACCTCAGCATAAGCCGCACCACTTTCTCGTGGGGAATACCAGTTCCTAACAAGAAAGAGCACGTGCTTTACGTATGGTTTGACGCTCTGGCAAACTACCTGACGGCTTGTGGCTACACGGCAGATCAAAAGAAATTTAAGTCCATGTGGCCCGTAAATTTGCACATTGTAGGCAAGGACATACTGAGATTCCATGCAGTATATTGGCCTGCATTTTTAATGTCAGCCGGCATTCCAGTCCCAAAATCCATATTTGCACACGGCTGGTGGACAGTTGAAGGAGAAAAGATGTCTAAATCCCTTGGGAACGTCATAGACCCTTATCAAATAGTGGAGGAATTTGGTGTTGACGTATTCAGATATTTCCTAATGAGAGAGATCCCATTCGGTGAGGATGGTGATTATTCCAAGGCATCCTTAATCAGCAGAATAAACGGAGACTTGGCAAATGGATATGGAAATCTGGTGAGTAGAACCTTCGGGATGATTGAGAAATACTTTGAGGGCAAAGTGCCGCAGGAATTCAAACCGACGGATAGAGAAAACGAGGTAAAAGTATCGGCGATTGAAACGGCAAAAAAAGTAGAGTCTGAAATAAATAATATTGAATACAGCAAGGCACTTACAACAATATGGAAATTTATTACGAAGTTGAATAGATACGTTGATCAAACTCAGCCTTGGATTGTTGTAAAAAACAATGAAACAGAGCGTTTATCAACAATTTTACGAACTCTGGCAGAAGGTATTAGGGTAACTAATTTAATGATCACACCCTTCATGCCTGAAATATCAAAAATGGTTTGGCAAAAATTCAATTTTGACAGTGATCACGTAAGTTCTATGACCTACGATGACTCCAAGAAATGGGGGTTAATTAAACCCGGAATAAAGGTAAACAAAGGCAAAAAAATATTTGATAAAGTATAAGTTTTAAAGATACAATTAAGTCAATGAGTCCATTATGAAAAATAATTCAGGATTTACATTACTTGAGGTTTTGATCGCAGCTGCCATCATGTCAATTGGTCTTCTGGCTTTAAGCGAAACCGTTTACTTATCCTGGAGGCAGAGTTTGCGTGCTGAAGAGAAAACGGTCGCTGTAAACCTGCTACAGATTGCCCGCGAAACTGACCTGAAGGAAATAAGCAGAATACACAGTATCAATATGGATTTTGCAAATAGTGCAAGTGCAACACCTCCGTCTTGCGGCACCTTCCCCTGCGACCCCTTTACCACAATGCAACAAACTGAAGTATGCATAGCCGTCGGAGATCCGGATGACTTCAACTATGCTGCCAGTACAATAGAAACAGACGCACAAGACTGTGTCCAAAATCAACCAAATTCCAATTTCTACTTGATCAGGCAAGTACTTCGTACTCTTATATCAGGAACAAGGTATAACTACACTATTGTATACGGACTGAAATCTCGTCAACAGATGATAAACGACCCAAACCTTCAGTTGGATAGATTGAACAAAACGGTTGCAAGGAACTACTTGACAATAATGGCAGCTGAAAAACAAATTACTACAAACTTGGGAATGACGGTTAGTGTTACAATTCCCTATGTTCCTTGATCCAAAAGTTAAGATATATTAGGTGGAAAAATGAATAATAACAAGGGATTCTCTTTGTTAGAATTGCTAATAACCGTTGCTATCACGGGTATCTTAATAATAGCAATAACATTGCTATTTAGTGAACAAAAAAAGCAGTCTGACTATATAATTGAGCTCTCATATATAGATTCTACTGGCAAGTCTATGCTCGATTTTTTAGCAAGTGAAATAAGAAACGCAGGAGCAGCGACAGGTCCAGGTGGAGCAATTGCATTTTCCGACGGGGGGGGTAATGGAGCCGATTCCATAACGATCTACAGGAGAGATATTGATGATTTCTTGATCGGTAATATCCCCCCAGTTTTGTACCCTCCCTCAGCTATGAACTTGGTGCCACCTTTGTTAACAATAGACGCACCTCTTCTCAGTTCTCAGCAAGAAAACGGTGATAATATTTATCTCAGTTTAAGATCTCCTCAGAACCTTTGTGGCCCGTCCGACTGCAACCTTAACCCCAACAACTGTTCTGAATGTATAGCTATATATAACGCAACAGTCATTTCTACAATACCTACGAGAATAGATGCGACTATAACAAATACTGTTGTTATTAGCAATTTTAATGCAAACGACCCAAACGAATTTAATCGGAAAATCAGCAACAACGTGGTAGAGATGGGCATGGTGAAAAAGTTGGAATTTCAAATTCAGGACCGTTTACTAGGAGTGGAAGAAAATGATGATGGGACATTTCTTCCTATTGGAGGATATAATTCTGGTGGCGAAGGCACTGACGTTGGCGTTGAAGATCTACAATTCGTTTTTCATCTTGATGACGGGAGCATCGTCGGGACTGGAACGAATAGTATAATTGGTTCAGAACATAAAATAAGATCAGTTGATATATTTCTTGTCCTAAGTTCTAGGTGGAGAGTTCAAGGAAACAAAGGACCCCTTGATCCACAAGAGGTACCAGCCATAGCAAACGTTGGGAGAAGAATAGTTGACACGAGCTCAAGCCCACCCCCAAGATCCTTGGAGATGGGTTATATCTATAGAGTTTTCAGAACCTCAGTTTATCTCAGGAACTTTAGTTAAACAGGAGAAACATACAATGAGATCGATTAAAAATGATAACTCTTTAATGCAGGAAGAAAAAGGCGTGGTACTCATATTAGCAATAATTATCATTGCTGTAATGTCGG
Organism: Thermodesulfobacteriota bacterium; assembly: GCA_965203965.1. Classification (GTDB taxonomy): domain Bacteria; phylum Desulfobacterota_D; class UBA1144; order Nemesobacterales; family JAJCZQ01; genus CBDBDR01. The sequence goes on along the minus strand of CBDBDR010000017.1, from coordinate 1,473,659 downwards.
CAACAGTGCCAATTATTTCATTTATACCAAATAACAACTTTATAATGTCAAACGTCTATGAAGACGGACAAGAAGCATTTGTTGCAACCGACTATTGCCTCTCTGAATTGCTTGAAAAACTTGACAACGGTGGCATCACAAACATTTTCCCCTCCGCGGCAGAGAGTATTCGACTTGATGAATTATTTACCGAACGTCAACCTTTCAATCCTGGTGATGTGGATGATAACGATGACTCATTAATAGTTAGCCAGGACAACAGAATAGGCAACCAGAGTTTCAGCCCATACTGTAGTGTGTTTAGGGATAGATATGAAAGGGAAACTACTATCCAAGTTAACACATTAGGAACTTACACAAAGGAAGTGCCAGGATACAGTTTAGGGAGTTTTCAATTCAAACAGTATAGAGTAAACGTCATAGGCAAAGGCAGCCGGACAAGAAATAGAGATGATGACAACACCGGCAGGGATATACATTACGGATTTGAAGTTGCCCAACCAACGGGAGGGTCAGCTTTGAATAAATACTGACGGTCGGGAGAACTTGAAATTGAATAAAAATAAGGGATTCACCTTACTGGAAATCATTATAATAGTTGGCATAATATCCATAGTAACTGTAATGGCAGTAGGCATAAGCCTCAAGTATGCCACAACAAAATCGGTTGACTCTATAACACACATGGTCTCGTCAGAATTAAACGCAGCAAGACTTCAAGCTCAAAAAAACGGGTTAAAGTTCCGAACAACATTGAGTAGTCCCCAACCTTCTATACTAAGAATTGAAATCAAAAGACAAGGCCAAGGAAATGTATTTGATGAATTGAAAAGTTTGGATCTAACGTTGCCACACAACTATGACATAACAATTGGCGCAAGCGTTCTGAATACTAATGAGAAGGACATAACATTCAGCCCCAGACACACAGTCGGTGGTGATACGATCATAATACGTCCAGATGTCCAAGAAAAAAGATGCGGTGAAATAATAATAAGCAGACTTGGAAGAGTACAAAAGATCATAGGAACATGGAACGGGAACACCTGTGAGAGAATTAGGACGTAAATTGAACCATAACAACTCCGGAATTACCGTGCACTATAACAACCGATATTGATCTTCAGAAGGAATTGCTCATGGCCGGAAATAAAAAAAAGGAAACAAGAAAAAAGCTTTTAGAAGCATACAAAAAAGTAAGAAAATTCTCTCACAAACTCACTTCACCTCTCTCAACTGAAGACTACGTCGTCCAGTCCATGCCGGATGTTAGCCCTACAAAATGGCACCTTGCCCACACAAGTTGGTTTTTTGAGGCATTTGTTCTGTCAAAAGTAAATAAGAATTACAAATCACCTCATCCTCAATATAACTTCCTGTTTAATTCATACTATGTCCAGGTTGGAGAAAGACACTGCCGTCCTAAAAGAGGCATGATCTCAAGACCCACGGTTGACGAGGTTTACAATTACAGAGCTCACGTTGACAAATCAATGCTCTCTCTGTTCAAAGATCTAGGAGACAAGAAATTTGCCCAAGTAGCACCCGTAATTGAGACCGGTATACACCACGAGCAGCAACATCAAGAATTGATCCTTACAGACGTCAAACACGTGTTTGCACAAAATCCACTTTACCCCGTTTACAAAAAATATAGAAAGCCTTCTAAAAAAATTTCTGGAGATGATCAGAGTATTGAACGATCATGGAAAAACCTTGACGGTGGTATTTATGAAATTGGCAACGATGGGAAAGGCTTTGGTTATGACAACGAATTTCCGAGGCATAAAACTTACATTGAACCTTTCTCCTTATCTTCCAAGTTAGTCACCAACGCCGAGTATATGGAATTTATAGACGACGGTGCATATTCAAAACCCGAGCTATGGCTTTCAGATGGTTGGAACACTATTCAAGCAAATGAATGGGATGCTCCCTTTTACTGGAAAAAGGTAGATGATAAGTGGCATAGCTTTACGCTCCACGGTTTTACCGAGGTCAATATGGATGAACCAGTGTGTCACGTGAGTTTTTATGAAGCCGAAGCCTATTCGAGGTGGTATGGAGCAAGACTTCCAAGCGAGTTTGAATGGGAAGCAGCATCAGCAGAACAAAAGACAAACGGGAATTTTGCAGATAATGAAAATTTTCACCCATTGCCACTGAAAAATAGTAAAAAAGACTTAAACCAAATGTATGGCGATGTTTGGGAATGGACAAGAAGTCCATACTCTCCCTATCCCGGTTATAAGACCCCAATCGGGGCACTTGGTGAATACAACGGTAAATTTATGTGTAACCAGATGGTTCTCCGAGGCGGTTCATGTGCCACGTCAAGATCACACGTAAGAAACTGCTATAGAAATTTTTTCCCTCCTGACTCAAGATGGCAGTTTATGGGAATACGATTAGCCAAAGATGCCAGATAGTTCCCAAACGGTCATAGCAAACTCCAACTGTCAGTATATGGATATGGATGCAGACGGAGTATTGAATGAAGTATTGATCTCCTTTTCAAAACAGCAAAAAGAACTTCCTTGCAAGTTTTTTTACGATGAGCTTGGTTCCAAGTTGTTTGAGGACATCTCGGGATTGGAGGAATACTATTTAACTCGAACTGAAATCTCTATTCTCAACAACAACATAAAGGAAATTGCCGACTGCATTGGCAAAAACGCCGTCATACTTGAACCGGGAAGCGGTAGCAGCAAGAAGATACGGATCATTCTTGAAAACCTTAAAAACCTCGTGGGTTATATACCAGTTGATATTTCGGGGGAATTCCTAATTGAATCTGCAGAAAAGTTAGCAGAGGAATTTAATGATATTGATATCGTTCCCGTAGTCGCCGACTACACAAAACCATTTTCCATTCCTGATATTGGTATGCAACGCAACAAGATCATCTGTTACTACCCAGGATCCACGATTGGGAACTTTGTCCCTGAAAAATCCGTGGAATTTTTGAAAAACATCGCAACTCTATGCGGAAGAAAAAGCGGTCTGCTTATTGGCATTGATCTGAAGAAAAATAAAACAACAATTGAAAAAGCCTACAATGATGAGAAAGGCTTAACAGCAAAGTTCAACTTGAATATACTGAACAATCTTAACAACATCTTGAACACGGATTTTAACTTGAACAATTGGAAACATGAAGCCTTTTACAACGAGGACAAAGGACGCTTGGAAATGCACCTCAAGAGCCTTCAAAACCAATTTGTGGAGTTAAATGGAACCGCATTCAAATTCAAAAAAGGCGAGACTATCCACACGGAAAACTCTTATAAATTTTCAATAGAAGAGTTTGAAAAATTGATAGATGATTTCTATACATTAAGGAACTATTGGACTGACCAATCACAAAAATTTGCCGTCTGTTTTTTTGAAGCCGACTGAATAATTTTTACATTTAATATTTTATGTTAGAGTTTCCCCTTTTCCAATAATGACATGCTTACCAACTCATCTGAAGTAAATAAAAGAATAGATCAGCTTTCTAAAAAGTATTACGGAACGATCACCTCTACTTTAGCTAAAAACTTCGGACATGAAAATCTGATACAGATAGACAACCTTGTCTCAAAATCCTTCAAGCATGCAAAAAACCGCTCACTATGCGGCACAGCACGGGACTATACAAAGGATATGATATGGCAATTTATCACTGACAATTCCGGCGATCTCTTCTGCACAAAGGTTAAAAATCGCAGCTCTTCTGGAACTACCAACGGCAACTATTCCTCGAGCATTAGCTACCCCAATAAAGATGAGGCGACGGAAAACAATATAATCATGTTGTTTGCCTGCTGCCACGGGAGCATATCTCTTGATATTAGAATGGCTATGATACTGAAAATACTTGGAGGTTACACTTCTTCAGATATAGCAAGGGTGTTGTCAAAAAACGAGACCACCACCATTGACGAGATAAAAAAAGCTAAAATTGAAGTAGTATCAGGAAACATTCCGTTTGAGATACCTGGGGAACACATAATTAATGATGGATTGGACAGAGTTTTGGAATCTATTTCTCTAATTTTTGAACTTGGATTCAATCACCCAAGTGACAGATCAAAGATATTTCCTGAGCTATGCTATACTGCCATTAATCTTTTGCAGTTTCTGGTTTCACATCCTAAAACTAACTCCCCAAAGTCACGGGCGCTGACCGCTTATATGCTCCTGTGTGCATCAAGACTTGAGGCAATGAAGGACGATAAGGGAAATCTTCTGGGACTGAGAGAACAAAACAGATGTTTATGGAAAGAGAAAATGATCAGGCAAGGAATTGATTATCTTTACTCATCCACAAACGGAATAGAGGTGTCAATCTACCATCTGAAAGCCGGCGTTGCAGCCGTGCATTCAACCTCTCTTGAATATAAAATGACTAACTGGAAGCATATAATTTCACTTTATGACCACTACCTTAAGCTTGATCCCTGTCCCAAAGTTGAATTGGAAAAGGCAATTGCATTATCTAAATGCTACGGACCTGAAGAAGGTCTGAAGTGTATCGACGCAATTCAAGACAGGGATGAGATCAAGGATAATGTATTGCTATTGATCACTCTTGGTAGTCTCAACATACAGATACACAACTACGAGAAAGCAAATAATTATTTGAAAAGAGCGTCTAAAATATCCAAAAAAGCCTCTGAAAAAACCTATATAAACAACAAGATCAATATCTGTGAGCAGAGAATAAGAATGACCAGACGATACAAATACGGAACCACGTTTTGAGATCCAAATCTAAACATAATATGGAATGCCAAATTCTACGGGGTGTAGCTCAGTTTGGCTAGAGCGCTGCGTTCGGGACGCAGAGGTCGCTGGTTCAAGTCCAGTCACCCCGATGATATTGAACTTCAGATCCTCAGATATTGAAATAATTTAGTCAGTAGACCTAATTAGCGATCCACCCACCGTCAACTGATAGCATTGAACCCGTCATAAATCCAACGTTCTCACTGTCGCAGAGAAACTTCACGGAATGTGCAATTTCATCTGGATTTCCGAAACGTCCCAGATGATTAGCTGCCGGCTGCAGTTGTTTTAAGAACTGTTCTACTTCTGGTGGAGAATCCTTCAGGAAAGTTTCCACCATAGGGGTCCAAATCGTTCCCGGACATATACAGTTTACCCTTATACCTTTATCCGCATATTCAAGAGCCATGCTTCTTGTAAACTGAACTATTGCACCTTTAGTGGAATTATAAGCTGCCGCTCCGGGAATTGCCTTCAATCCGAGTATTGAAGCGTTGTTTATAATTGTTCCCCCTCCCTGCTCGATCATGTGAGGGATCACGTATTTTGCCATCATAAAAGAGCCTTTTACGTTAATGTCAAAAGCATAGTCCCAGTCCTCAATCGATGTTTCATGCGTCACACCAAGAGGCAAGACACCGGCGTTGTTAAAAAGAATATCAATTTTCCCATATTTATTCTTTGTATATTCCACTAAATCTTTACAATCACCCTCTTTTGACACGTCGCTGACAACGTAACCTATCTCACCTGCAACTTCTTCTGCTTCGTCAATGGCTTTTTTTAAGCTATCTTCATTTCTCCCGCTGATAACCACTTTGGCACCCTCTTTGGCAAAAAGATGAGCCGTTGATTTCCCAATTCCAAGGCTACCACCCGTTATAATTGCAACTCTACCTTCTAAACTCATAGAACAAACCTCCTGAATAGTTTCTTTAAGTTACTATTGTAACAAAAATTCAGTCTGTATAGTAGGAAAGAGATGAAAAAGATATGTTGAAACCCTGAGAGTCAATAACGACCAATGAAGGAATAACTTTCACGAATTTTCTCATTTCATCAGGTCTGAGAGTTTGAATATTGAATAAAATTCATACCCACGCTCCCGTAAATTTTCACGGGCTCCTTCTTCTCTGTCCAGAATAGCCAAAATCTTGGATACTTTTATCCCCATGCTTTGCACGGCGTCAATAGCTTTCAAGATCGAACCACCCGTTGTTACCACATCCTCTAGTACTGCAACCCTGTCTCCTTTCTTTAAGTTACCTTCAATCAGTTTTTCGGTGCCGTGCTGTTTTGCTTCTTTTCTAACCAGAAAGCCGCTAAGTTTGATATTCTTTAAAGCACTGTGGGTCAGTACTGATCCAACTATAGGATCAGCCCCTATTGTAGGACCACCAACGGCTGAAATATTAGGGTCTTTTAAGATTTCCTGCAGGAATATCTCTCCGGACAGACTTAAACCCTCTGAATCAAGTGTGGTAAGCCTGCCATCTATGTAATGATCAGTAGTATTTCCTGATGCGAGCTTGAATTTACCTCTCAGAATTGATCGGTCTTTCAATATCTGCATAAGTCTTTTTCTTTTACCATTCATTGAACTACTCTTTAATTCAGAATTTTATCGGTAGGTTGCTAAATTACAAAATTGCTAACGACGTATCTCGCAAAAGACATTGAAGACGTAAACGCCGGAGAAACTGCATTTAAAATATGGACAGTATTCTCTTTCTTTAGTACCAAAAAGTCCATTACCATTTCCTTTTTATCCCAGTTGACAACCTGAGCCCTAATGCCTGCTTTTGAAGACTTTAAAATATCTTTTTTAGCGAGGCTTGGTAGCATCTTCCTTGCTTCCTCAAACACGTAGGAGCTTATGATCTTTTTGACCTCGGATACTGCATTGTCCCTGAAGGCAGAATTTTTCACAAACATAACAATATCCCTGTAAATAATTGAAAGACTTTCAAATGAAAGGCCAGAAGCAGGATGATAGCTTTCCCTGCCAATCGCGGGAATCGCCGTAGGTCCCAAATATACGCTACCATCGGTAGATCTGCTGAAATGAACACCGAGAAACGGAGCTCTCGGATCGGGAACGGGATAGATATTCCCCCTCACGTATCTGGAACATTCACCCGCCAATCTGCAATATGTTCCTATGAACGGCAATATTTTGTATTCTTTGGCAATACCAAAACTGTGTGCAATCTTATCTGAAAAAGCTCCTGAACAGTTGATCAATCTTGTAAATCTGATAACTCCCCTGTTTGTGTTTATCGCCGACTCGTCATACAAGTTCAAGAACTTTGTTCCAAGAAAAACTTTAACGTAACCCGAATCCAATATCTCTTTGTAAATACAGTCAAGAACCTCCTTTGGATCAAACACTGAAGTTGTGGGTGAAAATATAGCATTCTTAAAAGTATAAGCATAAGGCTCTATATCTCTTAGCTCATCCGCGCCTATAACTCTGCATACAACCCCATTTTTCTCGGCGCGCTTCTGAAGATTAAAAAGCCCAGAAAGACGTTCTTGATCAGATGCAACTATCACCTTGCCACACTTTTTTATACTTAGCCCGTTTTCATCACAATATCCAGACAACAGATGGTTACCTTCGGCACAAAATTTAGCTTTCAATGAATCTGGATCATAGTAGATACCGGAATGAAGAACACCGCTATTTTTCCCACTTGTATGCACACCGAGACTGTTCTCCTTGTCAATAATACATATATTTTTTTCTCCTCTTTTTAACAATTCTCGCGCGATTGTAAGCCCCGTTATACCTGCCCCAATGATCAAATGTTCATAACTTTGCATATCAGCAAACTCTTCAAAATTGACCTGAGTCCAATTGTATGATACTTTAATGGCTGTTTTATAAATTCCTCAATCGCAGAATATGTCTGAAAAACTTACAATTGGTCAAACTATAGTATATCCAGCTTATGGAGTAGTTAATATTCAGGGGATAGAGGAAAAAGAGATATGTGACTCTAAAAAATCATTTTATATCCTGAAGATCATTGAAAATAACGCAACCCTGATGGTCCCTACTGATAACGCTTCTAGTCTTGGACTAAGACCCATCATATCTAGAAAAGAAGTTCCTAACATATTGAAGATCCTGGGGAAAAAAACCAAGTCCAGCCACTCATCTAGTGGTGGCAAGAGTGGACAGAGTTGGAACAGAAGATACAAAGAATATGACGAAAAGCTAAAAAGCGGTGATATTGTTGGAATTGCCGAAGTCCTTCAAGAAATTCACTATCTCAGTAAAAACAAATCCCTCTCCTTTGGTGAGAAAAAACTGATGGACAGTGCTCTTAACCTTCTAGTCAAAGAACTCGCCGTTGCAACGGAGAAAGAAGAAGAAACCATTACCGATAAGATCGAAAAACTTCTCAGTTGACCAAAGAGTTTCCATCAATTCCGTGCGGGACTTCCAGTCCAAGAAAATTCAGGATTGTCGGATAAATATCTGCTGTTCTCACGCACTTCTTACCATCCTGCTTTGTACTCATAGCTAAGGGAACCATCATGTGCTCCCTTATCAATGACCCATGTGAAGCGCTGTGCTCGGGTTTTTCATTTCTTGCTCTCAAGTCAATACCCGGCTTGGAACTTATAACAATATCGCCCGTGCGCGTGGATTCAAATAGCTGTGCTACCTGCAATAAGGCATCGGGATAATTAGTATCTACGGTTAATTCAAGAGACTTATCAAAACTCATACTAACGGGGAGTTTATTATAACCAAATGGGTCGTCTCCATTGATCTTTTTATAGATCAGCCTATCTCCTTCAATTAGAATTGTGGCTTTACCTCCCGCATTTTGAACAACTATTTCTCCATTTGAATTTCTACCCGCTATCAGATCTATCTCCGGACGGCTTAACAATTTTTCTGCCAAATTACCAACTTCGTCCATAAAAGTATTCCTTTTCCATCCATCAGCACTTTTAATGTAAATATGTGCCATTGAATTTCCTGAGACCATTACTGATGCATCAGCATCAAAAAGATGGTTAAATATGTTTGTATAGTAGAGCGTCTTATAACCAAGTTCTTCCATAAATCTCGGAGAGTCAAAGTGTGAATGCGTGGAAGTTAGTCCATGGTCACTTGCAACGACGATCAGTGTGTCCTCTAACCTGTTTTCACGTTTAAGACGTTCGCCCACCAGGCCAACGTAATTATCAAGTAGGTAATAGGAATTCACAACTTTCTCGTGAAAAGGGTGATACTGATGTGAATAGGTATCAATGCCGAGAAATACGCAGAACACCAGTTGTGGATCACCATTAAGACATTCAAGCAGTATCCTACCCGCTATCTCGTCAACCTCTTTACTGCCGTCCGTAAAATGGCTTTTTATCTTGTAAAAAACTTTTGAAAACTTTGTTTTATCACCATTTAAGGACACACCCTTTGTAATTTCATTCAATATGCTTATGTTTCTCGGCACGTGTTCAAATAGAGTTGGGGTTCCGTTGGCGTTAATATCGCTGTTCATTAAGTATGATTCCGGTCCAATGTAGCTTCTGAAACCTTTTAAGGAGAACACATTTTTGTCAAATTCATACCTGTCAAACCATCTTATGCCCGGCATATTGCAACGTCCGGGATACTTGCCAAATATATATGGTATGTAAGCGGGACCAGTCGTTGATGGAAACACGGTCACCGCGTTCAGGTAAGAACCTCTTTCAACAACGTATTTTGACAGATTAGGAAGATCACCCTTATTTAAAAGATGTTCAAAAAGATCCGACCTAGCTCCATCGGCAAGCAGGAATAAGCATCTTTTTTCAATCACGATTCAAAGTAACCTTTGTATATTTTCCTGATACGGTCTGTTGTTTCCAGATATTTTAACTTCAACTCGGCACCAGATCCGTATTTATCCGACTCCACCGACAAAACGTCAAAATCATTATCCGTAATTTCACTGATAGATTTATCCCTTAGCAATCTCAGTTTATTTTCAATACCTTTCAGAAAAAGATACCCTTGATTTAATATCTTTGAGTGTTTTTCCGGAAACAATTTTTTAGATTTCATAGAGTCAATAGCTTCAAGTGTATTTGGCAACCTGATGCTCTTATACTCTCTTCCATAACGTAATTGAAGCATCTGAACTATAAACTCAATGTCAACCAACCCACCTCTCCCAGTTTTCATGTTGAACTTTTTAACGGTCTCTTTTGCCAACTCGTTTTCCATCCTGTGCCTTATAAAACTGATCTGCTTGTAAAAATCTGGTTCAAGGGGTTTAAAATACACAAATTTAGTAATGGCTCTCTCTACTTTACGGGAAAGCTGTGTATCTCCCCCAGATGGAAAAGATCTGATCAACGATTGCCTTTCCCAAAGTTGTGCGCTTTCTTCATGGTATTTTTTAAACGAATCAAAAGAAGTTACCAATGTGCCGGATCTTCCCGATGGCCTCAAGTCAAGATCTATCTTATAGCAGAAACCCTCCGACGTGGGAACGGATAGAATAGAGATCAACCTCTGACCAAGTCTGCTGAAAACCTCGTGGTTGTCTCCTTCATATATAAATATCAGATCGAGGTCGGAGTTGTAGCTCATCTCCCTTGCAGCAAATTTCCCCATGGCAAGTATCAGCATTTTTTTCAAGTTGACCCTGGATCCTATATTGAACTTTGTTTCGCTTATTGCCAGTTCCAGTGCAACTTTTACAACCGCCGATGCTATCATTGAAAGGTGTTTCCCAACGTAAACAGGATCAATTTCATGACCTATGTCCCTGAGACACAACTTCAAGGTTTCAACGTGCTTAAAATGCCTTAAAGCATTTAACTTTTCCTCATAGCTACTTTCAGCTTCAACCAGACCTCGCAAACTATTGATCATCACATCTTGTGAAGAATACTGGCTCTCGGAAGATTTGATCGTGAGTATATTCAGGTATTCTGGGTAACGGATCAAAAAGTTTGACAGCATACCACTTGTGGAAAAAAGCATAGAAAGGAGATTGAGGATACTCGGATTTTCAATTAAAGCTGAGTAAACGGAAGTTCTACAACCGATCGAGGAGATAAATCTTTCGAGATTCTTCAGTGCCGTGCTACTGTCGTATGACCTTCTTACCGCAGATAGTAAAGCGGGAATGACCCGTCTGGATAGCATACGCCCTTTTTGTGTCAGTCCGGCACGCTGCGGGTTCACAAGAGAATATATCAGATCTAAATTCCCGGCAGGATCCTTAAACCCCATTTCACCAAGTAATTTGATTGCTTCATCATCACTCACATTACCCTCGGTAAGAAAATCGGCAATTTTCCAAAAATCATTTGCATACTCTTCTACCTTTTTTGAAGGTTCGTAAAATAGATTGTTATACTCAACCAACACTTTCTCCACATTTGAGGCAAGATGATCTTGAAAAGATTCCGTTGTTTTGAAACCAGTCCTTTTGGCTAACTTCAATATCTCGTTCTTATCAGTCGGTATTTTGTGAGTTTGGCGCTCATCCACAAGCTGAATGTTGTGCTCCACTTTTCTTAGAAAAATATACGAGTCTTTCAGGTCGGATTTTACCTTTTCACTCACAATTTTCTTTTCTGCAAGGAGTTCAAGACACTCCAGAGTGTTCTTGCCTTTCAACTCACTGAACTGCCCTGAATTGACAAGCTGGTTTGCCTGAACAAAAAACTCGATCTCTCTTATTCCACCTTTACCCAGCTTTACGTCATTCTGTTTTTCAAGTCGGTTCAACTTTAACTTCATGTCCTTTAGATCTTCAATTGATTCATAATCCAGGGACTTCCTATAAACAAACCGATCAATTTCATTGATGAATTTTTTTCCGAGATCTATATCACCCGCAATAGGTCTTGCCTGTATAAAAGCCGCTCTTTCCCATGTATCTCCCCAATAAAAGTAGTAATCAACTGTCCAGTCATAAGAAACTGCAATTGAACTCCTAGTGCCGCCGGGTCTCAGGTTCAGATCCACTCTGTATAAAAAACCATTATCATTAACAAGGCTTATCGCCTTTGTCATTTTCTCAGCGAGCTTAAAAAACACCTCATTGTCTTTGCTCGCCTTGTATATATATATTAGATCAACGTCAGAGCTTAAATTCAGAAGTCGTCCACCGAGTTTGCCCATGGCAAGCACAAAGAAATTCCCGTGCTTGTCAACATCCAATTGGTTTGCGTAATAGTCAAAAACTGCAGAAATTATAGATTCGGACAGACTTGATAGCTCCCTAAGCAGTATCAGAAAATCGGATGACTTCACAATGTTCTTGTATATTATAAGTGCAAGTTCTCTGTATTTGTATCTTCTCATGTTTCTTGCAAACTCAGCCTCACTGCCTGCCGTTTCCTGTATTTCTTGTGCTTCCTTTTTGTATGTTTCCAGAAATTTTTCTGAACTAAGGTACTTATTAGCTGGCAAGTTGGAAATTAGTTCAGGGTCATTGATCGCTGCCCTGCCTAAGAAATTGCTGTATGAGGAAAGCAGATAAAGAGCCTCCCTGTTCTTTTTGCTGATTTTTCCATTCAACTCCAGATAACTGTCAACTCTGCGTAAAGCTGCCTGCTCATCTGGATATATTATATTTTTAACCACTGTTCTTTAACCAAAATTCATAGGGTCTACATCCATTGTTATTCTTATATTACCCTTATAATTCAAAAGTCGTTCATACAAACTCTTTGAGAAAGCGTGTAGCAGATTTACTTTTTTCGCTCTCAATATCATCTGCCACCTGAACCTGTTGTTTATCCTGTATAGTGGACACTCTGAAGGTCCAAGAACCTCCATTGATCCTGGAGTGAGTTTTGAAATTGCCAACTTGGTCAATCTATCAATTTTTCTCATTTTTTCAGTAAGTCCACTCTCTTCAGTGCTACTGAACCTGAAACTGACAATTCTGGAGAATGGTGGGTAGCCGGTCATCTCCCTTATACCGATCTCTTTTTTTAAGAATGCACTACTGTCGTGCGACAACGAAAATTTAATGCTCGGATGGTTCGGATTATAGGTCTGAACAATGACCTTACCCGGCAGCTCACCTCTGCCAGCCCTTCCTGCCACTTGAGTTATGAGTTGAAAGGTTTTTTCTCCGGATCTAAAATCTGGGATGCCCAGTAAGGTGTCTGCTGAAATCACCCCAACAAGAGTTACTCCGGGCAGATCATGCCCTTTAGCAACCATTTGCGTCCCAATTAAAATATCAATTTCTCCTTTCTCCAACCTTTTATACAAACTGAGTAGCTTGTTCTTACCACCCGTTGAATCCCTGTCCATTCTTTCAATTTTTGCCTCTGGAAGTAGTTTTTTCAGTTCATGCTCTATCATCTGCGTCCCGATGCCAAATCCTCTAAGAGGAGACCTGCTGTTCTTTTTTATAAGATCAAAATCTTCCGAAATCCCACAATAATGGCATTTTATCTTGTTATCTATACTATGGAACGTAAAGGGAATACTGCAATTTGGACAGTGAAAAATTTCGCCGCTGTCCTCGTATATAAGGAAAGTGGAAAAACCTCTTCTGTTCAAAAAAAGAATAGTCTGATTCCTGTTTTTAAAGTTACTTACGATTTCCTTCTCAAGAATTTTAGAAAAAACTGGCCCACCATGCTTTCTCATGTCAACAACTTTTACTTTCGGCAAATCACAAGCACCTCCAACCCTGAGCGGCAGACTGAGATATTCAAATTTTTGCCTGATACAATTTGAATACGACTCTACTGAAGGTGTTGCAGATCCCAGTATAACCGTGGAATTTGTTCGCTGACCCAGCATAACGGCAACGTCCCTCGCGTTGTAGCAAAGAGTTTCCTCTTGCTTATAAGTGCTTTCATGCTCTTCATCAACAACAATAACTCCCAGATCCTTAAATGGAGTAAAAACAGCAGACCTTGCACCAATAATCACTTTAACTTTTCCATTGCTTGCCGCCCTCCAAGCATCACTTCTTTCTCCTGTACTTAAAAGACTGTGTATTACGGCAACCTTATCTCCAAACCTGCTCTTAAATCTTTTAACAAGTTGTGGAGTTAGTGCTATTTCGGGAACCAGAACTATTGACTCTCTGCCCTTTTCCAAAGCAATGCCAATTGCTCTCAGATATATTTCCGTCTTACCACTTCCCGTAACGCCGTGAAGTAGGAAAGTTGAATGTTCACCTTCATTGATTGACCTGTTAATTTTGCTCAGAACGGCTTTCTGCTCAATTGTCAGATCTGGAGCGATGTTGTCTTTTATATCTTTTATACTGCCAAAAGGGTCTCTTACGATCTCTTTTAGTTCCACGTCAATAAAACCCTGATCCTCAAGCCACTTAACGTGATTGTTTATATTTGGAAAAAATGCCTTCAGGTCGTCAAGGTCAATTGTTCCGTGATCCAAAAGAAATTCAAGGATAGATGCTTTTGCAGGCATTTTCATCTTAATTTTCTCAAGCGACTCCCCACTGCATCTGTTTGGATTTATCAATTTCTTGTATTTGGGTTTCAGCTTTTTCAGATGGTATCTGTATTGTAAAAGCCCCTTGTTTATCAGTCGGTTTAAGATCATAAAATTGCAACCTTCCACAAGTTCAAACAACTTTTTGGTTGAAATATTTTGGCATAGATGAACAGCATTTAATATTTTGTATTCATTGCTATTAACAAAACCCTGCTGTAACTTCTCCATACCTTTCTGAGTAACATTCACATAGCGGTTCAAAGAAGTTCCTACCCCTCCCGAGTGAGCAACTTTCAGCACAATACCCAGAGAAGACAGATAATAATCGGACACCCATCTGTAGAATTCCAGACGGGATTTATCAAAGAGGGGTTTATCATCTATTAGATCTATAACTTTTTTCAGATCGATGTCTTCGGCAGGGGTTTCAAATCCAATTATAAACCCTATTGTCAATCTGTTTCTGAAAGGCACTAATACTCTTTTGCCAATCTCAGCAGCTTTTACGAACGTGTCCGGAAGTGAATAGTGGTAGGTTTGATCCCTTGGCAACGGAATTGAAACCTCAACTGGCAGACTCATTTTTTCAGAGTTTATATAGTTTTATTTGGTGTTCAAGTTTGGTTAATTCCTTTCATAAATACGGAAATAATGCTAAATTATCAGGGAACCATTCAAATTCAGATCACTCTTTAATCGTTGTCTTTTGATAAAAATGACAAAGACTTTACAAGAAAATACAATTTCTGCTAAAGATCGTTTGATACTGTCGCTGGATATCCCAGTGAAAGGATCCATAAAGTTGATCAGCGAGCTTAAAGACGTTATCCGCATAGTCAAGATAAACTACTTGCACTTTCTTGAGATTGCCACCAGCTCTGACCCGGAAACAAGAGATTTTTTGCCGTTCATGGCAGAGAGAAAAATTGGCGTCTTTTTTGATTTGAAGTTTTACGATATTAAGAACACCGTATCGTCTTACACCAGAGCATTATCCAAGGTGGAAAATATAGACTTTTGCACCATACACGGAAATCCCTCTCTCATGGAAGCAGCCATTGAGGGGCGAAATGGTTGCATAAAACCCAAACTACTGCTTGTAACTTTATTAACAAGCCTTAATGAAAAAGACATGAAGGAAATTTACAATATTGAAGAAGGAACAGTATCCCTTCTGAACCACGTGCTACAAAGGGCAAAACAAGCTCATAGTTGCGGTATGGATGGTGTTAT
The DNA here is from genome assembly GCA_965203965.1 of Thermodesulfobacteriota bacterium. Taxonomy (GTDB): domain Bacteria; phylum Desulfobacterota_D; class UBA1144; order Nemesobacterales; family JAJCZQ01; genus CBDBDR01. Next base: position 1,458,196 of record CBDBDR010000017.1, on the reverse strand, counting down.
AGCATCGGGAAAGCATGCAGGGTTGATAAAAGAAGCTGTCCCCGATAACAACTTTGTTGTAGTATCGCCTGGCGTCCGACTGGATGAACACCATGATGATCACAAAAGAGTTACCACACCTGAAGAGGCTATTGAAAATGGGTCTGATTATTTAGTTATAGGACGTCCGATCTACAAAGCGGATGATCCCAAACGGGTAACCGAAAACATTATTGATAGAATGCAAAAAGCATTTAACCAAAAAATCCGATAGCTTCCGCCCACCACTCAGAGGACACCAGCAAGTATCAAAATACTTGTGATTATCAGGTTGACGACCGCAAGCGGGAACAGCACCTTCCATCCGAGTTTCATAACCTGATCATATCTGAATCTCGGAATGCTCCATCTTACCCAAATAAACAGGAAAAGTAGGAAAACAACCTTACTTATAAATACAATGGGTGGCAGATACCAGTGCTTTACAACGTCAATTCCAAACCAACCCCCGAATGGAAGAGGATACCAGCCTCCGAGAAAGAGCGCAGTCATCATACAAGATGCGACTATCATGTGCGTGTATTCCGCCATAAAGAACATTGCGAATTTCATGCTGCTGTATTCCGTGTGGTAGCCGGCAACGATCTCTGTTTCCGCTTCGGGAAGGTCAAACGGAAGTCTGTTTGTTTCTGCAAATGATGAGACCCGGAATACCATAAAACCGATCGGTTGAAGGAATATAAACCAGCAGTTTTGCTGTGCATTGATTATATCACCAAGCCTCAATGAACCAACAATTGCGATCACGCCAATTATTGACAATCCCAGAGCTAACTCATAGCTGATCATCTGTGCTGCAGCTCGCAGACCACCAAGCAACGAGTATTTACTATTTGACGCCCAGCCACCTAGAACCACGCCATAAACTCCCAAAGAGCCCATGGCAAGAACGTAGAGAACCCCCACGTTGAGGTCTGCTATATGAAAACTTATTTTTGTTGGTTCGGCAAAAAAACCGAGAAATGAAGTCTCAAAACCATCACCTATGGGTATTACGGCAAGTGCAGCAAGAGAGATGGTAAGTGAAAGTGCCGGTGCTACTACGTAAAGCAATTTGCTTGAAGTTGCAGGAATTATATCTTCTTTGAAAATAAACTTTATGCCGTCAGCCAGCGGTTGAAGAAGACCAAAGGGACCCACTCTGTTTGGGCCCACTCTGTCCTGAATAATTGCGCTCACTCTTCTTTCCGCGTAGGTAAGGTATGCAACCACAGTAAGAACAACAAAAAGGACTATTTTGATCTTTATTAACGTTAATACTATCTCAGTTAAGTTCATTACGGTTTGCTGAATTAATTTTCAGATTTCACAGATACTCCAAGAACACCGATACGATCATAGCCAATGCCCTGATAGTTGTCATTTTCGGAGGCAATTTCCGACATTATTTCCCTTGGATGACAGTAATCAAAAGCTTTTTCATCAAGCTGCTTACCTATCAGACTTAGAACTTCCCAGTCCGCCTTGGCATTTCCGGGTGGAGGTATTGCTTCTTTGATCTTTTGCACACGCCCACTGTCATTTACAAACGTTCCGTCCTTTTCGTATGCAGTGGCACCGGGAAGAATGACGTTTGCAAAATGAGCCGTAGCGGACAGTTTATAATCCATCACGGCAATAAAGTCCATATCAATTAATGCTTCCTTCAATTTTGATTCGTCTGTCTCCGCGACGTGGTCAAACATATCCTCACCAACCACAAATAGCACGTCTATTTTCTTATCAATTACCAGCCGTATTACTGCGTCAATATCTACGGATAGACCGATCTGCCTAACACCATGAGAGTTGGGATAAGGGTCTGAACTTATAATCCCATATTCTTTGGTCTCTAATGCAGACCCGGTGTTGGATACAATATGATCTGCTTCTGTCTTCTCATATATTTTTTTTATAAGGTAAAGCTCTTCGTTGGTTAATTTCGGAGATGCCACAAATGCCGTGTTTTTACGTGAAAATTCCCCGTTTGCAGATATGTTCTTGCAGATCAGACCGATTGCAGTTTCCCATCCACTTATTTCGTAACCCTTACCATTGCTAATTATCGGATCTTTTAATCTCTTTTCTTTCTGTATCTCGCTGAAGCCGTATCTTCCCTTATCACAAATCCAGAAATCGTTGACCTCTGGATTTGGTCTGGGTCTGATCCTTGAGATTTTACCTTTTCTTGGATCAACACCTACCGTGATATTGCACCCGTTACTGCAAAGAGAGCATACGCTATCGGTGAATTTGTAATACCAAACTCTTTCCTCGTGCAGCGTTTCTTTATCCAAAAGTGCACCCACGGGACAAATATCTATAACATTGCTGGCGAGCTTATTATCAAGCTCTTTACCCGGGAACACTGCTATTTTTTTCCTGAATCCCCTACCGGTAGTTCCAAGTTCTGAAGTCTGTGTTATCTCATCGGTAAACCTTATGCACCTTGTGCACATTATACATCTGTTGGGGTCGTAAAGTATCCTGTCGCTCAGGTAATGTTTCTGGCGCACTTTCTTTTCTTCCGGACCGCTGACACGACTGTATCCCGGTCCATGCTCAAAAGTGGTCAGTTGCAACGGACACTCTCCTCCCTTGTCGCAGATCGGACAATCAAGGGGATGATTTATCAAAGTAAATTCTACGGTCGCCTCTCTTGATTTTAGCACTTTATCAGAATTCGTCCTGACAACAAGCCCTTCTCTTACGGGAACATTACAAGCTGGCAAAACTTTTGGCACGCCTTCCACTTCAACGAGACATTGTCTGCACTGTGCCACTACGCTCAGGGATGGATGGTAGCAAAAATGCGGGACGTCTATACCTACTATTGATGCAGCCTGAATGACGTTTATACCGTCTTCTACTTCTACTTCTATATCGTCTATTGTAACTTTTGGCAAAGGAGAAAACTCCAGGTTGGAACTTGCGATGATTTTACTTAATTGAATGGCAAAGACAAGAGATTGGAAAAGACGTATTTAATGCCACAACGTGCATTTAACAAGAAGCTCGGTTTCCCTTTAACTATCACTCCGAAATCCAATTAATCAGCAGTATCATTCTTTTTGATTTCCTTCGCTTTAGCTTCTACTCCGGGGTCATTATTTTCAAACTCTATGTTTTGGCTTAGCTCATCCTTGACACGTTTGACCTCTCTCATTGCCCTACCAAAAGTGCGTGCCACTTTTGGGATTTCCGCAGGACCCAGGATCAGAAGAGCGATCAAAATTATAACTATCAACTCACTTGTTCCTACACCAAACATATCAATTTTTCCTTACGTGGTTATGATGATAGAATACACTCTATGCTATTTTAATAAAGTCAGCATTATAAAGTATAAAGTGGGTTGATATTTGTCTTGTTTTGTTATGCAATAATAATTAGCCTATAGGAAGCCATAATGAGTGATAAAAACAAAACAACTTATCATGCTTTGACCATGGCACCTCCCGGAACTTGGATAAAGTTGTTATGGGAAAATGGTGGTGTAGAACCTACCTACTGGAGGAGAATTGCCAGCACACTGCTCATATCTTCAATTTTTTCTCCATGGCGGATTATGGAAAAAATAAAATACGGAGGAGTTGTAGCACGTACAAAAATAGACACGCCTCCGATATTCATTATTGGATTTGCCCGCAGCGGAACTACCCACTTGCACAACTTGATAACTCGTGACCCACAGTTTGGCACAATCACCCATTTTCAGGCGGTCATGCCAACAATGTTTCTGGTCGGACGCCGCAGACTGAAAAAAATAATAGAAAAATACACATCACCCACAAGACCAATGGACAATGTCAAACTGTCTACCGATATGCCACAGGAAGAAGAAATAGCAATTGCCAACTCCTGCCACGTGTCCCTACTGCACCACTTGTCTTTTCCAAAAAAAACTACGGAGTATATTGACAAATATGCCTTGATGAGAGGTTTGACCGAGCGGGAACAGGCACGTTGGGATCAAGTATTAGTGGAGATATTGAAAAAAGCCGCCTTAGACAACAATGGCAAACAACTGGTGTTGAAAAGTCCAACCAACACGGGTCGCATATCACACTTGCTGAGACTTTTTCCAGAAGCAAAATTCATAAACATAGTCCGCAATCCTTATCACGTTTACCGGTCAATGGTACACTTCTACAAAACAATCCTCCCTATCTATCAACTGCAAACCATAGAACAGGATGAAATTGAAAACAACATAGTGCAATTATACAAAAAGCTCATGGGTCAATATCTTGAAGAAAAAGACCTGATCCCAAGTGAAAATTTTACTGAAGTGCGTTACGAGGATATTGAAGAACGACCACTTGAGGAATTGGAACGTGTTTATTCAGATCTATCCCTACCAAACTGGGATCAAGCTGAACACAACGTAAGCAATTATCTCAAAACGATAACAAACTATAAGAAAAACGCACTCAGGCTTGAACAATCTGAAATAGACCGTGTTAGCAAAGAATTTCGCTTTACATTGGACAATTGGAATTATAAAATAATAAAATAAACTAATTAATTAGAGAGAAAAAACATGAGAGTAACAGAAGAATTTATGCTATGTCTTCTTGATGAAGACGTCGGCATGTTCCATGAAATTTCCCCACAGGCTGTAAATTCCGGACTTGCAGGCGCAGTGCTAATGGACCTGCAATTGGAAGACATGATCAAAGTAGATGGGAATTTTATTACTTTGAAGGAATCCATCCCAACTGGAGACGACCTGCTTGATCCTACACTGTCGGACATTGTACGGTTGAATGAACCACAGAGCCACACTTTTTGGGTAAGGCACATTGCTGAACACGGAAGTGATATACGCAGAAAAACAGCTGCTCGGTTGATAGATAAGGGAATTCTTAATCAATCAGACGGAGGTGGTTTTTTGTATAGAACTCATTCCGTCTCCCGCTCTCGTAGGTATTTATCACAGGACGGCAAATTAGAAATAGACGTAAAGTTGCGCATTGTCCGGGAATTGCTTGAGAATGAAACTACAAACTCCAGAGATGCAGCGATCATTTCCCTTGCTGATGCATGTAACATCCTCAAATATATTCTATCTGAGGAAGATATGGTGGAGGCAAGTGAGCGAATAACCCAAATAAGTCAGACGAATCCGATAGCTCAATCAGTTAAGCAGATCATCCAGATAATGTCCCCCCCACCTAAGCCTCCTGAGCCTAAAGAAATACCCATGATGAAAGGGCGTCTTCCCTGGATTGGAAGTTTTATAGACCTGGCATGGAGTCCTCCGGAATTTGTAATAGAGAATTACAAAAAATTAGGGCCCGTTTTCCGCGCGCCTATGCCCAAAATAGGCTACATCACTATTATTGTGGGAAAAGAAGCCAATCTTTTCTTTTTACGTCATGGACATTTTTATTTGTCACCCAATAATGTTTGGAGTGATTTCATCAAACAAACAGGGTCATCTCGCTTTATATTTAGCATGGATGGTCATGAACACACCCGTCTGCGCCGAGCACAGGTAAATGGTCTTTCCCGCTCGCTTCTCCTCGACAACATTCCTAAAGCGGTAGAAATAATTCACCGCCACATAGACAAATGGGAAGGAAAGAAATCCGTAACGGGGTTTCTCTCTTTCCAACAAATATCAACCGACCTGCTGGGAACACTCGCCGTTGGCTACCCACCGGGAGAATACACTGATGACATTATAAAATACACCAACCTTATGTTGAGCATTCACGTTAGCCGTCACAAACCCAACATATATATGAGGTCTAAGAAGTTTCGCCGGGCCAAGAATCGCGTTGATGAGTTCCTCAACAAAATAATCAAAGAATACAAAGAAAGATCAGGGGTAGCACCCAAGAGCCACAGTTTAGGAAAAGGAAAAACTAATCTGATTGAAGACATGTTCAATTTGCATAATGACGACCCCACGTTTATGCCTGAAATGGACTTTAGGGCAAACTTGCTAATGCCGTTCGGTGCGGGTCTTGATACTGTCTCTGCTTCGGGTGCTTTTATACTTTATTTGTTGCTGAAAAACCCTGAGACACAAGACCGCCTGAGAGAAGAAGTTGACGCCCTGTTCGCTAACGGCATGCCAACTGAAGAAGGACTCCAAAAAATGGACATTATGCACCGAGTTGCAAAAGAAGCTATGCGTATGTATCCACCAGTACATACAGTAAGAAGAAAGGTGATCAACTCATTTGATTTTGAGGGATATCACATACCAGTCGGTGACATTGTATTAGTTGGAACAACCTGCACTCATCACATGTCAGAGTTTTTCCCCGAACCAGACAAATTTGACATTGATCGCTTCACCAATGAGAGAGCAGAGCATAAGAAACCCGGTGTATATGCACCGTTCGGATTGGGTTCACACAGGTGTCTGGGCAGTGGATTCGCCGAGATACAAATGGCTCTGGTGATCTCAACTATAATACGATATACCAATCTTGAACTTACTCCAAAAAATTACAACCTCAAAATAGATCCAGTTCCATTCTATAGCCCTGATAAAAACTTCAAGTTCAAATTGGCAAGTTGGCGGGATTGATCATCCGTATATTTCTGCACCAACCAGATATTAACGGTGGGAATTTTGGGGCTTAGTTATAAAAAAAGTGGAAAATGCTGCAACAAAGCATATCACTGCCGCCACAACCATTGATTGATAGTGTGAACCATTGACCTCGTAAAGGTAACCCGCGAGAAGAGGTCCGGTTATAGATGCGGCTGAAAACGCAGTTGCAGACACTCCAAAAATAGAGCCGATAAATCTCGTTCCAAAATAGTCCCCCAGGATCGTGGGAAATATGGGCATGTGTCCGCTGTAAAAGAAACCGAACATGAAACCAAAGAGATAGAAAGCCCATATCGTTTGGCTATAAATAATGATCAACACCGAAAGGGCTTCCAGAAAATAGCTTATGAACAGCAATCTTTTGTTGTCAAAGTATTTTGTCAATACTCCGGAGAAAAACAACCTTCCAAAGATGCTCCCAAAAGCCATCGCTGCAGGTGCCCACGAGGCAACGATCGCGGTGTTTCCAGACTCTTTTGCATAATCAAAGAGATTGACCAGTATTATAAGAAAAGTGTTCATTCCCAAAAAGAAGATCGTATAAAGTATCCAAAAAGATGAAGTGCTGACCGCTTTCCTTACTCCCCAATCCGCATTTTGTATTGCTAAGGTACCCGGCAGAGGCTTTTTTGCACCCAGCACGGTCCCATCCGTAGGCGATTTTCGCATTAGAAAGGCATTTAAAAGAATAAAAGCCAGTATGGTTGATAATGCCATGAGTGATCTCTCTAAACCCATAGTGGAGATGAGCCAGGCTGTCAGGGGGGGTATGATCATGCCGCTTACCGGAACGCCTAAAGTTGCAATACCTATGGCAAATGCCCTTCTTTCATTAAACCATTTACTTATAATAGCAATGCTCGGAATGTAGAAGAACCCGTTCCCTATGCCGGGCAGAACGGCGTATGCAAAGATAAGCTGCCAGTCGCTTGTTGCATAAGCCGTAAGGAACATACCAGCAACGGCAGTAAATCCCCCGATGAAGATCACCACCTTGGGGTTGAACTTGTCTATCAGTCTTCCTGCAACGATCATTGAGAACGCAAAAACAACGTTCCTTACGGAAAAAAGAGATGAGCTTTCCAGATGATCTATATCGAACAACTCTTTCATATAAGGCATGTGTATGCCGAATGAATACAGAAGTATGCCGTCCAAGGAAATTATCATAAATCCAGCTGCAACGATAAACCAGCCATAGTAGGTATTTCTAAACATGTTTGCTATATGGACGAAGGACATGGGCTAAAAACCACTGGAGTTGAGGAATAATACCTGATATTATGCCAAGTAAAGCTAATTCGGTGTGGTATTTATTTGATTTTAACCTTATTTGGGTAATTATTATCGGTCATCAAATGCCTGGGAGATAAAAATGTCTGACAACGTAAAAAATGACGACATACTTTCAACTATAAAAACCAACGTGAGCAAGGGGATCAGGACTGTAAACATAAGGACAAAAGAGGTTTACAATACGGTTTTGATAAAGAACAGGATCCAAGGAAACAAGAAAAAACTAAAGAGATACACTTCAGAGTTGGGCGAAGCAGTTTACAAGATGTATAAACTGAAAGACTCATTTGACGTGGAGAGCTTAAAAGACAAGTGCGTTATGATAATAAAAATAGAGCAGGAGATACAAGACTTTGAAGAAGAACTGAAAATACTGCATCTCAATGCTCAGAATGAACTTGGAAAGCTCAAAGCTATCTCAAAACCCGAAGATTCAAAACCCCAAGAGGATTAACGAACTGCCTCACGGTTCCCGTTTGATCTGCTCGTGATCCAAACCCGTTATCAATGGCAACAAAATTTTTCACAAACGAAGACAGCAATACGCTGTTGGATAAACTCGACGGCGTTTTCAAGCACAACCCCCATATCGCAAGATTTGACGCCCTGATCGGCTATTTTCGTTCCACCGGCTATTTCAAGATCCATCCCTTTCTCAAAAATGTGCCGAAGATCCGCATTCTGGTCGGCATCAACGTTGACGCCGTTACTGCTGATTATAAAAAAAAGGGATTACTACTTCAATCCGTCGGCGACGTGAAAAAAACCAAGCAGGACTACCTAAGATCGTTAGAGGAGGAAATAAACAACGCCGACTACGACGAACAAATTGAAAACAGCGTCTTCCAATTCATCCAAGACATTAACAAGGGAAAGATCCAGATCAAAGCCCATCCCACGCGCAAACTACACGCCAAGATTTACATATTCCGTCCAGAAGACTTCAACCCGCACAGCAGTTGTGAAGTCATCACTGGTTCATCCAACCTGACCAAGGCAGGTCTGGGCGCAACGGGCAACACCTCAAACTATGAGTTCAACGTCTCCCTCAGAGATTACGACGACGTCAAATTTGCCACCGACGAGTTTGAAAAGCTCTGGCAGGAAGCCGTTGATATTCTCCCCACGGAGGTGGAGGACGCAAAAGATAAAACCTTCCTCAAAGGCGAATTCACCCCATTTGATCTCTATATAAAACTGCTGATCGAATACTTTGGCAAAGAGATAGAATTTAACCCCAACAACGTCAAAGACCTACCCCAGAGCTTTAAACGGCTGACCTACCAATTGGATGCTGTGCAACAGGGATTTGAAATACTGGAAAAGCATAACGGTTTTTTCCTTGCGGACGTGGTGGGACTGGGCAAAACCATTGTGGCTATTATGATAGCCAGACAGCATTTTTATTTTAACAACTCCCGTGAACACACTCCACAAACGCTCATCATCACACCACCCGCAATGAAAGATCAATGGAAAGATACCTTGCGGAAATTCGGAATGCGCAGACAGGCAGATCTCATAACCAACGGTAGCCTACACAAAGTGGAACATCCCGAAGAACACGACTTGATCATCGTTGACGAGGCACACAGGTTCAGAAATGACAACACAAATAACTATGAGAACCTGCAACGTATATGTAAAACCCCGAGCCATAGTGGCAAAAAGAAAAAAGTCATACTAATATCTGCCACCCCTCTTAACAACCGCCCCGATGACATCCGTAATCAGGTATTGTTGTTCCAAGACGCTAATGACGGCACGCTTGAGATCAATGTCGGCGAGTTTTTCAGCAGGGTCAACCAACGCTACAAAAAGATCAATAAGATAAAGGGGGCTCCAACCTCTCAGATCGCAGAATTATACGCTGAGGTTCGCAACAAGGTAATTGAACCCCTGACCGTCCGCCGCACTCGCACTGATCTGCTTCAACACGATCTCTACTCCAAAGACCTTGAGAAGCAGAATATTGTTTTCCCAGAGATCAGCCTACCGGAAAAGCTCTTATACCCGTTGGAATCCTCCCTTAACGAACTATACGATGAAACCGTCAAACTTATACAGGGCGGCAAGCAAGGGTTACGATATATTCGCTACCGAGCAATAGAATTTATGAAGCCGGAACACGCAAAGGATTACGATCGCCCCGAATTTATATCGGAACAACTGGCAAAAATAATGAAAACTTTGCTCATTAAAAGGCTGGACAGTAGCTTTTACGCCTTCCACTGTACTCTGGAGCGTTTTGTCAAGGGTTCAAACACCATGCTAAAAATGATAGAGGCGGATCGCATTATGATTGCCCCGAACCACAAGGTTGAAAAACACTTGTTGGAAGGGAACGAAGACGAGCTTCTGAAAATACTGCTTCAAGAGCAAGATACTGACCCCAGCATTAAAATACTGTCAAGAGATGATTTTGAACCTGAATTTATAGAAGAGCTGAAAAGAGACCATGACATATTGACCGACATGGAAGCTCGGTGGAAAGAGATCATAGAAAGAGAAGAGGATCCTAAACTGGAAAAGTTATTTTCCGTTCTGGATTCTAAACTCCTGCTCAAGAGCCGCAACCCAGAGCAGAAGCTCGTTGTTTTCTCTGAATCACTGGAAACCACCGACTACCTGACGAAAAAACTCACCGATAGAGAACATCAAAACGTTATTGCGGTAAATTCCAAAAACAGGAACGAACTGCAAAATGACATCAGGAACAACTTTGACGCCAACGTCCCCATCGGAAAACAAAGTTCCAAATACAATATCATCGTAACGACCGAAGTACTGGCAGAAGGCGTGAACCTTCACCGCTCCAACACGATCCTCAATTACGACACCCCTTGGAACTCCACGAGGCTGATGCAACGGATCGGTCGTATCAACCGCATCGGCACAAAGGCAAAAAAAATATACATTTACAACTTCTTCCCCACCGAGAAAGTAGAAGGCGACATTCAGCTACGGCGCCGAGCATTGATCAAACTCCAGGCGTTCCATTCTGCCCTTGGGGAGGATTCCCAGATCTACTCCACAGATGAGCAAGTGGAAACCTTCGGTCTATTTGACGAGAAGCCTCAGGGAGATAAAAGCATCAATGAGCGACTGCAATACCTGATGGAGATCCGCAAGTTCAGAGAAGAGTCGCCTGATGAATTTCACCGCATTAAAAAACTGCCATTGAAGATCCGCAACGCCGTCAAGAACCAAGAAAGGCAAAACAACACTATTAGCTTCCTTCGCAATAAAAAGCATCACGCCTTTTATGAAGTTGACCCAGAGGGTAACCTCAAGGAGCTTGGCTTTTTGGAAGCTGCTCCTGTTTTTAAATGTGATCCGACCGTCCAAGCGCTCCCCTTGCACGAAAAACACCATGAGCAAGTCCGCAAGGCACTGGATCATTTTGTGAAACAATCGGAAGAGAAGATCATAACCGCCCAACAAAGCCAGATACTGACTTCACAACAGAGGCAAGCGATCAACTATATCAAGGCAATGCTAAATTGTGAGCACGTCAGCGAGGAGGAAAAGCAGGTATTAGCAACTGCCATTGATACTATCAAGATAGGGAAATTTCAAGGTTTGCCGCGAGATATAAATAAACTACAAAAACAAGCCACAAAGGAAAATATCAAAATCCCCGATCAACTGAAATTCCTAATGAAAATCATCAGTAAATACACGCCCGACCTCAAAACTGAAGACGACCAAGACCCACGCACTGAAACTGACCAGCCAAAATTGGCAGACGACGTGCCAAAAATTATTATTTCGCAGTCTTATGTATAGGGGTGCTTCATGCCGACAGCAAATAAATCCAATCTCTTTGAAAGGCAATATAATAGAGATGAATGGCTACAATCCCTGAACGATAAACTGTCCATTAGAATTTTTACGCAACCACGGCAGATCACACAAAAAGACGTAGAGGAATTTTACCATTTAGGCTCGGTAACCCTTACTGACGACAAAGAATTAGGTATTTACGAGATCAAGACCAAACCCCAAACCCAACTCCACCACAACCGTGTGCAGATGCGTCAACTGGTGGCAAATCAGTGCCAGAGCAATACAGAGGACGGGGCAACTTGCCGTTTATCATGATAATGAAAACCAGTGGCGTTTCAGCTTTATCAGCATGGAATACAAACTGGACAATAAAGGAAAAACAATAAGAACAGAAAGTTCCCCAAAACGCTACACGTATCTGCTGGGTAGAAATGCCAAGACCCGCACTGCCGTAGATCGTTTTGAACGACTGGATAAGTCCTCTAACTTAAACAACCTCAAAGACGCTTTTGCCGTAGAGCCATTGAACAAGGAGTTTTACGTTAAACTGTTCAAGTGGTATGAAAAAGCCAAGTCTCACGTGGTTTTTCCAAACGATGATCGGGAAGAAAATAACAGCCACGTTTCCATTAGCCTGATACGATTGCTCACCCGTCTGCTTTTCGTCTGGTTTCTCAAAGAGAAAGAACTGGTCAATCGTAACTTTTTTGAACTTGCCAAACTCAAGAACACCATTGATTGGAGCAAAGACAGTAGCTACTACAAAGCCATTTTGCAAAACCTGTTCTTTGCCACCCTTAACCTTGAGATCAAAGACCGCCGTTTTCGCACTGATAAAGATGGTAAACCCAACTCTACCAACTATCTCGTTACCAACCTCTACCGCTACAAAAGCACGTTTTTAGAACAAAATGAACAAAACATCACCAAACTGTTTGAGAAAACGCCATTTCTCAACGGTGGACTGTTTGAGTGTCTGGATAGAGACTCTAATGAAGAGGAACAAGAGGAATACAATAAAGACAAGAGTATTAGGAATGAACGAGAAGCAATCCGTATTGATGGTTTTTCGGACAGGACATATAACAAACTCAAAGTGCCAAATGACCTTTTCTTCAATAATGACGACAGCGACCTTGGCTTGATAGAACTGCTCGATCAATACCAGTTCACGGTGGAGGAAAGCACACCATTGGATGTAAATGTTGCTCTGGATCCCGAACTACTGGGGATGGTCTTTGAGAACTTGCTCGCCGCCTACAATCCTGAAACCCGTGAAACTGCCCGCAGACAAACCGGCTCCTACTACACTCCCAGAGAAATAGTCGGCTATATGGTAGATGAAAGTCTCAAAGCCTATCTGGCAAGTGCCGTCCCACCTCACGATGGGAACGTGGATTTTTACCGTGAACGTTTGGATGACCTTTTTCTTGTATCATCCACGATCGGTGAATTAAAGAAAGATAATGAAAAACCCCTACTCTATGAAGAAGAGATACCTCAGTTGATCGAAGCAATAGAAAAGATCAAGATATTGGATCCCGCAGTTGGCAGTGGTGCCTTCCCGATGGGTGTGCTACATCGCTTGGTCTCCCTGCTCAGTTTGATAGACCCCGATAACAAAAGGTGGAGGCAGCGCCAGATAGACGTTATCAGCAAACTGGACGATCCCGAAAGCCGTGAGCAGATGCTAAATGATATTGAGATCATATTCAGCAAGGAGAATCGCTACAACGATTTTGGACGCAAACTTTACCTCATCCAGAACAGCATATACGGAGTTGACGTTCAACCCATAGCCGTTCAAATAGCCAAACTGCGTTTCTTCATATCTCTGGCAATAGAGCAAGAGCCAACGGGTAACAAGATGGATAACTATGGCATCAAACCCCTACCCAATCTGGAGACCAAATTTGTCTCCGCTAACAGCCTGATAGGTCTGAACAAGCCCGAACAGATACCCATCCGCAACCCGAAAATTTCCAAAAAAGAAGAAGAATTAAAAGACGTCCGCCGCAAATACTTCACCGTTAGAACCTTAAAGACCAAACGGAAGTATAAAAAACAGGACGAAAAGTTGAGAAAAGAGATCGCTGAGCTACTCATTAAAGATGAGTGGAAAGATAAAACAGCCAAACAGATCGCCGACTGGAACCCATACAACCAGAACGCAAGTGCCGATTGGTTTGACCCTGAATGGATGTTTGGCATGGATGACGGTTTTGATGTGGTGATCGGAAATCCGCCGTATATTCAGTTACAAAAGGAAGGTGGAAAATTAGGACAACTTTACAAAGACGCAGGTTACAAAACCTTTATCCGCTCTGGGGATATTTATCAGCTTTTTTATGAAAAGGGGTGTAAGTTACTATCTCCTGATATAGGAATACTCTCTTATATCACTTCCAATAGTTGGCTAAAAGCAAATTATGGCAAAACAACTCGTAACTATTTTTCCGAAAACCATACACCGTTACGTCTGTTGGAAATGGGAGCAGGTGTTTTGAAAACGCTACTGTGGATTGTAGTATTTTGGTATTGCGTAATGGTAAAAGTGGAGAGATAGGCAAGGCTATTGACCTCACCAATTCAACCAGCATACCACCCCTTGCCTCATGGACAGATCTTCAACCACAATTAGATAAGCCATGGAGCATACTCTCAGACGTTGAACGTTCCATTATGAACAAAATGGAGACTTTAGGCACGCCGATGAAAGAGTGGGATATTACCATTAACTACGGAATAAAAACTGGCTATAACAAAGCCTTTATTATTGATGATGCAACGAGACAGACGTTGATAGATGAAGACCCTAACTCTGCTGAAATTATCAAGCCTGTATTGCGTGGTCGGGATATAAAACGGTATAAGGCAAAGTGGGCAGGACTGTGGTTGATTGACATACACAACGGATACAACAAAGTCCCCGCCATTAACATTGACGACTACCCACGGATCAAAACCCATCTTGACAAGTTTTATCCGCACCTCAAAAAGCGACAAGACCAAGGCAAGACTTTGTATAATCTCCGTAGCTGTGCCTACTATGAAGACTTTGCCAAAGAAAAGTTATTTTGGATGGATATGTCTGGCAACGGAAGATTTGCTTACTCCAAAACGGAAATATACTGTCGCAACGATGGATATATGATAGTGGGAAACTCGCTGAAATATCTCTGCACCGTATTGAACTCAAATCTTGTTTATTATTTTATGAAGCAGACGGCAACCACTTTAGGCAACCATGCTTTTAGATGGATTAAGGTTTTCGTTGAAACCATCCCCATTCCCAAAATCTCCACCGCAGAACAACAACCCTTCATCCAATTAGTAGATAAAATCCTATCAGCCAAAGAAACCAATCCCTCAGCCGACACCAGCAAACAAGAAGCAGAAATTGATAAGCTGGTCTATGGTTTGTATGATCTAACAGAAAGAGAAATTGAATTGGTAGAGAATCTGAAATGACCCACGAACCAAAACCAATAAAGACCTTAGAAGAATATTTGGATGCGATCAAGAAAATTACTAAACCCCAAGGTGGTCGCCGATTTATCTACCGTGGACAGAAAAACAAAGACTGGAACATACAAAGCAGCGCCCTGCGCCGCCTGCAGAAAACGCAAGAAAAATATCCTAACCCGCTGTCTGATCTTTCTAATTTTTTTGTAGGATACATCAACCAGATCATTGATGAGGTTCAACTCCGCTACTCCAACATCTACAAAGACCTAACAGATTTGGAATGTATGGCGCACATGCAACACAATAGAACAGCCACTGGATTGATAGATTTTACCTATAACCCGTTGAATGCTCTCTGGTTCGCGTGTGATACAGATGGATCAACAGATGGCAAAATATTTGTTATAGATACTCAAGATAAAAACTATCAGATAGAAGAGATTAAAACCAGAAAAGCCTTGAAGGAGGAATTGAGTTATTTCTTTGAAAAAGACAAGTCTTGGTATCTTTGGCAACCTTCCATAGGTAAATCTAATATTGACACTGAACGCATTACCATTCAACAGTCCATCTTTCTATTTGGAGCGCCTGAAGTGCCGAAAGACATGATCAAGGGAGAAATTCTAATTTCTGGAGAACACAAAGGGAAGCTGCTAAAAGAACTTGAAACAATGGGTATTTTAGAAAAGACACTGTTTCCAGATCTAGCAGGTTTCTTTGAAAGAAGCGCAGTCAATTCTACTTACAATAACGAACTTGCAGATCAGTTTTATATTGAACAGATCCGAAAATCAGAAGAGGTAGAGGATAAAGATAAAGAAGCACTCGCATCCAATTATTTTCAAAGAGGCAATTTTAGATCCGCATTAGAGGACTACGAGGGAGCCATTAAGAACTTTGACGAAGCGATAAAAATCAATCCGAATGATGCAAGTGCCTACACCAATAGAGGAATTATCAAAGATCATCTTGAATTACACGAAAAAGCAATTGAAGACTTTGACGAAGCAATAAAAATAAATCCAAAATATGCAGTTGCCTACACTAATAAAGGAATTGCCAAAGCTAATCTTGAATTACACAAAGAAGCTATTAAGAACTTTGACGAAGCAATAAAAATAAATCCGAATGATGCAATTGCCTACACCAATAAAGGGGTTGCCAAAGCTAAACTTGGGCAATACGAGGAAGCAATTCAGAACCATGACCAAGCAATAAATATAATTCCAATACTTGCAAATCCCTACTACAATAGAGGGAATGCCAAAGCTAAACTTAAGCAATACAGAGAAGCAATTAGAGACTTTAACAAAGCGATAAACATAAATCCAAAATATACAATCGCCTACAACAATAGAGGAATTGCCAAATTTGAACTTGGGAAACACGAGGAAGCAATTAAAGACTATCACAAAGCGATAAACATAAATCCAAAACTTGCAACTGTTTATTACAATAGAGGGAATGCCTATTTATGCTTGAACAAATGGGAAGATGCCAAAGCAGACCTGACCACTGCTAAAAACAAGGGAGCAGACATTGTTGGTTTATTTCAAGACGAGTTCAAAAGCGTCTCGGATTTTGAGAAGAAATATAATGTTAAGTTGCCAGATGACATCAAGGCAATGCTTGAGTGACGGTAATTGACAAATACCACCTGACCATTCATGCTCCAGCCACCTAATATGGAAGTAAAGATCAACTACCCGCTGATTTTACTGTATAATATCACCTTGAAAAAAACATAACTTGCGGAGAACGAACATGAACAAACCTGCGATCGTAAGCCTCTTGAAATCGCCAGCAGCCTCTTTCACGTTGCCTTGTATCCCAGCGATGTTCTTGCCCAACCGTTTAGCACTTCGCCCCATTTTTCTAAAAGAATTCAAGCCCAAGACGCTTTATCTCATTACCTAAATTTCTGAGGTTTTTAGTATCCGTACTAACTCTAAGTGTCAGCTCTCTTATGTCAGGCAAGGTTCTCTCCTTTGACTATCCCGTTATTGACCACCCCGTCAGGCTTTGCCTGCCACCCCTCCACAGGAGGGGAATGGACTACCCCGTCATTGCCTGACGGCAATGCCACCCCTTCTGGGAAGGGGAATTTACCGCGTTTAAACACTGTTTAAACGGCATTTAAATCGTGTTTAATCACTATTCTCTACCTCTTGGTGAACTCACTGTTTGAACGCTGAACTCCCCAGTTACACCACCGCTGGATTATAATTGCCGTTGCAACAAACGGACGTTGACCCAAAGACAGATAACCAGCAGAGAATGGGAGGTTAGCAGTTCAAAAGGCAAACTGGTGAGAAGCAAAGTTGAAATTGGCACTGTCAAGAACCCAAAGAGCGTAAACCTTACCGGATACCGCCTCTCCCCCACCAAAACAGTCTTTCCTCACGCCAGCTTTGGCTTTAATCCGGGCAAACGGTCTTACCTGCCTAATTTGAATTTTTACGAGCCTGTTAGTGCCCGCTTTTATACGCAGGAAATCTTGTCTGGAAAAGATTTTGAACGGTTTGTAGAGGGAAAGGTTGGAGGAAATAGACCCGTTGCTATTTTAAGCAAAGAAATGATGGAAAAGTTTGGTGCAAAAAGTCAAACAGTGCTCTTGTCAGCAAGCACAGTTAAAAGTCATCCAAATATAAAACTGGAAGATTACAGATCTATACAATCTAAAATTGATACTAACTTCAAAACTGCAAAGGTCATCTCTAATCCCAACAACCGCCAACTTTTCGTCTGGAAAGAGGGGAATAACAAGTGGCAACTAAGGAGAATTATTTGCTGACCATTAGGCAAATAAAAGAAAAAGATATTGCAAATCTTAAAAAGAGAAACAAATAAATGAACTGTCGCCTGGTCAGCTCTGTCCGTGCCAGAAGGACTGCCACTCCCTCCGCAACCTTTGAACGGTTCCTGCAAGCGTCCAGGGGCGCCCCACATTTGAGGCAGATTTTGCAGGCACGGATTTTAATTTGTCTTTTGTTGTCTAATATAGCACCTGTGAGAAGTAGTTGTCAAGTTGGTTTTAATTCCCCTCCTGTGGAGGGGTGGCAGGCAAAGCCTGACGGGGTGGTTAAAAAAAAGGTGGTTCATTCCCTGAAGGGAAATGTTACAGCTTTTTTGTTATAGCTTACAGCAGTTGTTCTATCGTCTTCAACATTTCCTCCATTTTCGCGACGCGGTCTTCCAGTAACCTGTAGTATTCTTTTATGAATACACAATGTCCATTGAATTCATCCCAATTCCCAAAACTTCCACCGCAGAACAGCAACCCTTCATCAAATTAGTAGATAACATCCTATCAGCCAAAGAAGCCAACCCCTCAGCCGACACCAGCAAACAAGAAGCAGAAATTGATAAGCTGGTCTATGAGTTGTATTATCTGACGGAAGAAGAAATTAAAACCATTCAGGGAAAAGCATGAATCGTCCACTAAAATTATTCATCACCTACTCACATAAAAATAAAGAACAAAAAGAAGAGTTGAAGGATAGGCTTGCAGTGTTAGAACAGGAAAATAAAGCAACGATTTGGCACGACAACGAAATCGTTCCCGGCGACAAATGGCGTGATAAGATATCCGACAATCTTGCCGACTCAAACATTCTTCTCTACTTAGTATCGACTCACAGCTTAGCTTCCGAAAATTGCAATAAAGAACTGACTGAGGCACTTCAGACAGAAAGCATAAGAACCATCCCCATTATACTTGAAGGCTGTGATTGGAAAAAACACCAACTTAGCGAGTTTCAAGCTCTTCCCACCGATGGCCACCCCATTAACGAATGGAAACCAGAAAGCAAAGCATGGCAAGACGTAGTGGAAGGGATCCGAAAAACGGTTGAAAAAACATTGTCTCAGATGCAACCCATTCCCACCAAAAAGATTCAAGAAGAACCACAGGATCTGGTGGCATTTCAGATGGGAAACCTCTTTATGATGTTGGGACAAATGAAATCAGCAATAAACACCTATTCACAAGCGATAGAAATAAATCCAAAATTTGCAGAAGCCTACAACAATAGAGGGGCTGCCAAAGCTAAGCTTGAGCAATACGAGGAAGCAATTAAAGACTTTGATAAAGCGATAAATTTAAATCCTAATGATGCAAGTGCCTACAGCAATAGAGGAAGTGCCAAAGCCGACCTTGAGCAATACGAGGAAGCAATTAAAGACTATGATAAAGCAATAAATTTAAATCCAAAATTTGCCAGTGCCTACTACAATAGAGGGAGTGTCAAAGCTGACCTTGGACGACACGAAGAAGCAATTAAGGACTTTGACAAAACGATAAATATAAATCCTAATGATGCAGAAGTAGTCTACATCAATAGAGGGATTGCCAAAGCTAAACTTGAGCAATACGAAGAAGCAATTGGGAACTTTGACAAAACGACAAATATAAATCCTAATGATGCAGAAGTAGCCTACATCAATAGAGGGATTGCCAAAGCTAAACTTGAGCAATACGAGGAAGCAATTAAGGACTTTGACAAAACGATAAATATAAATCCTAATAATGCAATTGCTTACAAATATAGAGGGGCTGCCAAAGCTAATCTTGAGCAATACAAGGAAGCAATTAAGAACTATGACAAAGCGATAAATTTAAATCCTAATGATGCAGAAGTAGCCTACATCTGTAGAGGGGCTGTCAAAGCTAATCTTGAGCAATACAAGGAAGCAATTAAGGACTTTGATAAAGTGATAGAAATCAATCCTAATGATGCAGAAATAGCCTACATCTGTAGAGGAAATGCCAAAGTTGACCTTGGGCAATATGAAGAAGCAATTAAGGACTTTGACAAAGCGATAAATTTAAATCCTAATGATGCAAGTGCCTACAAAAACAGAGGAAATGCCAAAGCTAATCTTGGGCGATACAAAGAAGCAATTAAAGACTTTGACAAAGCGATAAATTTAAATCCTAATGATGCAGAAACCTATTACAATAGAGGGGCTGCCAAAGCTGACCTTGAGCAACACAAGGAAGCAATTAAGAACTATGACAAAGCGATAAATTTAAATCCTAATGATGCAAGTGCCTACAAAAATAGAGGAAATGCCAAAGCTAACCTTAAGCAATATGAAGAAGCAATTAAAGACTATGATCTAACGATAAACATAGATCCGAATGATGTAATTACCTACAGCAATAGAGGGGTTGTCAAAGCTAACCTTAAGCAATATGAAGAAGCAATTAAGGATTGTGATAAAGCAATAGAAATCAATCCAAAATATGCAGATGCCTACAAAAATAGAGGGGCTGCCAAAGCTAACCTTAAGCAATATGAAGAAGCAATTAAAGACTTTGACAAAGCGACAAATTTAAATCCTAATGATGAAATTACCTACATCTATAAAGAGATTATAGAGATGTTGTCAAAAACCACCTAATATAAAAGTAAAAATCAACTACCCGCTGATTTTACTGTATAATATCACTTTGAAAAAAACATAACTTGTGGAGAACGAACATGAATAAACCTGATACTGGATCAGAACCGAAAGACGCCGAAGGATATTTCAAAAGTGGGAATGAATATCTAAGCAAAGGCGATGCTTTTAGAGCTATACAGGAATTTGAAAAAGCAGTTGAACTAAAACGAGATTTTGCAGAGGCATACAACCACAGCGGGGTCGCTTATGAAAGCGTGGGCAAATATGATAAAGCAACTGAATGCTACAACAAGGCTATCAATCTGAACCCAGACTTTGCGGAGGCTTATGGCAACCGCGGGATCCTTTACGCCAGAAATAGTAGTCTCAGCAGGGCAGTTGCAGATTTCAGCAAGGCGGTTGAACTTGATCCAAACTTTGCCGAGGCGTATAACAACCGCGGTCTTTCCTATGCCGTGATCGGTTCTTATGACGAAGCCATTGCAGATTTCACTAAAACAATTGAATTGAAACCCGAAGATGCAGACGTATATAACAACCGTGGACTTGCATATATGGACAAAGGGGAAAATGATAAAGCGGTCGCGGATTTCACAAGTGCGATCGAGTTAGTATCAGGATTTGCAGAGGCTTATTGTAACCGAGGAGTTGCTCATAAAACCTTGAATAAGACCTCTGAAGCAAATACCGACCTACGAAAAACTATAAAACTCGCAGAAAGCCAAGGCAACACACATCTTGTCCAACATGCACAGTATCAACTCAATGGATTGCGTTAGTATTAAAATTCCCCTCAAAAGACTTACAGAGTAGTCAGGTCTATGAAGCGTAAGCCACAGATCTCACTTCACGGATAACGGTTACTTTTACTTGTCCGGGGTAAGTTACTTCCTTTTCTATCTTCTTTGCGATCTCATGAGATAGCAGAGCCGCCTCATCATCATTAACGTTTGAGTTCTCAACTATCACTCTGACCTCTCTACCTGCTTGGATCGCATAACATTTTTCAACTCCATGAAAAGAGTCCGCTATATTTTCAATACTTTCAATCCTGTTTATATAAGCCTGATAGGATTCTCTCCTCGCACCCGGTCTTGCAGCAGAAATGGCATCTGCCGCCTGGACCAATAGAGGTAACACACCTTGAGGCTGCGGATCATGCGACTTGGCACAGGCATCTACAATTTCCTGAGGCTCACCATATTTTTTAACAAGCTCAATTCCAATATCAATATGTGAACCCTGCACCTCATGATCAACTGATTTACCTATATCATGCAGAAGTCCTGCCCTTCTAGCTAACTTGAGATCAAAACTTATTTCAGAAGCTAACATCCCGCATATAAAGGCAACTTCAATCGAATGATTAAGTATGTTCTGTGAATAGCTTGTTCTGTATTTCAGCCTTCCTAAGTGTTTAACAAGATCGTCGTGCATATCGGATATTCCCAGATCAAAAACGGCTTCTCTCCCCGCTTTCTGTATCTCCTTCTCAACCTCTTCCTGAACCTCTTTTACTACCCCTTCAATCCTTGTTGGGTGTATGTGTCCATCTTCTATCAACTTTTCAAGGGACTTTTTGGCTACATCCCTTCTTATAGGATTCAATGAAGAGACCACTACAACTTCAGGAGTATCATCAACGATAAGATCAACCCCCGTTACCAACTCCAGCGACCTGATATTCCTGCCTTCACGACCTATTATCCTTCCCTTCATATCATCACTTGGTAGATTGACCACGGAAGTAGTTTTTTCTCCAGCATACGAGCCTGCGTATCTCTGCATCGCAAGAGAGATTATGTTTTTTGCCTTTTCCTCCGCTGATTTATTAAGGTCTTCTTCTATCTGCTTTAATTTCTTTGCGGATTCATGCCTCGCTTCATATTCAACAATATTTACAAGCTCCTGCTTCGCGTCTTCTCTGCTCATTTCGGCTATCTCTTCAATTTTACCTTTAGCCTGCTCAATAACGGAATCAAGCTCTTCCTGCTTTGCCTGAAAATCAAGCCCCCGCTTGTCAAGCTCTTTCTCCAACACTTCAACTTCGCTGAGCTTCTTTTCATAAACCTCGTGTCTTTTGTCTATTGACTCCTCTCGGTTCTGAAGTCTTTTTTCAATTTTGGAAAACTCTCTTTGCTTTTCACTGGTCATCCTATCAAGTTGTGAATTTTTCTTTTCAACAATTTCCTTTGCTTTTAATTCACCTTTCATTACCACTCGCTCTGCTTCTTTTTTTGCATCCTCAAGAGCAGCCTTTGATCTACGCTCATTGTTTTCAATTTTCTTGTTCACGATCAATCTCATGTAAGCAAAATACGCCGCAAATCCGGCTATAAAAGCAACAACTAGTATAATAATTCCAACTATACTCACTGATATTCCCTCCTATTCTGACATTTACAACTCAACACACCATTCTCACTTGCGAGATAGTCCATTTTCTTGTCAAGCAAGCCACTCGGCAGAGATCTAAGAACTTGGGAACAGAAGCAAAAACCCACGATTATTCCATCGGTCACTGGGGCTAAACACCTGTCATAATAGCCTTTACCGTAACCCAACCTGTTACCGTTCAAATCAAAAGCCAAGCCGGGAATGATAAAAAGCTCTATATCTTCCACCTTCATTTCGGGCAACCCCGGATCAGGCTCATATATACGGTGCTTGCTCAATCTGAGATCGCTCAGAGAATCAACCTTGTGAAATACAAGACCTTCTCCTTCTATTCTTGGGAACAGAACTTTTTTATTTGAATCAATACAACTTCCAAAAACACCGAGCGGATCTGCCTCGTTCTTGATCGGATAAAACAAGGCAACGCTCTTTGCTTTCTTGTAATGGGAAGTTGCAACAAGATTCTCACAGATCAAACGACTGAGACGATCCGTAAATACTTTGGATAACTGCAAACGCTTTTTTAATGCCTCGTTGCGAAGAGATCGCTTGGCATCTTCAAGTGAGGATAAATTTGTAATATTACGATCTATATTGAATTGATTATTTTGAAAGCAAGATGATAACTGCGGTTCAGAACCCAAATACCAATTATTCTTGCTTAAAACTGTTTCCCCTGAAATCCAACTGCAGATCGTTGATCTTCGTGATTGATCCGTCCAATATTTCGACCAATTCTCTTGATTTTTCCTTAGCACGGTTCCTGTACTCCTCAATTTCTTTTTTTGCTGTAAAGAAATCATCAGTAACCTTGAAAGCTGCTAAGAGGAACGGATAGGGAATATCTGAAATTTCTTGAGCACCCAACTCTTTGACCTTTTCTTCAAGAAATTGGGCAAGTTGTTTCATGTAGTCTTCTTCTGCATCAGTTTTAACAACGTAATCCTTATTAAGGATATTTATTCTGACACTTCTCATAATTTAATCACCCTGAATTTCTCAGATGTATTTCGATCTTCTCTATAATTGTGTCAACTCTTTGCCTTAATTGAATTTTCTCTTCTTCAAGACCGCTTATTTTATCCTTCAAATACATAAGTTCAGATCTGAGCTCTCCATAACTGTCAATAATTTTGTTGTTCTTATCTATGAAATCCCTTAGTTTGCCTTCAAGAACATCCATGATTTCTTGTTTTTGCAATTCTATCTTTTATTGAAATTATTGCAAGTTATGTAAATATAACCCAAATGGCTGACACGGGTATGCTAAGTAAGTTGGAAGAAGTTGAAAGCAAGTACTCCGAGATAGAAAACAATCTGAACCAACCCAATCTATCACCGGGAGATATAAAAAAATTCTCCGTGGAAAGGTCTGAATTAGAAGATATAGTTCAAACTTACAGGGAATTTAAAAAAGTATCACAGAACATCGAAGAAAATAAACAATTACTGAACGATAAAGAGCTTTCCAGTCTTGTTAAAGAAGAAAATAGTCTACTGGAAGAAGAAAAAGAGAACTTGGAAAACAAACTCAAGCTACAGTTACTTCCAAAAGACCCAAAAGATAAAAAAAACGTAATATTGGAGATCAGAGCCGGCACTGGGGGAGAAGAAGCGGCGCTCTTCGCGTCCAATCTGTTCCGCATGTATAACAGGTTCTGTGAAAACAGGAAATGGAAGTTGGAAACCTTGAGCCTGAACGAGACCGGGATCGGGGGGATAAAAGAAATATCATGCTCAATTGAAGGCAAGAACATTTACGGAACATTAAAATATGAAAGTGGAGTTCACAGAGTGCAGCGGATACCTGAAACCGAAACCGGAGGCAGAATACACACTTCCACTGCAACCGTTGCCATCCTGCCAGATGCAGATGAGGTGGACGTGCAAATTGACGAGAAAGACTTGAGGGTAGATACATACAGGGCATCTGGTGCTGGAGGACAGCACGTAAACAAAACGGACTCTGCAATAAGGATAACGCACGTGCCATCTGGTATCGTCGTTCAGTGTCAGGATGAACGCTCACAGCACAAGAACAGGATGCATGCAATGAAAATGCTCAGAGCAAAACTATATGAAATAGAAGAAGCCAGAAGAGAAAGCGAGCTTTCAGACAGCAGGAAAAATCAGATCGGATCGGGCAATAGAAGCGAAAAAATAAGAACCTACAATTTTCCACAAGGTCGTGTTACCGAGCATAGAATAGGACTCACGTTGCACAAGATAGAATCAGTATTGGATGGTGGATTGAACGAGCTGATAGACTCTCTGACAACTTTTTATCAGACTGAAAGTTTGAAAAATTTATAACAGCGGAATTATCCAGTTCCCGTGTTAATGGATGGTCTGCTATACACTGTTTAATGTATATCTCTTACGCAATTACACTTAGCTACTTTTTCAGCCTGATATTTTTTATTTCTGGCTTGTTGAGACAAAACGAGAGATATTCTAAGATCGGACTCTATATCGGGGTCTTTGGCTTCATACTGCACACTTATTATCTGTATAAGATAACATTTGGAGAAATTATCCAAGTGGATGGTCTTGAAAAGTCATTAGTTATATTTGCATGGTTCATCCCATTAGTTTTTCTGATCTCAAATTTGATCTATAAACTCCCTTTTATCGGTGCGTTCATTTTCTCCCTCGCTTTCATTGGCATGGTGCCAAGCCTAATAGTCCCACACGGAATGATCCAAACTGAAGATCCAACGATAAACAATCCTTGGATACTAATAACGCACGTTATCCTGATATTTCTCGCTCTGGCAATTTTTGCAATAGCTTTTGTTGCTGGGGTTTTCTACCTTTTTGAAGAACGTAAGATCAAGGGAAAGCAGTTTGGGAGCATGCTGCAACAATTACCTTCACTAAACACGCTTGACAAGATCAACCATATTGGATTGACGTTAGGATTTCCCCTTATTACTATTGGAATGGCGGTTGGTTTTTTTATTGCAAACCAGATTTTGGGACCCGATTGGAAATGGAGTGATAAAGAGACCTGGTCGGTCGTTACTTGGATCGTATATGCGACCCTGCTAAACTGTAGGTTATCACTCGGCTGGAAAGGGAAAAAAGCCGCTATGGGAGCAGTCATAGGCTTTGGGATCATAGTTATTACATTGATAAATACGGTCTGATCAAATGTCAGAGAACAAATCAGAAAAATTTCCACCAGAAATTTAATTGCTAACAACTTCATTCCACACGATCATAAGTTGCATTACAATGAAGATTTATAGTAATATTATTAATGGCAAATAACTTAAAGGAGGTAGCATTATGGCAGTTGCAAGAATAACAGAAGTCGTGGGCGGTTCCCCTAAATCATGGGATGACGCCGTTGATCAGGCTCTTGACAGAGCTAACAAAACTATAAGAGGTCTCACGGGAATTGAAGTTACTAAGATGAATGCCCATATAGAAAACGGTAAAATAACCGAATACAGAGCACACGTCAGAATAACTTTTATTCTTGACGAGTAGGTTTATAGAACAATAATTGAGTTTTTATATAATGATCTGCTCGGTTATCAGATCGGGCAGATCATAATGCGTTAACTTCTATTTTTTTTCACACCAATGAACGAGTTTGTAAAATCACATGGGCTTGGTAACGACTACATTGTTCTAGATAACAACAAGCTCTCTTTCAACATCACTTCTGAAACAGCTAGATTGATCTGCCACAGGAATTTTGGCATAGGTTCCGACGGCATATTACTTCTGACTTCCATTGAACCCGACGTGTTCGGGTTGAAAATTATCAACCCCGACGGAAGCGAAGCAGAGAAAAGCGGGAACGGTCTGAGAATATTTTCTAAGTATTTGTATGAATACGGTTACACAAATAGCAAAGAGTTCCAGATCAAAACCCCCGGAGGCATGGTAACTTGCGAACTAAGCGTTGAAGATGACACCGTAAGACACGTAACAGTAGAAATGGGCGTTGCAACTTTTAACAGCAAAGATATTCCAGTCGCAGGAAATGAGAGAGAAGTGATCAACGAAGAGATGAGAATAGAGGGCGAGATATTTAATTTTACCGCGTTATCAGTCGGTAACCCTCATTGTGTAATATTTTCCAATGAACTTGACGTCAACTACACTAAGAAAGTCGGAGCACTCATTGAAAATAACAAGCTGTTTCCCAACAGAATAAACGTCCAAATTGCAAAGGTTACTTCAGACAATTCAATTGATATTCTTATATGGGAGCGAGGGGCAGGATACACGCTTGCGTCCGGCAGCAGTTCGTGTGCAGTGGCAGCAGCAGCAGTGAAAAACGGTTTGACGGACAACGAGGTACTGATAAATATGCCCGGCGGGGCATTGAATATTCACGTAAGAGAAGACTGGTCAATAAAAATGAAAGGTCCGGTGGAAGAAGTGGCAACAGGTATTATCAGCAATGATCTGTTGGAAAAGATCCGCAAGCAGAACAAAATAGATATACAATAGTTCAACTCTCCTTTAATGTGACCACTCGGTGTTACAAAAGGAGATAACTTTTTAACCCTTTTGGTAATAATTTTCCCGACTATGAACAAAACAATACTGTCCGCAGAAACCATATTACCCATAGCGGCAAAGCCACTGTACTATGGGTCTGTGGTGATCTCCGGCAGCGACATCATAGACATGGGAAACAGTGGCGACATAAGGAAAAAATATAAGAGGTTTACCGAAATTAACCTCGGCAAAGGCATCTTGTTGCCGGGATTTATAAACGGGCACGTTCATCTCGAACTTGGATGGATGTTTGGCAAAATTGGGAACTTCAAAAACTTCACCCAGTGGCTGACGCATATAATCAAACTGAAGATAGAAAAAAAAATAACCGAAGAACTAATAAGACAATCCGTAAAAGATGGACTATCCAGTCTAATCAAAACGGGAGTTTCCACAGTTGGTGAAATATCCTCCTATGACGGTTTGGATAAAGATATAGTTAAAGGTTCTGGTATCAGGGCAATTATATTTGAAGAGCTGTTTGACAGGCATATTGAAGTCTTTGATAAAAAAAAATACGTCAAGGAAAACATGATTGAGGTCAGACCTTTTCCACATGCACCCTACTCTTGCTCACCTGAATTGCTGAAAAAAATATTCAGAACATCGGTCAAAAACAACTTGGCTATCGGAATACACCTTGCCGAAAGCGAAGATGAAATTCTGTTTATAAGAAATGAGCCTAATAAGATAGAAGAACAGTTATACCCCTTGATAGAAAAGGAGAAATATGAACGTCCTTATGCTAAAAATCCATTGGACTATCTTAAAAAATATGGATACAACCTGCAATCCAATTTGACCATAGTGCATGCAACCCAGATCTCGGATGAAGAAATAGACGAGATCAAAAAAAAGAAAATCGGGGTTATCGTTTGTCCTCGCAGTAATAAATACCTAAAGGTTGGGACACCTCCCCTTGCCAAACTGACCGAACTTGAGAAACTAGGACTTGCAACGGATGGACTATCAAGCAACAGCAGCCTGGATTACTTTGAAGAAATGACGGCATTTTATGAAATACTATTAGGTATGAACAAACGCCGATCTTCGTTCCAGACCGTGTATTCAGCCACTCTTGGCGGAGCAAGGTCGTTGTTCATTGAGGATAGGGTCGGGTCGATAGAAACGGGCAAAAAGGCTGATCTGATATTCTTGTCATACAAAGAGAGATCGGATGACCCTTATTTACAGGTGATCCTTGCCGACAAAGACAGATTGAAAATGAACATGGTAAATGGGAATATAATCTATAGCAGGGGTCTAAATTGATTGGTTAAGTTGCCAAAATTAAAACACCTTAAACCGTCCACCAATGACAAACACCGTTAATAAGGTTTATACTCCAGTATATCAAGCGTAGGTTTCTGGTCTATCAATCCCACATCATAAGAGCAATTGAATAAATGATCTAATGCAGCAACACCTTTTTCTCCCAAGTTGACGGTAAGATCATTCACATACATTAAGACAAATCTCTCAGCAACGTCCTTTGCCATTCCTCTTCCGAACCCAAGCGCATACTCAAGCGCCTCGTCTTTGTTATTAAGTGCATATTCTATGCTCTGCTGGTGAACTCTGATAGTTTCCACCTGTAGTGATCTCTCAATATCCCTGCGAATAACGTTCAAGCCAAGTGGTAAAGGTAAGGACGTGTCATTTGCCCAGCACTCACCAAGATCAATGAGTTTTTCCAATCCAAAATCCCCATAGGTCAACTGACCCTCATGTATCAGCAATCCGGCATCTACCTCGTTGTTCCTGACCTTATCAATGATCGCATCAAAGTCAGCTTCCACCGGAATAAAATCATCAACGTAAAGCATCAGCAACAAGTATGCCGTTGTTAGCTTTCCGGGAACTGCTATTTTCTTGCCCTTCAGGTCATTCATAGGCTCATTTGCAACAACGATCGGACCATAACCCTTTCCCATGCTCGCACCACACGACATGATCCTGTAATGATCCTGGACTTTAAGGTAGCCGTGCGCCGAAATGGCAGAAGTTTCCAACTCCATTTTCAAAGCTCTTTTATTTAACGACTGAATATCTTCTATCACGTGCTTAAAATCAATCAGATGGGAACCAACTTTCCCCTTCGCCATCGCATAAAACATGAACGCATCATCTGCATCGGGACTATGCCCTAGCCTCATTGAGATTTTACTCACCTGTATCTCCTCTTAAATTCATTTTTTGTAAAAATCCAATTTGTCGATCCCTGATCCAATGCCGATCTTAGACAGGCATTTTGCAAATTCTGAGATCCCCTTGATCTCCATGTCACTCAGATCATAACGTATTCTATTGGTAATATAATTAACGCAAAATTCCTTACCAATTCCTATCTTCACGGACTCTTTTTCACATATTTCATCAATAAAATCAACTCCTTCCCTCTTGGATCTGATCAGATTATCCAGTTGGTTTTCCAGATTTACACCATTATTGACCGCAAGCAGTGCATAGACAAAAGGCAGACCAGTGAAATCAGTCCACAACTCACCCAGATCATATATTCTATACTCGCTTCGGTCGGCATTTTTATATAGAAACTTTAAGCCTGTGTCCCCAATAAGCATCCCTGAATCCACACCGGCAAAAAAATTCTCATCGTAGCTTCTTGTTACAAAATCTGGATCCATGCCCAGAAAATTTTTAAATAAGACCCTTGTTAAATTTGCCGAGCTTAGTGAATACCCATCCAGTGCCACCGATCTTATGTCCCGTAATTCCTTTTTGGAGATCAATATAACGCTATCAACTTTTCCATACGATGAGATTGAGATCCCGGGGACAACTTTATAATTTCCCCGTGTGAGTAATTCAACGACCGGAACAAGACCCATGTCTATATTTTTTTTCCTGAGCAGTTCTGAAAGAAGGTTAGGCGGACGGCTGATGATCTCAATGCAAGAGTCAATACTTCCACTTTTTAATAAATAAAACAAGGGCTTTGAGTTCAAAAACGGCACATCTCCAAGTCTCAGCAAAACATACTCCTTTAAGCCGAACGATCAGCTTTGTTAAACGTTTAGTCAATCCCTCGCTGTCTATCAGGGAATAAATTGTAATATAGATCAATGGTGTATGGATCGGTCATACCAGCAATAAAATCACATATCTCTCTTTCCAATCTCTCACCCTTAATTGGCTGTTTTCCGTAGAGTTTTCGAAAAGTTTCTTTATTATCGTAAAAATAATAATAGAGCTCTTTTACAATTCTTTTAGCTTCGTCAAAACTGTTCCTTACTTTATCACTCAAATAAACCGCTTTAAAAAGATACTCCTTTAACCCTTCCATTATGCCTTCAAGCTCCTCACTTATTAAAACCTTTCTTCCATTTGAGCTCGTTGTTTCACAAATTATGTCCGTAACCATCTTGTTCACCCTTTTGGAACTTGTTTTGCCCAGAAAACCTATATATTCATCTGGAACGTCGCTCAATGTAATAATTCCAGACCTGATAGCATCATCCAGATCATGGTTAGCATAAGCGACCAGATCCGATACTCTGACGACTTGACCTTCCATTGTAGCAGGCACGCAGTCCGGAGCATCCACAGGACCTCTACCTTTTGAGTGCTTGGCTATCCCATCTCTCACTTCGTAAGTAAGGTTAAGCCCCTTCCCATCGTTCTCTAAAACGTCAATGACCCTGAGGCTTTGCTCCACGTGCTTGAAGCCTTCTGGGTATATCTCGTTCAAGACCGACTCCCCCACGTGTCCAAAAGGAGTGTGTCCCAAATCGTGCCCAAGTGCTATGGCTTCAGTAAGATCTTCATTTAACTTTAATGCCCTTGATATCGTCCTTGCAATCTGAGAAACCTCTATAACATGTGTTAATCGTGTCCTGTAATGATCGTTTGTAGAAGAAAGGAACACTTGCGTTTTGTGTTTCATTCTTCTAAACGACTTGCAATGAACTATCCTATCCCTGTCCCGCTGAAAAGGCGTTCTTATTTCGCATGGATCCTCGGTTACTTGCCTTCCCCTTGATTCAGAGCTTAGCACGGCAAAAGGAGACAGTATTTGTCTTTCAATCTTCTGATATTGTTCTCTGATCTTCATAAAATGCTCTTAAATTCTTGTCAATATACCCTTTGATTTCAGGAGCTCTTTTACCTCTGGGATCGTGAACTCTCCATAGTGGAACACGGATGCACAGAGAACGGCATCGGCTTCACCATAGTTAATTGCATCCATTAAATGTTCAACTTTACCAGCTCCACCTGACGCTATTAACGGTATGTTCAAAGATCTTGACACTGTCCTTGTAAGTTCTATATCATAACCGTCCTTTGTTCCATCCTTGTCCATGCTTGTCAACAATATCTCCCCAGCACCCAAGGACTCCATTTTAACGGCCCACTCAACTGCATCTATTCCAGTTGGATTTCTACCGCCGTGCGTATATACCGTCCACTTATCTCTCCCTTCTGATCGGGCATCGATCGCAACAATGATACACTGGCTTCCAAATTTTTCAGCAGCATCTTTAATGAACTGAGGACGTTTAACCGCAGCGGTATTTATGGCAACCTTATCCGCACCTGCAAGCAGTAAATTTCTCACGTCATCAAGAACCCTTACCCCGCCACCAACGGCTAAAGGAACAAATACTTCACTTGCGGTTCTTTCAACGACGTCTATCATGGTCTCCCTGTTCTCATGGGAAGCAGTAATGTCCAGAAAGGTAATTTCATCGGCACCTTGCTTGCTGTATTTTTTCGCGATCTTTACTGGATCGCCCGCGTCACGGAGATTTAAAAACTGTACGCCCTTAACAACTCTCCCGTCTTTAACGTCCAGACAGGGAATAATTCTTTTTGAGATCATCAACTATACCTTTTGATCGCTACCCTGAGATCAATTGAGCCTGAATAGATCGACCTGCCAAGTATCACCCCGTATAACTTGGGAGAGTTCAAATCCGAGAGCTTTTGAATATCATCCATTGATGCAACGCCGCCGGATGCAATAACGGGCTTTGAACATAGATCAATAAATTTCTTAATTGGCTTCGGGTCTATACCTTCCATTGTACCGTCTCTATCGGCACTTGTATTTATAAACATGCAGATGCCAAAACCTTCCAATTTATCAACTGCTTCACTTGCGCTAACGTCAAGCACCTCTTTCCATCCCTTTATGGCGATCTTACCACTTTTTGTATCAAAGCCTACGGCTATTTTCCCCGGGTATTTCTCGCAGGCTTTCTTGATAAATTGATCATCTGTAAAAGCCTTGGTTCCTATTATAACCCTTTCAACTCCAACAGACATATATTTATCAACTGTTTCAATGTTCCTTATTCCACCACCTACTTGTATTGAACATCCTGCACGTCTTGAGATTTCACGAATGATCTCAAAATTTTCGGGTACTCCCTTAAATGCACCGTTAAGATCAACTAAATGTATCCACTTGGCGCCGCATGCTTCCCATTGTTTAGCAGTCTCAAGTGGATCCGTGGAAAATACCGTTTCGGTTCCTTCCTCGCCCTTGAACAACCTGACACATTTTCCATCTTTCAGATCAATTGCCGGAATTATCTCCATAAAAAACCTCTAAGAAAACTTCAGAAATTAATAACAAGTCAATAAATATACTGAAAAGTCTTGCTATAGAAAGGCGGATTTGCAAACGGGAAAGGCTACTAATATAATAACCGCATGCAATACTGGCTTGTTAAATCCGAACCATTCAAATACTCATGGCAGGACTTTTTAAGGGACGGCTGGACGTATTGGGATGGCGTGAGAAACTATCAGGCAAGGAACAACTTAAAAGAGATGAAAATTGGCGACAAAGTTCTCTTTTATCACAGTAACAAAGGATTAGAGGTAGTAGGTGTAGCCGAAGTAATAAGGGAATTTTATCAAGACCCCACCACCGATGACGACAGATGGGTTGTAACCGACCTTAAACCGCTCACGTCTTTAGACAAACCAGTTAGCCTGAAAACTATCAAAGCAAACAAAGAACTGAAAAACGTTGCACTTATAAAGCAGGGAAGACTGTCAGTAATGCCCTTAAAAAAAAGTGAGTACGACACCATAGTCAAACTCGGACAATAAAGAACTGCCAATTTATATATCCAAAACAACTAAATAACCATTTTCAACCTGTCCGGAACTTTTTGTGATAACGCCGGTTGAGATGTGTTCCTCTGCCTTCAAAACAACCAACTGCCCGATATTGCGTCCTGGTATCTTTACTGTTTTTTTATTTTCAAGATCGTAAGCCGTTCTGCCACGATATGGGAATATAGAAAAAGTGTGCCCCGCAACTATGTTGTCTTTTTTGCCAACGTCAATATAAACCACACTTCCTGTACCATTTAACTTAGTGTCATTTTTGGACTCCAGTATAACCCCCTCAACTCGAGTTTTTCCTTTTCTCATTAATACTTCCGAGACGTAAGGAACCACCGGCTTGAGTCTTACACCTTTTGTTATTTCCCTGTATGAATCGGTAATTACGCCGTATGACAGATCCTTGTCAAGAATGCTGAGTATCTCAACTTCACCTATATTTGCCACTTTGTATCCGACCTTTTTCCCGGTAAGAGGATGAATAACGAGTGCAGAATCCCTGAAAAGGGTGAACTTGTCACCCGGGCGTGTTCCTGAACCAGATCCTAAATTAAGATAAACTCTATCACCTTTGCCCAAAAGAATTTTGGGAATCTCAGAAGAAACTATAGAACCCAGCTTTTTCCAACGCTCTTTTGTAACAAAACCACTGCTTTGTCTCCAGGAATAAAAATAGATCGGATTGGGAGGTTTTATATTCTTTAGTGTTTTCAAATCAACTCCGGGCTCCAATTTCACGAACGGCAAACCGGATGGTGAATAAGGATTTATAACCGTGAGTTGATCATTAGGGTAAATTAGATCGGGATCATCAATGTAACGATTAGACTTCCATATCTTAGGCCATAGAATCCCTTTCCCATAAAATCTCTCCGCAAGATTGGATAAAGTATCCCCTTCTTTAATTATATATACGGTCGTGCCACCTTCCGCCACGGAAACGGTAGCCAACATAAATATTACAAGCAAAGTTCTGATTTTTAACATCTTTTCAAACCTCCCTGACCCAATGCTATGAATACTGGTACTCCTGTCAGGATTTTACACATAAACCACTCGTTTTAAAAGTGGTTTTAACTGCTGACAATTTTTGTATATCATATAGATATTATAATTATGTAAAATGATCTTTTTAACTCTTCTATGAAAAACCAGATTTTAATAAATATCACGTTCAATGAAACGCGGGTCGCCTTGATCGAGAACAAACGGCTTGCCGAGATACACGTTGAGCGGGATCCCGCGCCTCAGATCGTAGGCAACATATACAAGGGCAGAGTTGAAAAGGTGATCAATGGCATGGGGTCGGCTTTTGTCAGTATCGGTTCAGGAAAATCAGGCTTTATTTCCCTTAAAAATATCTATACCAAGTATCTTGCCGAATATATTGATGAAGAAGAGAATTCCGACTTGAAAACATCTGGCAGTCTTGAACAGCTCGGACTTACAGAAGGACAGAGCGTCATAGTGCAGGTTGTCAAAGAACCTGTAAAAGCAAAAGGACCAAAACTGGCTTCTTATATTTCAATTCCCGGCAAACTGGTGGTGTTGGTGGCTCCATTTAGCGTGCTGGGGGTTTCCCGTAAGATAACTAACGAAAAGGAAAGGAAGAGGCTGCTTGAAATCATAAAGGCTCATAAGCAAAAGAACGTCGGATTCATTGCACGCACGTTCTCAGAAAAAGCTCAAAAAACTGATATTGTAAAAGAAATAAAAAACCTCACCGAAACGTGGAAAAAAATATTAAAATCATACAAAAGCAGGAAAAAACCCAATCTTCTATATGAAACACCGTGCCTAACACTTAAGGTTGCAAGAGACTTGATAAACAAAGACACTAATAAAATAGTTGTTGATTCACCGGAAACGCAGGAATTGATAAAAGAATATCTATCCGATAACCACAACGGGAAAAAGATCAACGTCACTTTGCACAGACAAAAACAGCCCCTTTTTGAAAAATACAAGATAGAAAGTGAGATTGAGAATATATACAAAAAGAAAGTATGGTTGGATTCAGGCGGTTTTCTGATAATAGAGGAAACCGAAGGTCTTACGGTAATTGACGTTAATACGGGCAAATATACAGGAGTCTCGGATCAGGAAAAGACCCTGCTAAAGATAAATACCGAGGCGGCGGAAGAAGTAGCCAGACAGATCAGGCTCAGGAACCTTGTGGGAATTATTGTAATTGATTTTGTCAACGTGCAAGATGAAAAGTCCCAAGACAGCTTCTACCGAACATTTAGACACGCCCTGAAAAACGACAAAGCAAAAATATCCGTTCAGGACATATCGCGGTTTTCAGTTGTTCAATTAACGCGTCAGAGATCACGGGAAAGTTTGTTAAATACTCTTAGCCACAACTGCACAATCTGTAACGGACTGGGTAAGATCAAGTCAGTCCAGACAATAGGATATGAGATCATAAGGAAGGTAAGATCAAATCTGAGAAAACCGAGATCTGGCAATATCACAATTGAAGCGGCTGATGATATAATCAGTTACATAACCGAATCAGAAAAACACAACCTTTCAGATCTGGAAAGCAAAACGGGAATCAAGATCAAATTCGTTGCTAACGATTCTCTGAAAAGTAACCACAATTTCAAAATCTATAACGACATCAACACCAAGTAAACTGAGAAACATAATAACAAAATACCAATGAAAAAATTTGCTTATATAGTCGCAGTCATAGCCTTAATAATTATTCTATACACAACTTTTAGTAGCTCGGATGAAAACAGAACGGAACAACCGTATGTTAGACCGGAAAAAACTACCACCAATATTGGTATGGAAACCGAAACCGTCCATAAAGAAGCTAATAATGAACCATACACGGAATATGACCCTAAGTCTCCAAAGCAACTTATTCCCATAAAATCCGTCAAAATCGAAACCATATCCGGCAACACCAGGGATGGTTTCAGAGCAACTGTGGTAAATACTGATAGCACAGATAGCGACACACTAAACTATTTATACAAGTGGAAACATAACGGCGATGAAATATACGGCGAAGACGCAAACAAACTAGAATGGTCAAATAGCTTTACAAAAGGCGACAAGATCACGGTTGAGGTCATTCCTTATACGGAAGAGGGAGAAAGTATCCTGATATATGACGTAACTATGAAGATCCCAAATTCTCCCCCTAAGATCATATCCCAACCGACTGGCCCATCGACTAATGAAGAGTTTACTTATCAGGTTGAGGCAACGGATCCAGATGAAGACGTGCTGACCTACTCGCTCAAAGATCCACCGGAAGGCATGAGTATCTCAGACACTGGAGAGATAAAGTGGCAATACAAGAAGGGTAAAGCCGGGGGGAAATACAACGTCATTATCATGGTAGAAGATGGTGACGGTGGAAAAACGGAGCAGGTGTTACATTTAAAAATTGAAGAAAAACCCTAATGGTGCAGGTATGAATGTATATGAGAACGGCAGTCTTTATCACATTGCAATAGCGGTCAAAGACCTTGATACAGCAGAAAAAATATTCAATGACACAATCGGCTTGAAAACCACTCATAAGGAAGAGATCCCCGAACAGGGAGTCCGTGCCGCAATGCTTCAACCTACAAGCGGTAGTGGAACGGCAATTGAACTTATTGAACCGACCGGAGAAAACTCACCGATCGCCAACTTCTTGGACAAAAGGGGCGAGGGAATACACCATATATGCTTTTACGTTGACGATTTGCAAGCCAGATTGAACGAGCTTAAAAATAAAGGCGTAAGGCTTATAGACGAGAAACCAAGAATAGGAGCAGACAAGATAAAGGTCGCTTTTATTCACCCTTCTTCTATGAATGGTGTGTTAGTGGAGTTAGCTGAAAAATCCGAATAGTTGATACGTATTATTTAGGTTGTTGATCGTCGGATCTTTTAGGAGCTGAAAAAACTTCAACCTCAGTATCAGATGCCTTTTCTTTCCGTGCTGATGCAGTATCAATCTCATCATCCTTTAATGATCTTCTAAATCCTTTTATTCCTTTACCAAGAGAAGACCCTATCTCACCCAGCCTACTGGGACCAAAGATCAAAAGAAGGATCACTAAAACTATTACTAACTCTAACGCGCCAAAGGAACCGAACATTTTGCACCTGTATGATTAAAGTAACAACAATAGTAACTACTGTCAATTGGATAATCTACAACAGTAAAAAAATAGGTCTAAGATGATCCCGATCTACAACAGTAGAAATTAGTAGGTCGTCTTAGATGAAGATGCAGGATATGGTGGCAAATCCTATCTACAACTATAACGGGATAACTAAAATGGCACAATGGGATAAAAAACTGAAAACTGACTGACTGAAAGTAAAAAAGTCAATGTTAAAAAAGGATTAGGTTCGTTAGATATCTACACTACTTTTCTATTTTCGATCATTTTTTGTAAGGCGGAACTAATCCCTTGTTAAACACCGTCTAAATCCCGTTTAAATCCCATTTAAAGCGTCAATAATTCCGCCAAAATTTTTACCTCTTACCGCTAAAGACCTCAACGTAATGCTTGTGTTCTGGAATGTGAAGCAGGATGTATTTAAGCAGTTGGCCACCTTGTTATTAACCACCCCCATCAAACAATAACCCTGAATTCGCCGAGGGCGACGACCCTGACGACGTCGCAGAAGTCGGCACTGCTTCCGACGACGAGCTGCTGGAGCAATCGCAGGCACTGCTCCAGACGGTCATTGATCTTGCAGAAGAAAGTAAAAATTACAAAGAGTTTGCGGAAAAACTTGACGCTGCTTATTCCGACATTGATACCAAAAAGATAGCAAAAATTCTTGAAAACAAATGGGCAATAGCCCGCCTATGGGGAGAGATAAGCAATGCCCCCGAAAACAATTAACTTGAACTTCATGTTCAGAAGGACGCCCGAGCAGGCAGTTAATTACCTAAGATCAAGGCAATACAAGGTCTCGCGTGGTTGGCGTGAGGTGCTTGGCGAAGCTCATGCACACGTTTTCACCGTTGCAAATGTCGCAAAAATAGACCTGCTGAAAGATATAAAAACGGCACTTGACGGGGCTTTGACCGATGGCAAGACTTTTCGCCAATTCAAAAACGAGCTCGGCGGAGTTCTGGAAAATAAGGGTTGGGACGGCAAGAAGCAAATTGCCGACCTCAAAACAGGAGAGATACTTGCCGAGAGATTTCCCCCGCACCGCTTAAAGACTATCTATCGCACAAACCTACTATCTGCCTATGCTGTGGGCAGGGAAGCGTCTATTGAGAAAAATAAAAAGCGCCGTCCTTTTGCCCAATTTATCGCACTGCATGATTCCCGCACTCG
This sequence comes from Thermodesulfobacteriota bacterium, assembly GCA_965203965.1. Lineage (GTDB taxonomy): Bacteria > Desulfobacterota_D > UBA1144 > Nemesobacterales > JAJCZQ01 > CBDBDR01. Next base: position 1,419,310 of record CBDBDR010000017.1, on the reverse strand, counting down.
GGAAAGCCACGCTGAGCTTGACGGCAGTATATTTCCGGTTGATGATCCTTTCTGGAACACTTTTACTCCACCGCTGGATTACAACTGCCGTTGTAACAAACGGACGTTGACCCAAAAACAGATAACCAGCAGAGAATGGGAGGTTAGCAGTTCAAAAGGCAAGCTGGTGAGAAGCAAGGTTGAAATTGGCACTGTCAACAACCCAAAGAGCGTAAACCTTACCGGATACCGCCTTCCTACTGGCAAAGTAGTGTTGCCTCACGCCAGCTTTGGCTTTAATCCCTACAAAGCTACTTATCAACCTGATTTAAATAAATATGACTATCCCACGGCAAGGCACTTTGCCACAAACATTGCTTCCAGCCCTAACGCTAATTTGTTTTTTGAAGGCAGGATCGGAGGCAAGTTTGCAGTGGCAGTGGTAGACCCTGCCACCTCAAAAATAATAGGGGCAGAAAATAAGGCAGTTTTGTTGCACAGCAACACTGCAAAACATATAAGAAAGAAACACAAAGAAATAACCTCCGCAGACCTTGCAAAAATTCAAGATATAGTTGAGAAAGGAGAGGTTATCACCAACCCCAAAGGTGTTTCTGATTTCCTTCTTTTTAAAAAAATTCAAAACAAAGAATACACCGTGCCTATAAGCGTGGTAAAAAATGGTGTGAACGTAAATACATTTTTTGAAGCTAATTCTGATTACAGAGAACACATAATTAAAATTGGGGGAAAAGTTATGAGGAAAGAGGAAAATTGAGGGGTCGCCTGGTTCCCTCTGGGGTGGACAAGAGGGCTCGGGTTCCTCTCTGCCTTCTTAGGGGTTACGTCCTCAGTCTCCAGGATTTACCTAACCGTAATGGTAAGCGAGATTTTGCTGTCCATCCTTTGAACAAAAACCTACCCAATTTCAAGCAATTTGTCAATTCCCCTCCTGTGGAGGGGTGGCAGGCAAAGCCTGACGGGGTGGTTACTACAACAAGAAAATTAGAAAATAAATGGAAAGAGATCAAAAATTGAAATCCTTCAGAAAATACATTGAAGAACTTACTGCTCAGCAAAAAATAGAATTTGCTCGGCAAAATGCTGAACAAGACAGAAAGTTTGCAGAAGTGCTTGAAAGCATAAGAGATTTAAAGTCAGAAATTCAGAAATTAAAAGAGAGCCCCTGACGCTCTCTTGTGTGTGCGAGGGGGACTCGGGTAACTCCCCTACAGAACTTATTGGGCATCAGGCATGCCCTCAGCTATTGCGCCGAGCAGTTTTTGCCGCAACACACTTAACCTGAAGTTTAGCAACTTTAAGCAATTTGTCAATTCCCCTCTTTAAGCACAACGCATTTGTCTTAAATGGAGATATAGCAAAAAATGCAATAAATACAGTGAGTTAGCAGTTGCAAATAAGAGTAGATGTTTAAATAATTCCCCTCCTATGGAGGGGTGGCAGGCAAAGCCTGACGGGGTGGTTAAAAAAAGGTGGTTAAAAAAATCCCTCCCCTTGGGAAAACCCAGCGAGGAGGGAAAGGGGGATGGGTCAACTTGTTGGCTTGAGTGCAAATAACTTGTTAAATTCTTTATTCAATCCCACTCAAAAACCTCTCCGCGTCAATCGCTGCCATACACCCAGTGCCGGCAGCAGTAATTGCCTGCCTATAAACGTGATCCTGAACGTCCCCTGCTGCAAAAACCCCCGGAACATTCGTCTGGGTTGATCTTTCATTTGTGATCAAATAGCCATTTTCATCCATGTTGAGCTTACCCTCAAATATCTTCGTATTCGGAGTGTGTCCGATCGCAACAAAAAATCCCTGACAGGATAACTCGCTGGACTCACTCGTCTTTAGATTTTTCACCCTTATACCTCTTACACCTGACTGCTTATCACCTATTATTTCCTCAACTATGGTGTCCCAGATAAACTCAATTTTATTGTTTGCAAATGCCCTGTCCTGCATTATTCTTGATGCCCTCAGTCCATCTCTTCTGTGAATTACTCTGACCCTGACCCCGAATTTGGTAAGAAATAGAGCTTCTTCAATCGCAGTGTCTCCCCCACCTACAACCACTATTTCTTTGTCCTTGAAAAAGAATCCATCACATGTCGCACAGGTTGATACACCATAACCCAAAAGTTCTTTTTCAGATCCAAGTCCAAGCATCCTTGCCGAAGCACCGGAAGAAATTATGAATGTTTCAGCAAGAATCTCCTTAGCATTAGTAGTGATCCTGAAGGGTCTACTGGAAAGATCAACGTCTGTAACTTCGCCAAACGTGCATTGAGCACCAAACCGTTCAGCTTGCTTCTTCATCGAGTCCATCAACTCCGGTCCGAGAATACCTTGCGGAAAACCCGGATAGTTTTCAACCTCCGTTGTCAGGGTAAGTTGACCACCAGCTTCCATACCCTCAAATACAATAGGCTCAAGATCGGCACGTGCAGTGTAAAGTGCTGCCGTCAATCCCGCGGGACCGGAACCCATGATAACTACTTTATATTTGTCCTTTATTTCTTTATTAGCTTCCATTTTTTCACCTCTGCACTATCTTTAATTTTCCTTTAAAATATATCTTAATCCCACGTGACAAAACGGGAAACACTATCTTGATTAGTAGTATTATGAAGTTTGAAGGTAGATCATATAAGGTCTTCTCCACCGTCTACGCCAATTACGTTACCAGTTATCCACTGTGCATCGTCGTTTGACAACAATACAACTGCTTTTGCAACGTCTTGTGGGGTCGTCAATCTTCCACTTGGATTTGCTTTTAACGCATGCTCTACAAGGGCATCATTGCCGGGTATCTTTCTGAGTGCCGGTGTATCGGTAACTCCTGCCCTGATAGAATTTGCAGTTATTCCATAAGGTGCAAGCTCCACGGCAAGCTGCCTTATATGAGCTTCAATGGCAGCCTTTGCAGCAGACACTGCCCCATAAGTTGGCCACACCCTATGGCTGCCGGAACTTGTCATTGCAAAAACCCTTCCACCTTGTCGCATGAGCTTTTCCCTTACCAAATCTTGCGTCCAGTAAATAATAGTATTTGCCATGACGTCAAGCGTCATATCAATGTTCTTCCTATTCAACATAAGGTTTTCATCATCCGCAACGTAGTTTTTCAAAGTCCCAAATGCAACCGAGTGTATAAGTATCTTTACTGAGTTTTTTTCCCCGGTTGTTTGTTTTATTGTTCCAATGATATCTTTACGCTTGTCCTCATCTGACACATTCGCATTGAAAAAAATTGCCTGCCCACCTTCAGATTCAATGTTTTTCTTCACCTCTTCCACTTTGTCAAGCGTGCTTCTCCTGTCCAGATGAACACCAAAAATATTCATACCGGCTTTTGCCAGTGATATGCTTATTGCCTCGCCAAAACCGCTTGATGATCCTAATACTAAAGCCCATTTATCTTTTAATGAGTTATTGTTCATTAACCTTCTCCCGTTTTTTGATTTGAGTTTGACTGTTACATTCAAGTTAAATTGTGAAAAATTTTTTCCGTTTGGAACATCTCTCACCTGATAATAACTGGGGTCTGATTTTACGCATTAATGGTTGATTTTCAAGGAATAGAAGAACCTTGATCGATCCCCCGGTGATAGTTGAGAGCATACCGACTTCATTGGATCTATCGGATTGAATTAAGCAATCAAAGTGGAAACTGATACCCGACTTTATAGCTAAACTTAAACCTACAATAACACTCAGACCAATAATCGGGTTGAAAATGTTGATTGAAAAAAGAATTTAATACTGCACTGTAAAGGTCATAGTATATACCTGCTCAAATCCCTGTCCTGTAATATATCGGAAATCCTGTCCGATACGTATTTTGAATCAATATCTACAACTTTGTTGATCATCTCAGGTGCGTTAAATGACACCTCGTCCAAGAGCTTTTCAAGAATGGTATGAAGTCTTCTCGCACCAATATTTTCAGTTGAATCATTAACAAACGTTGCCGCCTCGGCTATCTCTTCAACACCGTCATCCCAAAAAACGAGTTTTATGTTCTCAGTCTTCATAAGCTCTATATACTGTTTTGTGAGTGCGTTTTTGGGCTCAGTCAGAATTGATATAAAATCATCTTTTTTCAATGCTTCAAGCTCCACTCTAATAGGAAATCTTCCCTGCAATTCTGGGATAAGATCGGATGGCTTTGAAACATGAAATGCACCCGCGCCTACGAATAAAATATGGTCAGTTCTTACCATTCCATGTTTTGTGTTTACGGTGCAGCCTTCTATGATCGGTAGTAGATCTCTCTGTACCCCTTCTCTTGACACGTCCGGTCCCGCTCCACTTTCCTTGCCTGCGATTTTATCAATTTCATCAATAAACACGATCCCTGACTCTTCTACTCTTCCTATCGCCGTCTTGACAACGTTATCCATATCCACCAACTTTTGGGACTCTTCCTGAGTAAATATTTCCATAGCCTCGGGAATTTTAACTTTTCTTCTTTTTGTCTTTTTCGGAATGAGATTTCCCAGCATATCCGATAGGTTGACATCCATCTCCTCAATGCCAGAGGTACTGAACACCTGTATTGGACTGTTCCTTGCCGTTACCTCAACTTCCACCAATCTTTCATCCAACTCTCCCTTTATAAGCCGCTTTCTCAGTTTTTCTCGAGTGTTTTCGGTTTTTTCAGGTGCCTTATCTTCCTCATTTTTGTTATCAGGAGAAGAAGCACTGGGAATTGGGGGTAGCAAAACGTCCAGCAGCCTCTCTTCAGCAAGTTCCTCCGCTTTTATTCTGACCCTGACAATTTCTTCATCGGCAACCATTTTTATCGCGATCTCCGTCAGATCACGTATCATAGATTCAACATCCCTGCCCACGTAGCCAACTTCGGTAAACTTTGAAGCCTCAATTTTTATAAAAGGAGCCTGAGCTAATTTGGCAAGTCTTCTTGCAATTTCAGTCTTTCCAACGCCCGTGGGTCCGATCATTAAAATATTTTTAGGAGAAATTTCATCTCTTAATTCCTTGGGGACACGCTGCCTTCTCCATCGGTTCCTGAGTGCGATTGATACTGCACGCTTGGCATCATTTTGACCGACAATGTATTTGTCCAGTTCTGAAACAACTTCCCGGGGGGTAAAAAATGGCTGTTTAGACATCTTATATAACCTCAATTGTAATATTGTTATTTGTATAAATACATATTTCAGAAGCTATCTCAAGAGATTCCCTTACAATATCTTCCGGCTCCAGGTCGGAAAATTTAGAAAGAGCTTTTGCCGCCGCTTTTGCGTAAGAGCCACCCGAGCCTATAGCCAATACGTTGTCATCAGGCTCTATGACGTCACCACTACCGGATATTAGGAACATATATTTTTTATCTGCAACTATAAGCAGCGCTTCCAACCTTCGTAGGATTTTGTCAGTTCTCCAATCCCTGCCCAGCTCCACGGCAGAGCGCTTGAGATTACCTCTGAATTCCTGAAGTTTTGACTCAAATTTGTCAAAAAGTGTGATAGCGTCTGCAGTTGATCCGGCAAAACCTATACACACTTTGTCTTCATATATTTTTCTGACCTTCTTTGCCGAATGTTTGACGGCAGTATCACCCAGGGTAACCTGCCCGTCACCGCCAAGTGCAACTTTTGAATTCTTTTTTACACAAACGATCGTGGTTCCATGAAAAATTTCCATACCAGTTCCCTCGCTATGCTCTCGGATGCGTTTTATCATATATGTTCATTAACTTTTCAACAGACGTGTGGGTGTATTTCTGGGTCGTTGAAAGGCTTGAGTGACCTAATAATTCCTGTATTGACCTCAAGTCAGCACCGTTACCGAGCAGATGAGTCGCAAATGTGTGTCTGATAGAGTGGGGACTGATCTTTTTTGAGATACCACACAGAACTCCATATTTTTTAACTACCCTTTCAATACTTCTCGGCAAAAGCCTAGTTCCCCGTCTATTCAGAAAAAAATAGTCCTCCTTTGGTTTTAACTCGGATCGTAACTCAAGATAACCGCGGATGGAATCACCTGCTTTTGAACCGTAAGGAACCATTCTTTCCTTTCTGCCTTTTCCCATAACTTTTATTACACTCCGAAACATATCAATTTCAAGGATTTTTATATTAGACAGTTCACTGACCCTAATACCGGTGGAATAAAGAAGTTCCAATATAGCTTTGTTCCTTTTAGACAGAACGTCTTCCTGCTTTACCGAATCAACAAGCGTAAACGCTTCATCCACTGATAGAAAAACCGGGAGTTTCTTTTCTTTCTTTGGAAGAGGGATCAGCTTTGCGGGATTATTATTAAATAATTTTTTCCTCACAAGAAAGTCAAAGAAAGACCTCAACGTGGTGAGCTTTCTTGAAACGGTTGACTTGGAATTTTTATCATGAAGCAAAAGCAAATACAGTTTAATTTCTTTCGTGCTGACGTCATTAAGGTAAACAGAACGCTTTTCCAAGAAAGCTAAAAAATCACCGAGGTCATTCCTATACGCACGGATCGTGTGTTCAGAATAGTTTTTTTCATACTTCAGGAATTTTTCAAAATCTATCAGTAATAAGTTCATTCTCAATACAATACCGTTTACGAACTGAAACCTTATGGTATAACTTTAGCATTGTATCACACAGTTGACAGATAAAAAGGGCAAAGGGAACGAGTCTTTTGCTCAATGTATATGACTCATTAATGGATTGAGAGTAGGTAAGTGTTTTCCCCAGTATATTAACTCAATTCCTTTTTGTCTTATCATCAAGTCCAACCTTTTTTACATCCACTTTTCTTTCCACATTTGAAACACCAAAAGATTCCATTTCAATAAGGTCTTCATTCAGAATTGCAAGATGTTTAGGTTCAACCCATTCTCCAACAGTTTTTTAGAGAAAGATAAAATTGGATATATAAAAGTTAAATATATAATAGCAGGAAACCATATTTTTTCAGATTTTTGCCGATTCAATGATGCCAGTCTCTCAACAACACATACCAGAGGGTGCGGAAAATTCCATAGAAAAAGTGGTCTATGTTCACCGCTCTGAATTTCCCGGCATGAGAGCCCATCAGGCAGCGATTGCGAAAATGATTGACGCTCTTTCAAGGAGCCTGGAAGTTACACTTCTTTTGAGAAAATATGAAAGAGATTTTACGGAGAACATCAAAGATTATTTTGGACTGAGAAAGGATTTGAATATCAAATCCATTCCCTCTCTAACTTTTCTTCCGTTCCGTTTGGATTTTGTTTATGGGATCTCTCTTGAACGAGAACTGTTTCAACTTTCAAAAAAAATATCTTCAAAACAATCCGTTGTTTACTACAGATATACGGCATCAACCGGTAAACGGATGGCGTTTCACGCTTGCAGACACAAGGCGCCTTTTTTCTGTGAGGTTCACAACCCGATCAAATCCGCGAAAGAGGTTGATTGTCTGAAAGAGATGAAGGGTATTATCGTTATAACGAAATGGTTGCAACAACATCTGACCGATGCTGGTTTGCCTTCGGAAAAAATTCTTGTGGCTCCAAGCGGTGTTGACACACGTCCTTATAAAAAAAAGGGGGAGATTTCCAAAGAGCAAATCAGAAAGGAACTTTCCATTCCATCCACGGAAAGTCTTGTTGTCTATACCGGAAAGCCATACGAGGGAAGGGGTGCGGAAACCTTGATTGAAAGCGCCAAATTTCTCCGCGATTCCACGCTGGTTTTGATCGTTGGTTGTCTACCAAAAGATATGAAACGCTTGAACAGACTAGTTGAAAACCACGGACTGCAAAACAGAGTGAAAATTGAGGGGCACAAGCCGTTATCTCAGATTCCCATGTATCAATTGATCGCAGATGTTCTCGCAATGCCATATTCGCAGCAATGGGACCTGCGACAGAATGCTTCTCCAATTAAGATGTTTGAATATATGGCTTCGGGAAATCCTATTGTTTCAAGTGATATTCCCATTATCAGGGAGATTTTATCCGAACAAAACAGCGTTCTAGTTCCACCTGATAATCCGTATTTATTTGCCAAAGGTATAACAAAATGTTTGGAAAACAAGATGTTTGCAAGTTCTATATCCAAAAACGCCCTTAAACAGGTTGACGAGTACAGTTGGGATGCGAGAGCTGCAAATGTTGAAGATTTTATGAATTCTCTTCTGTGAAATGTTTTTCCCGGGATATATCTCTTAATGAAAAAGATAGTTACGACACGGTTGATCACTGTAAAAAAGAACTATAAAATGACCTCAAGACAACCTTGTTACAGCTTTCTCAACAAGCATACGAGTGTGTGAAAAGCCACAGTGCGTAAAACTATGGCAGAAGAAATTATGAGTCGGGCAAACGCGGAGAGAAAAAATGCCGGCAAGATCGTCTGCTGAAAAAAAGAACTTTCTCAAAAATGTATCATGGCTTTTCAGTGGCAAAACGGGAGCCTCCGTTTTCGCAATGGCAGAAGTCGTGTTGCTCGCCCGTTTTCTCGGACCGGAGATATTCGGTCTTTTGTCAGTTATTACGGCTTATGTGAAGATTATTAAAGACTTTCTGGATTTCAAGGTTAGCGAAGCAGTTGTCAAATATGTCGGGCGTTATTGGGAAAAAAAGGACAAGAAAAAAACCGTTTCTTTCATCAAATTTTTCTATCTAATAGATTTTTTCATGGGGATTGTTGCTTTTTTTGCTACGCTTTTGCTTGCAGAAATAGCAAACAGCTTTTTCATTAAGTCCGAAAACACCTTTGAACTGATTTTTATATACTCTTTCACTCTTCTGATTGGCACCGTCAACACAACCTCAAGGTCAATACTGGAAATTTTCAACAAGTTTACAATTGTCGCCCTTGTTGATGTATCTGCCGTTGCCGCGAGGGTTACTTTTGTCGCCATCGCTCTTGTCACCGGATTTGGAATAAAAGGCGCTCTTGTAGGTTATGCGGGGGCAATGTTTGTGAACTTTGTCGCCCTTCAATTTTTTGTGAACAGGGCTTTGAAAAAACAGGAAATGTCCTTGTGGTTCAGGGAAAGCATCAAACCCATGTATGCTGAAATCCGAAATGTTATGATTTTTATTTTGAATTCAACTGCCTCCTCAGTTGCAAAAAGAGTGTTTAACAGAGAAGTTCCAATACTGACACTCGGGTATTTTTTTACAAGTGAAGTCGCGGGACTTTACAAAGTGGCAAACAGTTTTACAAATGTTTTAGGAAAATTAAGCGATCCTGCCCACCGGGCAATATATCCCGCGCTTGTAAGTCTCGAAGAACAGGGTTCCTACCGCGACTTCAGACAACTCGTTTCATATGCAATCAAGTTTCTGGCGAAGTTTTTTATCCCGGCAGGAGTCATGTTTTTTATATTTGCCGAACAAATTATAGAAATCTTTTACGGGGCTGAATATGTCTCGGCAGCAACTGCGATGAAGATTATTGTTGTCGCAGAGGTTGTATTAAAACTTGGCTTCTGGATGGGAGCAGTTTTGCTTGCACTTGGAAAAATATGGTTCAGAACGACTTTTACTCTTATTACCTCGCTGATTTACATGGGCGCTTTGTTCTGGCTTGCTCCCCGTTATTCGCTTGAAGGAGCTGCTTTTGCCAGACTTGTTCTTGCCTTGACTATAGTTCCAGTCGGGATTTTTATTTTTGCAGATATAAAGAAAAGGGAAAAGGGAAAAAGCAGTTAGCAAATTCCCTCAAACTCTAACAACTTCCCTAAACAATTTTTCATATTCAGAGACGGTTTTTTGAATTGTGAAGTTTTGTGCTCTTTCCTGTGCATTGTGTGAAAGAGTTTTTTGGAGTTCTCCGTCTTCCAGTATCCGTAAGATCGCTTCCGCCATTGCTTTGGGATCTGATACAGGAACAAGAATTCCACTTTTGCCGTTTTCTATCATCTCATTTGCTCCGAATTTGTGGTCGGTGCTGACCGTGGGAAGACCAAGAGCAATCGCCTCAAGCAGTGAATTTGAAAATCCTTCAAAAACAGAGGAACAGACAAAAATATCGCATTTTGCTGTGTATTTGTGAGGGTTGGAAACGGAACCCGTAAAGTCAACTTTGTCTTTTATTCCGAGTTCCTCTGCTTTGCCTACGATTTTGTTTTTCAGCGGTCCATCACCTATTATTAAAAGCCTCAAAGGACTCGTTTCATTTACTACACTTATCGCCTCAATGAGGTTTTCATAACCCTTTTGCGGATTGAATCTGCCAACTGCAACTGCAACAGGAACGTCATCGTTAAACCAGTTGTGCGACACTTTTTCTTTGGACTGCTTCTCTATCCTATAAGTGTTTATGCCGTTATGAACCGTCCGCGATTTGTTTTCAACTCCGAGGTCGGACAAGCCTTTTTTTCCTTCCTCAGATTGAGTGATTACCAAATCCGCCATTTTGTAACAAATAACTTTTACCAGTTTCATTACTTTTCTGATAACAGACAGTTGTAGACTCAACTTTGCATTAATGTTATTGACTTCAACAAGAACGGTTTTTATGCCAAGAATTTTCCCCGCAAGCACTGTTGCCGGTTTTGTTCTCCACAGTCTGGAGTAAAGAATATCGGGTTTTTGCACCTTTGCAGTTTTGTATATCAACACAAGTCTTGAAAACAAATTTGTGGCGGGTCTATAGAAAACGACATCAATTTCACTTGATAGTTCGGAGACTAAATCCCCTTTTCTATCCGTCAGTAATACAATAACCTTGTGCCCTTTGTCGACCAGTCCATTGGTAAGTTCTATTATTTGCCTTTCCGAACCACCTCCGTTCCCAAGATTAAGGTGGGGTGTCACCACCATAATTTTCACTTTCTACTCATACCTCAGTGCCTCAATCGGATTTAGCTGAGAGGCTTTTCTTGCCGGGTAGATACCAAATACGACCCCCACAAGTGCGGCAAAAAAGAACGATAATAGAATCGCGGAAATTGATAACGGCACAGGCCATCCTGTTATTATGGATGCAACGTTTGAAACAGCAATTCCAAGCGCCGTTCCAATCAAACCACCCAACAGTGAGAGTAAAATTGATTCAACAAGAAACTGTTTAAGAATATCCAACTCTCTGGCACCAACTGCCATTCTTATCCCTATTTCTCTTGTTCTTTCACTGACGGAGACAAGCATTATATTCATTATTCCAATTCCACCTACTACCAATGAAATTGAAGCGATACTCGCAAGCAGTACGGTCATTATACCAAGCACGTTATTTATGGTGTTGATCTGGTTTTCCTGGGTTCTTATATTAAAATCATCTTCGTAACCCGGTCTGATATTGTGGCTTACGCGTAGAAGTTTTGTTATCTGCTCCTTCACTATCTGAAGTTGATCGGGATTGTGGACTGCGACTGATATGTTGTCAAGCACACTGCTGTTCAATAGCCTTTCTTGAACGGCAGTATATGGCAATAGAATTAAATCATCTTGATCCTTGCCGCTTGGAGTTTGTCCAATAGGCTTCATAATTCCAATAATACGGTATGTAAAGTTACCAATTCTTATCTTTTGACCGACCGGATCAATACCCGGGAACAAAATATTTTGAACCGTTTTGCCAATTACGCATACAAGGGCTGCATCCTTTACATCTTTTTTGTTAAAAAACGTTCCTTGTAAAGGGAACCAGTCGTTAATATAGACAAATTCAGGAGACACTCCGACTATTTTGGTAAGCCAACTTTTGCCGTCTGCAACAACATTGTAAGTAGTGTCCAAAATTTCCGAGACGTATTGCACCATGCCAAGCTCCCTTATGGATCGTGCATCCTTTTCCGTCAAGGGTTTTACATCTGTTTTTTTTGTAAACTTTGCCGTCTTTACTTTTTTGCCGGTATTTATACCTCTATTCACAATAAGGGACTTCCCCCCGAGCGAGGTTAGCTGGCTCTCTATCATCTCCTTTGCGCCTTGGGTTATAGTCATTAGGGATATAACGGCCGCAACACCTATGATTATCCCGAGTGTAGTCAAAAACGACCTTACTTTGTTTGCTTTTAGGACTTTAAGAGAGATAATTAAAGAGTTAAAAAGGTTCATCTGTATACTAAAAATTAGCAGGAAAATACAAAGGACAGGATACACGCTGCTTCATAACAAATAAAGTAAGATGAGAACTAATTTACTTGCATAATTGTAATAAACGGCAAGACAAATGGAGTAATAATACGCAATGACAAAGATTAAAATTTGCGGAATCACAAACAAAAAAGACGCCGAGGCTGCCGTTCATAATGGAGCTGACGCTCTGGGGTTTATATTCTATAAAGAGAGTCCTCGCTGCGTCACTGTTGAGATTGCCAGCAAAATATCACGGGAAATGCCTCCATTTGTAAAAAAAGTTGGCGTTTTTGTCAATGAAAACAGCAACATTGTAAATAGAATTGCAAGCACGGCAGGATTGGATTTGCTTCAATTCAATGGAGATGAGCAACCCGATTATTTTAAGAACCTCAATAGACCTTACATAAAAGCATTCAGGATCAAGGATAGAAAAAGCCTTGATGAGATTGATAAATTTGATGTGCCTTACGTGCTACTTGATAGCTATGGTAAAAATGAGTACGGGGGAACGGGCAAATCCTTTGATTGGAACCTGATACGGAACCAGATTTATAAGAATAAATATGTTATCCTTTCAGGCGGACTTAATCCTGAGAACGTTGGAAGTGCAATAGAGCAAATCAACCCTTACGCAGTTGACGTTGCATCTGGGGTAGAGGGATCCCCAGGCAAAAAAAATCATGTAAAGATGAAAAATTTCATAGAAGCAGTAAGGCGGTAAAGAATGCAGACTGACTTAAACCTACCGGACAAATACGGTCATTTTGGCAAATTCGGCGGGAGATATGTTTCTGAAACTCTTATTCCCGCTCTTATGGAGCTTGAAACTGCTTACGCAGAGGCAAGGAAAAACGCTTATTTCCAGAAGGAGATAGATCATTATCTCAAACAATACGTGGGGCGCCCTACTCCACTGTATTTTGCAGAAAGAATGACCAGGCAACTGGGAGGAGCAAAGATCTACCTGAAACGTGAAGATATTTGCCATACAGGTGCACATAAGATAAATAACACGATTGGTCAGGTAATTCTTGCAAACAAGATGAATAAAAATAGGATCATTGCCGAAACGGGCGCCGGACAGCACGGTGTGGCAACCGCAACGGTTTCAGCCCTTTTTAATAAGGAATGCACAGTTTACATGGGTGAGGAAGACATAAAAAGACAGGAGATCAACGTTTTCCGTATGAAACTGCTCGGAGCCGAAGTTCGTCCCGTTACTTCTGGTTCAAAGACATTAAAAGATGCAATGAACGAAGCTATGAGAGACTGGGTAACAAACGTCAGGGAAACCTTTTATATAATCGGCAGTGTTGCGGGGCCTCACCCCTACCCAATGATGGTAAGAAATTTTCAGGCGGTAATAGGAAAAGAAACTAGAGATCAAATTATGGAAGTGGAAGGCAAATTACCAAACCTACTTGTTGCATGTGTCGGTGGCGGATCCAATGCAATGGGACTGTTTCACGAATTCATGGGAGACAATGGAGTTAAAAAATTGGGTGTTGAAGCAGCAGGGCACGGAATTGAGACCAGTCAGCATTCAGCAACAATTTCCGCAGGCTCCGTTGGTGTGCTTCACGGCAGTAAAACTTATCTCCTGCAAGATAAATACGGACAGGTTCAGGAAGCACATTCAATTGCAGCAGGATTGGATTATCCGGGTGTTGGACCCGAACACTCTTACTTTAATGACCAGGGGAAGGTGCAATACACGTCAGTTAAAGACAGTGAAGCTCTTGAGGGCTTTTCCTTCCTGTCAAGAACAGAGGGGATCATTCCCGCACTTGAAACGTCGCATGCAGTTGCTAAAGTGATGAAAATTGCCCCCACAATGTCAAAAGAAGACGTCATAGTAGTTTGTTTGTCGGGAAGAGGAGATAAAGACATTAACTCCTTTATTAAAACTCAATCCGAGAGACTATCTTGACAAAGCTACCTAAAAGATATTTAATTTTTGTGTGAGACTGGTGAGATCATGCTAAGTGTTACTGTAAAAAGTAGCGCTTGAACTTCAATTGTTAAACTAAATAGACAACCTGTTTTAAATAAAGTAAAAACTAAATCCTCTTCCAATACCACTGGCAAAATAATGAATAGAGTTGAGCAAAAATTTAACTCGATCAATAGAAGCGGAAAAGCTGCTCTGGTTTGTTACGTAACCACCGGAGACCCCTCTTTGGAGACAACTGAAAGCATTGTGCTTAATCTGGAAAAAAGTGGAGCAGATATAATTGAGTTGGGAGTTCCATTTTCTGATCCAATGGCAGATGGACCCACCATACAGCGTGCATCTGAAAGATCACTAATGGCTGGGACAAATCTCCACAACGTACTTGAAATTGTAAAAAACATAAGAAAATCTTCAGATATTCCCTTAATTCTTTTTGGTTATTACAACCCTTTTTTTTCCTACGGATTGGAAAAATTTGCCAGAGATGCAAAGGAATGCGGAGTTGATGGTATTTTGGTAGTTGATCTTCCTCCAGAAGAATCGGAAGAATTTAAAAAGCACTTGGATAAAAACGGTTTGAGTATGGTATTTCTTCTTGCACCAACAAGCACGGAGGAAAGGATACGGCTTGTGTCGGAAAACGCAGGTGGTTTCATATATCTTGTTTCAATAACGGGTGTTACAGGTTCACGTCCCGATATGGAATACTCTCTGGCACCATTGACAAAATTGATTAAAAAGAAGTCCGATACCCCGGTAGGAATTGGTTTTGGAGTGTCTTCATCACAACAGGTAAGAGAAATATCTTCGTATGCTGATGCAGTTATCGTAGGTAGTGCATTAGTAAAGATCATTGAAGAACATGAAAACAATAAAGCTATGATGTTAAAAAGCATTAGTAATTTCGTGAGCTCGTTGAGCAAAGCTCGTATAGAAAAACCGGATATTAACAGATTATGAACGGTAACACCAAAAGATACCTGTTTATCGGTGAATTTGACTCCATCCTGATTGGATTTTTTTCAAAGAGAGGCGAGGTAGTATGGGTAAACTCCTTTAATGAAGCATTGAACCAGACGGGCAGTTTCACGTTAATAATTGTTGACCCAAACACATTGAACGCCAAATTGCTTAGAGGGCTTCAAAATCACTATCCCAACACACCCATACTCTCCAACAGTAATGAAAAAACAGACGGACTTCCCACCCACGTCAGAGTTGTTAATTTTGAAGATATATTTGACCAACAAATCAAAAAGGAAGAGAAACTTGCACGCACTGAGTTGATGGTGGAAGAACTCAGAAAAGTCCACAGTGAGGCGAAAAAAGTGCTCATTCTCCTCCATGATCAACCCGATCCAGATTCAATGGCAAGTGCTCTTGCACTCCGCACCTTGTTAAAAAGGAACCGTCAAACTGCCGAAATTGCGCACATGGGCAATAGTATCTCACGACCTGAAAACATTACGATGGCAGAGTTGCTTGACATTACTATGCTAGAAATAAAGCCCGAGAACTTAAAGGAATATGATTCAATATCTATGATTGATGTTCAACCACCCTTTTTTGGCGACCTTATTAAAGATGTGGACTCAGTTATAGATCATCATCCACATTGCTCAAACTACAATGCCAAGTTCAGTCATATAACCCCAGTTGACGGGGCAACCTCAACCATTATGACCAATTATCTCAGAGCTGCACAGGTGGAGATCACAGAACGTCTTTCCACTGCTTTATTATACGGTATCAAATCCGACACAGTAATCCTGAACAGAGATGCAAATCCAGAAGACATTGAGGCTTTTACCTTTCTTTATCCTCTTGCAAACCTCGGATTGCTTCGCAGAATAGAAAGAGAAGACATGCCTTCACCAGAAATAAAGTGCTTCGGGCGGGCATTAGCAAATCACTGGATAGAAAAAAATATCTTCTTTGCAAATTTAGGCAGGATAAAGCATGAGTATCTTATACCCAAAATGGCTGATTTTGGAATACAGGTTCAAGCAATGGAATGGTGTGTAGTATTCGGTATTGTGTCCGATACCTATCTTGTAATATCTATAAGGAACGTTGGTTATGTAAGAAGTGCAGGGAAATTAATCCGCGATCTTTTCGGGGATATTGGCAGTGCCGGGGGACACAGGTCTGCCGCCAAGGCAGTAATACCTTTAAGCAAAGTCCGCAAAACACTTGGCAAAGACACACAGGATAAAATTAAAAAGTGGCTGACAAAAACTATTTCTAAAGCTGTTGAAGAAAAAAATGGGAGTTAGCAAAATCTCACTGTAAATTTTTATATTGAGACTGGTTATTATCCAAGGGAATAGGTGATGCGTGATGAATAATCATTTTCCAACCGTCTTTATTTTTTTCAAAAACGTTTGTTGACTGAGACAAATTAAAAGATATTGGATGCCTATTGACATAGGTCATTTCCTGCAAACACATCAACCAAGCAAGATTCTCTTTAATGCTAACTTTTATATCAGAGATTGTTATATCAACTTGATCCATTGGGTCAAAAATACTTTCCCAACTTTGCATAATTGCATCCCAACTCCTGAGAATTATCCATCCGGGATGCACACATCCAACTTTTTGATCATTAACCCAAATCTTTTTCATTAGGTCTATATCTCTGGTGCCAAGCGCTTTGTAGAACAACTGGTTGACCTTCAGAATTTGTTTAATTTCCATTTTACAAATTGTCCACTCTTATTGCTCAGATTAAGATACTAAAAAATCTGTATAAGCCTATCAAACCAGGCAAATATATCACCCTTTAACCTCATAAAATCTTTGTAAGTTGCAAGAAGCATTATAAAGATCAAAAGGGAAAAACCAACCCTCTGGGTAATTTCCAGAGTCTTATTGCTCAAAGATCTGCCTTTGATTTTTTCCAACAAAAGAAAAAGTATATGCCCCCCGTCAAGAACCGGGATGGGAAGCAGGTTAATTATCGCAAGATTGATACTGATAAATGATATGAACTGCAAAAGCTGTCCAAATCCGATTTGTGCCACACTACCTGATAGTTTGGCAATAAACAGGGGACCTGCGACACTATTACCAGCTGTGCTGAGTGATATTCCTCCAGTAAATAACTTGAATAAAAATCCAAAGAAACCCACTGTAACTTCCTCGAGCATATTCACCGCTTTAAAAACCCCATTTGTTACAGATTCAAAAATCCCGTATTTTTTTGTTATTTGTTCTCTGTACAGCGTTATACCTATCACACCCCTGTTAGTCTGTGGATTGACTTCAGGTGTCAATTTAAATTCCAATGTCTCTCCCTGCCTGTCAACGGTTATAAGTACCTGCTCACCTGCTTTTTTCTCTATTACCTCGGACATGTTTGTCCAGCCCTTTATATTTTTGTTGTCAATTTTTATTATCAGATCCCCTCTTTGTAAACCTGATTTTTGCGCAGGAAATCCCGGATTTACAGACCCTACTTTTGCAGGTATCGGCTCAGACAATCCAACAGAGGTAAGAATGTCTTCTGCTGCCAACACTTTTAGGTTCAGATTTTTAATCTCATTGTTTCTCTCAACTTCAACGCTAAGAATTGAATCCGGATTTGAATGGAAGGCAATAATCACCTCTCGCCAGTCTTTAACCGCTTTACCATTTACCGAGATAATTTCGTCATCAATTTCAAAGCCTGATCTATCAGCAGATGAACTCGGGCTGACGTAACCAATCACGGGAGCTTTTTCCAGATAAGAGGGCACCTGAATCCCAATCATAAAAGCAAGCGGTAAAAAGAAAAACGGCAGCACAAAATTCATCATGGGGCCAGCCATGACTATAAGGAATCTCGACAATATGCTTTTGTTGGAAAAACCTCTCGGATATTCTTTTTCCGTGTAACCCGTTATTCCATCAAGATCTTCCGCATTTGCCTGGATCGAGACTGTATTACCGTCTCTTTCCAACTCAATTGAACACTTTTCATCAGGGATGCCATTTATCTTGAACAACAGTTGTGACCAGGTGGAGATGGACTTTAAATCTATTTCACCTGCTTTTACTATTCTATCACCGGAACAAAATCCCCCCCTTTGAGCATTTGAACCATCCTTGACCTTATCTATGATAATACTCTCTGACCCCTCTCCATACATTTTCACATAACCACCAAGTGGAAGGGCACAAATGAGATATTCAGTATCACCTCTTGTAAATCCTATTAGTTTTTTACCAAAACCAAGCGAGAACTTTTCCACTCTAACGCCTTGCCATTTAGCAACCAGAAAATGTCCAAGCTCATGAACGAAAACCAGAATTCCAATTACAAACAAAAATGCTAGTAAAAACATCGTCATCTCTCTCCTATTAAACAACTGGCATGAAATCGTGCCCAGTTATCAGACTGTATAACGTCTTCAATTGTAAAAATATCTTTTTTATCGTGAATTTCCATAACTTTCGCAATTAGTTCTGTAATTCCAATGTAACCAATCCTTTTATTCAGAAAAGCCTCTACAGCTACTTCATTTGCCGCACTCATAACGCAGGGCATAGTTCCACCTTCATTAATGGCATCAATGGCAAGAGGCAAAGCTGAAAATTTGTCATAGTCCACTTCCTCAAACGTCAGATTTGTAAAATCAATTGGTTTTGAAACCACGTTTTTTATTGGCAATCTTTGTGGATAAGAAAGCGCATAGGATATTGGTATCTTCATATCAGGAAGGCTCAACTGAGATATTATTGAGCCATCAACGTATTCAACCATTGAGTGAACTATACTCTGCGGGTGAATCCAGACTGAAATACAATCAACAGGTATGTTGAACAACCACCTCGCCTCTATCAACTCAAAGCCTTTGTTCATCAATGTGGCGGAGTCTATTGTGATCTTTTTACCCATCTTCCACGTGGGGTGATTCAAAGCATCTTCCAATGTAATCTCATCAAACTTCTCCCTTGGAACATCCCTCAAAGGACCTCCTGATGCAGTAATAATCAGTCTTCTGACGTCTTTAATATTAGAACCGTTAAGAGCCTGAAATATAGCACTATGCTCACTGTCAACAGGTAATATATTTGAATTTGATTCAGCAGCTTCTTTAATCAGTAGATCGCCAGCAACAACAAGCGACTCCTTGTTGGCAAGGCAGACGTCTTTACCTGCCTTGATTGCGGCAAAAGTTGGAATTAACCCTGCCGAACCCACAATTGATGATACAACGGTATCAACTTCTGGTAGTGAGGCAATCTCCATGCAACCTTCCTGACCATAAAGAATTTCCGTATTTCCGCTATTCAACAACTTTTTCAGTTCCCTGGCGCATTCCTCGTTCTCAACTGCCACAATAGGTGGCTTGTATTTTTCCACCTGTTTTTTCAGCAGGTGAATATTTTTGCCCGCGGACAAGCCTGAAATCTTGAATTTATCGGGAAAAAGTTCTATTACTTCAAGTGTTTGAATTCCAACTGAGCCTGTTGACCCGAGAATTGATACTTTTTTCAAACTTGATCCTTCTTCCTGATCTGACTTCCCGTAAAACCAAATCTTCTTTCTCTGTTCTGGTAATTAATAATTGCATTGACAAAGTGTTTTTTTCTAAAATTTGGCCACAGGGTCTTTGTTATATATATTTCCGCGTATGCTGACTGCCACAGTAAAAAATTTGAAATTCTCATCTCCCCGCTGGTTCTAATCAGGAGATCGGGGTCGGGCAGGTCAGACGTGTAAAGATGCCTGACTATCATTTTTTCATCAATGCTGCCGGGCTTGCATTTTTTCTTTGCTATTGATTTGGCAACATCTACTATTTCCTCCCTTCCTCCGTAGCTTAAAGCCAAAGTCAGAACCATTGACTTGCATTTTCTGGTATTTTTCACTACCTCATCTAGAACTCCACGCACTTCCTCCGGAAGCTGTGTCAACCTGCCAATTGCATTAAGCCTTATGTCACGTTCAACCAGTTTTGGATGTTCTTGAAGCAAGAAATGCTTCAACATATCCATTAGTGCAACAACCTCTTTTTCAGAGCGTTTCCAGTTCTGTGCAGAAAAAGCAAAAAGCGTAATATATTTTATACCGATTTCCTTACTTGCTTTAACTATTGAATTGACCGACTTCATCCCTTCCTTGTGCCCGTCAATTCTTTCAAGATTGCGGTCTTCTGCCCACCTTCCGTTACCATCCATTATTACTGCCACGTGACCGGGAACATTCCTCTTGTTTATAATCCTTTTAGCTCTCATATTACTCCCGCTAATCCCACAAAACAGCCTGAAAAAATATGTCAAAAAAAGAACTTGTATAATATTGATACGGGTGCAGCTATAACTAGTATTATTAACGTAACGGATGCAAGGACGATAAAAGCTATCAAGTAAATTAATGCAGCACCAGTGTATAATAAAATCCTGGTCAGAATAAACCAGTCTTTTGAAAATTTGATTATGTTTATCTGAAAACTCTCAATAAGTGTTTTCAGTATGTTTTGCAGTATCTGTGCCATTTAATTTATAATTATAACTTGGGTAAGATAACAGAAAAAATCAGTGTAGTATAGTTAAATGCAGACAAAGTTCACATAGAGGAAAATGAGTAGAAAACTAATAATATCGGTATTGCTGTTCTTACTTTTTAATTTCCACTCAAATGCGAGTGAGGATACATACAGGGGATTATCCAACCTGACAAAGGTAATTGACCTCATTGAAAACAGCTATATAGAGGAAGTAAATCCCAATGAACTCACAGAAAATGCAATTAGGGGAATGCTTCAAAATCTTGACCCCTATTCAATTTACCTTCGTCCTGATCAGTTCAAAGAACTTGAAATTGATGCTTATGGTGAATTCGGAGGGATTGGAATAGAGGTTACCGACAAAAACGGCGAGCTTACGGTAGTTTCAGCTATTGAGGACACACCAGCTTCAAAAGCAGGTATTAAATCTGGGGACGTGATAGTATACGTTGACGGCAAATCCACAGAGGGAATGATCTCTTATGAAGTGGTAAAGGTGTTGAGGGGGACGGTGGATTCAGTTCTGAACTTGAAGGTTTATTCCCCGTCAAGCAATGAAATAAAGGAATACAATTTGAAGCGGGATAAGATAAAATTGAACAGCATTAAACAGAAAATGCTTGAAGGTAATATTGCATACATAAAATTAATACAGTTTCAGAAAAACTCCCATAGTGATTTTCTGAATTCCTATAAACTATTGAACAAAAAAAGTGGCAATAACCTAAAAGGTTTGATAATTGACTTAAGAGACAATCCCGGCGGACTTCTAGATCAAGCAATTGAAATAGCTGATGATTTTATCAATAAGGACTTGATTGTAAGTGTAAAGGGCAGGAATGGAGATCAATCAAAGGACTACTATGCAAATCCCGGTAAAAAAATAAACCTTCAAAATACCCTGGTGCTTGTAAACAATGGCAGTGCCAGCGCATCGGAAGTTCTGGCAGGTGCACTTAAAGACAATGGGGTTGCGAAAATTCTGGGGGAAAGAACCTTTGGCAAAGGCTCCGTGCAAACCATAATAGAGTTAAATGATGGTTCGGGCGTTAAACTCACAACCGCAAAATTCTACACGCCCAACGGAAGCACTATAAATAACGTTGGGATAGAACCGGATATTGCTGTAAAAAATGTAAACAAAGAGGATCAGCAACTTGAAACTGCCTTCAACATAATAAAAAAATCCAATTAGCTTTCTGCATATAGGAACATAAAAATTTGACCAGAAAAACAAATAGAAGAACAACCAGATCACGCAAGACAAGAATAGATCTAAAAATATCAAATACCAGACTGATCACAATAGTTTCCATTTTTATTGTGCTAACGGGAGCCCTTCTATATGGTGGGTATTACTTATACTTAAAAGGCGAACTTCCTCTCAATTCCAAAATAGAAAAGGTGGACAAGTCGCTTTATAAAGTATTTTTTGAGCTTAATATTCCAAGCAAAGATATTGTAAAAGAAACCACTCACAAGAGCAGTAAAAACGGCAAGGTATGGATCACTAAAAAGAAAACTATAAAGCTGAACAGAAACTACTCCAAGAATGACATAACAAGAGCTTTCAGCAAACTGGAAAAAATGGATGGCGTATCTCTGAGCACTGAATCCAAAGGCAGGTCATACATAGCCAAGATAAACATTGATAGATATGACACACACTTCTTTGAATTCATATACAAAAAGCATGCTCCTGAAACAAAACCGATAGGGGAGTTTGGGAAAAAGTCCAAAATTTCCATAATAGTTGATGATGTAGGCATAAGTAAAAAAGCGATAAACGATCTGATAGGCATTTCAAACAACTTCACTTTTGCTATACTTCCAAACAGACCATTCACTTCATACGCTGTTGAAAAAGCAAGAGAAAACAATATGGACATTCTCCTCCATCAACCTATGGAGCCAAGAATTGATTCAGGCTATAGTGGTGATGATGCTGGGTACGGAGTGTTACTTGTGGGTCAAACAAAGGAAACCATTGTTAAAACCCTGGATCGTAATTTATCCTTTTTGCCAGGTGTTGTGGGATTAAATAATCACATGGGATCAAAATTCACAGAAAACGACGAATTAATGCGTCTGGTCTTGAATAAATTAAAGGAAAAGAATCTACTTTTTGTTGATAGTCTGACAACTCCTCATTCAAAAGGTTATACTATCGCAAAGGAGTTGGGCTTGAAAACAGCAAAAAGGGATATATTTCTGGACGATAAGAAAAAAGGTAAGAACTACGTTAAAAAACAGTTAAGGAAACTGGTGAGAAAATCAAAGAAAAACGGATATTCAGTAGGTATATGTCATACCTACCCTCAAACCATAGAGGCAATGAAAGAAGAAATACCTAATATATCTCAGGAAGTCCGCATCATTCCTGTGAGTGAGTTATACAAGTAAGTCAAAAAGAAACGATCATGGGACTAATTGACGACATAAGGAAAAGAAGGGACTCTTGGACAAAACGATTTGAGGAACACAGAGTTGATGAAGAAAATTATGATAGTGAATATGAAAAGAGAAATATTTACAAGATAGAAGAACAGATCAAGCACAACAGGAAAAAAATTGGTGTATTTACAAAAATTGAGAACAAGTAAACTTGACAAATATAAAGTAGTTTTTTAAGTTCATTAATCAGTTTAGAAACTTCAGGAGGTTGTTTTTATTTATGCCAGGAATATACGTAGGCAGAAATGAGAGTATAGACAGTGCTTTAAAGAGGTTTAAAAAGCAGGTTGAAAAGGGTGGTGTTATTTCGGAGGTGAGGAGGAGAGAATACTACGAAAAACCCAGCCAGAGAAGGAATAAGAAACGCCGGAAAAAATCTGTTGCGAGAATATAACCAAGCAAGTTTTACAGCCTAAATTTACTCACTACAAAATTTATTTTTCAAAGGATTGAAAATGGATCAATCTTCCTTTGACTCTGCCATAGAAGAGATTAAAAAAAGGTTGAGTTTAGCAGATATTGCAGAGACCTATATATCTCTCAAGAAATCCGGGAAAAATTACATTGCATTATGTCCTTTTCATGATGACAAGAATCCCTCATTACACATAAATGAAGAAAAAGGACTTTACCACTGTTTCAGTTGCGGCGCAGGCGGAGATATATTCAGTTTCCTGATGAACTACAAACAAATAGACTTCAAAGAGGCCGTGCGCGAGCTTGCAGCCAAACTGAATATTAAAATACAAGAAAGTCATCCATCAGAAAAGCGTCAATCCTCAAAACGCTCGGCGCAGTTGAGAGTTAACCAAAGGGCATTAATTTTTTTTCAAAACAATCTACTAAAGAATAGATCATTTCAAGAAGCCAGAGACTATCTGGTTGGCAGGGGAATAAATATTGACCTTGTCAAAGAGTTCAAACTTGGATTTGCAGAAGACAGTTGGAATGGGTTGTTAAACTATTTAAAATCCGAAAAGATCCCTTTGGATATTCCACTTGAACTTGGACTTATTAAAAAAAATAAAAATTTTTATGATGTATTCCGTCACAGGATAATATTTCCCATTATTGACGTTGACGGGGATGTAATAGGATTTGGTGGCAGGGTAATTGATAAAAATGATAATCCCAAGTATCTCAACTCTCCCGAATCGGATATATATAAAAAGAGAAAATCATTTTACGGACTATTTAGATCCAAAGAACATATAAAAAAGCAGAAACTTGCGATCCTTGTAGAAGGTTATATGGATTTTTTATCTCTCTATTCCTCAGGAATAAAAAACGTTGTCGCAACCCTCGGCACGTCATTTACCTCAGATCATGCTTCTTTTTTGAAAAGATATACTGAAAACGTAGTTGTATTGTATGACGGTGACAGTTCTGGGATGAAAGCATCACTGAGGTCAGGTGAAATCCTGCTGCAGGCTGGCATAAACTCAAAAATCGCGAGAATAACGGAAGGTTTTGATCCGGATCTTATGATAAGAAGCGAAAAGGGAATAGATACAATTACAAAATTGATTGAAAATGCACGTGAAACTACCGATTATGTTATTGAAATTGTATATGGTCATTATAATAAACATGAGATCAACCGCAACGACGCAGCCCAACAACTGGTTGATTTCGGAGAAAAAATTGCCAACCAGATAGATAGATCGGATTTCATACGTAAAGCATCAATTCGTTTTAGTTTCAGAGAAAACGATCTGTATTCTATGCTGAAAACCCGTAAAAAAAATTCCCCTTCAGCACACAAAACAAGTATTCAGAAAAAAATAAACAACTCCGAGATGCTAATTCTGAAGATACTCTTGAATTACCCTCAACTTATTGAATTTATTGATGAAGAATTTGTATATCAATACGTAAATGACAATAATATCAAAAAGATATTAACTAAGATGATCTCTGAAAGATTTACAGATATATCAAAAATCATAAATAACTTTAAGGAACAGGAAATTCAGCTCATTTTATCAAATGCGGTATTTTCATCCGATGAAGTTGGTGTATCAAACAACAAGGTAAAAGAGATGTTCACGGAGTGTGTCAATCGCCTGAAATTAAAAAATTTACGTGATCAACTTGCTTTACAAAGAAATGAACTGGGGAAAAATCCATTAAATGAAAAAGAAGTTGTTAAAACCTACAAAAATCTATTAGAGCAGGAAAGACTTATTAAAAGCGAACTGCATGAAATCTAAAATGAGTGAGAGCATAAAAAGAAACTTATTCCACAAAGACACTATTTCTGATGATAACGTCCATGAAAATATCGTTCCCTCTGTTGTCTTCAAAGGGAACGTGAAAAATGAACATAAGAGAAATGGTAAAAATTCTGCCAATGGCTCATCAGTTGAATCATCCGATCAAGAAACATTAAGAACTTACCTACATGAGATCGCAGGACACTCCCTACTTTCCCGTGACGAAGAGACAAACATTGCAAAAGAAATAGAAAGAGGAAAAAGGCTAATAGCAAGGTCAATAGTCGAATGCCCCATTATGATGAGGCAAGTTGTGAATCTTGACGAAAAACTCAAAAACAACGCCCTGAAAGTTGATGAAGTAATGAACCTTGACGATGAAAGCGAATTAAGAGACGAAGAGATAATAATAGGACTAAAAAATTATGTTACCGAAATAACCCTACTGTATCTTGAAAATAAAAATCTGGACAATGAAATAAAAAAAATTCCAAAAATTAGCCACACACATCCTCTTCAAAAAATCAAAGTCAAGAACGAAAAAAAAATAGTTGCTAATTTGATAAGTATCAATCTTAATCTCAACCAGCTGAAAAAAATAGCAAATACAGCTAAGAGATACATAAACATTAAGAAAAGCTCCACTGATTTGGATCATGAGAACCCAAACCTGCTGAATGAAGAAAATGATCTTGCCACAATAAGAAAATCCTTAAAAAAGTTAAAAAAAGGTAAAAAGATCAAGCAAGAAGCAAAATATAGGCTAGTAGAATCCAATTTACGGCTTGTTGTAAGCATAGCAAGAAGATACATAAACCCCGCTGGTTTGCAGTTCCTTGACCTGATACAGGAAGGCAATATAGGACTAATGAAAGCCGCGGAAAAATTTGAATATAATAAAGGGTATAAATTTTCCACCTATGCAACTTGGTGGATAAGACAGTCAATTTCTCGTGCCCTTATAAATCAATCAAAAATGATAAGGATACCTGTGCACATGACTGAAAGCGTCGACAGAATAGTAAAAGCTTCTAAAAAATTTGTTCAGCAATTTGGTCGTGAGCCTATCTCCAATGAAATCGCAGACAAAACCAAGATGTCTGTAAGGGAGGTTTCTAAAATACTTCAAATATGTAGGCAACCAATATCCCTTGATTTACCAACGGGAGACAATGAGAGTTTGCTGGACTCTCTAGAATGTCACGAAGCCTCGTCCACTATTGAAATAATTGAAATGAAAGAATTGAAACAGATGATAAAAGATGCACTGATAGTACTGGACCCAAGAGAAGAAAGTGTTGTTAAGATGAGATTTGGACTTGATGAGCAAAAAGAGCACACACTGGAAGAAGTGGGAAAGAAGTTCAACGTGACGCGAGAAAGAGTCAGGCAGATAGAGATCAAAGCAATTGGCAAGTTGAAGAAACTTCATAAGAATTCGCCGTTAAAAACCATTAGGTGATTAAAGTTTAATTCCCCATTATTATTGACACCAGAAAATTAAATATTTATAATCCCTTTTGAATCTTGGTGGCAATACTGAAAGGGAAACACTCGGTACCATCCCGAACCCGAAAGTTAAGCCTTTATAGGCCGATGATACTGCTCCATAAGGAGTGGGAAAGTAGGAAGCTGCCTTGATTCTTTTTTTTATTTCTTCCTTATAATTTAGTTTCAGTATGCTTATCCAAGCCACAATTGACTTCAAGCTACCCTAAATTAGAATTAAAAGTATGAATAAAACCAATGTTGCGGTGCTAGCATCCGGTAACGGAACTAACTTTCAGGCAATTATTGACGCCAGAATTGAAGCTGCAAACCTCAACGTTCTTGTTTGCAATAAACCCGATGCCTACGCTATCAAGAGAGCTGAAAAGCACCGTATTGCCGTAGAGCTTATAAATCACAAGGATTTTGGGACAAGAGAAAAATTTGAATCCCGGATCATCAGTAAATTGGAAGAATATAATACAGAACTTGTTGTGCTTGCAGGATTTATGCGGTTGCTTACACCCTTTTTTTTAGAAAGGTATAAAAACCGCATAATCAATCTGCACCCTGCTTTACTTCCCTCCTTCCCCGGTATGCACTCCGTAAAGCAAGCTCTTGACTACGGAGTAAAATTTACAGGCTGCACGGTGCATTTTGTTGATGAAGGTATAGACACAGGACCTATTATTCTACAAGCTGCCGTGCCAGTTGAAGCTGATGATACCGAAGAGTCATTGTTCAATAAAATACACCAGGAAGAACATAAAATCTTTCCCAAAGCCGTCCGTCTCCTTTGTGAGAAGAAGTTTAGAATTGAAGGAAGAAAGGTTTTGATCGAACACATTTGATGCAACTTTTCAAGTTCAAAAACTGTTCCAACTGCTTTCATTAAAGCGGATAAAAACCCCGGGGAAACAAAAAACAAGCAATACAGAATTTGTATTTTTATTACTCAGTGTTGGAATTGTTAAAAGGTATTTTTACAAACCTTTACTCAAATTCATCATTTGTTAAAATAATCTAACCAGAATTTTCAGGAGGAAAACATGAAAATATCACTACTTGGCGGAACCGGCGACATAGCCGAAGGGCTTGTGCTTAGGTGGTCAAAATCAGGACATGAGATATACATAGGATCAAGAAGTGAAGAAAAAGCACAGGGCATAGCAGCAGGATACATTGAAAAACTAAATTCAATGGAAATTCAATCAAAAATACATGGCATGGCAAACGCTGAAGCTGCAAAAAATTCTGAAGTTATAATAATAAGCATTCCGCCGGAGTATGCCGCATCCACAATAGAAGGATGCAAAGACAACATTTCTGATCAAATAGTTGTAACCCCAGTTGTATCAATGAAAAAAGAAGGCAAAACCTTCCTTTATAATCCACCCGCTCAAGGTTCATCGGCCGAAGAAATAAGATCTGTTTTGCCGAAAACAGCAAGACTTGTGTCTGCATATCACAATCTACCTGCAAAAGAACTTGCAAATATTGATGAAGATCTAAACTACGACGTAGTTATATGCGGGGACGATGAAGAAGCTAAAGAAGTTGTTAAAAATCTCACGGAGGAGATGAAGAATCTCAGAGTGCTTGATGCGGGACCACTTGCGGTATCCCCTATGATAGAAGCAATCACACCACTTATTGTTAGTCTGAACGTGAGGCTTAAAAAGCATTTCTCTATCAAATTCATCTGAAACTGTGCAAGTCTAATTACCTATTATCTGGACGATGACCTCTCTGTTTCGGGGTCTGTTGTCAAAATCAACAAATATTATTTGTTGCCATGTCCCTGTAAACAGTTTTGAAGACTGGAATGGAATTGAGATAGAAGGTCCGAGCAAGGAAGCTCTTATATGTGAGTGTCCATTCCCATCTCCCCACCTCGCATTATGAGCATAATGCTCATTTTCCGGCACCAGTTTTGAAAACACTTCTTTCAGATCACTTATAGCACCGCTTTCATACTCTATTGTTGTAACTCCTACCGTCGACCCTTTGGCAAATACCGTGGCAACCCCGGAACTGATTGACGATAACCTTACGACTTCCTGAACACTTGCCGTTATATCCAGCACGTCACAGTTCCCATTTGTTGACAACTCAATAATTCTGGTTTCCACTGCCATTATGATTACCCTTAAAATTGATGGTGAATTATACTACCATTGTATTTTAAAGATTTTTATATCATTTACGTTCTCAGGCGGTAAGTTTAATAGCAATACGTTTATAGCACAAAAACTGAAAGGAGTGAACAATTTGAATGGATAAAATAGAAAAGCTGTTAAAGGAATTAACCGAAGCAGATGGAGTTCCCGGTTATGAAAAAGAGATAAGAAAAATTCTTGAGAACAAGCTGAAGGAATTTGGCTCTGTAAGAAGAGACAAGATGGGCAGCCTTATCTGCAAAGTCGCAGGTTATGGTAGTGGTCCAAAGGTCATGCTTGCCAGTCACATGGACGAGATAGGTTTTGTGGTTAAATATATAAGCAGCAACGGCTATATTAAATTTACACCTCTCGGGGGATGGTGGGACCAGGTTCTGCTAACCCAGAGGGTAAGAATAAAAACTCGGAATGGGGATGTAATTGGTGTAATTGGCGCAAAACCTCCCCACTTGATCCCACTGGAAGAAAGAACAAAAACTGTATTAAAAAAGAACATGTATATAGACGTGGGAGCAACGTCGGATAAAGAGGTTGAAGAATCCGGAGTTAGGATAGGCGATCCCGTAATTCCCGATAGTGAATTTACACGACTCACAACACCAAAAACTTATATGGCCAAGGCATTTGATGATAGAATAGGTTGCGCAGTTCTTTTATTGGTGTTGGAAAAGATCAAGAAACAAAAAAATCCAAATACAATTTGTGGTGTCACAACAGTACAGGAAGAAGTTGGGGTAAGGGGTGCAACCACAAGCGTTGAAATTGTGGATCCAGACGTGGCAATAATACTTGAGTCCGATATTGCAGGTGATGTTCCTGGGATAAAACCTGAGGAATCATCAACAAAATTGGGAGGGGGACCTTCACTTTTAATTTATGACTCAAGGATGATACCGAACCTAAAACTCAGAGACATTATCATTGATACCGCAAAAAAAGAAAATATACCACTGCAATATGCTGCAATGGAAGGCGGTGCCACAGACGGTTCTGTCATTCATCTACACAAGCACGGTGTCCCCACTGTTGTTATCGGAGTGCCAACACGTCATATACATAGCCACAACTCAATAGTAAAAAGAAATGATATAGACAACACAGTTGATCTTGTTTTATCAGTGCTAAATAAACTGAACAACAAAACGGTTTCCAACCTTGTCAAAGATTAGAACAAAGGAGGCATCAAGAATGAAAAACCCTGTTCTTTACATTATTACACTGGCTTACCTTTTATACGGCACCGCAAACGCTTTCAGTGAAAACCTACATTACAACACCGAACAGTTTAAAAACTACTGGTATTCAGGTAGCGCTGAGATCACATCCTACAAACTTGAACAGGCAAGATATGGTGAAATACATGATGGATACGCCGTATTGATTTTTGTAACGGAAGACTTTTCCAACTCAAAGCACGTCAAACTGGATAATCCGCACTCCAATAAAGACGATGCGGTAAAAATACTGAAATTAAATCTGGTCAAAAAATTCAACACGGGAATTTATAGGTATTCAATTATGGGATCCATTTTTACTCCCGTAATGTATGACATACATCCCGACACTTTAAAGTTAACATTCTCTTCGCAGGAATGGTGTGGACATACTTTCACACAGATCAATTTGGCTCCAAATGCAAAAAACTACAACGTTCAGTTACTGTCATATTTTGAATCTGAAGGAGACAGGGAATACTCTGTTGAAAAAACAATTCTTGAGGATGAAATATTTACAAAAATAAGACTGAATCCAAAAAAGCTCCCGGTCGGAAATATAAAATTAATTCCAAGTCTTGTATTTGCGAGATTGAAACACCAAGAAATAAAACCGGTTCAAGCCAAAGCATCACTTGTTAAATCAAGTGAAGGGGAAATAAAATACTCTATCAATTATAACAATGGAGAAAGACAGTTGGAAGTTTTTTTTAACGACAAGTTTCCCTACAACATTAATTCATGGAAAGAGTCATACAAAAGTGGTTTCGGTGCAGGTGCCAAGCGGATTGTAACAACAGCCACAATGAACAAATCTATAAAACTTGACTACTGGAATAAAAACACTCCACTGGACGAAGTGTTAAGATTGAAGCTAGACATAGAATAAACCTCAAACTTTCCTACCTTTCACAAACATGTTAATAACAAAATAAGGTTTTAACAAGACAGAGGAGCCGTTAAACCCCTCTGTCTTTCTATTTGACCTATTTAACCTGCACTTTAATCTGCTTGGGTTTTAATCCCTCTGTCTTTTTCAACTCTATACTGAGCACCCCTTCCTTGAAACTCGCATCGGCTTTACTTACGTCAATATCATCCGATACGTAAAAACTCCTTTCAAACTCACCGTAGCTACTCTCAATCCTAACATAATTTTCTTTCTCGTCCTTTCTCTCAAATTTCTTCTCACCTTTTAAGTTAAGAGTGTTGTCTTTCAGAGCAATTTCAATATCTTCTTTTTTGACGCCTGGCAACTCTGCCGTCAGAACATAGCTGTTTTCATTCTCCAATATATTTATACTTGGAGACCAAGGAGAGGCAGGTTTTGTATCAAAAAAACTGTCATCAAACTCTTTTAACAGATTAAATGGTTCCCAATTTCTCAAAATTAGATTCATACCAATTACCTCCTATAATTGATTTTTTGCCTTCAATTCGAAATTATTCACAATTTACTCCGTGTCAAGGCTGTGATAAAAATTTTACTTGCATTCTCACAAATAAATTGATTAAATTGTTTTCTTGTAATTCGGAGAAACAATGGCAAAAAAACAGGGTGGATGGCTACTTGCAAAAACTCTTTACGATCTCGGTATTAGAAATATATTCACACTTGCAGGCGGACATATAAATCCAATATACAAAGCCTGCTCAGACCTGGGAATGAGACTAATAGATACCCACCACGAACAGGGGGCATCAATGGCAGCGGATGCTTACGGAAGGCTCACAAGATCCCCGGGGATATGCTTGGTTACAGCAGGTCCGGGATTTACCAACGCTCTCACAGGTCTTGCAGGGTCCCATCTGTCCAATTCTCCCATGATCCTAATTGCCGGTAGATCGGGTATTGAAGAAAACGACAGGCTTTCGCTACAAGAAATAGATCAGTTAGCAATGGCAAAACCGGTAACAAAATGGGCAAGGAACATCTATGATATAAATAGAATTCCCGAATATGTCTCAAAGGCTTATAAAATATCTGTAACTGGCAGACCAGGACCCGTTTACCTTGGAACTTCTTACGAGGTTTTATACCCAAAAACGGAGCAGAATAATCTCTCTATTCATGATACTTCAATACCCGAAACGTCATACTATCCGGGAGATCATAAAATAGATGAACTACTGAAACTGCTAAAAAAATCTAAAAAGCCGATCATCATATTTGGAAGTGGTAGTTGGTATTCAAAATCTGAGTTTCATCTTGAAGAGTTCATAAAAAACCTGAATGTTCCTACTTTTACGCTCAACATGGGTCGTGGCGCCATCCCTGACAAATACTGTTTTGGCGTGGCAGGTCCATCATCACCCAAAGGTTTCAGACAAATTTCATCCGAGGCAGACCTTATAATGCTTCTCGGAGTTAGACTCAGCATATACGCAGGTTTTGGAAACACATTTAACAAAAAAGCAAAAATCGCTCAGGTGGACGTCAATCCTGAAGAGATAAGCAGAAATGTCAAGGCTGATATTTCAATAGTTGCCGACCTAAGATCCTTTATCATGAAAATGAACAAAGCATTGGTTGAAACAAAAGATAAATTCAGCTTTACCGATTGGATAAATAAAACCAACCGTATAAAAAGCGACAACTACAAAATTTTTACAAGAGAAATTCTGAACTCAAGAAAAAAAGCCATTCATCCCGCAAAAGTTGCAAAAGTAGTAAGTGATTTCATGGAAAATGATGCGATAGCCGTTGTAGATGGTGGTGATTGCCAATCATGGACAGACATAACTTATCAAGTTGAAACCCCGGGGCATTATTTAAAAGGTGGACCACTCGGATGTATGGGTGTAGGAATACCGTTTGCATTAGGAGCCAAAGCTGCAAATCCCAACAAAAAAGTTGTCTTGATAACAGGAGATGGTGCAGTTGGAATGAATTTTATGGAGATTGAAACTGCCGTAAAACACAATTTACCATTTGTAGTTATAGTGTGCAATGACTCCGCATGGGGAATGACAAAGCATCAGATAGAGATCACTTATCCAAAGATCAAAAAAATGCAGGGTGTTGATCTTGGTTTTGTTCAGTTTGATAAAATAGCGAAAGCAATGGGTGGATACGGTGAAACTATTACCGATATAAAAAATCTTGAACCAGCTCTAAAAAGAGCATTTAGATCGGAACTTCCCGCAGTGATAAACATAAAAACAGACCCCAAAGCCGTAAGCGGTGCAACGAAAGTCATTACTGAAATGATGATGAAGTGAATGTAGCTTTTTAAGATTTTTTACACACTTGACCTCTTGATACTTTGAGTGTAATTCTGGGAACAAAATAATTTTTCAAATACGATAGTCAGAATACCAATTAAATAACTTGAAGGATACCAATTTGAACAAACCCCACAAGAAATCCAATAACTCCTCCTAAAATTTCTATATACCTCAATTCTCTTTTTGCAATATCTTTAATCATTGTTTCCAGTCGGATTACATCAAAAGATTTAATTTTTTCTTCAATTATTTCTCGTGTATTCGTATTTTCTAAAACACTTTCTAAAAAATTTTCTTCAATAAATTTTATTATCTTCCCTCTATTTTTTCTCTCTATATTATAAAAGATCGGGTCTATCATTGCTGAAAAAATTCTTGGTGAATGCTCGCAAACTTTTTCTTTCATAACATTAAAGATCTGTTTTTCTAAGTTTCTTTTTAGAGATTCGTCAAAAAGAATTTTTTCTATATCTTCTCTTGACAAAAGATGTTTATCTACCGCTTCTGAGATCTCTTTTGCTAAATTATTTTTTCTTTTAGGAATTAGTCCATGAAATGTTATTAGAAAAATTTTTGTTGGACATCTTGGGTGAAAAAGTGATTTGATCGCAATAAAATTTGTGAGCCACCCAATAAATGCAGAAACAAAAGGAATGACCATAAGTTTTAACTCAAGTATTGATATATCAACCATAAACTCTTTGGACTTTCAACACCTAAGTCTTCAAAACAGCCAGAAAAGCCTCCTGCGGGATCTCAACATTACCAACCTGCTTCATTCTCTTTTTCCCCTCTTTCTGCTTCTCAAGCAGTTTCCTCTTTCTGGTAATATCGCCACCGTAGCATTTAGCAGTAACGTCTTTTCTTAGAGCCCTTACCGACTCTCTTGCAATTATCTTACTTCCAACAGCCGCCTGTATAACCACTTCATAAAGCTGCCTCGGGATCAATGATCTCAATTTCTCAATCAATTCTCTACCTCTGTAATAAGCATTGTCCTTGTGAACAATAACAGAAAGAGCATCAACTGATTCACCGTTTACAAGAACGTCCAATTTGATCAGATTTGAACTTTTATAACCAATAGGCTCATAGTCCATTGAGGCATAGCCTTTTGAAACCGATTTAAGCCTGTCGTAAAAATCATATACTATTTCCGCAAGCGGTAACTCATATTCAACGATCACCCTGTCCTGATTTATATATCTTAAATTACTCTGGGTACCTCTCCTTTCCTCACATAACTTAAAAATGGAGCCGAGAAACTCTTTGGGTGTGTGCACGGAGATCAGCATGTAAGGCTCTTCCACCGTAGCTTTCCTGTCACCCGAAGGAAGGTGGCTTGGATTATCCAGAAAAACAACGGAACCGTCTTTATAGATGGCCTTGTAAATAACGGTCGGAGCAGTAGTAATTAGGCTAACATAGAATTCCCTTTCTACCCTTTCACGGATAATATCCATGTGCAGCAAACCTAGAAAACCACACCTGAAACCAAAACCGAGAGCAGCAGAAGTTTCCGGTTCAAAAACAAGAGAAGAATCGTTTAACCATAACTTTTCCAATGCTTCTTTCAGTTTTGCGTATTCTCCCGAATCTATGGGATATAAACCGCTAAAAACCATAGGTTTCATCACCTTAAAACCTTCAAGGGGTAACTTTGTGGAATTAATAGCACCCGTTATCGTATCCCCCACTTTTGCCTCTCTGACCTCTTTAATTGAAGCTGAAACAAATCCAACCTCGCCGGTTGTCAACTTATCAAGCTCCACTGCATGAGGAGAAAATGCACCAACGGTTTTAATCTCGTATTCCTTCCCCGTTGACATCATTTTTATATTCATTCCAAGTTTCAACTCACCTTCAAATATCCTTACAAGCATTACCACCCCTTGATAGGAATCAAACCAGCTGTCAAAGATCAAGGCTTTCAATTCTTTTTGATCATTGGAAGTCGGAGGAGGAATAAGTTTTACAATCGCTTCAAGTATCTCCTTTGTGCCAATTCCTTCCTTGGCACTTGCATAAATCACGTCTGAGGCATCAATTCCCACTACTTCCTCAATTTCATCTCTAACCCTTTCCGGTTCTGATGCAGGAAGGTCTATCTTGTTTATCACGGGTATAAGTTCCAATCCCGCGTCAACTGCAAGGTAAGAATTGGCAACCGTCTGTGCTTCTACTCCCTGAGTTGCATCAACCACCAGCAAAGCACCTTCACAAGCTATGAGACTTCTTGAAACCTCATAGCTGAAATCCACGTGACCGGGCGTATCAATCAGGTTAAATTCATAAGTATTCCCATCATCGGATTTATAATTAACTCTGACCGCCTGAGCTTTTATGGTTATTCCTCTTTCACGCTCCAGATCCATGTTGTCAAGGAATTGTGCAGTCCTATCTCGCTCGGAAATTGTTCCCGTATATTCAAGAACTCTATCTGCTAAAGTGGATTTGCCGTGGTCAACGTGCGCAATAATAGAAAAGTTGCGGATATACTTGAGTTTCATTAGTGAAAAAAGATTATAATTTAAGGGGTGTGTTAATCAATAAACAATATTCCCAATGCTTGAAAACCACTTTTCTATAATATATTCTTAAAAAAAAGAACCAAATGGCAACCAATCAAAGATCTTATGTTTGTCCC
This sequence comes from Thermodesulfobacteriota bacterium, assembly GCA_965203965.1. Lineage (GTDB taxonomy): Bacteria > Desulfobacterota_D > UBA1144 > Nemesobacterales > JAJCZQ01 > CBDBDR01. The sequence goes on along the minus strand of CBDBDR010000017.1, from coordinate 1,383,406 downwards.
AAGTGTGACAATGTCACTTATGAAAGAGGTGAATTCCGTGCACCCGGGGGCTGGCTAGCAAAACTGTTTGATATACAAAATAAGAAATTTCAAACCGTCTCTTGCACTATGTGTGGCTATACGGAGATATACCGAGGAGATTCCTCAACTTTAGGCAATGTTTTTGACTTCTTAGTTGGCGGTTAAGTATTTCAAAAATAGGTTGTGTAATATCTACAGCACACTTGACCTAATAACCATCAATTTCTCTTCCGTCATCTCGTGCATGGTATAAGGAATGCCCCCCGTTCCAATACCGGACTCTTTTGAACCCCTGAAGGGCATCCAGTCAACCCTAAACGCCGTGTGGTCGTTTACCATAACTGCGGCGGCATTTATCCTCTTAACTGTGTCAAGTGCTACATCAATATTTTTGGTAAATATTGCTGCCTGAAATGACAGTGGGACACTGTTTGCGAACTTGATAGCTTCATTGCGATCTTTATAGCTGTAAATGGCAATAACGGGACCAAAGATCTCTTCACGTGATAATTTAACGTTTTGAGGAGGATCAAGTATAACAGTCGGTTCATAGCAAGTTCTGCTTAATTTCCTGCCACCACAGATCAATTTTCCTCCCTTTTTAACGGCTTCTTCTACCCAGTCATGTACCCTTTCAACTTCTCCAGGAAGTATAAGTGGCCCAATGTCTGTTTTATCGTCCAAGGGGTCGCCAACTTTCAATTTTTTTGCAATTCCTGCAAGCCTGTTGGCAACTTTCTCTGCAACTTTTGTGTCAGCAAAAACCCTTTGAACAGAAACACAAACTTGTCCCGCATGGTAAAAACCACCTTTAGCCAACAGTGGAAGAGCATCTTCAATATCTGCATCAGCTTCAAAGATTACGGGAGCCGACCCTCCATGTTCAAGTGCACACCTGGTGCCGGGAGCCAGTTTTGATCTCAAATACCACCCCACTCTACCAGAACCTATAAAGGTCACATAATCAACCCTTTTATCAGTTACCAAATTTTCAGCAATGTGTCTGTCTGACACTAACACCTGAACCCATTCTTTTGGAAGTCCGCTTTCATGCAATATTTCAACCAGATTTATTGCCGACAAAGGCGTTGTAGAGGCAGGTTTAACAATGACAGGACAGCCAGCAGCAACGGCAGTTATCACCTGATGAATGCAGAGATTGAACGGATGGTTAAATGCACAGATCGCAACCACAACCCCGATGGGTTCTCTGAAGGTGTATGCCATACGGTTAAGGGAAGCTGAGTTAACGTTCATAGCTATTTCCTTACCTGTTAGCCTGCCGATCTCCTCTATTGCTACCTGTATGCCGTTTATTGCTCTTGTAACTTCAACCCTTGTGTCAGTCAGCGGCTTTCCGCCTTCCATAGCTGCAGTCCTGACGATCTCATCATATCTTCGCTGAACTGCCAACTTTGTTTTCTCAAGAATTTCTATTCTTTCCGCACTGGTTAACCACTTGCTTCTATCATCCGCCACGGCTCTTGCAGTTGCAAGAATTTCCTCTGCTTTTCTTGCACTACAAAAAGGTAATTCCTTTATGATCTGTTCATCGTAGGCAGTTAAAACTTGCAGTCTTCCTTTTGCCACTTTAATTTCCTCGTTCACTCAAGCGTTTCTATAAACATACTTAATAAGTTGTTTCAGTTTGTTATTTTAATTATTAGACAAGATCGCAGGTTAAACTCTGAAGTTCATCTATTAAGACTTTTTCATTCTCGGAATAATCCACTGGTACTTCCACAATGTGAACACCTTTGCTGTTCAAAGATCCATCAAGAATAGACAACATGTCCTCGTTTGAAGTAACTCTGTGTCCATAAGCACCGTAGCTACGTGCATATTTTACAAAATCAGGATTGCCGTAATCCAGCCCGAACTCCTCAAAACCCTGCCCTGCCTGCTTCCATTTTATCATTCCATAAGCATCATCACGCAATATTACTACGACAATATCCAAATTAAGCCTGACGGCAGTTTCAATTTCCTGTGAGTTCATCATAAATCCACCATCACCACATACAGCAAGCACCTTTTTATCAGGTTTAACGATCTTTGCACCTATGGCGGATGCAAGTCCCGCACCCATAGTTGCCAGTGCATTATCTAAAAGCAAAGTGTTGGGATTATATGCCTTATAATTCCTCGCAAACCATATTTTATAAACGCCGTTGTCAAGAGTAACTATTCCATCATCGGGCATTACCTCCCTTATATCTGCAACAACCTTTTGTGGTATTATTGGAAAACCCGTGTCGCCACCCTTTGTGTATATGTAGTCGTCAAGATTCTGTTTAATACGGGAAAAACCATCTGGACATACAACTCTCTTATTTTTCAATAATTTGAGCATTGCATCAATGGAAGCAGCAATATCTCCAACAACTTCTACTTGGGGGAAATAGACGTCATCAACCTTAGCACTGAAGTTGTTTACATGAATAACTTTTACACCTTCAGGATTCATAAAAAACGGTGGTTTTTCAATAACATCGTGTCCAACATTAATTATCAGGTCTGCTTGTGAAATTGCACAATGAAGATAATCATGGTCAGATAAAGCAGCAGTCCCCAGAAACTTTTCATTCCTTTCATCAACAACACCTTTACCCATCTGTGTATTAAAGAAAAAGATGCCAGTTTCATCTACAAATCTCTTTAAAGAATGAGACACCCTGTTGCGATTCGCTGCCACACCTATTAAAAGGAGAGGTTTTTTGGCTTTTAATATGAGACTTACAGCTGCACTTACAGTTTCCTGATTTGCTTCGGGTCTTTTTGTATAAGATTTTTTGTAATATTGAGGTTCTCCGTTTTCAGCAGCAATATCCTCTGGAAGTTCCAGATGAACGGCGCCCGGTCTTTCTTCCTCGGCAATTCTTACGGACTCCCTGACAAGACTTGGTATATTACTAACGTCCACAATCTGTTTTGTAAACTTTGTGAGCGGATGCATCATAGCTACTATATCAACGATTTGGAACTGTCCTTGTTTGCTCTTTTTTATGGGCTTTTGACCTGTTATCATCATCATGGGCATTCCACCAAGTTGTGCATAAGCAGCGGCAGTCACAAAGTTAGTTGCACCCGGCCCCAGAGTTGACAGACACACCCCCAACTTTCCAGTCAGCCTACCGTAAGTTGCAGCCATGAATCCAGCGGCTTGTTCATGGCGTGTAAGTATAAGTTTTATTGATGAATCTTTGAGAGAGTTCAAAAAATCCAGATTTTCTTCACCCGGAATACCGAATATATACTCCACCCCTTCTTTCTCGAGAGCTTTAACAAATATATCAGACGCTTTCATTGGACTAATTTTTATCTGTTGTAACTGTTAGTTACTTTAACCCAAAATTCTTATTTTGTCTTGTGTCAAGAACCAATTCGTAGGGAATTCAGGTCTGAGTTCACAGAAATAGCGAGTTTGATTCCACTCCGTCTTCCCTTACTCAAAGGGGTTAGTAGGATAAAAACTTCCTGCCAAAGCTGGGCAGAAGAGAAATATTAGAAAGGGTGACAATTCAGAAGAACTGACGAGATAGTCTATCCCCCTATATTCCTTTTCCTCTCTTTAGTTACCCACCCATGCGGACAATTAAACAAGACGAAGAGTGAAAAATATGGTAATGTATGATTAGGTGGAAAAATGAAATGGCTTTTTATTATGTTAGTAATAATTTCATCTATTCTTGTAAAAACTCTTCTGACTGATGAAAGTATAGGCAAATCGCCAGAAGGTGTAATGGGTTTAAGCAACAAAGAATGGAAACAAAAACTAACCCCTTTAGAATACAAAATACTTTGGCAAAAAGGCACGGAACTACCATATACAGGCGACTTACTGCATAATAAGAAGGAGGGAATTTATATCACAGCAGGTTGCAATCAACCTGTTTTTCACTCCGATCATAAATACAACTCCGGAACTGGCTGGCCCAGTTTTTGGAAGCCTATTTCTGAAGACGCAGTTAAATTAGTTGCCGACCGCAGTCTCGGACACTTGAGATGGGAAATTGTATCAAGCAAATGCGGTGAGCATCTTGGCCATGTTTTTAATGATGGACCAAAACCCACAGGGAAAAGATACTGTATTAATTCCACTGCACTGGATTTCATTGAAACACCAAAAAATAAGTCTGAGAAATAGCATCACCATATATGAAGCAATGCAAAAGATTTACTAATGACATTCCTCGCCTATTTACACCTTTTTGTTAGTTATTCTGTAAATAGCTTCTGCATTAGACCGATTGAGTACACTAACAATAATGGTTATTAAAAATAGGGGTTCTATCTGCTCGTCAAAATCTGACTCAAACGGCCTATTTAATTCAATATGCAAAACAAAAAGCTATTAAGAAATCTCCAACCTACAATTTCTCTTGTTTTAGTGGTTGGTTATAACTGAATCAGAATAAAGATTTAATCAGATGCCAGATGACACTCGGTTTAAGAAATATTTTAGTAAGTTTTATGACGTCCGAAGTCTCCATGTATATATCAGAGTCCCATACACCTATCTGACCCTTGATAACTATCTTGCCACTCTCAACCGTTGATTCACTTACCATGATGTCAAACTCACCAGCTGGACTTACAATTTTCATAACTTACTCCTGTTCTCCTACTTGAACAAATATTCTATTTGAAACAAACGTTATTTACACAGAATTCTTCAAAAATGATGTAAGCACAACTGGAACAAACGTCATGTCCGAATGCTTTTACAGTGTATCCAGAGCTTTTTTCATTGTTTGAATGGGTGGATCTATACCCGTCCATATTTTAAATGACTCTGCCCCCTGATAAAGAAGCATGCTAAGACCTGAAGACGCCAAAATTCCAGCTCTGTTCGCATCTTTTACAAGCTGGGTATCCCTTGGCTCATAAACAAGGTCATATACAACGGCATCTTTGGAAAGCAGGTGCAAGGGAATATCTAGAGAATTTTTTCCTGCCATTCCAGTTGAAGAGGCATTTATAACAATATCACAGCTTTTTATATGTGTTTTTATTTTTTCCTCATCCTGAAGTATTAAGGTCTTTATACTGATACTTGAAAAATGCTCCCTGAATTCCTTTGCAAGAAGTTCTGCCTTGGACAAAGTCCTGTTGGCGATAATTACTTCTGATGCACAACTCCTGCCAAGTCCAACTATTACAGCTCTTGCAGCTCCACCGGCACCAATAAGAAAAACTTTTTTTTCTTCAAATGAAAAATTCAGATCATCGCTAATCGCCCTTAACAGTCCGTTCACGTCCGTGTTGAAACCAATCAATCTGCCTTCCACGTTGCTTATTGTATTAACGGCCCCCACGAGTCTCGCATCGGCAGAAATCTCATCAAGGTGTATAATAACGCTCTCTTTATGTGGGACAGTTACATTTATGCCATGTATACCAAGCGACCTGATAGCATTTACGGCTTCCCCAATACTTTCCGGGTCAACATCAAAAGCAACATAGACACCTTCAAAACCAAGCTCTCTAAATGCACCATTGTGCATTACGGGAGATAGGCTATGTGAAACCGGATGACCGAATATTCCATAAATTTTCGTTGTGGATTTTACATTCATTGCTCAGTGTAATTCATAATGAAGCAGGCTCACTACTTTCTAAAATATTCCTGACGTCTTTTACATCAAGTTTTATCTGAGAGACCAAATTATCCATACCATCAAATTTTTTCTCGTCTCTCAGCCTTTTAACAAGTTCAATTCTGATATTACAACCGTAAATATCTCCTGAGAAATCAAAAATGTATGTTTCTATCAAGAGCTCATCTTTGCCAAATGTAGGACGGTAACCTATATTGGTAATACTCTGAAAATACGCGTTATCAATAATTGCATAAGTTGCATAAACTCCTGGTTTTGGGAGCAATTCCCATTCAGATTTAACATTTGCAGTTGGAAAGCCTAGTTCTCTTCCTCTTTTTTCACCTTCAACTACGACACCAATTATAAAATAGTTATAGCCCAGAAGTTTGTTCACTCTTTGAATATTCCCATCTGACAAGTGGCGGCGAATCAAACTGCTGCTTATTATTTCATTATCTGCAACCTTTGGACTTAAAACCTTGGTATCGTATCCATAAATTTCACCAAGCCTGCCAAGTAGTTCGGTATTTCCCAGCCTTTTATTGCCAAACACAAATCCAGGACCCACAACAATATTCTTAATACGCAGTGTATTGACGAGTATTTTTTCAATAAAATCCTCGGCACTCATTGCTGACAACTCTTTCGTAAAATTAAGGCAGACGGTTACATCCACTCTCATTTTCTCGAGAAACCTTATTTTTTCTTGAAACGGTATAATGAGCAGCGAGTTCTTTTTTGATAAAACTTTCTGCGGATGAGGCTCAAATGTAATAACGCATAATTTTGAAGATTTATCAGATGAAGTTTTCCTTAAAAAATCAATAATGTGTTTGTGTCCTAAGTGAACCCCGTCAAAGTTCCCAATTGCGGCTGACGTTGAAAAAGTAAGTGGTTCTTTAGGGTTGTAAATTACTTCCATATCAATACTTGAGGCAAAGTAAGTTGAAAATTAACAATTTCTTGAATATCGGGACATTTTATCATACAACTGATCGCGTACCAGATAACTTAAAACTAGTTCGTTCCGTAACATTTTTTGTCGGCAAATTAACGAACATTCACAATTTCCTCCACACCATTCATATATGGCACAAGCACCTCGGGAATTTTGACTGAACCATCCATTTGCTGATAATTTTCAAGTATGGCAATAAAAGCTCTTCCAATTGCAACTCCAGACCCGTTGAGAGTATGGATAAAATCAGATTTTTCTCCCTTTGTATTTTTATACCTTATATTAGCCCGCCTTGCCTGAAAGGACTCAAAGTTACTGCAAGAAGAGATCTCACGATACTTGTTCTCGCTTGGTATCCATACTTCCAGATCGTATGTTTTAGCTGATGAAAAACCTAAATCGCCAGTGCAAAGCATTACAACCCTATACGGAAGGTTTAATAATTCCAAAATCCTTGCCGCATCGTTTGTAAGCGTTTCCAGTTCCTCGTATGATGATTTGGGTTCGCAAATTTTTACAAGTTCCACCTTGTTGAACTGGTGCTGTCTTATTATTCCATGAATATCCTTACCATAAGATCCTGCCTCTTTTCTGAAGCACGGAGTGTATGCCACGTATTTTATAGGCAGTTCTTCATAGTTCAAAACTTCACCTGCGTTTATGTTTGTAACCGGCACCTCAGCCGTGGGAATAAGATAATAATCCGTGTCAGTTACCTTGAAAAGATCATCTTCAAATTTAGGAAGATTGCCCGTGCCAATAAAACTGCTGGTATTTGCCATGAAAGGTGGTAAAACCTCAGTATATTCATGCTCCAGAGTATGAACGTCCAGCATAAAGTTAATCAATGCTCTCTCCAGCCTCGCACCAAGCCCCTTGTATAAAGCAAATCGTGAACCTGTAATTTTTGCGGCGCGGGGCAGATCTAAAATATCCAGAAACGAGCCGATTTCCACGTGGTCTTTTGGAACAAAATCAAAATCATTTATCTTACCAAAACTGTGTATTTCCACGTTATCTTCCTCACTATCACCCACGGGAACTTCACTGTTTGGCATATTTGGAATATGAAGAATAAAATCCCTATACTCTTCCTCTATACATTGTCTTTTTACATTTAACTCTTTTATTCTTGATGATATAGACCTGAGTTGCTCCGAAAGTTTATCAGCCCTTGCATCCTCCTTTTCTCGTTTTAATATGCCAACTTGCTTGGATCCAACGTTTCTTTCATGTTCTAGATTCTCAACTTCGGCAATGATGTTCTTTCTTTCAACTTTTATGCTTTCTAATTTTTTAAAATTCAGAGACATCCCTCTCTGAATCATTTTTTCTTTGACAAGCTCTTGGTTTTCCTCTATGTATTTTTGATCAAGCATATTGATATGAACTCGGATTTGCAGTTTCTAAAGATAAGTTTGATATTTTAACATAGTGTAACAATTCCTGAACTAATTGAGTAATATTATCAGCTAAAATCCATTCAATTTAAGGAGACAAAATGAACAAACTGAACAATGGAACAGAAATAACCTACTTTGGTCATGCAACATTTTTAATAAAATCACAAAGCGGCGTGAATATACTGATAGACCCCTGGACAGAAGGCAATCCTCTATGTCCGAAGGAACTGAAAAACCCTAGAGATATTGATGTAATATTAGTCACACACGGACATCAGGATCATACTGGCGACCTGCTGAAAATCGCCAGAGAATGCAACCCTTTTATTATTTCCACTTTTGAAATAAACAAGTGGCTTTCCGATAAAGAACTAAGCAGATGCCTGCCAATAAACAAAGGCGGGACACAGATTTTTAAGGGAATTAAGTTTGTAATGACCCATGCACAGCACAGCAGCAGCATTGAAATTGAAGATGGATCGCTGATTTACGCTGGAGAACCGGGAGGTTTTATAATTAAATTGGAAAATGGCTTTACTATCTATCATGCCGGAGATACAAACCTATTTGGAGATATGAGATTAATAGGAGAACTTTACAAACCTGACATCTCCATGCTCCCAATAGGTGATGTCTTCACAATGTCCCCATTTGAAGCTTCTCACGCATCCAGGCTTTTGAATTCCAGGTATGTCATACCAATGCACTATGACACCTTCCCATTACTCTCAGGAAAACCCAGTCAACTTATAGAATTGACACAAGATATTGAAGGACTGGAAATACTGGCCTTAAAACCCGGTGAAATACTAACGTAATAAAAAATGAATAAATACAAACTGGAGGAATTCACTTATCTCCCTCAGTTCTACCAACTTGTATTTATAACATTCTTGACACATATAATCACTTATAAATAATATTCTGTCATGAACAAAAACATCGTTCTATTCTTCCTATTTATTGTCATTGCTCTATCTTCCTGTGCCAGAAGGACCAAAATACAAAGTGCCACAGATCAGGAACTCTATGCAACTGCCACAAGCGAGCTTTATAGTAAAAAAAGAGGATTCCCATGGATATTTACCGGTCCTGAATACGATCTGGTGTTGGAATACTTGAAAGAAATACAACTAAGGCACACATTCAGTCCCTTTGCCTCACTTGCCGAGATTAGGACTGCCGATACCTATTTCAGGCAGGGTGAGTACCAGCAGGCTATTATAGAATATGAACAATTTATAAAAAACCATCCCGGGCATGATGAATATCCGTATGCTATATACAAGTTGGCGCTGTCAAACTATAACTTACGCTCCTCAAAGAACAGGGAACCTTCACATACCAGAAATGCAGTTACAGGATTTAAAAAATTTATAGAGAAATATCCTGATTCTGAACTTGTTCCTGATGCAGAAAAGAAGATAACGGAATGCAGAAAAATACTTGCCTCTAGAGAAATATTTATAGGCGAGTTTTATATGAAGAAAAAAAACCACAAAGCCGCATTAAAAAGATTTAACACGGTTCTGGAAGAATATTCAGACACAAAATACTACGACAAAGCGTCTGATCTTATAAAGAAAATCCCAGCAAATGAAATGATGAAAACTAAAGAATAGTAAAAAGGTATTAGAAAAAAAGTACAATAACAAAATTAGCCAAACTTGTTCTCAAGTTCCTCGTCTTCTTCCTTGCAAATGATGCACATATTGGCTTCTGGTCTTGCTTTTAACCTTTCTTCCGTGATATATTCCCCACATTTTTCACAAATACCATAAGTGCCATTTTCTATTTTTTGTAGTGCGATCTGGATCTTTTGAATAAACTTCCTCTCCCTGTCCCTTTTTCTAAGTTCTATGGATTTGTTTGACTCTGAAAGTGCCCTGTCAAGAGGGTCAGGAAACAAAATATCACTCTTACTGAGCCTTGTTAAAGCCTCTTCAGCAACTCCAAGCAGTTCTGCAAGTTTAGAGATAAGGATCGCCTTGTAAAATTGAAGTTCACTTTCTTTCATAGTTTTTATTATATCATCAAATAATCTAACCAAAAGATAAGACAAGAAGAAAACCACATCTAACCCACTCGAGCTTTATCAAAAATTATTACAAATTTAACAACTTAATCAGTTAGTTACTATTAGACCCTTATGCTAAAATTGACAAAAATTCAATTAACCGCTCCGTCAGAAATAAAAGACCTTGCATCGGATTTTTTGCTCGGACTTGGGGCCATGGCAACATCCGAGGATAATAATGGGGAATATACAATATCTGCACTCTTTCCGACTGATGTGAATATAGAACACGTGATCTACAAATTCAAAAACTATATGTGTTTTTTAAAAGAGAATCTTAAAAAATTCAAAATTGGAGAAATAAGAGTTGAAAATATTGACAATTCAAGTTGGGAAGTATGGAAAAACAAATTAAAGAGGATAAAAGCTAGCAAAAGTGTTTACATTACGCCGCCATGGGATATGAGAGGATGTGCTGATAACGAGCATCTGGTGGTAATTAATCCTTCAATGGCATTTGGCACGGGACACCACGAAACCACAAAGCTATGTATCGGATACATAGAAAGTCTGAACAACAGTAAAAGTTTTAATACAATTTTAGATGTTGGATGTGGGAGCGGCATTTTGTCTATTGTCTCCGTAAAACTGGGAGTAGAAAAAGCAATTTGTTTTGACACCGACCCCCTGGCTATAAGAGAAGCAAGAGAAAATATAAAGAGAAATAAACTTGAAAAGAGAATAACTTCTTTTTGTGGTTCAATCCAGAGTGTAAGAGGTTTATATGATATAATAGCCGTCAATATTTCAGCAGAAATAATTCTGTCAATTAAGAATGAGCTTGAGATGAAGCTTTCGCCAAATGGATGTCTGATAATTTCTGGGATTCTACTCGCAAAAAAAGAACAAGTGGCAAAAGGTATAATCAAGGCAGGATTCCAGCAAATAGATGAAAAAAAAGATGGTGAATGGATAGGAATGATCTTTACTAAGGTGGTCAAAGGGAAATAGACATGTCTTCATTTAAAACAATAGACTGGATTGACAGTAAAGTGGTAATGATAGATCAGTCAAAACTGCCGAATGAGGAAATTTACCGTGAATATACATCCTATAAAGAAGTAGCAGACGCAATAAGATCAATGGTTATCAGGGGAGCACCGGCAATAGGTATTGCTGCCTCCATGGGGATAGCTATAGGTTCATTGCAAGCAGATGATTCAAAGAAGGAAAATTTCTTATATGACCTTGATGAAATCTGCGAGAGACTGGCTTCTACCAGACCAACTGCATTTAATTTGTTCTGGGCAATTAATAGAATGAAAAAAATTATTCTTCAGAACAAAGAAAAAGAAATTCCTGAAATCCGCCAAAAACTTATCAAAGAGGCTAAAAGAATACTGGACGAAGATATAGATACGTGCCGCAAGATAGGAGAAAACGGCTCCGAGTTGATAAAAAATGACTCGACTGTATTGACCTATTGCAACGCAGGGGGCTTGGCCACAGGAGGATATGGAACAGCGCTTGGAGTTATAAGAAGTGCCCATGAAAAAGGCAGAAATATCAGAGTTATCTCTTGTGAAACCCGTCCTTGCTTGCAAGGAGCACGACTAACTGCTTGGGAATTGGAAAAAGATGGCATACCCGTAACCCTGATAACCGATAATATGGCCGGACACCTGATGAGCAATGGAATGATAGACTCGGTGATTGTGGGTGCAGATAGAATCGCTTCAAACGGGGACGTCGCCAACAAAATAGGCACTTATACTGTTTCAGTGCTTGCCAGACATCACAATATACCTTTTTACGTCGCAGCACCAACCTCAACCATTGACTTCAAATGTAATTCTGGCAGTGATATACAAATTGAACAGAGAGATATATCTGAAGTCACTCATGTTGGAGAAAACAAATTAGCAGCAGAAGTTGAGGTTATGAATCCGGCATTTGATATTACCCCGGGCACCAATGTTGATTCAATTATTACGGAAGTAGACTTGTTCAGACCAACCTATGATAAATCACTAAACAAGATAAAAGACTAATATCCCTTCTCTATCTCTTCTTGAGCTTCTATACTAACCGTGGTAAAAGGAAGAGCCCTGAGTCTTTCCTCACCTATATTTTCCCCCGTGATCTCGCAAATACCATAAGTACCGTCTTCTATTTTCTTTAAAGCCTGTTCTATCTGCATTAATTTTTCACGCTCCCTGTTAGACAAAGTTAAAGCTAATTCACGCTGTCTATCTTCAGATGCATAATCATAAAAATCTCCGACATTAAAGCGCAGATGATCAGATTCTTCTTTGACTGATTTAGCCACTTCCTCAAGTAACTCGTTTCTCATATGCAAAAGGGTATTTCTCATCTCGTTCATAAAAGTCGATGAATAGGTTCCCTTGTTCACCGATTTTTTTTCTTTAGCTTTCGATTTTGAACTTGATCTTTTTGAAGTGGTTTTTTTGGAAGTTTTTTTAAGAGACACTCTATTTCAGTCCTATGTGACTCTAAATTTTAGCTCTACTAAAATAATTTTAATTCAGTGTTTGTCAAGAAAAAATAAGTTGTACAACAATACATAAATATGTTACTATGTTGTGTTGCAAAAAAATTACTCTGACAGCTAAGCCCGATTATTCAACACAGAAAAATTTGCAATGACAGATCTAAACTTTGAGCAGAAAACAGGTAGCTTTACATTTTTAACAAGCCGCAATGTAAAGAGAAGTTTAACAAACTCCATGCTCTTTGTTTTCGCTTCTATGGCGGCGTTGCTTATCCCGTCTTTATCGTTTGCCGGTGTGGATGAAAATATTGACAACTTTGTAGCGCCGGTGTCGGATTTTCTTTCGAAAACAGTCTTTTACTCTGTGTCTTTGTTCAAAACAGATATAAAGATCGTGGTGGCACTTATAATAATTGCCGGAATATTCTTCACCCTTTATTTCAAGTTCATAAATATCTGGGGATTCAGACGTGCAATTGCACTCATAAAAGGAGAAGATCCCGATCCAACAGCTCCTGGAGAAGTGTCTCACTTTCAGGCACTGTCAACTGCTTGCGCAGCAACAGTTGGACTGGGCAATATAGCAGGTGTGGCAATAGCAGTGTCCAAAGGGGGGCCCGGAGCAACTTTCTGGATGATTATTGCCGGATTTCTCGGAATGTCACTCAAGTTCTGCGAATGTACATTGGGGGTAAAATACCGGCAGGAAAATCCGGACGGATCAGTGTCAGGCGGACCCATGTATTATCTTTCTCGCGGATTTGAAAAAAGAGGTATGAAAAGGCTTGGGAAATTCCTCGCAGTGTTGTTTTCAATCTTTTGCATTGGTGGCGCGATAGGTGCAGGGTGTATATTTCAGGCAAATCAGTCTTTTAGACAGGTTCAAATAATTGCCGGACAGAAAATAGAAATTGCAGGTTGGTTCTTCGGTATAATTATGTCAGTAATTGTGGCTCTTGTGATCATCGGAGGCATCAGGAGTATAGCACGTGTAACAAGCAGATTGGTGCCGTTCATGGCTTTAATTTATGTTGGAGCAGCAATCATAATCATCGCACTAAACGTTGATAAAATACCCGGTGTAATAGGTCTTATAATATCCGGAGCATTTACAACGGAAGGGGTTGAAGGCGGAGCTTTGGGTGTAATGATATGGGGGTTTCAAAGAGCTGCTTTTTCAAACGAAGCAGGACTCGGGTCTGCACCAATTGCCCACTCGGCTGTCAAGACCTCCTACCCTGCAACAGAGGGACTGGTCTCGCTTCTTGAACCCTTCATAGACACGGTAATTATATGCACTATGACATCGATTGTAATAATTTTAATGGGAACATATCAGACACCACAGGGAGGAGTAAGTGGAATTGAAATAACCTCGGCAGCCTTCGGTAAAGCAATACCTTGGTTTCCCTATGTATTGGGACTGGCAGCTTTCATGTTTGCTTTCTCAACAATAATTTCCTGGAGCTACTACGGACTCAAGAGTTGGACATTTCTAATGGGTGAAACAAAATGGAGTGAGATTTCTTTCAAGATAATATTCTGCATTTTAGTAGTGGTTGGCTCCACACTGAGTTTGACTCAGGTGATCAATATATCGGACTCCCTGATTTTTCTCATGGCTTTTGTAAACATTGCAGGGATGTTTGTTTTATTCCCTGACGTAAAACAGGAACTCCAGTATTACATGAAAAAAAATAACCTTCCCTCATAAAACCCCCGATAAAACTACATGACAGTCAAATAGAAATTGTTTACAGACTATTGGGAACCTTTCTTCGCATTCTACCGATCCTTATCATATCTTCAAGTTGATGAAGGAAAAATAATATTATAGCGAGGGTTGCAAAGAAAAATGTCAACCAATAGCCCGATATGATTGCCATAACCAGAAAAGCCATAGAGTAAAAATTCCTTCTGCCAAGGGGTCTCAAAAAATATATAAACTTCCTGATGACAGAAGTATCTTCTTTACTCACTATTTTATCAACTTCAAAATAGGCTACAAGACTGCCAGAATCCGTATATTTTCTGAGAAAATAGAAAGACCATACTAGAAAGAAAAAGTATAGTAATACATTCATAATTCCGACAAAAATTATCCAATTGCTACCAGTCTCAAGGTAGTAACCAATTGGAAGACCTACATAAAATGAAAGCACTGTAAACTGATCACTTATGGTATCTATCCACTGTCCTCTTTTAGTTTCCATCAACTTTGCCCTAGCAACTTCACCATCACAGCGGTCTAAAATTGTAGCAATCTGCATGGATATTGCACCAACGACAGGATATCCAATTGCATAAAAGGGACCGCAAAGCACACCAATCACGTTAATCAAAATGCTTATGGCGTTAGGTGTCAAAGATGTTTTAATTAACTGTCGACTAATAGGTAAGGATATTCTACCGTTGATATTCCTTGCTATCCAGCCGGTTGCAGTTTTACCTATATTAGAAAATATTAAATCATTTGCTCTATGAAGTGAGTCCGGGTCATCAGATAAGTTCATATAATAACCATCTTCAACACTTATGTATTTGATGGATTTATCGCCTTGCTGCTCAAACCAGAAACGTAAGTTTCCGCCGTTAATAATTTTTTCTGCTTCCACCCTACTTACTTTCAACAAACCGTAAATATTATTGTTTTTATCGGAAAGCACAGTTACGAACTTCACTTGTTCCGACAGACTAATAAACTGCTTGATAGACGTATGATAAATCAAAAGGTTGGACTGAATAACAATGTATTCTTCTTCAGCATCCAAGTCAGGTTTCTCATTTTTTGTTACCAGATCAATCCGTGACTGGATCCTTCTGTCCTTTATCAAATCAAGTATTGAGAACTTTATGTTCTCTTCACAGATAATAGTAAAGCGGGTAATTCCTGCTCTTTCGGAATTAATCAGGAGTCTTTTTAGCTGAGTAACTTCAGCAACGGAAAGGAAAGGGAAAGAATTAAGTGACTCCCCATTCAATCCATCAGCAGAAACTATTACTAAGGCATGCACTGTCTTATGAATTGGATCCCACTACTCTCAAATAAACACGGCTTTGACTAGCGTTCAGGAATTTATCCGAATTTGCTCTGACCTTAGATAGGTCCGATGGAAAATCAACATCCATCCAAAACAAATCACCTATATCCACAGACTTAACTTTGTAACCCCTGTTTATAAGTCTTTGCACTGCAGATATATACCACTTTTTCTCGGACAAAAAAGTGCGCATTTCTTCTTCAATTGCTCTTTTCAGTATTTCTACTCCTGTGTCTCTAAACACCCTCAACCCCACTGACTCTGCAGATATATTGTTTGTAATTCCCTTACTTATGCTAACTATCTTATCTTTATTCAGCCTTATCTTCATGTCTTCATCATCGTATAACAATCTTTTTTTGATGGGCATGCAAAATCTTTCATTGGTAACCGATAAAAGTTTGTTGATTACATCAACTTCAAAGACATCGTCCCCATTCATTACCAGTATATCATCATTCATCTCACTACGAGCAATACACAAAGATATTAGACTGTTTGTTGTCTGATAAAAAGGATTGTAAAGCGTCTTGATTTTAATTCCCAGTCCGTCATAACTTCTAAGAAAATTTTCTACCTTATCAAATCCAAAACCTACAACAACAGCCACTTCAGTTATCCCACAATACCTGATATGGTTGAGTTGGTGCTCTAAAATTGTCACTCCGCCGATATCAAGCAAACATTTGGGTATATGGTTAGTGTATGGAGCTAATCTGGAACCTCTGCCAGCTGCAAGTATTATTGCTTTCATTATTTATTTCTAAAAAACCTCCGGTAAAATTTCCAGTCAATTACGCAAAAGAGAGAATCTGCAAAACTCTGTCGTTCTTAGTTTTGTTTTCAATTTGGGTTTATTCTATAACCTTATAGTTAAAACTTGTCAATAACCACATGAAAAAACACTGTCTGATGGGTGATCAACTCTTTGCCAACTCTAAGTTAATTCCATCAGGCTTGAAATCAATTATTTCATTTAATTCATTTACATATATTAGTCTTGGAACATGACTCTTACACTCAGTTTCATCATAGTGTGCAAAACTTGCAACTATAAGGCAATCACCTTCTCTTGCCAGATGCGCTGCGGCTCCATTTACGCAAATTGTGTTGGAATCGGCGGCACCCTCAATAACATAAGTTGAAAACCTATGTCCATTTGTAATATTAAAAATATGGACTTCCTCATAGGGAAGTAAATCGGCGGCTTCCATAAGACATTTATCAACTGTAAGGCTTCCTTCATAATCCAGGTCAGCCTCTGTAACTATGACACGATGTATTTTAGATTTAAGTAATGACCTCTTCATAATAAGCTCATCTCTGTAAACTGACTACAAAATTATATTGTCTATCAATCTATTCTCCCCTATTCTGACGGCAAGGGCAACTAAATTGCCAGACTCAGCTTCTTTTTTCAAGGTAATATCCTCGCAATCCCTTATCTCCAAATAATCCACGTTATCAATATTACAATCAGCAAGAATTTTTTTTCCGATATTTACAAGACCCGGAACATTTTTACAACCTTGTAGAAAACTTTGGCGAATACTAAACAATGCCTTTGAGACCGCAAGGGCCTTTTCTTTTTGCTCATCCGAAAGATACTTGTTTCTGGAACTCAGTGCCAATCCATCTTTATCTCTAACTATGGGAATCGATACTATGCTGACTTCCAGATTTAGATCCTTGACCATCTGCTCAATTATCTTCAATTGTTGGTAATCCTTTTGCCCAAAGACTGCATAGTCCGGTTTAACTATATTAAACAACTTCAACACCACAGTGGCTACTCCCCTGAAATGACCCGGCCTATGCAAACCACACATACAGTTTTGAAGTTCAGTTACCTCAACATAGGTTTGAAAACCAGATGAATAAATTTCGTTGGCTTCCGGCACAAAAACCACGTCAACCTTGTAATCAGACAGTTTGTCAATATCGCCTTCAACATCCCTAGTATAATGGTCAAAATCCTCATTCTCTCCAAACTGTGTAGGATTGACAAATATGCTTACCACTGTAACATCGCCTAACTTGTTTGCCTTAGATATCAAACTCAAATGCCCTTTATGAAGAGATCCCATCGTAGGAACAAAAGCAATTTTTTTGCCCTTTATCTTAAAATCATTTGAGAGCGAGCATAATTCCAATGATCCTTTGATAATAACTGGTTTTTCAGAACTGCTCATGAGATTGATCCTTACCGGGAAATTTACCTTTTTTTACTTGCTCAATATACTCCTCAGCAGCTTGCTTAAACAGTTTCTTGCCTTCAGCAAACTTCTTCACAAAACTAGGCTGTGGGCCTTTGCTCAATCCCATCATATCGTGAAACACTAGCACATGCCCATCACAGTATCTTCCAGCACCAATTCCTATGGTTGGAATATTTACCGATTCGGTGATCTTTTTCGCAAGATTTTCAGGAATGCTTTCGAGCAGAAGCATAAAAGCCCCAGCTTCTTCTGAAAGAGTAGCAAGTTCTAATATGTGATCACCATCTTCTTTTGAACGTCCCTGCATTTTATAACCACCCATAACATGAAGGGATTGAGGACAAAGTCCGATATGTGATATAACTGGTATACCTGCCTTATTTATAGCATAAACCGTATCAATATACTCTTCATTAACCTCAAGTTTTACGGATTCAGTTTTCCCTTCTTTGACCAATCTTCCCGCATTTCTTATAGCTTCAGTCTTGGAAGCATGGTATGACATGAAAGGCATATCGCTGGATAAGTGAGCACTTTTCAAGCCTCTGGATACAATCAAGGTGTGATAGATCATCTGATCCATTGTCACAGAAAGAGTATCTTTTTCACCTTGCACAACATTTCCAAGAGAATCCCCAACAAGCACCACGTTAACCCCCGCTTCGTCCAAAATTTCTGCGGTATAAAAATCATAGGCGGTTATCATCGTGATTTTCTTACTTTCTTTCTTCATCACGTGCAAATTAGTTATTCTTGTTTTTGACATTATTGATATAGTAATCAGTGGAAAATAAAATTCGGTGAGAAATTTCTACTCCAGCACAACTTTCCCCCTGTAACCGTAACTGCGAAGCTTTTTCTTTAACTTCTCAGCTTGAGATTTTTGTGAAAACATGCCAACTCTCACCCTGTAATAAGTGTCGCCTTTAACCTTAACACGCTCTATACGTATATCATCACTACTTGTCACAGAACGCAGTTCATTTTTCACAGACAAGGCATTAATTTTACTGCTGAAGGATCCGACCTGCACAGTATAGACAGGTCTGAAATAACTATTACTCCTTAACGAAGGTGAGGAAATTACCTCTACTTTAACCTTGGTGATTCCAGTCCTGACCAAATCAATGGCAAGAGCAGAAGAATAAGAAAGATCTATGATTCTGCCCTTTATAAAAGGCCCCCTGTCGTTTATTGTAACCACAACGTCTTTACCGTTTTCCAGATTTGTAACCCTCACAACAGTACCAAATGGAATAGTTTTGTGGGCAGCCGTGTAGGCATATCTGCTGAACTTTTCACCGCTTGCTGTCTTATTTCCATGCTCCTTATCCCCATACCAGGAAGCAATCCCCTTCTGTGTATAATCGTTAATGTCTTTTGAACCTTTATGCTCATAGCTTATTGTATCACTCCCTTCAACATTACCCCCTCTATTGAAGCAACCTGTTATCAGGAAACATATAAATAAAGAGATTAAAATAGTCTTGAACATAATTGTACTAATCATATTTGAAAGCACTGATAATACAAAAGTAATTATAAGCAATAAATCTGTTATCAGGCAAACGAAGTATTTAATTAACGTATATAGTTTGGTTTTAGCTAAAACTTATATATCAAATTGAAAATTAATCTGTAAAGTTTGCCTTGAAACTCCTTAAACTATGATAGTTAAATACACTCTTGAATTTATTATATTGATGATAGAAAAATACTTTTTGAAAATAGAAAAATGAAAAATTATAGAAAGGTACTCCGTTAAATGCTTAAAAGAGATTACCAAAGGATTTTAAAGCACTTTAAGAACTACTTGCACATAACACAAATTAATAATTCTTTTCATGCCCATCAATTATTACTCGTTTGAACAATTATCCTTTATTATTAAACATCAGGTATTCCCCACTCCTTGAGATTGTCCGTATTTATAATAGAATTTACTTTTTATAGTTCTGGAAATAAAACAATGATCAACTTGGACGATGATTTTTCCCTTATTAAAAGATTGCCCCCTTATGTATTCAACGTAGTTAATGAATATAAAACAAGAGCAAGGGCAAAAGGGGAAGATATAATTGATCTGGGAATGGGCAATCCTGATCAACCTACTCCGGAACATATAGTTAAAAAACTGAAAGAGGCCTCATCCAAATCAAGAAATCACAGGTATTCTGCCTCTGCGGGAATATACAAGTTGAGGCTGGCTATCACAAACTGGTATAAAAGAAATTATAACGTTGAGTTGAACCCGGAAACCGAAGCTGTCGTAACAATAGGTTCCAAAGAGGGTATCTCGCACCTAATGCTATCAATACTCTCACCCGGAGACACTGTTATCGTTCCAAATCCTGCATACCCAATTCATATTTATTCTGTGATAATTTCTCGTGGAGATGTACAAAGCATACCACTGACTGATGGAGATGAACTGATTGAATCAATACAAAAAACGCTGAATGAAGTTTGGCCTAAGCCCAAAGTTTTGATACTTTCTTTCCCCAACAACCCAACCACAAAAACCGTGGAGAAGAAATTTTTTGCAGACATTGTGGAACTGGCAAAAGAATCCGGACTAATAATAGTTCACGATCTCGCTTACGCCGACTTGTGCTTTGACAACTATAAAGCACCAAGCATACTGGAGATTAAGGGAGCACTTGACGTGGCGGTGGAGTTCTATTCTCTGTCCAAAAGCTACAACATGCCAGGTTGGAGAGTTGGTTTTATGGTAGGGAATAGTAAAATCGTTTCTGCTTTGAAACGCATTAAAGGCTACCTTGATTACGGGATATTTCAGCCTATTCAGATAGCATCAATTCAAGCCCTGAACGGCTCACAGGAATGCGTGAGAGAAATCAACGCCACTTACAAATCAAGAAGGAACAAGCTCATAGAGTCCTTTAACAGATCAGGGTGGAAAATAGATATGCCCAAAGCCACCATGTTCGTCTGGGCAGAAATACCCGATAAATATAAAAAACTCGGCTCATTGGAGTTTTCAAAACTACTTATAGAAGAGGCAAAAGTTGCAACGTCCCCCGGAATTGGATTTGGTCAGTATGGAGAAGGTTTTATAAGATTGGCACTGGTTGAAAATGAAAAGAGAATAATGCAGGCTTCACGGGGTATAAAAAAGCTCTGTTCGTAAATTCAGAATGCCTGTCCAACACTGAGAAAAACGTGAAATCTTTTCAATTCAGGGTCTGGATTCAAGGCGTAACCAATATCAAACCTGACGGGACCGATGATTGTATCATACCTCAAGCCTCCTCCAACGGCGTATCTCAGCCCGTCCAAAGAATATTCAAATTCACCCGGATAGACATTACCGTAATCTAAAAACACCACACCTCTGAGCCTCCGGAGTGGTAGAGGGTGTCTTATTTCCAGGTTACCCACTATGAGAGAATTGCCACCAATCGGTTCTCCTTTTGAATTCAGAGGCCCAAGCTCTTGAAAATTATAACCCCTGAAGCTGTTACTCCCACCTGCAAAAAACCTTTTGAAGATAGGAATATCAAATCTATCCGTGGATCCAAAGGAATATATAAATCCCAACTCCAACCTGTGTGCAAAAACAAATTTTGAAACGCTTTTGTATATCCTTAAATCTGTAAGAGACAGCAAATAGTCAACATCCGAACCCAGATCTGTTAAGGACACCTCCAACCTCGTATCAGAGGCAATTCCCTCAGTCGGATTAAACAGGTCGTCAATTACATTGAAACTTAATCCTCCCCCGAATGTTGTCAGGAAAACATTCCGCCGACTTCGCTCAATGGGTGAAACTGTTGACTGCGAAGTAATATCTGAATAAATAACATTAAACGAACTTCTTCCCCTGAGAGGTTTGGCAAGTTTCTTTTCAAGTGCCAGAGATGAGGTTATAAATGAGCCTTCATAGCTTGGCAAATCGTCTCTTTTAAAACTCAAGAAACCTATCAGCTCTGAGCTCCTACCTGTAATGTGCGGCTGGCTGATACTTGCCTGAACAAGCTGGGTTATGAAAGAAACCTTAGTAAGAATTTCCATATTTCTACCCCCACCTAGTAAATTACCCTGCGTCCACTCTACCTGCGTTCTCAGTTTGTCTTCGGAGGCAACCCCAACACCAAATCTTATACTTCCAAGTTTCTTTTCCTTAATCCTGACGATAGTATCAACCTCTAATTTATCGTCATTATAGATCTGTTCAATATTTACGGATTTGAAATATCCAAGTTGAAAAATATCCGATTGGGAATCGGTAATTTTTTCAAGAGAATAATAATCACCAGTTTTATACAAGAGCTCTCTTCTCACCAGATTATCAGACACTGTCTGGTTCCCTTCAATTTCAATGCTGCCGAACTTGTATTTTGAACCGGGAACAACCTCAAAATTTGCCTCCGCCCATTCTTCCTTCCTGTTGACCAGTATCTGGGGTCTCAAATCAAACTTAGGGTAACCCCTACTGGACAAAATTTTTCTTATCTTACTCTTAGAAACTCTGAGCTTTATTGCAGAAAAAACCTTATTGGGTTTTAGCAGAACTTTCCTGTTTATTTCTTCTATCAACTCCAAATCCTGATTGGACTCTTCTAATCCGCTACCAAGTACAACAACATTAAGTCTCCTAAGTATCACCGGCTTGCCTTGATCTATCCATATCATTATTGCTGCCTCTCTGTTTTCATTACGGTAATTAACTTCATAGGTAATTTGGGCGTTGTAATATCCATGGTCCGCGTACAATGCTTTGATTTTTTCTATATCGTCTTCAAATATACTTTCATCCAATTTCGGCCTCGCTGCCCAGGGTCTTATGGACGGAAACTGGGTTTGAATGCTATTCTTTATTGAATCCAGACTCACGTCATCATTGCCCTTGACTTCAATCTTGACAATTTTTGTGTTATTGTCACCGTTTTCTTCCTGACCGATTGATTCAGATGGGAAGCTAATAATAAACAGTAAATTGATTAGAAAAAAACCAATGATTACAGGTGATATTTTCATATATTATGGGAAATAATTTCAAATTAAGAATAATTATTGCATAGCATCCTTAAATGACCGTAAGAAAACCAAGCTGTTTTCGGCATTAGTTGAAAAACTATATATAGGCAAATTTATAAAGTTAAATTAATTTGATACAGAAAAGGAATAAAACCGATAATCTGGCAAATTTTTATGTGGAATTGTAAGTTCTTTTGTTTTGACAATCGGCGAACTATGAGGCAGAAAAAAAGAGTGGCAATTAATAGATTGAATAGTCAAACCTTTTATGGACTTAAAGTGCCATATCCGGTTGTCGTTCCACCACGCTGTGAGAAATCTCCATCTTTGAACATCTGTTCGGCAGGATTCTTTAACTTCCCTCTTCTTTTAACGCGGAGCTCTTTTTTCGCCTTGTAATTAGCAATAGGAATATAAGTGTATTTGATCTTTATTTGACCATTTTTTCTGTTTGTGCTGAGAACAATCTTCAAATTATCTTTTTCCCAAGTCCATATATCGTAGAAATTCATATTATCTCTGGAGGTGAAATCACCAAAGTCAGCTTCTATGTTCTTTAAAAGTTTGTTGTATATATCAACAAACTGACTACCTTCCAGTTTTTTAACAACAAGTAAAGCGGACATAAGTCTGTCATCATAAAATTCCAGCTTTGTTTTTTTTTCAGCTTCAATACCACTAACGGATGGATACTCAAAAATAATTCCGTCAACAAAAATAGTTCTAATGTCTTTTGAATCAACCACGTTTTTTAATATCTCATGTTCGTTAGCTGTTATAAGTTCTTTTGCATCTTTGCTGGACATACCGAATTTCAATCCAGTAGGGTTACTCTCATCTGAATACACAACTGAACTAAGTATTAAAAAAAACGGTAATAAGAGTGATATGTATGAAAATCTTGTCAGTTTATTGCAGTTCATCAAGATAAAAGGTAGCAAATTAGCAGTGTAAATCAAGTATAATGAAGTTGAATCAAATGCAAACTGTATGCTTGGAATAAAAAATTTATGAAGTTAATAAGCGTAATAGGATCTGGAAGTAATGATGACCACAAGCTCACTGCCACTACCGAAGAAGTGGGAAGGGAGATCGCAAGAAAAGGATTTGTGGTGGTATGCGGGGGTTTAGGTGGAATTATGGAGTCCGTTTGCAAGGGGGCAAAATCTGAAGGCGGTTTAACCATAGGAATACTACCCGGAGAAACTGAGCAGGACTCAAACCAATATCTGGATGTTCCCATTATTACAGGAACTGGACAAGCCAGAAACCTGGCAGTTGCTTTAAGCGGGAACGTTATAATTGCAATAGGAGGGGGATTTGGTACATTATCGGAACTCTCTTTTGCCCTGAGATTCAACAAAAAGATCATAGGAATAAATACATGGGATATTTCACCAAATATTCAACCCGCTTCCAGTGCTGCTGAAGCAGTCAGGATTGCTTGTGATCATTTAAAATAACTACCTGTTAATCAAAGGTGCAAATTACGGAGATGGAGTATACAACACAGTGAATGAAATAAAAAAATTTATCAGGAGCATTAAGGATTTTCCAAAAGAGGGAATTAACTTCCGCGATATTACCCCACTACTGCAAAATGCCAAATCGTTTGAACTTGCGGTTAAACGGATGGCGGATATGATCAGCGGTATGGAAACGGACTATTTTGCAGGGATAGAATCAAGGGGGTTTATTTTTGCTTCCGCTCTTTCTATGGTGCTGTCAAAAGGACTTGTGGTGGTGAGAAAACCCGGAAAACTACCGAATACAACTGTAAAAGCATCATACGATCTGGAGTATGGACAGGACTCTCTTGAAATACATGAGAATGCGATACCCGAAGGAAAAAAGGTTATCATAGTTGATGATCTGCTTGCAACGGGTGGTACAGCCAAAGCAGCAAGCAGTTTGGTAAAGCAGATTAACGGTGATCTTGTCGGATGCCTTTTTCTGGTGGAGCTTACATCATTAAAAGGAGCCGAAAAACTGAATTCTACAAACGTCTGGTCAGTTGTTAAATACAGTGATTGAGCATAATGACAATCATAGATGTAAATCTGAAGAGCACCGTTGATAACTCCTACAGAATAATCATAAGACCGGGTGTTTTACACAGACTGGGGGAAGAACTTGCAAAAAAACCACTGGGTTTTTCCTATGCAATAATAACTGATTCCAATGTTAAAAATCTGTATGGAAACAAACTCAAAACGCTTTTTCAGAAAAATGACTTAAACGTCTTGCTGATTGATTTTCCCGCCGGCGAGAAGCAAAAGAACAGAGATATTAAAACACAAATAGAAAACACGATGATGGAATCAAACTTCGGGAGAGACTCTGTCGTAATTGCTCTTGGTGGGGGAGTTGTTGGAGATATTGCTGGTTTTGTTGCCGCTACTTATATGAGGGGCATTCCCTATATACAAGTGCCAACTACACTGGTGGCATGTGTTGACAGCTCAATCGGGGGCAAAACTGCGGTTGATACGCAGTATGGAAAAAACCTTATTGGTGCATTTTACCAACCAAGGAGCGTGTATATAGATCTTTATACACTGAAAACACTGGATAAAAAGGAAATCCGTGAAGGGCTTGCTGAAATAATCAAATACGGTGTTATTGCAGATCAACATCTTTTCAGTCTGCTTGAAAGCGGGATTGAAAAACTATTTGAATTTAACAACAACCTTTTAAGGAAAATTATTGCAACCTGCTGCAAGATCAAGGCTAAAATAGTTGAAAAAGATGAAAAAGAATCAGGGCTGAGAAAAATTCTGAATTTTGGCCATACCGTCGGACATGCAATAGAAAGATCGTCGGACTATACTTTGAGTCATGGTAATGCAATATCCATTGGTATGGTAGTCGAAGGTAAAATAGCCGTAGAACTAGGTTTATGGAACAAGAATGAACTTACAAGACTGGAACTTCTCTTAAAGCGTGCAGGACTACCAACGGAAATACCCTTTAACGTTACCGCGGAAAATCTGACAGACAATATGAAGATTGACAAAAAATCCCGCAGGGGAAGCATACAAATGGCACTGCCTTCGGCAATCGGAATAATGGCCGGAAAAAATGAAAAATATTCTGTTAAAATTGATTACACTGTAATAAAAAAAATACTTTAACCGTAACTGTGAAAAATCTTGCCGGATCCTACATTAGACATATCAATTTACAACCTCCCCATAAACGCCCATGACATTTTTGGCAACAATAATAAAACCGCTCTTGAGATAGGTTTTGGAAAAGGAGAATTCATTATTGAGTTGGCAAAAACAAACAAGGACTGGAACTTCCTCGGAATTGAAATCAAATACTACAGGTTCAAAAATGCAGTCCATTTTGCCAATAAAGAAAACTTGAGAAACTTAAAACTCATTCATATTGACGCAGAAATTGCATTTAATCAGGTTTTTGAGAACGACATTTTTGATATTGTGTATATCAATTTTCCTGACCCGTGGCCAAAGGATAGGCATAAAAAACACAGAATTATAAACAAAACTTTTCTGGCAAGTCTAAGAGCATTAATGAAAAATGGGGGAGTTATAGAGTTTGCAAGCGACCATGCTGAATATGTAGACCAGACCATTGAGCATTTCAAGTCAAATCCAAACTTCATAAACACCTCGGACACCAAGAGTTTTAACACCAAGACAAAGAGTAGACCCCTTACAAAATATGAAAAGCAGTTTATTGAAGAAAAAAGACGAATTTATTACCTGACTTTCAAAAAAGTGAATTAGATTTATATTTATGCCCAATAACAGACACTGGAGCTATTAAAAAATGAAAAACTCAAACACCTTCTTTACCTTAATCTTTATCAGTTTTATCTTGACAGGTTGCACAGGAGGCAATAATACACCTGGGTATCTTTTTGAAATAATTTTTATTGTAATTCCGGTTTTGATTATAGGTCATTATCTATATAAGAGAATTGAAACTGCAAATGAGTCGCTTTATGTTGTTGAAGGACAGCTTAAAAAAATTATAGCAAAACTGGAAAAACTTGAAGAAGACACAGACAAAACCCCTCAATCCAACTCTAAAAGAAGAACAAAAAAATAGGAACGGGGTAATTTCTATTCAATACTGTCTCTGTATTTTGCAGGTATCAAACTGATATCGTTACTTATATGTAAAACACCTTTGTCATCAACCCAGCGGAAAAAGTTTGATTTTTTAGATTTTCTGGGTTTTTTTGAACTGGGAAAATAATCTCTTGCAGATGAATCACCTTCATATTCATAATCCTTCTCGGCGTTCTGTTTCTCGATTTGAATCTTTCTATCCTTTGCCTTTTTTTCTTGTAATTTCTTGTTTATCTCACTATTACTTGGACGGTCGGAGTTTGATGATCCAAAAGTGCTTTTAGATTTATTGTAGTTAGGAATACTTGAATTGAGAGATGAACTACCATAGGGATCAAGATTTTCGGATGGTTTTACGATAGGGTCGGGGTAAACACTAGGGTTAGTTGGATCATTCGGCGTGGGGTTTTGTGCGTAAACCGTAAGGCAGAAAATGGAAAATAAAACCGATATAAATACAATTGATTTCATTTAACTATCACCTCCATGTGCTAACGGAGTAAGTGTAATATCTATCACATAAATAATCAATTGGACTACTGAGATCATTTTTAAGAATTGACACTATATACGGCAAAATGTATTTTGTTAAACCATGAGTGAATTCAAAGCTTGGTTTAGCTGCATAGATGAATCTTGCGGTAAAACCTATCCTTTGGACGAAATAGTTTACCGATGTAGTAAATGTGGCAACCTTTTGGAAGTCGTCCATGACTTCAGAACCCTGAGAAAGAAATCTGGCACAGAGTGGAAACACCTTTTTGACAGTCGTTATAGGAAACAGTCTTGGCCCTACGGAAGTTCCGTCTGGGGCAAGAAAGAATGGGTCTGTCCAAACGTTGAGGATAAAAACATCGTTTCAATGTATGAAGGTGCAACTAATCTGTTCTGGGCTGAAAGGTTTGGAAAGCAAATCGGTATGAATGATGTGTGGATAAAGATGTGCGGAAACAGCCACACAGGCTCTTTTAAGGATCTAGGTATGACCGTCTTGATTTCAGTTGTAAATCAAATGCGAAACAACAACAAAGATATACCCGCTGTGGCATGTGCATCCACGGGTGACACTTCTGCTGCTCTTGCAGCCTACTGTGCGTTTGCGGGAATCCCCGCAATAGTATTTTTGCCAAAAAACAAGGTTTCAATAGCCCAACTTGTTCAGCCTATCTCAAACGGTGCGATCGTCCTGTCTCTTGATACCGACTTTGACGGATGCATGGAAATGGTTCAAAAAGTAACAGCCGAGAAGAACATATATCTCGCCAATTCCATAAACTCACTTAGGATTGAAGGTCAAAAAACTATTAGCATTGAGCTTTGTCAACAGTTTGACTGGGAAGTTCCCGATTGGATCATAATACCCGGGGGAAATCTGGGAAACGTCTCAGCTCTGGGCAAAGGTTTCAAGATAATGTATGAACTTGGCTTGATAAAAAAATTACCCAAGGTGGTGTGCGCCCAGTCTCAGAATGCAAACCCTTTATACATGAGCTACTTAAAAGGTTTTGAAGAATTTCACCCTGTAAAAGCCAAAAAAACTCTTGCAAACGCCATCCAGATCGGCAATCCCGTAAGTATCAACAAGGCAATCAAGATATTGAAAGAATTTGACGGTATCGTAGAACAGGCTTCTGAGCAGGAGCTTGCAAACGCCGCGGCATTGGTTGATAAAACGGGAACCTTCAACTGTCCACACACCGGCGTGGCACTTGCTGTGTTTCTGAAATTGCACAAGAAAAAACTTTTTAACCCAAAAGATAAAATCGTGATAATCTCAACGGCACACGGACTGAAATTTGTTGAATTCAAAATCGGTTACCATAAAAAAGAACTGAAAGAAGTGATACCAAACTATGTCAATCAACCTATTGAATTGCCAAATGAATACAACGCCGTCATTGATGCCATCAACAAAAATCTCGCAAAATAAAGGCAAAAATTTGAACTGTTCTTAAATTTTAACTGTCCTAATGCAACCCTATTTACAATTGTTTTTCCTGTTAATTTTCGTAAATCAACAACTGCACAGAACTCTATAAATACATCAGAAAACATCTTTGTAGGATAATTAACAACGCTTATAGTTTGTTTTGTTACACATTAACTTCTTTCTAAAACAGCACTTTACCAACCATCACACTTGCTTTTTATAGACAAAAAATACTTAAAAAAAAACAACTATAC
This sequence comes from Thermodesulfobacteriota bacterium, assembly GCA_965203965.1. Taxonomy (GTDB): domain Bacteria; phylum Desulfobacterota_D; class UBA1144; order Nemesobacterales; family JAJCZQ01; genus CBDBDR01. The sequence goes on along the minus strand of CBDBDR010000017.1, from coordinate 1,354,344 downwards.
TTTGCATTTTGACATTCTTTAAAGACATTTGAGTGTTATATACTTTGCAAATAGACCAACCTCTTGCTACATTTGCACAGATGGGAGCCATATTGCACGGATTATATGTTATCACCGACGAAAACCTGATAGAAAGTGAGAATTTTCTCAGCATAGTAGAATCCGCCATAAGAGGAGGGGCAACCATAGTTCAATTAAGAGAAAAAAATAAAAACGCAAGTGAAATAATATCTCTGGGGAAAAAAATGTTGAGCATAACTAAAAAATACAATGTTCCCCTTATAATCAACGACTGCCCAAAAATTGCAAAAGCCATCGGCGCAGGCGGTGTTCACCTCGGCAGAGATGATGCTTCAGTTGAAGAAGCGAGAAAAATTCTCGGCAAAAACGCAATAATAGGTGTTTCCTGCTACGGAGAAATTCAAAGGGGAATAAACGCTGAAAATGCGGGAGCGAACTACGCTGCTTTTGGAACGCCTTATTTCACTCCGACAAAACCCGAGAGAATCCCAACGCCTTTGGAAACTTTAATTCAGGCGAAAAAAAAACTGAAAATCCCGGTCTTTGCAATCGGCGGAATAATTCCCGAAAATGCGGAAAGAATCCTCAAAACCGGCGTTGATGGAATTGCTGTAATTACGGCAATATTCGGGAAAAAAGACACAGAGAAAGCTACTCGTCAGCTTGTAGATAAAATACAGTAAAGAGACACAAACAAAGTAAGTTTTATAAAATACTCCAGAACCTTAATCGGCTTATGCCCTTCAAGATTTATTTTTACAATATCAGTGAAAATAAAACCTATAAAAATATTGCTCAGGATTTCCTCATAAAACCCATCCACAAGCCACTCAATGTATTTTCTTGTTTTATATAGTTGACTTTACGAGATAAAAAAGCGAACTACAAAACCGTCCAACCACCGTCAATCACAAGATCGGAACCTGTTATATATTTTGACTCATCCGAAGCGAGAAAAAGAACTGACTGCGCAACCTCAAGAGGCTCCGCCCTTCTGACAAGGGGGATCATCCCCGCCGCAATCTCATCAAGTTTCTCTTCGGCATCAGGTGGATTTCCCATAAATTCAACGTCCATTTTTGTTTTTATGTATCCTGGACAGACGGAATTAACCCTTATACTTTCCTTTGCATGATCAAGTGCCATGCTTTTTGTAATCTGCCTGACTGCCCCTTTTGAGGCGTTATAAGCAACACAGTCCTCCATGCCCACAATTCCGAGAACGCTTGAGTTGTTAATTACCGACCCACCACCGTGCTTTGCCATTAGCGGAACAACGTGCTTGCTCATAAGAAAAACCCCTTTCACGTTTATATTAATTGTTCTGTCCCAAACATCATTTGAGGTTGTAACAACTGTTCCACCTTCAAGTATTCCGGCGTTGTTGAAAAGAATATCAATTTTGCCGAATTTTTTATAAAAATCGCTCACAACTCTTTTGACGTCTTCTTCATTTGAAACATCACCCACAAACGCCTGAATCTCTCCACACCCTTCTGTCTCTGAAACAACATTTTTCAGATTTCTCAGAGTTCTAGACATAATTCCGACCTTCGCTCCTTCTTTGCAAAAAAGAATAGCGGTCGCCCTTCCAATTCCCTCGCTTCCACCAGTTATCAAAGCAGTTTTTCCATCAAGTCTCATTTTACAAAACCCCCAAATTAAAATAAAAGTTAAAAATCAAAAGTTGAAATTTTTCCCTCTTTTCGGATTTTTTACCCTTTCGGCAATCGCCTGAGAAATAATCGGAAGCGCTATTGTTGCGTCACAGTAGCACTGTACAATCCCTCCGCCATCCTCCTTCTCCTTACCCCATGAAATTGCCTCCTCAAACGTGCATCCTGAAAGCCCACCCCACTGAGGGGAATCAGTGGTTATTTGTATAGCATATTTATGCGGGTAGTAGGTTTCTGAATCTCCAACGTTTTCCCTTGTCAACCCACGCTCCCTATTTGGAACATAGCGGTTTTTATAAAGTAGATCACTTGTAACCGCAAAAAGTTGTATAAAATCTTTCGGGACCCCTCCACCAATATAGACCACACCTGTATCGGTCACGTTTTCAGCCATTTTCATAAACTCCACATAGTCTTTTATGGCATCTATAGTTAAATTAAATCCCCTACTGTTTGCTATTAAAGCTGCATCACCATAAGGACTGTCTGCAATAGCAGGACAGAATATCGGCACATTGTTCTCAGCCGCCGTTGCAACAATGCTTTTTATATTTCTTTTGCTCAACCATTCGCCAAACAGTCTTAAAAATTTTCTGGAAGAATAGTTTTCTTTTTCATCAAGTGTCACTATAAATTTAGCAATAAGTTCCGTCATTTCAAGGTAATCAGTTTCCCTACCATACACATCGTAATACCTGTTAAGTCCAACCTTGAACAACTCAGTATCATCCGACCTGTGGCTGCCCTGCCAATACTCATGTCCCATTGCCTCAACAATGTCCTCGGAGATATTTGCCCCGGTGGGTATAAGCACGTCAATTATTCTGTTTTCAATTAACCAGTTCACTATCTTCCACTGCCCCGTTGTTGACAATGAACCTGCGTAACCGAAAAAAATCGTTGTATCAAGGTCATTTATCATACTTTCAAACACGTCCACAACCCTCGCTAAGGATTTCCCCTGAAATCCTGTTTTTGACATATCAGCTAAAAGGTCAGAAACAGACTTACCCGGCTCCACTTCTATTGCCGTTACTCTTTTCTTACAATAATCTGACATTTACCACTCTTGAATTTAAGAATTTCAGACAACAATATTAACAAGCTTCTTAGGAACAACTACTATTTTGCGAATTTTCCTGCCTTCTATATAGTTCAACACCTTATCATCATTCAGTGCAGCTTGCTCCATCTGCTCTCTGCCGGACCCTGGGTCCATTTGGACTTGGCTTCGGACCTTCCCATTTACTTGAACTACCATGCTGATTTTATCAGACTGTGTCAGTGCTTCATCCCAACTTAACCACTTGGTGTCAAAAAGGCTTTTCTTATGCCCCGTTAACTGCCACAATTCCTCTGCAATATGAGGCGCTATTGGATACAAAAGCCTTATCAATGAGTCAACTGAAAACCTGAAAGTCTCTTTGCTAACGTCATCATTCAACTCCGTTTTGTAAAGCTCGTTTACAAGCTCCATCATAGCTGCAATCGCAGTATTAAACTGAAACCTGTCAAAGTCTCGCGTTACTTTTTTTATTGTTTGGTGGGTTTTAGTTAAGATCAATTTTGACTCTCTGGATAACTCACCTTGATGATCAGCCTCACCTGAGATTGTCACAGTTTCTTCCATCTTATCCCGTATCAATCTCCAGATTCTTCCCAGAAATCTAAAACCTCCTTCAATTCCCTCGTCACTCCACTCAAGTTCCCTGCTCACGGGAGCTGCAAAAAGCATAAAGATCCTCACCGTATCAGCACCATATTTTTTTATCATATCATCCGGATCAACAACGTTGCCGAGCGATTTGGACATCTTAGCACCGTCTTTAATCACCATTCCCTGTGTCAGAAGATTTTCAAATGGCTCATCTAGGCTGAGCAAACCAATATCCCTTGTAGCTCTGGTGAAAAATCGCGAGTAAAGCAGGTGCAGTATTGCATGCTCTATCCCACCAATGTAATGGTCAACCGGAAGCCAGTAATCAACTTTGGAACTGTCAAACATACCTTCCGTGTAATCTGGGGAAGCGTAACGTAGAAAATACCATGAAGACTCAACAAACGTATCCATAGTATCGGTCTCTCTTTCAGCACTACTTTTGCATTTTGGACATTTGGTTTTCTTAAAATTCTCAATTTTTGACAGCGATGGAATTTCAGAATCGCTTGTATCAATATCCATGGGCAACTCAACGGGCAACTGATCATCCGGCACCGGCACCTCTCCACATTTATCACAATAGATGATCGGTATCGGTGCACCCCAATACCTCTGTCTGGAAATTCCCCAATCTCTGAGCCTATAGTTCAATCTCTTTTTCCCCTTACCTTCTTTCTCAAAATATTCTGCTATTGACTCAAATGCCTGCACGGAGGTCTGTCCATCAAACTGACCCGAGTTTTTCAATATACCTTTTTCAATATAAGCCCCTTCTTCAATACTGATCTCACTGCCGTCTTTTGGAAAAATAACCTGCTTCATGCCAAGTCCATATTTTTTTGCAAACTCCCAGTCCCTCTGGTCATGCGCTGGAACTGACATCACCGTGCCCGTGCCGTAGCTCATCAATACAAAATTGGCAACGTAAACAGGGATATCTTCCCCGCTCACGGGATGAATTGCTATAATATCAAGAGGCAGTCCTTTTTTTTCTAAGATCTCCGTATTAGCTTCGGAAACAGTGGATTTTACGCAATCATTAATGAATGCTGATACTTCTTCATTGCTCTGCGCAACCATTTTTGCAAGAGGATGCTCCGGCGCAACTGCGAGATAAGTAACACCCATTATAGTATCGGGACGCGTGGTATATATTGCCAATTCGTGATCCATACCTTTTATACTGAATGCCACTTCAACTCCCACTGACCTGCCTATCCAATTTGATTGCATTGTCTTTACGGCTTCAGGCCATCCCGGGAGTTTTTCAAGTCCTTCCAGCAACTCATTGGCATAGTTTGTGATCTTTAAAAACCACTGCGGAATTTCCTTTCTTTCTACAATGGCTCCCGATCTCCAACCTCTTCCATCTATAACCTGCTCATTGGCAAGCACAGTCTGGTCAACAGGGTCCCAATTTACGTAAGAAGTTTTTTTATAGACCAACCCCTCTTTGTAAAGTCTTGTAAACAACCACTGCTCCCACTTGTAATAATCAGGGTCGCAGGTTGCAAACTCTCTTGACCAATCGTAGCTGAATCCAAGCCTTTTGAGCTGCTTTCTCATCTGGGAGATATTTTCATAGGTCCATTTGGAAGGATGCACCCGATTCTGGATCGCAGCATTTTCAGCAGGTAATCCAAAAGCATCCCACCCTATTGGGTGAAGAACATTATATCCCTGTGCCCTTTTATACCGTGCAATAACATCCCCTATTGTGTAATTCCGCACGTGCCCCATGTGTATCCTGCCTGAGGGATAGGGAAACATTTCAAGAACGTAATATTTTTCTCCACCGTTAAGCTCCCGTGCACGGAATACTTCACTGCTTTCCCACTCCTCTTGCCATTTTTGCTCTATTTCCTGAGGGTTATAATCTTTTTTCATCTGTGGTATTTTATGGAGGAGCAAATCAAAAACAGATAATTAAATTGAACTGGAACAACTATTTTAAATAAAGCCAATCCAGTTGCAAACAAATCGCCGTGAATACCATGAACCACGAACGTGAGTTACTTAATATTCTCAAATATTTCAGGGCATATTTAAACTATCAGAAACAGATAGGGACTGGAAGAGTGTTAATTGACAAACCAACAAAAAAACCGCTTGAACAAGTCAATCATTTTCCCCAAGAGGAAATCAAAGCAATGGAGAATAAAAGAACGATAAAAATTGTAGACCAGCCGGACATTTTTGAATCAAGAACAAAGCAAACACTTGAGGAAATAGAAAACGAACTCGGTGAATGCACAAGATGCAAACTCCACGAAGGCAGAAATAATATTGTATTTGGGGACGGCAATCCGAATGCGAGACTTGTATTTGTAGGAGAGGGTCCTGGCAGGGATGAAGATATTCAGGGTAAGCCATTTGTCGGAAGAGCAGGCAAACTACTGACCAAAATTATTGAGGCAATGGGTTTAAGCAGGAAGGACGTGTATATATGCAACGTTGTAAAGTGCAGACCTCCCGACAACAGAAATCCCGAAGCTGATGAAGTGGCAGCATGTGAACCATTTTTACTGAAACAGATCAGGTCTATAGATCCGGAGATAGTGGTGTGTCTTGGAAGTGTTGCAACGAGCCTGTTGCTCAAGATAAAAAATCTCCGCATGTCAGATATGAGGGGACAGTTCCATGAATACGGCAATTCCAAGTTGATGATAACATATCATCCTGCGGCGATCCTGAGAAATCCTAATTTCAAAAAGCCCGTATGGGAAGATATGAAACTGGTAATGAAGGAACTACAATTAAAAACTTCGGGCGATTAGCTCAGTGGATCAGAGCGCTGGCCTCCGGAGCCAGAGGTCGGGGGTTCGAATCCCCCATCGCCTATTAAAATAAAACACAACCGATCACATGCTTAAAGATTACATTTCAAGTATTTATGAAACTTACACACGGGGAGATGCCAGAGAAGAATCCTATTACTCTACTTTAGAGGAGTTTTTGAAGCAATATGCCAGATCAATTAACAAAATAGGCTTTAATGTAACAACACTTCCTGAGAAGACCGAAGCTGGCAACCCGGATTTTAGGATTTGGGATGGGAAGCAAAAAGTCATCGGATATATTGAGGCAAAATCACCAGACGTTACAAACCTTGACCAAATAGAAACCTCTGAACAATTAAAAAGGTATTTATCAACGTTTCCAAATGTGATCCTGACAAACTTTCTTGAATTCAGGCTTTACAGGAATGGAATTCTTACGGAGAAGGCAGTAATTGCCCACCACGCAATATTGAGAAAATTGCACACAAAGCCCCCAATTCAAAATGAAGAAGAATTTCTTGACCTACTGGATAAATTCTTCTCTTTTTCCTTACCTCACATCAGGAACGCAGGAGCACTTGCCGAAGAGCTTGCCAAGAGGACAAAATTTTTAAGGGACGAGGTTGTTAATGAGGAATTGGGAAAAAATGAAGTAAATTCCATTCACGGTTTTTACGAGGCTTTCAAAAATTATCTGGTTACAAACCTAACCGAAAAAGATTTTGGCGATCTCTATTCACAAACAATTACCTACGGACTGTTTGCAGCAAGGACACGAGCAAAAGAGGATTTTAACAGGAAACTCGCTTACGACTCTATACCGCCAACGATCGGCATTCTGAGAGATGTTTTCCAATATGTGTCTATGGGTAGTATTCCAAAACAGATGGAATGGATAATTGATGATATTTCTGAAATTCTTGCTGTAACTGACGTGAACAAAATACTTCAAGATTATTTCCATCATGGTAGAGGAAAAGATCCGATCATACATTTTTACGAAACCTTTCTTAATAAATACGACCCTGAAACACGGGAGAAGCGAGGAGTTTACTACACGCCCGAACCTGTGGTGTCATACATAGTGAGATCACTAAACGCTATTCTCAAGGAAAAATTCGGCAAAAAAGAAGGATTTGCCGACCCTTCTGTAACCGTATTAGACCCCGCAGCAGGAACTCTTACCTTCCTTGCAGAGGCTGCAAAAGTTGCCGTTGATGAATTTGTATCAAAATACGGAGATGGAGGAAAAGGTAATTTTATAAAAGAGCATATTCTTAACAACTTTTATGCACTTGAGCTTATGATGGCTCCTTACGCAGTCGGACATCTGAAAATGTCATTCCTTCTTGAGGAACTTGGATACAAATTGCAACCTGATGACAGGTTTAAGTTATACCTTACAAACACACTTGATATGGAAGTGTTTGAACAAACGGACTTTCCCGGTCTTTCTTCACTTTCAAAGGAATCCCAGCTTGCAAGCACCGTGAAAAAAGACCAACCGATCTTGGTAGTTCTTGGCAATCCGCCTTATTCAGGTCATTCGGCAAATAAAAGCAAATGGATAGACAATCTTTTGAAAAAAGGTTCTGAAGAAGATGCAACTGCAAATGAAAGTAGCTACTACACGGTAGATGGGAAATCCTTAAACGAGAAAAATCCAAAGTGGCTTCAGGATGATTACGTGAAATTCATAAGGTTTGCACAGTGGAAAATTGACAAGGCAGGCGAAGGCGTGCTGGGGTTTATAACAAACCACAGCTATCTGGACAATCCTACTTTCAGAGGAATGCGAGAGTCACTAATGCGGAGTTTTGACGAGATACATATTTTAGACCTGCATGGAAACAGTTTGAAAAGAGAGAAATGTCCCGATGGCTCAAAAGATGAGAACGTCTTTGATATTAGACAGGGGGTTGCAATAGCTCTTTTTGTCAAAACAAAAGATCAAAAAACAGAATCCAAGATAAACCACTCTGAATTATGGGGATTAAGAGAGAGTAAATACAAATGGCTTGAAAGTAATGACTTAAAAACAACCGACTATAAAACTATCAACCCAAGATCTGAACACTATCTGTTTGTTCCAAGAGATGAGGAGTTACTGGAAAATTACGAGAAATTCATACCCGTTACTGAAATATTTGATATTAGCAGCGTGGGGATTGTTACCGCAAGGGACAAACTCGTTATTGATAGTGATAAGGAAAGTTTAAAAAGACGAATAAGGATGGTCAGAAATAAGAACTTAACCGACGAAATCATCATGCAGACTTTTAACCTGAAAGACAACTCTAATTGGAAATTAAGTGAAGCACGGAAAGAAGTAATAAACGATGAAGATTGGGAAGAAAAAATAACGGAAATCTCATACAGACCTTTTGATAAACAATGGATTTTTTGCCATGATGCACTTGTAGAACGTTCAAGAAAAGAAATCATGCAACACATGTTGATGGATAATATTGGGTTAATTTCCAGAAGACAAATGTTACCAAGCAGAGAGTGTAATTACTTTTTTGTCACTAATTCAGTAATCTCAGATGGGGTAATCCGCTCTGACAATAAAGGAAGTGAGTCACTTTTTCCACTTTACCAATATACAAATATGAAAAAAGAATCACTATTCTCCATATTAGATAACAACACAACCAAAACTCCAAACATAAGATCAGAAGTTTATAAAAACCTATGCACAACTTATAAAAAAGATTTATCACCAGAAGAGATCTTTTATTACATCTACTCCGTTCTCTACTCCAAAACCTACCGCACCAAATATGCCGAATTTCTAAAAACAGATTTTCCACGAATTCCCTTTGCCAAAGATCATAAAATTTTTAGCAAAATGGCAGAGCTGGGAGAACAACTTGTAAACCTTCACCTGATGAGATCAAACGAGCTGGATAATCCAATCGCCAAATTTCAAGGCGAAGGGGATTTGATGGTTGAAAAAATTTCATACAAGGAAAACAAAATACACATAAACAAAACTCAATACTTTGAAGGCATAGAACCGAAAGTTTACGAATACCAAATAGGTGGTTATCAGGTTTGCAACAAATGGCTAAAAGACAGAAAGAAACGCCGCCTATCTTTAGACGACATCAAACACTACTGCAAAATTGCAACCATAATTAAAAAGACTATTGAGGTTCAGAAGGAAATTGATGGGGTTTATGGAGAGGTTGAGATCTGAGGTTATCTCTCTTCTTTTTTTCCGACGATAAAACGTGTATGTTTTGTTGAAAATGGCTAAAAGTGGACATTATGAGTAAAAATGATATAAAAAAATTACCAAATTATAACATTAAAGAGGTTTCTCATTACCTGAGATTACCTTACTCTACTGCCCGTGCATGGTGCAGTGGACAACAAAACTTTGAGCCTTTAATATCCATTTCCCAGAAAAAACCACCGTTACTGTCCTTCTATAATTTAGTTGAAGTTTTTGTGCTTCATTCCATAACCAGAAAATTTCACCTTTCCATGCAGAAAATGCGATTGGCTTTAGAATACGTTAAAGAAAAATTTGATTCTCCTACACCACTAATTGAAAAAGAATTTGCAACGGATGGCATAAAGCTGTTTTTAAATGAATCCGGAGTATTGATAGACGTTACCTCTAATCCCGGTCAGCTCGCATTAAAAGAGCTTAACACGTATCTAAAAAGGGTAGACAGGAATAAACTTGGAGTGCCAATAAGGTTGTATCCATTCAGCAGAACAGGACACCCAAACGAGCCCAAATCTATATTTATTGACCCGAACATCTATTTTGGCAGACCTGTATTAGCCGAAAGAAACATACCTACAGATATAATTGCCGAACGACTGCAAGCCGGTGAAACCCCCGAACATCTTGCCGGTGATTACGGAGTAGGTGATGACGAAGTGTTAGAAGCAATAAGGTTTGAACTTGGACTACAAAAAGCAGCTTGAGAATACAACGTTCTTCATTGACAGATCATTAGGAAGATATGACATTCCAAACTACTTGAAAAGTAAAGGTTTGAAAGTTGAAATCCACGATGACCATTTTGCCCCACAGACAAAAGATGAAGAATGGTTAGAATGTGTAGGTAGAAAAGGTTGGATCGTAATTACGAAAGATAAGCACATCAGAACTAGAAATAATGAAAAACAGATGGTTCAAAAGCACGCTGTCGCAGTTTTTGCCCTAACCAGAGGTGAGTTCAACGGAACGAAAATGGCACAGATAATTGAAAAGGCATTGGACAAGATAATCAAAGCCGTTGAAAAAGAGATTCCTCCTTATATTTTTTCCATAACCAAATCCTCAAACATAAAAAAATTAATTTGATCCGCCTAACTTCTACCTACCCCGTCTTTTTGACTATAAACATTATTTTCCCATCTACCCATTTCACGTGGTCTGGATCCGGGTAGTTTTTCACAAGATTTGACCCAAAAGTTTTCAAGGCTGCATCAAATTCCTTCTGCTCATACATAAAAAATGCGGAATAGTGCCTGCTTGATGCTCTTTGAATAAGATTTTGGATCGTATCATCTCTGTTAAAGTTGAATTCTTTTGTTTCCAAAAGTTCAAGACCCGGTGCTCTTTCCAGTTTAAAAGCAAGCTCATCAGGTTCATAAAGTCTGGACTCTTTTCTCACAAAAAGAGGAAAGTAACGTCCCCATATACTATTTTCATTCTGAGACCTTGTTCTTGTGTAAATGAATATCCTACCACCGTCTTTTAAAACTCTTATCGCCTCTTCAAAAAAATTATAGATCTTAAAATGATGAATAGAGTTAAAGGAAAATATGCAATCAAGCTCTTTATTTCCCAAAGGCATCTCTTCTGCTGCCGCTATCCTTGAACTAAAATTGGATACATCATTATCTTCCAAATAGTCGCTGAGACTTTTCAACATATACTCATTTGTATCAAAGCAGTTCAGAAATAACCTTTCGTTGCCCAAATACTCAAACAGGAGTTTTGCATACCTACCCGCACCTGCACCTACGTCTGCCGCTTGTATTTTGTCCAAGTCTTTCAGTTTATCTTTGATGTAGATAATTGGTTCGGAGTCCGTAACCCTTAGACTCCTGTAAATATGTGCAATTGAAGAATACAAATCTTTCATAAGACCTCGCTAAATCTGTAATTTTGCTAACTTGAACTCATCTCAAGGTTTTTAATAAAACTTTTTGCTACTGGCAGAAAAACATCTGCTATATTTTCCACCAGGTCATCCAAGCCAACCCACTTGCGTTTCCTGTCCTTTTCATAATTATCCGTCTCCTGCAAAACTGTGGCTTTGTAAAAAGTGTAGTAACCCACTGTGGTTTCGCTCGGAATTTTAACCATGCCGACCTCGTCCTCTACCTCAACAATATAACCACTTTCTTCCTCGCATTCCCTCGTAGCAGTTACCCGTAGCGTCTCATGGTCCTCAACTGTTCCAACAGGAAACACCCATGAACCTTTATGCTTTCTGGCACTTATTAGCAAAACTTCAATCTCTCCGTTCTTCTTTTTCCTGTAAACAACGACACCGGCTTTACTTATCAAATCTTTTTCCATTTTACTCACCCTTCAAACAGGTGTATGTTCTCTTGGCACTTCAATATAACCACGTTGACAAAAATTACTTCAAAAAAAGTAAGAAAAGAATTTAAGGTAAACTAAATAACAGACAAGCAAAAGAGCAGTGGGTAAAAATGCCATATTCAGGCAAAACGATCGTTTATTCAGCCATAACGATGCTAAAGATATTTTTTTTACTAATTATTTTTAACGTCTATCCTGCTGAAGTTGTAGCTGAAAAAGGCAATTACAAAAAAATGAACAGGCTCAAAAATGAAAAAAGCCCCTACTTACTCCAGCACGCGGACAATCCCGTTGACTGGTATCCATGGGGAAGTGAAGCATTTGAAAAAGCAAAAAAGGAAGACAAACCGGTTCTTCTCTCCATCGGCTATTCAACCTGCCACTGGTGCCACGTGATGGAGCATGAATCATTTGAGGACAAAGAGGTAGCAGATTTGATGAACGACACATTTATTTCAATCAAGGTTGACAGGGAAGAAAGACCCGACATTGACAATATCTATATGGTTGTTTGTCAGATACTATCCCAAGGTAACTGTGGATGGCCCCTTAATGTCTTTATGACCGCTGATAAAAAACCTTTCTATGCTGCCACGTATATACCTAAGAACAGCAGGTATCAAAGACTTGGTATGATGGAATTGGTTCCCCGCATTAAAGAGCTTTGGAAGAATGATCGCGAAAAACTCCTAAAATCTGCTGACAGTGTTGCCGAAACACTAACAGTTGCAGCAGACCCCTCAAGGCTACGATCAAGTGAAGAGACTGGCATGATAACATTGAACCGTGCTTATGAACAGCTTGCAGGCAAGTATGACCCAAAGCACGGAGGATTTGGCAACCGACCTAAATTTCCAACGCCACATAATCTTTTATTTCTCCTTAGATATGCACAACGCACAGACAATTCACGTGCCTTGGACATGGTATTAAACACTCTTACAAAAATGAGCATGGGTGGGATATTTGACCACGTGGGTTTTGGCTTTCACAGGTATTCAACGGATACGGAATGGCTTGTGCCTCATTTTGAAAAGATGCTTTACGATCAAGCTCTTCTCGCAATGGCTTACACTGAAGCATATCAGTTGACCAAACAACGGGGTCTCAAATTAACAGCAGAGCGGATCTTTAGTTATGTGATGAGAGAAATGACCTCGCCTGAAGGCGGATTTTATTCCGCTGAAGATGCCGATAGTGAAGGAAAAGAAGGAAAGTTTTATCTGTGGAAGGAAGATGAAATCCTTGATATCTTGGGCAAAAGCGAAGGGGAATTGATATTAAAAGTTTACAATATCCAAAAAGAAGGAAATTTTCTTGATGAAATGGTCGGCAAAAAAACCGGCACAAATATACTTCATCTCAGCAAAGACCTATCTCTGATCGCAAAAGAGTTGAATATAAAGGTGGATGATCTTGAAAAGCGATTGGAACAAGCAAGACAGAAACTGTTTGAATATCGCGAAAAGCGTATTCACCCCTCTAAGGATGACAAGGTAATAACAGACTGGAACGGGCTTATGATCACTGCACTTGCAAAAGGGGGAAGAGTGTTTGGCAATAAATCATACACGCGAGCAGCAGAGCGTTCGGTAGATTTTATAAACAGGAATTTATACAAGGAATCCCGACTTCTTCACAGATATAGGAACGGAGAGTCCGGTATCCTTGCAAATATTGACGATTACGCCTTCTTGATCTGGGGACTGATTGAACTTTATGAATCCACGTTTGACCTAAAACATCTGGAACAAGCTATTGAGCTTACAGAACAGATGATAGACCTTTTTTGGGACAAGGATAATCTCGGATTTTATTTCACCCCCTCTGACGGAGAAAAATTACTGGTTCGTCAAAAAGAAATATATGATGGGGCAGTTCCCTCTGGTAATTCCGTGGCAATGTACAATCTCCTCAAACTGTCAAGGATGACATCAGATCCACGATATGAAAAGCTATCAACTGATCTTGCCTCCGCGTTTTCCTCATCTTTGAACCACTTGCCAATATCTCATACTATGTTTATGGTGGCATTGGACTTTGCAGTTGGAAAATCGTATGAAATTGTTATTTCAGGTAACAAGGACTCCAAAGACACAAAATCCATGATCATCAAGTTTCGTGAAAACTATATTCCAAACAAGGTAGTGCTTCTTCGGGAGGAAAACTCCACCGCCATAGAAAAAATCGCACTGTTCACCAAGCCACAAAGAATGATTAACAATAAAGCCACTGCTTACGTCTGTGAAAACTTTACGTGCCAACTTCCAACAAATGATCCGGATAAGATGATAGAACTGATCAAAAAATGAAATGGCTCACCATTTGTGTTATTAATTTCTTGGTATTGCCAAAAAAAATTTTTTGAAAATAATAGTTACAAAATTATAAACGACACACCTTGAACAACAGGACGGAGAAACCTATTGGAACAACAAAGAAAGAATAAAGTAAAAGACCTTTTTGAGATGCTCGAAGAACCAGATAGCACCAGATATATAGGGGAAGAAATAGACGAGATGGATCTTTATGATAATGAACTGGAAGAAGAGGAATCCAACTATGAAGATGAAGATCCAGATCTAACGGAAGAATCAGAATAACTTGAGTTTCCTACCTCTCCATTTTTCTTTAGATAAACCATCAATACAGATATTGCGGCAGGTGTTATTCCAGAGACTCGCGTCGCCTGGCCGAGGGTATTGGGCTTAACAGAACTCAATTTCTGGACAATCTCCTTTGATAACCCGGGAATGTTACTATAGGCAAATCCTTCGGGAATTTTTATGCTCTCAAGTCGCTTGAATTTTTCAATCTGCTCCGCCTGTCTCTTGATATATCCTTCATACTTAACTTCAAGTTCAACTTGAGAAACAACGGGTGCAATTTCAGTGTATGCAAAACCCGGATCAAGGCAGTTTAATTTTTCGTAGGAAAAGTCAGGTCTTCTCAACAACTCCTTGAGACTCTGGGGCTTTTTCATAGCAGGACTGGACAAACCAGCTAATATCTCGTTGATTTTCTTAGAGGGCATAATTTTTGTATTCTCAAGCCTTTCAAGTTCCTTTTCTATGCTTTTTCCTCTGGACTTGCTCCTTGCACAGTCCTCATCAGACACAAGACCAATGGCATTTCCAATCTCTCTTAGCCGTAGATCCGCATTGTCCTCACGAAGGATCAGTCTGTATTCAGCTCTGGAGGTAAACATTCTGTATGGCTCATCCACTCCTTTTGTTACAAGATCATCAATTAAAATCCCAATATATGCCTGAGACCTGTCCAGTATAAACGGCGGTTTACCTCTGACCTTCAAAGCAGCGTTTACACCAGCAACAAATCCCTGACTTGCAGCTTCCTCATAACCTGTTGTCCCGTTTATCTGTCCCGCAAAATAGATGTTATTTATCAGCTTTGATTCAAGGGTCGGTTTTAACTGTGTTGGCTCAAGGTAGTCATACTCAACCGCGTATCCGGGCCTCATTATTTCTACTCTCTCAAGTCCATCTATGGTTCTTGCAAGTTCATACTGAACTTCCAGTGGCAAACTGGTTGACATACCGTTTGGGTATATCTCATAGGTATTTGCACCATCAGGCTCTAAAAAAACCTGATGTCGGTCCTTATCGGGAAATTTTACTATCTTATCCTCAATTGATGGGCAATAGCGTGGGCCTACGCCCTTTATCTGACCTGAAAAAAGAGGAGATTTATCAATGTTGTTCCTTATAACTTCGTGGGTCTTACTATTAGTATAAGTTATGTAGCAAGGTTGTTGCTCCCTGTGGATCGTGTCGTTTGAAAAGGAAAAAGGTATAGGGTTCTCATCTCCCCGTTGGATTTCAGTGGCTTCCCATCTGATAGTTCTACCATCAAATCTCGGTGGTGTGCCGGTCTTTAGACGACCGACCTTAAAACCGAGACTTTCAAATGAGTTTGAAATTCCCTTGGCAGCAGATTCTCCTGCTCTTCCTGATGATATACGGTTTAAACCAATGTGAATTAGCCCATTGGGAAAAGTGCCGGGTGTTACTATCACTGCATCTGCAAAAAATTCTTCTCCCAATCCGGTTTTTACACCAACTACTGAATCCCCTTTTGTAATGAAACTCTCAACCATTCTTTGCTTAATATCAATATTTTTCTCCGACTCAAGTATTTTTTTCATATAGCTTCTGTAAGACTGCCTGTCCGCCTGTATCCTTGTTGCCTGAACCGCCGCCCCTTTTCTGGTGTTAAGCCTTCTGAACTGGATCGCACTGTGATCTGCGGCTTTTCCCATCTCACCCCCCAAGGCATCTATCTCTTTAACTAAATGCCCCTTGCCAATACCTCCGATAGACGGATTGCAAGACATTAAACCTATGGTGTCAATATTGGCAGTAAGCATTAAAGTCCTGCATCCGATCCTCGCTGCTGACAAAACTGCCTCACAACCTGCATGACCTGCTCCAATTACAATTATCTGGTGTGACTTTGGATAAGTTATACCCATTCCAACTGATCTCCTGAAAAGGTAAGGTTTAACTATTCACGGCTAAAAAGCAATAGATTTTAATGATGAATGATAAAGGTAACAACACCTATTGAAGTTGGACAAATAGTTGTTATTATTTGCTTATCAGTCTTATAAATACGAGGAGAAAACAATGAACACCTTAAAAAGCATTATACTTCTCACCTCTTTATCCGCACTCTTGATGTGGATGGGTGGATATATCGGCGGACAGAACGGAGCAATGATTGCACTTGTGTTTGCCTTGGCGATGAACTTTGCAAGCTACTGGTGGAGCGACAAGATCGTTTTGCGGATGTATCACGCAAAAGAGGTTACCTACGCAGATCAGCCTGAACTTTATGGAGATGTCCAAGAGCTTACCCAAAACGCAGGACTTCCAATGCCGAAAGTTTATATCATACCAGAGCAGTCGCCCAACGCTTTTGCAACCGGCAGAGATCCGAATCATTCAGCAGTCGCCTTCACTCAGGGAATAATGAAGTTACTGAATAGGAACGAGCTGAGGGGAGTAATCGCCCATGAGTTGGCTCATATTAAAAACAGGGACATACTTATCGGCTCTATTGCTGCTACGATCTCCACTGCAATTACGTATCTTGCATATTTTGCAATGTTCTTTGGAGGTGGAAGTAACAGGGACAGAGGTAATCCATTTGCACTTATTGCAATGATGATACTTGCACCGCTGGCTGCATCCCTTATAAGAATGGCAATATCAAGAACAAGAGAGTTTGTTGCAGATAAAAGCGGCGCGGAGATTTGCGGAAACCCGCTTTATCTTTCCGGAGCTCTGAGAAAACTGGATAATAAGGATCTCGCATGCACAGGAACATCACTTAATGTAAGCGAGCAGACCGCAGAAAGCACCGCACACATGATGATAGTAAGCCCCATGATAGGAAGTGGATTTGCCAAACTCTTCAGCACGCATCCACCGATGGAGGAAAGAATTGCAAAGTTAGAAGATATGGCAAGGGGAGGTTACTAATTAGGAATACTTACCTCACCAATCCCAATGAAACCCCTTGTCGGAATTACAACTGACTTTAAAGACAAGCATAACTCCATTGAAGAATGTTATTCCAAAGCCATAGTCAAATATGGCGGACTACCCATACTAATACCCACTGTTGAACAGCAGCGATCCTATCTTGCAGATATAGTGCAAAAGGTTGATGGTTTACTACTGCCCGGTTCAAGGGATATGGATCCCCGCTACTATCATCAGGAACCCCATTCAAAATTAAACCCCATGAGTCAGGAAAGAACCGAAGCCGAGTTTATTGTACTGAAAACAGCTTTTGAAAATAAAAAACCCGTTCTGGGTATCTGCGGCGGTATGCAGTCTATAAATGTTTTTTACGGCGGGTCGTTACATCAGGATATAAGGACATTGATTGATAATTCTCTTGAACATGAAGAGGGGGCAGTACATCCGATCAAACTAAAAAATAACTCAAAACTGCACAACGTCTTGAGGGAAAAAGAGTTTAATGTCAAAAGCTACCATCATCAGGCAGTTGATAAATTGGGAAACGGACTTGCTATCAATGCCGAGTCTCCCGATGGGATCATAGAGGGCATAGAACACAGGGATATTTCCGTTTTAGGAATTCAATGGCACCCCGAATTAGAAGAAACTGAGCAGTCAAAACAAATTTTTGAAAGTTTTTTGAGCGAATGTGCTACTAAGGAAATGTGGTAATATAAGGTGACAAACACTGGATGAGGGAAGAGTTATCCAATGACTGAATATATAAAGATAAATCCTCAAAGAATTGAATACATGATGGAACTCTTTGGACTTTCTAAAAGAAGTCTATTGGAAAAAATAAATGAAGGATTAAAGAATCCCATCAAAGAAGAACATATATTTGGCGGTAATATAAAAGTCAGTCATCTCAAAAAAATAGACAAAATATTTGGTGAAGGTCTTTCTTTTTATACTGATCCAAAAGAATTAAAAAGAGAAAAGAATGCAAGCATATTTTTTAGAAAAACAACATTTAATTCTACTATCACTTTAGGAGGCAGGGAAATTGTTCACAAAATGGAGACACGTATTCATTCTTTATCTGCATTATCTAAACTCTCTAATTATAAAGCAAGTGAGAAACTTGATACATTCAACCTAAATGATCCACCTGAAGAAGTTGCCAAACAGATCAGGGGGAACCTTTACCCTAAAGAGATCATCCAACAAAATAGAGACTTTCTGAAAGCTCTAATTGAGAATTTTGCCGAACACAACATCTTGGTTTTAGAATTTGTGGAAACTTGGAATAAAAAAAACAAAGCAAACATAGACGGGTTTTTTATTGCACCTAATAACATTGTGATCAAGAGACAACAGGGTTCATTAAAGAGAGAGATATTCACCTTAATACATGAGTTGGGTCACTATTTATTACAAGAAGAAGAATTGGATGATGAAACACTGAAAACAAGCAATAATGGTGAATTGAACGAAGTAGAAAAATGGTGTAATGAATTTGCGTTTGCTTTTCTATCAAAAGATTTTCAAGAAAAATTACCAGACATATTCAAACAAGAGCCAAATTGTAATAACAAGCAAATTAAAACCTTTTCACAAAAATATCATATAAGCCGTTTGGCAATTTTCACATATTTGTTCGGTAAAAAAGCTATTTCATGGAACAAATATTATTCGTTAAAACAAGAATTGGAGAAAGAACAGAGAGAACGTGAACAAAAAAAAGAATCGGAAAGAGAACACAATAGGGAAATGGGAATACACAAAAAAGGAAGGTCACCCAAACCTATTTATTCCCCGTTAGAAAAAGACATTTATTTAAACGCTTATTTTGAAGGAGTTGTAGGAGAATATGAAGTTTTATCACATTTTAAAGAAAAGGATATAGATAGGTTTATTTATGAGTAGAACTTTGTATTTGATAGATACGTCCTCGCTTCTGTCCTTAGTTAGATATTACTTATGTTTTGATGATAAAAAGATACTTTATTACTTTATTGAGGAACAATTAGAATCAGGAAATTTCATTTTACTTAAATCAGTCTTTAGTGAATGCGGCAAAGTAAATGACAGTTTGATTGTAAAGAAATTAGAGTTTTTGAAGAACATAAAAAAACATCCTGGTAAAATTGCAATAGACAAAACACATCATAACAAGTTAGATAATAATTGGTGTGTTAGTAAGCAAAAGAATACGCTAACAGATGAAGAGTTTAGAAGAAGAAAAAAAGAATTTATAGAATCAGCAGATTGTCAACTTATACTTCACGCTATTAATATCAATAAAAAAGAAAAAACTGTAAAACCCGTCATCGTAACGGAAGAATCAAAAAGCGCTAATGATGGTAAATTATTCAAAAAAATTCCATCCATTTGTAAAGAGGAAAAAATTGATTGTTTCCCCTTGCCAAAATTGTTAGTGGAACTTAATATAAAAATTAATTTTGGGAATTATATACAATAGTGCCGTATTTTCATAATAACATGTTTTTTTATGGCTATTTTTTTGGTTGTTGTAAAATTACAAAATATGATAAAATATAAGCACAAAAGAGAAAAAGGATTAAAATTGATATGCTATGAGTAATGATATAATAAATAGTGGAGAGGAAACAACAAAGAGCAAAAATGAGACAATAAAGAAGAACAAATATGATAACAAACGGGTTAACATACTAGAGATAACAGTTGATGTATTGTTTGCATTATTTTTAATAATTGGTATAGGAGTTTTCATAAAAGTATTATACGGTGGAGGGATTAGTTTTGGAGGGATTAATCTTGATGAAAGAGATGGGCAGTTATTACCGTTTGTTATTATAACAACGTCTATCGTTGCTGGTAGTTTCTTCATAATAAAAACTTATATTAGAAGCGAAATAGGTATTAAGGAGGTAGAAATGGGTAAGTACTTTATGCAAGCTATTGAAAAATTTAATGAAAAACAAGACAAGAAATTTAAGCAATATTCCACAAAATTTGATAAGCAACTGGCAAAACTTGATAAACGATTCACAGAATCTAAACAGTTACTTACAGGACTTGATCAACAATACCAAAACTTAGGAAAAATGGTTAAGGATGTAAGTGATTTAGTAGACAAGGTTAACCCAACGAGAGATCAAAAAGAAGATAGTTAATACTTATTAACCCTTACTAACCCACCAGTTCTCTATAACTCAGCTTTTTCCCGAGCAAGCCGTTAATAATTTCAGTAATTTGGGTCATAGTATCCAGAGGTCTCAAATTATGCCGTCCCACGTACTCATCAATATATCTTTGTAGATGCTTAACGGACATTCTATGATACACACCAATATAACCTCTTTTTAACATACTCCAGAAAGACTCAATACCATTAGTATGAGCAGCACCATTAACATATTCCCCAACACTGTGAGTAACCGTATAATGCTTAAATCCCTTCTTATCTAACCCTTTATAACCAAGCCAATCATCCGTATATATATCCGATCCCGTCTTAACATTCCTTACGATAAACCTATGTAAGGTAATTGAATCCGTAGTTGCTATACTCCTTGCCATTACCTTATTGCTACCCCTATCTTTTATCCCTATCACGGGAACTTTGCCAACTGTCCCTCTACCACCCTTTAGTTTTTTACCACTGTGCTTGTTCTTTTCCTTACCACCTATATAAGTCTCATCTGCCTCTACTCCATCTTCTTTTACTCCAGTAGTTCCTATTCCCCCAGTAGTTATTGGAGTGGTTATTGAAATACTATTACCCTCAAATGCCTTCCTTATCCTATGTGCTAAAAACCATGCCGTCTTTTGAGTTACCCCCAAATCCCTTGCTAATTTCATGCTTGATACGCCTTTGAGATTAGTATTCAGTAGATACATCGCCATTAACCACTTGTGTAAAGGTATGTTGCTCTCCGCTAATACCGTATTTGTCCGAACACTAAACCGCTTATCACAATCCTTACACCTATATGGCATCGTTGCATGCTTTGACTCAGATGTCCTTACACTCCCACAATGCGGACAATACCTGTTTTTATCTCTACCATTCTCATCCTTTCCCCATAATATGCTCTCAAAATGACGCCTTGCTGACCCCTCGTCTGGAAACCTCTCAAAAAACTCGTATAAACTTACTTTGTCCCTACTTACCTTGCCACTGCGTGCCATATATAATATCTCCTTCTATATTATTACGGCACTATACTACCTGATATTTAGCTAATGTCAAGTTTTTTTATCGGATGTTTTTATGGCTAAAACAACCAAAAAAATAGCAACCCTAACCTTGGGTAAAATTGATAAGTTGTATAATGGATTTAGATGATACAGTGGTGTTGATGATATAAGGTTGAGGTATAGAGAATTGGTGGGTTAGTAGGCTTTAACCGGTAGATTGCTTATTTCCCTGATCAACATTTGTCGAGGTTCTTGTATTTTCAGTTCTCGTATTTTCATTTCTTGTATTTTCAAGTATTTGCTCTAACTTTGCATTTTGCTTATCAAATTCTATTTTTTGCTGAGCAATAAATTCCTTAATATCTTTTCTAAATTCCTTACCCATTTCTACCTCCTTGATACCTATTTCACTTCTAATATAAGTTTTTATTATGAAGAAACTACCAGCAACGATAGACGTTGATATAATAACAAATGGTAATGGATATTTTTTAACTAGCTTAATTCCCTCATTATTAAGTAACAATTCCATAAGAATTATAATGCTAATTAATAAAAAGCACATAAACAACACATTTATTAATATCTCTAGGTTGCCGTCACCTCCTTTGTTATTTGTTTCATCATCATTGCTTTCTGTTTTATTGTCTCCACTACTTACTATATTATTACTCATAGTATATCAGTTTTAATCCTTCTTTCTCGTATAAAATATTACCAGATTTATAGTGCTACAACAACCAAAAGTAGCAACCCTAACCTTGAGTAAAAGTGTGGGGTAAGGCTCATTCATACCAATCCCACTATAGGGAGCTCAAAGTCAGGGTTGCTTAAATTGTGTATTACTCCTCTGCCTATTTTTCCGACTCACATGAAGGGCTTGTAGCATCAGCCTCATATTCCTTAGCCTTCGCTGCTGTCGCACATCTAATAACACCATCTGTATAAACCGCAACAGCCACATCAGCTATGTTATTTACATTTACCGGAGCAGCTTGCCATCCAAACTCGTAAGAAGACACAATAGCGGAATCTGGTCTAAAGCAGTATCCACTTTTGGGCTTGCAAGAAGATTGCATAGCATCTCGTAGTGATGAATCTGATACATAGTCATTTACTGCAAGGTCTGCTGCATTATTAGCGTATCTCCCATGGTTGTTGTAATACATCACTTCAGCAACCCTAATGCTATCTATGGATTTTTTAGCACTTACCACATTAGCATTCTTTCTTGCACCGAGTAGATTGGGAATCGCTATTGCAATAATAATTCCAAGAATGGCTGCAACTATTAATAACTCCAACAAAGTAAAACCACTTTCTTTGTTTATTCCCCGTTTGTAATCTCCCTGATTGTGGGCAGGTACCCGTTTGTAAGAAGTAAATATAGACATATTGAACAAGACCTCCTAAATTGTATTTCCGGAGCCTGAACGCACAGGTGCCGGGTCTTGTTCAACTGTCATACGAAGTTTTAGACGTTCCGCTTATTCCCCACCATCGTGGAGCGACCACAAGGCAGTATCGGGTTTTATATTCACGGAGACCCGACAATGCGGGCTTCGTATAACTAATTGAACAGTAAAAATGATAGAACAAAATTAGGGGAACGTCAAGATGTTTAGTATAATTTGAGTTAAAGTTTGAACTCTTATTGGGTATACTAAACTTAGTAAATAAGCGGATAAATATTAAAAATGGGTAGAAGACAGAAAATCATACCACCAATAGATGGAACATTAGAGGAAATAACAAAAGCAGTGCTATCTCCTAATATACACTTTATACAGTCCCATAAACTCCAATCTCAAAAACTCCAATCCCAAAAACAAAAGGCATCCCCTGCTCCAGAAAAAACTAAACTTGTAATACCTAAGAAACCACCACAAACCACCAGAAATAAAAAAACTCAATGATAAAAACTAGTTAAATATTATATCGGCACTATTGTATATAATTCCCTTAATTTTGATATTCAAAATTAAGAAACAGCAAAGATCAATAAAACTTACAACAAATCTCTTTGCTCTCCTGCTTCTTCTAACTTTGCTTTCCTGAAAGTCATACTTTTGAAAATTGGCAACTTTGGTTTTCTACCATCCAGCAGTTCTTCAATAGTTACAATTTGAATTTTTGGAAATTGTTCCTTTTCTCCGTATATAGTATGAAATCTAGACGCAACTGCTTCTCTCTTCATCGGGGCAGTCGGTTCTGCAAGAGTTATTAGAAGTCCAAGCATCGCTTTTTCTCTTTCCATTGTCCCCTTGAGATCACGTATCATTGAAACTCCAACATTCGCCCCACCTTTTACCGATACTATAACCCTTTCAACTGTATTTTTATCTTCGTGAAAATAGATAACACCGTCTATTCCACTGTCCGCTCCTTTCTTTTTACCCTGATACGGCACGGCTTCAATCAGAGACAATGCCCACCATTCAAACTGATATTTGTCCCGCCCCGCCAGATCCCTTGCACCTTCAAGGTCTTTAGGTGTGCCATGAACTTCATACTGAATTTTTGGAAAAGCATCTTTCAATCGCCTTTCAATCAGCGAAATGGCAAGATGGGTTATGTCAATTCCTATCCAGTTTCTGCCGAGTTTCTCTGCCGCATGAATAGCTGTTCCGCAACCGCAGAAGGGATCAAGAATTACATCACCTTTATTAGAAGATGCCTTTATTATTCTTTCTAATAACGCCAATGGCTTTTGTGTAGGATAACCCAATCTCTCTGGATTTGCTGGTTGTAAACAAGGTAAAGACCATACTGAATCAACTTTTTTGTCATCTGCAATTCTATAAATGACTTTCCCATCAGATCCTTTCTTGTTTTTAAGAACACCGTCTATATTTTCTCTAACAAGTTGTTTTACTGGTTTATCCCTTTTTTCTCTCTGTGGGTTAAAAATCCAATTATTACTCTTTCTATAAAACAAAATTTGGTCGTAATTTCTTCCCCACACCTTTTTTCCTGCACTATACTTATTGTAGTAGTGCCAAACAATTTCATTGTTGAACCTATCACCATCAAACACGCAATCCATCAATACTTTTAAATAATGGCTTGCAGTCGGATCACAGTGTAGATAGATTGAACCCGTTGGTTTCAGAACGCGGTGAAGTTCAATCAGTCTTACTGCCATCATCACCAGATAAGCCATCATGTCATTTTCACCAAGGAATGATCGCATAGCATTGATCATATCGGTGATGTTTGAATTTCCACTTCGCAGAATGTTATCAAAAGCACTTTCCGCTTCTTCAGTCCAGTGCCAAGTATCGTCAAATGCTTCTATTTGTGATGAACTTTGCTTTCCAGTCTGCTCTTTGAAAAGAATGTTGTAATTGGCTTTGCTGTTAAATGGTGGATCAAGGTAGATCAGATCAACACTTTCATCCCTTATCTCATCCCGCAAAATAAAAAAATTATCTCCGTAGTAGAGACGGTTTTTATTCACTTTGTCCATGACAGAAAAAACTTTACAACTTCAACTTCTATTTCCCATCAAACCTCTCTCGCTCCTTAGGATGAAGTGAAAGAAAAGTATCAAGGTGCCTATCGGAATAAGAGCCTTTTGGATAATACTTGTCATAAAAATCAAGATCAATGTGCATTGCCTGAAACACAAGTCTCATATACATAGGGTCAACAAATGCAGGGAACCTGCCGTAAGTTTCATAAGTGTAATTAGCAACCGCTCTCACTATCTCAATGGTAGTTTCAGTAGGTCTTGGTGCTTTCATCAAGTGCTTGTCAGGTTCAGTATATGGAAACGGTTTGTCATCCTCCCATGCAGCCCATTTATGCTCAAGGAAATGATCTATTGCATCATCCATATTTTTATAATAAGGAGGACTGTATGATTCAAAAACCCCATCCCTTCCAACGGGAACTGTCGTCGGGGGATCAATACTCCCTTTTTTCGGTTGAATGAACCTAAAACCAAGTCCCTTGAATAAATTCGGAGCTGCTCCCATTGCAAATCTCGGAATAAACCCGCTGAAAGTCCACCCAGCAAGCCCCAGTGGTTGAAGAGCAAGTGCCATGTTTTGACATACAAATGCCTGCTCAACGTTAAGCCCAGTAAGTATCCTAACTTCAAGATCAAAAAGAGATAGTTTAACTTCACCTTTTAGCCTTCCCGTCTTAATCCACTTTTCAACACCCGCGGGCTTGCCGGTGAGGTCGTCAATTATGGTAAACCCATAGCTGTTGCTACAATAAAGCGTCAAAAGGTTCAGATACTCCTCTGTTATATCCGTAACGGGAATAAAAACAGTGGTTCCGGGTTTGTTCGTATTCCACTGGTTAAATTCAAAAAGTCCCGGCATTTTATCGGGAAGGTCGGCTCTGCCATCCTCCACTTTGTTCAGGCTTTCACGGTAAAGTTCAAGCAATCTTTGTATTTTATCCTCACGGGACATATTAAAGAAAATGTCCAACTCATGTTTTTGAGGTAACATCTCTTTTACGTTTACGTGATACAAACCCTTATCGTTCGTAAAAAAAAGCTCCGTCCCATGATTGTTGCAGGCTGAGGGCCAAGTTCTTCCCGTCCACTGACAAAGAAGGTCTATGCCGTTTTCAGGTGGTAGATCCGCAAGACAAAGACCCGTAAGTCCCGTCCCAGACCATACAAGCAAAGCCTCTTCCAATTCACTCAACGGCACCGGGTCATACTTTGATTTAAACTCAAGTGTGCTGTCATTAAGCTCCATTCCGAGTCCAAAACGTCTTGACCGCCTGTTGAAAATTGAATCAAACAAGGGATATTCCATTGCTTTTTTAATTCTTCCATTGATAAGCTCCCCTGTTTTGTTACTTGGTTTACCATTTTTACTATCCATTATCATTTATCCTCCTTTAATTGTACAGCAGTAATAAAATAACAAAAAAATCCGGCAATTTGAACCCAAAAGTTTTATATTAACTGTAAAATCATTTTAATTTTGTCATAATACGATCTGAAAAACTGAACGGAGAAAAAGAAATCAAAGACAAATTTTTCTATCTTTTCACCGTATTCTTAATGGTATTCTCAGTTCCTTGGTTCTTTGTGGAATCAAACCTTCAATCTTATCTGGGCTTCCCTGAATGGGCGATTTACTCCGTAATTGTTACCATTTTATATGCTTTTTCAATTCTCGTTTACGTAATCAAATACTGGAAAATATAAAAAGCTGGAAAGCATACAATGAAAGATACCCTCATTGCGGACTCTGGGCTTATAGTGATTGGTATTTATATCCTGTTCCTCATTTTTATAGGATTACTGGGTAGAAAAGCAAGAAAGGAATACACAGTCTCAGATTTCTTCCTTGCAGGGAGAAATATGGGATTTTTTGTCCTATTGCTCACCTTATACTCAACTCAATACAGTGGAAACACTTTAATAGGTTTTGCAGGCAAAGCATACAGGGAAGGATTCACAACCCTGGTCAGCGTTACTTTTATGATGTCAGTGATTGGTGGTTATTTAGTATTTGCTCCCAAACTTTACAGGATATCCCGTAAAGAAAAATTTATAACGATAGGGGACTATTTTCAGCACAATTTCAATTCAAGGTCTTTTACCACATTTGCGATTATCATCTGCATTATAGCACTGGGAGGCTATATACTCACAAATCTAAAGGCAATCGGATATATAGTTGAAACAGTTACAGATTCAAAGATCAGCTTTACCACCGGAATTATCTCACTATCCATAATTATGCTGATTTATGAATCCCTGGGAGGACTGCGAAGTGTTGCCTGGACGGACGTTATACAAGGAATAATGCTTCTGGTCGGATGTATTATTATACTGTTTGCCGTCCAGTATCAATACGGTGGAATAACTGGAACTTCAGAATTTTTGATGAAGAACACACCGGAATATTGGTCACCTCCTACCGGCGAAATGAAGATCAGGTGGTTGAGCATCCTGATTTTAGCATTTTTCAGCATACCTTTATATCCTCATGCAATCCAGAGAATATACGCAGCAAGAAATGAAAAAACATTAAAAAGATCATTTATGATCATGGTATTTATGCCTCTTGTTACCACGTTTGTTATCGTAATAGTTGGAATAACTGGAATAATGCAATTTCCACACCTGAGCAAGAACGAAAGTGAAAACATTGTAATACTGATATTGAACGAATTGAAATCCCAAGTGCCAATTCTCGGATTGACACTTTCACTTTTTATTGCATCGGCAATTGCAGCTATTATGTCAACCATAGATTCTGCACTTCTTGCCATCTCTTCTTTGTTCACTCAAGACATCTACAAGGTGATCAGACCTCGCAGTTCTGACGGACATTTAACATCAATGGGCAAAATATCTTCATGGGTAATTATGGGAATTATGTGTTACCTCGCAACAATACTCCCTCAAACCATCTGGAAATTAATGGAAATAAAGTTTGAAATACTTTGCCAACTTGCACCTGCAGTCTTTCTGGGCATTCACGTAAAAAGTATTAGCTCACGGTCAATGTTTTATGGAATGGCAACGGGTATAACCCTTACCCTGTTCATCATGTTCAACTCATACCTTTTTATGAACATACCTGAGAAACCGTTCGGTTTTCACGCGGGACTAATAGGACTTGCGTTAAACTTTCTGGTTACTCTGATCCATCATAGATTGTCTTCGGCAAAGTAAAAATCATAAAACACAAGCAACGAAATTACTGGGGAGTTGAATACAGAAACGAAAAAGGAATGATAAAAACTTGGACTATCTCAAGGAAATAAAGAAAATAGGCAAAAAACGCCAGAACATATAAAGGATATGGTCATTTTTTGCGAGAGAGACAATTGCTAAAGATCCCACAGGACATTATAAAAATTGAACTTTAATCGAAGTTTTGTTGGTTTTCATACTTTATAATTGCAGCATTAATTGTATTGATCCCCAGATTTGTGCATTGAGGTCTTCTTATTACAAAGTCCTTCCCCATAATTTCCCTGATTTTGGCAGAACCCGTATTTTTTATTTCTTCAACTGGTCTGTCTTTAACAAATTCGGAAATAATAGAGGTGCCCGCCTGGCTCACTATACAACCCTCTATCTCAAATTTAATATCCTTCACTTTGCCTTCCTTGATCTTTAAATAAACTGTTATCTTATCACCACATCCCGGGTTGTTTGCCGTTTGTTTAACGTCTGGATCAGCCATTTCCCCAGCATTTCTGGGATTTTCATAGTGATCCATGATCAAGTCCATCAACTCATAATGCAGCATTTACACTCTCACTGAAGCAAAGTCTTCTTTTTCACCTCGTTCTTTATCCTATTGTAAACAGCACCCAAGCCATACATTCTCCTTGTTCCGAGTTTTTGTGCCAGCTCGAGCCTTGAGAGCAGATCTACCGGTGCCGACTCAACTGCTTTCGGTGTGCTTCCATTAAACGCACTGATAAGTATAGAAACAAGCCCTCTTACGGTAGGTGATTCAGGTGGAACATCCGCATAGATCTCTACAGAGTTGTTTTTAATATCAACCCACAAGTAAACGGGTGTTTCACATTCCGAGACCCTTTTGGATTCTTTATCAAGCTCCCCGCTGAATCTTTTGGGAACAGGTGGGAGATCCTCTGAATAATCCAATAAAAGTTCAAGTGTTTCCTGAAAATCAGCACCCTGGAACTGGTTGATAATGTCATCGAGTTTACCCATAACTTTAATATATCAACCATTATCTATAATGTAATGAGTAAAATGATAACCTTTTTAAATAAAAAACTTTATTAAAAATCAAGGTTTCTCTATTGGTGCCTTTACGAGGTTACCCCACTCCGTCCATGAACCGTCATAATTGCGAACATTTTGAAACCCAAGTAGGTAAGATAGGACAAACCAAGTGTGTGAAGATCTCTCTCCTATTCTGCAATAAGCAATTACGTCATCTTCTTCTTTCATTCCCACTTCATTCTTATAAATTGCCTCAAGTTCATC
The DNA here is from genome assembly GCA_965203965.1 of Thermodesulfobacteriota bacterium. Taxonomy (GTDB): domain Bacteria; phylum Desulfobacterota_D; class UBA1144; order Nemesobacterales; family JAJCZQ01; genus CBDBDR01. Next base: position 1,324,995 of record CBDBDR010000017.1, on the reverse strand, counting down.
AACCGATTTGAAAGTGCCATCTTCATTTGCAGCCTTTGCCCATGGAACGTTATTTGCACCCGGCACGTGCCCCCCTCTCAAGCAACCTTCTTGAGGATAATTTTCCATGTGCGTGAGTTCACCCGTAAACTCCTTAGGAGATCTCACGTCAATTAATCTTCCATTGGAACTTATATGATCTTCCACGTCACTCCTAAAAGCTCTGATGGATTCATTGATGCCATGAACTTTGTAATTAGTGCTTTGTCGGCTCGATATATCTTTGGTCATTGGTCTTCCTTCCTCCACCCACTTCTGTCTTCCACCGTTCATAATCAGACACTTTTCATGCCCAAGAACCTTAAAGGTCCAAAACGCGTAACATGCCCACCAGTTGCTTCTGTCTCCATAAAAAACAACGGTATGGTCGTTGGTAATTCCTTTTTTGGACATTAACTTTTCAAAATCCTCTCTGCCTACATAATCCCTAATTAACTGATCCTGAAGTTCGTTTTGCCAATCAACCTTTACGGCACCCGGAATATGCCCTGTCTCATAAAGCAGTATGTCTTCATTGGACTCCACTATAACAACATCTGAGTTGTCTATATTGTCTGCTACCCACTGCGTGCTGACCAAAACCTCTGGATGTACGTAATCTGACATTCTACCCTCCGTGAACTATACTTTCTGGTTTTTGCAGTTTAACACTAATTTTTATTAAGGCAACACGGGGGTTAAATTCAACCCGGTATTTTCAGGCAGGTCATTCATTATGTTCATGTTCTGAATTGCCTGTCCTGAAGCTCCTTTTACAAGGTTGTCTATCGCAGAAACTAAAATAGCGGTCTTTTTCATAGGGTCGGATGAAACCCCTATGTCGCAGTAATTGGAGCCTCTTACGTACAAAGTGTTTGGGAAATATCCCTCATCATAAACCCTTATAAAAGGTGAACCATTGTAAAACTGCTTTAATATCTCTATCAACTCGGCTGCGGTGTAGCTTCCGTTGGTGTTTACATATATCGTTGAAAGCATTCCCCTGTCAATTGGTATAAGATGTGGTGTAAATGTAATGTCGGTTTTCTTTCCACAGTAATTAGACAGGTGCTGCTCTATTTCGGGAGAGTGCCTGTGTGAACCAACTTTATAGGCTTTCAATCCCTCATTTACTTCACAAAAATGAAAATCCAAAGAGGGAGACCGTCCAGCACCTGAAACACCTGATTTTGAGTCTACTATTATATTTTTTTCACTGATAACATCTTTTTTCAACAGCGGTGCCAAAGGTAGTATAGATGAAGTCGGGTAGCAACCGGGGTTGGCTATTAAATTTGCCTTGGAAATTTCATCTGCGTAAAGCTCTGAAATTCCATACACTGCATTTTCAAGAAATGAAGGACATGGATGCTCCCCATACCACTTATTGTAGTTTTTTACGTTTAGCCTGAAATCCGCTCCAAGGTCAACTACTTTCAAATCTTTGTTTTGAAGAGCAGCTACAACCTCGGCTGAGGCTCCGTGAGGCAGTGCTAAAAAAACAAAGTTTATATCATCTGCTATATCTGACGGATACAGTTTCTCCAACTTCAAATCCAATAAACGTTTCAGATGGGGAAAAACCTCAGTGATCTGCTTTCCGGCGTGTTTTTCAGCCGTAATGTAACAAATCTCAACGTTGGGATGATTCAACAAAAGCCTTATCAACTCACCCCCCGTATATCCACTTGCACCCAAAACGGCTACTTTAATATCAGTCATAACAATTCAAAATATCCGTTCAAACGTATAAATACAAGCCCCCCACTAAGGTTATCAATTATCCATCGGCTCAAATAATGTTAGCTTAAGTTAATGTTTAGCTGACGTCTTGACTGCATATTTGGCAAAAGGTAAGTTAGACTTTCTTAAAATATAGATAGGAAAATATTCTAGGAGGGAGTTTTATGCCCTTAAAAGTAGGGATAAATGGTTTTGGCCGCATAGGCAGGCATGTGCTTAGAATTGGTCTTAAAAGACCGGGGTTAGAGTTTGTTGGAATTAATGATGTATCAGATGCAAAAACGCTGGCTCATCTTTTCAAATATGATTCGGTTTTTGGCACATACAAAGGTGAGATAGAAGTTGACGGGAAAAATATAATTATTGACGGAAAACCTATCAGAGTATTTTCCGAAAGGGACCCGAAACAGATAGGATGGAGCGAGGTAGGAACGGAAGCCATAGTAGAATCAACGGGAATTTTCAGAACCCGCGAGCAAGCCGCCATGCACCTCGGCAAATCCACACGAAAAGTAATAATCACTGCACCTGCTAAGGGAAAGGTTGATTTCTCAGTTGTTATGGGAGTTAATGACGGTGATTATAAACCGGATGAAGACCACATAATATCCAACGCCTCATGCACTACAAACTGTTTCAGCATGCTTGTCAAAGTTCTGCATGAAAATTTTAAGATCAAAAGAGGACAGATGACAACCGTTCACTCCTACACGAATGACCAGAGAATCCTTGATGCTCCTCATTCAGATCTCAGAAGGGCTCGTTCTGCTGCACTTTCAATTATTCCTACAAGCACCGGTGCGGCAAGTGCCATTCAACTCGTATTCCCCGAGTTAAAAGGCAAACTGGAAGCAATTGCTCTAAGGGTGCCTACTCCGAACGTTTCAGTGGTTGACTTCACCTGTGAGCTTGGTAAAAAAAGCTCCATTGATGAGATAAATGAGAAATTCAAGCAATCATCAGAAGGTGAATTGAAAAAATATTTAAGATACCTTGACGAACCACTGGTTTCTTCAGACCTTATTGGCGACACACACTCTGCGGTCTATGATGCAGAACTTACGTCAGTCGTTAAAGACGATCTTGTAAAGGTAATAGCCTGGTATGACAATGAATACGGCTATTCCGCAAGAGTGGTGGATCTGGTTGAGATCGTGGGGAAAAGTCTTGATAAATAAATCAGTCATATACGACCTTCCCGATTCTGAAATAAGTGGAAAGAGAGTATTTGTCAGGGTTGATTTTAACGTCCCAATTAAAAACAGCAGGATCCGCGAGGATTACAGAATTCGGCGAACAGTTCCCACAATTGATTTTCTAGTGGAAAAAGGTGCAAAGGTTATTCTTGCTTCTCATCTGGGCAGACCCAACGGGAATTATATACCAAATCTCTCGCTTCGTCCCATTGCATTGAGACTAATGGAGCTTCTGGGAAAGGATGTAAAATTTGTCGGTAAGGTCATTGGCAAAGAGGTTGAAGATGAAATTAAGGAACTCAAAAACGGCGACGTAATGCTTCTTGAAAATACCAGATTTCATATTGAAGAAAAAAATGACGACCGTGATTTTTCAAAAAAACTCGCCTCATTGGCTGATATTTACGTCAATGATGCCTTTGGCACTTCACACAGAGCCCATGCTTCAACTCATGGTATGGCACTAAACTTCAAAAAAAAACTCGCGGGTTTTCTTGTTGACCGTGAAATAAGATTTTTAGGCTCACTGCTTGATAATCCAATGAGACCCTATGTTGTAATAGTTGGGGGAGCTAAAGTAAAGGACAAGATCGGTGCATTGAAAAACCTGATAGAAAAAGCCGATCATGTTCTGTTAGGTGGTGGCGTTGCTTACACTTTTCTCAAAGCAAAAGGCATTTCAATCGGCACCTCAATCTGTGAAGACGAGATGATACCATGGGCAAAAGAGGCACTTGAAACTTTTGGAAGTAAAATATCATTGCCGGTTGACCATATTGTTTCGGAGAGTTTTGAGAACAGGCAGACTTCAGTTGTAATTGACAATGAAATACCCGAACACTATCAGGGTTTTGATATTGGTCCCAAAACCGTGAATAACTACTCATCGCTTATCAGAGGAAATGGCACGATCTTCTGGAATGGACCCATGGGACTATTTGAAGTTGAGGATTTTTCTTCTGGCACAACTCACATTGCAAGATCAATCGCACTTGCCACGTGGAGAGGTGCCACAACAGTTGTAGGAGGAGGGGACACCATTGCCGCAATGAGAAATGCGGAAGTGCTTGACCTTGAAATTAGCCACATCTCAACCGGCGGCGGTGCATCTATGGAATTTCTGGGTGGAAATGATCTGCCCGGTATTGCCGTGCTTAATGATAAGAGTTGCTGAAAAAGTCTTTTGATGAAAGACTTAAATACATGTTTCCCAACAGAGAAAGTTACTTTTCCTGATATGGCAATCAAATCACTGAGCAATTTGTCCTGCAACTCTCTCAAGTTGAACTTCTCCAACACATTTATTCTTTGACTCTTTTTATGATAACCTGTTTTTGTCTTATCCGTCCGTGATAAAACACGCACGGGGGAATGAACAAGGAGATAAACATGATTAAGCCTGTTAAAGGTATGGATAAAATAAGCGAGCTTCTGGGAAACGAGGCAGATTACCTTCTATATCACCAATGCAAGACCGTTACCAAAGACCAGCTTCACCTTCCCGGTAAGGATTTTGTTGACAGAGTGTTTATTCCCACGGACAGACCGGTAACCGTTCTTAGGAACTTACAGACTATATTCAATACCGGCAGGCTAAAAGGCAGTGGCTACATGTCAATCTTACCCGTTGATCAGGGAATTGAGCATTCAGGCGGTGCGTCATTTGCACCAAATCCCATTTATTTTGACCCTGAAAACATAGTAAAATTGGCAATAGATGGGGGATGTAATGCAGTCGCTTCATCACTAGGCACGCTTGGCTCGGTGGCAAGAAAATACGCACACAAAATACCTTTTATTCTAAAGATCAACCACAATGAGCTTCTCTCCTATCCAAACAAAGCAGACCAGATCATGTTTGCAAATGTTGATCAGGCATTTGAAATGGGTGCAGTTGCAGTAGGGGCAACTATTTACTTTGGCTCCGCGGAAAGCTCAAGGCAGATACAGGAAGTTTCGGAAGCCTTTCGTTATGCACACAGCCTTGGACTTGTAACAATACTATGGGCTTACCTGAGAAACTCAGCATTCAAAAAAGACGGAGTCGATCATCACCTGTCTGCCGACTTGGAGGGACAGGCAAATCATCTTTCGGCAACCATTCAAGCCGATATTGTCAAGCAGAAACTGGCAGAGAACAATGGCGGTTTTCAGGCAATCAATTTCGGAAAAACAGATGAAAAAGTTTACTCGAAATTGAGTTCAGAACATCCAATAGACTTAAACCGCTATCAGGTCATAAACTGCTACATGGGAAGGTCGGGTTTGATAAACTCCGGCGGTGCATCGGGCAACAACGATCTGGCTGACGCCGTAAAAACCGCAATTATAAATAAAAGAGCCGGTGGCATGGGTCTTATATCAGGCAGAAAAGTCTTTCAAAAACCAATAGACGAAGGTATAGCGATCCTAAATTCAATTCAGAACGTTTATCTGGAAAGAAAAATCACCGTGGCTTGATAGCATAGCAACCCATGCCAAAACAAAAACAACTGTTCAAGCTATAAGTTCTTACTATTGTAGTTCAATAGTAAGAGTCGCAAAAGGCATGTCCCTGAAACTTTCAGGAAGAGCAGTTATCTCACCAATAAACTCCTGTGGTGATTGAGGAGGGTTATCAAGACTAAACGTTGTCCCTGTCTCTGTTCCAGCATCATAACCCCTTAGCTCTCTCTGGATCATCTCTTGCCAACAACCATCATCTTGCCTTAATTCAAGACTATTAACACCGACAAACCAATCCGGGCTGGGAGCGATCATGGAAACTAGGGTCAATAGAGGAAAATCTTCATTAGTGTCAAAAGAGAATGTAACTGGATTTGAACTTGGTAACCCACCAATTCCTCTACCACTAATATATTTAGCTTCCATTTCAGCGTCTATCTCTTCATTAAGCATTCTGGATATACCAAGTTCAGCCACAAGTTCAATCCCAGGAGAAGCGAGCTCTCCACTTTCCCAAAAAGTAACGTCTGAACTGTGTGTTGCCCCAACCATGTTGGTAAAATGTGCACCTGTTGGAAATGGCGGTGTGGAACCGTGAGAGTTCTCAGTCCAAAGTGAAGTAAAGGTTACTTGATAGTTAGCCGTCATGGGGCAGTCCTCATCTCTGTCCATAATTCTGTCCACAATCGGAGAATTATCATCATCCCCACAGCTAAAACTAAAACCGATCAGTAAAAATAAAAGTAAAACGGTAAAAGCTGTTTGCTTTCTTCCAACGATAATAAAAGATCTCATAATAACCTCCCTGTTTATAAAGACGGGTTTCAATTCATAAAAGTCCTTACAAACAAACCTCTCAACATCTCTATCTACTAAGTATAACTTTAACCATTTTTATATTTTACATGAGTATTATAATCCTTCTATTGATAATGCAATTTGACACCAAAATTGAGCTTTGGTAACATCAGACCTGTAATGAAGACCGAAAAAGCTCACCTGTTCATAGAGGGGAAAGTTCAGGGAGTTTTCTTCAGAGCTTCAGCAAAGGAGCAGGCGGATAAGTTGGGGCTCAATGGATGGGTAAGAAACCTTAGCGATGGTTCGGTGGAAATTCAGGTTGAAGGTGAGAAAGAAACCCTGAAAAGGTTTCTGGAATGGTGTAAAACCGGACCACCAAACGCATTGGTAACAAACGTGGATCTCAATCACTTACAATCATCAGGGGAGTTCTGCTCTTTCAGTATAATAGATCAAAACCAGAGGTGAAAATGATAATACAATGTATTACTGGCGGAATGTTTGTGGAAAATGCCTACATAATTGGTGATGAAGGATCAAACGAAGGGATACTGATTGATCCCGGCGAACAAATTGACGATATACTGGAACAGGTTAAAAAATCTGGGCTCAACATATCAAAAATAGTAAATACACACAACCACCTTGACCACGTGGCAGGAGTGGAAATTGCCAAAAAAGAATTGGGAATACCTTTTTACATACACAAAAAGGATCAGCCCGTTCTGGATGCCCTACCGGAAGCATGCCAAAGATGGCCCCAGTTCTCGCATATTGTAAAGCCTGAAGTTGATCATTACGTGGAAGAGGGAGATAAAATAAAGATCGGCAATCTGGAAGCAGAAATCCTTCTTGTGCCGGGACACTCGTGGGGACATATATGCCTTGTAATCGAGGATAACGTCATTGCAGGCGATACTTTGTTTGCAGGAAGCATTGGCAGAGTTGATCTGACCGGAGGAACCAGTATGGAAGAGTTGCTTGGTTCTATAAAAACAAAGCTGTTTGTATTGCCAGATCTCTACAACGTATTTCCGGGACACGGGCCATCAACTACTATTGGCATTGAAAAAGGATCAAACCCTTTTTTCAGCAGGGAGATCTTTAATTTATAGCTTGGTGCCATGTATAAAAAAATAACTCGCAGCGTGTTGATCTTAAGCGTCATAGTTTTTATCATGTATATCTTTGCTAAAGAAATATCTCAGTTGAATTACTTGAGAGATGAAAATGAAGCTATGCTTGAAAGAATAGATAAACTCACAGTCCAAAATGAAAAACACAGAAAGGAAATCCAATATATGAAAGGCGATAAAAGATACGTTGAAAAGGTGATTCGTGAAGAGCTTGGCATGATAAAAGAAGGCGAGAAAATATACAAGTTTGATAATTAGCCCCTGTGCAGGAACCCATTAAAATCCAACCCTTCAAACCCACAAAAAAACTAGGACAGAACTTTCTTAAAGACCATTTAGTTGTAAGTAAGATATGCAAAGCCGCGGAATTAAGCAGTGATGATACCGTTATAGAGGTTGGACCGGGACACGGGATCTTAACAGAAAAGATCATAGAAAAGGCAAACCTTCTCTATGCAGTGGAAAAAGATACAAGACTCTGCAACAAACTGGAGAATAAATTTGCAGGCTTTGACAATATTAAAATTATCAATGAGGACGTTTTAAAGACAGACATTAAAAATTTCAAAAACAATAAGGGTCTCAAATTTATATCCAATCTTCCGTATAACATCACGTCTCCTGTTTTATCAATTCTTATTGAGAACAGTAGTATATTTTCAAACATAGTGATCATGGTTCAAAAAGAAGTTGGAGAAAGAATAAAGTCAAAATCGGGGGTCAGGGTCTATGGGTCTCTTTCCGTAATTTCACAAACTTACTTTGAAATAAGAAAAGTTTGCACGGTTTCAGCTTCGGCATTTAAACCTAAACCCAAAGTTGATTCAATCGTTTTGAAGTTGAAACCTATAACAAAATACAGGGAAAAAATAATTGACCATCTGCTGTATAAAAATATCGTCAGGGCATCTTTTTCCTTAAAAAGGAAGATGATAGGCAATTCGTTAAGATCCACCTTTGAAAAAGAGTGCATTGAAAAGTGTCTCAACGTATCGGGTATTGATGGAAAAAGAAGAGCGGAAACGCTTGGTACAGAGGAGTTTATAAAACTTGCAAATAATTTTTACCAGTTGCAGCAATCAAGCAATTTAACAAGGAGATCCTCTTGAAAATCTTTCACTTCATCGTCAAGTCCATCAGAAAGAATGGAGAATACCAATATATTTCCACTCCTTGCAAAAACATAACCCGACAGTGCCCTAATGTTCTTTAGGTAACCTGTTTTTGCAACTACACGCCCTTCAATTAGTGAATTTCTGAACCTCTTTTTCAAAGTACCGTCAATTCCTGCCGCCGGCAGGGATGATAAAAATTCATAAAAAAAATCAGATTCACTGTATGTGCGAGACAAGATCTCTGCAAGCACTTTCGGAGATACTTTATTGGCAAACGACAACCCAGAACCATCTGATATTTCCATGTTGCCGCCAATGCCCTGTTCCTGCATAAATTTCCGAATTACAGCAGAACCTCTTTTCCAAGTTCCCGTCTTTCCGGTGTACTCTGCGCCCAGTATTTTCACCAGCGACTCACCGATAATATTAACGCTATCCTTATTGAACTCACTGATAATTTCCCACAATGGATCGGAGTGATGAACATAAAAAGCGTCGTATGATTCTGGGACTTTCTTTGCATAGATATTCCCTTCAAACTCTATTCCTTCTGCAATGAACAGTCTTTTCAATACCAAACCGAAATATTCCTCTGGATCCAAAACTGAGACGTCAGTAGCCTTTTCTTCATCCCTATAGTTTATTGTGCCGTTTACGTTAATTACCTTCCCATCTGGGTCTATATCAACCGATAGTTTGCTCTTCAAACGTTCAGTGGTCACAGCTTTGTTATTTATGTTCAACTTATAATGTTCTGGAACAATTTTCACTGATGGCATATTGCCGGGACGGGACGGAATTACAACCACTTTTACGGTGTTGTAATTCAGAACAAAAGCATCAATTGGAGGACAGTAATAACTTCCCTTCCACTCAACTTTCCAGCCGTGGGCATATTGCACGTCGTCAAAATACGTTCCATCAAGATATAAGTTGCCTTTTATCTGCTTGAGTCCCATTGATCTCATTTTCTTTGCAATATCCGCCAGATCATTGGTAGTTATACTTGGATTTCCATACGCTTTTACGTATAACCCTCCGTCTATCACCCCTTTATGGATGCCTGACCTTGAATAAAACTCCGTTTTGAACCTGTAATTTTTTCTAAGCAGAGAGAGAGCAGCATAAGAAGTTATCAACTTGTTGTTTGAGGCGGGAATAAAATTTTTACTCCCATTGTGGTGAAAAATAACAAGGTCGCTTTTAACGGATTTCACGTAAACGCCTAACTTGCCATTTTTAAGTGCACCGCGAGGTATTAAATTGGCGAAACTGCTTTGGTGATCAGTAAAGCAATATCCCGGTAGCGGAAATATAATAACAATAACAAATAATAAAACTCTATATGCCCTGTTCACAAATAGCTTTTTACTACACCTCTGCCCAGTTATTGCCCTCTGCCATATCAACCTTTAACGGGACACTAAGTCGGTATGCGTTTTCCATCTCCGTTTTTATTTTACCTTTGAAGCCCTGAACGGCTTCCTCTCTGATCTCAAATATTAATTCGTCATGGACCTGCAATATCATTTTGCAGTGCGAACTTCTTATTTCCCTGTTAATATTTATCATCGCAAGGTTTATAATATCGGCCGCCGAGCCTTGTATGGGGGTGTTAATGGCAGCCCGTTCTCCAAGACCTCTTTGCGCGCGGTTTTTGGAGCTGAGTTGCGGTATTGATCTGCGTCTCCCGATAATCGTCATTGCATAACCCCTGCTACGTGTTTCACTCACCGAGTTTTGCATGTAATTTTTCACTGCTGGATACCTGCTAAAATACTCATCAATGTATATTTTTGATTGTGCAACTGTAATGCCAAGCCGTTTTGATAAGCCAAACGGACTTATGCCGTAAATTATCCCAAAATTTATATCCTTTGCCAATCTTCTCATGTCTTTACTTACTTCATCCTCACTCACGGAAAATATTTCGGATGCGGTTTTCGCGTGTATATCACCGTCATTGGCAAAAGTCGCTATTAGCTTTGCGTCTTGAGAAAAATGGGCTAAAAGCCTAAGTTCTATCTGTGAATAGTCTGCTGACAGAAATATATATTCCTGGGCAGGAACAAACGCTTTTCTGATTTTTCTGCCCTCAAATGACCTTACGGGGATATTCTGCAAGTTTGGATCGCTTGAGCTAAGCCTGCCTGTGGACGTTCCAACGGGGTTGTAGGAAGTATGTAGTCTGCCGGTCCTTGGATTTACCAGTCTAGGTAGTGAATCAATGTAAGTGGATTTGAGTTTTGCGAGTTCACGGTACTTCAGGACAGATAATGGTAGATCGTGGTGCTTGCTGAGATCCACAAGAACTTCATGGTCGGTGGAAGGCTCGCCCGTTTTAGTTTTTTTCTTTATCTCCAAACCAAGTTTGTCAAATAAAATCTCCCTGAGCTGAATAGGTGAATCTATGTTAAACTCACCACCTGCAAGAGAGTGAATAGTACAGGTTATCTCTTCCAGATCTTTCTGAAACTCTTCTGAAAGAAGGTTTAATATCTCTTTTTTTATTAAAACACCGTTCATCTCCATTTTTGCGAGAACGGGAACTATTTTCATCACCTTTTCAAAAAAAGTGTGTTCAAGATCACTTTCTACCAGCTTATCATACAAGATCTTGTAGAGCTTCATTGATACATCGGAATCCTCGCACGAATATTCCCTAGCATCCTCAATACTTACATCTGCAAATTCCAGCCTGTCCTTACCCGTTTTTGTAACGTCATCGTAAGAAATCATCGTGTGGCCAAGAAAAACCTGCGAAAGTTTATCCAACTTGTAGCTTTGCCGAGATGAATCAAGCAAATGTGAGGCAAGCATGGTATCAAAATAAATCCCACTCATATTTATTCCATAATTACTGAAAACAATAATTTCATATTTCAGGTTCTGACCGATCTTTTTTATAGTCCAATCCTCAAGTATAGGCTTCAATTTACTCAAAACGATCTCAGTGCTTAGCTGTTTTACTTCAGTTTTATGACCAACAGGTATATAAAACCCTTCATCGGGAGTGGGTGTAATTGATATTCCAACTATCTGGGCAACCGTTGCCCAAAGGGAAGTGGTTTCAAGATCAATAGAGAGTTCCCCAGTATTGTATATTTTTTCAATAACGGCATCTAACTCTTCTGCGGATAATACAAGACTGTAATTGGATTGCCCCGCGTGAGTAACTTCATTTTTTTCAAATGTGCCGTCTACCTTCAGTTCCTTCCTGAGATTCCTGAATTCGAACTCATTAAATAAAGCCGACAATTTTTCACTACTAAAACCATCATATTTGAAGTTTTTATAGTCCGCCCATAGATCCACGTCGGTTTTAATTGTAACAAGCCTCTTGCTGAGAAAGGCATCCTCTTGCTTTTCCTCAAGGTTTTTTCTCTGTTTTCCTTTTAGACAATCTAATCGTCCGTAAAGTTCATCCAAAGATCCAAATTCAGCTATCAGTTTTGAGGCGGTTTTCTCTCCAATTCCTTTGACCCCGGGTATGTTATCCACCGGGTCACCTGCAAGAGCCAAAACGTCAATTACCTTTTCGGGTCCGACGCCGAATTTTTTCACTACCTCATCCCTGTCGGTTATTTTGTTCTTCATCGTATCAAGGAGTTTTATCCTGTCCGATACCAACTGGCAAAAATCCTTGTCTCCCGTGACGAGCACAATATCAATTCCCTTATCTTCGTTCTCTTTTGCTATGGTGCCCATCAGATCATCGGCTTCATATCCCTCAATCTTAACAAGGGGCATAGAAAAAGCCTCAACAACTTCATAAATTTTATCAAACTGCGGTATCAGATCTGATGGTGGAACATCTCTATTTGCTTTATAAAGAGGGTAAATATCATTTCTGAAAGTTTTGGCACCAAAATCAAAAACTATTGCAACATATTCAGGGTCATGATCCTTGATGAACTTCAACATCATTGAAGTAAAACCATAAACTGCATTTATGGGAAAGCCTTTAGAAGTGCTCAGGTGGCGTATAGCATAATAGGCTCTGAATATATAAGAGCTACCATCAACAAGATACAGGGTCTTGGAAGGCATCGCTCTAAATATCCATTCTCATGTAGGGTATGTCAAAAGTGTTATTTTTTGATAGCACAATAAACAAAGGCAGGTGGTAGATTGGACCAGACCGTCTTGGATTTAATAACTCTTGGGAACATGTTGTAGAGCTTTGTCTTAAATAGTTGAGCCTTAGGCAAAGCAAGCCCATGCAAGTATGCCATGGTAACGAGTTTTCCACCGGGCTTTAAAATATCATATGCCGTGCCAAGTATCCTGTCCTGCAGGTTGGAGTCAAACAACGCCCACGGGAGAGCTGATATTACGCAGTCGCAGGTTGATTTACCGTGTCTTTCAAGATGAATTTTCGCATTTTCAGCCGTATCGTTGTAAACAATAACGTCCGGGCACCTTTGCCTTGTTGCTTCAACAAACTCTGGGTTTATCTCAAGTGCAAAAAACATGGTGTCATCAGATATTTTCTGCATGATTTTCTCCGTAAAAACTCCCGTCCCCGAACCAAATTCAATTACGGTACCGACCTCGTCAAGTTGAGCCTGGTCAGTGATCAGATCGCTTAGCTCCGTACAGGAAGGTGCGATCGACCCAGTCCTTGTCGGATAGCGAAGAAATTGTTTTATGTAATGAAAAACTCCGTATCTCATGATCTTAGATGAAAATCGGGGTCTGGATTTTGCGTAAATTCCTTTAAGTATAATTCACATCCGCAAATTTTTCCATAAAAAAACCTGAGGGATTGGTAAATTATGAAATATTTTTGAGCAACAAAGTATATAAGTCTCAAAAATGTCCCAAAAATATCAAACTTTTCAGTAATTTACCTAATGTTGTGATCATTTGACTTTGAATACCTGTATGATAGAGTGCCAATTTGTGTTTTGTAACCTCAAAATGATTCTCCACTGCCGAAATATAAATTAACCAAATCGTAAATGTTTGAAGGAATATCCCAAAAACTAAATGCAACCTTAAAAAAAGTCAGAGGCTACGGAAAGCTCAGTGAAGACAACATAAAGGATTCCCTGAGAGAAATAAGGCTTAGCCTGCTGGAAGCGGATGTAAACTTCACAGTTGCACGTGACTTCATAAATTCCATAAAGGAAAGGTCTATGGGGAGTGAGGTTGCAGAAAGCCTTACTCCAGGTCAACAGTTTGTAAAAATTGTCCATGAAGAACTTATAAAAATACTTGGGGAAAACAGTTCGGAGTTGAACCTCAACGAGGTGCCCCCCGTTGTAATAATGCTGGTTGGACTTCAAGGCTCTGGTAAAACCACCTCTGCATCTAAGTTAGCAAAATACCTCGTTGACTCTAAAAAGAAAACCCCTCTTTTAGTGCCAGCCGACGTTTACAGGCCTGCGGCTGTTGAACAACTGAAAGTTCTTGGAAACAGCATAAATATTCCCGTCTTTGATACCAAACCCGGATCTAACCCGGTGGATATATGTATAAATGCAACCGAACAAGCAAAGTTAAACGGCAATGACGTTGTGATAATAGACACCGCCGGAAGATTACACATAGATCAGGAATTGATGAACGAATTGATCTTCATAAAAAACTCTCTTGACCCTAAGGAGATACTGTTTGTGGCTGATGCTATGACGGGACAGGATGCTGTAAACGCTTCAAAGAACTTTAATGAAGCTCTGGAAGTGGACGGGATCATATTAACGAAAATGGATGGAGATGCGCGAGGCGGAGCAGCACTGTCTATAAAATCAGTAACCGGACAGCCTATCAAATTTTTCGGGACAGGAGAAAAACTGGACGCTCTTGAAGCATTCCATCCGGACAGAATAGCATCCAGAATACTCGGAATGGGTGACGTTCTGACTTTAATTGAAAAAACACAGAACGCGTTTGAAGAGAAAAAAGCCAAAAAGATGGCACAGAAAATACTCAAGAGACAATTTTCTCTGGAGGATTTCAGGGAATCAATATCGGCCATGAATAAATTAGGCTCTCTTGAAAGTATTTCCGAGATGATACCGATTGCAAACAAGACAGCAAAAAATCCGCTGGCAATTCAAACAGCAGAAAAGGAAATGAAAAAATACACAGTAATAATAGATTCAATGACCCTTAAAGAGAGGAGAAACCATACTATACTTAATGGAAACAGGAGAAAAAGGATTGCAAAAGGCAGTGGCACAAGAGTTGAAGACATAAACAAGATGATTAAGAATTATATGCAGATGCAAAAAATGATGAAAAACATGGGCAAAACTGGTAGACTTGCCAAAAAGATGATGAATTATTTTTGATCAACACCGATAATAACAGGATTTAAAAACAGTTAGGAGGTAAACAAGTTTTGGTAAAAATCAGACTCACAAGATTGGGATCTAAAAAGAGACCTTTTTACAGAATAGTCGCAGCAGACATCCGTGCACCCAGAGACGGAAAGTTTCTGGATATTTTAGGATACTACGACCCTACAAAGGAGCCACACGTTCTTAAATTTGATGAAGATAAAATCAAGACATGGTTAGGAAATGGTGCACAACCAACAAACCGTGTAAAAAAACTTCTGCCAGAATCCTTGCGAAACTGAAATTAGCAAATACGATTGAGGAGAAACCACTGTGGATAAGCTCAAAGATTTGGTTTTAATGTTATCAAAGTCACTTGTTGACAATCCGGATGAAGTAGAAGTTAAGGAAGTAGTTGGCGAGCAAATAACAATTATAGAACTAAAGGTGGCGTCGGGAGATTTGGGGAAAATAATCGGTAAACAAGGAAAAACCGCTAAAGCCATAAGAACCATACTCAGTGCGGCTGCCGCTAAAATGAAAAAACGTGCTGTATTGGAAATTTTAGAATAAAGAATGGATCTTATCACTTATGGTAAAATTCTGAAACCACACGGTCTTAAAGGTGAGGTAAAAGTCCTCCCATACAGCGGTCAATCTGAAAATTTCAGTCAGATTCAGCACTTATACATAAACTCAAATAAAGATGAGTTCGGGCAACATGAAGTATTAGCTAAAAAATTCCATAAAAACCTGATCATCGTCCGGATCCAAGATATTGACAGTATAGAGGATGCAGAACTACTTCGCGGTAAAGAAGTCCACGTTGACAAAGAAGAACTTCCTTCCAAACAGGAAGATGAATACTATTGGTTTGAGCTTGTCAATTTGAACGTTTACAGTCGGAATGGCTCATTTATTGGTAAAGTGGATTCAATAATTGATAATACGGCACAACCCGTGCTTATTATTAAAAACAGTTCCAGCGAATACATGGTTCCACTTATAGACATTTTTGTTAAAGAAATTGACCTTAATTATTCAAAAATAGTAATAAAATCCATAGATGATCTGATCTAATAAATCCACGATCTCAGTTTATGAAGTTTGATATTATCTCAATTTTCCCTGGCTTTTTTGATTCGGTGTTCTCATTCGGTGTGATTAAAAAAGCTCTTGATGGCTCAGTAATAGATATAGCCGTCCATGATCTCAGAAACTATACCGACAACAAACACAGATCAGTAGATGACACTCCCTATGGGGGCGGCGGGGGAATGTTGATGAGCGTTGAGCCTTTTTCAAAAGCTATTGAAAGTATAAGGGAAAAGGATAAAAGATCTCTTGTGGTATTAACGTCCCCCCAAGGTGAGACATTAAACGACAATTTAGTGAATGAACTGAAAGATCATGAGCAAATACTTATACTGTGCGGAAGATATGAAGGAATAGACGAGAGGGTCAGGGAGCTTTACGTAAATAGAGAGATATCTATCGGCAATTACGTTGTATCAGGTGGTGAATATGCAGCAATGATAATATTGGATGCCGTTTCAAGAAAGATCCCAGGCGTATTGGGAAACGAGACCTCTGCCGTCAATGATTCATACAGTAAAGGGCTGCTTGAACACCCCCATTATACCAAACCCGAAGTGTTTAATGGTATCAACGTGCCATCCGTTCTTTTGTCAGGTGATCATGCTGAAGTGAAAAAATGGAGACGCAACGAAAGTATAAGGAAAACGTTCATTCGTCGACCGGAGCTGCTGGATCATACAAAACTAAACGTTGATGATATCCTATTTCTGACGGATATGCAGAAGAAACTCAAGCCTGAATTTAAAGTCTATATTGCATTAATTCACTATCCTGTTTACAATAGAAGTCTTAAAAAAATTACAACTTCCTTTACCAATTTGGATGCTCATGACATTGCAAGAGTGGGGAAAACCTATGGAGTTAAAAAATTCTACCTTGTAAATCCAATTCAGGATCAGAGAAATTTGGTAAAAAAAGTTATTGAACACTGGACAGAAGGACCTGGGGTAGATTTCAACCCAACTCGCAAAGAGGCTCTGGAAATTGTGGACATAAGAGAAAGTATTGAAGAAGTCACAAAAGATATAGAAAAAATAGAAGGAACCAGTCCAAAGATAATTGCCACAGATGCGAGGATAAAGAAAAATAACATGCTCGGATATAAGGAGCTAAGAAACAAAATATTCAACGAAGATAAACCGTTCCTGATCTTTCTTGGAACTGGTTGGGGGCTAGCTGACGAAATTATTGATTCAGCGGACTATGTTCTTAAACCCATCAAGGGATTTGACAGTTATAATCACCTGTCGGTCAGGAGCGCCGCGTCAATAATTTTAGACAGATTGTTATCTTGCACAATATGATCTACAAGGGAGTATAAGAATGAACATCATTGACGAATTTGAAAAAGAACATATAAGAACAGACATACTCGATTTCAGAGCAGGTGATACAGTAGCTGTTCATTATAACATTAAAGAAGGGGACAGAAGAAGAAACCAGATATTTGAAGGTGTTGTAATTGCGAAAAAAGGCGGTGGTTCCAGGGAGACTTTTACGGTCAGAAAAATTTCTTATGGAATTGGAGTTGAAAGAATATTTCCCGTTCATTCACCTCTCATAAATAAGATTGAAATAAAAAGAAAGGGTAAGGTAAGAAGGGCAAAACTTTATTACTTGCGTGGACTATCAAAGAAGGCAAGCCGTATCAAGGAAAGAACTTAATCAAACAAGAACGGATATAAGTAACGTCAGTTTTCGTCTTGTCGCTTCAGCCAATTTAATACGTGAACCATTCTCTGTAATGCAGTATAAGTGGAAAACACAAGTAAAATAATCAGTGATATTTTCAACAGATAATCCCCGGGCGCAAACCCGAGATACACCGTAACAATATTTCCAAAATAATTAAAGACAGAAAACAACCCCAAGTAAACTATCCTTTCAGTTCTCTGCATTATTCCAACTTCACAGTTCACACCTAAACCCTCTGCACGTGCTCTAGTATAGCTAACCATCATAGTTGAAAACACGATAAAGGATAATATGTAGATATAATAAGAATCCTTAAAGTAGCTTAACAGACCTATGTATATGAAGGCCTCTGAAAACCTGTCCAAACAGGAATCAAAAAATGCCCCGTGTGGAGTGCTTAACCCCTGTGCCCTAGCAACTCTGCCGTCGAATATATCAAAGGTTGAGCCAGCTAATATTAAAACCCCTCCCATAAAAACCCAGCCCAGATGAAAGAAGTATCCGGAGATCATTGAAACAATAAGAGTTGTAACGGTCAATACGTTGGGATGGTATTTATTATCAATTAAATAGTTTTCAATGGGCCTTATAAGAAGAAGCCACCACTCTTTGATCCCCACGCCTAGCAGCTTTGAGGATTCCGGTCTCTTACCCCCTTTAGCTCTATCAGACAGTTTTTCCGATGCGGTCATATCCAGATTATAATCCAGAATTTTAATGAAAATGCAAAGATAACCTGAATGTCTCTTTAATTTTGTTTTACTTGAACTTGCGGGAAATAATCGCGTCTATTCCCATTCCGTACACCAGATGATTACTCCGACGCCAATTATTATTACATTCCATTTCCATTTTTTTAGCTTTAATTATTACAATTATGGTAAAATGATAGCTCAAATGTTTCCATACAAGCGTTTTTCGCCGTCATGTAACCTGAAAATTATCTTATGAAAAAAATCAAACAACCCATAGATCCTGAAAAATTTGAAGCAGTTCTGTTTGATCTTGACGGGGTTATAACCGATTCGGCAAAAATACACGCAACTTGCTGGAAACTAACTTTTGATAGCTTTCTAAAAAAACAGGCAGAGAAAAACGGTAGAATTTTCAAGCCTTTTGATACTGAACACGACTACCTGCTTTATGTTGACGGCAAACCAAGATATGAAGGGGTCAGGTGTTTTCTGAATTCACGCAATATAAATTTAAAAGAAGGGAGTTCAGATTCTCCTGCTTCAGAAGAAAGCATCCACGGCATTGGAAACAGGAAAAATGAACTCGTTAGATCTACCATACAAAACAAAGGGGTTGAAGTTTATCAAAGCTCTATTGACCTTGTTAAAAACATAATGCGGGACGGTATTAAATTGGCAATTGTTTCCTCAAGCCGCAATTGTGAAACCATTTTAAATTCGGCGGGGATACTGCATCTTTTTGCTATCAGGATTGATGGTAAGGTAGCAGTCCAAAAGAGGCTTAAAGGCAAACCTTCACCGGACACGTATCTTGAAGCTGCAAAAGAGTTGAAAGTTAAACCTGACAAAGCAGTTGTAATTGAAGATTCAATATCAGGAGTTCAAGCCGGCAGGAATGGCAATTTTGGACTTGTGATAGGAGTTGCACGCAAGAATAACGCCGATGAGCTTTCAAGCAACGGTGCAGATATAACAGTTGGAGATCTGGGAGAACTTATTGTATAAAACAATTTAAAATTAGTAAAAAACGAGTATCGTTTTTTATCCTGCTCCCCAGTTACGAACAGCAGATGAAACATAGAAAAGAACCTGAGCTTCCCAAACACATTTACCCTGTCGACGAGTGGAAAATAATTGAGAAAAAGTTCTATCCCAAACTATTGGGACAGACTGAAACCATGTTTTCACTCTCCAATGGTTATCTTGGAGTAAGAGGGGTTTTTGAAGAAGGGCAACCTTGTTTTGAAAACGGGACTTTCATAAATGGATTTTATGAGTCATGGCCAATAACTTATGGTGAAAGAGCCTATGGATTTGCCAAGATGGGTCAAACTATTGTAAGTGTAACGGATTCAAAAATAATAAAGCTCTACGTTGATGACGAACCTTTCTACCTTCCTACAGCCAAACTCCTGAAATTTGAGCGAGTATTGGATATGAAGCGCGGTACTTTGGAAAGAGAGGCAATATGGAAACTTGGTTCTGATAAGGAAATACTTATCAAATCAACACGGCTAGTATCTTTTGAGCACAGGCATCTCGCTTCAATTTCATATCAAGTAACCGTGTTGAATGCTAACGCACCGGTTGTTATAAGTTCTGAGATCATAAACAACGGCAATAACGTAAACGGTAAAAACAAATTGGAACTGGATCCAAGACAATCAAGAAATTTTGACTACAAGGTGCTTCAGCCTGAATTTCATTTAATGGATGATACAAGACTTATATTATGCCACTCCACGAAAAACAGCAATTTGTTGGTTGCCTCGGGTATAGATCACAAACTTGAAACCAATTGCTCACATTCCTATACGAGTAAATGCAAAGAGGATAAAGGAGAAGTCCAGTATATGATAGATGCACAACCCGGAGAGCCTATAACCCTGACTAAATATATTACCTATCACACTACGATAACGGCTCCTCATACCCCTCAGGAGCTTTCAAACAGGGCAAAAAGGGCTCTGAGCAGAGCAAAGAGGTTTGGTTTTGATGGTTTGTTAAAAGGACAGAAAGACTATCTGGATGATTTCTGGAAAAAAAGCGATATTCAAGTTGCACTATACAAGTCTGTTCCCAATTTCTCTACGGAAGAAATGCAACAAGCGGTAAGGTTCAATCTTTTTCACCTCTGTCAGGCAACTGCAAGGGTTGAGGGGAGAGGAGTGCCCGCAAAAGGATTGACTGGACAGGCTTATGAAGGTCATTATTTCTGGGACATGGATATATTTCTTTCTTCTTTCCTTGTTTACACAAAGCCGGAAATTGCCAAAAAACTCCTGAACTTCAGATATAGCATAATTGACAAAGCAAGAGAATACGCCAGAAAGCTGAATCAAAAAGGGGCAATGTTTCCATGGCGAACTATCAACGGAAAAGAAGCCTCTGCTTACTATGCAGCGGGAACTGCCCAGTATCATATAAATGCCGACATAATTTATGCAATGAAAAAATACGTCAACTCCACGGAAGATTATGATTTTCTTTTTAGATACGGAGCGGAAATGCTTGTAGAAACGGCAAGACTCTGGGCCGACTTGGGTTTTTATTCAAAAAGCAAAGGTGGTCAGTTTTGTATTCACGGTGTAACGGGTCCGGACGAATACAACACGGTGGTCAACAATAATCTATACACAAATTTAATGGCACAGGAAAATCTACGATTTGCAGTAGAGACAGTGGAAAAATTAAGAAAGTCGGAACATGAGATCTTTGAAGACCTTGTTCATAAAACAAAACTGAAAACTACGGAAATAGAATGCTGGAAAAAAGCCGCCGACAATATGTTTATCCCTTACGATAAAGAAAGGAAAATCCATTCGCAGGACGATGAATTTATAAGCAAGGAACAGTGGGACTTTAAAAACACTCCTTCGGATAAATACCCACTCCTGCTGAATTTTCATCCACTTGTTATATATAGACACAAGGTAATCAAGCAGGCTGACGTTGTATTGACGACTTTTCTTCTGGATCACAGATTCTCTAAAGAGGAAACAAAAAGAAATTTTGATTATTATGACCCTCTTACAACACGGGATTCCTCCCTTTCTGTTTGTATCCAAAGCATAGTTGCCTCAAAGATCAGTTATCACAACAAGGCTTTTCTATATGCGAAGGAGGCAGTATTGATGGACCTCGCAAATATCTCCGGCAACGTTAGTGATGGATGCCATATTGCTTCCATGGCGGGAGCGTGGATGGTATTTGTTTTTGGCTTTGCTGGAATGAAAGAGAACAGCAAAACACTTGTTTTTGAGCCGAATCTCCCGCAACATATAAAAGGGCTAAAATTCCCTGTAACCTTCAGGGGTAGCGTTATAGAAGTGGAAATTAATCAGAGAAGTATAAAATACAGTTTATTAAACCATAAAGAGATGATTTTGGTGCATGGAAACGAAGAGATCAAACTGACACCAAAAAGACCGCAAATAAAAAAATTTTTGACAACTAAGAAAAATTCTTTATCAAAAATGCAATAAGCAGAGAACGGATGATTGATATTAAGTAAATGAGAAATACCACCTCCCTCATAAAAAAGATAATTGAGTTGAGAAAAGAGAGGAAATTAGATCCTTTTAACTTGGCAATAAACAAGTATCTCACGTGTGAATCTTCCCTTGAATCACAATTTCAGAACGATGATTCAAAATACCTTTATGACAAAGTCATTGAAATTATTGCTGAAATATTGCAGGAAAATATGTCCGAAGAGGAAATCACTGAGTTTGCCGATCTTCAGATCAATTTGACCAATAAATACGCGGATAAACTCCAATTAATGGAAAAAACAATACATGAACGAGTTGAGGCATATATAGATCTATACAATGAAGCC
Organism: Thermodesulfobacteriota bacterium; assembly: GCA_965203965.1. Taxonomy (GTDB): domain Bacteria; phylum Desulfobacterota_D; class UBA1144; order Nemesobacterales; family JAJCZQ01; genus CBDBDR01. The sequence continues at coordinate 1,302,925 of CBDBDR010000017.1, read as the reverse complement.
CTTAAAAGAATAATTTCCGGAGAAGAAGGGGAAGAGAGCAGTCCTGAATGGAAAAAAAACAACTAACTACAAATAGTTCAGCAGGCACCGTTTACAATGATCTGCAAGTTATGATAGATCCTACTTGATCCAATGACCGCCAATATGTAAAAGCACATAAACTCTTTTAATCCGTTCTGGTTCTACTTTATGGAAAAGGCTGTATTAACATTATTTTAATGGGATCATAATCGTAAGTTTCAGTAATTCTGAGTTAAATCGTGTAATATCCTATGTTCATAAAAATTTTTGGAACATTGATGGAGTATAATGAATGGCAAAGAAACCCAAAGCTCTTATTGCTCACGAAGAAGCTAAATCCTACAAAAAGATAAAATCAAAGCACGTAATTGAGTATTTGTTCACTGACTTTATACCATGGCATAAGTTGCCCCATTTCAGAAGTAAAATTAATGCTCCAAACGGGTATAAGATAGAATTGCAAGATGATCCTGCTGTTATTATTGGTGTCGGAACGCTGAAAGGCACGGAGAAAAAGTTTGCAATTATCGCTCAACAAACACCTTCAAACGATGAAGAAAGGGCAAAACTCAACTACGGTCTTGTAAAAGCTGATGGGTATGGACTTTCATACAACATGATGGAATACGCAGAAGACAATAACCTCATGCTTTGCACCTTTATTGACACGGTAGGAGGAGACCCATACGAATACTCGGCAAAAAAGCTACAGTCATGGTTAATTTCATATTGCCAGTCAAAAATGATAGGACTTAAAGCAAAATCTGTCTCCGTTGTATTGGGACTTGGGGGAAGCGGTGGAGCAATTGCAATACAACTCGCCCATAAAAGATTAATGCTCTCAAGGGCTGAATATTCCGTAATTACCGCGGAGGGTTGTTCTGCAATTTTATTCAGAAGCCCAGATAAAGTTCTCAATGCCTTGCAGGTACTTCAACCAACGGCGGATTACATGAAAAGGTATGGAGTCATTGACGAAATTATTAATGAGCCCCCACTTGACAGACTTGATTACTTTGAAGTTACTCTGGAAAGACTGAAAAAATCAATGATAGCATCATACCAAGAGCTTGAACATCTGGACATTAATTACTTGAATAAAAACCTCTGTGAGAGAATAGACTACGTTGGAAAACTCGAAGAGAACCCCGGACGATACAGAGGTATAGCCAAGCAACTTAAAGCTTCAATACAATCTTATTTCTCCAAACCTACAACTCCCGACATTTCAGATATGCAGATAGCTCTTTACGGTGCCGAGCCTTTTTTCTGCAACGATGAAAAAGACAATGAAGGTAAAACAATACGCTACGGATGTAGAAAACAGTTCAAGCGGGACGAGTTGCGAAATAATTTCTCAGCGTGTCCCGAATGCCATAAGCCTGAACCGCTAAATTCCGATGATTACCTGAACCTACTTATAGATAATGATACTTTCAGGGAGATAAGAGGCGACTTGAGCACCAATGATATTGACTCAAAGTTCAATTTTTATGACTATTCCAATTCAAGGGAAAAAGCCTCAAAAAGAACCGATTCCAAAGACTCTCTCGTTGTAGGGTATGGTCTCATCAACAACTACAAAGTATCCGTAGCAATTTGCGATTTCAGTTTTATGGGCGGATCAATGAGTGCGGTTTTTGGAGAAAAAATGAAACTAATAGTTGATCATGCGATACGCAACTCACTACCCTTAATAACGGTTACTGCAAGTGGGGGAGCAAGAATGCAGGAAGGCACTATCGCACTCTATCAGATGGCAAAAACAATATCTGCAATATTAAAGCTGAAAGAAGCGGGACTTCCTCATATTTCATTGCTTGGTCACCCGACAACCGGGGGGGCACTTGCGAGCTATGCAGTGCAAGGTGACTTCATTCTGTCCGAGAGAAAAGCTACAATAGCATTTGCTGGTGACAGGGTTGTCAAACTCACAAGCGGTGGCAGGGGAGTTGACCCGGAGATAATGACTTCAGAGTTTTACACAAAGCAAGGTGGAATACACCTGACAACCGAAAGACATCAGCTTAAATCGGTAATTTCAGGAATTCTGCAAGTTAAAGGGTTCAAAGTTATTAAAATACAGAACCCGGAAAAAGAGTTTAAAGAAGATTGGTTTTAATCACTTGGGTAGATACTTGCCATCCAATTTTTGAACTTCCTCCACAACATCAAAATTGTCAAGGATATCACCCTTTTGCATCTCGTAGAGGTAATTTGCATTATCCCTCGGTGCATTGCTTTTAACGTCAGGTGTAAAGAAAACTTCTTTAGTATGCACCAGCCCTGCCCTGCTGTATGCTGCAAGTTCATACTTCATACCCATTCTCAACGCATCACAAGGACAGGCTTCAACACAAAAACCGCAGAAGACACACCGCATAAAATCTATGTTATATACCTTTGGTCTTCTTTCAACACCATAACTATCCGCAGCTTCTGCAACAATTGATATCGCTTGTGTTGGACATGCAACTTCACATAGCTTACAGGCTACGCACCTGATCTCACCATTGTCGTCGCCCGGCATAACGTGAAGTCCACGGTAGTTTTCGGGAAGCTCTTTTACCTCTTCAGGGTATTGAACCGTAATCGGATTAAAGCCTAAAAGATGCTTCAAAGTTATCCACATACCACCCCATATTTGCGGCAAATACATCTTTTCAAAAATATTGAGCTTTGGCTGACTGATCTTTTTTATATTTATAGTCATAAACTCTGTTTAATGTAACACACAATATGAACTTGACTACAACCTGTCTCAATCCATAGTCACGGGTAAACCGCTGAGGGAACTACCTGTCAACTTCCCCAAGCACAATATCAATACTTCCGACCGCCGCTATAACATCTGCTATCAACCTTCCCTTTACCATAATCGGAAGAGCTTGTAAATTAACAAACGACGGTCCCCGCACATGTATCCTGTATGGTTTTCCTGATCCATCGCTCACAATGTAATACCCAAGTTCTCCTTTCGGATTTTCAACTGCATGGTATATCTCTCCGTTGGGGACTTTAAAACCTTCATAGACAATAACAAAATGTCTTATGAGGGATTCCATCTGGGTATAAACCTTTTGCTTTTCGGGAAGCACTATGTCGGGTAGATCGGCTATGTATGGACCATCGGGCAGATTATTGACAGCCTGTTCAATGATCCTGAGACTTTGCCTCATTTCTTCCATACGACAAAGGTATCTTGAATACGCGTCACCATCATTTGCAACTGGTATATCAAAATCGTAGTTTTGATAATCCAGATATGGGCAGGATTTTCTTAGATCAAAAGGCACCCCACTTCCCCTCAAAGCCGGTCCCGTCAACCCGAGATCAATGGCGTCTTCGGCATTGATATACGCAACGCCCTTTGTTCGTTCTATCCATATTTTGTTTCTTGTCAGTAGCTTGTCAACTTCGTTCAATGTCTTTGGAAAAACCTTGAGGAAGTTACCAACCGCGGGTACAAAATCATCCGGCAAGTCGGCAGGCAAACCTCCAACTCTTGGATACGAAGTTGTCAATCTGGCTCCACACACAATCTCCAGAATGTCATATATTCTTTCTCGCTCTTTAAAGCAAAAAAGAAAAGCACTCATTGCTCCCATGTCCATTGCGTTTGTTCCAATACCTATAAGGTGGGATTCAATTCTTCCAAGTTCGGACAGTATGACTTCGGCAACCTTTGCTCTCTGGGGTATTTCGTCTTCAATACCCAATAGCTTTTCAACAGACAAAATAAAACCTATGTTGTTACATATAGAGGCAACGTAGTCCATACGGTCGGTGTAGGGAAGACACTGTTGATAAGTTATATGCTCACAAAGTTTTTCTATTCCCCTGTGCAGGTAACCCACGTATGGAACAGCTTTCTGAACTACTTCACCATCAATATAAAGAACTATCCTCAAAACACCGTGAGTAGCAGGGTGCTGGGGACCCATATTTAGGATCATGGTATTTTGCTTTAAGTCGGGGTCAGCTTCTTGCTGTTCAGTGATAAGTTGGACTCTTTCCATTTAAAAATTCCCCTCTTCCAGAGCTTTCTTGAAAGACTTAACGGAAGGTTTCCTATTTCTCACGTCAAAATCTTTTCTCAGGGGAAATTCATCGTAGTCTTCCGGCATCAGTATCCTTCTCAAATCAGGGTGGTTATTAAAAACAATTCCAAACATGTCGTAAACTTCTCTTTCAAGCCAGTTGGCACCTTTCCAAATACAGGTTGCGGAGTCTATAGTCGTATAGCTATCATCTGCAATAGCGGCTTTGATCCTGATACGAGTGTTGTCCTCATAATCTTTTCCAAACCTGTGAAGGTAATAAACAACTTCAAATCTCGGTGACTTGATTCCCATATAGTCCACCGCGGTCAAGTCTGCAAGATAGTTAAAACCAAACTCATTTTTCAGAATACCAAGCACATTTAAGATATTTAAAGGATCAACACAAAAAGTTGTTTCACCTCTGAAGTTTGATGAAGATAGAATATAAGAAGCGAGCCTGTTGTTGATCTCGTCGTATATATCAGGAACGTCGTTCATACTATCGGCGCACCTTCAATTTCAATCTTTTTTTGTATCTTCATCACTGCGTCAATCAACGCTTCAGGTCTCGGGGGACATCCTCCCACGTAAACATCAACTGGGAGAAATTCATCAATGCCCTGAACAACTGCATAGCTGTCAAATGGACCTCCTCCACAGGTGCACGAACCCATTGCGATCACCCACTTAGGCTCCGGCATCTGGTCATATATCTTCCTACACACCGATGCCATCTTATATGTGATAGTTCCCGAAACTATCATCAGATCGGCTTGCCTTGGTGAAAATCTCGCCACCTCGGCTCCAAACCTTGAAAGATCAAATCTTGATGAAAACACTCCCATCATCTCAATAGCACAGCAGGCAGTTCCAAATGGCATGGGCCACAAACTATTTTTCCTGCCCCAGTTTGCAAGCGTGGAAATTTTTGTGGTGAGAAAACCTTCCCCTCCAAGTAGTGAACTGGCGTTTAATCCCACTCAAAAACTCCCTTGTTTAAGACGTAAAAATATCCAGCCAGTATAACAATTAGAAATGCCACTATTTCAACAAATGCAAGGATTCCAATATCTCTAAAAACTACCGCCCAGACAAACAAAAACATAGCTTCCACGTCAAAGAGTATAAAAAGAGCACCTATTAAATAATATTTGAGCGAGAATTTTTCCCTCGCGTCCCCTATGGGTTCTATGCCCGATTCGTAAGGGGTCAGCTTACTTTTTTTGTATCGCTTGGGACCCAGAAAATAAGATAAGGTCAAGAGTATAGAAGCCAAAGAAATAGAAATAATAATTATAAGTAAAACGGGTATATAATCTACTGGCACAGGCATAATGTTAAATATGAAGTGTTAATTGTCAAGAAAGCAGACAATGTGATTAATAGCTTTTGAAGTTGGAGAGAATTAACCATTTTGACAAATGAATTATCGTATTAAAACATTATACAATGTCTCAAAATGAACTAATACTGAAGGCAAAGGAAATGATAGAGGACTCCGATGGTATCACCGTCCTTACGGGAGCGGGAATGTCTGCCGAAAGCGGCATACCCATATTCAGGGGAAACGATGGAACTTGGAACGATGTGAACCCCATGGACGTTGCAACATCAAAGGCTTTTAGAAACGACCCCGGGTCTGTATGGAAATGGTATGATGGCAGACGTGAGATAATTGACAAAGCCGAACCAAATCAAGGACATTTTGCCCTTGCCAAAATTGAAAGGCATAAGGAAAAATTTACCTTGATAACACAGAATATTGATGGTCTCCACAGAGTGGCAGGAAGTCAAAATGTGATTGAGATTCACGGAAATATATGGGAAACAAGATGTGAAAAATGCAGAATAACGAGTAGAAATTATGAAGTTCCACTGCCAGAGATACCACCTAAATGTGAAAAATGCGCAGGTATATTAAGACCTAACATAGTATGGTTTGGAGAAAACATACCCGTGCAAACGATTGATTCTGCCCTTTTGTCAATTGAGGAATCCGAGTTGATGTTGATCATCGGAACGTCAGGAATTGTAGAACCAGCTGCGTCAATGGGTTTACTCGCCAAGCAGTCTGATAAGAAAGTTATAGAAATAAATCTGGATGAAACACCTAACAGTAGAATTTACGATGTTTCTATACAAGCCAAATCAGGAGAGATACTGCCTCTTTTGTATGATGTAAGCGGAACTTATAATTAGAAGATAGTAAAACCACTGACCGTCATCGATGCTAACGTGTTCTTGAAAACCGCTAACTAATTCATTGAGCTGCTTTTTAAATTCTTCTTTAGTTACCACAGACAGTTTATATAACTACACTTGACGTGTAATTTCAAGTTTAGCTATTTCAAACTCATGTAATAAAAAAGTCAATAATTAAAATTAACCTCTCCTACCTCGTCAACTTCCCACCATCTTTGCTGCAAGCCGTATAGCATTTATCATACTGCTAGGTTTGGCAATACCCTTCCAAGCAATATCAAAAGCTGTCCCGTGATCTGGGGACGTGCGAATAATTGGAAGTCCCAGAGTAACGTTCACACCCAAATCAAAAGCAAGCATCTTAAAAGGAACAAGTCCCTGATCGTGATACATTGCAATAACCAGATCATACATCCCTCTATTTGCATAATAAAACAAAGTATCCGCCGGTAAAGGACCTTCAACGTCAATACCCTCTTCTTTGGCTGAATTAACCGCGGGCTTTATCTCACTTATCTCTTCATTTCCAAAAACCCCAGCTTCACCCGCATGGGGATTAAGTCCACAAACGGCAATCCTCGGGGCAGAAATATTGAACTTCTGCTTTAATTCTCGATTGCAAATCCTTATGGTTTTCCTCACTTTCTCTTCAGTTATCAGATAAGGCACTTCGGACAGTGCAACGTGAATAGTCACCAGAGCAACTTTGAATGGTCCCCCGTCAAAAAGCATTACGGCGTCATTCACTCCCGTCAGATCTTTTAGCATCTCGGTATGACCGGGATAGGCTGATCCAGCAAGATGGATAGATTCCTTGCTGATAGGAGCTGTAACAACTGCGTCTATCTTCTTACTCATGGCATCTTTAACCACCCGCTCAATGTAAAACAAACTCGCCTTCCCTGACTGTTTTCTATGCATGCCCGGTTCTATATCAAAATCATTAAATTTGTTCTCGTAAGCCATCTCACACTCAATAGTAAGACCAGTTTTGAGCATGGCTTTTTTCATGATCTTTTCAGAACCGTAGATCAGGAATTCACACGAATTTTCAACAAAGGGATCATTGATCGATTTTAATACAATTTCAGGACCGACTCCGTTTGGGTCTCCCATTGTTATCCCGATTTTGGGTTTACGAGGCATTGTGAAAAGTTATAAACTTTGATTGATCTTTGGAAAAAGCTCCAGGGTATTTTCTACAAGCTGGTCCTGCAATGTTTCCATGTCAACATCTCTAACTTCTGCAACCACTTGTGCAACGTATTTGACGTTGGCAGGTTCATTCTTCCTTCCTCTCAACGGAACGGGAGCAAGATAAGGAGAATCGGTTTCAATCAATATCCTGTCGAATGGAATTTTCCTTGCCACTTCCCTGACCTCTGCGGCACGATTAAAAGTAACAATACCGGAAAAAGATATGAAAAAATCCAAATCGAGATATTTTTTGGCTATCTCATAATTACCAGAAAAGCAATGGATCACACCCGGCTTTTCTCGCAGATTGCTGCGTCTCAGAATACCAATCATATCTTCATCCGCTTCCCTAACATGAACTATAAAAGACATACTGAGCCTTGTTGCCATATCTATATGAGCTTGAAACGATTCAATTTGTATATCTTTTGGTGAGTTCATATAGTGATAATCCAAACCTGTTTCACCAACAGCCACGACTTTTTCGCATGAAGTAAGGGCTTCAATCTTTGAAAAAATTTCTTCAGTGTAGCTGGAAGCAGAGTGAGGATGAATTCCCACCGCTGCAAAAACCAACCCATGTCTGTCGGCTATTTCAACGGTTTTATAACATGAATCAATTTCAGTGGACACCGATATGATCATATCTACCCCATGCCCAGATGCTCTGGCTACGGCACCGTCTACATCTTCAAGGGAAGATAAATGGGCATGGGTATCTATAAGCATTCTGAGATTGTGTATATCAATTATTCTTTTCCTTCAGTAGATCCCTAAGCTCATCCATGAACTGATTAACATCCTTAAAAGACCTGTAAACAGAAGCAAATCTGACGTAGGCAACTTCATCAATGTCGTATAGTTTGGCAACCATCCTTTCCCCAATCTCTTTACTCTCCACTTCTCTCTCCCCTCGTTCCTGAAGCTCTCTTTCTATATCTGTAACCAGATTTTCAATGACTTCTACACTGATAGGTCTTTTTTCACACGCTTTTTCAAGTCCTTCTATGACCTTCCTCCTATCAAACGGTTCACGTCTCCCGTCTTTTTTTACAATCACAAGATTCAATTCCTCTATCCTCTCATAAGTTGTGAACCTTATGTTACACTTTAGGCACTTTCTACGCCTGCGAATTGAACTCCCATCTTTACCGTTTCTTGAATCAATAACTTTGATATCCGAACACGCACAGTATGGACATTTCATTGTTAAACCAATTTATGACTGTAAATTGGGAAGTTGTTGCACAACTCCCTAACTTCATCTTTTATCCCGTTCAGTAGAGTTTCATTGTCATTGTTTTCAAATACCCGCGTAATCCACACAGCTATCTGATCCATTTCTGTTTCACTCATTCCGCGTGTTGTTACAGCAGCCGTACCGAGCCTGATCCCACTTGTAACAGCAGGTGGTCTCGGATCAAATGGTATCGCATTTTTGTTCACCGTTATTCCTGCTTTTTCCAGAACTTCTTCAGCCAATTTTCCCGTTATATCCATTTCCCTCAGATCGAGCAATACAAGGTGGTTGTCGGTACCTCCAGAAACCAACTTAAAACCATTCGCCTTTAACCTCTCTCCCAGTTGTTTTGCATTTCTCACAACTTGCTTCTGATAGTCTGTGAACTCAGGGGTTAATGCCTCCTTAAAAGCTACGGCCTTTGCAGCTATTACATGCATCAGAGGACCTCCTTGTGTTCCTGGAAAAACCCTGCTATTTACTACCTTTGCATGCTCTCGCTTCATCATAATCATTCCGCCACGGGGACCGCGAAGTGTTTTATGAGTCGTGGTTGTAACAAAATCACAGTAAGGAACTGGGTCTGAATACAGCCCTGCTACGACCAACCCCGAAGGATGGGCAATATCTGCCATCAGCAAAGCTCCACACTCATCGGCAATTTTGCGAAATTTTGAAAAATCAATATCCCTCGGATAGGCACTCCAGCCCACTATAATAAGCTTGGGACTGTTTTTTAAGGCTAATTTCCTGACCTCTTCATAGTCAATTAAATTGGTGTCTTCACTAACTCCATAGGAAACAACATTGTATAATCTTCCCGAAAAATTCACAGGGCTCCCATGAGTTAGATGCCCCCCGTGAGCCAAATCCATTCCCATTACCGTTTCTCCCGGTTGAACAGCAGCAAAAAATACCGCCATATTTGCCTGTGCGCCGGAGTGAGGTTGCACGTTTACAGCGTCAGCACCAAACAGCTTCTTTGCTCTTTCCCTTGTAAGATCTTCCACAACGTCAACAAATTCACATCCACCATAATACCTTTTCCCCGGCAAACCTTCCGCATATTTATTCGTAAGCACCGTTCCAAGAGCTTCCAACACCGCATCACTAACGTAGTTTTCGGATGCAATAAGCTCAAGTTTCCATTCCTGTCTTTCTATTTCCGATCTGATTGCTTCAGCGACTTCCGTATCAACTCTATCCAATGCGGACATGATTAACACCTCCAAAACGTGAAAGGTATCTTAATTCGTAGAGGTTAGCAAGAATCTCCATTTGCTTGGTTGTTGACTAATATTACTTATTATTAAATATTTTCACTTGAGATGATGAGTTTGGACGATAAAAAGATCATAACGTTTGATTTTGGTGATACATTGGCTTCAACCACTCCTACATACCCGGACAGAATTAGGATGGCGCTGAGCAAATCAGGATTTGAATTTACGGATAAAGAATTCTTTGAAGCCTATCATTTTGCAGATTATTTGATCTATAAACATTATGTGTTGGAAGGCACCATCAGTTTAAAGATCAGCCAGAAAGTTTTGTATGAAACTCTGAAAGACAGGTTGAAAATTGAGGCATCGCCCGAGTATCTGGAAAGAACCGTCAATACCCAATTGGAACAAATAAATTTCAAGAGAGAGTTAATGGATAAAGCAGGCGATCTACTGGACGCTTTAAGGTCAAAAGATTTCAGGCTTGCCATAATATCAAACAATGATGGACTCACATACCAAAAATGTCGTGATTTAGGAATCAGTGACTATTTTGAGGTCATTGTTGATTCAACCAACGTCGGAATGGTAAAACCGGATAGTAATATCTATAGCTACACTCTGAGCAGATTAGAAACGGAAGCCGATAAGGCAGTTCACATTGGAGATCTTTACGGTGCCGATATACTAGGAGGTATTGGCTCTCACATGGACGTTATCTGGCTTAACCACAGGAAGTGTGAAAACTATGAGAAAATTGAAGTAAAGCAGTTTTCAAGACTTAAAAATATTTTAGAAAAGTTTCAATCATAGACCGGACGACTATTTAGTCATGACTGGAAGATCAAACAAAAATGAGTTTATAACTGTTCTCGGCGCAAAAGAGAACAATCTGAAAAATATTGATGTAAAAATACCAAGAGGTAAATACACAGTGGTAACTGGACTCAGTGGTTCCGGCAAATCATCACTCACTCTTGATACTATCTATTCAGAAGGACTCAGACGATATATTGAATGTCTTTCAACTTATGCAAGGCAGTTCCTAGAAATGATAGAAAAACCAGATGTTGATGACATTTACGGACTTCCCACTGCAATTGCTATTCAAAGCAGAAACAGCGTAAAAAATTCAAGATCCACCGTCGGTACCACTACAGAGATATACGATTTTCTGAGGCTGCTGTATGCAAAAATTGGCAAATTATACTGCCCTTCATGCGGTAACAAAATTACTTTTCAATCCCCAGAGTCAATAAAGAATAAAATCGTAAAATCTCATTACGGCTCAAAATGCGTTATTACGATACCCGTTGACAAACCCTCGTCTCCCAATACGTACCTATTCAAAGGATTCACGAGACTTTACTCAAAAAATGAATTTCACGATATGGAGGAGATAAAGCAATTTCCCAAAGACTCCGAGATCGTTATAGACAGACTTAAAATTGAAAAATCCTTGATACCTCGCCTTGTAGAGTCTATGGAAATGGCTTTTTTGGAATCCGACAAACTATTTGTTCATATTGACGGATCAGAAATACTGACGTATACAAAGAAACTTGAATGCAGCAGGTGCAATATAAAATTCCAGAACCCAATCCCAACACTATTCTCGTTTAACAGTCCCCGAGGAGCGTGCACACAGTGTAATGGATTTGGAAACAGGCTGGAGATCGACCCTGAACTTATCATTCCCAACGCAGATCTCAGCATATCCGAGGGAGTCGTGGAACCTTTTACAAAACCCTCATATAGATTTCAGCAAAGAAGGCTCGTAAAATTTGCAGAGGACAACAATATAGACATTAGAACTCCTTACTCACAACTCAGCAAGCAACAAAAACATCTGATTTTCAATGGAAATGGAAATTACCCCGGGATAATTGGATTTTTTAGAAAACTTAAAAGTAAAAATTATAAAATGCACATCAGGGTGTTTTTGAGCAAATATAGATCGGCATTTACATGCGGCACCTGTATGGGCAGCAGATTAAATGAGAAGGCTCTATGGACAAAAATCAACGATAAAAATATCTATGAGCTTACTTTAATGACAATTGATGAATTTTATGGATTTATTAAAAATGCCAAACTAAGCAGGGAAGATAGAGATATTTCAGGTGATATTTTAAAGGAAATTATGACCAGATCGGAATTCCTGCTTAAAGTAGGATTACAGTATCTGACTCTTTCACGAATCACCAGATCGTTATCCGGTGGAGAATCACAAAGAGTTAATTTAGCCTGCCAACTCGGGTCAAAGCTCACTGAAACGCTCTATGTTTTGGACGAACCGTCAATCGGCTTACACCCAAGGGACATTAGCCAGCTTGTAAAAACAATAGAAGAACTAAAAAAAAGGAACAACACCATTTTAATTATTGAGCACGACCACGGAATGATTAGAGCGGCAGACAGTATTATTGAACTGGGTCCCGGAGCTGGTGAGCATGGAGGTCGTGTTGTTTATCAGGGGACTATAAAAAAATTCTTGCAATCTGGAGTCAAATCCTACACAAGAGAGTATCTGCTCGAGAAAAACTCAGTTGAACTACCATGCAAGAGAAGAAACGGCAACAATGGTTGTTTAAGTATCATTGGAGCTGAGGAAAACAATCTGAAAAAGATTGATGTTGATATTCCCCTTCAGACTTTTACCTGTGTAACTGGTGTATCTGGATCGGGGAAAAGCTCCCTTGTTAATAACGTCATATACTCAAACTTGGCAAGAAAATTTAAAAATGAAAAAGAGACAGCAGGTAAAGTCGATCAAATCAACGGTTTATGCAGCGTTTCTGACGTAGTAATGATTGACCAGTCTCCTATCGGCAGATCCGGTAGATCAAACCCTGTAACCTATATCAAAGTCTATGATGCAATACGAAAAGTGCTGTCAGATACTCTCACTGCAAAAGCCAAAGGACTTACTGCATCACATTTTTCTTTTAATGTTGAGAACGGAAGGTGCGAAGCATGTAAGGGAGAGGGAAAACTAAGAATAGATATGCTTTTTCTTGCTGACGTTGTCGTAACGTGTGAAGAGTGTATAGGGAAAAGGTTTAAAAAAGAAGTGTTGGAATACAGGTATAAAGGAAAAAGTATTGACGAAATTTTAAACCTAACAGTTGACGAATCGGTGATTTTATTTGCAGAATCTTCAAGAATAATCCGCATGCTAAACATTCTTCAGCAAGTAGGTCTTGGCTATTTAAGACTGGGGCAATCTGCCGATACCCTGTCCGGAGGTGAAGCACAGAGGATCAAGATTGCAAAAGAACTTGGGCGAAAATCTGGAAAGGGGATTATTTATATACTTGATGAGCCAACAGTTGGTCTCCACAGTGAAGACGTATCAAAACTTCTTGTCGTATTAAATAAATTAATAGAAAATGGAAATACAGTGATAGTAATTGAGCACAACTTGGATTTAATAAGCTCTGCCGATCATATAATTGATCTGGGCCCGGGTGGTGGAAAAGATGGCGGCAGCATAGTTGCCGAGGGAACACCTGAAAAAGTGATAAAGTCAGATAAATCTCACACTGCGAGGTATCTGAAAAAATATCTGAATTGAGAATAATAATTTTCATCGGGTATAATTGACTTTCACTTCAGGTATAGAGGAGCGCAGAATGCCGATATTAACCGACAGAAAGTTAAACTTCAGTGAATCAAAAAAAGACGAATGGAAAATTCTTCTGGAGAAGGTCAGAGACGGAGTAGAACTTCCCGACCCAGATTGTGAAAGATGGTTTTCAGCTAAATTGCAGGACAAGGGCATCACTATATCAAGTGCGGAAAAAAACGTGAGACCCCTAAAAATTCATGATCCTGTGTTTATTGAGTTTGAAGAGTTTAAAAACGTCGCTGAAATATACAACGAACTCCTCTTCCCCAACATAGGCACTCTTTCTCCCAAACTTGAACTACAAAAATCATCTCCTAATTTGAAGTATGTTTTTAATTTGATCTATAACTTCCTTTAGTAGAACATCAGGTACCTAATATCACTTTTTCCACAGGTAGCTGTGGGTGCATTGCAATATCAATGATAAGAGCGAGCATTATTGCGAGCATATAAATTATAGATGCAGAAAATGCCTCTCCATAGCTTCTATTATCGTAAACACTTTTTACAATTCTGTATTCAAAATAAATCCCCACTATTAAGGCAAATATGGCAAAATATGAAGAACTCAGTCCATTTAACCACAGGGCGAGTGTTAAAGGGATCAGTGTTAATGAGTATAGAAGTATCAGTATGTTTGTATATCTGGGACCAAAAGCCACGGGCATTACTGGAATACCTGCTTGCTCATACTGATCTTTGTATTTTTGTGCAAGTGCCCAGAAATGAGGCGGCTGCCAAAGCATCATAAAGGCGAAGAGGATAAACCCGTTGATTTCAATCTCAGGACTAATTGCAGTGTAGCCAATCAACACCGGTAGTGCCCCAGGAATTCCACCTAATATTGTCCCAAATGGAGAACTTCGTTTTAAGAAAAGTGTGTATAAAACAGTGTAGCTAATCACGGCTAAAAGAATTAGAAAAGCATTGATGTAATTCAAAAAATAAAATGAAATCACCAATGAAACTAATATCATCGTAATAGAAAGTATCAGGACATTTGTACTTCCCAGCGTCTCCAGTGCCTCAACGCGATCCGTCAGTCTTTCCATCTTCTTGTCTATCTTTCTGTCAAGCACGTTATTCAGGATCGCTGAACCTGCGGAACTTAACAGCAAGGACAAAATTCCAAACAGCGTAAAGTAAATCGATGGGATACCCCTTGTGGCAACTACCATTCCCGCATATCCGGTGAATGCCACACTCACTATTATCCCCGGCTTGGAAAGCAGTAGAGTTGAAACGACTATCTTACCTACACCAGTTCTGTTTTTCTCCACCAATCTATTTTCCCGCTAGAATGTATTATTTAGAGACGGTTTCTCCAGATATTTAAACCAGATAAACAAAGCTAATGAAAGTATCACCAAGCCAACCGAAAGATGAAAGGCAGTTACATAAAAAGTCAACTCGCTCAACACCACCAGTGCACCAAGTGCAATTTGAACAAAAATAAATAAATTAGCAGCCTTTAAGTATGGAGTTGCCAATTCATACTCTTTGTTGTAAAAAGACTTTACAAAAAGCACCAGAAAAATGGCAAAAATGGCATAAGCTAAAATCCTGTGGGAAAAATGTATCAATACAGAACCTGTTAATGATGGAGGTATCCAAAATCCAAGGCATTTTGGAAAATCAGGACAAGCCAACCCGGAAGAAGAATGACGGACGTAAGCACCAAGCACTGCCTGAATGATTATAATAACAGAAAGTGTAAAAAATATTCCACTGTGTCTGGAAACACTGAATCTCGGAGGTTTTATTTCACCGTCAAAAAAAGCCATATATAGTGTTAGTGAAAAAATAACTATGGCGTTGGCAAAGTGCAGTGTCGTGAGATCCACGGGTAACTTAAAGAGAACTACCATACCACCTAGAACTATCTGAACCAATAACAGCAAAACACAAATCGTTGGAACCAACTTGAAATAAGACACGTATTTTCTCAACCGTTTATATGCGAGAACTATAATCAGAACGGAAGTCAGTCCACCAATTACCCTATGGATAAACTCCACGTATATATCCCATCTGAGCGGAGGTATGTATTCTCCATGGCACAGGGGCCAATCGGGACACGCAAGACCCACTTTGAGACCCGCCACTATATTTCCCCAGACAAGTAATATGAAAAGTGCAAAAACCGTTGCTCTAGCAAGCATATTAATAAAAAGCTGGCACTCTTGTAAAGACATCCATGATTGTTGTGGCTATCAGTAAAAAAAGAAGAAAAATGGGATAAAGTGCGTAAACCCAGGTCAATTTGTCTTCAAATTTCAAATGCATGAAATAATAGGCAACTATTGAAGCCTTAGCCGAGGCGATTACCATTGCAATTATGATATTGATAACTCTACCAAAATCTATGCTTGCAGAATAAACGGTTACCAATGTTAAAATTGTAAGCGCCAGCCAGACTACAATTAAAGTTTTAGGGCCTATTTCGTGATGATTATTATCTTTGTGCGTGTGAGTGCTCATTATGTCTCCCGATCAACCTATCAGATAAAGCAATGGAAACAGGTATATCCAGATTAGGTCAACCAAATGCCAGTATAAGCCACCAACTTCAACCGGTGTATAATATTCCTTTGTAAACTTTCCCTTATACGCCAAAACTGCTATAACGGCAAGAATAACAAGCCCCACAAATACATGGATCATGTGCAGACCGGTCATTAAAAAGTAAAGTGCAAAAAATACGCTTGTGCTTGGATATATATGATGGCTGAATTTGGCGCCATACTCAAAATATTTGTTTATACCAAAAACAAGTCCGCAAATAATGGTAATAACAATAAAAATAACAACTTTCTTTCTATCTCCTCTTTTTGCAGCCCAGACGGCAATTGCCATTGTCATACTGCTAAAGATAAGAACAACGGTGTTTATAGCTCCCAGTGTAATGTTCAATTCTTTATGTTGCTCAATGAACATATCAGGAAATTTAGCCCTGAAAATAGTATAAGCAGCAAATAAACCACCGAAAAGAAGTATCTCTGTTCCCAGAAACAACCACATTCCCAACTTTGATGAATTATATTCAACTACTGGATCTAATTCATGTTCCATTTTATTTTAAGTCTCCTACTTATACTCTCTTTCCATATCCGTAAGTCCAATCAGTTACAACTGGTATCTCCTTAAAATTCTCATGAGGAGGAGGCGAAGGTACCTGCCACTCCAGAGATAAAGAACCGTAGTAGTTATCCGGAGCTTTTTCTTTACTAAACAAGTGGGAAATAAGATTAACGGTCATAATAAGCACACCAACTCCCAGTATCCAAGAACCATAGGTTGAGATTTGATGATAGTCTTGAAACTGGGCAAGATTACCAGTATCGTAAGTTGCATATCTTCTCGGCATTCCTTGAACACCCATCAAGAACTGTGGGAAAAATGTAACGTTAAATCCCAAAAAGATTAAAAACCATGCGACTTTAGATACCATTTCATTGTAAACTTTCCCAAACCATTTCTGATACCAGAAGTGGATAGCACCAAAAAAGCCAAACACCGTGCCGCCTATCATCACGTAGTGCATATGAGCAACCACAAAGTATGTATCATGCAAGTGAACGTCCACGGCAAGTGCCCCCAGGTAAACGCCCGTTAAACCCCCAACGGTAAACAAAAATATAAAAGAAAGGGCATAAAGCATTGGGGATTCCAGAGAAATTGAACCTTTGTATAAAGTCGCCACCCAGTTGAAAACCTTTATAGCGGTTGGAATAGCCACAAGCATAGTCAAAAATGAGAAAATGGCAGCTGCAGTTTCAGAGATACCACTAACAAACATGTGATGAAGCCATACAAAGAAACTTATTATTGCAATCGCAAAACTGGAGTAGGCAATTGCCTTGTATCCAAATATCGGCTTTCTGGCAAATACTGGGATTATCTCAGATATAATCCCAAATGCAGGTATTACCATAATGTAAACCGCAGGGTGTGAGTAAAACCAGAAAAAATTCTGGAAAAGTATGGGGTCTCCACCTTTTGCTGGATCAAAAAAGCCGATGTCCAGCACCCTTTCAGCTATAAGAAGCAGCAAGGTAATTCCCACCACTGGAGTTGCCAAAAGCTGCAAAATTGCAGTGGCGTAAGAAGCCCATATAAATAGTGGAAGCCTTCCCCAAGTCATTCCCGGCGCTCTCAGTTTGTGTATTGTAACTATAAAGTTCAAACCGGTGAGGATAGATGAAAAACCCAGAACAAAAACACCTAAAGTTATCAGCACCACATCGGTCTGGCTTTTGACACTGTATGGAGTGTAAAACGTCCACCCCGTGTCTGCGGGCTGCAATAAAGCTATAAGCAAAATAACAGTGCCTACAAGATATACCCAGTAACTTCCGAGGTTCAACTTGGGAAATGAAACATCTCTGGCACCTATCATAAGCGGTATGAGAAAATTACCGAGACTTGCCGCAATTCCGGGAACGATGAAAAAGAACACCATTAATGAGCCGTGCATTGTGAAAAAAACATTGTAGGTATGCTGACTCACAAAATCTGACTCTGGGGTCAGCAACTCATATCTCATTAAAAGTGCAAAAATACCCCCGACAAGAAAGAAGAAAGAAATTGTTACTAGGTAGAGGATCCCTATGCGCTTGTGGTCTGTTGTTAGGAGCCATGATTTAAGTCCCCTTGGCTCATAAAACGAAGGTACGCTCATTGCATCAGTAGCCATACCGTTTGCCATAATATCCTCCTTGAAAATTAGTTGAGAGTTTTAATGTATTCAATGATGCTTGTAACTTCTTCATCGCTTAATATCCCCTGAAAAGAAGGCATGACAGGCTGATACCCTTCTACCATTTCTGCCGTGGGAATTAAAATAGATTCCTTGAGATAGTTTTCATCTGCAATGACCGTTTTGCCTCCCTGCAATTTTTCGGTTTTGCCAAAAAGAGCTTTAAAACTTGGACCCACCCCGTCGGCTCCGTCAATACTGTGACAGGCACCGCAACCTCTAAGATTATAGAGCTTGGCACCTCTTTCGGCAGGTGGGACATTAGTAGATACAGACGCAAGCCCCTTATCTATACCTATCCCCTTTTCCCAGATAGCAAAAGCCTCAGGACTTAGCACGTTTACCTTGGCAACCATCTTGGAATGACTTGTTCCACAGTATTCAGCACAGAACAGATCAAATGTTCCAATCTTTGTGGGTGTAAACCATAGCTGTGAATAGTAGCCGGGTAGAACGTCCTGTTTTACTCTGAAATCGGGAACGAAAAAACTGTGAATAACGTCCTGCGACTTCATGATCATTTTCACGGGACGCCCCTGCTGAACGTAAAGCTCATTGATTGTTTTCTTTCCGTCGTAATAGTCAAACTGCCATAGCCACTGCATCGCGGTTACGTTCACCTCTAGTGCATCATCAGGTGGATTTCTCATTTCTCTGAATTCCAGATAACCCCATGCAAAAATGATCATCAGCAGTATTGAAGGTATCACAGTCCATATAATTTCAATTAACTCATTTCCGGTAATGTAAGGCGTCTCATCCTTCTCTGTCTTTCTTCTGTATTTGACTGCAAATACCACTAAAAAAGCCGAGATCAGCAGGAAGAAGAAAACAGAGATAACGGTTATAAAAAGGAGTACATTATCTACCCCGCCCGCTAAATTAGATGCATTTTCAGGTAACCAACTTAACATTGCTAATCAATTAAAATCTAAATTTCAATACAATTATTTTGACTTTTTTTCTTTTATCCAGAAGAAAGCAAGAAAACTTGACAAAGTAAATAAGGTAACCATTCCACCAATTTTTACAATATTGATCGCTTTAAGTGCATACCTTTTTCCGATCGGATCAAACTGGTAGCAGAAAAGAAGCACTTTGTTACTTAAAGAATTTCCACCAATCTTACCATCGGAAGCTTCAATCAGTGCCAATTTGTAGTCCCTTGGATCATGCTGGATGCCATACAAGTATCTTGATATTTTACCTTCGGGAGTCAGGACAATTAAAGCGGAAGGGTGGGCAAATTCATCCCCATCTTCCATGAATTTGTATCCCAGCGATCTTGTTAGCTCAAGTATGCTACCTTCATTACCGGTTAAAAACACCCAACTGGCATCTGAGATTTTACTCCCTCTGGTAAGGCTTTTTAAATATTTTGCCGATTTTTCCTTTGCAAGTACATGATCATCTTCAGGGTTAAAGCTGATTGATAATAATTTATAATCCTTCCCTGTTTTTAAATCATTAGTTTCCTTTACAACCTCAAGCACTCCATCAAGAGCGAAAGTACAAACTCTGGGACAACTGAGATACATCAGATTTATCACTACCGGCTTACCATCAAAATAATTCTCCAAAGTGACCGTTTCCCCATTCTGATCTTTGAAGCTCAAGCCTAAATTTATAGTTTCGTTCAGCTTTTCATAAATACCTACATGCGAAACGTCATTAACATTGGAAATTGCGTAGATGTCTGATGAAAAAAGCACGACACAGAAACAACCCAACAGAAAAACATTTAATATCTTTGAAAAACAAAAATTAAACATCTGCCTTTGCTTAATGTACAACAAGAAATTACAAACAGTAAATTAATTTGTATTTTTATCTGTTGGAAACAAGGTAACAGTATTATTCTCAATTATTAAATTCTGAATAAAACAGCCTCGTATTCTATCCATTATGAGTATTCTGTCAAGCAAATGACACACGCAAATTGAATACCAACCAATCCCTTTCGATTCACCTCAAAATCCCCTTCCCAATAGTTAAATTCTGACATTTTCTTCCTTATGGAAGAGAATCTGTCTCATCCTGATTCCTATAACAATCCCAATCGCTATAAATGCAGTAAGAACCGACGACCCTCCGTAGCTGAAAAATAGCAACGGAACACCTATAACGGGCAATAACCCAACAACCATACCAATATTAATAAAGGCATGCCAGAAAAAGAGCGCGGCTATCCCCAACGATACCAGAGTTGAGAATTTATCCTTTGCCGAACCTGCTACATCCAGTATTGCTAAAATCAGCAATAAGTAGATTATCAATATAAAAAATACACCTACAAAACCCCATTCTTCCGCTAACACAGAAAAGGCAAAATCCGTTTTCTGCTCAGGTATAAATCTAAGCTGAGACTGAGTACCCAAGCCAAAACCTTTTCCAAATAATTTGCCAGAGCCAACTGCAATCTGAGACTGAATTGAATTATAACTTGCTCCATACGGATCTTGCATTGGGTCAATAAAAGTCAAAATTCTTTCTTTCTGGTAATCTTTAAGAAAACCCTCCCACATAAAAACTGACAAGACAATCAACACTACTGACATTATCAGCAATGACCTCTTTTTAATTCCCATAAATAGCAATAATGTTCCAGCTATCAATAAAATTAATAGTAAGGTGCCAAGATCAGGCTGTTTTAACACCAGTATAAAAACTGGAAGAATGAACAATATGGGTTTCATCAGTTCTCTTAACCTATAAGGGGGATCGTGATAATCACTATGATAAAATCGCGCAATTATCAGAATAAGAGCGATTTTGACAAATTCAGAGGGCTGAATTGATATTGAACCCAAAGCTATCCAGCTTCTGGCTCCGGAGACTTCTTTGCCAAGTATAACCACCGCAATTAACAAGAAAATTGCAATAAAATATATATGTGTGGCGTAAATTCTCAGAGAATTAGTTTTAATAGATGCCACTAATATCATTGAAACTATACCAATAGCAAACCAAATCAACTGTCTCTTAAAAACATCAAGTTCAGTATGCAATGAAGCACTGTAAAGATTTATTGTCCCACAAAATGTTAAAATCAGAGCTAAAACTACTATTAGCCAACCAAAGTTTTTCATCTCATCAGTTCTTTATAGAGTTGTCCTCGTTTTCATGTGCCTCCAAATTTGCATATTCATCAATAACCCTTTTTGCAATTGGTGCAGCAACTCCCCCTCCACTAACTCCATGCTCCACAAGAACCGTTACGGCAATTTCAGGAGACTCGGCAGGATAATACGAAGTAAACCAAGCATGGTCCTTGTGAATTGTCTTACTACTTTGTTTTTTACGGGAAACGACCTGAGAAGTTGCTGTTTTTCCAGCTACGGTTCCTTTTTCAATTTTTGCCAGTCTACCGGTACCGTAGCTTTCTTCTATAACACCAACGAGCGAGTTTTTTATTTCTTGAATATGCCAGTCTTCAAAAGGAAGCTTTCCTACAATTTCTGGAAGAAAAGTTTGCTCCTTTTGATCATCATTTGAAACAATTTTCCGTATTACTCTGGCTTTCAAAATAGTACCGCCATTGGCAATCGCCGCTGTCATAAATGCTACTTGGATAGGCGTAACCTGAAGGTACCCCTGTCCTATAGCCATAATAATGGTTTCACCAGGATACCATATCTCCTTATGAACTTTCTTTTTCCAGTGTTTATTTGGCACAAGTCCCTTTTTCTCATTTATCTCAATACCGGTCTTTTTACCAAAACCAAATATATTCGCATACTCATACAATTTTTTTACGCCAAGCTTTCTGGCTATTTCGTAAAAAAAGACATCGCACGATCTTGACATTGCAGAATACATATTCTGCCAACCATGACCACTATGATCCCAGCAGTGAAACTTCTCTTCTCCAATCTTGTAGTGTCCTGGACAGAAAAATTTGCTTTGCGTGGTAATTATTCCTTCTTTCAGCGCTGCAATTGCCGTAACAATTTTAAACAAGGACCCGGGTGGATAGGTTCCTTGAGTTGACCTATTTAGCATCAGTTTGAGCTCATTGTTTGTAAGTTCATCCCATTCTGTAGGATCTATACCTCCAACAAAACTCTCCGGACTAAATGAAGGACTTGTGACAAGTGCCAATACTTCCCCAGTATTGACGTTCACTACCACAATTGAACCTGCTTTACCTGATAATTCATCCTCAGCGACCTTTTGCAATCGGGAGTCAATGGTCAAAAAAATATCACTGCCAGGAGTGATCTCTTTGTCTGTCAACTCAATCTGGAAAAGATCAGACTCAACTTCACGACCGATTGCATCAACGATCTGGTAAGATACTCCCTTGCTTCCTCTCAAGAAATTTTCCATATTTCTCTCTATTCCCGTTTTGCCCAATGGAGAATTAATTTCACTAATTGGATACCTTGCTAAATCATCTTCGTTGGGTTTTCCCATGTATCCAACAAGCGATGCCCCCAGTTTACCTTTTGGATACTTCCGCAAGTAGTCAACGCTTATTATTACTCCTGACAACTGATACTTCATAGATTCAATTGAAACCAACATGTCTCTATCAATATTTCTTGCAAGCGTAAAAGAAAAATAATTATTTTGCTCAGCTCTAGAAATTAGTTTTTTTATTTCATCCTGCTGCTTACCAAGATAAGAGGCAAGCGACGCTGATACAAAATCAATATCTCTAACCTCATAAGGAAATATTTCCACATTAAATGAGAGTTTGTTCTCAACTATTACCACGCCGTTTCTATCTATAATCCTCCCCCTTGGAGCAACTTTACTAATTATTCTCACGTGGTTCTGGATTGAAAAATCTTCATAATCCTCACCCCTTATCAATTGCAAATACACAAGTTTCAGTATCAGTGCACAAAAAACAGTTGCAACCGCTATAAGTAAGACAAAAAATTTATTTTTGTGTTTTTGCATTGATAATGTATAACGGACGGGAAATTGAAACACCTAAAAGAGAGTTAACTGCCGCATGGGTCAATATCACAAAGAGGTGAGTATTAAAACCATCAACCGACTTTATGAGAGCAATAGAGTAGAGAAAAAACCAACAATAGGCTGTGCCACAAAAAAATACGGACAACTTCATGATAATACTATCAAAGTCTAAATAATCTGCGATACTTGCAAGTATAACAAAAAGACTTAATCTTGAAAAAGTATGTACCGCCAGCATATTCCCTGACATTAGATCCATCAAATATCCATTGAGTATAACTATAACTATCCTAAAGGGTAGATTTTTACTTATGGCAAGATAAATTATAAAAATGAGATTTATATCCGGTGCATAGTGGCCTACTGACAGAGGAAAAAATAAACTGACTTGTATTATGTTAATAACAAATGTAATAACCAGCAACAATATAAGTGTTAGCGTTTTACTCATTGATCTAAAAACGTCCCTGTATTCTGTGGGAGGGTATAGAAAGCAACCTTGTTTTAGAATACATACTTTAGTAATGACAGGGAAACAATAATTAAATTCGTTCAGGTGAAAGAAGTTATTGTAAAGAGGTTCTGAACAAGGCGTTTAATGAGGTTCAAACGCCCATTAAAGGCAGAGTTAGCCCTATTGGGTAAGGTTTGTTTTGGGGACGAGTTCTAAAAATAAGGTCTGTGCGTCTTCTTTCTGGCATGGCATTTTTTATAAGCCGCGCTTTTCGGCATCTTTTAGTGTTTTAATTTGTATAATTTTTACCTGTTAAATAAGGCATATTTTTTTGTTTGAAACAGTATAAAAATCGAGTGCAATCTGCAAAAAAAAGAGTATAAAAATTTTCACTGATTTTTGTATAAAAATAGAATTATTCCAACTTGTATTGCTCCATGATCAGATCTATCTGCTCCGGTTGTAGCTTTAGAAAGTTCGGGGGCTATATAATTGATTACACAAAAAATATCTCTATTGAACTACAACAAGCAAAAATAGCAACCCTAACTATGAGTAGAAGTGTGGGGTAAATTCATTCATACCCATAGTAAGTAGTTAAACCTACATGGGTAAATGGGTATATAACCCCCGTTATTTAATTACCAACACTTCTTCGAGAGAATGCACCGAGACCGCAGGTGATATTCTGACTTTAAAAAATCCCCCCTGCTCTCTCACGTTCTCAATTTTGCCAATTAGGATGCCTTTTGGATAAAAATTGTCCTTGCCGGAAGTTATCACAATATCTCCCTCTCTGACGTCTGACCCACTTCTCAGATATTCCAACATACAACCATCATTAGAGCCTTTGATTATTCCCCTCTCTCGTGTTCGTTGAACTATAGCATCAATGGCACTAGCGGGATCGGTAATAAGCATAACCTTTGAACTTGTATCATTAACAAAAAAAATTCTTCCTACAACACCTTTTTGCGTTGCTACGGGCATCCCTTTTTTTATCCCGTCATGCTCTCCCTTGTCTATAACCAGAAATTCAGAACGGAATAAAGACGGACTGCCTCCTATCACGTTCGCCGGAATATATTTACGGGAGTCTCTATCTGCAAATTTCATCAGGCTCCTCAATCTTTTGTTTTGCAACTCTATTTCCTGCATTCTCAATAATTCAGTACGGAGCCCGCTGTTCTCTTCTCTTAAAGTTTTATTTTCCTCATTACTATCTTTGAGGACTACATAGTCATCCAATAAATTCTTTACTGATAACTTGACACTGCTAATAGCCAAATATGGATAGGAGTTAACTTTCATAACCCACTTTGAGATTGGAACAGGTTCCCTGTCATATCTATAAACAAAAGGGAAAAGTAGGACAGTAGAAAAAAAGAGCAGGAACGATATGACAAAGGGGTGTCTTTTTATAAATCTCACGTTATCGCGTTGTGCTTTTAGTTGATGCTTACTCCCTTTAACAGATCAATGCTTCCAAGTGCATATCCTGAACCCAAAACAACGCACCTTAAAGGATCTTCGGCAATACTGCTGGGTATCCCAATCTCTTTTTCTATAATATCACAGAGTCCACCAATAAGAGCACCGCCACCTGCCAGTATAACCCCGGAATCAAGAATATCCCCAGCAAGTTCAGGCGGAGTTTTTTCAAGCGTCTGCTTGATTGAATTCACTATCATTTTGATAGATTCAGACATTGCTTCCCTAACTTCATACGAAGTTACCTCAACTGTAGCTGGCACACCTGACCTTATATCCCTTCCCTTGACCTGATATGAATTGACAGCACCGTCACCATTTTCTTTTAGATTGAGTGTACTAACTTTCTTTTTGATATTCTCTGCCGTCCTTTCACCTATCAGTATGTTGTGGTTTTGCTTCATGTATTGCATAATAGACTCATTGAGTTTATCTCCGCCAACCTTGATACAACTGCTGATCACTATTTCAGAAAGAGAAATAACAGCAACTCCCGTTGTGCCACCGCCAATGTCAACTACCATATTTCCCTCAGGTTCAGTTACGGCAATCCCTGTGCCGAGCGCTGCAGACATCGTCTCTTCAACCAGGAATACTTCCCTTGCCCCTGCAGCTTCTGCCGATTCCTGCACAGCTCTTTGTTCAACTTCTGTTATACCTATCGGAACAGAGATAACTACTCTCGGTCTCAAACCCAAGAAATTTCCCCTGTTGTTATGGGATTTTTTGATAAAATATTCAATCATTCTCTGAGCAATTTCAAAATCTGCAATTACCCCATCTCTGAGAGGCCTCACAACCTCTATTGAACCAGGAGTTCTACCAACCATTTCATACGCTTCCTTGCCCACGGCAAGAGTTGTTTTTTTTCCTTTGGAGTCTTGCCGCACTGCCACTACCGAAGGCTCATCAGCCACCACCCCTTTCCCTTCTACGTAAACCAAAGTGTTTGCCGTTCCAAGATCAATTGCAAGATCATTTGAGAAAAGACCCAGTATTGAATTAATTATCAACTATACCCCCTTAAATACTTGATACTTGACGAATACAAATAATATCACCATAACTTAATAACAGTCAATAATATTACTGTGCTAAGCAAAAATTACCCTCATGTAAAGTTATCTATGAAAGGCAAATCAGCAACGGTTGCCTTCACATATCCTGCCTCTGAATTTTCTATATCCACACTCAACCCTTCTTTATTAAACCCCCTTTTTATATAACCAAGAGCTATTGGTCTTTCAAATGTGGGCGAGTAAGTGGAAGAAGTTATCCATCCAACTTTTTTATCTTCCGCAAAAACCTCACAACCCGGCGTCGTAACATTTTTATCCCCTTCAATATTAAAACCGACCAAGTGTTTTGCTACATTACCTCTCCACTTTATCCTCGCAATAATCTCTTGACCAATATAGCAACCCTTTTCAAAATTTAGTGCATTCCATAATCCTGATTCAATCGGTATTGTATTCTCATCCATATCTTTTCCCAAGATTGGAATACCAGCTTCAATTCTTAGTGTGTTCATAGTTTCTAATTTAAAAGGTTTCAAACCATAAGTAGAATTAGACTTAAGTATTCTTAACCAGAGACTAAATCCCTTATCTTCATCGGCATAAATATCATAACCCGTCTCCCCCGTACGGTTGATCTTAGCCACAAGCAATTCTCTACTCTGCTCAGTTAACTTCAACAAATCAAACTCGTCCAGTAAATCTTGTCCTAAGTTAAAACTCCTCTTCAAGACCTCAGTTGAGTTCGGACCACAGAGATGAAACAAACTGCGTTTGCGGGTGAGGTCTTCTATATCTACCTTATAAGAAAGTTTGTATTTTAGTAAATATTGACGGAACTTCTTGCTTATATGAGACTCAAGATCAAGTATGATGTTATCATCCAATTTATGAAGTCTCATATCGGCAATGATCTTTCCCTTCGCCGTAAGTGAGGTTGCATAAAGTCCCTTGAATTTTTTTAGCTTGATAACGTCATTAGTAAGCATTCCCTGCAACAAATTCAAATGCTCTTTTCCTGACAGCTTCAATTTACCTCTGTGCGAAAGATCTATAAGTCCCGCATTATTCCTGACGCTTTTTACTTCACTTGAAATACTCATATTTGAACTCAGATCTGTATTTTAACTGACATTACTGCCAAGATCAGAATAAAAAAAAAGGCAACCATAATAAATGGTTGCCTTTTTACTCTTCTTCAGTTTTTGTAAAACTGATTTAATTTCTACTTAAAAAACTGGTCAATGGACACGAGCAATTTACCCTGTATCGCATAAGGTACATCTTCAGCACTGCCACTGGCTGCCGCGCAAGTAGCACCATCAGGTGTTCCGGCACATAATCCACCAACAACATTAGCAGCTTGCTGCTCCAGCATATCCGTAAGACCATCACCAGCAAAGATTATGCTACCAATAAGGTCAAAAGTTACACCGGGATAGATATTCCAAGTCAAGGTACCTTCAACCTCCGTACCAAGGTAACTGGCAATATCCTGACCTGCCGTTATAACGCTCTCAGTCTCCTGATTCCATGCAACCAATACCTGTGGCGTGAATGAGAACATCTCATTCAACTTCATAGTTGCGTATGCCCTTGCATAATAAGCATTTTGAACACTGGATTCATTTCTGGCTATTGCGTTAGCACCTTGATAGATATTTGGAATCATGTGCTTAAAGAGAAGGTTGTCAAGATTATAAGCAGGACTGAAAACAATAACTCCACCTTCTATCTCATCTAAGGCAGATGTTGTAGCTTTATCACCATCAGCCCAACCAAACTCAGCTCCAACTACACTTAATGGCAGCGTGCCTGGATACATTTCTCCACGAACCGCCCAGAGTATCTGGTTTGAAATGTCTGTATCAGCTTCTTGGCCGAAGAAATCGCTTATTTTTCCAAACCCACCCTGAAGTTCAGCAGTAACCTTCCACAGATCAGTCTTCAGATCAATCAACCCAGAGTAAAGAGTAAAACGGTCTAAATCACCAACTGGGTTAAAATTACCATCATCAGCGTAATCCCTTGTACCAAAAGAAAAGTTGTTCTGATGAATATACGGGAACACGTAACCACCAAGGGTTACATTAACTCCTCCAACATCTGGAACATTGTAGATAACGGCAACGGCTCCAACGTCGTAGGCATTACCAGTCCCCGTGGCGAAAGTGTTACCTTGAGAAAGAACATCGCTCACCACCACTAACGTCACACTAGAATCTCCCGTTGGAAAAGTCTTGAGCCACAAAAACCTGTCAACCAAAAATCCTAAGTCGGAATTTGGATCCCAACCACCGTTTGCAAGAATACCGAGACCCCAGTCAAAAGGCTGACGACCGATCCTTACAAAACCTAGATTGTTTGGAAGCACCATGTCAATGTGAAGCATACGGAACTCCATAAACCCGTTGTCATCAACGGCGCTACTTCCGGTCAACAGCGGACCTCTCACTCTATCTTGAGAAGAAAGCCCCGAGTTTACAACCGTTGAACCACGACCAGCACCTGCACCCAATAAGTCTGAAGTAAGCCCACCCCAGAGATTGTTACTGAAAACGTCAACCTGTGCTCTGATAGTCACAACGTCACTCAGTTTCAACTGCGGAGTCAAACGAAAGGTAGTATCCACAAACACGAGGGAATCATCAGTATTTGCAAATCCATCTGCTATGGCTGCCTGCTCGTTAAGAGCATTTACATAAGTGGCATCCTGTATGTAACGAACCCTTTGGCGAAAATAACTTGGAAAACCGCCCAAGGTCAAATCAACAGCTTCAACTGGTACAGTGAAGCTCAAACTTATAAGAAAGAACATAAGCCATTTGGCTATTCTCATCTCTTTCTACCTCCTTAATAAAATCATGTGATTACTTTTTCTGTGTATTGTAAATAAATTATTAAGCCGTGTCAAGTGTTATTTACTCAACCAAGAATGGTCTACTTGTTTAATTCATTGTAGATTTGCATTGACATTGCTTTTTTATCCCCCCTTGATGAAGGGAGTGCTATGATGGATGAACTGTACAAACTCTCTTCTTTTTGTCAACAGTTCATTAGCTTGCCAACATAAGAAATAATAAGACCCGGCAAGTTGAAGCCGGGTCTTTTATCACATGATAGAGATGAGTAAAAACTTATTTGGTTTAGAAATAAGCCTGAACCTGTGCCCTTACAAGATTTTCATTTTCCCTTACACCATCCGTGTTTTCTTCTCTCTGATAAGTGTAGTCAACCTGAAGTTTCCACTTGTGATTTCCGCTCAGGTAGTAGTTGAAACTTTGATTGAAAGCCCACACGTTATCCAACAAATCCTCCGACTCAGAAGACACGTCGTCATCAAAAACAACCATAGCATATCTGGAGGCGATCTCAAACTTTTTCGGCACTAAGAACAAACCTCCCTGAACTCTGAAACCATAATCATAAGCGGTGTCTGTATTGTCAACATCAGAATTCAACCATCTTCCGATGTACTCACCTGTAAGGTTGAATAAATCAGCGTGCCTGTAATTTATATCAGCAGTTACGGAAGTAACTCTTCCGCCACCCGTTAAAGTTCTTTCTCCTTCAGGAATTCCAATGTTATTCTCACTTTTGTTTTCATTACTATCAACATCTATTCCCGCAGCTGCAATACCGAAAATAAGAGTAGGCTCTTTGGCAAAATTTTCTTTAACTTTTTTTGCATCGTCTCCAAAAACAGCAGCCTGTATTCTCCCTGCCAACAAAACGCCAATGTCGTCATTGTCGGTTCCCACGTTGGCACCTTCACCCTGAAAAACACCTACCTCATAGCGTATCCTGCCATCAGCAAGAAGACCGTAAACGCCACCACCTATATCCCTGCCATATTCAAAGTAATCTGTTACTATAGAATGACCAACCATCTGAAGTGCCGATGAAGAGTTCAACGCTCCCCTGTTGAATGGAACTTTGTATTGACCAACCATAGGTACAAACATCTTGTTTTTAGCAAATATAAATTTCAAGTCTTTCAGCTCACCATCTCTTGAAAAATCATACTGAAATTTATATTTCATCCATGGAGCAAAAGCATTACCATCTAAATAAAGTCTGAGTCGTCTTACTCTGAAGCCGAAACCCTCATTGTCGTCACCTTCTGGATCTACATAATTTGCCAGAAACTGCCCACGGAGTCTCATTCTCATTTTGTAATTTTTGTCCTTAGTCTGAAAGGTAAGACCCTTTTTTGTTTTAATCTTGATCTTATCCACCCAACTATCCTTCATGGGTTTATCCGTGTTAACAGCATCATAAAGTTTCTGATTAAAAATCTGGTTCTGATTCTCAAGCTGCTCTATCTTCATCTGAAGCTCTTTCAACTGCCTCTTGAGACTTCTGATGTCGTTACGTGACCCTGCAACGTAACCTTGGTTGCTTTCCGCATTAGCAATCCAAGTGCTGAAAGGAAGTGCCATGAAAAAACCAAGTAACAATATGAAACCTTTAATAACAAAACTCCTTAACTGCATCTGCATCCTCCTGAAATTTTGATTGGCTATAAACCTAAAATTGAACAATTAAAAAATCGTTAAAACCTTGTTAAAATCTTGTTAAGGAAAGTTTATTAAAATTGTGAATTGCTATAGAGTTCTGATCATAAGGTTAAGAAGCTGGCATGATTTTCTCATCTCCATCCTTAAAGTCTTTAATGACACTGAAAATTCCGCCAACGCTGACAAGTTCTGAATAATGCAAAGGAGGTTTTAATATTCGTATGATGGACAAGTTGATAGCAATAGTGGACGATGAAAAAGATATATTAAATCTTGTAAGTCACCACCTAAAAAGAGAAGGATACAAAACCAAAGAGTTCCAAAACGGCAGAGACTTCCTTGTGTATCTCAAGTCCATTAAACCAAACCTTGTTATACTGGATATTATGCTGCCTGGGATAGATGGTCTTGAGCTTTGCAAACTGCTCAAAAGCAAAAACTCCACGTCATCAATACCAATAATAATGCTTACTGCAAAAGGGACTGAATCAGACATTGTGGTCGGACTTGAAATTGGAGCTGACGACTACATTGTTAAACCATTCAGCCCTAGGGAGCTTTTAGCGAGAGTTAAAACCGTGTTGAAACGCTCAAACAAACAAGAAACAACTGAGGACGTGGTAAAAATAGGAGACCTCTATATCAATATCCAAAGATATGAGGTTCACGTAAAGAACAAAAAAGTGGAGCTTACCACGACCGAATTTAAAATATTGGAATCTCTGATAAATGGTAACGGTAGAGTGTTTACCAGAGACCAACTGCTCAAGCAAAAGAGATTATGGGGAGACGACAAGTTAGTATATGATAGAACAATTGACGTCCACATTAAAAACCTGAGAGACAAGCTCGGAAGTTCGGGTAAAATGATAAAAACGATAAGAAGCATAGGTTATAAGTTGGACTTATAAGAAATTGAGGCTTTTTAGAAAAAATCTACTCTTCATAACCACTCTCTTAGGGCTGACTTTACTCACTCTCTACTTCTTCTCTGTCACGGAGGGGAAAGCTATTATAATTTTAGGGGGTTCCCTACTTTTGTTTACTATACTGCTTTGCTATCACCTGGAAAAATCCATCAACGCCGTTCTTGAAAAGATAGTTAATTTTTCCAACATACTGTCAGAGGGGGGATCTGATGGGAGCACCTTTGACCGCTCACTTGACTATCTGTACCCGTCTTTTTCATTAACATTAAACGATAACGCTATTAAGCTCAAAAACACCTTGCTCGATCTCAACAGAGGAAAAAATGAGCTTGTATCAATGCTGGACGCAATGAGTGAAGGTGTCATTGTGTTTTCAGTAAAAGGTACCCTCAATCTGGTAAACAAATCTGCATCCTCCATGTTACAACTTGATAAAACACACATCGGTAAACCTTACTGGGAAACTCTGAGAAACAAACAGCTTAATGAAATGTTGTCCGAAACTCTGAAAAACCAAAAGGGTTTGGAAAAAGAGATAAACACTATCTACCCTGAAGATAAACACTACCTAGCCAGTACGATTTTGCTGGACCCACCCTTGGAAGAGATTGTAATCGTAATATTCGATATTACAGAGTTTAAAAAGCTAGAAAAGATCAAAGCCGACTTTATCGCAAATGTCTCCCATGAATTGAAAACACCTTTAACCTCAGTCAAGGGTTACGCTGAAACCATAGACGAAGGTGCTTATGAAAATCAGGAAGAATGGATGCAGTTTATTAAAATCATTATAAGAAATACAAACAGACTTATAAGCATTGTTTCAGACTTACTGATACTCTCGGAGCTTGAGGGAAAATATGCTTTATCCCCGGACAGAGCAAATTGGGACTTTGAAAAGACCAGTGTAAACGAGATGATCATCCACGCGGTCAATTTTCTGAAAAGAAAATCCCGAGAGAAAAATATAAGGGAAAAAATTGAACTGGAAGACAATTTACCTTCTATTTACGGCATTAAGTTTTTTTTGGAGCAAATGTTGATAAACCTGATAGACAATGCAATCAAATATAACAAATACGGCGGAGAAATAAGGTTAAACTCCTATAAGGATGTAAAGTCTGCTGTGGTTAAAATCTCGGACACTGGCATAGGAATACCGAAAGAGCATCAGAACAGAGTGTTTGAAAGGTTCTACAGAGTGGATAAAAACAGGTCAAGAGAAGCAGGTGGCACAGGTCTTGGATTGAGCATCGTAAAGCATATCGTGCTTGTGCACGGTGGTAGCATTACTCTTAGCAGTGAGATGGGAAAGGGAAGTGAATTTACAGTTGAATTACCAATAAATGGAAACGTCCCCTCTATTTAATTTTGATTCATCTCCGAAGTATGATGATGTTTCAAAACTTCACCGGTCGCAATATAGTAGGCACCTTCTGCTATGTTTGTAGCCAGATCCGCAACTCTTTCCAAATGCCTCGCTACAAATATCAGCCTAAATGCTTTGTCAAGAATATGTGGGTCAGATATAATGTAGGTCATCAACTCTCTTACTATCTGCGGCTCTAAACTATCAACCTCGTCATCTTTTTTGCACACAAGAACTGCCCCCTTGGGATCCTTATTTATAAAGCAACTCAGTGCATCTTTAAGCATCTCAATGGCTTTATCAGCCATCCTAGGTATATCAATCAATGGCTTGATCTCTGGCTGTTCAGAAAGATAAAGGGAAAGTTTTGCGATGCTCACGGAATGGTCGCCAATTCTTTCCAAATCATTGTTGATTTTCATTATCATTGTAATAACCCTCAGATCCTCGGCTTCAGGCTGGTAAAGCCCAAG
This sequence comes from Thermodesulfobacteriota bacterium, assembly GCA_965203965.1. GTDB lineage: Bacteria > Desulfobacterota_D > UBA1144 > Nemesobacterales > JAJCZQ01 > CBDBDR01. Next base: position 1,269,428 of record CBDBDR010000017.1, on the reverse strand, counting down.
CACCTTGATAGCCTGATTGTCTATTGCTATTTCCATCTCGTTGACGTTCTTGTCATTGTTAATAACTTCTTGTGCCAGTATCATATTTCTATCAATCAAAGACTTCACGCTCTTCGCTATCATGTCTTCAACTTCTGAAGCCATTTCCGAAATCATTTTGTTCAGTTCTATTAATTCCTCGTCAAATTTGATCATGATACCCCTCCACCTAACACACCTTAGCTAAAACTAACGAAATCCACGCTTTTTGAATAATGCCTGTAATACCTACTTCTATATCTTTCATTGCTTCCACGGCAAATCTATTCATATTTTCCGGTCTTGACATAGATCAACCAAACTTGCCCGAGACGTAATCTTCAGTTTGCTTTAGCGAAGGATTAAGAAATATCTTCTCGGTTTTATCGTATTCTATCAATTTCCCCAAATACATAAAAGCCGTATAATCGGATACTCTGGAAGCCTGCTGCATATTATGCGTGACTATAACAATTGTGTAATTTTTTTTCAACTCAGTAATAAGGTCTTCAATTTTGCCCGTGGCAATCGGATCAAGTGCAGAACATGGCTCATCCATTAAAAGAACCTCTGGTTCAACTGCTATTGCTCTTGCTATGCACAGTCTTTGTTGCTGACCCCCCGATATTCCCAGAGCACTGTCATCCAACCTATCTTTCATCTCATCCCAAAGAGCAGCACTCCTGAGGCTTTTTTCCACTATTTCATCTACAACTTCCTTTTTTTTAATACCAGCTATCCTTGCACCATAAGCAACGTTTTCATAAATTGATTTTGGGAACGGGTTAGATTTTTGGAATACCATGCCGACCCTTTTTCTAAGGTTAGCAATATCAATTGTTGGGTCGTACACGTTTTTTCCGCTAATCTTGACTTCACCCTTTATATGGCAATCATCCACAAGATCGTTCAGCCTGTTAAAACACCTGAGAAGAGTGGATTTACCGCATCCGGAAGGACCGATAAAAGCAGTTGTTTCATTTTTAGGTATTCCCATACATATATTAGTTAAAGCTTCTTTAGTACCATAGCTCAGGTATAAATTCTTCACCTCAACTATTGGCTCAGATACTTCACACGTTACCAGCGAATCAATTTTTGTTTCGGTGGTAACCCCTAATTGTTCATTAATTTGAACCATATCATTCATCTGTTTAGTGTAACACTGATGACAAATTTATATCCTCTTATATTTCTGATTAGTGTTTAATTATACTGCTGATGACACATACTTTTTCTTTAATTTATTTCTGATAATTATTGCCGTCAAATTCAAAAGAATCACTATCAGTATCAACAAAAATGCCGTTGTGTAAACCATAGGTTTTGCAGCCTCCACGTTGGGAGACTGAAATCCCACGTCGTATATATGAAATCCAAGGTGCATAAATTTTCGCTCAAGGTGAATGAAAGGAAAGTAACTATCTATGGGCAGATCAGGTGCCAGCTTTACAACTCCGGTTATCATAAGGGGTGCAACCTCGCCAGTTGCTCTAGCAATAGCAAGAATAAGACCCGTTAATATAGCAGGAAGTGCACTGGGAATAATTACTTTCCAGACTGTTTCAAACTTTGTGGCACCAAGTGCTAGTGAGCCCTCCTTAATATTTCTTGGTACAGCAGCAAGTCCTTCCTCAGTGGCAACAATAACAACGGGAACCGTCAGCAAGGCAAGTGTTAATGAAGCCCACAAAATTCCACCCGTTCCATAAGTCGGACTGGGAAGCGAATCGCTAAAAAACAAACTGTCTATCGTGCCCCCTATACCGTAAAGGAAAAACCCCACGCCAAAAACACCAAACACAATTGATGGAACACCTGCCAAGTTGTTTACGCATATCCTAACTACACGGACAAGAAACCCCTGTTTTGCGTACTCCCTGAGATACAAAGCCGCAAGCACACCAAGCGGCATTGCCACAATGCTCATTATAAGTACCATTAAAACAGTTCCAAATATTGCCGGAAAAACACCTCCTTCCGTGTTAGCTTCCCTCGGATTATCCGAGACAAACTCCCAGAGTTTAGAGGTGTAGTGTCCAACTTTCGAAAATAAACCCATAGAGTTGGGCTTGAAAGCCCTTACTATAACCCCGGCATGAAAGGTTTTCTCCATACCATCAACGGATCTCATAACAATACTATTCGAAGTTAATTGACCATAAAGTTCCTTAAGTGCATCTTCTTTTTCATTATATTTTGCTTCCTCTGATCTTATACTATCCTTCAAGGTTTCTATTGCAGAAGTATTTTTATCAGACAGCTCTATACGCCTTATCTTCAATCTCAACTTCTCAATATTGTAGTTAATATCTCCGATCTCTCCCTTCTCAATTTTCCCGATTTTTCTGTTAATTTTATTTGCATCTGAGACCAATTCTTGCAACAAGAAAAAAGCCTCCCTGCTATTACCCTGTACGATCTTCCCTTGCACGTTAATCTCTTTGAGAAAACCGTAGAAATTACCCCATTCACGTCTCTCTATAACAATCGCATTTTTTGGAAAGACCCTGCTCTCAGTTCGGCTGTTTTTTACCCAGACAAAATCCAACCCGTAAATATCTCTGTTGCCAATTTTCAGTCTAGTTCTGTATTCTTTCTCCTTCTCATCACCAAACTGGGGAATAACTTCCTCTCCTGCAAACTGACCGAGATATACTTTATCGCCTTTCAGTCTCAACTCTACTACGTCATGAGGCCAGAAAAATCCAAGCCCTTTTACGGCTATCAAAAAAACCAACCCCACTATCATAAGAAGAGTGAACATAAGCGATACACCTGTCATCCAGATGAAAGCGTCTCCCTTTTTAAATAATTCCTTCATGCACGATGACCTAAGTTACAACTGTCCATATTTTTTCCTGAGTCTCTGCCTTACTAATTCCGCAAGAGTGTTCAAAGCAAATGTGAATATAAATAAGAGGAAAGCCGCAAGGAAAAGTATCCTGTAAAGTGTGCCTCCATGTGGAGCTTCAGGTAATTCCACTGCAATATTTGCAGAAAGTGCCCTGAACCCGTTAAAGAAACTCCAATCCATCACGGGAGTATTGCCGGTCGCCATAAGCACTATCATTGTTTCACCAACTGCTCTGCCAAGTCCGATCATAACGGCAGAAAATATTCCCGGACTTGCGGAAGGCAATACGATCTTGATAGCCGTTTGCCACCTGCTTGCACCCAAAGCAAGAGAACCAGAAGTCAGATTCTTTGGCACACTTGAGAGAGCATCTTCCGAAATTGTAAAAATAATTGGAATAACCGCAAAACCCATGGCAAAACCAACCACAAGTGAGTTACGTTGATCATACTGAAGTCCAAAAATCCTGTAAAACCACGATTTGTAATCACCAGCAAAAAATGTGTTTTCCAGCGTTGAATTAATACCAAGCGATATCAATACTGCAACAATTATCACGGGAATAAGAAAGAATATCTCGGTGCCAAGCTTAAAACCTCTAGTAAACCTAACAAGCAGTTTGTCCCATATATAAACAGCTATAATTGCAAAGATCGGAATTATTATAAACATTGCCATCACAGCGGGAAATATTTTTTCAATTCTGGGAGCCATCCACAATCCTGCAAAGAAACCAAGAACAACACTTGGAAGTGCTGCCATAACCTCAATGATTGGCTTTATTATATTTCTATGATCCGGGTGCATGAACTGTGACACGCAAATTGCACTGAAAATAGCCAACGGAATTGTGAACAAAAGTGCATAGAACGCACCTTTCATAGTTCCGTAAATTAAAGGTATAAGGCTGAATTTTGTTTCAAATTCATCGGTCCCACCTGTGGACTGCCACACGTACTCCGGTTCTGAATAACTCTCATACCAAACTTTTCTGAAAAGTGTCTTAAAATTGGTTTCCGGGTGTGGGTTGTCTATAACCCAGTGCTTCACCTTACGACTACTATCTACAACAACCACTCCGTCTGCCTTTGGTGCAAAAGTTATTGAGCTAAAATGTTTATCTTCACCCTCAAAACTGACTTGAAGCGTATTTGATGTTGCATGGTAAACTCCCACGTTTCCATCGCTATCACTTACGACAAATCCTCTGTCCCTGATAGATTTGGAAAATGCCGATACTGCCCCTTTCATGCTCGGCAAACTGTGAACTTTTGTCAGCGCTTCCTTGCCTTTATCGTTTCTTACTGGAAACCAAATGCTCACTCCACCACTTGTGGTGCCAACAACCAGAGACCTGCTTCCAATTAAGAACCCCATTGATGAAACACCTACTTTGGAGTTGCCGGTGGCATCTATTTTTTGACTTAGATTAGGAGAGGATTTATTTCTTATGTCCCAATGAAATATATTGCCTTCCGATGTTCCCACGTAGAGGTTTTTCATAAAAGAATCAACCTCTATTGTGAGTATGTGGTCTGTATCTATTTCCCCTGACAAATCTATGGTGTTAGTTACAGATTCTGATCGTTCGAAAAAATCGTCTTCCGATATTTCAAAGCTGTGAATCTTAAATTCATCTGCACTCGTTAAAAAAACGGCTGTATAGGAGTTGTTATCGCTTTCAAAATCCTCTTTTTGGAAAGCAAAGTTTCTGATCGGGCTGGAAGCTACTTTGATGGGAGCGTATTTAATTATACTTGGCTCTATATTCCTTATATTTTCCTTATCAAAAGTAACACTGTATTTCACCTGAAAAGGAACTATCCAACCTTTATCAGTCGCAATGGCATAATACTTGTTTGTTTCTGAAACATAGGTAGAAGATACTCCTCCAAAATTACTGGTTAGAACAGTTTTTTCACCGAGAACAGAACCATCTTTCAAACTTATAAATTTTGCAACACCCTCTTTGTCAAGCAAAAATGCAACTTCTTGGTATTCTTCGGTTCCAATCAGCAGAATCTCACCGTCACGATCCACACTTAACTGGGGGTTTTCAACTGTAAATTCACTCAACAAGAATGTGTTTGGCTTTTGCCAAAGCGGAACTATTTCAATTCCTATAAAGAACAGCATGGCAATTATGGAAAGAATTATTGCAACGCCACCCGAGGTAACAATCACTGAGGCAAACTTGTCGTAAAATCTTCTTTTGTCCACCGTCTTTTTTTTTATGGACTGTTCTTCTATCTTGTTCAACCTACCACCCCTAGCTGTTTTAAATGAAAACAAAAAAACAAACATGAAAACACCCCGGAACATTAACTTATCTATATCCGGGGCGTTAAATCCTTATGTCTTGATGTTTTGCCTCTACAAATACTACTAATTTTGAAGAAAAAGCCAGCGACTAATTAATTCAATTTGGCTCTCAATTCAGCCACCTTGTCTGCAGGAAGTGGTAAATAACCATCTTTAACAACTATTTTTTGACCTTCCTTGCTCAGAACATAAAACAGAAATTCCTTCCTTAAAGAATCAAGGCTTTTGTTTGGCTTTTTGTTGACATAAAGATACAGATATCTTCCGAGCGGGTATTTACCACTAACAAAATTTTTCAGACTAGGTGCGGCACAATGCCCGGCTTTTTTGGCAAGCCTTATGGCTTTTACCCCGGAAGTTTTATAACCTATACCACTATAGCCAATTCCTGCCAGATCCTCATTTATCCCCTGCACAACGGACGCGGAACCCGGTTGCTCTTTGACGGTATCCTTATAGTCACCTTTGCAAAGTGCTTTCTTCTTAAAATAACCATAGGTGCCAGAAGCTGAGTTTCTACCATACATGCTCATCGGCTTATATTCCCATTTTCCCAACAATCCTAACTCACCCCAGTCTTTTATATTTTCATTGCCTCCACAATTTCTTGTCTTGGAAAATATCGCATCTACCTGTTTAATTGAAAAACAATTTATCGGGTTATCCTTATTTACGTAAACTGCCAGCATATCAATTGACGTTGGAATTGACATTGGCTTGTATCCCTTGGCTTTTTCGAAAGCATCAACCTCTTTCCCCTTCATGGCCCTTGACATCGGTCCAAATTGGGAAGTGCCCTCAATTAAAGCCGGCGGCGCAGTGCTTGATCCCTTACCTTCTATCTGACACCTTACATTTGGATAGTATTTTTTGAACCCTTCACACCAAAGTGTCATCAAATTATTCATGGTGTCCGACCCAACGCTGTTAATACTGCCGGAGATCCCACTTACCTTTTTGTAAGTTGGTAATGAAGGATCGACTTTGACCGTTTGAGCAAGACTCTCACCCAAACTCAGCAAGAATGAAAACACTAAAAGAGTGAGACAAACTCTCAACTTATACATTCTACAAAACCACCTCCTAATTAATTTGGATATTTAGTCTAAAAACAACATATTAAGATCAAATTAAGAAATAGTTAATGTATAATTAAATGTAATTCTAATGTTTTCCACTTGCCCTGCCGGGCTTTACTTCCCTATGAACATTTTTTGGAGGCTTGATAATGGTATCACGATCTTTTGTAAATTCCGCTCTTTCACAAATGTCATATAGGATTTACTAAGGAGCATTGGCTCTAGTAGTAGAGGAACCATGAAATGCGTAATATCTTTATCACCAATCACCAGACGGAGCAGATTCTGAACTTTATTTTCAAACGGAAATAGAAAGCAATACACTGCTAGATATATTAGGTGGTAAACAATTCCATTAAATTAAAATGAACTCTACTTCCTTAAGGATAGTATTGCTTTTTGAGTACGATTTACTTTCAAAACAAAACCATTCCCTATGATTAGAGATTTGAAAATCGCCTTACCGTGAATGGTAATTTTTAAGTATCAGGCAAAGAAGTTGTAATAGAATTTCAGTAAATGGGTTTTGAAGTATAAACGTCAACGAAAAACAACAAAACCCAAATGCCTCTTCTTACTGATATTAACTAATGTCAGTATTTTTTATCCTTTCTATACCCTCATCAATATCTTCATCAGCACAGGCGTATGTTATTCTTGCGTATCCTTCGCCCTGACTTCCAAAAGCAGTCCCTGCAACTACCGCAACACCTGCTTTCTCAATAAGCCTATCGGTAAATGCCTGTGAGCTTAAACCCATTCCCGTAACATCTGCAAACGCGTAGAAGGCACCGTCGGGGTAATCACAAGTTATACCTTCAATACTATTTAAGCCTTCTACCATACGGTTCCTTTTGTTTTCCAGCAACTTCAATTTTTCATCAACCCAATCCTGAGAACCGGTAATTGCCGCTGTTGCAGCTTTTTGAATAAACGCGGCTACATTGGTTATGGAATCCTGGAGAAATATTGAGAGTTTATCCACAACTGGCTTAGGTGCAACAGTCCAACCAATGCGCCATCCCGTCATAGCCCAAGTCTTTGAAAATGTGTCTATTACAATTACCCTGTCCCGTATATCCTCTATTGCAGATATTGACTTATGAGGCTTGTTAAACGTAACCTGAGAAAAAATCTCATCTGAAATTATCATTACCTGCGGGTGTTTCTTGAGCATGTCCGCTATTTCCTGTGGATTTTCTACAAGGTGACCGTTTGGTCTTTGAGGAGTGTTGATAATAACCAACTTGGTTTTCGGGGTGATTTGAGCATCAAGTTTTTCTACGTCAAACTGCCAGTCCGGCTTTGTCAAAGGTGTGTGCTTGATTACTGCATTGGTATATTTTGCCCAAACCTCATCAGGTGGATAGCCTGGATTTGGGAAAATAACCTCATCACCATCTTCGAGGAAAGTTAATAGGTTCATTGTCAGCGAATGTTTGGCGCCAGCCGTAACAATTACCTCATCCGGTTGAGTTGGTCTTCCCCTCTTTCCCATCAAATCTGCAATGGCTTCTCTCAACTCTGCTAAACCCGGCCCTGGATCATATCGAACATAGCCGTCTCTCAATGCTCTTTCTGTAGCTTCAAGAACGTGAGCAGGTGTTTCAAAATCAGGTCCCTGATAATCGCCTTTTTCAAAGTGTATTATTTTCTTTCCTGTCTTCTTCTCCACATCCCTCGCAACTCTCATGCTCGCCCACTGTTTTGGTGGAACAAAGTGTTCAATCCTTGAACTGAATGGATAATTAACTTTCATCAAATAACCCTCCTGAATATTAAAATTATCTGAAACTCATATACTATTTTTTCTAGCGAAAAAGCCCAGATGCAATTTCTGAATAAAGTTCCTCAGCAACCACTTCCGGCTTTCTTTCCAAGTCGTAAAAAACCATAGCTGCACCAATAGAACCATACAAAACAAGGGCGGCAAGCTCGGCGTTTTTAGTCTTGAACGAACCTTCTGTAATTCCTTTTCTTATTATTTTTTCATAGAGACTCAGCCTCCTCAATCTCCATTTTTCCGTCAGTTCGTGATGCTCACGGATAAGGTGAGTTTCATCCCTACTGAGTATCTTTAAGGCATCAATATTATCCCTATAAAACTTAATTATTATGGAAAGCAATCTTTTCAATTTTTCCGGAGCCGAATCACTCTTTGCAACTTCTCTTTGCAAAAGTGATTCAATTGAATCAAAAGTATGCTCAAGGATTCCGAGGTATAGTTTTTCCTTTGAAGAAAAGTAGAGGTAGAGGGTGCCTTTTGCCACCTCAGCTTGCCCGGCTATCTCATCCATTGTTACATTATGAAAACTTTTGTCAGAAAACAACTTGGCAGCAACTCTTATTATATTGTTCTTTTTGCTCAGCCTTGTTGAAGACATATTTCTTCTTGGTTTATTTCCCCGTGTTGCTAATCTTGTCATTATTCACTCAACCTAAACTGACTGGTCAGTCATGCTAATAATTATAAATTTTTTGTCAAGAGGAATTTGGAATAAATTTTAAATCCTCAAATGCAATATAGGACGAGTTTAGGGATTCAAAATTACCTTGCCAAATTGCTGACGATCCTGCAACAGTTTTTGTGCTTCTTGTGCCTGGGACAATGGAAGGGTTTTATCAATCACCGGTTTTATCTTTCCTTCAGCCACAAGTTGAACCGCTTCTTCCAAAGTAGCTTGCGGAGCATTGAACATCGTAACGCCAATCACGGATATGTCTCTCATTATCATGGGACCAAGGTTTACTTTTTCAACAATCCCACCACCAACGACACCAACAAGCAAGAGTCTTCCCTTTGATTTAAGTATTTTCAGGTTATTATCCCAAAAACTCCCACCAACTTGATCAAATATCATATCCACCCCGCCCTTTACCACTTCTGCAAAATCGGAGTTGTTGTAATTGACTGCTTCATCTGCTCCAAGTTGCTTTGCCTTTTCAAGTTTCTCATCGCTCCCGGCGGTGGCTATAACTTTTGCACCGTGAAGTTTTGCAATTTGCACAGCGGCACTTCCGGTGCCACTTCCCGCTGCGTGAACAACAACTGTTTCCCCAGACTTCAGGCCCCCCCTGTTTACAAGGCCGTATATCGCAGTTACATAACACACCGGGAGAGTTGAAGCGTCGTTGTAGCATAATTGGTCTGGAATTTTTACAACGTTAGACCCCGGGACTTTAACATACTCGGCAAATCCACCCCAGGTATTCACGCCAACTACGCTGAACCCTTTCTCCAGTTTTACCGTGGGATTAACAACAACTCTGTCTCCGACCTTTACGTTTGATACACCGTTTCCAACACTTTCAACATCACCTGAAACATCAATTCCTCCAACGTGAGGAAGATCAACGGGACGAGGTGATTTCCCTGATCTTAGCCTCAAATCAAGGGAATTAATTGACGATGCCTTAACCTTTACAAGCACCTCATCATTGCTCACTTTAGGCGATTCCGTGTCTTCATACTTCAACACATCAACGTCACCAAATTTGTGATAAATTATCGCTTTCATAATATTTTTTCTCCTGTATTGAACTGAATAAGACAATTATAGTAACCTGAAAATTATCTATGTTAAACTGAAAGGGTGGATCTGCAGAACCGATTTTTGAATATATTTAGGCTCATTCTACTGAAACTTGTGTTTTGAGGATATATTTATTACGCCATACAATTCTCCACCTTCGCAAAGCGCAGGAGAGCGTCCACACGATAGTACGGACACCACGGATATCCTATCTTGTGCCGAAGGGGGGATTCGAACCCCCACTCCCTAAGCGGGAACAGGATCCTGAATCCTGCGCGTCTGCCAGTTCCGCCACTTCGGCTAAATCAGACAAATCATGAAATTAATGGTAACACAACTCGTCAATAAATTAAAAACCGCATTGTAAAACAACGACACACTTATAAGGAAAAAAGACTATCATAAATTATTAAGTCTCCTTCTTCATACGACTGTGAATAAACGAAGAGAGAGAAATGTATGTAAAACCAAATTGAACCATGAGTAAAAACGGCACCCATACAACATAGCCTGTATAAACAGCATAAATCGTCTGGACAAGGAACAACCCGCCGATCAGAAACTCAAAGAAAGTTGTTACATCTTTTGAACTGACGTAACTTGTGTTTGCCCACGCGTCTCGCTTGCTCTCAACGGCATATTTTGGGGTTCTTCTGAATTCAGACTGCCTGCCGCTTAATGCTTCAAAGACAGCTTTTGAATTATTAAGGGCGAGTCCGACTCCAATCGACAAAGCAACCGGAATATATTTTAAGAACTTTTTCCAGTCTTTTCCGTAAGCTTCCCTTACGGAAAGATAGTAAAAATAAAAAACGCTTCCAGTTCCTGCGGAGATCATGAAAAGGTTGGTAAATAATACAATATCCCAGTTCCAACCCGCTGATTTCCAAAAATAGCCCACGGGAACCGTGAGCACTATGATAGCAATCAAAAAAATATACGAGAAGTTACCGAGCAAGTGAAAAATGGATTCCGCTTTTGCTTTGAATGGAATATTTTTACGTCTAAGTATTTCGGGTAGCAATTTTTTTGCGGTCTGAACACCGCCTTTTGCCCATCTATGTTGCTGTGCCTTAAATGCGTTCATATCAACAGGAAGCTCAGCATCCGCAATCACATCTTTTAGGTAAATGAACCTCCAGCCGTTTAACTGTGCCCTATAACTGAGATCAAGATCCTCGGTTAGTGTATCGTGTTGCCAACCTCCTGAAGATTGAATACAACTCTTTCTCAGTATTCCAGCAGTGCCATTAAAATTAAAAAATACCTCATGATTGAATCTGACGGGATGCTCAATCAAAAAATGCCCATTCAATAGAATAGACTGCGCTTTTGTAAGTATTGAGTAGTTCATGTTCAAATGTCCCCATCTTGTTTGAACTATTCCAACTCCGGGGTCAGTAAAATAATCTATGGTTCTTTTTAAAAAGTCTGCAGGCGGTATAAAATCTGCATCAAATATAGCAATAAATTCACCTGTAGCTCTTTTCAAACCTTCTTCAAGAGCCCCCGCTTTGTAACCATGTCGGTTATCTCTGTGTATAAATTCAATATTAAAGCCCAAATTTTGATACTTCACCACAGCGTCACTCGCAATTCTGCTTGTTTCATCTGTGGAATCATCCAGAACTTGTATCTCAAGCAAATCCTTAGGGTAATCAATTTCACAAACGGCTGAAATTAGCCTTTCAACAACATACATCTCGTTATAAACAGGCAATTGTATTGTAACTTTAGGATAGCTCTTGAATCTGGCAAACGGTTTTATGTCCTGCAGCCGGTATTTTTTATGAAGGAAAGAAAGATAAAGTCTGTGAAGTCCGAACATACACAAAAAGAAAGATGAACTTATATACAACGCTGTTACAACTACTTTGATGAAAAGAGGTAAGTTTTCCAATCGACAAGACCCATTGTTTCATTAAATTTTGAAATTCCCTATACGCTCCACCGCGCTTGCTACTCTTTCAGTATCAAAAGTTACCGAAACCCTTGCATAACCTTCACCTGAATCACCAAATCCATTTCCTGGGGTAACAACAATACCGGCATCTTCCAACAGCTTGGAAGCAAATCCGGATGAAGTAAAACCCAATGGCACATCAAACCAAACATAAAAAGTTGCTTTAGGCTTGCTGTAATTCAAACCAGCGTCATCCAATCCTTTACAGAAAAGATCTATTCTTTCCTTGTAAATGTTTTTCCTATCTTCAAGACCAATTTCATAGTTGTTCAATGCCTCAATTCCCGCGACTTGAACTGCCTGAAACACACCAGAGTCAATGTTGGTTTTTATTTTTCCAAGTCCAGAAACAGCCTTGTTATTTCCAGCAGCAAAAGCAATTCTCCAACCCGTCATACTAAACGTTTTTGAAAGTGAGTGAAACTCCAAGCATACATCCATTGCACCATCCACTTCCAGAAAACTTGGAGGAACATAACCATCAAATGCAATCTCGGTATAAGCAGCATCATGGCAAACGAGAATATTGTTTTTTGAAGCAAATTCAATCACTGCTTTAAAGAACCCCTTATCAGCAACGGCAGTTGTGGGATTATTGGGATAGTTCAAAAACATAAGTTTTGCCTTGTCTGCCACATCCTGAGGAATTGAGTCAAGATCTGGAAGAAAGGCATTTTCTTTCAACAATGGCATAGAATAAGGTACTCCACCTGCAAAGGTCGTCGCCACAGGGTAAACCGGGTAGCCCGGGTCAGGTATCAATGCAACATCACCTGGATCAAGAAAAGCCAGTGGGGCGTGTGCAATCCCTTCTTTAGAACCTATTAGAGCAATAACCTCTTCATCGGAATCAAGTGCAACATTAAATCTTTTTTTATACCAGTTGGATGCAGCTTCACGAAAAGTCCTCATTCCTACATAAGACGGATAAGTGTGATTAGTGGGGTCTCCGGCTGCTTTCTTTAAAGCATCAATAATATAATTGGGAGTGGGAATATCCGGATCGCCAACACCAAGGTCAATAACATCAACCCCCTTTTCAATCATCTGGTTTTTCTTTTTATCTATTTCCGCAAACAAGTAAGGCGGTAAATCCTCTATTCTTTTTGCCCATTTGATATTCATAAAATCTCCATACTGGAAAATAAATTTTTAGTTTTTTATACTAACTTAAATAGGCTTATTCAGCAAGACAAAGACGCCCTTATATGCTATTTCAAGACCTATAAGAAGCAGCAATCTCCTCGTACGCTCTTTTGCAAATATCCTTTTCAGTTTTCTCAGGGTCGCATGCAATTTAGCTTAAAATTTTTATCTCAAGCATAATTGACCACTGTTTTATTATGTTGGATAAATGTTGAATGTGTTTTGGACGTTAGAACTATTTAACAGTGTATTAACAGGAAAATAATGAAAAATTACGAATTTCATATATCCTTTCAATATGGCCAAGATGAAAATACTCTATGCTATCCAAGGAACAGGTAATGGACACATCAGTAGGTCAAAAGAGATACTGAAACACTTGATAAGAAAAGCTGAAGTTGACATTCTTGTAAGTGAAAGACAACACGAGGTTAATGTTGGATTTCAGACAAAATATAAGCTCGGCGGCCTGGGATTTGTATTTGGCAAAAAAGGTGGAATTGACTATTACAAGACCATAAAAAAAGTAAGGCTTGGTAAATTGTTATTCGATATACAGGAACTACCAGTTGAAAATTATGAAGTTGTAATAAGTGACTTTGAACCTATTACGTCTTGGGCATGCAAAAGAAAAAGGAAAAAATACATATCTCTTTCCCACCAAACTGCTTTTATGTCCAATAAAACTCCAAGGCCCGAAAAGGTAAATCATCTGGCTGAATTTATAATGAAATGGTATTCCCCCATATCCATTCCAATAGGTCTCCATTATGAAAAATACGACAGCTTTATAGAAACACCCATAATAAGAGAAGAAGTAAGGAATGCTGATGTAAAAAACAAAGGTCATTATACTGTGTATTTACCTTCGTTTGATGAAAAATATCTTACAAAAAGACTCAAGAACATAGACATCAAATGGGAAGTTTTCTCAAAATACTATAAAGGAACTACTAAAATTAGTGGAAACATTGAAATACACCCTATCAACAACGAAAGGTTTATAGAAAGTTTATCCACGTGCGAAGGCATACTTTGCAATTCTGGTTTTGAAACTCCTTCAGAAGCCTTGTTCCTTGGTAAGAAAATACTTTCAATACCCATGAAGGGACAATACGAACAGGAGTGCAATGCAGCAGCATTAAAAAGACTCGGTGTAGAAATAATAACTTCAATGGAGGATGATTTTGAATCTAAACTTGAAAACTGGATAAATTCTGATTTTGCAAACAAGTTAAACTATGAAAACAATATACCCCACATCATTGAAATGATCATGGAAAGCAATTCATTTAAAAGCTATGACAACAATTCACCCCAATACACCAAACCACTTCTAACTCAATCTGAAAAGCATGAGAATCAGGTCTTTACTTGAACAACAATAATTACGATTAACTCAGACTAGTCCCATAAGGTAAAAGGGAACACCAAAGGACAGAACCCCTACAAATATGCCGGCAAAGGTCTGCAACATTGTGTGATGGTCGAGGTGAATCCGTGACCAAGCAACTAATGCTATCAATAATGCACAAGGCACGGCCAATTCGCTTAAATGGGATACTGTTGGAAAAAACAACCCACTCACCGCAGAACTGTGAATGCTGATTTTCCAGTATAGGGTTACAAGCAATATAAGCATGCCAGCTAAGAGACCGCAAAAACTTATAATGATATGTAACTTTGGACCTTCTAAAATATGCAAAATAGATATTCCAAACAAAGTATTTAACATCACCACTAAAGCAGGTTTCAATCTCTCCTTTCTATTTTTTATGTAGAGATCCTTTATTACCCCTTTTTTCATGAGTGTATATACAAACAAAATAGGCAGTGCCATAAACAAAAGTACAAATAGTCCTGACCAAGACCACTTTGAAGAAACATCTAGAAAAGGAGCAACTATCACTAAAGCGTATAGGAGTGTCAGAGGTGGTAAAAATATAATTGATATATAACGTGCAATATGGTCCCAGAAAGTTTGGGGTATTTCAACTGCATAATCAACTTTCACGTTTTTGTTAATTGACATAGCTTACTTTCCTTTGACTATTTGTATTATTTTAAACATTACACTCTGAACTATACCATAATTTGTTAATTTTATCTCAACTCAACGTAATTTTTATGTTAAAAACTACTTCTCAATAAGAAAGACAGAAATAATTGCGAAAATCACACCAATTAATTCCTTAACTTCAATCCATAAGAGTAATTAACCCTCGCAAACAATTTCCTGATAGGAGAATAATACACCTACTAACGCATAAAATAAATATATGTTAGATTTTTTACGTCTATAATGTAACCGTAATCGTTGAGAAGTTCACAACATGAGAAAACATCTTATCTTAATTGGGGCTACCGCATTCGTCGGGCTTTTAATATCTGCATACCTTTTCCTTTCAACTTTAAGCGGAACAGGTATCAGCTACTGTCTCACTGGCAGTGAATGCGATATTGTCAACAACAGCACCTATGCAGAAATATTGGGAATTCCCGTATCGTTAGTTGGTACAATTGGTTATCTATCAATCTTGATAGTATCGTTTCTACCAACCACGAGCAGAAAAAAGTGGAACTACCTTTTTGTATTGTCTACAATCGGAGTTTCTTTCTCCTTGTATCTTACATACTTGGAAATTTTTGAGATAAATACAATATGTGCCTTCTGCATAGCTTCACTGGTAATTATCCTGATAATTTTTACAACTCTGCTCTTTAAGAAGACCAGTATGGCACCAAAGACATCCTCGTTGAATATGGCTACCCTAGCGATTGTATTATCCGCTGGCGTTATGATTGGTGCAAGTGTAATAAACTCCTCAGAACAACATTCAACCAGATCAAACAGATTTCAAATAAAACTGGCAAAACACCTGAATGATACTGGAGCGGTAATGTATGGAGCTTATAATTGCTCCCATTGTACAAATCAAAAACTTGCTTTTGGTAAACAGGCTTTCAAGCATATAAACTACGTGGAATGCCACCCTCGCGGAAAAAATCCAAATCCTTCCTTATGCTCTGCAAAAAATATAACTTCATATCCAACGTGGGAGATTGGCAGACGATTTTATAAGGGACAGTTAAACCTGCAGACGCTATCCCAACTGTCAAACTTTAGAAACGGTGATAAATAGAATTAGTAGCTTTTCACTCTAGCAATCACTTTTTTACTACCTGAGTGCTTAAACTTCAAATTAATTTCGTATTCTTCACCCACCTTGATTTTTCTGTTCAAATCAATAAGCATTAAATGCATTCCACCAGGCGAAAATTTTAACAAGTCATTTTTTGACAAATTGACCTCGTCAAGTCTGGACATTGTAGCATTCCCACTGCTATCAATGATGGTGCTATGTATCTCTGACCGGCCGGCAATCGGAGAGTTAATCGATACTATTGAGTCCTGACTTCCTCGGTTCTTAACTTCAAAATAGGCCGCCGTCACATTTGAGTTTGGAACTGGTTCCATTATCCATACATTGCTAATCTCAATTGAAGAACTCCCCCCAGTATTACATGACGTCGCAAGCAAAAGTAAGAACAGGTATTTCATAGTATCGGTAATTGCCTAAAGAATTTTTTTAATATCCTGAACCATAGATTTAGGGGTTGAACTGTGAGGATACTTCAAAATTAACTTATTATTCCTGTTAATCAAGTATATGGACGTGGGATGACTCATCAAATAATCGGTTTCATGCTCATCTTCTTTGAAATATGCAACTTTGAATATATCAGCAACTCTTTTTAATTCTTCTACAGTGCCCGTGAGTCCTATAAAATCATTGTGAAAGAAAGGAACGTAGTCTTTGAGCTTATCTGCATTGTCTCTTTCGGGATCAATGGAAATAAATAAAACCTGTAAATCATCATGATTACTCCCAAGACTGTTATATACGTTTTTGAGTTTAGATAAAGTGGCAGGACAAATATCAGGACAGCTTGTATAACCAAAACTTAAAAGTATCAGTTTATCCCTAAACTGGGACAATCTTACTCTTTTTCCGTTATGACCGGTGAGATCAAAATCCTGAATAACTCTTTCATTATAGTAATTGCCCGTAAAAAGCTCCCTTTTTTCTGCACGGAAAATAAAATAGGAAAAAACTACAAAGGCACAAACAAAAAACATAGTGAGAAACAACAATAATTTGGATTTTAAGAACATTTATTAATCCCAGAAGAAGTTAATTTAAACCGCATGAGGTTACCTTGAACTATAATTAAAGTGAATACCACATTCCTTATGGGAATCAGACTCCCACCACCACCTGCCTGAACGGTGAGTTGATCCTTCTCTTACTGCCCTCGTACACGGTTCACACCCGATACTCATGTAATTTTTGTCATAGAGCTCGTTATATGGAACTTTGTTAGCCGTAATGTAATCCCACACCATCTCCCACGTCCAATCCACTACAGGGTTGACTTTCAATATCCCCCCGTGCAGGGTGTCTATTTCAAATTTTCTGATATCTGATCTTAAATCCGACTGCTCATTCCTAATTGCAGTTATCCATCCGTCAAGTGTTTTGAGATACTTGTCAAGTGGATTGCTTTTTCTGATACCACAACACAGCATCCTGTTTTCAACACTCTCATAGAAAAGATTCATCCCTTTCTCGCTAACCATTTTTTGCACTTCATTATGATCTGGGAACAACACCTCTATATTTTTGTTGTATTTAGCCCTGATTTTATCAAAAATATCATAAGTTTCTTGATCAAGCCTGCCGGTATCAATGGTGAATATTCTTGCTTCTCTGCTGATATTCATAAACATGTCAATAAGCACCATCCCCTGGGCCTGGAAACTTGTGGCAAGGGCAATATTAGGATGAAACTCATCAAAGCACCATCTTAAAATATCTTCTGGAGATCCGTCTGAAAACTTATCGTTTAGAGATTCAACGTATTTTTCACTTATCATGTTCGTTATTCCAACCCAAATTTATTCGATTGCCAGTTTCATTACCTCGGCAAATCCATAATCAAAGTATAACGAGGATAATGCGTAGCTTAAAGCAATGGCAAAAAAAGGTATTACCAACCAGAAGAAAGCTATCCTTAAAACGTGCCTGTTGCCGGCTGTAGCTCCAAAACCATGTTGTGCACATGAAAACCCTATTATACCCGAGGTTATGATCTCAGCTATGGAAACGGGAACACCTGCAAACGATGCAATAAGAACTATAATTGCCCCTGTGAACTCCACGGATATTGCCCTTGTAAGACATATCTCCGTAATTTCCTTTCCGACAGTCTCAAGCACTCTTCCACCAATCAGTAAAGCGCCTGCACCCATAGCTAAACCAGCCAAAACCGCACCACTTGAAGATGTAAGCAAACCAAGCGAAACCAACGGACCAACAGCATTTGCAGAATTATTGGCGCCTGCTGAAAAGGCGAGAAATACCCCTGATATTGTTAAAAAGATCGTCAGAATTGTATTGACCCTTATTTCACGGAAGTTTGTTGCGAGGTAGTGGATTATTTTAAAATAAAAGAATTTCGCTATAAAGAAATTCACCAAAAAAGCTATCAAAGGACATAAAATCCACCACTTAACTATGTAAAAAAACTTCTCAGTATTCAGAGAATCTGTATATATACCAATACCCACAAGTGCACAGACAATGGCATGGGTCGTGGCAATAGGAATTCTTGCAATGTTCGCCCACGTGGTGAAAATAATCGCGATCAAAAGCACAAACAGGACAAAAACCGGACTGGATTCCAAAACTTTAGACGACACTATTCCCTTGCCAACAGTCTGCACTACGGGAGCACCTGCAACTACCGCTCCAAGCAATGCAAATATTGCAATGAGCATAACAGCTTGTCTTTTTGACCTGACCCCGGCTCCGTATGAGGTTGCCATCGAGGCGGCCGAGTTATTAGCCCCAACATTCAGTGCAAGAAAAATCGATAGAATAATTGCAACAATTGTGAAAACAGTCAATTGGTTAGACCTGAAAAAAATTTTAAGTTCAAAATGGGCAACATGATCAATGGTAGTGTTAATCTAATTAGACGGAAATATATTTAATTCTCAAACTATGTAAGTTTATATCATCATTGTAATTATTAAAAACGGGGAGTGTAAAAAAGTTGCTATACGTGGTATAGTTAGAGAATGTAAAGGGAATAAGTCAATAAATGCCATTTACTTTTCTACATTGCAATTGCAA
Organism: Thermodesulfobacteriota bacterium; assembly: GCA_965203965.1. Classification (GTDB taxonomy): domain Bacteria; phylum Desulfobacterota_D; class UBA1144; order Nemesobacterales; family JAJCZQ01; genus CBDBDR01. Next base: position 1,250,310 of record CBDBDR010000017.1, on the reverse strand, counting down.
AGACCGTTGGAAATGGAAAATTATATTCCTTTTTCCAATATATCTTGTTTTTTTTCCCATACTATCCTATTCCCAAAACACTGACCTTGCTGAACGACACTACCCAATTGTAGAGGTACGCCCGGGTGACCACTGTATAGTTTCAGGAAAACCTTTGGGTTCCGACGATATATGTCTTCTTGTAGATGGAAGAAGGGTTCCCATGAAAAAAGAAGCTCTGAATATATTTTTGGACAATAAGGAAAAATATTTTTCAAAGTTCCAGCCCAAAAGCGCATTATTTACCGAAGATACAAAAAACACCAAAGCACTTTCAATGATCTGGTTCTTTATGGGCATTTACGTTATCATTGGCTTGATATTTGCAGCAATAACTTCTCACACGGCTGTTACAAAAGGGTTCAAACCAATTCCTTGGTTCTTTGCAGGATTCTTGCTTAACGCATTTGGATACCTTTTTATCATAACCAAACAATCAATCACCCCGGAGAAGGTGCCTGAAGGATTAAAAAAAATTCCCCTGACTTTGGCACCAACTATTTGTCAACACTGCGGAAACGGAAATCACCCTTCGGCTACAAATTGCTCAAACTGTGGTAGCATGTTAGATCCCCTTGTAAAGTCTGAGATTGAAAGATTAAAAACTGACTGAGGAATATCCATGATAAATACAATAAAACAGTTCTTGAAAACCCGCGTGGAGACGGTGTTGAGCTCTGGCACAGGTGATAGACAAAGACCACAAATAAACAAAAACTTTGAAAGCAATATTCCCGGACTTTACATAATTGGTGATCTCGCGGGAGCACCCGTGATAAAAATGGCAATGGAGCAGGGATTTAATGTCGTCAACTACATAGCTTCTCTGCCCGATGCAAAGACAAACGACACAGACGTTTATGATGTTCTGATCGTCGGAGCCGGTGCATCAGGATTGAACGCCGCTTTAACTGCTAAGGACTTGAACCTCAACTGCATCATTCTTGAAAAGGGAAAGATAGCGAACACAATAGAAAATTTTCCCGAGGGCAAATGGGTCTACGCCGAACCTGATAAAATCCCACCAAAAGGCAAACTCTGGCTTGACGGTGCACAGAAAGAAGATCTGGTCAGAAGGTGGAACGGAATAATTGAGGATAATAGTATTGATGTTCGGTTGTCTGAGCCACTTGAAAATATCAAAAAGCACAAAGACTTATTTGAAATAACAACCCCGAAGTCCACCTATAAAGCCAGACGAATAATCCTTGCAACTGGAATGCGAGGAAATCCCAGAAAACTTAATGTCTCTGGAGAAGATAGAGAAAAGGTGTACCACCAGCTTTACAGCCCCGGAAACTATAGTGAAGAAAATATTTTGGTAGTTGGAGGCGGTAACAGCGCAATTGAAGCAGCAATAACGCTCAGTGAACGCAACAAAGTATACCTTTCATATAGAAAGGGCGAGTTTGCAAGAATATTTAAAGATAACGAAACACTGCTTAACGAAAAGATTGCATCAGGAAAGATAGAGTTGATATTAAACTCCAATGTAAGGGAATTTGGAGAATTTGAAACCACACTGTCCGTTGATAAAGGGGGGCATGAGGAAAATGTAAACATACCTTACGACCACGCATTCGTATTGATAGGTGCTGACATTCCGAAGAGATTTTTAAAGTCTATTGGAATTAAACTGGAAAACGAGTGGAACGGAAATTTTTTTCAATCAATCACTCTTACGTTCTTCACGATGCTCGGGTTATGGTTGTTTGGTGGGCATGCAGTATTTCTTGGAAATGAACTGGGTGACGTTCCAAAGTTTATGGGGCTTGCAGTTGCAGCAATACCTCTTGCGATCCTTATCAAAACAGGCATTAGTGGTGATCGTTACTCTTGGCTGGGAATTTCTTTTCTGGTCTGGTATACGATCTACGGCGTTAAAGTAGGTAACGGACAAGAATTCTGGCCCTATAAAAACTGGGGATATGATCTTCTTTCATTTTCAGGCAGGCCTTGGTCATTCTGGTATACGGTAATTTATACGGGACTTATGACCGTATTTGGCATTCAAGCCTTGAAGCGATGGGGTCTTGACAGAAAAGACAGGTATCAAATATGGCGATACATAAGTCTGTTGAGTTTCCAATGGATATTTTTCTTTATTATCCCTGAATTCCTATTTCAATGGGCAGTTAAATACCAGTGGGTCGGAGAGCAACTCGCAAGTGATCCGTCATTTGCAGATCAGGGATGGAGGTCTTACGGGATTATCTATGCTTGGCCCCTCTTCTTCTACACTTTCTTTTACGACCCGAATAAAATCTGGGTAATCTGGGGAATTTTACTGACTTTCGTTGTTATACCCGTATTTGTAATTTTTCACGGTAAGAGATACTGCTCATGGATATGCGGATGCGGCGGATTAGCAGAAACATTTGGCGACCGTTGGCGCCACCTTGCCCCTAAAGGTAAAAAATCCATTAACTGGGAATGGATGAATACGGCAATTCTTATACTTGCCGCTCTTGTAACTGTTATCTTTATTTTCAAAAACACTGTTGCAATATTTAGAGAACCCGCAGACTGGTCAATCAATATATATAGAATCATGGTTGACGTCTGGTTGGTTGGAATACTGCCCGTTACCCTCTACCCGTTCCTTGGAGGAAAAGTTTGGTGCCGCTACTGGTGTCCATTGGCAAAACTGATGCATTGGGAATCAAAATTGTTTGCAAAATTGGGAATAGGTAAGTTCAAGATAGAAGCAAACAACAAATGTATTGCGTGCAACGAATGCTCAAGAAACTGTCAGGTGGGTATTGACGTTATGAATTACGCATTAAAGCAGAAAACTCTGGACAATACGACAAGTTCCTGCATAGGTTGTGGAATATGCGTTACCGTATGTCCTATGGATGTGCTTAGCTACGGCAACAGAGAGGATAAATCTACCCAATCGGAAAAAAAGCAGCATCACAACGACGAAGAACGAGAACCCCTTATAACTACACAACATTGAGAAAAAGAACTCCTGTCTATATACCACAAGCCATTACAAATTAACAGTATTAAAACTCACTTATAACCTGGTGTTGTGGATAAACAAAACTCCCTTTCATCCATACAGCCCAAACCGGTGGGGTCTCTTTTTTAGGCCTGATCTTCCACAACGGGTGTTTTTTGGAAACCTTGAACTTTATCCTCGCATTAGTGGTTTCAACAACTCGTCCAACAAAAGGAATTGGATATTTAACCACTTGATTCTTATTATGATTACCCTGCTGCGCCGGAATCAAACCAAAGTAATTAAGATGTCCTCCGGGAGTGGTTTCTAATTTTTTGCCGACATCAGCTTTCGCCACAATAAATGGTTTTCCACCAACCATCAACTTTGCTTTCAATTTACCACCTTTACTAACTTTGGTAATGGTTTTACCCTTCTCTGCCGGAATACCCACTTTTTTCACGAAATCCCTCATCGCGGGTGAACTGTTAAAGTAATACACAAAGTAACGCCCGGGATATTTTATTTCTGAATTCATCGTGTAGGAATCATGTCCCTCCAATTCAACGGTCAGATAAGTCAAGGTATATGAACCAAACCCGGACGTCTGATCTGCTTTCGGCACCGTGTACATATTTATTACAACACGACCTTCAGGATGTGGCTTCAACCCCGAAGGCAAAAGCTCTTTTAAAGCCTTGGGATTTGCTTTGTAAGCTGCAATGAACATCCACGCATTAGTCACCAATTGTGGAGCAGGCAAATCATCTCCCGACATTGCAAAAGCATCCGAAGATAATGGTGCCTTCACAAAAGCAACGGAAAGGATTAATGCAAAAATAACTAAATATCTGTTTAACAGTCTCATAATTATCTACCTCCTTCACTTATTTTTTATTTATCGCACTGACTAAAATATAAATGAAAAACTAAAAACTCCATAACGAAATTTTTTCTTCCATCATTAAATTATTTGTTGAGTCCAAAATCCATATTATTCCTTTATAAAACTCTGGGATCTATTTTCCACCAGATATTGAACGGCGGATCTTATGAATTTGCTTCTTTGAGCTTTTCCCAAAACGCCTTTTAGCCCATCATGAATGGAAGGATCTACCAAAAGAGCTCCCAAAGTTCCCTCACCTTCTTTTAAACTCTCCGAAATATCTTTGAAATTATCAGACATCTCTCCCAAATTGTTCAAAGTAACTGTCAATTTCTGTCCAAACTCCTCATCATATATTAATTTACTAAGAGCACCTTCTCCTTCCTCAATGGCTCTCAAACTTTTCCTCAGTTCATCTGCACTTTTTCTTATAGAGTTAAGCGTTTGGCTAATGCTATTCAAAGTTTTTTTATCGGCAAACATCGCAGAGGTTTCATCCAGATTTTTTGATATGCTTATTAAGTTAGTAAGCAACTCGTCCGAACTGCCGATAAGCTGCTGTAGCTCTGGAGGAGTATAACTTTTAATAACCATCATCTGGTCAATCCGAGCAAACGGGGGCAACTCTCCTCGTATGATCTCAATGTATTTTGCTCCAAGCAGCCCTTCGGTGCGAATAGTGGCTTTTGAGTCAGGCGTGATACGTTCCGCACCTTCCCTGCTCACCTTAATCGTAACCTCAATAGAGTTTTCACCCATTTTGTCTGGAAACCCGATCTTGTCAACATTGCCGACCTTCACTCCTGAAAGTCTGACATAGGCTCCTGGCAGAAGACCCACAGTGTTGTCAAAATGAGTTCGGACGTAATAATGTTTCTCAAAAAATTTCTTATCTCCGGTAACCAGAAAAATCCCTACGAAAAAAATTAATACTGTTATAAAAACAAAAAGTCCGACTTTTATATTTAAAGAGTTATTATCTCTCATAAACTGACACCTTAATTTTCACATGATTACTTAGGATCACAAATGGTGATTTTAAGATGATTATACGTTAAACTGTTGACTTCTAAAAGGAACTTAAACTTGTGATGGTGGGTTATAATTTCTTACACACTTTCAACAACTGGTAGAACTTGACTATTTATACAGCATAAAGGAGTGTAGAAAATGGCAAAGATCAACAGAGTCATAATCAGTGTTTCCGACAAAAGAAACGTGGAACATTTTGCAAAAAGCCTTGATGAAATAGGCGTTGAGATACTTTCAACAGGCGGAACTGCAAAAAAACTAAAAGAAGCCGGGGTCAAGGTAACTGGGATTTCTGAATATACTCAATCAAATGAGATATTGAACGGCAGAGTGAAAACTCTTCACCCGAAAATACACGGTGGAATTTTAGCAATAAGGAACAACAAACATCACCAGGAAGATATGAAGAACAATTATATTGAACCCATAGATATGGTCGTTGTAAATCTTTATCCCTTTGAAGAGACCGTAAAAAAAGATGGAGTCACGTTGGAGGAAGCAATTGAGAACATTGACATCGGTGGGCCAACGATGCTGAGAGCTGCTGCCAAGAACTATAAAGACGTGTGCATTGTTACAGATCCTGGAGATTATGAAGACATAATTGATGAAGTAAAAAAAAATAATGGATCCATCACGGATCAGACCAAATTAAGGCTTGCGGTAAAGGCTTTTTCTTATGTCGCACGTTATGATGCGGCAATTTCCAACTACCTATCGACACTGAATGAAGATGGAACCCAGATGAAGTTGCCAAAAAGTTACACACTTCATCTGGAAAAAAAAATGGATCTCAGATATGGAGAAAATCCACACCAGCAGGGTGCCTTCTACACTCAATCAGACCTACCCTACCCTTGCATATCAAACGCAAAACAGCTTTGGGGCAAACAGCTTTCATTAAATAATATATACGATACAAATTCGGCTCTTGAGTTGGTAAAAGAGTTTAATGAAACTACCTGTGTGATAGTCAAGCACAACAATCCATGCGGAGTTGCAACCAATAAGATCCTGCTTCAAGCATTTCTCAAGGCAAAGGAGTGTGACCCTGTAAGTGCGTTCGGAGGAATAATTGCATTTAACGGAAAAGTGGATAAGCCCACAGCAGAAGAGATAGCCGCCATGTTTGTAGAGATAGTCATAGCCCCAGAATATAGCGAAGAAGCTCTTGAGGTATTCAAGTCCAAAAAGAACATCAGAATTTTACAGACACCGGGTCTGGATGACCACGGATCTAAAAAGCTCGATTTCAAAAGAGTTGTTGGTGGAATGCTCATTCAAGATTGGGATTCAACTTCGGATGAAAATTTTCAGGGAATGAAGATCGCAACAAAGCAACAACCCACGGAGCAGGATATTACCGATATGAAATTCGCTTGGAAAGTATGTAAGCATGTAAAATCCAACGCGATAATATTTGCAAAAAATAGCAGAACAGTAGGTATTGGGGCTGGACAAATGAACAGGGTGGATTCGGTGAAAATTGCCGCAATGAAGGCACAGATTGACACTAAAGGCTGTGTTTTAGCATCAGATGCTTTTTTTCCCTTCAGGGATGGTATTGATGAAGCTGCAAAAGCCGGAATAAAAGCAATAGTTCAACCCGGTGGATCAATCAGGGATGAAGAGACAATAGCTGCCGCTGACGAGCATAACATATCAATGGTGTTTACCGGAACAAGGCATTTCAAGCATTAAAAACTCTTGACAGGTAAATTGTATATAGTTACCTTTCAAAACCAATTTTTATATACAAAGGAGGTTGCAACCCATGATTAAAATATCAAAAAGGAATTCATTCTTAGGAATGCTGTTTATCTTGTTCTTAACCTTTGGATGTGGTGGTGGCGGCGGCGGAGATGACGGAGGGTCTACTACTACTCCTCCTGCTCCTACTGTTATTACTCTTGAATCTCAAACCGTGTGTCCTGGTTCAGCACTTGACGAAGGTTCTCCAAAACAACCTAGCGTGTTTGTAAGCGGAAATACAACCTGTGGAGTTATTTCATCAGTTTCAGACAGTTGTATAACAAGCCTTTTTGGGGCTATTCCTGATGCATTTAGTGGATTTTTGGGTGATGACAACGCTTTTGTTGCGTGTATAGAAGCAAGCCAAAATCAACAAGAAGGTCAACTCGTTGGCATTCTTGTCACCGACCCATCGTCGCAAGATAGTAGCACTGTGGTTTGGAAAGACCTTGATGAGGAAAGGGATTTTGATACAAATGAAATAGGATTTGATCCCGATAATGTTGAGATACAATTTACTCCAAATCAGGACGCCCTGACTATTAACACCCCTGTTGCATCAGATTCTAGTTCTGCTGATAGATTTACCTTCACAAGTGGCGCATGTGAAGTAACACAGGTAAGCGACCTACCTTTTTTAGAACTGGTAGATGACGAAGATGTAGGGGATTTTATTGATACGCTAAATGATGATGATTCTGATTGTCAGTAAGTGTTATTGTTAAACCCTTAAGATTGGTAAGAAGCACTCTTTATGTAACCTTGTAACTGAACTTATATTTTGTTGCAGTAATTAATTGAGTGCTTTCTTATCTATTTTGAGGTTTTTATTGAATAATCTCCCTTAAAATTGCCGTCCCTGATTACAATGTTGTTTTTCAACAGCAAAGTTCCCTTAGCTTTTTCAAGAGCAGCGATGGAGATGTTGTATTGAGTGATCGCTTCAATCCGTGCTGTTTGTGCGTCAATTAGGTCGCGCTGTGATTCAAGCACTTCTCTGGTGGTGGCAATACCAACTTTCAACCTTTCTTCATCGTTCCTGACCACTTCTTCGGCAAGCTCCACGGCTTTTGTGGAAGCATCTATCTTTTTCAGACTGTTCCTGACCTCCCTAAAAGCATCCCTCACCTCAAACTCTATTCGTTCCTTTATCTTCTTGTAATTGATCAATCGCCTGTTGAGGTCGGCAACGGTCTGTATATAATCTCCTTTAGCAGACCTGTTGAGCAAGGGGTAACTTAATACACCCACCACTGACCAGCCGGGGTAATCTCTATCTATAAGAGTTTGAAAACCTTTTGATTGTCCTGTAAAATCGCCCGGTATTGAACTTGTAGAGCCACCGAACGACAGACGATCTGTATTTTCTTTTCCTCCAAGACCCTGCAAACGAAAAAGAGCTCCCACCTTGAGACTTGGCAGCCTCTGGTTTGAGTAAAACTTTTTTAAACGCTTGCCCTTTTCTATATCATGTAGAGCTTCAGCAAGCTCTGTCCTGTTTTTAAATGCAGTTTCCAAAGCTAATGATTCATGCGAAGCAGGCAATCCTGCAATGCTGGAGCTACCATTTATATTAGATTCTCTATAGGTTTTAGGTTCTTCAGTCGTCACAATATCCATGTTATAGGGTAGAACAAGGGCATTTTTCAGTTTGTCTTTTGCTCTTTCCAGTGAATTTTCTGCGTTTATAAGAGCAACTTTTCTGAGAGCAACTTCCGCTCTTGCCTGAGTTATGGCAACAGATGGAAGAGTGCCAACTTCAACTTCCACAGTGTTCCTTCGTTCAAGATCCTCTGCCAGTTCCAGTGCTTTTTTCTCAAGTTCTAAGTTTTGCATGGAAGCAACCAGACCCCAGTAATCTCTTTCAATATCAAACAAAACACCCGATACAGTTCGTTCAAGTTGTACTACGGTTTGTTCCAGATTTTTTCTGGCAACAAACAGCTTTGCATTGTTGGTGTCTCTGCCAAAATTTTTCAACAACTCTTGACCTATGCTGAAACCCAAAGACGTCGACAAACTCGGGCTCAAGGATTGAACTGGAGAATCAGATACTCTTCTTGAAACAGAAAAATTATACAGGTCATAAAAAGTTCCCGTTGATAATCTGCCCGAAATACTGCTCTCAATGTTGAACTCCTTCTCTCTCAGACTACCGCTTTGGATCAATGCACTCGCAACTGGGGATTGTGAATCGGAATACAAAGACGACAGATTGAAGACCGGATCAAAAGCCCCTTTTTCTTTTTCCACATTCCCTTCAGCAAAGTTTATGTTCTGCCTCTGTATCTCAATATCCCTGTTGTTTTCAAGCACCATTATTTTGGCATCTTCCAACGATAGATTGAGTATTTTCTGCGAGGATGCAAACTCAGCCGTAATTGGCAGACAGAAAAATAATATTATATAAAATGGGGTTAATACTCTTTTCATTTGATAACTTTAAACTATTATATACTTAATTTCCTTCTATCTATCAAAAGATCATAATGAAACATCTTGTAAACAAAGCACAAACTTTGGTTGAAGCCCTGCCGTATATAAAGCAGTTTCACGGCAAGACCGTGGTGATAAAATATGGCGGCAGTATTGGGCAAAAAGACCTATCCGCATTTGCTGAAGACCTGCTGTATTGCGTATATGTTGGTATCAAACCAGTGGTGGTGCATGGCGGTGGTGTTCAGATCGCCGAGAATCTTGCGGAACAAAATATAGAGACAGAAACAATAGCTGGGCAGCGAGTAACAGACGCAAAGACGATAAAGGTGGTGGAGATGGTCCTTATGGGGAAAGTGAATCAAGAGATCATAACGGCAATAAATCGTCATGGAGGCAAGGCAGTAGGTCTATCGGGGAAAGGCGGAGGGTTAATAAAGGCAAGAAAGATAGATATGGAGCGTTTGGCAAGGCAAAGTGGGCTTGAAATACCACAGGGGACGGATCTTGGCATGGTGGGAGAAGTGGCAAGGATAGATTGTGATGTGATCAGAAGGCTTGCTGGAGCAAGCACCAGCTGCAAGCATGAGGGGGACATGGGCTACATACCGGTGATCGCACCAATCGGTATTGATGAGGGAGGCAAGACATACAACATAAATGCAGACCATGTGGCAAGCCAGATGGCAGGGGCATTGCAAGCATCCCGTTTGATAATGCTAACGAACGTTGCGGGGATTTTGGATGAAAACAAGGAACTGATCAGCTCGCTGACCGAGACAGAAGCTCGGGAGTTGATGAGAACAGGGATTATCTCACAGGGGATGATACCGAAAGTAACCTGTGCCCTTGATGCATTGCATGAAGGGGTTGAGAAGGTCCACGTGATCAATGGACATAAGGAGCGAGCACTGCTGCTTGAGCTTTTTACGGATGCTGGTATTGGGACGGAGATAACGCTGTGACAGGTGTTGCAGAACTCACAGATCGCTACATACTCCGAACTTATGATCGGATTCCTGCGGTGGTGGAGAGGGGCAAGGGGTGTTGGATATGGAGTGATCAGGGCAAAAAGCTACTTGACCTTACATCGGGGATAGGAACGAGCTGTTTAGGGCACTCGCATAAAGCCCTGCAGGAGGCAATAAGGGTGGCGAGCGAGCGAATAGTGCACAGTTCCAACCTGTTTTACATAGGGTCGCAGGCAAAGCTGGCAAGGGAGTTAGTAGAGGCATCCGACGGCTCTGCAATGCTGTCAGGCAAAGTATTTTTCTGCAATTCAGGCACCGAGGCAATAGAGGGTGCCATAAAGTTTGCAAGGCTATGGGGCAAGGCTAACGGTGCAAGGCACAAGATACTTGCAACTCATGGTTCCTTTCACGGGCGGACGTTTGGAGCACTCAGCGCCACTGGCACAAGGTGCTATCGGTCGGGCTTTGAGCCTTTACTGCAAGGCTTTGAGTTTGTTGACTACGGGGACGCGGACGCTGTGGGTGATAGGCTTAATAAGTCTGCTGATTTTTGTGCCGTGATGCTTGAGCCTGTGCAGGGGGAGAACGGCGTCATCGTTCCGCCCAGTGGGTATTTGGGTGAGGTCAGAGAGCATTGCAACAGGCATAAGGTGCTTTTGATACTTGACGAGGTGCAAACGGGCATGGGGAGAACCGGACAACTATTTGCTTATCAGCACGAGGGCATCGTGCCGGACATAATGGCACTTGCCAAAGGTCTCGGAGGCGGAGTTCCCTGCGGTGCAGTCCTGTTGAGCAACAAAGTGACAACTGCAGTGCCACGTGGCTCGCATGGCTCAACTTTCGGTGGTAATCCTCTTGCTACCAGTTGTGGACTTGCCGTTATGAAGATCATTAACAACCAAACCTTGCTCAGCAAAATCCGGCATCACGGGCAATACTTCATCAAAAAACTAACAGAAATACAAAACAATTACCCAAGCGTTATTGCAGATGTTAGGGGCGTGGGACTTATGATCGGCATCCAACTGCGAACTAAAGAACTGGCACAAGAAGTTATCAGCAAGTGCATTGATAGCGGATTGCTCACCATACGCACTGCCGACACTGTCATGAGAATACTTCCCCCGCTCATCATCTCCAAAGAAGAAATAGACTTTGCCCTACGAATAATTGAAAAAGAAGTTAAAGGAGCCTGTGGATAACCTGTGGATAACTTACATAAACCAAAGCACTTACTAAAACTAAATGACCTATCAAAAAGCGATCTATTGCACTTAATTCAACGCACTGGTGACTTCAAAAACGCAAAAAGAACCACCAACCGCCTGCACGCAGCTACTGTCGCAATGCTCTTTGACAAAAAGTCAACACGGACAAGGGTTGCCTTCCAAGTCGCTGCCCATCGCCTCGGCATGGGTGCCATCTACATTGACCCAAACGACACTCAACTGGACAGGAACGAAACCATCGCCGACACTGCAAAAGTCCTATCCTCCTACCTACACGCCATCATCATCAGAACCTACGAACAGCAACGCCTCAACACTTTTGCACAACACTCTAAAGTGCCTGTAATTAATGGTCTCACCGACGCGGAACATCCAACGCAGATAGTCTCGGACCTATTCACCATATTGGAGAGCCGTCAGGCAAGCGAAAAGAAAATTAACCTAAATAGCTTCAGGCTAACCTACTTGGGTGATCCGAATAACGTCACCAACTCTCTTATAGCAGCTTCTGAAATCTTGGGCTTTGAACTCACCATCGCATGCCCAAAGGGCTATGAACCAAAAATCTCCCTACACACCAACGTCAAGATCACTAATGACCCTAAAGCCGCCGTCATAAAAGCAGACGTTATCTATACGGACGTCTGGGTCAGTATGGCAAGACCTACTAACAAAGTCAATAAAAGTCAAAAGCTCCAATCCTTCCAAAACTTCCAGCTCAATTCTGTCCTCCTAAAAGCCTCTAAAAATAACCCCCTGATCATGCACTGCCTCCCTGCACACAGAGGAGAGGAGATCACTGACGAAGTCCTGCACAGCAAAAACTCTATTGTATTCCGGCAAGCAGAAAATAAACTCTACTCCGCTCAAGCTATCTTAGAGCATTTTGTTAAGTAAGTTACTTAAGTTTCTCACCTACCTTAAAAGTTCCATCGGCGATAGAGCGAGCGAGAGTGAAACGATGGTGAAAAAATAAAAGTTAGCTCTAAAGATGCCTTTTAATCTCCAATGCTACTTTCCTTGTTATCCCCGGCAGCGTTGAAAGAACTTCTACCGGTGCCTTCTTCACCTTGCTCATGCTCCCAAAGTGCGACAGCAACGTCATCTTTCTCTTTTTGCCAACTCCTGGTACCCCATCAAGCCCCGAGGCGAATAATTCCTTTGACCGGTCTCGCCGATGATAAGATACTGCTACCCTGTGAGCCTCATCTCTTATCCTCATCAAATAATATAAAACTTCCCGATTATCCCCTAAGTCTCGAGCCGTTTTTTCCCCAATAACATATACCTTGTCCTGTCTCCTTGACTCCCGCCCCTGCGATACAAATTCGACTGAATTGGCATTGTCTTTGTTTGATTTGTCTTTGGCAATGGAGATGAGGTCTACATGGTCTAAATTCATAAGTTTCATAACCTTAGCAGCGGTGCTTAATTGACCTTTACCACCGTCAATAATAATCAAGTCTGGGAGCTCCCAATTATTTTGGTTTTTTCTTGCAAATCTTCTAGTTAAAACTTGAGATAAACTTTTGAAGTCATCAGGCGAAGAAATTGACGTAACCTTGTATCGTCTATATCTGCTCTTATCCGGTTTTCCAACTGAGAATCTCACAAGGGACGCTACAACACTTTTCCCCTGTATGTTTGAAACATCAAAGCACTCTATCGTTTTAGGTAATTTTTTCAGTGAAAGGGAATTCTTCAGACCTTCAAGAATTGCATGTCTTCGTTTGTAGCTCTCATCTGCATTCCTCTTTGCAAGCTCAAGGAGCTTGGACCTTGCCCCTTGTTTGGGAATAATGACCGTCACCTGCTTTCCTTTTTTTTCACAAAGCCATTTCTTGTATATATCTAACGCATTTATTTTCACGTTTATCAAAATTTCCTTTGGAATGTATCTTCCGGAATGATAAAAGCGACTCATAAACTGTTGCGCTAATTCATTTTCATCACGGTGAAAATTATCAAAAGAGTATTCTGCTCTGTCGGTAATTGAACCAGATCTGTAAAACAAGACTACAACTTCATAACCATCAGGTCTTTTTTGCACGCATAAGACGTCTCTGTCATCAAAATCTGATGATAACACCTTGCTAACTTCAGTATCCTTTTCAAGAGTCTTTACCTGATCACGAAGTCTTATCGCATCGTCAAATCTCTCCTCCCTTGCAGATCTGTTCATCTCTTTTTTCAATACCCGAACAAGATCTTTTCTGCCCCTGTTCAACATAATTCTGACACGGTCTACCGAACCCATGTAAGTCTCCCGATCTACCTTTTTAGCACATGGACCAAGGCAAAGGCGGAGATCATAGTTCAAACAGGGTCTTTGCCGGTGTCTACTGAATTTTTTGTCGCTGCAATCCCTTATGCCAAACAACTTGCTAACTTGCCTCTTCGTCTGTTTAAGTGCCCCGCTGCTTGCGAATGGACCATAGTATAAACTCCCATCATCTCTAACTCGCCTCATGGCAACAAATCTCGGGAAATTGTCTTTCAGGGTCAATGCAAGAAAAGAATAGCTTTTATCGTCTTTGAGCCTGATATTGTATTTTGGTCTATGAGTTTTTATTAACGAATTTTCAAGTATTAAAGCCTCCCGTTCATCCTTTGTAACAATAAAATCAATGAACTCTAACTCATTTAGTAATGAAACCAAACGAGGGTTGTTATCTCCAACGTTAAAATAAGAACCGACCCTACTTTTTATATTCTTTGCTTTCCCTATGTAAATGGTTTTACCGACGGCATTTTTCATCAGATATATGCCGGTCTTCGTCGGAATGTTTTTGATAAGCGATTTTTTTAGTTCAACCATTAAAATATATTCTAAGTGATTGAAAATATTTTTCAGAATAAATTAAAAAAAAGGGACAGGCAATTACCTGTCCCTTAATCTCTATATCCGTAAAAAATTAGTAATCGCTGTCAATACCAAAAGAATGAGAAGGATATTCAATATTAAGGGCTTTATCAGCTGCTTTGCTACCCAGTAGACCGTAAAATCCCTTTTCAATCACTATGTTTAACAATGCTACAGGAGGTCTCATTATCATTGAAGTCAACTTCAACGGATGTATAGCGTCACCAGGATTATAATGATAGTCTGTAATTTGTTGGGAAAAAGATACGGACGTAAAAATCAACAAACTGAGCACTACACCTAAAAAGTATTTCATTAGCACAACCTCCTACAAATATTTTATTACTTTGATTATGTGATGCCATTATAGCAGTATAGATGAAAATTTTCAAAGTAGGCAGGAAAAACATTATTATGTATAAGGAAATACAGTTTAATTTGGCTTTCTATAAATACAACCTTGTTTATTAAGATAAAGTTTGTAGCCTAACCGTCATGAGAACTGTTTTTATGCTGTTTGTTTTTTTCCTTTTGATAGCCTCATGCGCGCGGAGTCCATCCGAAAATGCCAGAGAAGCTATGCGTAAAGTACCAACTCACCCAAACCTTTCAGATGATCTTCCTCTTGATGAGTTAGCAAAAGGAATTGAAGACAGTATCAGGCAGTTACGTAAATCAAAAATCACATCCCTGACGTTTGGACCAAAGCAGATTGATAGAGATGATTATATTTTTGCACTCAATTATGTAGCTAAAAAGATCCACTCCGGCTTATCAAAGGAAGAACTTTACAAGATAATATCAGACAATTTTGATTTTTTTGAGGTTTACGGTAACAAAAAATGGGGAGAGATTTTATTAACCTCTTATTATGAGCCTGTGCTGAAAGGTTCAAGTCGGAGAAGTCCGAAATACAACCAACCGATCTATTCAACACCCAGTGACCTTGTAAATATTCATCTCAAAAAATACGTGGAACAACTAGAAAGGCTTTTGCCGATCAAAAATGAAGTAATAAATCCCAAGTATGGCCTTTCTATTCTTGCCGGTCGGATTGCTCCTTCTTATCACAAAGATACAAGTAAAAACATTATTCCTTACTACACCAGAGAAGAGATTGACGATAAAAACGTTCTGAAAGGCAAAGCACTTGAGCTGGCATGGGTAGATCCAATTGATGCCTTCTTCCTGCATATACAGGGATCTGGGGTCGTGAAATTTGAAAATGGCAAGGAAATTGCACTTGGATATGCTGCTCAAAATGGTCATCCCTATGTCAGTATTGGGAAGATACTTTATGACCGGATTCCGAGAGAAAAAATAACTGCACACGGTCTCAAAAATTACCTAAGGAGCCTACCCGAAGAGGAAATGAATAAAATACTGTATAAAAATCCAAGCTATATTTTCTTTAGAAAAATTGAAGGCAGGGCAATAACGCATCTCGGCACGAAAGTTGTGGACGGCAGAACCATAGCTACAGATAGAAGATTTTATCCAAAGGGAACATTTGCATATATGGAATTTCCCAAACCTATTTTTCCCGATAAGTATTCAAACGAGCCGAGCGAGTGGAAAGAAACCTCAAGATTTGTGCTGGACCAGGACACTGGCGGGGCAATCAAAGGAACACACAGGGTAGACCTGTTCTGGGGTAAAGGCAAAGAAGCAGGTCGACATTCAGGCGTGATTAAAAACTGGGGAAAGCTCTACTATCTAGTTCCGAAAAATGAGTTTGCTAAAAAATTGAGAGAATCTCATATAACCAATTAAGACTCTTGATTCAGGAATTATTTTCAAATTATAACTTCGGATCGTATTTTAACATTCATCATTAGAGGCAACGCTCATAATCTTGCCAACAATTTACCGAACATTTACAATAATACGTCTTGGAGTTTAATAAAATATCCCAACAAATTTATTTTGATAACAGTTTAGAACAGTGGTTAATTGCACTTGCAGTCTCAGTTGTTCTATTCATTGTATTTTTTACTCTCAACAAGCTGTTTATAAATCGCTTCAAAAAATTTGCAGAAAGAACACATAACCAATTTGATGACCTGATTTTAGAACTTTTATCTAAAACCAGCATGCTGCTACTTACCGCCGCCTCACTTTACATAGGTTCGCTGTTCCTAAGTGTCAATGAAGTCATAGCATCCATAAGAAAAGCTATAATTCTGATAATATTGCTTTTTCAGGTCGCATTTTGGTGCGGAGGACTGATTTCCTACTACATAAACAGGATTATTTCAAAAGAGGAATTTAAGACAGGGGCAACGGTAACTCAATTAAAAGCGCTAGGCTTTTGTGCGAAGTCTATCATCTGGATAATTATTACACTAATCATTATAAGCAATCTCGGCTTTAACGTTACTACATTGGTCACAGGACTTGGAATTGGTGGCATAGCAGTTGCACTGGCTCTCCAGAACATGCTTAGTGACGTAATTGCATCACTATCTATAATTCTGGACAAGCCATTTGAAATAGGTGATTTCATAATAATTGATGATATGAGAGGAAACGTGGAAAACATAGGTTTAAAGACTACAAGAGTAAGAAGTCTCTCGGGTGAACAACTAATATTTTCCAATAATGACCTGCTGCAAAGCAGGATTAAAAACTATAAAAGGATGAGAGACCGTAGGATATTGTTTACCCTCGGTGTTGTTTATGACACTCCTCATCTAAAACTGAAAGCAATCCCGGATATATTGAACGAAATTATTACACAGAAACCAAAAACAAGATTTGAACGCGCCCATTTTTATTCATACGGAGATTTTTCATTGAACTTTGAAATAGTTTATTATGTGACAAATGCTGACTACAATGACTACATGAACGCACAGCAAAATATCAATCTTGAAATATATAAAAGATTTAAGGATGAAGGCATAGAATTTGCCTATCCAACGCAGACACTTTTTTTCAATGAAACTGATAAGGTGCAAAAGATAAAAACTGATTTGAGAGAAAACAACGTTGGCTAAAAAGGCATGGGGAGGAAGATTTAAGAAATCCACAAGTAAGATCGCCGAACGATTCTCTGAATCCGTGAGTTTTGATAAGCGTCTTTACAATGAGGATATAAAAGCAAGCATTGCACATGTCCGCATGCTTGCAAAACAGGGTATCATTCCAAAACATGATGCCGATAAAATTATTAAGGGTCTGAATTCCATTAAAAAAGAAATAGTGTCAGGGGAATTTCCATTTAGGGAAGAATGTGAGGACATTCATCTCAATATAGAAAAGCGCCTGATTGAAAAAATCGGTGAAGTCGGAGGAAAAATTCACACTGCGAGAAGCCGCAACGATCAAGTCTTGGTGGATATTCGTCTTTACATTCTGAAGGAAGGTAAAGAGATACTAGATCTGCTGAAAAAATTGTCAGGTCAATTTATAAAGTTGGCAGAAAAAAATATTGAAGTTATGACCCCACTTTACACTCACATGCAAAGGGCACAGCCCATTCTGCTGGCTCATCACATGCTTGCATTCTTTGAAATGCTCAGCCGCGACAATAAAAGATTCAGGGATTGCTTAAAAAGGGTCAAGGTAAATCCGCTCGGCACAGGTGCAGGTGCAGGAACTTCTTTTCCAATTGACAGGCAACAAACCACCGTATCACTAGGATTTGACAGCATGTCTCGTAACAGCATCGATACTGTAAGTGACCGTGACTTTATAGCCGAATTTATCTTTTGCTGCTCTATTCTCATGATGCACTTGTCTCGGTTATCCGAAGAGCTTGTGCTCTGGTCATCAAGGGAGTTTGATTTCGTCGATCTTGGAGATAATTTCACCACAGGTTCAAGCATAATGCCCCAGAAAAAAAATCCTGACATGGCGGAATTGACTCGCGGTAAAATAGCAAGGGTATATGGAAATCTGAATGCTATTCTGATTCTCCTCAAAGGTCTTCCCCTATCCTACAATCGTGATATGCAAGAAGATAAAGAACCTCTTTTTGACACGATTGATACTGTCAGAGCTTGCCTTGAACTTAATAACGAGATGTTGGGAAAAATCAGGTTCAAAAAAGAAAATATGCAAAGAGCTCTCAGACAGGGATTTATAACGGCTACCGACGTGGCAGATTACCTGACCGCAAAAGGTATGCCTTTCAGGAACGCACACGAAGTTACGGGAGAAATAGTCGCTTACGCAGAAGCAAAAGATAAGGAACTGGAGGATCTGTCGCTGGAAGAGATAAAAAGTTTTTCAAAATTAATTGAAACTGACATATTTCAATACATCTCAATTCAAGGTTCAATAAAAAGCAAGACATCCTACGGCGGCACATCTCCTGTAAACGTTAAGAAAATGATTAGCATAGCCAAAAAAGAAATTTCTGAATTGTGAATGTTTATGATAGGCTTCACTCCCAATCTGAAAAAAGGCCCCATCGTCTAGCCTGGCTTAGGACGCAGCCCTCTCAAGGCTGAAACACGGGTTCAAATCCCGTTGGGGCTACCAGACAAAATATATCAAATGGCACAACCGTTACCGTGTTGGAGTTATACCAAGATATTAACACAATAAAAACTTCTTTTCTCTACGGCTTTGTGATTTGACTTGTGCGCTTCCAATCTCTTTTTCTTTTACCATAAAGAAAGGAACTCATTGGGGTTGAAATACATGCAAATAGATAGAGTATTTGTCCAAGGAATACGGATTTTATTACAGTTAGATCGTAAATGAGAATGCACTACATCAAATCGTAATAATCCAGACCTAAATGAGTGATTAAGTCTTCCCCCATGATATATCTCAGGGTATTTTTGAGCTTCATAAGCTGGATAAAGAGATCATGCTCGGGGTAAAGAGATTTGTCTACCATGGGACTTTTAAAATAGAAAGAAAGCCATTCCTGAATACCATACATTCCCGCTCTTTGTGCAAGGTCAAGGAAAAGCACCAAGTCTAAAACAATTGGGGCTGCAAGGATACTATCTCTGCAAAGGAAATTCACCTTTATCTGCATCGGATAATTGAGCCAACCGAATATATCTATATTATCCCATGCCTCTTTTGCGTCACCTCGTGGTGGATAATAGTTAATCCGCACCTTGTGGTAGAGATCGGAGTATAGATCAGGATGTAATTTAGGCTGAAATATACTGCCAAGAACACTGAGCTTGCTTTCTTCTTTGGTTTTAAACGACCAAGGATCATCTAGAACCTCACCATCCCTGTTACCAAGTATATTGGTAGAAAACCAACCGTTAATCCCAAGCAGTCTACTTTTGAATCCGGGAGCCAAGATAGTTTTCATTAAAGTCTGTCCGGTCTTAAAATCTTTTCCTGAAATTGGAACTTTGTTTTTTATGGCAAGACTCTCAAGAGCCGGAACATCCACGGAGAGATTTGGTGCTCCGTTAGCATAGGGAATACCACATTTTATAGCAGCGTAGGCATAGATCATACTCGGCGGAATATCATCACTGTTTTCCTTTAATCCCTTCTCAAAACTCTCTAGTGTCTTGTGGACTTTCGTAGGCTTGATAAAGACTTCGGTGCTTCCACACCAGATCATAACAAGTCTATCGGCTTTACTTTGCTTCTTAAACTCTTCAATATCTTTAATGATTTGATCGGCAAGATCCATTTTTGTCTTACCTTTCTTGATATGACTGCCAGAAAGATTTTTAACGTATTGTTGACTGAAAACCGCCTTCATTGGTACGTGCTTTTTCAGTTTGTTTTTCAATCTGTCTAAGAGTTTTTCCTGCAAAACACCTGATTTTAAAGCAGCATCATAACAGTTACTCGAGAATATATCCCATCCGCCAAATTTAAGACTCTTACAGTCAGCAAGAGGTACAAGATCTTTGATTAAAGGAACTTTTTTCTGGGTTCTTTTTCCAAGCCTTATAGTACCCATTTGGGTTAATGAACCTATGGGTTTACCGATCCCTTTATTTATGGCTTCAACACCGGCAATAAAGGTTGTACTAACCGCACCACCCATTCCTGGAAGTAAAACACCAAGCCTACCGGTCGGTTGTTTTATATCAATCTTACTGATTTTATCTGATTGTCTTGAAAGTTTGGACAAGAAGAAATTACCTCTTTGAGAACTGCTGCCCTCTTCTTGCTTTTCTTTTGCCGTATTTCTTACTTTCTACCATTCGCGGGTCACGTTTAAGCAGTCCAGCTGTTTTCAACTTTTTGCGAAGTGAATCATCTGATTTCAATAACACTCTTGAAAGACCATGCCTAATTGCATCTGCCTGACCTGTAAGGCCGCCGCCTTTCACGTTTACAACTACGGAGAATTTATCCTTTGTACCAGTTATTTCTAAGGGTTCATTTACTCTTATCTTCCACATCTCACGCGGGAAGTAATCATCAAGTTTTTTATTGTTGATTAGAAAACTCTCGCCGCCGGACTTAAGCCAAACTCTAGCAACTGAAGTTTTTCTTTTACCTACCCCTCCAAATAACGTTTCTGGCATTTAAACTAAACCTCCAACTCCGCTGGCTGCTGTGCTGAATGCGGATGTGAATTTCCTGAGTACACCTTCAACCTTTTGATTAATTTTTTTTGCCATTTGTTTTTGGGTAACATACCCCAAACGGCCTTCCTGATGATTTCCCCTGGATCTTTTTCCTTTAATTTTTCTGCCGTAATTGACTTTAACCCACCAACGTAAGGCGTATGCCAGTAATAAGTTTTTTGCACCCACTTCTTACCGGTAAAATTAATCTTCTCTGCGTTAACAACTATAACAAAATCACCATTATCGCAATGCGGTGTAAAATGAAGCTTTCCTTTTCCTCTGAGCATAACTACAATCCGGGTTGCAAGACGACCAACTGTTTTACCATCGGCGTCTATAACAAACCATTTTTGCTCAATCTCGCTGTTTTTTGCAACATAAGATTTCATGTAATAATATCCCAAAAATAATAAAGAAGCTAACTTACCAAGAGCAGACTTAAAGTCAAGATAACAATCTAAAAAACGGAGAAAAACATCAGATTATAATAATAGTGCACGGAAAAAATAATTTTGTATTCAACTATAAAAAAAGCGGGCTTGTTGTTTAAACCCGCTCTTTTTTAATTTTATAAACTTCTCAATGGCAATTCAGCCCCTACATCATACCGCCCATTCCTCCAGGTCCCCCCATGCCTGCCATATTAGGAGCTACCCCACCTCCATCGTCACTACCAGGTTTTTCAGCTATCAGTGCCTCGGTTGTCAGTAAGAGACTTGCAACGCTGGCTGCATTTTGAATTGCCGATCTTGTTACCTTTGCAGGATCTACTATACCTGCCCCTATCATGTCACTGTATTCAAGTCTGGCAGCATCAAATCCAAGTGAACCCTTGCCATTTATAATTTTATCTACAACTATTGACCCATCCCAGCCTGCATTTTCCGCTATACCCCTTAATGGGTCCTCAAGGCTCTTCTTAACTATATTGACTCCTGCTACTTCCTCCTCATCTGCATCCTTGAACTTCTCCAGATCTTTTATAGCCCTTACTAATGCTACTCCACCTCCGGGCACTATACCCTCTTCTACTGCTGCTCTGGTTGCATTAAGTGCATCTTCTACCCTGTCCTTTTTCTCTTTCATCTCAGTCTCCGTGGCTGCCCCTACCCTTATCACTGCAACTCCACCTGCGAGTTTCGCTAATCTCTCCTGAAGTTTCTCCCTGTCATATTCACCACTGGCTGACTCTATTTGTGATTTTATCTGTTTTATTCTACCTTCTATTGAAGACTTGGTGCCTGACCCACCTACTACTGTAGTATTGTCCCTGTCTATAACTACTTTCTTCGCCTTTCCCATATCCGCCAGTTTCGCACCATCCAGTTTCATTCCTGCCTCTTCCGATATAACTTGTCCCCCTGTCAATGCACCTATATCTTCTAACATTGCCTTCCTTCTATCTCCAAAGCCAGGAGCTTTAATTGCAGCCACTTTCAACGTTCCCCTGATCTTATTAACCACAAGAGTTGCCAATGCTTCTCCTTCCACATCTTCTGCTACAATCAACAAAGGTTTGCCTCCTCTGGCTACTTCCTCCAATAACGGAACTAGGTCCTTCATATTTGCTATCTTGCTGTCATACATCAATATGTAAGGCTCATCCAGTTCCACCTGCATTTTCTCAGAATCCGTTACGAAATATGGACTCAGATATCCCCTGTCAAACTGCATACCTTCAACCACATCCAACTCTGTATCCAGACTTCTACCTTCTTCCACGGTTATAACTCCATCCTTACCCACTTTTTCCATTGCATCCGCTATTATGCTCCCTATCATTGAATCCCCGTTTGCAGACACTGTTGCCACCTGAGCTATTTCCGTCCTGCTTTTGATCTGTTTGCTCAATTTCCTTATGCTCTCCACCACTACACCCACTGACTTGTCTACACCTCTTTTCAGCTTCATAGGATCATGCCCCGCTGCCACTAATTTTATTCCTTCCTTGAATATAGATTCTGCCAGAACCGTTGCTGTTGTTGTCCCATCTCCCGCTACATCACTTGTCTTTGATGCAACCTCTTTTACCATTTGAGCACCCATATTCTCAAACTTATCCTCCAACTCTATCTCTTTAGCTACAGACACGCCATCTTTTGTTACAACGGGAGCTCCAAATGCCTTTTCCATTAAAACATTCCTACCTCTCGGACCAAGTGTTGCTTTCACCGCATCTGTCAACTTGCTCACTCCCTTTAACAAAGATTCTCTCGCTACCGTATCAAATTTTATTTCCTTTGACGCCATTTTATTCCTCCTGACTTAACATGTTTTACTTGTTTGCTACTTATCTATTACTGCCAATACATCTTCCTCTTTAAGAATAAGGTAGTCCACTCCGTCAACGGTAATATCAGTTCCACCATATTTGCTAAACAGAACCTTATCTTTAGGCTTTACATCCAAGGACTGGACGCTGCCATCCTCAAGTATTCTACCGTTACCAACTGCAACCACTTCTCCTTCTTGAGGTTTTTCCTTCGCGGTATCAGGTATGATAATCCCCCCTTTAGTCGTTTCCTCAATACCAAGTCTCTTGATGAGCACTCTGTCGCTGAGAGGTCTAATTTTCATTTAACACATCCTCCTTGATTAGATTGATAATTATAACAATTTCATTTAATTATTACTTAATTAATACAAAATCAGCACTTAAAAACCCTAAGTGCTGATTAACTGTGAGCAAGATAATCACTGAATATGCTTTGTCAAGACTAAAAAATATGAAATTCACCTATGTCTACACAGTCATGTAGTTACATAATAGAGACAATGGAAAATTCTCAGTCTTGTTTGATGTTATAGAGACTTACAATAAATAGTATTGGCAAGAAATTACAAGACTGAAAATTTGAATTTTAATTGACAAACAAAGTGTATCACTTTATTTTGATATAAAAAATTAAGTATATTGCTTATTCAACTATGCTTCCATTAGCTCTGAAAAAATATGATTGGGTGATCAACCTTATTCTCATAATTGCTATTTCTTATGTATCAGCCCGTATATTAAATGATGCTTTATCCAAAGCTATTTACTCACCTTCTGCAAATATCTACCCTGGCGGTTTAGTGAAGTCCGTAAATGTTGTGAACACAAAAACCAGACATCAGAACAGGTCTTATTATGACACCATACTAAGGAGCAGCGTCTTTGGGACGGGAAACACATCAAAAAACAGTTCCTATATCCAAAACGTCCCGGAGACCGAACTGAATTTAAGATTAATTGGTACCTATATAAAGGTAAACGGAAATTCAATTGCTATAATTAAAAATATCAATGACGGTAAGATAGACAGCTACACACATGGAGATGTAATTGATGTTATCAAGACGGAAAAAACAAAATTACTTGAAATTGACAACTGCAAGGTAATCGTTGGAAGAGAAACTAAAGGAAGAGAAACTCTACTGTGCAATAAAAAAATAAGTCTGAAGAGATCAGACACTGTCGCCACAAAAACAAATTATGCTTCTAAAAACATCGACCAGAAGGGAATTAAGAAAGTCAGTAAAAATCAATGGTTGATTGAAAAAAAAATGCTTGACGAATTGCTCGATGATCCTTCAAAACTTATAACACAAGCAACCGCAGTTCCCAATCAAAATGGAATGAGGTTTGTCAGAGTAAAACCAAATGGAATTTTTTTCAAAATAGGTATTAGAAGCGGCGACACTATTCACACAATTAACGATGTAGAGTTGAATAATATGAAGAATGCGTGGAATCTGTTAGAAAGTCTGAAAAATGAATCAGAATTCACCATTAACCTTACAAGAAAAGGCAGCAAGTTCTCTTACTCTTATGAGGTAAACTAACACGCTGTTGAATTAAGATGGTAAAAACTAACGAAATCACCTTACTACTGCTGATATTTAGTTTCATACTTGTGTCACCGAGTTATTCACAACACACACCTGGGAAAGACGAGCATGTGAAAGACTCCAATGATAATGACCTGGTCAATCTGGAGTCCGAAATGGAAATTAAGGACTTAATAGAATACATGAGTGAAATATCTGAAGAGACATTTATTTTAGACTCATCTGTAAAAGGTAAAAAAGTTACAATCATTACGCCGGGTGGATTCAAAAGAAAGAATGCCGATAGATTATTTGAAACCATTTTAGATATGAATGGTTTTGCAATCGTCAAAAAAGATGGTGTGAACAAAATCATAAGAAAAAAGGACATCAAAAAAGAAAGCATTCCGACTGAAGTAGGACCGCCTCCATACAGAACTTCTTCTGACAGATTTATTACAAAAATAATCAAATTGCAACATACAAAAGCAAGTGATATTTCAAGTATACTCAAACCACTCACTTCAAAAGATGGAGAAGTTCTGGCTTATCCTTCTTCTAATAAACTGATAATAATTGAAAAAATTGATAACGTGAACAGGATTCTTGATATAATTGCCAACCTTGACATAGAGAGAAAAATAGAACTTATTAAGATAAACAACGTAGAAGCAGCCGATATTGCAACAAAGTTACTGCAAATATTCAGTTCCAATTCACAACTCAGACCAAGTTCCCCCTCATCCTCAAGTCGGTCAAGAAGAAATAGCCGGAACCGCAGCGCCAATACTAACAAAACCCTAGTAGAAGGTGAGTCTGACATACTAGGATTCAAAGTAATCACTGATGAGAGAAACAACCACCTGATAATAATTGCCTATCCACATGATATGGAAAATATCAAGAAAGTAATAAAAATACTGGACGTTGAGACAGAACAGGTTGAGCAAGGCATTTATGTTATCAGGATAAAAAATGCCGATGCGGAACAGATAGTCAGTGTTTTATCAAACATAATCGGCACAAGTGGTGGCAGAAATACTGCTTCTACTGTTACTCAAAATCAAGAATCAAAATCTACAGGCATATTAAACTCCACACCGGGCAGCTTCAGTGGTAATAGTGCTACAAAAACAAGAGCATTAAGATCCAACAGCTTAAATTCAATTTCAATTGAGACAGAAGAGTTAAGGATTACTTCTGACCCCACCACAAATTCTGTCATAATCGTGGGATCAAGAAAAGATTATAAAACAATTAAAACAGTTATAGAAAAACTTGATATAAGAAGAAAGCAGGTATTTGTAGAAGCAGCAATCTTGGAAGTCAGCTTAAACGACCTTACATCTTTCGGGATTAATTTTAATCTTGGTCTCACCGCTAATAATGACAACCTTATATTCGGCGGTCAGCAACTTCCGGGTGTATCTAGCCTGCTGGGTGCTTCAGTAAGTTCGGAACAGGCAGTGAATACACTCGGGACTCTTTCCGGTTTGTTTCTTGGAATTGTTGGTGAAGAAGTAGATATTGACGGATCGGGTCCAATACCACCAATACCTTCATTTGCAGCTTTATTTCAGGCATTATCATCCGTAACCGATGTAAATGTGCTTTCAACTCCTAGCATTCTAACTACTGACAATGAAGAAGCTGAAATAACAGTAGCAGACATTATTCCCTTCCCTACTGGAAGCACGGTGGGAACATCCGGTGTAACAGTCAATACAATTGAGAGGCTCCCTGTGGGTATAAAACTCGCAATCACACCTCAAATAAATGAAGGAAATTTTCTGAGTTTGAATATTATAACAGAAGTGTCTAATATCGCTAATTCTCCTCAGGACTTAAACACACAAGATTTTGGTATTGCTACACAAACCAGAACGGCTGATTCTTCCATCATAGTAAAAGACGGACAAACCATTGTAATAGGCGGATTGGTATCAGACAGAGAAAGTATTTTGGAAAATAAAACACCTTTGTTCGGGGATATACCCTTGCTTGGCAACCTGTTTAAACAAAAACGAAAGCAGAATCAAAAGCTGAATTTAATCATTCTTCTCACACCTCGCATAGTTGAAACGGAGGATGATATACAGCAGATACTTGAAGAAGAGCAAAAGCGTAGAGTGATGCTGCAGGAAAAAGGAATTAACATATTAAAATAGTGCAAAATGAAAACTATTGATCAGATACTTCAGGAAAAAACCCCCGATATAGTTGAAAGTTTTCTGCAAATAAAATCCAAGAGCTCAGACAGTGACGAAGAGGTGTTGATAAAGTCCAAACTGCTAAATGATGAAAAGTTGCTGGGAATCCTTTCAGAATACTACGGAGTTCCCGTAATAAATGAAATCAAAAATGAAGATATGGATTTTGAACTGGTAAGAAAACTTCCAATAAGCTTTAGCAGAAAGTATAGACTAATGCCACTTTCACGATCTGATGGCGCAATCAATGTTGTATTAGCTCCCCCGGTTAACCTGTATGCACTTGACGAAGTCAAATCACTCTTCAACTGCCCGATTAAAACTCACTTAACGTTCAACCACACCTTGTATGAAAGTATAAACAGTGTGTATGAGCAAAGTAAGGAAATATCCAATGATATTGAAGAAGAATCAACAGAAATAGCAGAATTGGAAATCCATGAACCCAGAGATTTACTGGAAGCATACGACGAAGCCCCCATAATAAAGTTTGTCAACTCACTCTTATTTCAAGCAGTCAAGGAAAAAGCAAGTGATATACATATAGAATGCTTTGAAAAAAACCTAGTAGTGCGTTTCAGAAAAGATGGAATGCTCCACAACATAACCTCTGTCCAAAAAAAAATACAGTCCGCTGTGATCTCACGCGTAAAAATAATGGCAGAACTTGACATAGCAGAAAAAAGAAAACCGCAGGATGGAAGGATAAGAGTAAAAGTGGCAGGAAGAGACGTTGATATAAGAATTTCCACCGTGCCAACAACATGGGGTGAAAGCGTCGTGATGAGGCTCCTTGACAAGTCATCCGTCATTCTCAGCCTCGAGCAACTTGGACTTGAAGGCAATAAACTCATAAAATACGACTCACTGATCAGAAAACCCCACGGGATCATTCTCGTAACCGGTCCTACGGGAAGTGGCAAAACCACAAGTCTGTATGCATCTCTGGAGAGAATAAATTCTTCTGATAAAAAAATCATCACAATTGAGGACCCAGTGGAGTACCAAATAAAAGGGATAAACCAAATACAGGTAAACAACAAGGTTAATCTGACTTTTGCAAACGGTCTCAGGTCAGTTCTCAGACAAGACCCAGACGTAATACTGGTAGGTGAAATAAGAGACAGGGAAACGGCAGATATATCTATACATGCTTCTTTAACGGGGCATCTCGTATTTTCCACACTTCACACTAACGATTCCGCCGGTGCTATCACAAGACTGATTGATATGAACATCGAGCCTTTTCTCGTTTCTTCATCACTCATTGCAGTCGTTGCTCAAAGACTTGTAAGAATACTCTGCAACCACTGTAAGGAAAAATACGTGCCCACCGATGAAGAGCTTAATAGAATCGGCATCGCTCGTAAGAATATGAAAGATGGAATACTGTTCAAGTCCAAGGGGTGTGACAAATGTATAGACACAGGCTTTAGTGGACGTCTTGCGATCTTTGAAATTCTGTTAATGGACGATGATATAAGAAACTTGACCTTGAATATCACTGATTCTTCATCAATAAAAGATAAAGCGATGAAAAACGGTTTAACCACTCTTAGAATGGACGGCGCCAGTAAAGTGGTTAATGGTATTACTTCAATTGATGAAGTGCTAAGAGTTACCGAAGAAAAATCAATTAACTTTGAAACTAAGCATTAATGCCTTTTTGATAATGCAGGTTTATAAATACAAAGCAATTAGCTCGGATGGCTCAAATACAGATGGAATAATAGATGCAGAATCTGTTAAGGCCGCTTCAGAGAAGTTAAAGAAAAAAGGACTGTATCCTTCCTCAATTTCTGAAGCTGTAAAGAGCAGAAAAAAAAGATATATCCCTTTCAAAGGGGTCAGCAGTTCTGAGCTGGCTATTACAACAAGACAATTTTCAGCATTGATCTCGGCAAATTTACCGCTTGAAGCATCTCTGATTGCACTGTCTGAGCAGGCGGAGGATCAGAAGCTAAAGGAAGTCTTTACACAGGTAAAGAACAAGATAAGTGAGGGAAGTTCCCTTGCAGATGCACTGTCCGAACACAGGGATATATTCCCTGAGATATACACCAATATAGTCAAATCAGGAGAGGCAAGTGGCAATCTGGATATTGTACTTAACAGGCTGGCAGACTTTTTGGAAAAATCCTCTGCCTTGAAGTCCAAGGTAAGAAGTGCACTTGTTTACCCTATATTTATTTTTATAATCGGATCAGGCGTGCTTTTGTTTATGATGACCTATGTAATTCCAAAAATCACCAAAATATTTGAAGCAAATCAAAAAGCCCTCCCACTATCAACTACTATTCTTATAACGATCAGCAAATTTCTGTCAGACCATTTTATTGTCACACTAATAGTAGCTTTTATTGCGGCGTTTATAGTAGCAAGATTTATAAAATCCAACAGGGGAAAGAGACTGACCGATAATCTTGTTTTAAAACTACCCTTATTTGGCAAATTGGTATCAAAAATTGCAATATCAAGGTTTTCAAGAACCATAGGAACGCTTGTGGGAAGTGGAATTCCCCTTCTGAATGCACTGGAAATTAGCCAGGCAGTGATAGGAAATACCGTGTTTGTGGATTCATTGGAAAAGGTCAAAGATAGCGTCAGAGAGGGTTCAAGTCTTGCAACACCAGTTCAGAACAGCAAGGTTTTTCCCCCGCTTGTTACAAGAATGATCAGCGTGGGTGAACAAACCGGTGAAATAGAGGATATGTTCAACAAGATAGCAGATATTTACGACCTTCAAGTTGAGAACACTCTTTCGGCTTTGACTTCACTTTTAGAACCCATAATGATATCAATCATAGGGGTAATAATAGCTTTTATAGTTTTTGCTATACTGCTTCCGATATTTGATTTAACTTCAGCAATATAATAATTACAGGAGGTTATTTATTATGATCAGATCACAAGGTGGATTCACAATCATTGAGATTATGGTGGTGGTGATAATTATAGCCGGACTCGCCGCAATCGTTGCACCAAACATTATGTCAAGAATGGAGGAGGCAAACAACAAGCTGACAAGGACAAATATTGCCAATCTAGAAAGCTCCCTAAAGCTGTTTAAGCTGGACAACGGATTTTATCCCAATACCCAGCAGGGACTCGCAGCACTAGTTGAGGTGCCCAGTGTTGGTAGGAAGGTAAGGAAGTGGAAGGGACCTTACGTGGAAAAAGGGCAGTTACCACTCGACGCTTGGTCAAATGAATTTATTTACATGGGACCCGAGAAATCCGATAGTGGTAGAATCTACACTGTCATATCCCAGGGTGAGGACGGCATCTTAAACACTGAAGACGACATCTCAAGCAATGATCTGCAATGAAACACAGCGGTTTCACCTTAGTTGAAATTCTTTTAGTGGTGTTTCTGCTGGGAAGTTTATTGCTTGTAACAATACCGGGATTTAACAACGTCACGAACATGCACATCAAAAGTGCGGCACGAAATCTAAGCGGGATAATTAAACACCTTTATAACGATGCTATTTTTAAAAAAAATATATACAAGTTGAGATTTGATCTGGACAGTAATCAATACTGGGTTGAATCGTTTCAGGGCAACCGGTTTGTTACTTTTGAGGATCCAGCATTGAAACGAAGAAGTCTTCCAGACGGCATTTTCTTTGAGAATATTTTCACCGAGAGAGCACAACGGAAGATTGAAGAGGGAAACGATGCATTTATTCTTTTTCTTCCCAGTGGTTTTGTTGACTATGCAGTAATACACTTAAGCAGTGCCGACAATGATAACTACACCATAGAAACCAAACCCTACACGGGCGGAACCAAAATATACGACCAGTATTATAATTTCAGGCAGAGAGATGATACATACCAGACTCATAAACTCCACAAAACAAGGGAAAAATAAGGGATTTACGCTTCTTGAGGTTGTAATAGCTGTTGCACTTATAGGAACGGCAATGGTAATGCTGCTTGGTTCGGTCAACAACAATATCAATCTCGCATCAAAATCCAGAGACACGCAGATTGCGGCACTACTGGCTCAGGAGATGATGTCTGAGATTGAACTTGAAGAATTACTATATGAAAAAGTGGACAGCGGTGTTTTTTTGGAACATGAGGGTTTTAAATGGTATCTGTCCGTATCGCCTTATACTTTACCTCTTTTAAGTAACAAAATTATGGTAGTAAGACTTTTAATAACTTGGGACAATGAAAAAGAGAGTTTTGAAATATTCACAGCAACATCAGGCTGAAAAAGGTTTTACGCTAATTGAGATATTAATGGCAATATTTATCACCGCCATTGTAACCACGATCGTTTACAGTTCACTTTTTCAGATCATAGAAGCAAAGGAAAAAGTTGAAAGTCAACTGCACCTTCTCCATGAAGCACGAACTATTTTTTCAAGGATTAGTAAAGATCTGGAAAATGCCTACCCAAGGGGAAGGGTGTCGGGCATTGCAAGAGAATATCCTGCTCTCTACTTTTTGGGCAAGAAAGATAAAGAAAATAATGACAACAGCACCCTTACCCTTTCATCATATACCCGGGGTGTCGTTGACCTCGGTGAGGACTCTATATTTAACCGTCAATCTAACCAATCGGAAGTTACTTATTTTCTGGAAAAATTGGAAGATCGAGACAACTTATATGCACTCATAAGGCGAGAAAACCCATGGTTTGGAAACCCGGTGGGTGGAACACAATATGCTATATCTGAAAGAGTATCAAAATTCAGGCTCACCTATCTTAATAACAAAAAAATAGAGCCCGAAAGTCAGTCCGATGACATTGAGGAATGGAATGCAAACACTCTTGGCGGAGCGTATCCCAAAGCCGTTGAAGTGAAACTGGTATTAAAAGACGATCTGGGAGAAAACTGGGAATTTAAAACAACTATTTCTATACCCGCCACAAAATGAGGTAAAGATGATAAATAGTGATAGAGGAAAAAAAAATGAAAAGGGACTGGTGCTTGTTTTAGTACTTATAATAGTTGCAATACTAACGGTTCTAGTTGCCGATTTCACTTTTAGCACACACGTTGACATTGCAATATCCAGAAACACCTTGAATGAAATGAAGGCACGACATATTGCCAAATCAGGAGTAAGTCTGGTCTCGAGCTTAATAAAATCCAACAACCTTGAACAACTTGATAAGGTTGCAGCAACTGTTCCCTTTCTAGGCTTGGGACAGAATGAAAAAGGAATATGGTCATTCACGGTGTCATCTTTTCCCATAGGAGAAGAAGGCTCGGTCTCTCTCAAAGTGGAGGACGAGAGATCAAAAATAAATCTCAATTCGCTTGTTAATCCCACAACCAATAGAGTAGACTTTCAAGTGCTGACTGCCCTTACGCATTTATTCAGATTTTTAGAAGTTGATGAGAGAAAATCCAATTTATTCATATCCAGTTTAGTTAATTGGCTGGACAGGAAATTGCCAAACTCGAAAAACGATCAAGATTCTAATGGTGCTGACGGAGATTTTTATGGACAACTTAAAAATCCATACACAATTAAAGATGGACAGATAGATAGCGTAGAAGAAATCCGTATGATTGAGGGAATGGATTCAGAGTTCTACAAAAAAGTTAAAGACTATTTAACGGTTTACACCGATAGTAAATTTGTTAATTTTAGCACTGCTCCAAGTCCAGTTATGATGGCAATAATCAAAGCTGCACAGGTATCTTCAATTCAAACACGAGCCCCCCAATCTGAGATCAAGGACTCCACGGTTGAAGCTATTGTCGAAGAAATACTAGAAAAAAGAAAAGAAGACAACACAATCTCAGTAAAAGAGGTTAGAAATATAGTGAGAAATATCACATCCATATCAAGTATCTCCGCCGGTCTGAGTGGCTTAGTATTGAAGTATGGTAAAAGTGACATATTTCTGATCAAATCAACCGGCATCGCAAGCACTGGGGATAACACTATAAGAAATATTGAAGCAGTCATCAGGAAACAGAACCGTAATAACACAGGACGAGTTATCGCATGGAAAGAGAGATAAAAAATATGAATACTCGAGAGACTCTATTTCATCATATTTAGTTGCCCACTTTTTTCTTTAACTCAATCAGTTTTTCAAGAGCCTCTATTGGAGTAAGGTTCATGGGGTCAATACTTTTGATATATTCTGAAATCTCGTTACCCGTGTCTTCATCTACTTGATCATTTGGGGAATCAAAAAGTAACATCTGTTCTTCTCCTATAAGCTCCGAGAGTTTTGACTGAATTTTTTCCAACGTTGATAGCATACTTCTGGAAGAATTTATAACTTTTTGAGGAATACCTGCCAATTTTGCTACCTGTATGCCGTAGCTGTGACTTGAAGCACCAGGAACCAATCTTCTTAAAAATATAATTTTATCTTTTTCTTCTCTGACAAGAACGTTATAGTTTCTCACTCTCGGATTGAAATGAGTTAATCGTGCAAGTTCATGATAATGAGTGGCAAAAAGAGTTTTTACTCCTAAATTGTGAAGATACTCGGCAACGGCCCAAGCTATACTCATCCCGTCAAATGTGCTTGTACCTCTGCCAATTTCATCTAGTATTACAAAACTCTTATCCGTGGCATTTCTCAATATATAGGCGGTCTCTACCATCTCAACCATAAACGTTGAAAGTCCCTTTGCCAAATTGTCAGATGCACCAACCCTTGTAAATATCTTGTCAACAACTCCAATCTCTGCTTCCGATGCGGGGACGTAGCTTCCAATTTGAGCTAAAATCACTATGAGAGCAGCCTGACGAATAAGCGTGGACTTACCAGCCATATTAGGACCGGTAACCAACAAAACCTGGTTTTCCTTGTCAAGAAAAATATCGTTTGAAACAAACCCATTTTCCAACTCAAGACTTTCCAAAACTAGATGTCTGCTATTCTTAAGATCTATTTTTTCACTATTGTTAATCACAGGTTTTACATATCCATTTTTATCTGCAATTTCCGCAAGAGAGCAAAGCACGTCAACTTGTGCAATTAAGAAAGCCGTCTTTCTGATCCTCGTGGATTCGTCCGATATAATTAAACGGAGTTTTTCAAAAAGAGCCTTTTCAATCTCCAGGATTTTTTCTTCGGCATTAAGTATTTTTTCTTCAAATTCCTTTAACCCAGGCGTGATAAATCTCTCTGCGTTGGTAAGTGTTTGCTTTCTTATATAATCTTGCGGAACAAGATCAATATTGGTTTTAGTAACCTCAATGTAGTATCCAAAAATTTTGTTGTAACCGACTTTTAAGGAGCTAATTCCCGTAGAAATTCTTTCCTTTGACTCCAGATCAGTAATCCACCTTTTAGCATCAGCCTGAATTGATTTAAACTGATCCAATTCTTCATTAAAACCCTTCCTGAAAATTCCCCCTTCCTTTGATGAGTAAGGAGGTTGGTCCACAAGAGAGTTTAAAAGCGTTTCTCTAATATCAGCCAACTCATCAATTTCGTTGTATATTGACCTCAACAGTTCGGATTTAAAATGGACCATGATTGATTTAATTCTGGAAATTGAAAACGTTGAATCCCTGAGACCTCCTAGATCCTTTGGTTTTGCGGCAACAGTTGAAACTCTCCCGATCAATCTTTCAATATCGTTTATTTTTCTCAGTTCCGTCTGAATGCTTTCTCTCAATTTAAAATCTACCTTCAATTCACACACGGAATTGAGCCTTGAAGTAATACTGTCGACGTCTTTAAGCGGATAATGAAGCCACTTCTTTATCAATCTTCCACCCATAGCAGATACCGTCATGTCTATGACGGACAGCAGACAAGGTCCCTTTATACTACCGTCAAGGGATTTGAATATCTCCAAGTTTTTTCTGGTTGAATCATCTATTTCCAGATAATCGCTCGTTTTGTAGTAATGGGGCTCTTGCAACTCGGGCATAAAATCCATCTGGGTTTCTATTAAATAATTAATAAGCACTGCCGATGAAATCATCAGACTGGTTTTATTTTCTATTCCAAAGGCTTTCAAGGTGGCAACGTTCAAGTGTTTCAACAGTATATTTTCAGAATTTTTGTAATCCCATTCTATCTCATCTATCTCCGTAACAAGTGGGTTTAGGGAATTTTTTATTAAAGACAGAAATTCCTTCTTACTAGGATCTATAAGTATCTCTCTTGGCTCAAGCCGCATAATTTCATCCAGCATATCTTCCCGTCTATTAAAGTAAGTCACCCTGAGTTCCCCAGTTGATATGTCACAATAGGAAACGGCAAATTCCTCCGTGCTTAAATAGATGGATGCAATATAGTTGTTGGATTTAGATTCTAAACTTTCCGAATCCAAAATTGTCCCGGGAGTTAAAACTTTCACCACTTTTCTCTCTACAACACCTTTAGCATCTTTTGGATCTGTAATCTGTTCGCATATGGCGACTTTGTATCCATTTTTCAAAAGTCTGGTGAGGTATGTCTCGGCACTGTGGTGAGGCACACCGCATAGTGGTATTGAGTTTTTACTTGACTTATTTCTAGAAGTTAAGGCAATGTCAAGCACCCTTGAAGCAGTTCTTGCGTCTTCAAAAAACATCTCGTAAAAATCCCCAAGACGAAAGAAAAGTATAGAATCAGGATAATCCTTTTTGATTTTGTTGTATTGCTTGATCATTGGAGTTTCAGATTTCATAAAGAGAAATTATATCAATCACCTAATAGTTGTTAAAGAAAAGATTTTATGAGTGACAATTTTTTGTTATACAATTCAAATGTGCTAAATTAGAGCGCATGACTGAAGAAAAATCGGCAAAATTTTCTCTCGGGCAAGTAGTTAGTCACGTAAAATTTGATTACAGGGGTGTAATAGCTGACGTAGACCCTGTTTTCAGTGGAACTGAAGAGTGGTATGATTCGGTAGCAAAATCAAAACCTCCAAAAGACAAACCGTGGTATCACGTTATAGCTGAAGGAAGTAAATTTCAAACCTACGTGGCGGAGAGACACCTTGTAGCCGACACGACAAAAAAACCCGTAAAACACCCTCTTCTAAATATGATATTTTCCGAATTTGAAAATGGAAAGTATAAATTGAGAGATAACATAAACTGATCTCTCAGATTAGCACGCACGGAATGCAAATTTCACACCTGCTCACTGCCTTGTGTCATACCTGCGTTCCAACCGTAAATACTCAGGACGACGACAACCGTCCATTACTGCTGAAACTGTAGTATTCGTCTTTTGAAACAATCAGATGGTCAAGCAACCTAATATCCAGGCTGATGGATAGTTCTTCAATTTGCTTTGTAAGCTCAACGTCATTTATGGATGGTTCCGTATCTCCGCTGGGATGATTGTGAACCAGTATTATTGACGAGGCGTTTTTGTCAAAAGCCATCTTAATCAGCCGTCTTGGGTAAACGGGCACACTGTCAATTGTTCCTTCCAAAATAAGTTCATGGCAAATAACCTTGTTTTTGGTGTTGAGAAAAATGACCATAAACACTTCGTTTTTCAATGCACCGATCTTCAATCTGGCGAAATCCACGACCTTTGTCGGCGAATTAAGATAATAAGATGAACCCGTCATCTTCTCACAGTTATAAGTTGTCATTAGATCCCTGACAAATTTTATCAGGGTTGCCGAAACCGGACCTACACCTTTCACCTTTTGCAACTCATTAAAATCCGCATCCATAACCAAAGAAATAGAGTTGTTAAATTTCTTCATCAATCTTTTTCCCATTGGCTTGACATCTTTTACAGGAACGCAATACATCAGGAGAAGTTCCAGCTTTTCATAATTTTCCAAACTATCTATGCCGGACTCACGAAATCTATTCCTGAGTCTGGATCTGTGATTCAAATACTGCTTATCTTCGCCCATGTTTGATGGATTACCCTAACCTCTAAACTAACTTCACTCATACCCGCAGTCCTGATTCTTTTTGTCAATAACAAGACAGTTAAGAATACTATAATTTTTTTATAGTAAAAAGTTTAAACTACTGTAAATTTTTTCTGTGAAATTTGTTTTAATACCAGTGAAAAACCTCAAATTTGCCAATAAAAGGCTTTCCCCCGTTCTATCACAGCAAAACAGAACGGCTCTTGCTTATGCTATGCTTGAGGACGTATACAATTCAGCTACCAAATCCGCACTTGCCGATAAGGTTGCAGTGGTAACAATGGATAAACAAGCAATTCTTGTGGCAAGTAAATACGGCTTTGTAATCATTGAAGAAAGAGAACAGCAAAGCGAAAGCTCCTCTGTTGATTATGCCGTTAGAGTTTGCAGTGAACTGGGAGCCGATTCCGTCTTGGTTATACCTGCTGATGCCCCACTTATGACGGCTGAAGACATTGATTTTATACTGAATAAAGTAAAAGATCACCCTCACCTGATATTAGTGCCTTCAGAAGATAAACTTGGTACAAACGCAATATTAAGAAAACCACCAGACGTGATTAAATCCATGTTTGGCAATGACAGTTTCAGAAAACACAGGGAACAAGCCGATGAAAAAAAAATCCCTTATGAGATTTATGAAGTTGAAAACATCGCACTTGACATTGACAGACCTGAGGATATTGAAAAACTCAAAAAACTCGGCAGCCACACTCTTGCCCACAGAGAATTAGTAAGGCAGGGTTTGATTAAAGGTGGTATTGAAAAAACAGGTCGAGCTTTCTAATCGTTGACCTCAATGTCGAAGTATACTGAAAGTTTTTTAGACCTCGAGGACAAATACTCAAATTTCAATAAAGCAAAAGCCGTAATTCTTCCCATCCCCTATGAAAAAACTGTTTCCTATGGAAAAGGAACGGCAATGGGGCCTCTCGCTATAATAGACGCATCAAGATCAATTGAGCTATATGATGATGAAGTTAATTGTGAACCTTGCGATATTGGTATCCATACTTTGGAACAAATAAATTGTGATTTTGAACCTAAAAAAATGATTGATAAAGTTCAGAAAATCTGCAACTATCTATTGAAAAAAGAAAAATTCATAATCAGCTTAGGTGGCGAACACACAATAAGCCTCGGTTGCATTAGATCTTTTATATCTGCAAGATACGATTTTTCAGTTTTATCCATTGATGCTCACTGTGATCTAAGAAACGAGTATGAAGGAAGAAAACACTGTCACGCAACGGTCATGCGAAGAGTGGTGGAGCAGGGCATCCCCATAGTGGAAGTTGGTATCAGAAGCTACTCAAAAGAAGAATCGGAGTTTATTACAAATTCCGAAAATACCATGATCCTTAAAGCAGATGAAATACACAACAGTGGTAAAGATATTTGGCAATCACGGGTATTATCAAACCTGAAGGACAGGGTTTATCTCAGCATTGACGTTGACGGTTTTGATCCTTCAATTATTTCAACAACTGGCACTCCCGAACCCGGGGGCTTAAGCTGGCAGCAAGTGCTGACTCTTTTAAAAAAGCTCTTCCTACAAAAGGAAGTTATTGGTATGGACGTCGTAGAACTGTCTCCCGTAAAAGGGTTTCACGGACCCAACGTTCTGACAGCTAAACTTATCTATAAATCGATCGGGTATAAGTTTTTTCTGGAATAAATCTTCTGTTTTCTTTTGCAAGTATGACTTAAGAGGAGTAGGAATGGTGCTTTCATTCCCTTCTTCTATCAGGAGGAACAGAGGGGGTTTTTTGCTCTTTGTCCTTTCTGGATTTCCTGTTGTATTTCATTGTCAACGGTTGAACATGATCTCACGCTTTTACTTTGAAGACAATACCACAACAATGGCATTTGCCTCAACGGCATCACCTTCTTTGATCCGTATTGTTTTGATCTTACCAGATTGGAGTGCTTTAAGCTCACTTTCCATTTTCATGGCTTCCACTGTAACTACACCTTCGCCTTGAGTAACAGTGTCACCCTCTTTTTTCAAAATTTTCACAACGCGACTCGGCATCGGAGAAACTATTTCAAGTCCACTTCCCATGTTGGCAGACTTAGATAAATCCCTTCCTGAAATCGGCTCAACCTCGTAAAGATCACCATTAT
Organism: Thermodesulfobacteriota bacterium; assembly: GCA_965203965.1. Classification (GTDB taxonomy): domain Bacteria; phylum Desulfobacterota_D; class UBA1144; order Nemesobacterales; family JAJCZQ01; genus CBDBDR01. The sequence continues at coordinate 1,211,654 of CBDBDR010000017.1, read as the reverse complement.
AGAAAATCTGCAATTTCCTTTGCGACTTAAAAAATCCAATTGTTACGGATTCCCCCTTCAGAATGATTGAAATCAGGTTTGTATCAATCTGACTGTATTCAGCCCGGTGTTTTTCCCCGTTGATCTCAATCAGAGCTGTATTTTCATCTTGTTCAAATCCGACTTTATAGATTTGGTTATTCAGTTTAAAGTTGTAGTTCATATCAGAGGATTGCCCGAAACACTCATTCTCCTTGAGAAAGTCTTCCAGTTTGAACTTGTGTTAGATTTCTCACCGCCACTGTCTTCAACGGTTGTATTTTGCATTACAAGCGCCGAAGCTATCAGGACTTGTTCAATTTTTTCAGAATCTGGTTTTAGGAGTTCCGGGTGACGTTCAATATAATTTGTATCTATGGCGGCTTTTTTAAACTCATCATCCCCCATAACACGGATTAAAAATCCCAGATTGGTTTTTACCCCCATGACAATATACTCTTTCAGCGCCGATGTCATTTTATTAATAGCATCTTCACGTGACTCACCCCAAGTAATTAATTTGGACAGCATGGGGTCGTAATACGATGTAACTTCATACCCACTGTAAATTGAGGAGTCATCCCTAATACCCAATCCCGCGGGGACTTTAACATATTGAAGGAGTCCCGGCGAAGGCAGAAAGTTGGTTTCCGGATCTTCTGCGTAAATTCTACATTCCATCGCATGACCGTTTATTTTAAGTTCCGACTGCTTAAAAGGAAGTGGCTCTCCGCAACTGACCCTTATCATCCATTTTACAATATCAATCCCAGTTATCATTTCCGTAACGGGATGCTCAACTTGTATCCTCGTATTCATTTCAAGAAAATAGAAATTCTCATCCTGATCCATGATGAATTCCACCGTGCCTGCCCCTTCATAGTTGACGGCTTTAGCTATTCTGACCGCAGTCTCACCCATTTTCTTTCTTGTTTTTGCCTTGATAAAAGCTGAAGGAGCTTCCTCTATCACTTTCTGATGGCGTCTTTGGATTGAGCATTCTCTTTCAAAAAGATAAAGGACTTTTCCGCGTGAATCTGCAAGGATCTGTATTTCAATGTGTCTAGGTTTTTCTATAAATCTTTCCACAAATATAGAGTCCTCTCCAAATGCAGAAAGTGCCTCACTCTTTGCCATTCTTAAAGAGCTTTCAAATTCATCACTGTTTTTTACAATTCTCATTCCTTTACCGCCTCCACCTGCGGAGGCTTTTATCATTATTGGGTAGCCGATTTTATCTGCAACCCTTGAGGCTTCCAGGTCACTCACGACACCCTCGGAACCCGGTACAAGTGGAATTTTTGCATCGCTTGCAATTTTTCTCGCAGTGATCTTATCTCCCATGAGCTCAATTGCCTCAGCTTTTGGTCCTATAAAAGCAATACCTTCTTTCTCACAAAGTTCTGCAAAGGAGTGGTTTTCGGATAGGAATCCAAATCCCGGATGAATAGCTTGAGCACCTGATTTTTTTGCAACTCCTATTATCTTTTCTTTTACTAGATAGCTTTCAGATGGCTTTGGAGCGCCGATGTTATAAGCCTCATCCGCAAGTGCCACGTGCATTGAGTTTCTGTCTGCGTCTGAATACACTGCAACTGTCTTGATACCAAGTTCTCTACATGCCCTGATTATCCTGACAGCTATCTCGCCTCTGTTTGCAATAAGTATTTTCTCAAACATCATGTCTTCCTTTTTCAGAGCGGTATATTACCGTGTTTTTTAGGGGGATTTACCTGTCTCTTTCCGTCCAGCATGTCCAGTGCCAATGCAATTCTGTGTCTTGTATCTTCTGGTCTTATGACTTCATCTATGTATCCAAGTTCTGCAGCTCTATAAGGATTGGCAAAGTTCTTTTTGTATTCTTCTATAAGTTTTAATCTCTCGGAATCCGGGTCGTCAGTGGCAGTAATTTGTCCTTTAAATATTATATTTACGGCTCCATCAGAACCCATAACGGCAATTTCAGCCGTTGGATATGCGAGGTTTATGTCTCCGCGTATGTGCTTTGATGACATAACGTCATAGGCGCCACCGTAGGCTTTTCTGGTAATAACCGTTATTCTCGGGACGGTTGCTTCACAATATGCATAAAGTAGTTTTGCACCGTGTCTTATAATACCGTTCCATTCCTGATTTGTTCCGGGCAGAAAACCCGGGACATCTACAAAAGAAATGATGGGTATGTTAAAGCAGTCGCAAAATCTGACAAACCTCCCGGCTTTTACCGACGCGTCAATGTCGAGACAGCCAGCCAATACAATAGGTTGATTTCCGACAATGCCAACCGACCTGCCGTTTATCCTCGCAAATCCCACAACAATATTTTGGGCAAAATGCTCCTGCACCTCAAAAAAATATCCATCGTCAACAACTTTATCTATTACCTGTTTCACATCATAAGGCTTATTTGGATTGGTGGGAATAATATCACGAAGGCTTTCATCTTTTCTGTCAATGGGGTCATCGCATTTTATCCTGAGAGGGTCTTCCATGTTATTGGAAGGAAGAAAACCCAGTAGCTCTTTAATTGTAGATATGGAGTCTTCATCATTTTCTACGGCAAAATGTGCCACTCCACTCTTAGAATTATGCACTGTTGCACCGCCAAGATCCTCAGGGGATACTTCTTCACGTGTAACAGATTTTATAACGTCCGGTCCCGTAATGAACATATAACTGCTCTCTTTTGTCATTATTGTAAAATCGTTCATTGCAGGTGAATAGACTGCACCGCCGGCGCATGGTCCCATTATTGCTGCAATTTGAGGTACCACACCAGATGCGAGGACGTTCCTTAAAAATATGTCTGCATAAGATCCAAGGCTTTCCACTCCCTCCTGTATTCTGGCACCACCTGAATCATTAAGACCAATTACGGGAGCGCCTACCTCTATTGCTCTGTCCATTATTTTGCAGATCTTTCTACCGTGAGCGAGTCCGAGAGAGCCTCCAAAAACGGTAAAATCCTGTGCGAAAACAAAAACCTGTCTGCCGTCAACTTTCCCATACCCAGTAACAACTCCATCACCTAAAAACTTTTTCTCTCCCATTCCAAAATCATCACACTTATGAACAACAAATTTATCAAGTTCAACAAAACTGCTCTTATCCAAAAGAAGTTCTATTCTTTCCCTTGCGGTCAGTTTTTTCAGTTTGTGTTGCCTTTTTATCCTTTCTTTACCGCCACCTATTTCAGCTTCTTTTTCTTTTTGTTCAAGCAGTTTTATCTTTTCCTTCATTATGCGGTCTCCGGAGAATGAATTGCCTTCAGTGCTATTTGGTTGTTCATTGACTAGTTAGAAAATCTTTTGATTATACCATAATATCAACAAATATTATAGAAAGTTGAGAAGTTATTCGGATTTAATTATCCGAAGTGATATGCTCCTACTTTGAGTCCCTACGGTCAGGGGAGAAATCTTACGCAGGAATGGCAGAGAGAAAAATTTTCCTTCCCCGAAGGGATAGTCCTTTCCGTTTCATATCTTCTGCCCATAAGCAAAATTTTCAAGCCAAAAATCTATCACGTATTGAATTCTTGTAAGCATCAACGGTCTGTAGCTGTCAAGCTCACTGATATGCACCCACCTGCACTCAATTATCCCCTCCTCAAATTCCGGGGAAACATCCGCGTCCTTACCGTTGTAGCGCATTAGATACCAATGTGTCTTTTTCAGGTAGTTTGACTTTTTATACCTTGTAGAATGCCACGTGGAAACAATTTTACCTTGAACGGTCAACTTTTTTGGATCCAGTCCCGTTTCCTCATTGACTTCCCGGATGGCAGTTTTAACCTGTGAGGAACGACCCGAATCCAACTTACCTTTGGGCAGGTCCCATTTACCTCTCTTGAAAATAAGAAGAATATGGTAGTTGTCATTGTAGACCAAACCACCTGCTGATTCAATCATGGGCAAGCCTATCGTTTTCAGCAGACTCATGTTATCAGGCATTCCCCTTCTCGGCTAAATTTTTCAGAGTAGAGTATTGAAGTTGGCTCAGGTTGTCAAACACAATACCGTTGATCTCAATGCTGTGTTTTTTTACAACATCCACACCGGTTAGCGGAATAAATTTTCTTTTACCGTATTTTTTCACTACTCTAAGCATACAGTTCAATCTGGCTTCCATCTTTGAATTTGCATCCACATTATACCAGGGAGACTTTTTGGAGGACGTGTGGGATAACATCTGATTTTTATAGTTCGTGTATGCTTCCCATTTTTTTCTCGCGTTAAGATCATTGGGCGAAAACTTCCAGAACTTTAGAGGGTCAGAAAGCCTATCCTGAAAACGTCCAAGTTGATGCTCACTATCCACTGACAGGTAAAATTTCATAAGTTTTAGCCCATCGTCAATTAACTTATGCTCCCAGTCAAGAACCTTTGACATAAAATACTCATACTGTTTCTTGGTGCAGTAACCCATTGTCGGTTCAATTGTTGCCCTGTTATACCATGAACGATCAAAGAACACCATCTCATTAGGTTTTGGAAGATGCTTTTCATAACGATTAAACCAGTATTTTGACTCTTTTTGAGTTGGTATTCCAAGTGCCACAACTCTGTAATAACGAGGCATTAGGTTTTCTGTAAAACGAAGGATCGTTGAACCTTTACCAGCAGCGTCACGACCGTCAAACGTTATACATATTCTTTGACCTTTCTTAGTTACGTCTTGCTGAATGTTAAGCATCTCAAGTTGCAGCCGTCTCTTTTCAACATTGTAGTCCTTTAAACTGATACCCTTGTATGGATTATCAATTTTCTTAAATTCGCTTTTCTGATCTTTTGCCCGTTTCATTGCCACCCCAAGTTAAGATGATAATTCTAACCACTAAATATTAACTTCACGTTTGGTAGTGTATCTTACCGCCTTAAAAAAAGTGAATACAGGTTTTCTCTTTGTTTACTTAAATTGAAAGTGCATTTATGCTAACAAGACTTTTATGAAACAAGTGCTTGGCATAGACGTTGGAGGAACAAATCTAAGGGGAGCTGTAGTAAATGAAAAAGGTGAGATATTTTCAAAAAAACAAACAAAATCTGACGCAAAAGAAGGAATTGATAAAGTAGTAAAAAATCTTGTGGCTTTCATTGAGGATTTCAACAAATTCAAGCCATCAGCCATAGGAATAGGGTTTCCAGGGATCATCAACCACAAAAAAGGTATTTTAATACAGTCTCCAAATATAAGTGGAGGGACGAATTTCCCGATCCTAAAAGTGCTTAAACGTCATCTGTCAACTCAGGTAGTTATAGAAAACGATGCCAACTGCATAGCACTCGGAGAGTTTTGGAAAGGCTCAGGCAACGGATGTGATTCTATGATCATGATCGCGATAGGCACGGGACTGGGTGGGGGAATTATATTGGACGGGGAGCTTTGGCAGGGGGAAAATTGCACCGCAGGTGAAATTGGACACATGATCATTGATACAAAAGGTCCCAAATGCAGTTGTGGCAGTAGTGGGTGTCTTGAAAGTTTTGTCTCCGCAGAAGCCGTCAGGCGTGTCGTCAGCAACAGTAACGGACTAACTAAAAAAACTCGTGAAACAGATAAAGACGATATACCAAGAAAAATTATGGAGTTGGCAGAAAACAAAGATGAAGAATCAATAAATCTGTGGAAACAATTTGGAAGCTACCTCGGTATAGGAATTACAAATCTGATCAACATCCTGAACGTGGAAAACATCGTGATCGGAGGAGGACTGTCAAATGCGTGGGAGTTTTTTATAGATAGTGCTAAGAGTGAAATTGAGCAAAAAGCTCTCGAAGGAAGCAAAAGTAACTTGAACATCCATAAGGCGAAGCTTGGAGACAATGCAGGTATTCTCGGATCAGCTTATATGACTCTCAGAAGTCCGTATTTTCTCAAGGAAACTTAGCTCGGGCTTTTTGATCTTAATCCTTAAAAACTCCGACTCCCCTTTTTCCACCTTGAATCTATCATCACTCCTCACACCACCAACCCATATCACTCCATCAACCGTTTGAAAGACCGGTATGCTTTTTCTCATAAACTTCGGTATTTTCTTATCAATGAAAACATTTTTGATCTTCTTGGATCCTTTCATGCCAAGAGGTTTGAATCTGTCGCCAGCCTTGTAGCTCCCGACAGTCAAAGGAAATTTGACTTTACTAACTGAAAAAAAACCAACTGACTCATCCCCCCATTCTGACCCATCAGAAGTAACATCCACTCTGATCTCAAGCCCGTTTTCAAAACTGTAAAAACCCTGACCATTGATCTTGTAACTATAACTTTCACCAAGTCCGGGGTTGTTTGACATACAAAAAATACCATATCCCTTGTTGAACCTAATACCATCTGGAAGCACGATCTCTCCCGAAGGTATGTCCGACCCGATCATTTCATCCACCGTAAAAATATGAACCGCCGAAACATTTTTGAATTTGCCTTTTAACAACTCAATTGTTTTTCTTAAAATCCCTAACCTTACAGCTTTGTTCTGCGATAAATATTCAATCGATCTTCCAATGTAGCCAAAAGGCTGCTCTGTAATAACGGATCTATATACCTCATCAATACAACTATCAATAAATTCTGACTCAATTCTGAATATTTCAGATGATCTGAGCAGAACCTGATCTATATTGGGATTTATTTCTTTAAGTATTGGAAAAAGTTCAAGCCTAATCTTATTTCTCTGAAACCGTGTTGAGTTATTTGAAAAATCTTCCGTCCAATTAATCTGGTTTAACCGCAGGTAATCTTTTATTTCTTGCTTCTGCATTTGTATTAAAGGTCTTACTATTCTGCCATTTACAGGTGGAATGCCCGACAACCCGCGAACACCACTACCTCTTATGATCCTCATAATAACGGTCTCTGCTTGGTCGTTCATCGTGTGCGCAGTAGCAATTTTCTGGGCTTTACATTTCTCCAAAACATGGTTTAAAAATCTATATCTCAATTCTCTTGCAGTTTCCTCTGGAGAAAAACCCGATTTAACGCTTCTATAGTGATCTTGCTCGACTTCACCGTACTCAAATTCAACACCCAGATCTCTTGAAAGCTGCTCAACAAAAATTGCATCCCTTTCTGATTCGCTCCCTCTTAGCTTATGGTTATAATGTGCGGCTATGATCTTCAGATCAAATTCCCTTAAATTCAAAAGCAAGTGAAGTAATCCGACCGAATCCGAACCCCCCGACAGAGCTACAACCACCCTATCCCCGGCAGAGATCATTCCGTAGGATTGAATGGTTTTTAAGACCTTACTTGTTATTTTCAACTTTATTCTTTGCCAAGCCAGCCGACACTATCAGTCTGAACGCATCTTCTACTGATATATTAAGCTCCTTAACGTCTGCCTTAGGAAGCATTATATAGTAACCACTGGTGGGATTGGGAGCTGTTGGGACAAATATACTGTAGAGCTCTTCCCCGCTTTTGTTGTAAATATCTCCCACGTTCAGAGTAGCCGTGATAAAACCTATTGAATAGATGCCTTTTCTTGGAAACTCAAACGTCACCACTCTTTTAAAACCCTTCATACCTCTGGCAAAAAACACGGTTTCCATGATCTGCTTAGTGGCAGTATAAACGGTCCGTGCAAGAGGCAACTTATGCACTAGGCTTTCACCAAAACTCACCAATTTTTTTCCAATAAAATTTCTCGCTACTGTCCCAACGATCAGAACTATCAGTATAGTAGCAAACAATCCAATGGAAAAAGTAACTAACTGGAAAACATAAAGAGGTAGAGCATCAAGCGGTTTGAGAAACATTGCTGGTGCCGCACTCACCAAATTTATGATCCATTTGCCCAGTTTGAAAAGTATAAAAACAGTAAGACCAAATGGTAGTAAAACTAATAATCCAGCCAAAAAGTTCTGTCTTATGGAAGAGAGCATATTTGTCACTAACCTAATCGGGAGATATAAAATTACGAAGAAACCTACTGGGCTTAAAAACTACTGCTTTTCTGGCAGCAATCTCAATTGTCTCATTACTTGAGGGATTTCTTCCTTTTCTTGCTTTCCTTTGCTGAACGATAAAACTTCCGAACTTTGGAAGTTTAACGCTCTCTCCATTCTGTAAACTGTTTTTCACCAGATAAAAAAAGTATTCCAGAATCTCTGCGGATTCCCTTCTGGATAAACCGATCTTTTTGTGAATTTCTCCTGAAAGCTCTTTTTTAGTCATTGAGTTCCTCTCTTTACATTGACCTCAACTCAGCACCTAATGATGAACTTAATTCTCTTATTGCCATGCCCTGAACCGTGTTAGCCTCTTCATCGGTCAAAGTCTTATCTTGAGATCTGAGTAAGATCGATATTCCCACGCTTTTTTTACTATCCATACCTAATGAATCGTCCTCAAAAACATCAAACACCCTAGCGTCCTCAACAAGGCTGCTCACCTTGCTAACTTTATCTATCATTTGTCCCGCTGTCACTTCTTTGTCTATAATAAACGACATATCCCTCTTTATGGAAGGGAATATGGGCATTGGTCTAAAGTTGTAGGAAAAAGTTTCAGAAAGCCCAACCAGAGCGTCTAAGTTGACGTCCAATAGGTACAGTTTTTTATCTATTTTTAACTCATCCATGCAATCTGGATGCAACTCACCAATAATGCCAAGTTCAACTTTGTCGGCAAAAATAGATGCAGATTTTCCCGGATGGAGAAATTTTACCTCGTCATTCTTTACGAATTCTATTCTTTTGCTGGGTGAAAAACTTGCAACTCCCCGGATCAATAGATTTTTCAGATCAAAGAAATTGAAATCCTCTTTATTCCATACTTCAGGTTCTATTTTTCCGGTTGCGACCGCGGAAAATCTCTTTTCCTCTCTTGGGAGTTGACTTTCCGCCACGGGTAGAAAAATTTTCCCATATTCAAAAAGCCTTACATCACTAACTTGACGTAACAGATTTGTTTTCAGGTTCTTGATCAACCCAGGAAGAATAGACGTTCTCATCACAGAGCTTTCACTGGTTAAAGGATTAAGCAGATCAATGGTTTCGGATACACTGAACATCTTCATAAGAGCAGGATCATCAAAACTGTAATTAATAGCTTCAAAAAAACCTGATGAGATAAATACTTGCTTAACATCCAATACAAGTTCGCGTCCGCTGTCGGTTTCATCCGCCAGCATCTCAACCGCAGGCAAAGTCGTAGGTATATTTTCATAACCGAACAACCTTGCTATCTCTTCTATCACGTCGATCTCTCTTGTAATATCAACCCTGAACGTGGGTATTTTCATTGATATTTCAATACCGTCTGACTTTAGCACTTCAAACCCAAGCGGTTTTAATATATCTGTAATCCTGTCAGAGTTTATTTCTATTCCAAGTATCTCTTTAACCTTACTCACGGATAAATTTACCTCTTTAGGTTCAATCTTTGAAGGATAAACGTCAATAACATCCTCGGATGCTTTCCCACCTGACAACTCTGCAATAAAAAAAGAGGCACGGTCAAGTGCAAATAAGGTGTTGTTGGGATCCACGCCCCTCTCAAATCTATAGGAGGCTTCAGATCTGATACCCGTCCGCTTTGAGGTTTTTCTTATCGTCACTGGGTTAAAATATGCCGATTCAAGCAGTATGTTTTTTGTTTCTCCATTCACCTCGGTGTTTAATCCTCCCATGACCCCTGCAAGGGCAACAGGTGTGTCACCGTCACATATAAGCAGATCAGTTTCAGTCAGCTCTATTTCCTGTTTGTCAAGAGTTATCAACGTCTCTTCCTCTCTTGCAAACCTTACTTTGATAATTTCTCTGTCCAATAGGTCATGGTCAAAAGCGTGAAGAGGCTGGCCAGTTTCAAGCATAACAAAATTTGTTACGTCAACAACGTTGTTTATTGATCTTATTCCCGAAGCCTGCAATCTGTTTTTTAACCAATCAGGTGAGGAACCTATTTTTACACCTTCTATAACTCTACAGGCGTATCTGGGACAGGCATGGGTGTCATTGATCTTAACTTCCACGGATTTTGAAGTTTTTCCAAACCTTTCATCTTTATAAAGAGCAATATTTTTCAGTTTGCTTCCTGTAACTGCAGCAATTTCCCTCGCTATACCCAAAATACTTAAGCAATCCGGCCTGTTTGGAGTTATTGCAATTTCAAAAACCGCGTCATTCAAAGACATTTCATCTACAAGCCTTGATCCAAGAGACAAATCGCTGGAAAGAACCATGATCCCATCAGATCTATCAGATAAACCCAGTTCATCCTCTGCACACAACATCCCCTGCGAAGTCTCACCACGGATCTTTGTTTTTTTTATTTTTAATCCTTCAGGAAATTTCTTGGTAGGTGGCAGTTTTGCACCCGATCTTGCAAGAGCCACATAGTCATTAACCCCAAAGTTATCTGCACCGCAAACTATATTGTAATTTTCCATCCCATCTGTAACTTCACACACATTCAGTCTATCAGCATTAGGATGATTTTTTATTTCTAAAATCTTGGCAATGACAATATCTTCAATTCCTTTGCCCCTGTAATGCAGGGCTTCGGTTTCCAAACCTGCCATCGTCAACATTTCACCCAGATTGTCCAAGGAAAAATCAATTTCAACGTGATCTTTTAGCCAACTTAACGGAACAAGCATTATTCCACCTCTATAAGAATAACAATGGTTACATATAGTTACGATACGGTCAATAATTTTCCACGGGATCACACACCCGACATCGCTCTTGTCCCCTTTGCAGGGTTAAGGATTTTATTCATCATGGCTGTTTATTATCTTTTCCAATCTTTCCGGATCATTGGTTATTATAAAAATTTCCTGTATTGAACTGCCACTTCTCGCAATGAGCTTTGCACCCGTTTGCATCTTGTATTGATACGTAACCTTCAAAACTTCTCCCGTTGAGTTACCTACCTTTATCTCCCCTGGTATGATACCAGTAACAAAATCCTGGTTTGAGATTTCTCTTTCCAGGAATTTTCTGAGCCCTTTTATAAGTCCATGCTGACTTTTGATCTTATTTTTTCTGTGTTTCATATCATCAATACGTCAGTTGTTGTTTATGAAAAATGGATGAACTGACTTTCTCAATAGTATATAAGGAGGATTAGCAGGTCAATCTACCAGTAGCGCGTTATGGAAATTTGCAGTAACAGCAACAAAGGACTTTTATTTTTGGATCCAACCAATAAATATAACTTTTCAGGAGCTAGTGTATCAGGTAACTTGCCAACACCTTTTTGTTTCCAACACTTTTAAAAAAAACGGTCACTTTTGCTTTATCTCCATTGCCTTCAACTCCCAGAACAACTCCTTTTCCGAAAGTATTGTGCCTTACCTCACGACCTTTCTTTATACTTGGGTCAGAACTGTTGATAACCCGTTCAGTTTGATCTGTTTGATTCTCATCTTTTGTCCTATTAACCCGCTTCTGGTATGAGACCTCTTCATATCTTTTCCAATCCACGAGGTCTTTTGGCAGTTCACCTACAAACCTTGAAGGTATAGAACCAATAGATTTGCCAAAGTTTTTTCTAGCTGAGGCACCGGACAGGTAGACTTTTTCTTTTGCCCTTGTGATACCTACGTAAAAAAGCCTTCTTTCCTCTTCGATCGCCTTGATATCACCTTCTGATTTGAAGTGAGGCAACAATCCCTCCTCCAGACCAGTTATAAAAACGAACGGGAACTCAAGCCCTTTGGCAGAGTGAAGTGTCATCAGGCTTATTTTTTCCTTACTATCATCCCTATTGCCGGATTCGCTTGCGAGCATGATCCAGTCCAAAAAGTTTTCAAGAGTTGCTTCAGTTTGCTCTTCAGTATCAAATTCTTCAGCAAGATTTACCAGACTACTCAGGTTGTTGACCTTCTCTTCTTCACCTTCCATTAGATCAATGTATGAAGTATCTTTTATGATCTTTTTTATCAACTCGGCTACGCTCAGATCAGTTGAGGCTTTTTTCAGACTCTGAATAAGTTGATAAAAATTTTCCAGTCTTGTCGTAGTTAATGGAGAAAAGACCTTGTGATCAATCGCGTATTGAATCGCGTCACTAAGGGATAGTCCATGCTCCTGTGATAGAAGTTCAAGGTTAGTCAGGGTTACCTTACCAAGACCGCGCGGCGGGACATTAATAATCCTTTTCAGACTCAGGTTATCAGAAGAATTCTTTGTCAGCCTGAGATAGGAAACAATGTCTTTAACCTCCGCTCTTTGGTAAAACCCAACGCCGCCTATGATATTGTATAGTATGTCGCTTTTGATCAACTCATCCTCTATTGCCTTTGACTGATTGTTCGTTCTGTAAAATACAGCAAAGTCATTAAATGAAATACCCTGTTCTCTTTTTTTCTCCTGAATGATTTTTATTAGGTTTCTTGCCTCATCTTCCTCGTTGTCGGATTGGTAGTAACCGATCAATTCGCCTTCGGGATTATCCGTGTATAAAGTTTTTTCTTTTCTTTCCAGATTGTTTTTTATAAGCTCGTTTGAAAGACGCAGTATATTGCCAGTAGATCGGTAATTTTTTTCCAATTTTATGGTTCTGGTGTTACTAAAATCACTTTCAAAATTCAGAATATTCTGTATGTCTGCACCTCTCCAACTGTATATTGATTGGTTGTCATCACCAACAACGAATATATTCCCATTTTTTTGAGCAAGGGATCTTACTATTGAATACTGGAGGTTGTTTGTATCCTGATATTCATCAACGAGTATATATTCAAACCTGTCCTGGTAAAACTCCAGCACTTTCGGATGCTCGGAAAAAAGCCTGACGGTCAGGAATAGAAGGTCGTTGAAGTCAAGCGCGTTATTTTTTCTCAGTTCACTTTCATAAAGATCAAAAATTTCTTTCAATTTGTCATCCTTAAACTCTGATCCCAACTCATTAACGTCCCCGACCCTCATCTTATAGCTGTCAATTTTTGACCTGATAGCTCTTGGTTCATACATCCTTTCATTGTATTCAAGGAGCTTCACACAATCCCTAATTAGTTTCAACTGATCTTGAACGTCAAAAATTATGAAATCCGACTTAAATCCCTCAAGATGCTCTATATCTCTTTTGAGTATCCTGAGACAAATAGAGTGAAAAGTGCCAAGCCACAGCCCTTTTATTGATGATCTTATAAGGCTACTGACGCGGAATTTCATCTCATTTGCAGCCTTGTTGGTAAAGGTTACTGCAATAATTCTGTAAGGAGATACATTGCACTTATCCAGCAAGTAGGCAATTCTGTGAGTAAGTGTTCTGGTTTTTCCCGAACCGGCACCAGCAAGTATTAAAAGGGGTCCTTCGGAATGAACAACAGCCTCATTTTGCTCTTTGTTCAATTCCCCGGGAAAAGGCACATGAATATCTTTCATTAGTTTATGGCTGGGCCGGAAGGATTCGAACCCTCACTTACGGGACCAAAACCCGCTGTCCTGCCATTAGACGACGGCCCAGTTAAATAGACAATTAAATCTATCAGGATTTTCAATTATAGGCAATCCAGTTGAAATTTCTTTATATAGTGTTGACTCAACACTAAATGAAAAATTAGCGTTTGCATTATTGATTTGAAGTCAATAGTATTAGTTATTATGAGTCTGACAAACCTGCTTAGCCTTATAGACAGCATAAGTAATTTACTTCGTTCTGAAGAGAAAAAATTCCTGAAACCGTATGAACTCCTACCTATACACCTGAGTGTTTTAAGCTATCTGACAACCTGCAACAAATACAGCAATAACCTCGCCGCACTAAGCATTTATCTAGGCAATACAAAAAGCACCACTTCTCAAAGCGTAAAGCTGCTTGAAAAGAAAGGTTATCTAAAGAAAGAGACAAAAAGCGGTGATAAAAGGATCGTGAAGCTACATTTGACGGAAAAATCGAGAAATTTATTAAAACGGCTTTCGTTCAGTGATTCGGAAAGTTTTTTTAATGACAGGAGCATTGAGGTTGCAGAAAGTGTGCTTATGAACGTATTAAAATCTCTCCAACTCTCAAATCCGAACAGAACGTTTGGAATATGCAAAACATGCGACTTTTTCATTGATGAAGGTGATGCATTCATGTGCGGCTTGACCAAAGAAAAACTGCTGGATTACGAAATTGAACAAATTTGTCAGGAGCATGAATCCGAGCTACACGATCTTTAGAATAATGGTATTCATTCCCCACGAGCTCATTGACCATTTGCAAACTCACATGAAAGATCAATTGATCGGTGGGCGTTTGAGGTGCCATTGTGTAGACTGCTGATAATTATTTGCCACTCTTAAAATCGTTTCCTCATCAAATGCTTTGCCAATTATCTGAAGTCCAATTGGCATGTTATCCTGACTTAATCCGCAAGGAATTGATATGCCGGGCACACCTGCAATGTTGCATGGTATCGTGAGCAAGTCAGATAGGTACATTTTTACGGGATCATCCGTTTTCTCTCCTATTTTAAATGCAGTTTCGTGAGAGGTAGGAGTAGCTATCACGTCCACTTTTTCCCATGCCTTTTTAAAATCCTGTCTTATAAGTGTTCTTACTTTCTGGGCTTTTATGTAGTAAGCATCGTAGTATCCAGATGACAAGGCATAAGTTCCCAGCATTATTCTTCTCTTTACTTCTTCTCCAAATCCTTCAGACCTGCTCTTAAAAAAAAGTTCGCGGAGCGTCCCAGGTCTTTCCGCCCTGTAGCCATATCTAACACCGTCATATCTTGCAAGGTTGGAGCTTGCCTCACAAGGTGCTATGATGTAGTAGGTTGAAATTGCATACTTAGTATGAGGCAATGAGATCTCAACTATTTCCGCTCCCAAACTCTCAAGTTCCTGTATCGCGAGGTTGACCGCGGATCTCACTTCCTTATTCATCTCGTCAACAAAATACTCTTTTGGTATCCCGATCTTAATTCCCTTTATATTTTCATTCAGACGGGTTGTAAAATCCGGCACATTAACATCCACAGAGGTTGAATCGTATTTGTCTCTGCCCGAAATGGCGTTTAGGACTATCGCTGCATCTTCTACGGTTCTTGTAATAGGTCCCGCCTGATCAAGAGATGATGCAAATGCTATCATTCCATAACGACTGACCCTTCCGTAAGTTGGTTTTAATCCAACTATTCCGCAGAGCGAACTGGGCTGTCTTATGGATCCACCCGTGTCGGAACCTACTGACGCAAGACATAACCCCGATGCAGTTGCCGCGCATGAACCCCCACTTGACCCACCCGGCACTCTTTCAGTATCCCAAGGATTTCTGACTGGCCCGAAAAAGGATGTTTCATTGGACGAACCCATTGCAAATTCATCCATATTGTTCTTCCCTATGATCACCGCTCCGAAGTTTTTCAACTTTGCCGCCACTGTTGAGTCGTATGGAGAGATAAAATCTTTGAGCATTCTTGAACCGCAGGTGGATGGAAAATCCTTCATAACAAATATATCTTTAAGTCCTATGGGTATTCCATGAAGAGCCCCTCTGTATTTACCCGAGGCAATCTCTTCCTCTGCCTTTCTGGCGGTTTTCAACGCATAGTCAGACAGGAGAGTTATGTAGGAGTTAAACCTCTTATCCAGCTTGTCAATACGATCTAGAACAGCAGTTGTAATTTCAACGGGAGAAAGCTCCTTTTTGCGTATCAGTTGAGAAACTTTGCCGATGCTTAGATAATGTAAGTCCATAAGCAATTGTGATCTAACTTTCTATGACTTTCGGAACGACAAAAAATCCGTCTTTTACTTCTGGGGCATTTGCCAGTGCATCATCCGTTGTTATCGTCTGGACGACTTCATCTTCCCTTAAAGGTGTAGATATTTCCAGAACATGTGAAAGAGGAGATGTTTTTTCAGTGTTCAACTCATTGAGGTCTTCAACGTGATCAAGTATCTCACCAAGTTGCTCGGTGAATTTTTCAAGTTCATCCTCTGAAAATTCTAATCTTGCAAGCTCTGCGGTTTTTTTTACTTCTTCTTTGGATATTTTCATTGCTGTCAGATGGAAAAAGTCGTGTAATTTTGACTGATACAGCAGTTTTATCAAATGCTAAAGTTGCACAGGCTTTCAGCAAAATCCACGATCTGAACTTCTAACTTTGTCTTGCTAAAATGATTTATCTCCCTGATGCAGGTAGGGCTTGTGGTATTAACCTCAGTTAAGTATCCACCAACGATGTCAATGCCCACAAGATAGAGTTTGTCCTGCTTTAATCTAGGCGCAACGGCATTGCATATAGCCATGTCCCTGTCCGTCAGCATGGCTTTCTCTGGGCGTCCACCGGAGTGAAAATTGCTTCTGAACTCTCCTTTGGAGGCAACCCTCAGAACTGCTCCTATGGGATCTCCATTCAGCATTATTACCCGTTTGTCCCCTTCGTAAACTTTATCAATGAACTCTTGGGCCATTACATAAGTTGATCCGCGGTTTGTTATAGTTTCAAGAATCAAGTTTGAATTAAGCTCTCCTTGTCCAACATAGAAAATCCCTTCCCCTCCGTATCCGTCAAGCGGTTTTACAACTATCCTGCCATCCACTTCAGAAATAAAGTCCTTTATACGCCCTATGTCTTTTGATACCAGCGTATTGGGGATGAAGTCCTTGAAATTCATACTGTATATTTTTTCATTGGACTCTCTGAGCCCTTTTGGACTATTGATAACAACGGTTTGCTTATGGTCAACCATATCTAAAATATAGGTGGCATAGATGTAGTCCATATTGAAAGGCGGATCCTTTCTCATCCATACTACGTCAAATCCGTCAATTGGCGTAGTGAACTGCCCTAACTCCTTGTAGTGGTCATCATCAGCCATTTTCAGTTCAACTTCTGTTGTAACAGACCATCCTTTTGCGTCTTTTATAAAAAGGTCTTTCAACTCGGCATAGCAAACCTTATGACCACGAGCTTGTGATTCAAGCATGATCGCAAAAGTCGTGTCCTTTTTAATATCGATGGACCCGATCGGATCCATTACAAAAAGCATCTTTAGCATTAGTATTTCAGTTTAGAGGTCGTGTAACTTACACAGCCCCTCAAATTGGTCTACGTTAACTCTGTGAATTGTGTCATATCCAAACCTTGTTTGTGTTCTTATTAAAAAAACGGACATCAAGGTAGATTATATATAAGTGTGAATTCAACTTGCAAGTGCAACTCTTATTGAGTAGTCCATTCTCCTTCCTTTGGAGGGATGATAACTTATTAGCTACCTTTCAAACAACAAAATACATAAATCCCCCAAAGTAATATCAGTTAAATTGATAATAAACTCTGTAAAGGTATGTTTTGAAAATCATACAATCAAGGTGAGCGACATGCAGTTAGAGGATCTGATAAAAGAGCAGGAAAGAAAAGGAACCGAAGAGTTAAACATTTCCTTGAAAATTGCAGAGAGAGAGTGGAACAACGTCAGGACTTCACTTGAACTTTGTGGTGATACAGGAAACTTTTGTAGGGAAGATTTTATAGTCGGAATTATTGATGAGGACATTATACTGCGGGAGCCGCTCAAATCCCCGACAAAATCAGTATCCTTTTATTCTCCAACTTATTATCCGATGTATTTTCTGAGAAACTTACTCGTAATGGAAGATAAGTTGCCCGATCTGGGCTATCAATCAGTTGAGGCGATGTATGTTTTTATTGAACTGGTAACCAAAGCCGCTTCAAGGATTGGATTGGAGGGCAATTTTGCAATGGGATTTGGCAACGGATACGGCTATGTGCGTACGGGGTGGCTTGCCGAGAAAGGATGGGCAGTAGAAAGGGACACGTTTTACAAACAGTTTTTCGAGGGAAGAAAAACAAAATACGACTGGGAATTTTTCTGGGATTCCATTAAAAAAAGATTTTTGACTAATTTTAACACGTTCAAAAGCTGGCAAAACGACCCGGAACTTCATAGAAAAGAGACCAGATCAAAAGCAAAGATCAAGCCCCTTCTTGTTTAGTTAAACTCATCTTCATATTCAGGTGCAAGATTTTCAAAACTTGGAATGCCAAACTTTTCAAGAAAGGCAAGTTTTATAGATCCCACAGGCCCATTTCTCTGTTTGCCAATTATTACTTCGGCTGTTCCGTCCTTTTCTTCAGGGTTTTTCTTGTAGGCATCCCCCCTGTGTATGAACAGCACGACATCAGCATCCTGTTCAATAGCCCCACTTTCTCTCAAATCTGCAAGCTGAGGTCTTCTGTCCGATCTTGTCTCGGTTTGTCTACTGAGTTGAGAAATACCGAGAACTGGTATGTCCAACTCTTTGGCAAGTGTCTTGAGTGAAGCGGATATCATAGCGATCTCTCTTTCGCGATTCTCTGCCCTATTGTGCCCTCGCATCAGTTGAATATAATCTACTATTAGCAGATCAAGTCCCTTATCACGTTTCTGCCTTCTCGCCCTTGCTCTCACTTCAAGAACAGTTAGTGCGGGTGAATCGTCAATGAACAGTTGCGACTTGCCGTAATCCTCGGCAGCTTTGAAAAGCAACTCCAGATCTTTCTTGCTAATGTAACCACTTCTTATGTTTGAGTAGTTGACCTTGGATCTCATGGATAAAAGCCTGAGCATTAACTGATCTCTGGACATTTCAAGCGAGAAAATTCCAACCTTGAGATCATTGTTAAGCACCGCATGAGAGGCGAGATTGAGACAAAAAGACGTTTTTCCCAAACCAGGTCTTGCGGCAACAATTATCAGATCGGACTTCATAAGACCAGACATCTGGTTGTCAAGTTTCTCAAACCCGGTGGATACACCCGAAATAGAGCCCTCTTTTGCGTAAGTGGCTTCAATTATCTCAAGCGCCCGTTGGGAAAGCTGTTTTGAGTTGTAAAAACCCGGCTTTACCTGATTCTGGGCTATATCCAGTATTGCTTTTTCTGCATTGTCCAGAAATTGAGAAGGATCCACATCTTCGTTCTGTGCAGTCTGTGCAATATCAAAAGAGGTAATGACTATTTTTCGCAGTATGGACTTGTCCTTCACTATCCTCGCATAGTGAGAAACGTTGGTAGTTGTAGGAACCAACTCTGTCAAATAGGTAAGATAGGAGCTCCCTCCAACTTCCTCTAAAAGGTTGCCTTTGTTCTTCAAGTATTCATACAATGTCAGTATATCAATTGGCTTGCTACTTTCGTCAATCTCTATCATTGAGTTGAATATCTTCCTGTGAGCATCTTTATAAAAATCTTCCGTCTGCAAAATTTCCATAACCTCGTTTATAGAACTGTTGTCGATCAGTACGGAGCCGAGAACTGCTTTTTCGGCTTCATCGCTTTGAGGTAGTGGGCTGTTTATATTTTCCATGGCGGTAATAACTTAATCTTCTATCAAAACTATGCCAATATCCATGACATTTGTGCCCGTTGGCCCTATTTTTATAAGATCATCCAGTTTTTTGAAAAAATTGTATGAATTATTATCGGCAAGGTGATCCCTTGCACTCCAGTTGAACGTTCTTGCCATAAGTCTCGAGTTTCCATCACAGATCGCACCTGCTGCATCCGTGGGGCCATCCACGCCATCGGTACCTGAAAACAGCCCTACTATATTTTCATGTCCCATTATGTGCATGCAAAAAGCAATAGCAGTTTCCATATTTCTTCCGCCTCTACCACTGCCAGTCACGCTCACTGTTGTTTCACCGCCGTAAATAATGCAAGCCGGCTTTTTTACCGGGATATTCAGTCTTTTAATTTCAAATGCTATTCCCGCTATGACTTTTGCAACTTCCCTTGCCTCACCACTTATCTGGGATGAAAGCAGCAAAGTATTATAACCAAGATCCTTTGCTTTCCTCTCCGCCTCTGCCAGCGATTTGAAATTGTTGCCAACTACCACCGTCTGCTGATTATCAAAGCCAAGCTCTTCTTTGCTCAACAGGTTCGGTATCAAACCCTTTCTGCCCTTGTCAAGATGCACGAGGATCTTGGGGGGAATGACGTGTTCCAGTTTAAGGGCTTCTATAACTCTCCATGCCTCTTCAAAGGTCGTGGTATCAGCAAACGTCGGTCCCGAGGCTATCACGTCTAATTTGTCTCCCACCACATCCGACA
This sequence comes from Thermodesulfobacteriota bacterium, assembly GCA_965203965.1. Classification (GTDB taxonomy): domain Bacteria; phylum Desulfobacterota_D; class UBA1144; order Nemesobacterales; family JAJCZQ01; genus CBDBDR01. The sequence goes on along the minus strand of CBDBDR010000017.1, from coordinate 1,191,634 downwards.
GGATCAGTGTGATGATCTGCGCCGGGATAGCTTTTTTCAGCAAACCTCCCCCTTTGATTTGTGAAAGTTTCTTTCTCACCGTGTTGAGCCCGTGGGTATCCACACCCGACAGAAGGAGCTGCATGGTAACCTTCTGTTTTTCCTCTATACTGATCCCTTCTCTCGGCATTGCCAGCAGTGAACTTCCCCCGCCCGATATTAGAAATATGACGAGATCATCTTCACCTGCCTTATCAAGGAGGCTTGTAACCTTAATTGCTGATCGCAGGCTCTTATCACCTGGCACTGGGTGATCTGAAAGATAAAAATCCATAAAACTAAAGGAGCGATCAGGCTTGGAGTTGGAAATAACGATCCCCTCTGTGATGCTGTTCCCAAGTAACGTCTCAACCGATCTCGCCATTGACGAGGCTGCTTTGCCAAAAGCAACAACGTATACTGACTTGTAATCGGCAATTTGATACTCTCGGGAATCCACTTTTAATGTACCTTCATTAATAGAGACGTGCTCTGATATACATCTACCGGGATCCGCCGCCTTCAATGCCGCGTTGAATATTTCTCTTGCATCTTTGCGTAGTATTTCAGTGGACATGGTGTATTTTCAGATTCAAATCGGATCGGGAAATGGAAACCTTGTATATTCGTCTTTACCTTCCAGTTCCTCAACTTCTTTAACTCCAAGTTCTTTCAGTTTGTTTATTACTTCCCTTATCACAAATTCAGGAGTTGAAGCTCCCGAGCTCAAACCTATGGTGGGGCAATCAGTGATCATTTTCTCATCAATATTTTCAGAACCTTCTATCAGGTAGGAGTTTTCTACACCGTGGGATTTGGCAACTTCAACCAACCTGTTTGAATTGGAACTTTCGTGCGACCCTACGATAAAGATCACTTCCGCGTGCCTCGCAAGCTCTTTTACGGCGTCCTGCCTGTTCTGTGTTGCATAACAGATGTCGAGCTTTGAAGGACTGACCATTTTCGGAAACCTTTCCTTTAGTGCTTTAATTATCTCTTTGGTATCATCAACACTCAAGGTTGTCTGCGTTACATAAGCCACTTTATCAGGATCTTTGATCTCAAGTTGCAGAACTTCCTCAACCGATTCTACAACCATGACCTTGTCCGGGGCTTCGCCTCTTGTGCCAATAACTTCCACGTGGGTTCTATGGCCTATCAATACTACTGTATAATCCATACTGGCATAGTTTTTAACCTCGTTATGAACCTTTGTAACAAGCGGACAGACGGCATCCATAACTTGTAGATTTCTGTTTTTGGATTCTTCAAACACCGCCGGACTGACCCCATGGGCACTGAATATGACGGGGGCATTTGCGTCTTTTATCTCATCTATCTCTTCAACAAAAACCACCCCTTTTTCCTTGAGCGAATCAACAACCCTCCTATTATGCACTATGGCATGCCGAACATAAATTGGCGGGCCATATTGCTCAAGTGCCTTTTCTACTATGTCTATAGCTCTGTCAACACCGGCACAGAATCCTCTGGGTTTTGCCACTATTACCCTCATGATCGTTTCAGACGCTGATTTTAACAAAGACAGGTTTAACTTCAAGTGGTATAGATCAGCAGTCAGGGATGAAATTCTATTAGGCAGGCAAATTCGGAATAAGAAAATGCGCTATTGCCTAAATCAAAACGTGTATTAAATTCAATTATTGATTGGTAGTAATACTTAAAGATGATGTATAATAAATACATACTAAGAAGTCTTTCAAATAACACCTACCGGGAGGTGAGGTAATGAGCACAGTAAATCTTGAAGAAAACAAGGAAAAACATCTACCACTTTTACCTCTAAGAGACGTTGTAATGTTTCCATACATGGTTGCTCCTCTTTTTGTTGGCAGAGAGAGATCAATAAAAGCACTTGAAGAAGCAATGAAGGGAAATAAGGAGATATTTCTTTCCGCACAGAAGGAAGCAAAGGTCAACGATCCTAAGGAAAATGACATTTTTAGATTTGGCACGATCGGGGTAATTGTTCAGATGCTAAGACTTCCCGACGGCACCGTCAAAGTTCTAGTTGAAGGAAAAGGCAGGGGAAAGATAACGGGATTTGTTCCTGACGACAGGTTTTTCGTAGTAAAGGTAGAAGAGCAGAAAGACGAGGAGGTAAAAGGCATTGAGGCAGACGCACTGACGAGATCAGTGGTCAGAGCTTTTGAGGGTTACACAAAACTAAACAAGAAGATACCGAATGAAGTACTCGCCACCATTACTTCAATGGATGACGTGGGCAGGCTATCCGACACCATCGTGGCACACTTGAATCTCAAACTGCAAGATAAGCAATCAATCCTTGAAATTCTCGATCCCCTCAACAGGCTGGAAAAGCTATACGGAAAAATGCAGGAAGAGGTAGAGATACTTGAAATAGAAAAGCGGATCGGTAAACGCGTGAAGAAACAGATGGAAAAGGCACAGAGGGAATACTATCTTACCGAACAGATGAAAGCCATTCAAAAAGAGTTGGGAGAAAAAGATGATTTAAAAACAGATATTCAGGAATTTGAAGAGGGGCTTAAAACCAAAGGACTTCCGGAAGAGATTGAAAAAAGGGTTGAGCGTGAGTTAAAAAAACTCAAAACAATGTCCTCAATGTCCGCTGAGGCAACAGTTGTCAGGAACTATATTGATTGGCTCATGGAACTTCCGTGGGTTAAAGAATTTACCGAAGACCGTCTTGACATTGATGAAGCCTCAAAAATACTGGATGAAGACCACTATGGTCTTGAAAAGCCCAAGGAGCGGATCTTAGAGCACCTTGCGGTCAGGGTACTAACTGAAAAGCTCAAAGGTCCTATACTTTGCTTTGTTGGTCCTCCGGGAGTGGGAAAAACTTCTCTAGCAAAGTCAATAGCAAGAGCAATGGGAAGAAAATTCGTCAGGGTATCGCTAGGCGGAGTTAGGGATGAGGCAGAAATAAGGGGACACCGCAGAACTTACATCGGAGCGCTTCCCGGAAAGATAATTCAGGGCATGAGAAAAGCGGGAACAAAGAACCCCGTGTTCCTCCTGGACGAGATAGACAAACTTGGCATGGATTTTAGAGGCGATCCAGCTTCAGCGTTGCTTGAAGCTCTCGATCCCGAGCAAAACAAGAATTTTAACGATCACTACATAGAGGTTGATTATGACCTTTCAAATGTGCTGTTCATAACCACTGCCAACGTCTTACACACTATCCCCTGGGCACTTCAGGATAGAATGGAGATCATCAGGGTTCCCGGCTATACTGAGGATGATAAGTTACAAATATCCAAAAATTTCCTGCTTGGAAAACAGCTTGAATCGCATGGTTTAACCAATGACAACTTTCACATAAACGACGGAGGCTTGCTGACCATTATCAGAAAATACACCAGAGAATCAGGTGTGAGAACGTTGGAAAGAGAAATAGCAACCCTTTGCAGAAAAGTAGCAAGAGAGGTTGTGAAAAAAGGTAAGGAAAACAAGTTCAAGGTCAAAGTGAATGCGAGCAACATTCATAAATATCTTGGTATAGCCAAGTATAAATACGGAGAGATAGAGGAAAAAGACCAGACTGGTGCTGCAACGGGACTTGCGTGGACAGAAGTGGGAGGCGAACTTCTTACCATAGAGGTCTCTATCGTTCCGGGAAAAGGCAATTTTAAAGTAACCGGCAAACTGGGAGAGGTAATGCAGGAATCCGCCCAAGCGGCAATGAGCTACGTCAGAAATAGGGCAGAACAACTTAGCTTGGAAAGATATTTCTACCAGAAGGTTGATATTCACATCCACGTGCCGGAAGGAGCAACTCCCAAAGATGGTCCATCGGCAGGTATTGCAATTGCAACCGCGATCGTGAGTGCTCTAGTTAAAAAACCTATCAGAAAGGACGTGGCTATGACTGGAGAAATAACGCTTCGCGGAAACGTTCTTGCAATAGGTGGATTGAAAGAAAAAATGATGGCTGCACACAGGGGCGGAGTTAAAAAAGTGATCGTTCCAAAAGAAAACGAAAAAGATACTAAGGATATTTCGAAAAAGATACTAAAAGATATTGAGATAAAGTTAGTTGATCACATGGATGAAGTTATCAGTCAAACCATAATATCGGATGACAATATACTCAAAGACCTTTTTGTTCCACCAGAACTGATAGGAACCGCCCAAGAGGGGGCTATGAAACAACCAGCTGGGCAACACTGACTTAGAGATAGATCACAGAAGGAGAATAGGGATAAAAAGCAACCTTGGAATACAGAGTTGAAGACATAAAACTGTATTTCACTTAATGACGTTTCAAGAAACCCATACGTCTGCCAGCAGTTCCGCTTGTTCCATTATTCTATCCGTTGCTATTTTCTGTTGATCCGGTGGGTAACCGTATTTTCTCAAAAGCCGTTTAACAATTGCTCTCAAATTTGCCCTGACGCTCTCTTTTATTGTCCAGTCAATAGAGGTGTTCTTTTTCACTCTTTCCACAAGCATACGTGCAAGTTCCCGTAAGGTTTCATCGCCCATCAAATCTTTTGCGCTTTCATTCATCGCAAGCGCGTCATAAAAAGCAACTTCGTCATCGGACAAGCCCATCTCCGAGGATCTTTCATCGGACACATGGATATCTTTTGCGATCCGAATTAATTCCTCTATGACCTCTGCGGCGGTCAGCAGGTTGTTTTTGTATTTTCTAATAGACTCTTCCAACATTTCGGAGAATCTTTTGCTTTGGACAAGGTTCTTTTTTGTCCTTTTTGTTATTTCATCGTTCAGCAGTCTTTTGAGCAGTTCCAGAGCAAGATTTTTGTGTTTCATTCCTTTTACTTCTTCAAGAAAATCATCAGAAAGAATTGCAATATCAGGTTTTTTAATTCCGGCGGCATCAAAAATATCTATCACACCTTCCACAACAACGGCTCTATCAACAATTTGCCTGATCGCGGTTTCAATCTCAGCATCGCTTCTTCCGCTTCCTTCTGGTTCAAATTTATTAATGCGGGATTTAACTGCCTGAAAAAACCCAACTTCAGCTTTTATGTCCATTGCTCTTGGGTCGGGAACCGAAAGGGCAAATGTTTTTAAAAGCAGATTGACCTCTTTTGTAAATCTTTCCTTTCCGTCTTTGAGTCCGAGAATATACTCTTCGGCTTCAAGGATAATTTTTAATTTCTCTCCGGTGTCGGCGTCAAAATACTCTTTGTAATTAAAATTTCCGAACATATCACGAACCACTTCGTATTTTTCCAGCATTTTTTCGATCGCTTTTTCTCTATCAACGGTCGGCTCTCCCTTGCCTCCGCTTTTGGTGTATAAAGAAAGGGCGCGTGTCAGATCAGACCCTATCCCAATATAATCAACAACAAGTCCGCCGGTTTTGTCCTTGTAAACCCTATTTACACGGGCGATTGCCTGCATCAAATTGTGTCCGCTCATAAGTTTGTCAATATAGATCGCGTCCAGACACGGAGCGTCAAAACCCGTCAGCCACATATCGCGCACAATAACGATCTGTAAAGGGTCTTCGGGGTCAATGAACCTTTGCCTGATCTCTTTTCTTTCCTGTTTTGTGGTCGTGTGTTTCTGCCACTCCACCGGGTCGCTTGACGATGAGGTCATAATGACCTTTATCTTACCCTTGTCTTTGTCATCATTATGCCACTCAGAACGCAAGGCAATTATTTCATCATACATCTCAACCGCTATGCGTCTGCTTGTGGCGACGATCATCGCCTTGCCGTTCCATGCTTCGCGTCTTGCATCAAAATGACCTAGAATGTCTTTTACAACTGTTTTTACGCGTTCTGTATGTCCGATTATGGCTTCAACCCTTGTCCATTTTACTTTTGCTTTTTCAGTTGCCGTTGATTCACTACTCTCGGTTATTGATTCAACTTCAGCATCCAACCTATCCCTTTCTTCTTCTTTGAGATGAACTTCAACAAGGCGTGATTCGTAATAAATTGGCACGGTTGCCCCGTCTTCAACCGCCTGCTCTATGTCGTAAACATCAATGTAATTACCGAAAACCGCCGGAGTTGAAACATCTTCAGTTTCAATCGGTGTGGCAGTAAATCCTATAAATGAAGCACTGGGCAGGGCATCTCTCAAGTATTTTGCAAATCCGTATCTTGTTTTCACACCGTCTTTTATAAAATGAGTTGTCGCGGCAAACCCGTATTGGCTGCGGTGTGCTTCATCGGCGATAACAACAATGTTGCTTCTGTTTGAAAGAAGTTCAAAATTTTCACTGTCGCCTTCCGGTGAGAATTTCTGAATTGTGGAAAATACAACTCCACCGCTTGCCGTTTGTAAAAGTTCTTTCAGATGTTGGCGGTTTGTTGCTTGAACGGGGGATTGTCTGAGAAGTCTTTCGCCTGCAACAAATGCGTCAAACAACTGATCGTCAAGATCGTTGCGGTCTGTGATAACAACAACGGTGGGATTTGCCATTTCTTTGCTTGTTGCGATCAACCCGGCGTAAAAAAGCATAGAAAGGGACTTACCGCTTCCCTGCGTATGCCATACAACTCCCGCCTTGCAGTCTCCTTCGGGTTGGTCTTTAACGCTTGGTAATCCGTATCCTTCGGGTTTTTCATGCAAAACCGTTCGACTCTCCCTACACAATGCCCTGATCGTTGATCCAACCGCTTCTTTTACGGCATGGTATTGGTGGTAAGAGGCAATTTTCTTTTCTTTTTTAACGGTTATTAATCCCGTTTGCGTGTTTTCGTCTTTCGCGCTTTCAAAAACCGTAAAATTTCTGATCAGGTCTATCAGCACATCGGGGCGGAGCATTCCTTTTATCAGAGTTTCTATTTGAGGGGTTGTTTTGGTATCTTCTTTTACGCCGTCCACGGTTTTCCACACCATAAAACGCGACCAACCGGAAGTCAGCGAACCGGCTCTTGCTTCAAGACCGTCCGAGGCAACCAGAACACCGTTGTAGCAAAACAAGGTCGGTATTGTCTGTTTATAGTTTTGCAGTTGGTCAAACGCTTTTTGAGCAGTTGCTTTTTCATCGGTCGGGTTTTTTAATTCAACCACCGCAACGGGCAAACCGTTAATAAAAATAACAATATCGGGACGTTTTGTTGTGTTGTTTTCCGTAACAGTAAACTGGTTGCAGACGGCAAAGTCATTGTTTTGTGGATATTCAAAATCCATCAACTTGACCTGCGCTCCAACAGTTTCTCCGTCTTTTTGATATTCTTCCTTAATTCCCTCTATCAGCATTTCGTAAAATTTTTCGTTGCTTTCTATCAGGTTTTGACCGGAGAGGGCGACAACTTCCCGCAGTGCTTGCTCGCGAACATTTTCAGGCAATTTCGGATTGAGTTTATAAATCCCATTTTTAAGGCGGTCGTGAAGGATAACATCCGACGCACCCTTCCTTTCAGCTTCTTGCTGTTTAAAAGAAATGTATTTATACCCCTGCTGTTGGAGCAAGGCTATCGTATGTTCTTCAATGTCTGATTCGTAAAGGGTGGTCATTCAGATCTTATTATCCCACAAACGTTGTATTGGAACAGCATACAGTTTTTCTCCGAAGTTAAGCATTTTTTCGCCACTATAAAGCACCACGCCACCTTGGAAAGAGTCTCCCATGGCGGATTGCAAACGGCGCAAACCGCGAAAGTCGGAACGAGAAATGGTTGAGGATGCCTTGACTTCCACTCCGGCTACGGAATTGACGCTGCGCCAGATGACAATATCTATTTCAACTTTATCTTTGTCCCGATAGTGAAAAAACCGATATCTGTTTTTATGCCCTTCTGCCTGCCTCATTAATTCCTGAAGCACAAAAGTTTCAAGCAACTGCCCCAGCAATGAGCGGTCTTTTTTTAACTCATCCGCGTCTACTGCCAGCAGGGCGCCGGCAAGCCCTGTGTCCGACAAATGCAGTTTCGGTGCTTTTACGAACTGTTTGCGGCGATTGGTGTGCCATGCGGGCACTTTCTCGAGCAGAAACAATCGCTCCAGCAACAAAAGGTAGCCCTGAATTGTCAGTCGGCTAAGTTGAAAAAATGATGCAAGTTTATTGACGTTCAAAAGACGCGCGGTGGACATTGCCGAAAGTTCCAGCAGTTTCGGCAAGTCTTCTACAGACTGGATGCGTGAAATTGTAAATGCGTCTGTGTTAGCTATGGTCGTCAAGTAACTTTCATACCATTCAATCCGGCGTTTCTTGTTGGAGTATTTCAGAGCGGCTGGATAGCCCCCGGAAACGATCCTTTCCGTTAGTTCCACTTGCTTCGTATGCCAGCGTGTTGAGAATTTTGCAGAAAACAGCGCATCCAGAAAGTCCGGTTTCTTGCCTGCCAGTTCGGTTTGTGCAAGCGGATGCATGCGGATGATCTCCATTCTTCCGGCGAGCGAGTCGGACAATCCGCGCACATGCAGGACGCTGACAGAACCAGTCAAAACAAAACGCCCAGGGATGCGGTTTTGGTCAACAGTCAGTTTTATCTGTGAAAAAAAATCAGGAGATTTCTGAATCTCATCCAGTATGACTTTTGGGGGCAGAGAATTAACAAAACCCACTGGATCATTTTGGGCATAATCCAGGGTTTCCGGATCATCCATGCTGAGATACTCGTATCCTGCGGACTTGCCCACTTTTTGCGCAAGCGTTGTCTTTCCACACTGACGCGGCCCATGGATCAGCACGACCGGAGAGTCTTTCATCGCCTCTTTCAGACGCGGCTCAATATGGCGAGGATACAGTTTTGACATGCAACTGATTATAACTTCAAAGTGCAACTGATTGCAAGTTTAAGGGGTGGCTATTTGCAAGTTTAGCAAGTGGCTGATTGTTAGTTTAGTGGGTAGCTATTTGTTAGTTCAGATCGGTTCATTAATCCGCAAGGCTAGGGTTGAGTTCAACTGCTTTGTTGCGGTCTGCAATGGCTTCCTCATTGTTTCACTCTTGCAGATATACCCAGCGGTTCGATCAGCCATTTGAGCGAGGGTAATTACTCAATCTATTACAACCAGCCGCGAATCTGGTCAAGTATCAAATTGCTTTCTAATTCTGTCCAAACAAATATTAGGGGATTTGGCCAGGCTACACTCCCAGATTCTTATTACTTTCCACCCCATGCCGCGAAGAGCATTGCTGGCTTTCCTATCTCTGGTTTTTGTTTTCTCAATCTTGTCCTTCCACTCTTTCGTGTTAGTTTTTGGTGTAAGATTTCTCCCACATTCATGGCCGTGCCAAAAACACCCATCAACAAAAACGGCAATTTTTTCCCTGGGCCATACAAAATCGGGGCGTCCAGGGAGTTTCTGGTGTCGTCTCCATCCGACTAAGCCACTTTTTCTCAATAAATAAGCCAGCCGGTTTTCCGTTGTCATGTTTCCAGTGCTTCTCACGCGAGACATAAGCTGGGATCGGTTTAATCCTCCGAAGGTAGTGTTTTCTTTGTTCGAATTTCCCGGCCATTTACTCATTTCTGCTGTTAATCGCGGATATAATTTGTTTTCCTGCCAATTGAGCGTATATCGGGGGAACTGCATTTCCTATTAAATTACAAACCGACTCCATTGTATCCGTGACGAATACATATCCTTCTGGAAAAGTTTGTAGCATGGCGGCTTCCCTTACCGAAATTGTGCGGTCTTGTGTAGGGTGTCCAAATCGACCCATTGAAAGAGTGGTGAAACCACTTGTAATTGTGGGAGAAATATTTTCCCATTCCATTCTCCCATATACGTTTGTAAAGCCTTTATATCCATTACGATGACATTGTGGCATTAGAGACTTGTCTATTTTTAACCGTGATTGACCTGGTTTCGCTACTTTTAAACGTTCTTTTGTTTCTAACGTTATATCTCTAACTACATGCCAGTTATGAGCTTGAGGGCCACCATGACAGTGAGCATTTTTCAAAGTAATTGGTTTTTGCATTTTGCCTATCGTATCTCTTACTGTCCTCCATTTTTCTAATTTGGGATTTTTTTCAAGTGATTGAACGTGAGTTGGTTCAGGGAATTTAATCTGAAAGTTTCTCCCAGCCAACATAACTAATCGTTTCCTGTTCTGTGGAACACCAAAATCAGCCATTTGTTGAATACCCCATGCTCCTTCCGTTTGATATCCAATATCCTTTAGAACGTTCAAAAATTTGTCAAAGATGCTTTTACCTCTTTTTGCTAACCCTGGAACGTTCTCCATCATTATGGCGTCAGGGAGAATCTCTTCTATCAGATTTGCCATAGATAAAAGAAGCTCATTGCGCGGATCATCTTTTTTATGCTTAGACGTTAGAGAACAGAATCCTTGACAAGGTGCGCAGCCGGCTAGCAAAGACACGTTGCTTGTTCCAGCAGTTTGAAGGATCTCCGTGGCAGAAACCTCCCGAATGTCTTTTTCTATTAGTTTAGTTTGTCGATGGTTACGCCTATACGTTTCTGCTGCCGCAGAGTCAATTTCTACTGCCGTTGCAACTTGAAATCCTGCATCTATCAAGCCTTTGGTTAATCCTCCACAGCCCGCAAAAAGATCTACGGCAATTGGTTTTTTGCTATTTTTCAGATTTGTTCTTTTCACCTTTGTTGTTTTTCCTCTTTTGAGTTTTACCGTTTGAATTTAGAAATTAGAAAGTTGTCTTGGGAATCAAGTTCTGACAGGTTTTCTATTCTGGGATCACCCGCGGGAGCTCTCCCTTTTACTACATTAAAAAATTTTTCGTGTAGCCTGTATGCCGTACTCAACAGAACCTTCCATGATTTAGCCTGAAAATCATTTTCATAACTCTTTATAAACCGTTTATGTGAATCAGTTTTATCAGCGATTAACAAGCCTTTTACTTGATTTTCAAGACCAGTATACTCTCGAAGAAAATAAACATATTTAACAAGCCTGTGCAATTCACCTTCCGTTATAGTTTTGCCGGGTCTTTTTACTTCCACAACATAAACGCTAGTACCGTCACCCAAACAGACAAAATCAGGTCGTCTAGATCCATCTTCAGTTCCTGATTTTGGTAGTTCAAATTTATCATGGAGAACATTATCCAATGATTGTTCGTGTGCAAGCGTTGTCCACTTTGGGTCAATAAGCCAAGGATGTTCACGTAGATAATCTTGCATGTCCGGCTTTTCTCTATAATTTTCGTCAATCATTTGTTGAAATTTGTTAATGATTTCTAGCCGCCCCTTTACTAATTGTGCAGTATTTATGGCTTCTATAATGTCCCAATCAGCAAGAGTGTCAGATATTTTTCTATGGTCTTCTGATGAAAGAGTTTTTAGGTGTCGTATTATTTCGAGGAAATTGCGGTTAATCAGAGCGTCATAAGCAACCTCTACCAGCATGTCTGCAATTTCAGTGCCTTCCTCATCTTTGTCGATTTGAGGTATAGAACAGATGCGATTAACAACCTTGTGGAATATATCTCGTTCTTTCTTAGGTAGTTTTTCTGCTAGTTCCTTATACTTTATTACTGTGGGAGATTTCTGTTTTTTCTCAACTCTTTTCACCACCCATTCGTTTAACAATTCTTTAATTTTATCTTGTCCCCATTTTTTCAAGGGTATTGCTTTTGAATTTTCCCATTGAACACCACCCCTGTCAGTAGCAATAAGATCAACTTCATCATCAAGAAAATCTGCTTTTATTTCTCCGGTGAGGTATTGCAATCCATGCTGCCCCCAAATGCCACCACTTAGGTCAAAAAACCATGGCGTTTGAGCCAACTTGCCGCGTACGTAGACAACTAACCCACGCTGCTCCTCTTCTGGTATTGTTTTTTTAGAAAATCCGGCCCACCATTGAATTTCCTCCCCATTCTCTAACTTATCGGTTTCCCATGAACCGGTTTCGTTGGGGAATCTAAATTGAAATGGTATTTCATCACGTGATAATTTATTTCCATTTATATAAATGTTGAAACTTTCATCCAAAACAAGCAATCGTCTGGCAATACTTCGTTTAAAGGTTTCTTCTTCAATTTTGCGCGTGATTTTTAGTTGATCCAAAGTTACGATTGTACAGGGTTTGCTCGTTGTCCTTTGCCCATCTTCCGGCAGTGGCGTAGGTGAATATCCCTCAAGGTTTGCAAATTGTTCACTTTCAGTCAGCTTGCTAAATTCCATTACGAAGCAAGAAATCTCTTCATCCCTAACGGTGTATATACTTAATTGATCTGCAATACCAAACCCGGCGAGCTTCCCTATACCTTTTCTTCCCTGAATTTTCCTTGGGTTAAGACCATTGTAAGGTTTAGTCTTATTGAAGTTTCCCTTTCGCCTATCTCTGCCAACTTGCAAATAAAAATTGTTACATTCTTCATAAGTCATACCATGACCATCGTCTTTGACGACAATTTGATCATTTGTTTTTATTGGGCGTTCTACTGGAATTGTGATCCACACGTTTTTTGCCATTGCGTCGTACGAATTTGAGATAAGTTCTACAATTGCAGGAACTGCACCAGAGTACATTTGTAAGCCAAGATGCTTAATTAATTGACCAGAAACACCTACTCTATATTCACGCCTTTCATTGTTCTCTATTTGATTGGTCATTTCTCCTCCTAGTTATGTATTCTACAATCTCCCCTCATCAATTTTGGCAATAAAGTATCTCGTAGATTTTCAAGGGTTCTAATCTGGATATGGTTGTAAAATATTTTATCAAATAAATGCTTAATGACATTATGAAAACTAAGTAATGATTCTTCTTCTGGCATTAAAACTGAAATTTTAGAAAAATTAGCGGTATTTAAATTCATAGTTGCCGTTCCACCACTTGCCATTGACTCTAATAAATTTTTGGACGACTTCATAAAGAGATAAATAAAATATCTATATTCTTCTTTTTTAGGAATAATGGAGTTAATTTGCTGATTTGTTTGGCTTTCAAAAGCATTCATAGAAACTAATCCTACTGTTGCAATGCAACTGACACAAATTGATTTCGGAGGTAGTGTTTTATTAATTTGAGAATTTTTTCCCTCTTCTGTCAAAGTATCTAGTGTATCAAATACAAAGTTATTGCCGTGCATATCTGGAATTTTAATAAATGGGAAATTACCCCCGAAATACTTATGAACTCTTTTTGATGGGGTCTTGCCACAAATAATGTCACCAAAATAGGATAATTCTCTCTCCTTCCCACTACTCCCCATCCCCTTTGGAGGGGAATTTTCCACAAACCAGTGCCTGAACAGCGTCTGTGCCATATCTTCAAGCGTTTTGTTTTGGCGGTGGAGCAGGTCTATTTTATCGTCCAGCGATGACAGCACTTCGGCAATGGCTTTTTGTTCGGGGAGTGGGGGGCAGGTAATATTTAATTCGTGTATGTAATTTCTATTTAACGTTGGCACAGCACTTCCTGAATTGAATCCATATAGTTTCAAATTGCTAAGCATATAAAAAATAAATCTCTCATCATTCCCTAAAAAGTCTTTAATATACAAAGTAGTATTGTGTGCCCAAAAATCATTTTCGTAAAATTTTGCTAATCCAATATTTCCACTTCTTCCAATTGTTACTCCGGGTGCTTTCGTTGTTGCAGTATTGTGATAACCGATAACACCATTTGAACCAGCAACGGGAATATTGCCAATTTTCATCTTTGATTTAGGCAAATCATGTCCTCGTTGAAATATCGCCACCTCCCTCAACTTCACCTCCCGCCAGCCTTCTTGTTTTATCTTTGTGTTACTCATACTTGATATTGCTCAAATTCTTCAAAATCCGCTTATTTAATTCCACTTCTTCCTTGATCTGTCCCTCAAACTCCGCTTTTAACTCCGCAAATCGTGTTCCAAAATCAAAATCATCCTCAATTTCCGCAAGCCCCACGTAACGCCCCGGACTCAAAACATAGTCCAACTCTTTTACCCTCTGCACATCCACCGAAGCACAAAACCCCGGAACGTCCTCATACTTCCCGCCTTCTTTTCTCCATTCATGGTAAGTATCTGCAACCTTGCCTATATCTTCATCGGAGAACTCCCTTGTTCTGCGATTGATCAAATGCCCGAGTTCATTTGTATCTATAAACAAAATATCACCACTACGGTTGCGGTCACCGTTATAGCCGTGCCGTTTGTTGGAGATGAACCATAGACACGCCGGAATTTGCGTATTCAAAAACAATTTGGTTGGCAGATTTACAATGCAGTCAACAATTCCCGCCTCAATTATGTTTTTGCGGATGACATCCTCATTTGACGACTTGGAAGTGAGAGAGCCTTTTGATAATACAAACCCTGCAACGCCTTTTGGTGAAAGGTGGTGTATGAAGTGCTGAACCCACGCAAAGTTGGCGTTACCCACGGGTGGCACGCCGTATTTCCATCGGGCATCGCTTTGCAGTTGTTTACCGCTCCAGTCGCTGTCGTTGAACGGCGGATTTGCAAGGATAAAATCCGCTTTCAGGTCAGGGTGCGTATCATGTAGAAATGATCCCTCATTATTCCACTTCACCTGTGAGCCGTCTATGTTGCGAATGGCGAGGTTCATTCGGCAAAGTCGGTAGGTGGTCTGATTGCTTTCCTGTCCGTAGATTGAAATGTCGTTTATTTTCCCCTGATGCTCTTTTATAAATTTCTCGCTTGAAACAAACATTCCTCCACTTCCGCAGCACGGGTCAAAAACCCTGCCTTTATACGGCTCTATCATTTCCACAAGCAGGTTTACTATGGATGCGGGAGTATAGAACTGTCCGCCTTTTTTGCCTTCGGCAAGGGCAAACTGTCCGAGAAAGTATTCATATACCTTACCGAGAACGTCTTTTGATTTGGCGGATTCATCTCCGAGAGCAATATCGCTGAATAGATCAATCAACTCACCAAGGGTTGAAGAAGAGATGTTGGGCCTTGCAAAGACTTTGGGCAGAATTCCTTTAAGGGTTGTGTTTTCCCTTTCTATTGCTCCCATTGCCTCGTCCAAAATTTCTCCAATAGTTGGCTGTCTTGCCTGAGATTGAAGGGTTTCCCATCTTGCATTTTTTGGAACCCAAAACACATTCTCCGAACGGTATTCATCGGGATCTTCGGGGTCGGCGCCCTCGGTCTCTTTCAGATTTTCCAATTCTTCGTGTCTGGCTTCAAAAGAGTCAGATATGTATTTAAGAAATAACAAACCAAGCGAAATATGCTTGTATTCCGCCGCGTCTATGTTGTTACGCAGTTTGTCCGCGGCTTTGAAAAGCTGGTTTTCTAAACTAGAGGGGTCTGTCTGTGCCATTTATCTATTTTAAATCAAAAGCCGTCCATTTCCAAAGAAACAACGCACAGACTGTAAACTGTTCCCAATTCCCCTTCCTTGACGGGTTAGTCCCGGGGCAGGGTAATTCCCCTCCTCTGGAGGGGGTTGACAGGTGAAGCCTGAAACGGTGTTTAATGATGCCTTAAATGGCATTTAACTGGTATTTAACTGGCGTTTAACTGCCATTTAATCTGTTATAAAAGAAACCCTGACGTTCCCCTGAACATGGCTGAAGGACTCCAACACCCCCTCTCTGCCCATCCTGTGGGTAACTTTCGGATATCAGGAATATCGTCACTCTTGCATGGAGATTTTGCCACATGCTCTTGATAATTTATTTAATATACGTGGTGGTCTCTCAACAATTAGTGAAGTCTGGCGACTTATCCTCCTTTTTTAACTTTGCATCCGCACGGTTCCAGAACAAGTAGTGTATGCCAACCACCATTAGAAGTATTACGGGCACGACCACTTTCAAGAGATCACTCGTCAAAATGCCTTCTGCAGTAAGAAAGCGAGAGCCTGTAAAGGAAAGTATTGGTATAATGCAAAACAATAACAAGTATGCTTTAGTGGATGATCTGCTTATGGAAAGAGAACTATTGCATTTTTGGCACTTAAAATTGAATGGATTTAAAATCGTAAGACTTTCTATAAATCCTATTTTTACTTTACATTCTGGGCATTTCATACCTGATCTCGCACAATAACTTAACTATCTTAACAGATAATAAATTTATTCTGATATTTTATTCGGATATAATAAAGTTTCAACATGAGCAACAGTTTTGTTCATCTTCACCTTCATAGCCAGTATTCCCTTCTGGACGGTGCAATTAAGCCCGATGACCTTGTGAACAGGGCTAAGGAGTTCGGCATGGACGCCGTTGCCATTACCGATCATGGCAACCTTTTTGGAGCTTATGAATTTTATGAAAAAGCAAAAATATCCGGCATTAAGCCGATCATAGGTTGTGAAATTTACGTAACCCCGACGTTAAAACTAGAAAAACCGTCCGATGGTAAGAATTTTCATCTGACCTTGCTGTGTATGAACGAGATCGGTTATAAAAATCTTTCCCAACTTGTAACAAAAGGCTATTTTGAAGGGTTTTACAGACGTCCCAGAGTTGATCATGAGCTATTGGACACCCATAAAGAGGGTCTAATAGTTCTCAGCGGCTGTATGAGCAGTGAAATTGCCTCTGCTTTATTCAAAAAAGACAGGACAGAGGCAGCCGTAATTGCCTCAAAATACCATGAGATATTTTCAGACCGTTACTACCTTGAGATACAGGCAACGGGAATGAGGGAGCAGAATTTTATAAACAGTGAACTAAAAAAAATAAGTGACAAACTCGGAATTCCCTTAATAGCAACAAATGACTGTCATTTCCTCAAGCAGGAAGATGCAATGCCCCATGATGCACTTCTCTGCATTCAGACGGGTGCAAAACTAAGCGACTCAAAGAGGATGAGGTTCGCCAATGATCAGTTTTTCTTAAAATCAAGGCAGCAAATGGAGGAGACGCTACAAAATTATCAAGACGCACTTGATAGAACAGTAGAAGTAGCCAACAGATGTAATTTTGAGTTCAAAACGGAAGGTTACAAATTCCCTGAATTCAAACCTCCTAAAGGTATGACCCTTGATGAACACATAAAAGCACTGGCAAGTGAAAAACTGAATGAACTTATAGAAGAAACAGAATCAATACCATCCGATCAGGTTAAAACATACAGGGAACGGCTTGACTCTGAAGTTGACACGATATGCCAGATGGGATTTACTGCTTATTTTCTTATTGTTGCCGATTTTATAAATTATGCAAAATCAATGTCAATACCCGTCGGTCCCGGAAGAGGAAGTGCAGCAGGAAGCCTTGTTGCATACGTTCTTGGTATAACGGACATTGATCCAATACCCTACAATCTGATATTTGAGAGATTCCTAAACCCCGAGAGGGTCAATATGCCAGATATTGATATTGATTTCTGCACTGAAGGAAGAGAAAAGGTTATTGAATACGTTAGCGAGAAATATGGAAGGGATAAGGTGGCACAAATAGGAACGTTCGGAACCATGTCGTCAAAAGCAGTGATCAAAGACGTCAGCAGGGTGCTTGACGTCCCTTATGCGGATGCAGACAGGCTTTCAAAATTGATCCCTTCTTTTAGGGGTAAGGTCGCGAGTCTTTCCGAATCACTCAAAAAAGTTTCCCAATTCAAAGATATGATTGGCAAATCTGAACAACTAAAGGAGCTTATGAAGCTCGCAAAGCCGCTTGAGAACATGGTTCGCCACGCCTCCACTCACGCAGCGGGAATAGTTGTGTCAAATGAGCCAATTTCAGACTATATACCTTTATACAAGGGCAGCAAGAATGAGATCGTTACCCAGTTTGATATGGACTGCATTGAAAAACTCGGATACGTGAAATTTGATTTTCTCGGCTTAAAAACACTCACGGTAATAGATAAAGTCCTGAAATACGTTAATGAACCTTTATCTGACCCTGACGAGAAAATAGACATAAAAAAAATCCCTCTTGACGATAAAAAGGTTTATAAGTTGCTTGTATCCGACAACACGCGAGGGATCTTTCAGATTGAATCAAAGGGAATGAAAGAACTCTTAAAAAGGCTGAAACCAAGTGCTTTTGAAGACATCATAGCCTTATTGGCACTATACAGACCCGGGCCTTTGGACAGCGGAATGGTTGATGATTTTGTCAAGATAAAAAATGGAAAGCAGAAAATCAAATACCCTCATCCCAAGTTGGAAGAAATATTGAAAGACACTTATGGGCTGTTTGTCTATCAAGAGCAAATAATGCAGACTGCAAGCAAGATCGCAGGCTACACTCTGGGAGAAGCCGATATTCTAAGACGTGCAATGGGTAAAAAGAAACCCAAAGAAATGAAAGCACAAAGAGAAAGGTTTGTAACGGGTGCCATAGATAACGGTATATCGGAAAGAAAAGCTACCGAGCTTTTTGATACTATGGAAAAATTTGCCGAATATTCATTTAATAAAAGTCACAGCACGGCTTATGCAATGATCACATACCAGACGGCTTATACAAAAGCACATTACCCAACGGAGTTTATGGCTTCCCTTATGACAAATGAACATCAAAACACGGACAAGATCATTTCGTGTATAACCGAGTGTAGAAAAATGAACATTGACGTGCTTGCACCTGACGTTAATGAAAGTATGTCCGAATTCACGCCCGTTGAAGGTAAGATCAGATTTGGACTTTCTGCAATTAAGAACGTCGGAGGGAACACCGTCAGCGCAATTATAGGATCCAGAGAGAAAGATGGGCCGTTTGAGTCCATTTTTGATTTCTGTTCAAGGGTGGACAGTAAAAAGTTAACCAGGAAAACCTTTGAGAGTCTTATTAAAAGCGGTGTGTTTGATTCACTTGAACCGAACCGTGCAAAACTTATCAACTCTCTGGAAAGCCTGATCTCCTTCAATGCCGCTAAGCATCAAAGTTCTCTTGAAGGTCAGCACGCACTTTTTGAAATTGATTCAACCATATTCCTTCCTTCTCTCCAAGACGTTGATAAATGGAACATGAAAACAATGCTGACAAACGAGATGGAAGTGCTTGGCTTTTACGTTACAAGTCACCCAATGTCAAAATACACCTCCGAGCTTGAGATATATACGTCAAAATGCGACAGCGAAACTATTGCGTCCCAAAAATCCAAAAAGCAGGTAACGATCGCCGGTATCGTGAGATCCCTTAAAGAAAAGCGAACAAAAAACGGCTCAGGCATCTACGCCAATATGGTGCTTGAAGATCTTAAAGGCTCTGTTGAAGTGATCCTATTTAACGATATTTTACGCAGATCAAAAGCTATTCTTGAGGAGAAAGTTGAACCAATAATTGTTGAAGGGTTTGTTGACCCTTCTGAGGAGCGTGCCAAGATCAAGGCTTCTAAAATTTATTCCCTAAACCATATCAGGAGCAAAAATTGCCTTCTACACATAAATCTGGATAGACAAAATGCAAACCCAGAGGTTATGAACAGACTAAAGAAAGCCTTTACACTTAATCCCGGACAATCTAAGATCCATATTCATTTGGATAATAATGGACAGAAGGCAGTCATTGAGGTTGGCAACTGCAAGGTGAATACCGATGAGGAATTTGTAAGAACGATTGAGGATATTATCGGCAAAGGCGAAGTAAAACTCGCTTATTGATCATACTGCAACCATTTATTGCCACTTTTTTATTCTTAAAATCCCCGAATTGAGATGAATGAGCTTGAACACCTCATAAAGAAACAAATACTAAGCGGCGGACCGACCACATTTGCGGACTTTATGAACCTTGCGCACTATCACCCTGAATTTGGCTATTATAGGTCGGGAAAAGTAAAAATAGGCAAAAATGGGGATTTCTACACAAGTCCCCACGTAAGCGCGGCGTTTGGAGAAGTAATTGGGATGTTCATAGAAAAAGCGATCGGTTTTTTAGATACACCCAGATTCTCCATTTTGGAACTGGGGGCAGGTAAGGGTTACCTCGCACTGGATATTCTGAACTATCTGTCGACAAAACCCAAACTGTATAGATCTATCAACTATGTGATCATTGACAAAAACAACGGAAATAAATGCAAAACTATGCTGCAAAACCATGAAGATAAAATAAAAATATTCAATAATATCAGTGAATTAGAAAACTCTTTTAGTGGCATAGTGATCTCAAATGAGCTATTTGACTCACTTCCTTTCCACAGAGTCATTTATCGCAATGGCAAATTTAATGAAATCTATGTTGATCACAAAAACAGTGAATTCAAAGAAACTATCGGAGCTTTATCAAGTGAAAAAATTAAGGATTATTTAGACAGTTATGACTTGGAGCCGGTAGAGTCAAAGCAGATTGAGGTGAATCTTTTAGCGGAAGAAGTGCTAAAAGACATCACCAAATACATGGATACAGGTTATATACTTACCATTGATTACGGGTATTTATCCGAAGAATATTTTAACAACCAAAGGATCAACGGCACTTTCAGGTGCTTCCAAAACCACTCATTAAATGAAGATCCGTATAAAAACATCGGACGTCAGGATATTACAGCCGATGTTGATTTTACGAATCTGATACGGATCGGGATTCAGATCGGGTTAAACAAGGTCAAATACACAACTCAGGGACAGTTTCTTGTTGACTGGGGAATTCTGAAGATCGTAGAGAGAGACGTTAAAGAACAAGGCAATATTAACTCAATAAAAAATCTGTTTATGCCCTCAATGATGGGAAATTATTTTAAGGTGCTTCTGCAAAGCAAAAACGTTTTTAATGCAAATGACATATACCCCGGATCCGATCTTACTATTAGTTTTGGTGTTAATTGAGATACAAAAAAGTAAGCACAGGCATAGAAAATTTGGAGGTAACAACTGAAGATATTCTGGGGGAAATATTCAGTAAATTCTGTATTGGTAAATAACTGTTTCACGTGAAACAATTTGTAATAATCCACAACTTAAAAATAATTCAATTAAAACTAATTATCTTTCTATTTCTATTTTATTCAATAATTACGGGTAGTTAAGAAAATTGACAACTTATTGGAAACAAGTTGTCCACAATCTGTTCACATTAAAGCATTTTTAACAACAAGTTATAAAGACATTATAAACAGGGCTTTATATGACCCTATAAACATTGGCTGAAATTTACTTGTTACAGGACTAACTTTTTATTGGAAATCCCTCCGAATCCGTGAAACAACTGGTGGCAATTATGACAAGATCATAAGCAGCAACACCAACATCTGGACTTTGAGATATAGTTCATAGAAAATTCCCTTCCTTTGAAGGGGTGTCAGGCAAAGCCTGACGGAGTGGTACCACAACGCAGAACCAAAAACTATCTGTCTCTGTCACTTCCAAAAATTTCTCTTAATACCAAATAAAAAAAATGTTTCACGTGAAACGTATTCAGTAATAATTAAGTTATGGGCAAAGATTATTTATCCGAAGAAACCATAGCTGCAATTTCAACACCAGAAGGTGAGGGAGGGATAGCAGTAATAAGAATATCAGGTAAAGATTCGGAAAAAATACTGAACCGGATATTCAAAAAAAGATCAGCACAGTCGGACAGTTCAAAATCAACTGACACAACATTTGAAAGCAGAAAAATTTATCATGGGGACATTGTTGATAGTTCAGACGACTCTGTAATAGATTCAGTGCTAATAACCATAATGAGAGCCCCAAATTCATACACGGGTGAGGACGTAGTGGAGATATATTCCCACGGTGGACATATAATTCCTAAAAAGATACTGAAAATCATTACGAGCCTCGGACACAGGGTTGCATTACCCGGAGAATTTACTCAAAGAGCATATATTAATGGAAAGATGGACCTCGCCCAAGCCGAAGCGGTCGCTGATATTATCTGTGCACAGTCTGAAACCAGCCTGAAACAGGCAGAAAAACAGCTTAGAGGAGAGTTATCGGACAAGATAAATTTCTACAAAGATAATACCCTGAACATACTTGCTGAAGTAGAAGCTCAAATAGATTTTCCTGAAGAAGACATAAATCCTATGGTAAAAAATAAAGTAGAAAATGAAACGGTCAAACTGTTAAGCAACATTTCAGACTTCATTGAGACTTTTAATACGGGCAAGATAATAAAAAACGGAATTTCTACCACAATACTCGGCAAACCAAACGTCGGCAAATCCAGTCTACTGAACACTATGCTGAAAGAAGAAAGAGCAATAGTGAGCCATTTAGCTGGGACAACCAGAGACTTTATTGAAGAAACCGTCAATGTTCATGGAATAATTTTGAGACTGACTGATACGGCAGGTATAAGGAAAACGGGGGACGAGATAGAAAAGGTCGGTGTGAATATCGCCTTTCAAAAAGCAGAACAGTCCGAATTTATAATAATAGTTCTTGATGCAAGCAGTGAAATGGACAGTAACGATATTGAAGTTTTGAAAAAAGGGATGAAAAAAAATCACATAGCAGTTGTCAATAAAACGGATCTTGGCGTGAAGCTAAATACAAACAGACTCAAAAAATACATTGCAGAAGACAGAATTGTTTACACATCAGCCAAAGAAAACACAGGTATGGAAAATCTGAAGGAAGCGATATACAGGTTAATTACGGACAATAAGAGTCTAACAGAAGGAGCCGAACTATACTTGACTGATATTAGACACAAAATGGCTTTGGAAAAAGCAAAAGACCATCTCAGTTTATTTATAGAGGCAATAAAACAAGATAAACAGTTGGAAATTATGTCTATTGAATTGAAGCATGTGCTTGATAATTTAGGGGAGATCACCGGAGAGGTAACAACTGAAGATATTCTGGGGGAAATATTCAGTAAATTCTGTATTGGTAAATAACTGTTTCACGTGAAACAATTTGTAATAATCCACAACTTAAAAATAATTCAATTAAAACTAATTATCTTTCTATTTCTATTTTATTCAATAATTACGGGTAGTTAAGAAAATTGACAACTTATTGGAAACAAGTTGTCCACAATCTGTTCACATTAAAGCATTTTTAACAACAAGTTATAAAGACATTATAAACAGGGCTTTATATGACCCTATAAACATTGGCTGAAATTTACTTGTTATAGGACTAATTTCTTATTGGAAGTCCCTCCGAATCCGTTTGCGTGGACACAATTACAGCAATCATCAGGGTATTATTGGCTGGTAAGGGAACTGTGCTCCCTTCTGAATTGATGAACTAAATACAAACGCTATGGATCAAAAACAACCTTTTTCTTTATATATTCTTGCCTTCGATCACCGCAAAGGCGTTATGGCTATGTATGCTCTCGTAATTCACAACCTTGATCCTGTAGGAATCAAACCTGTTATCAATGTTTAACTCCATTGCAATATTTCTCACAACGTCTTCCACAAAGCACGGCTTGTCATAGGCACTCATTGTTACGTGTCTTTCATCTTCTCTTTTCAGAATAGGATACAGAGCCGAAGAAGCACCCATCTCCGCAATCTCCACCATATCCTCCAGAGAAATATCTATGGTATGAGCGTCTTTAAGTTCATGCACCACGGTAATACATACTTTAGACCTCTGATTGTGTGCCCCGTAATCGCTGATCTCTTTGCTACAGGGACACAAAGTCTTAACGGGAACTTCCACATTTTGCTCAACCGTAAACCTACCTTCTTTGACATATTCAATTTTGTATGAGCAACCATAAGCCTGCGGGGCAGTAAGCCCGGTAACGGGTGCGACTTTATGAAAAAAGTAGTCAAAATCTATCTTTAAATAAGCCTCTTCTGCCCCCTGTCTGCTTAGAAGGTTGTCAACAAGACCCTTCATCGTAGAAAGCGAAACGGTCTCGCCGTGGTCTAGCAAGGTTTCCACGAGGCGGCTCATGTGGATACCTTTTTTTGATCTGTCCAGATTTACTCCGATAGAGAGAGTAGTTTGAACGTGCTGAGATGACTCCGGATTTTTTTCACAACCCTTTAACACCATAGGCATTTTAAGACTGCAGATCCCCACCTTGTTTATTGCTATACCCCGTTCGTCGGGCATGTTTTGAACGTCTTCACAAGTCGTTTCCTGCATTTTCACAACTTTTTCGCTTATTGCCACTTCAAACTCCAAAACCAAATTTACGGAGAAATTGATAAACCTGTCAAAATATCACAGTTAAACCTGTTTGTAAATAATTATGCCTATTAGCTCTTGAGCTTGGGATTTGACTTATGCCTTTCCTTGTCCCTAGTGTATTTTTTTTTCATATTTTTTCTAAGCGACTCGGTTAGATCTACCCCAGTCTGATTTGCAATGCACACAAGCACAAAAAAAACATCTGCAAGCTCATCAGATAGATCATATTTTCTGTCCGATTCCTTAAAGCTCTGGTCACCATAGACTCTGGACATTATCCTTGCAACTTCGCCAACCTCCTCAATAAGTTCTGCAAGGTTTGATAGCTCGGAATAATACCTTACGCCGACATCCTTGATCCAATCATCTACTATCTTCTGATATTCTGAAATTTTTAGCTCTGACATAGTATCAAATCCACTCCCGGATGATCATTATATTTTGATTAAGACAAAATTAAATCCATTTAAATTTTTCAAAAAGTGCATTTTTGATCCCGGAGTAAGCATGCGGGATATTTGGCATCGTCTTTTCATTTATCCTACCGATACAAGACGTTCCTCGCAACGAATTGGTCAAAAAGGCGAAATCCGAACTTAACAGAGAAGAGATCTCAAACTGCCCACAATTTATCTTGTAGCCAAGTTGAACGGCAGTATTCAAAACAACTTCTCTTGTTATTCCCGGAAGCAGTCCCGAATCAACTGACGGAGTGAAAAGGCTTGCTTCCTTTACCCAGAAGAGGTTGCTTGACGTTGCCTCAGTCAAATTATCGTTTACATTCAAAAAAACCGCATCATCAAATCCTGTTCCGATTGCCTCTCGCCTCGCAATTATATTGTCCAAGTAGTTAAACGTTTTGTATCTGATCAATGGTGAGTCACTGTTTCTTTTTTGAGTTGCAACGCGCACTGTTACGTTTTCTCGAGCTTGCACGTAAGGCATTATTATAACGAGTATAGAGGACTCACGGGGGTCTTTGAAAAAAACACCGCCCCCTTTTGAGAGCAAAGCTATTTTGACGTGAAGATCGGCTAAAGCAGATTTTTTTACGCTTTTTTCGATCTTTTCAAGTATATGACCTTCGTCTGGGAACGGAATTTTCAAAAATCTTGAACCGCTCCTCATCCTGTTGATATGCTCCGAAATATATTCAGGCATCCTACCCTTCCATCTGAAAGTTTCAAACAAGCCTTCGCCGTAAAACAGCGACCTGTTTAGCGGCCCATCTGTTTTGTCTCCATCAATAAATATCAATTCCTTCATTTCTCAAATAACGTTTTTCTTATAGCCTTTGCTTTTAGTAAAGTCTCTTCATATTCACTCTCCGGGTCGGAATCCCACACTATACCACCTCCTACCCAGTAGAAAGTGCCGTTCTGGTTTGACAGCATAACCCTTATAGCAACACTGAGGGTAAAATCCATGTTCGGATAAAAAACCCCAAATACCCCGCAGTAGGGGCCTCTGCAGTGAGATTCAATCTCATCAATTATCTCGATCGCTCTGCTTTTTGGTGCTCCCGTTACGGAACCCGGTGGAAAAGTGAACGCAATGATTTCATTTAACCTTACATCGCTTCGTAAAACTCCCTCAACCTCAGACTCCATTTGGAACAAGGTCTTATATGAGTTGACCCTGAAAAGCTCATTTACATTTACGGAGCCATTCTCACATACCCTGCCAAGGTCGTTTCTCATAAGGTCAACTATCATAAGGTTTTCAGCTTTTTCCTTTTTGCTCTCTTTGAGCTGATTTTTTATTCTTTCATCGGAGATCTTATCATTACTACGCTTTGCAGTGCCTTTAATGGGTTTTGTAACGATTCTTTTCCCCTCTTTTCTGAGAAACAACTCCATTGACCCACTTATAAAAACATGGTCATCAAACTCTATCAATGCGGAAAAAGGAACGGGCTGTAACTCGTAAAACCTGAGAAGGGTCAAATTGGGATTTTCAATCCGAGATGTGCTGTATTTCTGTGAAAGATTTACCTGATAAATATCACCCGAGCTTATATACGACTTAGCTTTTTCTACATTTTTTATGTATTCGCTCTTTGTAAGGTTGGAAACATGCCTCAAACTCTGCTGAAAACCAGCCGCCACATCAAACTTACCCCCGTATGTTGGAATATCTTCATAGCAACAACTCTCGATCTCTTCGTCCTTGTAAAAATAAAAGCAAGCATCGTAGTAATTAAGATCTCCTTTTTCCCTGATTTTGGATCCAGTATCAGTAAACCTTAAATACTCATAGGATATGTAACCTACTGAAACAAAACCCTTTCCAAGAAACCTTTCCAACTCTTTTACTGGATCACCTTTATACTTTTTTTGCAAATTTGGAGAGTGGTAATAAATAAACCCATCTGCCGACTTTATGGAAAAAGAAGGCTGATTGAAAATTTTAGCACTTGGCAAGCCGGAATTTATCCAGCCATGATCAGAATCCAGCAAAACTGCCGTTGGGGCTTTCAGTTGATACATTCAACGCAAAATCGGTTCAAGTCTCCTTATACTCGGGACCGCCTCCACCTTCAGGAGGCAAAAGCCTGCCACCTTTTGATGTAATTGCTCCACACTGAACGCAGTTTGACGGATCAGTCCTGATGACCTTTACATTTGCTTCCTCATCCCACTCGTAAACCTGTGCCGGACACATATTTATCCAAGTTTCACCGATGGACTCAGGCACTTCCTTCAAGATACGAATATGATCAGGCTGATTATCACGGGTTCTGTTACCGCTTTCATAAACGCTGGTTAATTTATCAAAAGTGAGTTTTCCATCCGGCTTTGGATAGGATGGATTATCTCCTATGAACATCTCTTTTTCATAATCGTGGTGAGAATCAAATCTGCCTCCAGGAAAAAGACCCTTTGTCGCG
Organism: Thermodesulfobacteriota bacterium; assembly: GCA_965203965.1. Taxonomy (GTDB): domain Bacteria; phylum Desulfobacterota_D; class UBA1144; order Nemesobacterales; family JAJCZQ01; genus CBDBDR01. The sequence continues at coordinate 1,164,863 of CBDBDR010000017.1, read as the reverse complement.
GTCATAAGTCCTGCAAGTATAAAACCCTTTAGAAAACCACCATGAAATGCCTGCCTCATGTTTCTGACGCTGTAAAGGTCTTTCCATATAAAGCTGCTTCGTAAAGCCTCGTCATAGTTGGCGAGCGAATTGGACTTTGCCAGATCTTTTTCTCCCTTGAGTGAGGCAAAGATACTCTCAGCAGCCATAATTCCGGACATCATCGCATAATGGATCCCCTTGAGTGCGGGAACGTTCACAAGTCCCGCCGAATCGCCGATTATAACCGCCCCTGGCACGTTCAATCTTTCAGGAACGGCGTAATATCCACCTTCCGGAATTGTCTTTGCACCCCATCCGTTGTCTGCCCTCTTTCCATCTTTGAGTATTTCCTTGACCAGTGGATGAGTTTTCAGTTGCTGAAGTAGATCATGAACTGAAAGTTTTGCATCTGCGTAATCCAATCCAACCACAAGCCCCAGCGAAACCTTATTGTCCCCCATTGGATAAATAAAACTCCCGCCAAACTCTCCGTATTTCTTTGACCCGCGCAGCGGCCATCCCATTGTATGGATAACTTTATCAAGAGGCTTTGCTACTTCCCATACTTCTTTAACACCCAGTGCGTATATCTGGGGATTGGCTCTTCTCAAATTGTAATGCTCTATCAATGCCATGGACAAATGCCCCGTCGTTCCCTCTCCCAGAACTGTTGCCTTTGCAAGTATATCAGTCCCGGGTTGATAGTTATTCATCTTACCCCCGTCTTTGTCCAACCCTTTATCATCGGTTTTAATACCTTTGACTGTTCCATCTTCAATTATGAGCTTCTGACCAGCCATTTCGTTAAATATCATCACCCCGGCTTCCTCTGCCTTTTGTGCAAGCCACTCACCAACTTTGCTTATGGATGCGACATAATTCCCCTTGTTGTGCATTGTAGGAGGAGTTGGAAGTCTGTATGAACCTTTACCTGTGAGAAAGTAAACCGCCTCACTCTTGACAGACTGAAAAAACGGAAAATCACTATCTTTCATATTTGGAAACAGCGTCCTGAAACCCAAAGGATTGACAACTGCACCTGAAAGCAGGTGTGCACCGGGATACTTTCCCTTTTCAATTATGGCTATTGGTATCTCACCGAGAGACTCCATTAGCTCGGGCTCCTCCGAAAGAAGCTGTCCCAGACGAATAGCCCCAGCAAGGCTTGCAGGTCCAGCACCAACAAACAATACTCCCGCTTCCACACGGTTGTCCGGATCGTCTCCGACCCCCGTTATAAATTCACCTTTTTCTACAGGTGGCCTGAAATCTGCTGGATTGTTTAACATAAACTATCTCCCTAAATTCAAGATCAAGTAACCAGACTGTGCGTTTAACATCAAACTGGCTTTGCGTATCAATATAGCAGATAAAAAAGCAAGTTGGAAGTTTGTAAATAGTTTGCTCTGCCACCACTACCAAAGTGAACGGTAGCAAGTAAGGACTTTTTCTACCCCAAAACAAATCCTTCCGGTAATTTGGAAACATCAAACTTCCCTTTATGGGTGGCAAAAGACCAAAAATACCCGTCGGGGTCTGAAAATCTCGCCATACGGTCTCCCCAGAACATATCATCCGGTTCGCAAAGAACTTTGGCTCCGTTCAGGCGTGCGTTCTCGGTAAAACCATCCACATCCGCACAATAAACGTAAAAAGCAACCGGCATATCCACCCCTGTTGTCGCGGGAGACTTCATGGGTGGCATCATTGCATCTTCAGGTGAAAACATCACAACGCTTTTCCCATTGTAAGACATTGCCGCGTGGACGATCTTTCCCTCGTTATTTTTGATAAATTCATTCTCTACAAGCTCAAAACCAAAGGCATTTTTATAAAACTGAATTGACCTTTCGGCATCTTGCACCGTAACGTAAGGAGTTAGTATTCTTGAAGTTTCAGGAAATTTGATTGCCATTAGATCCCTCTTGCACCTGATACCTTGGGGTGCTCCTTTCGCCAGCGAAGTTTGTTCAGAGCGTTAATGTAAGCCTTGGCACTTGCAACAACAATATCAGTATCCGAGCCGTGTCCTTGAGAAACAATGCTCTCAGCCTCATCTATAACTCTTACGGATACTTCACCCTGTGCATCGGTGCCGCCGGTTATGGATGAAACGGAATAGTTTTCAAGTTTTGGTCGCTCTCCCGTTGCTTTCTTGATCGCTTTGTATATTGCGTCAACGGGACCCCCGCCCGCCTCGGAAGCAACAAATTCCTTGCCATCAATCTCAACTTTCACCGTTGCCGTAGGAGACATGCCGGTTCCACCCGCAAAGTTTACCGTTATAAGTTTGTAGTAATTTGATGATCGTAGAAACTCTTCGTTGATCAAGGCTTCTATATCCTCATCAAAAACGTATTTCTTCTTATCTGCCAGATCCTTGAATTTCTTAAATGCGATCTCTATATCCTCATCACTTAAAAAATAACCATACTCTTCAATCCTATTCTTGAAAGCGTGCCTACCTGAATGTTTTCCCAGAACGATCTTATTTGATGGAATACCAACTTCTTCAGGTTTCATTATTTCATAAGTCTCTGTATGTTTGAGAACACCGTCCTGATGAATCCCTGCCTCATGGGCAAAGGCATTTGCCCCCACAACCGCTTTATTCGGCTGGACGTTCACGCCGGTAACCTGCGAAACAAGCCTGCTGGTCGGATAGATGCTCTCCGTATTTACTCCTGTAACATAGGGATGAATATCATTCCTTGTTTTAAGGGACATAACTATTTCTTCAAGAGAAGAATTACCAGCCCTCTCTCCCAGTCCGTTTATTGTGCATTCAACCTGTCTTGCACCTTCATTTACTGCCGCAAGTGAGTTTGCAACTGCAAGTCCCAGATCATTATGACAGTGAACGCTCAAAACAACGTCATCCAGCCCCGGCAACTTTTCTTTTAACGTCCTTATGATGATTGCAAACTCTCCGGGTGTTGTATATCCAACGGTGTCTGGAATGTTTATAGTCGTTGCACCGGCTTTAACTGCAATATCAACCGCTTTGCAAAGGTAGTTTATATCAGTCCGTGTTGCATCCTCACATGAAAATTCCACGTTTTCCGTATAGTTCTTTGCATGTTTGACGGCTCCACTGATCATCTCCAACACCTGCTCTCTTGATTTTCTGAGCTTATGCTTTAGATGTATCTCTGACGTTGCTATGAAAGTATGGATTCTGGGATTTTCAGCATGCTTGACAGCTTCCCAACCACGGTCTATGTCCTTGAAGTTTGCCCTGCATAATCCCGCTATCTGGCAACCCTTTATTTTTTCAGCAATAGTCTTGACTGAAAGAAAATCCTCTTCCGAAGAGATGGGAAATCCCGCCTCAATGATATCAACGCCCAGCCTCTCAAGCTGGTATGCAACCCTCAACTTTTCGTCCACGGTCATACTGCATCCCGGTGCCTGCTCCCCGTCTCTTAAAGTCGTGTCAAATATGTTTACGTAGCCGTTTTTCAACTTGTTTCACCCTTGATTAAGATTTTAATTTTCAAGTTCGTTTCTATTTGGATCAATAAATAGTATATCTGTCTAAACTTCTGTACTGTATAGCTTCCGAAATATGATGACTTGCAACATCACAGGCTCCTTCCAGATCAGCTATGGTTCTTGCAACCTTTAGTATCCTGTCGTATGCTCTGGCACTCAAGCCCAGTTTCTTTATTGCACTGATCAAAAGCCTGATACCTTCGGAATTTGGCTGGCAATGTTTCCTTACCAGTTTTGGTGGCGTCTGGGAATTTGAATATATGTCCGTGCCTTCAAATCTATTTTTCTGTGCCGATCTCGCATTATTTACTCTATTCCTCACTTTCTGAGATGATTCCTCAAGTCTGTTCTCAGTAAGTTTTTTGTAATCCAATGACGGCACTTCAATATGTATATCTAACCTATCCAAAAGGGGACCTGACAATCTGGATCTGTATTTATGTATCTGGTGGTGACTACACACGCATTGTTTACCTGGGTCGCCGTAATATCCACACGGGCAAGGATTCATTGCTGCAACCAGCATAAAACTAGATGGATAGGTAATTGAGGTCAGAGCCCTTGCAATTGTAACGTTACCATCCTCCAGAGGTTGTCTTAATACCTCTATCACGTTCTTTTTAAACTCGGGAAACTCGTCCAAAAACAAAACCCCGTTATGTGCAAGGCTTACCTCGCCAGGCTTTGGGTAAGCACCACCCCCTATCAGTCCCGCATCGCTGATTGTGTGATGAGGAGTTCTAAAGGGTCTGGTTGCAATGAACGACTCATTTCGCGGTAGAAGACCAGCAACGGAATAGATCTTTGACGTTTCAAGAGCTTCCTCAAAAGTGATGTCCGGGAGTATAGTTGTGACCCTTCTGGCAAGCATTGTTTTACCGCTGCCCGGAGAGCCGATCATTAAAACATTGTGTCCTCCGCTTGCGGCAACTTCAAGTGCCCTTTTTACATGATGTTGACCTTTCACTTCATCAAAATCCAGATCATAGATGCTCCGCTTTTCAAAGATCCCATTTAAGTCTGCTTTTTCAGGCTGGATCTCACGTTCACCTATGATAAACTCCACGGCATCTTGAACGGTATCCACGGCAATTACGTCAACACCTTCCACAAAAGCTGCTTCCAGAGAATTTCCCCTTGGAACTATTATCCCTTTCAGTTCCATTTTCTTTGCAAGTAAAGCAGCAGAAAGAACCCCTTTTACAGACTTTATCTTGCCGTCCAGTGAAAGCTCTCCCATGAAGAAATATTCGCCCAGTAAATCCGTTTTGATAATGCCTGAAGCCGCAAGAATTCCAATTGAGATCGGAAGATCAAAGGACGAACCTTCTTTTTTTATATCTGCAGGTGCGAGATTTACCGTTATACGCCTCTGGGGAAAATCGTATCGGCAGTTTTTTATAGCCGATCTTACTCGCTCCTTGCTTTCTCTAACTGCACCCTCGGCAAGACCAACGGTTGTAAACTGCGGAAGACCAGGCGAAATATCCACCTCAACTTCTACCAGATAAGCCTCCACTCCCAGAACAGCTGCACTTAAAACCTTAGAGATCAATTACACTTCCTCGCTACTAAATAACTTGGAAACAATCCGATGATTATATTTGAAATTAAGATTTTGTGTAGTTGAACAAACAACAGTATAAGTTTAAGAGTTTTTTTGATGAAAAATCAGTATAAGTTTTTAAATGGGAATTTGTATAATTTTTTAATAAAAAATTGGTGTAAAAACAGTCGTTCTTTCACTTTTTTCAATAATTACGGGATATTATGACTTTTTACTTGATTCCAACACAGACCCAAAAAGACTGAGCTGTTAAATCCCCAATAGATGGCAGACTGCAACATACTGTAATTATTAAAAAATAAATTATTAAAAAAATTCTTTGTTGACAATATATTATATATCTTGTTAAATCCCTAATATAACTTTCATTATTTGGGTGATTTTGGGAGAGGTAATTTGGAAATACCGCGTTCAGTCCAAGAAGAAATTCCGTTTTCAGTCACGTGGAGCAATATACTTGAGAAAATAAAAGAAAAATCCAACGCACATGTTTATTCAGGTTGGTTTGAATCTCTAGAATTGGTACACCAAGAGGCAAACACCATAATATTGGCGGCAAAATCAAACTTTGATAAGAACTGGGTGGAAAATCACTACATTGACTTTATAAGTGAAACAATCAACGAGATTTACAATAGGAAGTTTGAAATAAAAGTTGTTTCATCATCGAAAGATCAGAATACCGCTAAATCTCCAGGAAAAATCAAACCAGCCTTAACAATAGGAAGAAAGACTGAATTCATAGCAAGACAGACAGAGCTACTCGGCAATTTGAACCCCTCTTATACGTTTGAAAATTTTGTTGTGGGACCAAGCAACCGGTTTGCTCATGCAGCTTCTCACGCGGTTGCTCATAAAACTGGAACAACCTATAATCCTCTTTTCATCTATGGAGGTGTAGGTCTGGGAAAAACCCACTTGCTTAATGCAATTGGCAATCATATAAAAAAAAGCAAACAGAACGTGTGTTCTGTCTCTGCCGAGGAGTTTACAAATCAAGTTATTAGAGGAATAAAAACCAACAAGATGGAAGAGTTTCACAACCGCTACCGTTTTGGGTGTGACATTCTACTTATTGACGACATACAGTTCATAGCTGGAAAAGAAAGCACACAGGAGGTTTTTTTTCATACATTTAACGCACTTTACGAATCAAAAAAGCATATAGTCTTGACGAGCGATAAACCTCCAAGTGAAATGCTCAAATTGGAAGACAGGCTTAGTTCAAGGTTCGAGTGGGGCTTGACAGCAGACATTCAACCACCGGAGTTTGAGACCAGAATGGCAATATTAACCCAGAAAGAAGAATCGGAAGGCATTGAAATACCAATAGAGGCAAAGATGTTTCTGGCACAACACTCCGAGTCAAACGTCAGAAAACTTGAAGGACTATTTAACAATCTGGTGGCACAGTCAAGGCTTACAAACAAAGAAATTGACATAGATATGGCAAAAGGAACCGTGGGAAAAATTGCAAAAGAAAGAGTAGTTACTGTTGAGGCTATTTTAAGAGAGGTCGCCTCTTACTTTGGTTTGAGAGTTTTAGACTTAAAATCAAGCAAAAAGCAGAAAAATATATCAATACCAAGACAAATAGCCATGTATCTTTCGCGTAAATACACAGTATCTTCCTTCCCAGAAATAGGAGAAAAATTTGGGGGAAAGGATCATTCAACCATCATACACGGCTTTAATAAAATAGAAAGACTGCTTGGTAACGACCTAGCTCTCACAAAATCTGTGAATGCAATATCAAAAAGAATAGACAACATGAACACTTGATAAATTGTTAAATAAACTGTTATTAAAATGTTGATGTTTTATGGTAGTTGTGGAAAACCAAAAAATATGTTGATACTATGTGAACTTATATTAATTCTATAAACAGGATATAATCCAAAGAACAAAGGGAGTTTGCTAACTATTTAACAAATTCACATTCCTTATTATTATTATTATCTAAAATATGTTAAGAAGAATAAACAACCAAGGATAATAAACGATGCAATTTTCTGTTGATAAACAAAAATTTTTAGAAAAGTTAACTCTAGTACAAGGCGTTGCAGAAAGAAAAACGACAATGCCTGTGCTTTCTTCTATACTTCTGACGAGCACCGATGGCATAGTAAGAATTACTGCAACCGATCTTGAAACAACTTTGACCACACAGATGAGTGCTGATGTTAGTCATAAATCCAGTATTGCAGTTCCTGCTCGTAAGTTGTTTGAGATTGTGCGTGAATTACCTGATGGTCTCATTGAGATCAATGAGATAAAAAACAGTTGGATTGAGTTGAATGCAGGTAATGGGAATTATAAGATAGCTGGTCTTCCCAGTACGGATTTTCCACAAATTCCGGAAGTCGCCGTTGATGGTTTATTTACGATAGACTCTCTCCTACTGGATGATATGATATCAAAAACCGTCTATTGTGTGTCATCAGATGATATGAGGAGAAATCTTTGTGGAATTTGTTTTGAAAAAAGTGGACAGAACAACCTAAGACTTGTGGCAACTGATGGACATAGGTTGAGTTTTGTTGAAAATTCTTCAAGTGATGACGTGAAGTTGTTAAGCAGTGTGATTGTTCCAAAAAAAGCGGTTTTGGAGCTTAGGAAGATACTGAAGCAAAGTGAGCCTATTCAGATTGGGTTTGAGAGTAACTTCTTTGCAGCTGTTGGTGAAGACACCACTATTTTTTCTAGATTGATAGATGCTGATTTTCCAGATTACAGGCAGGTTGTGCCTGATGAAACGGAATTTGAATTAGAAATTAGTAGAGATCAGTTCTTGAGTTCGTTGAAGAGAGTATGTGTATTTTCCTCTGAAAGGACAAAAAGTGTAAAGGTTACGTTTGATAAAGAATCTATAGTTCTTAAATCTGTATCTCAGGACGTTGGAGAGGCTAAAGAGGATTTTGAAGTTAATTACGACGGTGGTTTGAAAGAAATAGGCTTCAGTGGAAATTACCTTATAGAAGCTCTTGAATCTATTGATAAAGAAGATGTCATTTTTGGACTTTCGGATGAATTAAGCCCTGTGCTTATAAAACCTAAAAATGAGGAAAACTATATCTGCATCGTAATGCCAATGAGAATTTGATAGCATAATGTTGAGATTCGTTTTTCCGAACGTATGTGTCTCCTGCCAAAAACACGTCGTCAATATTGGGATTTGTGATGATTGCTATTCCAGCATTAGCTTTTTAGAAGAAAAATCCGGATGCAGTGTTTGCGGGATTCCCTTTAATGAATGTAGCGAAAATTCATGTCACCTGAGTGCGAGATGCCTTAATCACAGTCTCTACTTTACACGGGCAAGGTTTGTAGCTCATTACGACGGTTTAATAAGAGAACTTTTACACCTCTTTAAATACCGAGGAAAACTCTACATAGGAAAGTTGTTGTCCGATATATTTGTGATGAATGTTCCAAGAGGTCTTGGTTTTTTTGATCTGATACTGCCTGTTCCAGTGCATTTGAACAGGTTAAGAAAAAGAGAATATAATCAGTCTGCAATACTTGGAAAAAATTTTTCTGTGAGTTCTGGGTGTGTATATGACCCTTTTGCACTCTGCAAGGTAAGAGACACTTTACCGCAAGTGTCATTTAAAAGTTTAAAAGAGAGAAAAAAGAACGTAAAGGATGCATTTTCTGTTAGAGATGCTGCTAGAATAAAGGGCACTTCCGTGCTCTTAATAGATGATGTTTTCACCACCGGTTCAACTGTAAATGAATGCTCCAAGGTTTTGCTGGAAGCAGGTGCCGCTTCAGTTCAGGTACTTACTTTGACGACCGCTAGCAGGCAAATTGACTTTTAAGTTAATTTCTTATATATTGAAGATAAAATTAACTTTTTTACTTAAACATGTTTGGAAGATTCTTAGGTTTAGATGTTGGAAACACTCGTTTGAGGGTTTGTGCTGTTCACAAGTCTGTTAGAGGGGAGAAAATAGGTATAAAGGAGTCTGTGTTTCCACAATCAAGCATGAATAATAATGTACAAGAAGCTCTATTATTTTCCTCATTAAGTAAACTTGATCTGGTCAACTACAGCATCTGTACCGCAATAACAACATCACCTATATCCTCGAGAGTGCTTAAATTTCCATTTAAGGATTCCAGTAAGATAAAGCAGGTTTACAAGTTTGAACTTGAAAACGAGACAGTTCACAATCCCGATGAAAAGTTGCATTCATACCACTTGTTAAAAAGAGATGGTTTTTCAGAGGTGCTTGTTTCAATGTTTGAAAAAGCCGATATGGAGTCATTTCTTGAATTTCTAAAAAAAAGCGGCATTGACCCAAGTTTCGTAACATTCTCACCTGTTGCTTTCAGTTCGTTAAACAGCCGTCTGTCTTATGAGAGGCCATTTTTGTTACTAGATATTAGCTCCGATGAGACAAACTTCATGCTTTTTGATGAAAATGGTCTAAGAAGAGTGAGATCTTTACCTGCTTCCTCATCCATGTTTATTGGTGGTCTCGAGATTGAGAACATAGACAAGGGAAAAATCCAACCCCTCATTACTGAAATAGTTGGAACTACGCATTTTTTTGAAAGTGAATTAAGAGATGAAATCAAGTCAGTTGTTCTGACCGGAGATGTGTGCCTAGTTGAGGGTGTTGAAGATATTTTGGCGGAATATCTTAACAAGTCCGTCAGCAGGATATTCATACCTGAACTTGGCAAGGAGGATTCTCCACTTTATGCAAAATCGTATGCAATTGCGCTTTACGGGGCTTACTCTGACCAAGACAGTCTGAATTTGAGAATCAATGAATTTGAGTTTGAAGGTAAAGGCATTGATATAAGAAAAAATTTTTTGATTCCGAGTTTGCTTATTGCAGTTTTTCTGATACTGACTTTTTACAGGGGTTTTTCTGAGTCTATGATCTCAAAAAAGGAAGTTAAATTACTGCGGAATGAAATTAAGAGGGAAGTAAAAAAAGTTTTTCCAGATGCGCCCACTGTTATACCCGACCCAGTTTCTTTTATTGAAACTGAAATTGCAAAAGTTAGGGACAAACTTGACCTTGTAGAAGAAGTTAAGGGCGGTTCAACTCCATTGGATGTAATAAGGGATATTGCCTCTGCTTTTCCTGACAGTTTAAACATAAGAGTTGATGAAGTCAGATTTGAGTCAGGAAAGCAATTAAAAATCTGGGGCAGGTGCATTTCATACAAGGATATTGCAACTGTGGAGAAAATACTTTCTGAATCCAAAAGATTCAAAGATGTAAAAAGAGATCATGTAAGTCAATCTGTGGATAATAGCGTCAAGTTCGTTATGTCAATGGTGGTTAATTAGGTGGATATTAACAACATATTAAGACAGTTCCAGATAAGAAAACTGACTGGCTTTTTGAGTTCTAAAAGTGACAGGAGAACAGTTTATACTGGTCTTGTAATAATCTGCCTGTTTATCACGATAGCTTCCTACAACATGCTTGCAGGAAATTCCGGTAAATATCAAAAACAGCTTTCCGTCCTTGAGAATAACCTTATGCAGGTAAGAGTGCTTCAAAACGAATACAAGCAGTCAAAACAAAGGTTGGACGAATTGATTGGAACTATCAAGAAGGAGAATGAATCGCTGATTTCAGTTGTTGAAAAGATATTTATTGACAACGGGATTGAACGGACAGGTTTTTCAATCAAGGACAGCAAGTTGGATGAAAGCTACTCATATGAGTTGTCGGATGAAGCAGTTGTGCAGGTGGATCTTAAAAAAGTTCCACTTAAAAGATTAATAGACGTGCTTTACTCCATTCAGAACAGAGACAGTTTTCTAAAGGTTTCAAACCTAAGGCTTAAAATCAGATTCAACAGGTCTGAGTTGGTAGATGCTTCTTTCAAACTTTCAACGTTTGAAATAGCTAGGGATGTAGATGTATAAGTTGACGAACAAAACTACAAGGTATATTGCGTCTTTAGTTCTATTTTTCTTTTTCCTGATCCTGTTTTTCTATATGTATTTCCCGACAGAATCTTTGAAAAATAGAGTAATTACAGAAATCACAAGTAATTATGGTCTTAGCGTGGAGATTGGTGATTTAGATGTTTCACCCCCGGCCGTTGTAAGTATCAGTAATATGAAGTTGTTGAGAGAACAGGATGAAATTGCCGTGCCTATTGACAGTTTGAAGATATCTCCTTCATTGTTCTCTTTTTTCAGACAAAGCAGAAAAATTTCTTTTGATGTAAGGATTAAAAAGGGCGAAATTAAGGGCGTAGTGATTTACTCCGATGGTAAAAAAAAGCCGGATTCTATTGTGGCAGAGTTGAAAGAAGTTGACCTTGAAGTAATTGAGAGCTTGTTAAAAAACAAAAAGGGCATTCCAGATTTTGGTGGAGAGGTAAGCGGAAAAGTTGATACCACTGGAAAATTCGAACTGTATTCCCCCAATTTTTCATTTTCTGGTTTAAAGCTCAAAAGTTTTACTCTACCTGACTACAATGCCTTAAAAGCTGATCTTGAAGGCAGAATAGAAAAAACCGGAACGCGGCTTGATAAACTCCGACTTGAAAATGAAGACTTCACACTCTTTCTGAGCGGCACGGCGCCGTTGCCTTGGAAAATAGAACATGGAAACCTGAATATTTTTGTAAGGTTTGAATTAAAGCCGGGTTCAAAGATGGGTTTTCTCAAGTCTTTTATGAAAAGGGAAAAAGACGGAAGCCTATCTGCAAGGATAACAGGTCCTTTCGGCAGAGTTAAGTTTAAGAAAAATTAGATTATCCGCTGGTTTAGTTGACTTTTTACGGTGTTATATACATAATTCACAACTTTGTGAAAGGATAGAATTTTCATCTATATTTCTTAACATGAAACCTTCTAAAATTCTGCATAAACTGAGAGAGCAGATAGACGATATTGATATTAGCATCTTGAAACTCATTAACAGAAGAGGACAGATTGCACTGGAAATATCGGAACGTAAGCAGCAAAACTCCTTGCAAATATATGACCCAGGAAGGGAAACGGAGATAGAAAAAAAGCTTCAGAGAATCAATTCCGGTCCCTTGAAGGATGAGCACGTTATCTCTATTTTCAGGCAGATCGTTTCAGTCTGTAGAAACTTGCAGAAACCACTCAAGGTCGGTTATTTGGGTCCGAAAGGAAGTTTTTCAAATCAGGCTGCATTTCATAAATTTGGAGAAAGTTCGGAACTTATCCCTCTTGGTAATATTGAAGATATTTTTGAGGAAGTGAATGCAAACAGGCTTGAACTCGGGGTTGTCCCAGTAGAAAATTCAATTGAGGGTTCTGTTGGCAGTGTGCTAGATGTTTTTGTTGTACAAAATGTAAAAATTCTAGCAGAGTATTTTGAGAGAATAAATCATCTTCTACTTTCAAAAACCGGTAGGATAGATGATATAAAAATTGTTGCTTCCCACCCGCAGGCTCTTGGACAGTGTAAAAAATGGGTTGGCAGGAATTTAAGGGGTGTTGATTTTGTTGAAACCTCAAGCACCGCATCAGCTGCAAAGATTGCCGCGGAAGACTTGAAGGTTGCCGCTATTGCAAGCGGCCATGCCGCCTCTATTTACAACTTAAAGACCGTTCAGTCAAACATTGAGGACAGCAAACAGAACACGACTCGATTTTTAATAATAGGTAATGAAGAAAACCCGATTACGGGGGAGGATAAAACCTCAATTGTTTTTTCCCTCAAAGATGAGCCTGGAACGCTTCACAGATCATTTTTTCTTCCGTTTGCTGAACAGGGAGTTAATCTGTCCAAAATTGAATCAAGACCTTCCAAAGATAGAGCATGGAAATATGTTTTTTTTGCTGATTTTGTTGGACATCATAAGGATAAAAAAATCAAAGCATTGATAGATAAAGTGGAAAAGAACTGCATTTTTCTAAAAATTATAGGCTCCTACCCTATTGGAAAGATTGATTAGTGGAACCTCTTAGCCAGATTAAGAAACTGATACCCTATGTTCCCGGCAAACCAATTGAGGAGTTGGAACGTGAGTATGGTATAGAGGATTCAGTAAAAATTGCGTCTAACGAAAACCCCTCCGGCCCATCAAGGTTGGCCATGGAAGCAGTTGAAAAAACGGTTAGTAACCTCCATCGTTATCCTGATGGAGACTGTTTTTATCTAAAGAAAAAAATAGCCTCATTTTTAGGTGTGAAAGTGGAAAATCTAACGATTGGCAATGGCTCAAATGATGTGATTGAGTTGATAGCCAAAACATATCTTTGCGGTGAAAATGAAGCAATTTACGGTGAATACGCATTTATCGTTTACTCGATTGTAGTGCAATCCATTGGTGCCAGACACATTATTTCTCCTATGCCTGATATGGTTCATAATTTAGAGGACATTACCTCAAGGATAACCGGCAGAACAAAAATCATCTTTCTTGCCAATCCTAACAATCCAACCGGAACTATTTTCAGAAAAGCAGATTTTGAGAGGTTTTTATCGGTTGTTCCAGACGATGTGTTAATAGTTGTTGATGAAGCTTATTTTGAATATGTTGATGATAAAAATTATCCTAATTCGCTTGAATACCACAGTGAAAAGCCCAATTTGATCACAATAAGAACTTTTTCTAAAATCTATGGTCTTGCAGGGCTTCGTATTGGATATGCTGTTGCCTCTGAAAATATTACTGATTACGTCAGTAGAATAAGACAACCTTTCAACGTTAACTCCATTGCTCAGATAGCAGCACTTGCAGCAATGGATGATAAGGAACATCTGGTTACTACTAATGAGGTTAACAAAATTGGAATGAGTTTTATGGAAAGAAATTTTAACTCCCTGAACATCAGGTTTATAAAGTCTTATACAAATTTTATTCTTATTGACCTTGAGGAAGATTCCATGCCAATATACAGCAAATTATTAAAGGAAGGTGTAATTGTGAGGCCCGTCGGCGGATATGGGTTAAAATCCCATTTGAGAGTAACGGTTGGAACTGGGGAAGAGAACAGAAAATTTATAGCAGCTTTAAGAAAAGTTTTAGGTAAATAAAATTGAATTCAGTAAGTGTAATAGGACTTGGACTAATAGGTGGCTCGGTTTGTAGGGCAATGAAGAAATTCGGAACCTTCCGTGAGGTTGTTGGAATTGATTCCGATAAGAGGGTTGTAAATTTTGCTATCAGCGGTGGAATAGTTGACCGGGGAAGTACCGATCTGGAAAAGGTTATTGATTCGGATCTTGTGGTAATTGCAACTTATGTTGACACTATTGCTGAAATTGTTGAAAAAATAGAACCGTTTTTAAAGAAAAACTGTTTAATAACCGATGTGGGAAGTGTCAAGTCGGTTATAGTAGCCAAAATAGAAAGCATCTTAAGTGGTAAAAAAGTCCATTTTGTTGGTTCTCATCCTATTGCGGGCAAGGAACATTCAGGTATAGAACACTCTGACGCAGATATTTTTAGGGAGAAAAAAGTGGTTGTTACGCCTACAAGTAAAAGCAGTGAAAGTTCAGTGCAAAAAGTATCCGATCTTTGGTGTATGCTGGGGGCAGAGGTTTTCATACTTGATCCCGAAACTCACGACAAAACGTTTGCACACGTGAGCCATTTGCCTCATTTGCTTGCATACTCACTTGTAAATTCCATTGCTTCCGCTAGCATTGATAATGCTTTCAGATATTCTGGAGGATCACTGAAAGATTTCACAAGAATTGCTGCTAGTTCTCCAGAGATGTGGAAAACGATTTTTCTGCAAAACAAGGATAGCGTTCTCAAAAGTATAGAAGCGTTCAAGGTTAGCCTAGAAACCCTCGGTTCGGCAATCAAAAATGAAGAGACGGATCAATTAATGAGCTTTCTTGAAAAAGCAAGTGAGTTAAAACTATCTGAAATGAAGAGAGTGTCTGATGAGTAAGATCAAAAAAACAGAAGAGGAATGGAAAAAAGTGCTTACAGATGAACAGTATCTGGTTACACGTAAAAAAGCTACTGAAAGGCCTTTCACTAGTAAGTATAACGATAATAAAAGGAAGGGTTTATACAGGTGTGTTTGCTGTGGGGCTGAGCTTTTTCATTCCGATGCCAAATTTGATTCTGGTACGGGATGGCCGAGTTTTTATAAACCTTCAAATGAGCAGAATATTAAAACGGAGATTGACCAGAGTCACGGTCTAATAAGGACAGAGGTGGTTTGTTCCTTGTGTGATGCTCATCTTGGGCATGTTTTTCCCGACGGCCCTGATCCAACTGGCAATAGGTTTTGTATTAATTCCTGCTCACTGGATTTTAAGGAAGAGGAAAATTGAACAGAGTTTGCTGAAAAATTTGCTGGATTTTTGGCTATAAAACTGGAATTTGATTTATCTATAAGGATTTTCATTAGAAACCTGAAAGTATTTTTTTCAAATCAAAAAAACTTCTTGACATCAAAGGTAATTCTTTGATATAAATTAAGGCAAGGTGAGAAATGTGTTGGAATAAGTAAGTTTTACTTCTAAGCGTTTCTTCATTAAGAATTGGAAACAATTCGTAAAAATTTTTTGTAAGGAGGTATTTGATATGCCTAGTCATTTAAATGTTCCTAGTAAGTATTGGGAACTCACAAAGGAGGTTCCACCACCTCCAATAGAGAGAGACATCAAATCATGGATTATAGCTAATCCTTCAGATCCCCTATGGGATATTGATGTTCTGCCTCTAACCTACACAGACAGCCGTTGGTCTGCCTTTATAGTCAGGTGCGATGAAGCTACCAGACAACGCCTTTGCCCTAATCCGCCACTCACGGTATGGGATGGAGAGGATGCAGATTTAGTAGAATACTGGTATGTTGATCATAAGAACACAATGCTTGGTCCATACTTAGAATTTGGTGTAACTGTTTCTGCCACATATAAAGATCCCAAGGGTAATGTGTATAAAGCTGGTTACTATCCGTATATGTATCTTACTGGCGATGCTCCAGTTGATGCGGGTCGTGTTCTTGGTTTTCCAAAGAAGATGTCCTATATCAGATGCTCCGTTCATGGTGGAGAGAAAGAAACTGATTTCTTTGGTTTTGCCATGTCACGTAACGGTTACCTGATGCACAGCGCTACAGGTAAGTTTGACGATAAGGAAGTTAAGCCTCCATTCTTTTATGGAAAGACGGACTGGGGTAAATTCAATATGAAAGTTATTACCAGACCTGACGTTTCAAGTTCTGAATGGCAGTTGACCTATCTTCCATCAGCACTGCCCCCACCGTTTGATTCAATGATTCAGGGGCACAGATTTAAAATTAAGCCGGAGCACACAAGAACAGCTTCTGGTGATGCAATTAACTGGTTTGCACAAGCTACTCCTTTTGACAACATGGGAGCAGAAGTCAAGATTCAGGAGGTTACAGGTCTTATATCTTTTGTATTTGATCTTGTTATTCCGCCTGCTGAAGTTCTTTGGACTGAAACATATGAGCGTCCTGCAAGCTACAGGGGTTATGCTACACCGTATAAATACGGGTTACGTCAGCAGTTCCCGATAAGTCAGGGTTCATAAAAGAGAGTTTTGGTAATTGCATTTTGTTGTTGAGTTTAAAAAATTTATCAGGAGGTATTAACAATGGGTTTACAAGCAAATGAATATAGCTATCCTTGGTTAGATGAAGGTGAAGTTCCTCCATTGCCTCTGGACAGAGACAGGATTCACATCATCTCACAAGGTGTTGCTGACCCAGTTTTTGACTATGACATTATTCCTCTAACGTATACGGAAAGCCGTTGGATGGCTTATTGTGTACGTGCAGACGAGAATGCCATGAAAGCAGTTGTACCGGAACCGATTCAGGTTACCGATGATGCAATTGAATTCTGGTATGTGATTCACAAAAATACGATGTTAGGTCCATACATGGAGTTTGGTGTAACATTCTCAGCTACAGTTGATTCTGGTGATGGCCAGATATACAAAGCTGGTTACTATCCATATATGTATCTTTCAAATGACTCCCCGATTTTTGCTGGTAAGGAGCCTTTTGGATTTCCCAAAAAAGCTGCTTATATTGCTGGTTTTGAGCATGGGACGAACAATAACTACTTCAACCATCTAATGGAGCGTCGTGGTTATATTCTCCATACTGCAAACGGTCGTTATTCAGACAGGCCGCTTGCTACTAAGCCAACTTTTTATGGTAAGACGGACTGGGGTCGTATGAACTACAGGATTACAACAAGGCCTGATGTGTCAAATAGTATCCACGAGGTTACTTATCTTCCGTCAGAGCTTCCACCAGGATTTGGAACGGGTCACCGCTTCCAGTTGGATCCGAGCAGTATCCGCACAGCAGTTCCAGAGGACATTCGTTCTTGGTATATGTCTGGCACACCTTTTGATTTCATGGGTGGACAGCTTGGAAATGTGGAAGTTGTTGGTCTAATCAGTTTTACATTTAACCTGATTATTCCACCAGCTCAGACGATCTGGACTAAAACCGTGGAAAGAAGTACTGACGATATGGGTCATGTTGTATACTCAAAACCATTTGAGTACACCATGAGACACCGCTTCCTGCTTCCGCAGTATAGCCAGTGTTAGTGCTTTAAGTTGGAATTAACAATCGTTTAAAAACGAGAAAGAGGGTTATCAAGTGGTAACCCTCTTCTTTTTTATTATTAGGGATTTTCTATGAGATACACCCAATACAAAGTTGTGGAAATTTATGAAGGATTCTTAGGGACTTTGTTGTTTGGATCTTCAAAGTTACCAATTCAAAAAATAGAAGATGAGATCAATAAGTATGCTGTCGATGGCTGGAACCTAGTGTTTCAAGTAGTTGAATCCAAAAGGGTTTTCTTATTTTGGCAAAGAGAGTCAATGATCCTAACTTTAGGTAAATAATCTCATAGAGGGTCTGGTATTATTCTATTTACTAACTGTGTTGCAGGAGACAAGACAATTCCCAATGATTTTGCAACGACAGACGGTTCTTTTGCTTTCCAATCGTTGATCAGTTCTATTTGTTTACTTTCATATTTTGTTAGTTTTTTATTCATCAATCCACTGCTCTTATTTGAATAGCATCGCTGCCGGTTCGAGTAATTACATCTGAAACAACCACTATTCTTTCGCCAGATTTAAACCCTTCCTTTTTTAGAGTATTAATAGCTTTTTTAATTATCTGTTCGGGGTCCTTATCAAATTTTATTAAATGAGCTGCGACTGACCTGTTTAAAGCAAGTTGCCTTTGCACCATTTTATCTTCGGTGAAGGCGTATATATAGGTTTTTACAGGTCGGCGGTTTGTTACATACTGAGCCATTATGCCTCTCTTTGTTATTACAACCACTGCTTTTGAGTTTATTGCTTCTGCCAAACCCACTGCTGTGGCAGCAATGTGCTGTTTTTCATTAGTTTTGATGAGGTTTTTTCGGAAATTGAGGCCTGGATGCTTTTCGGAAGCTATTGCAATTTTGTTAATGTGTTTTATAGAGCTTATAGGATGTTTCCCAATGGATGTTTCCCCCGAAAGCATTACTGCGTCAACTTCTTCATATATTGCATTGGCAACATCTGTAACCTCCGCACGTGTGGGAATCGGGTTTTCAATCATAGACTCTAACAAATGTGTGGCAACTATAACTCTTTTTCCCTTTTCCTGGCAAAGTCTTACAATATTTCTTTGTATATTGGGCAACTCCTCTATGCTGATTTCAATTCCGAGGTCTCCCCGTGCTACCATAACCCCATCGGAAACATCAATAATTTTTTCTATATTACGAACTCCTTCCTGATCCTCTATTTTAGAGATGATTTTTATCTTGTCGGCATTTTTTCCCAAAAATCTCTTAAGCTCTTTAATATCTTCAGCCTCTCTTACAAAAGAAAGGGCTATACAATCAATATTATTTTTAATTCCAAAAAGAATATCTTTTTTGTCTTTGTTTGTGATTGAAGGTAGGTTGATTCTTATGCCTGGAAGATTAACGTGCCTCTTACTTTTTAATGTGCCACCATCGAGTATTTTACATTTAAGGAGCCCCTGATTTTTCTTTAGTACCCTTAAATTTATCAGTCCGTTGTCAACCGTTATTTTATCCCCTTCGTTGACGGCGTTAATAAGGTCATCATAATCAATATGAATTGAACTTTCCTCTACGTCTCTCCCTCTTACGGATACAATGATAATGTCTCCCTTTTCTAGCTTTATATCATTTTGCAAAGTACCCGTTCTTACCTCAGGCCCCTGCGTATCCAGGATTATTGGGACAGGGTATTTAAAGGTTTTATTGAGCTTGGTAACCAACTTAATGATTTTGAGGTGTGATTCATGGTCACCGTGTGTCATGTTAAGACGAACAGCATTCATACCTGCTTTATACATTTCAGTTAGCTTTTTTTCAGAACCGGTTATAGGACTGATTGTGCAAATAATTTTAGTATTTCTCATATCTCAATGTTTGTGAAGACAATTCCTGTCAACTCCACAGATCAACAACCACTCTCCCTATCTGGCTTCCGTTTAGCATCAAATCGATCTCACTACTGACATCTTCAAGGCAGACTACCTTCCTACAAATTTGATCAAGACAGTCTATTTTCCATTCATCAGACATCATTTCCCATATTTTCACCCTTCTATTCATAGTGCAGTTTGCAGAGTCAATTCCAATCAGGCTAATACCTCTCAATATAAACGGGTAAACATTTGTGTTAAGTTTATGGGAAGCAACATTGCCGCATGTTGTTACAATCCCCCTTTGACTTGTGGATTGTAAAGCAGTTGAGAGTATTTTTCCTCCCACGGTATCTACTACCCCTGACCATTGCCCCTTGAGTAGCAACTTTTCTGTCTGATCAATTAGATCTTCCCTGCTGATGACTTCAGAGGCTCCTATGTTTTTGAGAAACTCTTCTTGTTCAGTTTTGCCCGTGGAAGCGATTATTTCATAACCTGCTTTGCTCAGTATAGCTACTGCCAGACTACCAACTCCTCCTGTTGCACCAGTTACAAGAATTTTTCCATGTTCGGCTTTTATTCCATTTTTTCTGATTTTAAATACAGATTGGGCGGCAGTAAACCCTGCTGTTCCATACATCATTGACTCTTTTAAGGACAATTCTTCTGGAAGTTTTACGATCCAGCTAGCAGGGACTTTGATATACTGTCCAAATCCACCGGGAGTGTTCATTCCTAGATCATAGCCATGTATGATCACCTCATCTCCAGGGTAAAAGTTTCTGCTGTTTGAGTGTTCAACAATACCTGCGGCATCAACTCCTGGTGTATGAGGGTAATTTTTAGTAACACCCCTGTTGCCGATTGCAGAAAGAGCATCTTTATAGTTTAGAGATGAGAATTTTACTTTTATCAGAACATCGCCATCGGGAAGGCTGTCTAAATTTTTCTGCAAAATTTGTCTGGTGAATTTTCTTTGTGTCTCCGTAACCACCATTGCTTTAAAGCTATAATCGCTCATTTAAACACCCGTTTAACCAATGATAACATGCTGAAAGTTTTGTTAAAGCCATTATTGGGACGGTGTTGACAGTGTGAAAAATCTTGATTTTAGAGAAAGGATTGTTGATGCAAGGTTTTTCCACATCAGGGTTGATACGGGAATGTATTGGATGAGTTCTGTAGGCTATATCTAAACCTTTTGTAGGCTTTTCCTTCTGAAATAGTCTGGCTACTGTAGTCCTTCTAACAGTTTATTTTTCCATTTCCCTCACAGGAGTGAATTTGTAGGAAATTACTTCCTTGCCATCCGGGGATTTTTTCACCACGCCCGTGTTGACTGCCATCTCTTCTCCAATCCGAAGATCTTCCATGTTTTTTGTCTCAACTTGTGCCATTATCCTGACTTTTTCCGGAAAATCCACAAGAGCAAGAGCATAAGGGACAGGAAATTCTGGCATGCTTCTTCTTACTATTGTAAATGAGTGTAATACGCCTTTAGGGCTTAATAATTTTTCTTCAACATCATCAGAGAAACTGACGGGGTCGGCTAAATACTTAGGAAAAGTGTAGTTGTCGGACTCTTTTGAGTAACCTGCGATCAGTCTTACTCTGCCTTCTTCATCGGTGGTAAATAGGTCATCCCTAAAAATTTCGTTATTGTCACTCATAAAAAACTCCTTCTTTTACATAAAATTTCTCAAAGAACAGTATATTCAAACCCGATTGGTTTGTAAAATATGAAAACCATTTGTAGAATTTAAGGCATGACCAACAACCTCCCGTGTGCATTGACAGTTGCTGGGTCCGACCCATGCGGCGGGGCAGGTATTCAGGCTGATATTAAAACGTTTGCTGCTCTCAAAGTACATGGACAGTCAGTTATAACATCTCTCACTGCTCAAAATACCCTTGGTGTCCGTTCCATATATAATCTGCCTACTGGCTTCATAGAGGAACAATTTGACGCAGTTATGGACGATATGGTGAGATGTGATGCTGTAAAGATTGGTATGCTCTCAAATGTTGACGTTGTAAGATCAGTTTCAAGGAAACTTGAGCAGTATGAGATCAGCAAAGTCGTATTGGACCCTGTTATGGTATCGGCAAGTGGTTGCAAACTTCTGGATGATGACGCGGTTTCAGAACTTATTGATATGCTTATGCCTCAATGTTGCGTGGTTACCCCTAACGTTCCTGAAGCTGAAGTGATGACCGGAATGATGATTAATAACCTGACAAGTATGAAAAAAGCGTCGGAATATATAAAAGGGTTTGGATGTAGTTCTGTGTTTTTGAAAGGAGGACATATAGACGACCCAGAGTTTTCAACAGATATTTTTTTTGATGGAAATGAATTTAGAGAATACAAAACAAAGCGGCTTAAATTCAATAACGTTCATGGTACAGGTTGCACAGTTTCTTCTGCGATTTGTGCCTACCTTGCCAAGAGTTATGAATTGAAAGATACAATAGTTTGTGCCAAAAACTATATTTTTCAGGCGATTAAAAACGGTTCGCTCACGGCAAATGGGAACGTGCTTTTGAATCATTCATGGAATATGGGTTGACACTGAATTGCAAAATCAGAGTGCTAATGTAATTTCAGCCACTATTAGTTACTATAATCAATCCTTGTAATAAATTATTTTAGAATCACCGGGGTTGCATTATATCCAAACTAATTGACGGTAAAAAAGTGTCCGAGGACACAAGGGCGGAAATAAAAAAAAGTGTGCAAGAACTGAAAAGCACTACTGGGATAACTCCAGGGCTTGCAGCTGTGCTTATTGGGGATAATCCTGCGTCCGAAATATACGTTAGGAACAAAAGGAAAGCTTGTGAAAAAGTCGGTATTTATTCCGAAGAGCACAAGTTGTCCCAACAAACAACCGAAGAACAGTTGCTGAGGTTGATTGAAAAATTAAACAAGGATGAAAAGATTCATGGAATTTTAGTTCAGCTACCACTGCCCGGTCAGATAAATGAGACGAATATTTTAAGAAAAATATCACCACTTAAAGACGTAGATGGTTTTCATCCTGAAAACGTTGGTATGTTAGTTGAAGGGAATCCTAGATTTATTTCCTGCACACCTTACGGAATTATAAAGATGCTTGATTACTATAATATTGAAATTAAAGGTAAAGAAGCAGTAGTAGTGGGCAGGAGTAATATTGTTGGCAAGCCGGTGGGGATGCTACTTTTGCACAGGCATGCTACTGTTACTATCTGTCATTCAAGGACTGGAAAATTAGGGGAAGTTACCGCAAGAGCTGATATACTCGTGGCAGCGATAGGAAGGGCTAATTTTATTAAGTCTGATATGGTAAAAGACGGAGCTGTGGTGATAGATGTAGGTATCAACAGAGGCGAAGACGGAAAACTGAAAGGAGACGTAGATTTTGAAGATGTTGGCAAAAAAACCTCCTACATTACACCTGTTCCGGGTGGGGTAGGTCCCATGACTATTACAATGCTGCTTTGGAACACCCTCGAATCAGCTAAGATGACATCCGTCAGATTATCTGGTTAATACATGGCTGTGGCACAACCAATTTTACTGGTGTGATTGTTGATAAATTATTTAGAATTAGGAAAACAAAGAGATTTAATTATTGATTAACTGTCTAGAAATTGCCAATTATTTTAACTTCTTTTCCGTCCTCAAGGTTTTTTAACAGTTTGCTTACTGTTTGCTTTAATATTGGGTGTTCAAAATAAGGGGCGATCTCACAAAGAGGTTCAAGGACAAATCTTCTCCTGTGGAGTTCTTTGTGAGGAATGGTCAATTCTAGGGATTCTATCACGAAGTTTTCATAAAATAGTATGTCAAGGTCTATTATTCTTGGCTCCCATCTTTTGCCGTCTTTACGTCCCATCTGTTTTTCTACGGCTTTTAATGAAGTCAGCAAATCATCAGATGAAAGCTGTGTACTTACCTTTGCGACTGCATTAATGAAGTCAGGTTGATTTTCCCTACCCACAGGCTTGGTTTCGTAAAAAGAGGATACGGTTTTGATAGTTGAAAATTCTGAAATTGATCTTAAAGCCTTAAGACAATTTTCAGTCCTGTTTTCCAGATTGGATCCAATTCCTATGAAAACACTAAACATTCTTATACCTGTCATTTAAACAAATTTTAATCTATAATGAAACATGACTTTGAACCCAATAAGTAGGTATGGCAAAAAAGGGGGGTGTTAAAACAGTGTTACTGAAAGACAATGAGATCAAAGATTTTTTAAAGGAACTAGATGGTTGGAGCAAATCGGGTGATGAAATAACAAAAACTTATATGCTAAAAGATTTTATAGATGCTATGGGATTTGTAAATAGGATTGCAGTTCTGGCCGAAAAAGCCAATCATCATCCTGATATACTGATCAAATACAGGAAAGTTGTAATTGTTCTCTCTACTCATAGTGAGGGTGGTATTACAATTAAAGATATAAACCTTGCCAAAGAGATAGAAGGTCTTTCTTCCTAAAGGGTCTGGGATGCGCGATTGATATGAGTTATGAACAGTTGTTACCAGTTTTATATGCTATCTGTCTGACTATACTATTACTCTGCATTTTATCTTTGAGAATGGCTTTTACAAACAGCAATTATATAAAATATTCCAGATATTTGATCAGGGCAATAGGTGTATTACCTGGGTTTCTCGGTGTTATATATGGTGTATATCTTCAATTTATTTTAGACAACCTTTCCGGGCTGGTTGTAATGTCTGGTTGTTTGCTGTTGGAAGTGGGTTCCGTGCAACTGCTTTACGTTTTAAAAAAATATGAGCAAGGTTTGAACGTTAGATCTAATGAGCCGATAAAAAAATAGATACACTTATCAAATTAGCTAAATAATTCACTATGATAATGCATTATCTATCGTGGAGACACTGGAGTAGTTGAGACATGAACCTGAGGCTCTGTTTATACATAGTTGGCACTTTTTTACAGTTTTTAGGTGTATTGATGCTGATACCTTTCCTATGCTCCATGATCTATAGAGAGGGAGATGAATACTACTTTTTATTGACGGCATTAATAACGGCAGCTTCGGGCTTGCTTTTGAAAGTATTGAATAAAGAAGCAGAAAATATAAATGAATTAGGCAGAAAAGAGGCTTTCATTGTAGCTTTTTTGTGCTGGATTGTTGCCAGTTTATATGGATCTCTTCCCTATCTCTTCACATCAATATTCTCAAATCCAGTGGATGCTTGGTTTGAGTCCGTGGCAGGGTTTACCACTACTGGCGCGAGTGTTATCAACGATTTGGCGGAATTACCACGAGGCCTACTTTTTTACAGGAGTTTTACCCAGTGGTTGGGTGGAATGGGAATCATAGTGTTGGGAATCGCCATATTGCCGAAGTTATCCGTGGGAGGCATGCAGCTTATGAAGCTCGAGTCCCCAGGATTTGTAAAAGAAAAATTGACACCAAAGATTGCTGAGACTGCTAAAAAGCTATGGGTCGTATATATAGGACTGTCGTTTCTACTGGTTGGTCTGCTCCTACTTTGCGGTATGCCTTTATTTGATTCCGTTGTTACTTCATTCAGCACTTTGTCTATTGGTGGTTTTACGATAAACAACACAAGTATCGGTGGCTATAACAGTTTACTGGTTGAGTTATTAGTAATGTTTTTTATGTTCATTGCCGGGATCAATTTTCTTCTCCACTATTTCTTGTTAAGTGGCAAATTTTCGGAAGTGTTCAGAAATTCTGAGTTAAGGTTTTATGTATTTCTGGTTTTTGGTTTTATTTCTGTTGTTTGTATAGACCTTTGGATAACAGATTATTACACATTTTTTGATTCTCTCAGATATTCATCCTTCCAAGTCATCTCAATTCTAACCACGACCGGCTTTAGTTCCGTGGATTACGCCGACTGGCCCAAATTTTCCACCTTTGCAATATTTACCTTAATGTTCATAGGTGCTTGTGCAGGTTCAACGTCGGGATCAATCAAGGTACTTCGGATACTGATTTTAGTTAAAAAGGGTTACAGAGAGATAGGTCAACTTATAAGCCCGCGAGCTGTTCTACCCATAAGAGTCAACCAGAAAGTGGTGAATGATGAAGCCGTATCAAGTGTTACCAGCTTTTTCATCCTTTATATATTTATATTTGTATTGTCCGTTCTTCTAATACTGATGGTTGAGGATATATCAGTTATAGGTGCGCTATCGGCATGTGCGGCATCTATCGGGAACGTGGGTCCGGGCTTAGGGGAATTGGGACCTGCCAACACCTATAAATTTCTGTCCAGTTTTTCCAAATTATGGCTCTGTTTTTTAATGATCCTCGGCAGGTTGGAGTTGTACACTGTTCTTGTCATTTTTACTCCGATTTTCTGGAGAAAATAGAGTAGTGCTCCATTTATGAGCGGGTAAGAATGGTTTTTTGAATTCTTTTTGTCAACTCATGCTCGTCCGGTATCTCTGATTTATCAAATTCAATCTCATTTTCAATAAAAACGTTTAACATTGACCTGATAATTGAATTTTTTGTAACTCTTTCCTTTCTACTCTCTTTGGATCTTTCCTTCATAATCTCACGTTCGAGGTTTATCAGAAAATCCAGATGGGTTTCATTTAACCTTATCGTAAGTTTTACGTTATAGCTTTCAAATTTTGGCTTTGTCTGTTTATCGGGGTCCAAGGTTTCTTTTATTTTGAATTTTTTTTCCAACTGTTTTGGCTTTTGTATTTTTGTTTCTTTAATCCAGCTCAGTGGATCTACGCCCAGAACCTTTTTCTTATTCATGAGTTTTTTAGCTCCTTTCGCCATTATACTTCAAACAGTGCTAGATTCAAAGTAAGTTAAGAACTTCTAAACTGACGTAATACTTATCAATTAACAAAGTGGGAACGTATACTCTATCCTTACAATAATGCTAAAAATCTTAAAACTTGAAAATCCTTCTTCGGTTTTAACTTGCGACAATATGCAAGCATGATATACTGGGTTCCCGAAGTTAACTTAACTCAGCGGGAGGGGTTCAAGTGAGTTTAGATTTTGAGTTTACCGAAGAGCAGAAAATGTTCAAAGATATGATTACAGATTTTGGGCAGAATGAGATAGAGCCTTTGGTAGAAGATGCAGAAAAAAATGAGATGTTTCCAGTTGAACTTTTTCCCAAACTGGGAGAAATGGGACTGCTGGGCATAGTTTTTCCGGAGGAATATGGGGGAGTTGGTCTGGATAAAATTACCGACTGTATATTTTCTGAAGAAATGGGGAAGATAAATGCTGGTATAGCAATGTGTGTCAATGCCCACACAAGTCTTTCAATGTTTCCCATTTATAAATTTGGAACAGAAGAGCAAAAACAAAAATATCTGGTACCTGGGATTACGGGAGAAAAGATAGGTTCTTTGGGATTAACGGAGCCTTTTGCAGGATCGGACGCGAGGAGTATAAGAACTACTGCAATTAAGAAAGGAGATAAATACATTCTAAATGGAACCAAGACTTGGATTACAAACGGTACCATCTGTGATTATGCGGTTGTTGCGGCTTATACTAATAAAGAGAAAAAAGGAACAGGAATTAGTATATTTATTGTGGACAATGATGCACCGGGTTTTTCTGTGAGCCAGAAGATGCACAAGCTTGGACACAGGTCGGCTGATACATCAGAGCTTATCTTTGAAAACTGTGAAGTTCCCGAGGTAAACATGCTTGTGGGTGAAGGAGGTTTTCAGGGTGCCATGGAAACACTGCTTGGTGCAAGGATTACACATGCAGCAAAATCCGTTGGAATTGCACAAGCTGCATTGGACTATGCACTGCAATATTCTAAAGAGAGGGAAGCCTTCGGCAGGCCTATATCTAAATTTCAAGCAATAGGTTTTAAACTTGCTGATATGGCGGTAAAAGTGGAGACTGCCAGACTGATGGTTTATAAAGCCGCCTGGCTTTATAGTAATGGCAAAAAATGTCTGAAAGAAGCATCTATGGCTAAGTTGTATTCAGCAGAAATAGTTCAGGAAGTGGCTACTGAGTGCGTGCAGGTTCTTGGGGGATACGGTTACAGCGTTGAATATCTGGCAGAGCGTTATTACAGGGACGCAAAACTCGCATCATTAACAGAGGGCACTTCAGAGATCCAACGCATTGTTATATCCAGAGAGTTAGGTATATAGATTGACTTTTTGATATCTTGACATTACTATAAGTGTTTTGAAAAACTAATTTTCAGCAAAATATATTTTGAGGTGAAAAATTATGTCACACAATTTTCCAGGGATCGGGGAAACACGTGAGTTATTAAAGAAGAAAAAAATAGTAATTGCAGGAGTTGGTGAAACCGAACAGGGGAAAATACCAGGTAAAAGTTCATTTCATTTTCTTTCAGAGGCTTCAAGGCTTGCAATTCAGGACGCAGGTATAAAAAAATCAGATGTTGACGGGTTGGTAACGGCGTTTTCTCTGGTAGAGAATACTTTTATGCACTGTACCACTTTTGCCGATTATTTTGGCATGAGACCTGGATTCTTTTCTTCAGTGGCTGTTGGAGGTGCTACTGCCGTATGGATGGTTGCAGAGGCAACAATGGCAATTGCATCTGGGCAGGCGGAGGCAGTTCTCTGTGTGAGAGGCGACAACACACTTTCCGGTATTTCATCCTCGGGTATGGTTGCATTAATTAGGGAAATGTGCCATGCAGAATTTGAATATCCCTATGGATTGACTACTCCAGGTGGTTATGCACTCGCGGCTCAAAGATACCTGCACGATTTTGGTAACAGGCCGGAGCATTTAGCTGCAGTAGCTGTAACTATGAGAAAACACGCCGCAGATAAAGAGAACGCAATGAACAAGGATCCGCTTACAGTTGAGGATGTACTAAGTTCAAGAGTAATTGCTGAACCACTTCATAAATACGACTGTTCTATAATTTCAGATGGCGGTGCAGCGTTTATTGTAACTACCGAAGATAAGGCAAGGGAACTTGGTATTGAAAAAAACCTAGCTTACCTGTGGGGAATGGGACAGGGTTATTCACATCAGTATTTGACTACTTTGCAAGATATTGACCAAATATACAATGCTATTGATCATTCGGGTCAAAAAGCATACCAGACGGCTGGGATTGGACCCTCTGACGTGGATCTTGCCTATCTTTATGATTGCTTCACTATAACTGTTCTTCTTGAACTTGAGGGACTAGGTTTTGTGCCAAAAGGTGAGGGGGGAGCATTTGCTCTTGAGGGACGCATGGAAATTGGTAAGGACCTTCCGACAAATACACATGGTGGGCTTTTGTCCCAAGCACATCTGGGAGCAATGCACCATGTGATTGAAGCTACACTACAGCTAAGGGGAGAAGCTGGTAAGAGGCAGGTTGGGGATGCTGAAGTTGCACTTGTTCATGGCAACGGAGGTATAGTTTCTGCTCATAGCACAGTTTTATTAGGAAAAGAAGCACTTTCATAATCAGAGGAGTTTATAGAAAATGGCTGAAGAAAAAAAGGAATATAGCAAACCGCTTCCGGAATTCAGACCGGAAACAAAACCATACTGGGAAGCATGCAAAAAGCATGAGCTTGTTATACCAAGGTCTAAAACCACGGGAGAGTATTTTTTCTATCCTAGAGCTTTATCTCCTGGTGAAGATATGACTGATGATATAGAATGGGTGAAATCGGAGGGAAAGGGCAAAATCTGGACTTATTCAATTCACCATATGGGTCCCACCAAAGCCTATAAAGGTGACCCACCTTATGTTGTGGCGCTAATTGAGATGAATGAGGGGATCAAGATGATGTCCAACGTTATTGACGTTGATGTCAAGGATGTTCATGTTGGAATGGAAGTTGAGGTTGTATTTGACGATATTACAGATGAAGTAACCCTTCCCAAATTTAAGCCGATACAATAGTTAGTTTAGTAATAGATACAAATTTTTCATAAACCAACCCCTTACTTATTCTTAAATAGGGATGCTTTGAGTTTAAAGGAGAGTAAATATGTCTAGGCTTTTTTATGAAGATTTAGAAGAAGGAGTGGAGCATAAAAGCTCCGGGCGGACGGTAACTGAAGCAGATGTCGTTAATTTTGCAGGGCTTTCGGCTGATTACAACAACATGCACATTGATGAAGAATTTGCCAAAAAGACAGTTTTCAAAACCAGAGTAGCCCATGGAATGTTGGTTACGTCTATAGCAACGGGTCTTTGGTTTACTATGCCACGGTTAGCCACTGTTGCATTTATGGGGCTTGAAGATTGGCGTTTTTCCGGGGCAGTTTTTCCGGGAGATACAATACATATAACCCGTAAATTGGTTGAGAAGAAAGATCATAAACGTCCGAACATGGGGTTTTTCATATTTGAAGTTAATGTCCACAATCAGAAAGAGGAAGTAGTGCAGAAGGGTAAGTGGGTAATTTTAGTTCAGAGAAAAGAAGAAACTGTTTCATAACATTAGTTTTGAACCAAGTTGTTCTTGTGAATTAGAGTCTTAATTATTCAAAGTTCTGAACTTATGAACATTTGAATATCAGTTCTAATATTTCCTATCAATTTGATTTGATTTTTCAATCGTGAACAGCTTGTTTTTTGCTACATTGGAGTTTTACAGATCTAAATATTTTTCAATGATTGCAGGCTGTTAGATTATTTTTGTATAGATTGTTCTTTGTTTACTATTCTCTGTTGTTTTAAAATTCACTTGACATAAGCTCTCTAAACATGATTAAATTCTATCTACAGATAGTGAAGTATCATCAATGAATTTGATAAAATTGGTAAAAAATTATAAAGGAGGTACAAGAAGACATGGTTCCAATTGAAGGATTGTTAGGATATGTCTTATTACTAGTTGGGTTTGTGTTTTTTGCTAATGGTATGACCCTACTAGGTAAAACGGGCGCCAAGGAGGTTGGGGTTCTTAACCTTGGTGTAGCTTTATTAATTCTTATGGCTGCTTGGCAGTTGCACGATTTGGGTTTGACTGCTGCTACTGCATTAGTGAGTGTCTTTGCCCTAATATACGTTATGGTGTATGCCATTTTTGTTCATGGGCATGATGCAAAAGGGCTTGGTTGGTATTGTTTGTTTGCTACCTTGGCTTTTGTTTGGTATGGGTATCATTTCTATAGCGCGGGTCTAATGTATTTTGGTTTGTTTTGCTGGGCTTGGGCTGTATTAACTTTGCTTTGTTTCTTCACCTTTGCACAAGGTAAAAACTTGGCAACTACCGTGGCTTACCTATTTTTGATAGAGGCTTTTGTTACTCTCATGATCCCAGGTATGCTGCTGCTTACCGATAAGTGGAATCCTTTGGGAGGAACGCCATAGGTAGGTATTACGAATTACGAATATTGAGATTAAGGGAAGGCTTTTTTAAGCCTTCCCTTTTTTTTATTAGTGATTGGGATCCAGAATCTTGTATATTAAGCCGGTAATATATCTTCAGTAGAAGTATATTTTAATCCAAGTAACCATGTTTTTATAGTGATTTTGCCTTGAACAGCGTTTGTATGCACCCAGCCTTGATCTCTTCATTCTTGTTGGTAATATCCAAAGCATTGCTTGGTGCCAAATGGAAGACCGGGGTGGGTTTTAAACTTTATAGTCAGGGATTCCAGACAAGGCAAGATTTCTGTTCTTAAATTCCTCGTTTTCTGTTATTTCTTCCCCAAACCATTCAGGTGGAGTAAATGCCTTGCTCTCATTTTTAGATTGAAATTCCACTTCCGCAACAATGAGGTTTGCCAGTTTTCCGCCGTAAAAATCTAATTCTATCAAAGCTTTTTCATATTTTATTTCATATCTTTTTTTTTCTATACGCATGGTTTCTGTAAGGTGCCATAATTTTTTGAACTGTTCACGTGTGATTTCAACTTCGGTTTCTTTCCTTATCAATCCTTTGCCGGTTTTTATGGTCTGAAAATAGGTGTTATTTTTTTTACGAATTCTTACTTCTGTATCATCAGTAATTGCTATATAGCCTTGGACGATGTCTCCG
Source organism: Thermodesulfobacteriota bacterium (assembly GCA_965203965.1). Lineage (GTDB taxonomy): Bacteria > Desulfobacterota_D > UBA1144 > Nemesobacterales > JAJCZQ01 > CBDBDR01. The sequence goes on along the minus strand of CBDBDR010000017.1, from coordinate 1,133,419 downwards.
TGCGGGTGCTTATTATAATCTGAAGGTGGATTGTAAACCAAAAATTTTCTTTCTATCTCTTTTGACATACTTTAAAGTGATTTAATCTCTTCCCACAGTTCAATATAAGATATTGATGAAGGTGAAAGTGGTGCAAATTCTAATACAGGCTGTCTGTAAATACCCATTTTTTCTACATCAGATCTATATGGTATGCGGGTTTTTAGAATATGTCCTATCCTTTTTTTCATTCTATCCATTGTCTGTTGGTGCATTAGTTTCCTTTGTTCCACCATGGAAAAGAAAGGATATATCTTTTTGTGGTTAAGGTTGTTCTTTTTGAAGAATTTCAGCATTTTCAGATAGGTTCTGACTGACAAGGTCGTTGGTATTAGGGGGACAAGTATTATGTCCGACGCATTGAAAACATTTTCAGATAGCAGTGATATGCCGGGAGGACAGTCCAGAAACAGGTATTCATAATCACTTTTAAGTTCGCGAATAATCTTTTTTAGGGTATTTTTGGGATTTTTCAGCCCATCCAGTTCAAGATCAAAATTACGGTAGGAGAATTTTGATGGTAACAGGTCCAGGCAGGGATAATCAGTTCCCTTTATGTTTTTATCAATGGTTTTCCCTCCTTTAATAAATTTGCCCGAACTAAATCCTTTGGATCCCTTTATACGGAAGTAATAAGTGGAAGCAGCCTGAGGGTCCATGTCGCAGATCAGCGTATTCAAGCCTTCTTTTGCTGTCAGATAGGACAGATTGACCGTAGCGGCAGTTTTACCCACACCGCCTTTCATACTATATAACGATATTGTTTTCATAACCCAAATAGCCTTCAAGAAAATATGCTATCGTAAAGTTTTATATTTTTTGCTTTACTGAACTCTGCGATTTTCTTATTAAGCTGTTTTCTTACTTCTTGCTGTTGTTGATAAAGGATAGTAATGAGCCCTCCTAATGCCATTGTTTCGGTATTCTTACCTTTGTTATTTTCAATCTTTCTTAGAAAAAATCTTAGGTTTTCCTGTTGAACGTGGAGGTCATTGAAGTCGCCCAAGGTGTCTTGAAGTTTTTTCAAATAGTTTATCATAAGTGTGGTTTCCTTGTTGGGAAATAATGATGAGAAAAACTCGAGGAGGTATCTCAGTTTTTTGCATTCAATGCGGAGACTGTGAATTTCAGGGTCAGGGGTTTTATCATTGATCAATTTGCCGGTTTTTATTATCTTCTTGAATTTTTTCAGAATGAAATTTTTGGCTGTTACGATGATGGGAATATCCGAGTTTGAGGTTCTCACATGTTTCAGATTTTGATTTTCAAGGAAGTTATTCCAAGAAGTGATGATATTTTTGTAAAGCTGAGAATTAAGATAGAGTGCCAATTTTTTCTGTTCCTCTTTCCTTTCAATTTCAAGTCTGTTGAAAATCGGTTCAATTCCGGAACGCAGATTGCCAGGCAGCATCTGTATATACTGCTGTCTTTTTAGAATATAGACGTCAAGGTCTCGTAATTTGTTTGTCATTTTACCGAGAGTGGAAAAGTCTCTTTTGGCTTTGTTTGTTACATCCACTGGAAAAGTAGATCTAACTTGTGAAAAGAGAGACCTTGTTCGTCTCACTGCAACCCTGAAATCATGCAGAAATTCGGTGTCAATATTTTTTCTTATGCCCTCTTCATTTTGCTTTATGGTGTCAAGAAGCTTGCTGAAAATGGCTATGACCGCTTGTCTTGTGGTCATTTCCGACTGTAATTTTATATTCAGCTTACCGGTGTAGGAGCCGGGTTTAATATCGGATGGCAGTGAAATTGCTAGTATATCTTTTCTTTCAGGTGTTGAACCGGTTTCCGTGAGCATATTCTTAACCCTTTCAAACTCTTTGTTATAGCCTCTGACAGGGTTCAGGTAGATTAGGCTGATTACTCTTCGGGTGTTTGTCCTCTTAATTTCCTGAAAAGTAAGTCTTACTACAATTTTTTCATCATTGTTCAATACCGTAAAAATCTGATTTTTATGGCTTACACTGATTAGTTTAATCAATGATCTTACACCGATTAAGTTTTTAATTTCATTTTTAAGTTTGCCGTCAGGAAAATCTTGCCAGAAAGAGAGTTTTTTTTTCAATCTAATCTTTATGGAGGTCAGAGGTTCTCCGTTTGAAATTTTTGCCAGAGTGTAGCAAAAGTTGCTTTTTGTTAAAAAGAGACCGCTTTTATACAGTCGCCAATCATAAGTGTCAAAATAGGTATGGTTGTTGCTTTCGGTTCTTTCTTTTTTAATTTTAAAGGTTTTTGAGATTAAAGTAACAATATCGGACAGTTTTGTTGTTTTTGTTTTATTATATTTTTCCATTCTCTTTCTATCTTGATGCAAAACTTGCTCTGTTTGTTCCTGAGTTCATTTATATTGAATGTTATTAATACATTGATAAAATATACTCAAAGTGGAAATTGATAAAAAATTGCTGGAAATTATTTGCTGTCCTGAAACACAACAAAGCCTAAGGATAGCTGGAGATGGTTTGATTGAAAAGTTGAACCGGTTGATTGAAAAAAAAGAAATTTTTAACCGCTCAAAACTGCCTGTGAAAAGCAAGTTGGATGGGGGACTTATAAGAAAAGATGGGAAGTATCTCTATCCAATAATAGAAGAAATACCCATTCTTCTTGTCGATGAAGCAATACTTCTCGATGCCATTCAATAATAGAGATTTGATTTCATCTGTGATGCTTTGAAATAAGGAGGTCAATAGAGGCTTTTCCTGCACCCACTAGAGTAACTACTAAACCAAGCCCGATTGCCAGAATATGGTATTCAAAGCCTTCACCTTGCTGGGTTCCAAACCAGTTCATAAAAAATCCATGCTTGGAATGCACCATGAACACAGCTCCAAGCATTATCAAAGTTAGTGCTGCTGCTGAAAATCTTGACATAAAGCCTACTATTAACGACAGGGCTCCCAGCGATTCTCCAATTATTACAAGTAATGCTAACAAATAAGGTATTCCACTGCTTACAAACAATTCAATTGTTTGCGAAAAGCCGCTTCCTCCGAACATTCCAAGTAGTTTTTGAAGTCCGTGGGGAAGGATAACAACTCCGAGGGCAATTCTTGCGATAAGCCCTGCGGTATTGTCATCGGTATAATAAAAATTCTTCAGCATTGTACCCCCTTATGCTTTTTTATTGCATGTCATATTTGCTTATAGATTATGCTATTATAAATCTCTCTTTTCAATTCAACTCTCGATTTTAGAATCATCTATGAGAGCGTATGCCAACACTCCGCCGATAATACAGATGAGTGCACATATTTTCATTATAAACACAAAGGTGGCATGAAATGATCTGTTTAAGGCAATCTTGATTGCATTTGTGGTTTCTGCATCCAGCCATTGGGGAATTGTTGCAGCTGTCAGTTTTATTCTCTCTACTTTTAACATTTCAAGTGCTTCTGAGTCAATTGCTATATTAACCAAGCGCGCGTCCAGTTCAATGTTGAATAAGTTAATTGCTACGAGTCCCATGATGACTATTCCCATCAAACCTGCAACCCTGCCAATTGCATTATTAATTCCAAATACCAGTCCAGAATACTTTTTGTCCTGTGCCCCGACCACAGCTGAGATCATTGGTGAACTAGAAATTCCTATTCCCGTTCCCATGAGTAAAATACCAAGAAGCCAGTCACTTGTATATTCTGCATTTATAGCAGGTAGAGAAAACAGGTAAAAAGATGAAGAAACGGTAAAAAAGCCTGTAATCAAAAGCATTCTTACACCAAATAACCTTATAAGTTCTCCTGAAAGTGAGGCAAATATAAGCAGTGCTATAAATCCCGGAATAAAGTAGATGGCCAGATCCAGAGCGCTATATCCGTAAATTTGAATAAATCCGAAAGGCAGGTAGAAAATCACAGCGTTCCAAGCAGACCAGAACAAAAACGTTATGATGTTGGCGCCAGTAAATGTTTTTGACCGAAAGAGCTCCATAGGAACAAGCGGTTCTTTAATCCTCTTTTCGTAATAAATAAAGATTGTTCCCAGCATCAAACTTACTACCAGACAGCCTATTGTTCTGATGTTGTAGTAACCAATATTTGGAGATTCTATAAGTCCGAACACAAAAAACCCAAGGCTGCATGAAGCCAATACAGAACCAATTAGGTCAAGCTTGACCTTTCTCAGATTAATGTCGTGCTGAATTTTGCAAAGTAGGATGGGAAGTATCATTAATGCAATAGGTATGTTTATAAAAAACATATATCTCCAGGAGTAATTTTCTACAAGCCATCCGCCCAGTATGGGTCCGAGCGCAGTCGTGGTTGCAACTGCACCTGACCATATACCAAGTGCTCGGTTTCTCAAACTGCTGTCAAATGATACAGTTAGTAAAGCCAGGCTTGCTGGGATTAACAATGCTCCGCCGATTCCCTGAAAAGCTCTTGCCAGAATTAGGTTGTTTGCGGAAGGTGCGAGTCCACACCATAAAGAGCATAAGGTAAATATAATGAGTCCTATAATAAATATTTTTTTTCTTCCAAATTTGTCGCTTAACGCCCCGCCGAATAGTATTAGGGAGGAAATAAAGAGTGCATAACTCACCATTATCCACTGTGTCTGAGTTAGCTTTGTGCCAAGTTCCTGATGCAGGATTGGAAGTATGACGTTGATACCAGTGCTGTCAATAAAGGGCATACCAGTGCCCATGATAGAAGCAAAAAGGATCCAACCCCCTTCTCTGAGACTTGTAAATGGTTTACGGTCGTCTGTGGATTGTTCTATCTTTTTGTGTTGGTTTTTTTTCATAGAGTTAAATTATGTCAGAGCTTGTATTAATAAGGTTTGTAAAAAAATACAATTACAGATGGTTTGTTAGTGTAACCTTAATGCAAGGGTTTGGAACTCATACACTTCAGTGCGCAAAATAATTTTCGATCAAGATCGGATACTGGCTTATGAGGTAATCAATTGTCAAGAAGAAAAATTTGAGTCAGTCCAAAAATTCCATTACCAACTTATCCACTTCTTCCTGTTTTTCCCTCCAAAATCCATGCCCCACATCCTTAAAGCACTCAAGCCTGCAATTTGGTATTCTATCGGCAATTTCCACTGATCTTTTTGGGGAGGTAATCATATCTTTTTCGCCGTACATGACCAAAGTATCAGATTTTATCCTGTTAATTTCCTCCAGGCTATGATGCTCCTTGCATGCCATGAGTTGCCCCAAATATCCTTTAAGTGCTTTTTTATCTTCGGACGTGTGCGTCAGGGATTCTTTAATGCCTTCAATGTTTTTTTCAATATATTCTCTTGTGTATCCACCGAATAGTGCTGTTATCCAAACCGCTTTCATTCCGGCATTTGTTGCAATTTCTTTTGAATTATCCAGAAGAAGGTTTCCCACTTCATCACGTGAAGCAGAACTACAACCCATTACGAGCTTATTGGATCTTTGCGGATATTTAATTCCAATCCTCTGGACTATCATTCCGCCCATGGATTTACCAATGAAGTTTGCGGAGTCAATTTTCATATAATCAAGCAATCCGACCAAATCATCTGCCATGTCTTCAATTTTAAATCCAGGCTCGGTTATTTCCGACATTCCAACACCCCTGTTGTCAAAGACGATGACTTTGAACCTTTCTGAATAGATAGGTATCTGGGTTTCCCAACTTTCAAATGAGCTTCCCAGTCCGGATATAAAAACTACCGGTTCTCCTTCGCCATAGGTTTCATAATGGATCGTTATTCCGTTTGATTGTGCAAATGGCATAATTTTTTCAGGTGTTCATTCCTGCTTAGACCACGCGGAGAGAATTGTTATGATGTTTTGGTCTTTGACTCCTCAAGATATTCCTGTAAAATGATCACTGCCGCCATTTTATCAACTAATTTTTTCCTTGCTTTTCTACTAACACCTCCTTTTATTAAGGCCTCTTCTGCAAAAACCGTTGAATAGCTTTCATCAAAATATTTGACGGGAATTTGAAAACAGTTTTCAATTGTTTTTGAAAATCTCTTAATGTCCATTCCTCTTTTGCCAAGCGAGCCATCTTCTCTGTAGGGAAGTCCTACAACTATTTCAACAGGTTTGTATTGATCCATTATCTTTTTAAGTTCGTCCAGATCATTGCTGATATTTTTTCTGTTTATTCCTTTCACACCGTTTGAAGATATATTAAGTTGATCGCTTACTGCCACACCTATAGTCTTCGTTCCTATGTCAAGCGCTAAAATACGCATATTTTACCTATTTTACCAAAAATAAGGGAAATTTCTGAAGATCAATAATATCTTGTTGTGGAGCTAATTTTGCATTAAATTAAAAAATAGTTGACATATACTATATATTGTGGTTCAATCCCCACTTAAACACAATATCTTTGATACCAAAGGAGTTTTTACAGTATGTCGGAAAAAATTCAACCTAACCAGAGTAATGGTAGAGACTTAGATGTGATTGACCAAGAAGATTTCAAGAAGCAGGTTGGGGAGATTCTTGAAAATGATACAGAGCATCAGGAAGGATCAGTTGGTTTTTCAGACAGTGTTATGGATATACCTCAAGAGACTGTAGACGCTTTTGATGGGGATGAATTAAGAGCACGTGTGTTTTACGAAAAATATGCCCTCAGAGATTTATCCGGAAAGATTATTGAGAAAACCCCAGAAGAGCTTTGGAGCAGGATTGCAAGAGAAATATCATCGCCGGAGAAGACTAGTCGGCTTAAAGAAGAGTGGGAGAAGAAATTTTTCTGGCTCCTATCTGATTTCAAATTTATACCGGGCGGAAGAATTCTTTTTGGTGCTGGACAGAAAAGGCGGTCAACACTTCTTAACTGTTATTATATGCCAATTAAAGAAGATTCAATTGAAGGTATTTTTGATTGGTGCAAGGAAGCGGCAAGAACCTATTCCTTCGGTGGTGGAGTGGGAACGGACATCTCCATCTTGAGGCCAAAAGGAGCTCCCGTCAATAACTCTGCTATTTATTCCACAGGTGCTGTTTCTTTTATGGATTTATTGTCCACAACCACTGGCACAATAGGACAAGCGGGTAGACGAGGTGCTTTGATGATAACTATCAGGGTGGATCATCCCGATATCATGGAGTTTCTTGATATAAAAAATGATTTAGCAAGGAGCAAAGTGCAGTTTGCAAATATATCAGTAAAGGTTACCGATGAATTTATGAAAGCCGTAGAAGGAGACACGGATTTTGAGCTTAAATTTGAAAGCGAGAAAGTTAAAGTCAGTAGAAAAGTAAAGGCAAGGGATATTTGGAATAGGTTAGTTAAATCAGCATGGACTTCTGCTGAACCGGGTCTTATTTTCTGGGATGCAGTCAAAAAATATTCACCTACAGAATATGCAGGTATGGAAGTTAATGGTGTAAATCCGTGTAGCGAGCAAGCACTTGAAGATTATGGGTGTTGCTGTCTTGGAAACGTTAACCTGTCTTTGTTTGTAAGGGATGAATTTACAGAGAATGCAAAGATTGACTGGGAAAATCTTGAGAGGGCTTTTCAGTATTCTGTAAGATTTCTTGATGATATACTCGACTACAACATGGAAAAGCATCCGATAGAGTTTCAAACCACTGCTTCAACTCTTTCGCGGAGAATAGGAGTTGGTTTTACGGGTTTTGGGGATATGCTTGCCAAATTAAACATAAAATATGACAGCTATGAGGCAATTAAGTTTACAGATAAAATGTTTGAACACATTAAGAATGTTGTTTATGAAGCAAGTTCTGATCTAGCACAAGAAAAAGGAAGTTTTCCAGCTTTTGATCTGAATACACACTTGTCAAGACCATTTCTGGATTCGGTGAGCGGGGATATAGTTGAAAAAATTAAAAAACAGGGGTTGAGAAATGCCTGTATCTTAACAGTTCCTCCTGTTGGCAGCGGTTCTGTGCTAGCTGGAACAACAAGTGGCGTTGAGCCAATGTTCGCCCTCTCCTACTACAGGCGCTCCGAATCTCTTTCTGAGAAGGAATTCAAAGTTTATCACCCTCTGGTTAGAGATTATATAAAAGAATTTAACATTTGTGACGAGACAGAACTACCAAACACTTTTGTTACTTCGCATGAAATAAACCCTCTAATGCGGGTTCGTATGCAGGCGGCAATTCAGAAGCACATAGATTCGTGCATTTCCAGCACAGTTAATCTTCCCGCTGATATTACTCTGAAAGAAGTTGAAAAGATATATTTCCTTGCATGGAAAATGGGGTGCAAAGGAATAACGGTTTATAGGGAAGGTTCCAGAGAAGGTATTTTAGTGACGGAAGAAGGAGCAAAATTAATAAAGGAAGCAAAAGGAGAATTGACCAACACCTCAGAAGGGATTTCATCCCGGGATGAAGGGATGTCACTCACCCAGTCCAACCTCACCCCATCCCCTCATCCCACCCTTCTTCCAGAGATCAAACCTGTAGAAAGACCCCAGTATTTGACCGGATTTACAGAGGTTATAAAAACCGGCTACGGAAACCTATACGTAACTGTAAATATATTTGAAGATAAACCTTTTGAGGTGTTTGTGCAGATTGGGAAGTCGGGTTACACCGCAATGGCAGATGCAGAGGCAACCGGCAGGTTGGTATCCTTAGCCCTCAGATCCGGCATAAGTGTTAAAGATGTTGTAGACCAATTGGAAGGAATAGGAGGTTCTTCTCCTGTTTTCTCTGAGGGAAAATTGGTGATGTCCATTCCTGATGCCATAGCAACGGTGCTGAAAAAGCGCTTTGTGGTTAAAGATACTAACGAGGAAAAAAAAACTCCAGATTACGTAAAACAAACTGATCTTTTCATCAGAAAGTCAATCTCCACCGATATTATAGCTGAAGTTTGTCCGGAATGTGGTGACCGAGCATTGGCATTTGAATCCGGCTGCATGACTTGCAGGTCTTGTGCTTATTCTAAGTGTAGTTAGGGTCTTTTTAATACCTAATTGTAAGAGGGACACTTATGAAGTGGCAAGAATATGTGCTCGTGGTCAGTGTGCGTTTCTCCTTGGAAATGTGAGATCGGCGTCTCGGTGTGTCTTTTTTTGTTGCCAATCTCATAACTTTCATCTTCTCATATTTTTTGCACAATGTCAAGAAAAAGTAAAAATTTTCACAATTTAAAGTTGTTGAGAGTCAAGCTGGGATTAAGGCAACAAGACGTGGCTGACCTCTTAGAAGTTTCGCGAGTAACCGTGGGGAATTGGGAGGCTGGAAGGGCAATGATACCTGCTTCCGCAATGGATAAAATCATGGGCAAGTTTAATGTTCGCCGGGAAGCGTTTTTTGAGGAGAAGGAAGTTTATTTAAAAGATGAGAAAGACGCAATCAAACAAGAAATAAGAGATGTAAACTTGCGACTTGAGGCGATGGAGCGACGGCTGGAGAGCATTTTGAGATTTCTTAAAAAAGGCAAGGGGGATTAACCACCTTTTTTAACCACCCCGTCAGGCTTTGCCTGCCACCCCTCCACGGGAGGGGAATAATTTAAACATCTACTCTTATTTGCAACTGCTAACTCACTGTATTTATTGCATTTTTTGCTATATTTCCATTTAAGACAAATGCGTTGTGCTTAAAGAGGGGAATTGACAAATAGCTTAAAGTTGCTTAATTTTGAATAGTGAACCCTAACGATCTCAAAGAAACAAATCACAGCTCAAACGGTATAAGTCCCTTTGTAAAGTGGGTGGGAGGAAAAAGGGGCATTCTAAATGTTTTAGTGCAGAACTTGCCCGAATTTTATAAAGGCTATTATGAGCCGTTTATTGGTGGTGGGGCTTTGTTCTGGAAGTTGCAACCACAAAAGGCGGTTATTAGCGATGTAAATATAGACCTTATAATCACTTATAAAGTCATACAAAAGAAGCCGTTAGAACTGATTGATAGCTTAAAATATCATAAAGAAAATCATAACAAAACCTACTATTACAAAGTCAGAAACAAAGACGTTATAACCTCACCTGTTGAGGTTGCTTCAAGGTTTATTTATCTGAATAAGACCTGTTTTAACGGACTGTATAGAGAAAATAGTAAAGGCAAATTTAACGTTCCTTTTGGCAAATATGCAAATCCTCTGATTCTTGATGACATAGGAATTATGGCATGTCATAAGGTCTTGCAAACCACAACAATTAAAAATGAAGACTTTACAAGTTGCAAACCAAACAAGAATGACTTTGTTTATTTAGACCCTCCATACCATAAAACGTATAGCGGTTATTCTGACAAAGGATTTTCCATAGACCGACACATAGAATTAGCTGATTTTTGCAAGGCACTGAACAAAGATGGGGTTTATTTCATGCTTTCAAATTCTGCCACAGATGAGATAAAAGGCTTATACAAGAGCTTTAATATCGTAAATGTAGAAGCACCCAGAAGGGTGAGTTGTAAAGCACAAAGCAGACAAAACATATCAGAATTTTTAATTAAGAACTACTAAATGAGAGACAAGGCAAATAGAACGGGTGCTGCGTTTGAAAATCAAATTGAGCAACTTATCATAGGTTGTAACTACCTATGGTTTCCAGCAAACAGAATTGAAGCGGGTAGTATCTTGGAACAGCCAACCTACACCGCACAGTTCCCAATAGCAAAGAGCCTTTATGAAGGCAAAGACACAAGAGCTGACTTTTTACTTTATCACCCTGAAAAACACCCTAACTTTCTGATTATAGAGTGCAAATGGCAACAGTCAAAAGGAACAACAGAGGAAAAGTTGCCGTATTTAGTTCTTAACATTAAACAAAACTATAGTTTTTCTACAGCTATTGTAATTGACGGCGGGGGACACTCACAAGGGGCTATTAAATGGATCAAAAAACAACAAGACGGGCAAATCTCCCGCGTTTGTAATATGGCAGAATTTATAAAGATGGTAAATAATGGCTTTATTTAGCGGTTTTGTAAGATTTGACAACTACTTCTCACAGGTGCTATATTAGACAACAAAAGACAAATTAAAATCTGTGCCTGCAAAATCTGCATCCAAAAGTGGGGTACCCCTGGCTACTTCAGAAGCCGTATAAGGCGACGAAGGGAACGGCAGTCCTTCTGGCACGGACAGAGCTGACCAGGCGACAGTTCATTTATTTCTCTCTTCGTATTTCTTAATGTTTCCTTTCCGCACCCTGCCCATGGTGAGAAAAAAGTTCTCCCCGTTTGGCAGTATTTTAAGAGCTATCATGTGATGCTTACCTTTCTCTTCCCAAGTGAGTAATTGCCTATTGTCAGGATTGGGAATGATCTTGATATTTTCAAGTTTGTTGTCAGAAATGTCGTCAATTTTAGATTGAATTGACTGATAATCTTTTAGGTTTATTTTTTTTGCATGCTCCCTGACGGTGTCTGCAGATAGGAGTATTGTTTGGTTTTTCGCTCCGAGTCGTTTGGTCATTTCCTGATTTAAAACCGCAACGGGCATCCAACCTTTATTGCTTCTCCCTCTTACCAACCTCTTAAAACCTTCTCCAAAAACAGTTGCCCGCACATATTGATAAGCAACGGTGTTTTTATATTTATTTAAATCAGGCTGATAAGTAGCTTTGTAGGGATTAAAGCCAAAGCTGGCGTGAGGAAAGACCGTTTTGGTGGGGGAAAGGCGGTATCCGGTAACGCTTACTTTTCTGTTGTTTTCGGATTTGCCAAGATCAAAAGAACTCCGCACCAGCTTGCCTTTTGAACTGCTAACCTCCCATTCTCTGCTGGTTATCTGTCTTTGGGTCAACGTCCGTTTGTTACAACGGCAGTTGTAATCCAGCGGTGGAGTAAAAGTGTTCCAGAAAGGATCATCAACCGGAAATATACTGCCGTGAAGCTCAGCGTGATCATCACGGGTTCGGGAATCAAGAAGTGCGATAAATTGGGCAAAAGGACGGCGCTTTTTATTTTTCTCAATAGACGCTTCCCTGCCCACAGCATAGGCAGATAGTAGGTTTGTGCGATAGATAGTTTTTAAGCGATGCGGGGGAAATCTCTCGGCAAGTATCTCTCCTGTTTCTGGGTCGGAAATTTGCTTGCAAATTGCGAGATTGGAACAAAGAAATAGTCAATTGCAAAGAGCAAATAAGTTCCAGTATAAACCCCAGAGAAATTCGTATTAGAGAGGTCTTTTAGCGGAATTATTGACGCTTTAATGGCAATTAAACAGGATTTAAACAGTGTTTAACAAGGATCGTTTCCCCGTTTGAATTCCTCTTTACGTGTCCCGTTATATTAAGAAACAAATTTTTAGCTTTACTTGGGTGAGATTGAAGCTCTAACTTGTGCTAGTTTGAGTTTGTGATTAAGTTCCTTCAGTTTCTTTGAATCTCCCGAATGCTCTTTAATCTGATTTTCAATAAACTCAAGCTCTTTTCTTGCTGTTTCATTGTCAATTGAGTCCGGGAATTCAGCGTCGTCAGTGAGTATTCTGACAGTGTCTTCGCTCACTTCGGCAAGTCCTCCGTGAATGATTATAGATTTTGCCTCTGTGCTTTCTTCTGCGGTAAATTTCACATATCCCGGTGAGAGAGTTGAGATAAATGGAACATGACCGGGGAGTATTCCAAATTCTCCTAGCTGTCCCGGAGCCGCTACCAGTTTAACCTGCTCGTCTATTACAAGCATCTTGGGTGTTATTATTTTGAGATTTATAGATTCAGACAAATTCTTATCCTGGTTGATTAGTTACTTGTTTCCATAGCTTTCGCTTTTTCGCGAACCTCATTGATGTTTCCAACCATATAAAAAGCCTGTTCGGGAATATCATCAAGATTGCCGTCTATAACTTCCTTAAATCCGTCAATTGTCTCTTTGATCGGGACGTATTTACCGGGTGTACCAGTGAACTGCTCCGCTACGTGGAACGGTTGCGACAAAAATCTCTGTATCTTCCTTGCCCTTGCAACTGTGAGCTTGTCTTCTTCGGAAAGTTCATCCATTCCGAGAATTGCGATGATTTCCTGAAGTTGCTTATAACGTTGCAACACTTCCTGAATGTGCCTAGCTATTTTGTAATGTTCCTCACCAACAACATTAGGCTCAAGTATTCTGGAGGTGGAATCGAGTGGGTCAACAGCAGGGTAAATTCCGAGCTCCGTCAACTGTCTTGAAAGCACGATCGTGCCATCAAGGTGTGCAAAAGTGGTAGCTGGAGCAGGGTCGGTCAAATCGTCAGCAGGGACATATATAGCCTGCACCGAGGTGATAGACCCTTGTACGGTTGACGTAATTCTTTCTTGAAGCTCGCCAAGGTCAGTGGAAAGAGTAGGCTGATAGCCAACGGCTGAAGGCGTGCGACCTAAAAGAGCTGATACCTCCGAGCCAGCTTGTGTAAATCTGAATATATTATCAATAAATAACAACACGTCCTGTCCCTGTGTATCACGAAAATACTCTGCAAGTGTAAGTGCTGTCAGGGCAACTCTGGCTCTGGCTCCAGGAGGCTCGTTCATCTGTCCAAAGACAAGCCCTGTATTTCCTATTACCCCCGACTCTCTCATTTCATGCCAAAGATCATTTCCCTCACGAGTTCTTTCTCCCACTCCGCCAAAGACGGAATAACCGCCGTATTCTTTGGCAACATTGTGAATAAGTTCCATTAGCAAAACTGTTTTGCCAACACCGGCACCACCGAATAAACCAATTTTTCCACCTTTTAAAAATGGAGCAAGAAGGTCAATTACTTTAATTCCTGTTTCAAACAGCTCCAATTTTGTGCTTTGTTCAATAAACTTAGGTGCCGACCTATGAATGGGCCAACGCTCCTGTGTTTCAACGGGACCAGCTTCATCAATTGGTTCTCCTACCACATTAAGCAATCTTCCAAGCGACTCTTTGCCAACTGGAATTGTAATACCTTCTTTTGTATTTAAAACATCCTGTCCCCTCTCAAGACCTTCAGTTGAATCCATGGCAACACATCTAACTCTGTTACCACCCAGTTGTTGTGCAACTTCTAAAATAAGATTCCACCGCTGGTCATTTATAGTGGAATTAGTAACTTTCAAAGCCGTGTAGATTGCAGGAAGTCCGATTTTCTTGAATTCCACGTCAACTACGGGTCCCATAACCTGCACAACTTTACCAAAATTGTTTGATGAAGATGTGGCTTCCTGTTTATTGCTTTCAGTGGAATGATTTGAAGATTCCATTTTTACTCGTTTCCTCCTTTCTTTTGAGCTTCTGTTCCGTTGACAATGTCCATTAATTCTGTCGTTATCATTGCTTGTCTTGTTTTATTGAACAATAGGGTAAGTTTTTTTATTACATCTTCTGCGTTCTTTGTTGCATTTTCCATTGCCGTCATGCGAGATGCGTGCTCGCTGGTCATTGATTCCTGTATAGCTCTTTCTATCCTGACTTTTATATACTTTGGAATGATTTTGCTGATGATCTTTTCACGTGTAGGTTCATATATATAATCAGAAGACCCCGAAGATTGCTCATTTGATTCAATATCAATCGGGAGAAGTTTTTCGTAAGTGATTTCCTGAACAAGTGCGGATTTAAAGTGGTTATAGACAAGTATTACTTCATCTGTCTCTCCTTTCTGGAAAACATCTATTGCTCTGCCGCTTAATTTTGCTGCGACGTCAGAGTAGTTCTTTTCTGTGACTCCTACAAAACGTTCTGCCGTTCTGTATTCGCTTTCTTCATAGTAATCTTTACCTCGTCTTCCGACAAAGCTAATTGATATATTAGTTTTCTCTTGAGGTAAAGAGTTAATATGATTTTCAAAACTCTTTATTAACCCAGTATTAAAACTTCCGCACAGCCCCCTGTCGGATGTGAAAAATATGAAATGGATTTTTTCAGTAGTTGACGGCTTTCTTAAAAGCAGGTGATGATCGGGATCACATTTACCTGCAACTCCGAGTGCAATATCTTTATAGCTGTCGGAATAAGGGCGAAATTCGTTCAGCAATGATTGAGACCTTTGAAGTTTTACGGCCGCAATGAGTTTCATTGCACTCATAATTCTTCTTGTTCCTTTAACGCTACTGATTTTTCTGGTTATCTGTTTTAAGCTCGGCATGTTATTTAAAATCACCTAATTGTTTTGCCAGTTCATCAAGCGCGGTTCTTATTTGTTCTGCCATTGTTTCTGAAATAACCTTCTTTTCTTTGATCTCATCAAGGATATTCTGATGCTTGGATTCAAAATAAGAGAGCATTTCTTTCTCATATTTTTGCACGGCTGAGGAATCGTATTTATCCACGTAACCGTTGGTTACTGCAAAAATTGCGAGTATTTGCTTTTCAACGGCAAGCGGTTGATATTGACCTTGCTTCAGTGATTCAACCAGTCGATTGCCCCGTGCTAACTGTGCTTGAGTGGCTGGGTCAAGGTCCGATGCAAACTGTGAAAACGCCTCAACTTCTCTGTATTGTGCGAGCTCCAGCCTTAAAGTGCCTGCCACGCTTTTCATTGCCTTGATCTGTGCGGAACCACCTACTCTGGAAACTGAAAGTCCAACGTTAATTGCAGGTCTGATACCTGAGTAGAAAAGGTCGCTTTCAAGGTATATCTGACCGTCTGTAATAGAAATAACGTTTGTTGGAATATAAGCTGAAACATCGCCAGCCTGTGTTTCTATAATTGGAAGAGCGGTTAGGGAACCACCGCCGTCTTCATTTCTCATTTTAGCGGCACGTTCAAGTAGCCTTGAATGAAGATAGAACACATCTCCGGGGTATGCTTCACGTCCCGGTGGTCTTTTGAGGAGCAAAGATAACTGTCTGTATGCCCAAGCATGCTTAGTCAAATCATCATAAATTATAAGTGCATGCTTGCCGGAATCCCGGAAGTATTCACCTAAAGCACAACCTGCAAAAGGCGCCAGGAACTGAAAAGGGGCAGGTGTGCTTGCTGTTGCTGATACGATTGTTGTGTATTCCATTGCACCGTGCTCCTTTAATTTATCAACAACCTGAGCAACGGTTGACTGCTTCTGTCCGATCGCCACGTAAATACAGTAAACATCTTCGTTTTTCTGATTAATTATAGTGTCAATTGCAATTGCTGTCTTACCTGTTTGCCTGTCTCCGAGTATAAGCTCTCTCTGTCCCCTGCCTATGGGTATCATTGCATCAATTGCCTTTATCCCGGTCTGAAGAGGTTCTTTTACTGATTGCCTGTAAACAACACCCGGCGCCTTAACCTCTATCTGCCGCGTTTCAGTGGTGGCAATTTCACCTTTTCCGTCAAGAGGAAGTCCGAGTGAGTCTATGACCCTGCCTTTCATTGCTTCCCCAACTGGGATTTCGGCAATTTTTCCCGTACGTTTTACGATGTCACCCTGAGCGACTTCTGTGTCTTCACCAAACAGGGCAATACCGATGTTATCTTCTTCCAAGTTAAGAACAAGACCTGATACTCCGCTTTTAAACTCCACAAGCTCTCCGGCCTTTACTTGATCAAGTCCATAAGCGCGGACGATACCATCTCCTACTGAAAGCACCGTTCCGATCTCTGCAGTGTCTACTTTTTCATCATAGCCTTTTATTCGATTTCGTAATATCTCGCCTATGTTTTCAACTCTCAATTCGTCCATGGTAAGCTCCTTGCTCAAAATGTGTTACATTGCTACGCGGTTAATGCCGACTGAAGTTTTTCCAATCGAGTTTTTATACTGTTGTCATAGACCTTCCCTTCTATCTTGATTATGAGCCCTCCGATAATGGAAGCATCTATACTAACGCTGCTTTCTATTTTTTTACCCGTTGTTTTGATTAAAGATTTTTTTATTTTGCTTAGTTCATTTTCGGTTAAAGATCTTGCTGATGTGATCTCTGTTTTTAATTTCCCGGCTGCCAATTCCAATCTCCTTATAATAAAATCCTTTTTGTTCAGCAGTGCACTGAATTTACCAAGTTCGGAAGCCACTACCAGAAAATTTTTTGCTTCTGTGCTCATTTTCAGGCTCTCAGATATATCTGAAATTATCTCCCTTCTTTCTTCAACTTCAAAAGCAGTAGTGGTAAGAATATTTTTTAATTCTTCGTTTTCTGACAGCAGGTTGAAAAATGCCAACAGATCCGAAATTACATTTTTTATGTTGTCGCTTTCCATACTCGTTTCAGTCAGAGCATCTGAAAGATCCCTTAATGTAGCTATTGAAGCCATTTACTTTCCTCTATCTGTGAAACCATTTTATCAACGGATTCTGAGTTATATTCGTCGCCCATTTTTTCCCTTACCAATTTTTCAGCAAGTTCCAATGAGTTTGCAATTACTTCCTGTTCTATTTTCTGTTTTGCTCTGAAAACTTCAAGCTCAATGGTTTCCTGAGTCTCTTTTTTTATCAATTTACATGCCTGTTCAGCTTGTTCTATGATCTCGCTTTTTTCTTTTTCTCCCAACTCCACTATTGATTTTCTAAGAGAAGATGCCTCCGAATCAAGACTCTTTAGTTTGCTTGAGTATTCATCAAATTTTCTTTTTGCGTTATCTATTTCTTCTCTCGCCCTGTCAATTTCTCTGCCCAGATTTGATCTTCTTTTCTCCAGAGCTTTTTTTATTGGCTTCCTTGTGTAATAGACAAGTATTCCAACCAGTATCAGAAGGTTGATTGCATGCTTGATTACAAATGACCAGTTGAATGGATCCAAACTAAACCTCCGTTCCGAGGATCTTTGAAGCAATATTGCCTGCCAAATTCTCTATTTCTGGTTTTATTTTTTCTTTGACGCTTTTAGCTTGAGCATCCAGATCTTTCTTATAGTTTGCTAAAAGTATCTGTGATTCCTGCCTTGCTTCGGATATCATCTTTGCTGCTGCCTGCTGGGCTTCCTTTCTTATTTCTGTTCTTTGCTTGTTTGCCATGGTTCTGGCATCGTCAATTTGCCTGTTGTAGTCTTCAATCAGTTTTTCTGCTTTTCCCGTCAGGTTTTTTGCTTCTCCCAGGGTCCCTCTGGTTAGCTTCTCCCTCCTGTCCAGCAATCCAAGCAAGGGTTTAAATATTAATACGTTCAATGCGTAAAGTGCGACAATTACAATAACAAGTTGAACAAGTATCGTTTTATCCACACTCAGCAGATTATCTCCAGCTGCATGGGAGTTTGTCGTAGCAGATAAAAAAATAAGTATATAGCCTGTAATTTTTATAAAATTTTTCATTTAATTCTTATTTTTTTTGAAGGCGAGTTGTAGCAACGGTGGTGCTACAAAAGTTGTCAGCATCACCATAACGGTTACTGCTGAAAAAAGCCCCGAGTCAAAAACCCCATAGCTTAACCCAACCTGTGCAAAAATCAACCCAACTTCTCCACGCGGTATCATACCTATTCCAATCACTTTTGAGTCAATGTCTTTATCGATCACAGCGTAACCGCTTATGTATTTTCCGATTACGGCTAAAACAAACAATATCAGTGCTACAAGCATTATACTGCTGTTACCCGGCACAAACGGGTTGAAAACAAAAATATCCACCGCTGCACCTATAACCACAAAAAATATCAGTGTGAAAAAATCGGAAACGGGTTTTAAGCTATTTTCAATGATTTTAAATTGTTCTGTTTTTCGAAGCACCAATCCAGCTGCAAAAGCTCCCACGATTGGTGCAAGTCCCATCAGGCTTGCCACGTATGAGTATAAAAAGGCAAAAGCCAGTGAGTAAATCAGTAGTATGCCTCTGGCCTTTAATTTGCCAATGAAGTTAAAGACCGGTTTACGAATCAGATTTCCGAGGAGAATTGAAACCAATAGGAATCCAAATGCCTTGACCATTATAACAGCTACCTGCATAAGCGACACTCCGCTACCGGCGCTGCTCTTAAATGCCTCAATTAAGCCGGTTACAAGGCCGAGTATTATCAAGCCGAGAACATCATCAATGACGGCTGCGCCGAGAATTATTTTGGACTCTTTCGTGTTCAACTTGTTAAGATCCGAAAGCACGCGAGCGGTAATACCCACACTGGTTGCGGCAAGAGTTGCACCAGTGGTGATTGCCACCAACATTAAAAGCTGAGTGTCAACGTCCAGTATTTCAAATTTTTGAAGTGCGATAATACTGAAAAAACCAAGAAAAAAAGGAGCTACAATTCCCACTATCGCCACCAAAGTTGATTTTGGACCCACTTTTACTAGGTCGTCAATATCGGTCTCAAGTCCTATTTCAAAAAGTAGTATTGCCACTCCCACTTCTGCAAGCAGGTGAAACGTGTCATAGCCAACCTGTCCGGCTGCGGATGGAACAATTGCAAGTATACTTCCGCCAAGTATTATTCCGGCTGTCAGTTCGCCCAGAACAGCAGGGAGTTTTATTCTTTCAAAAAGCTCCCCCAACCCCTTGGCAAAAACAAATAACAAAACCAGAGCGAGAAGGAAATTTTCTACGGTTAAATGTTCTGTCAACTGAACGTCCTTTAATTTGGTTGATTAAATGAGACTGTAAATCTGTAAGTTTCTACCTAATTGGAAATCAGAATCAATTCAAATTCTGTCGGAGGAGTTAATTTTTTTTGATTGGAATTTGAGATAGAGGATTAACTCGCGGTTTCCCTGCAACCACCTTCCATTATTATTTTTTCTATTTCGTATCCAGATGCAATAACTGCTACTTTGGAGATCAGTTCAAAGATTGGAGGTATGCTGTCAAATCCACCTACTGTATTGATAAAAGGCTCAAAAGCCATGCCTTTTGAATTAAGATTTTCGTTTTCTTTCTTTTCCGCATTAACCCTGAAAAATCCTCCTGCCACTTCGTTGTCAACAAGATAGATAACGGGTTCAGCAAAATTGCCTTCTTTTGTTTTCAGAACAGTGGGGATACATTCCTGCACAATGAAATCTCTTACGGGTCTTCCGCCTTTTGTAACCCTTAATCTTTTCCTGTTATTTGAGTTCATTAGAACTATTGATTCTGCATTTGTAATGCCTAATACAGCCATTCCGTATGTGCCTGAATTACTTTTAATAAAAAGCGTCGGTTCGTATTCTATATTCCTGTTTGCATACTGTTTTTTTAGAAATGAAAGTTGTTTATTCGCAACTTCATATACTTTATTCCTGTCTTTTATCGTTTCAAAATTCACGTCTTTGACCAGACGTGTCTCTATGCTTATGATCCAAGGGTCAATTTCCAATATTTTTGCCACCTCACGGGCAAGGGAATTGTAGAACTCAAAATGTGTGTCTTTGCGCCTGCTGTGCCAGCCCATTTCGACGGGTGGCTCCACGGGTTGTATGGTGTCCCTTAGATTTTTAGGACATTTTTCAGAAAAATCGTTGTTGAGCAGTATTACGTCCGGATCAAATCCATCAACAAAAACCCTGCGGCCTTTGTCTATGATCTTATGCGCTTCGACTTCAGCACCACTTGCCGTAGTAAATGCAAATTTATCCAAGGTAAATCTCTTATCCACAATGCCAACCTGTACTTCATATTCCACGTTTTCCAGAATTGTTTTAAGAGTTCTTACATTTTCCCAGTAAAAACTGTTTTTAGTGTGAAGTTCAGAGATTATCAAAATTTTTCCGGAATTTGGGTATTTTTTGCTCAGCACCCTTTTAAACAGTCTACCGGTGTTAATTCGGAAATTTTCCGTAAGATTGTTATATCCTGCTGGGAATATGTTGGTATCAACGGGAACGATCTTTTTATCTGCCACCCTGAGATCAACAGAAGAGTAAAGGGGAATGAGTATATTTTTTAAGTGGCTTTCAAACCATTTTTTCAACTCATCGGACTTGGACTCTGCCTTTTGGTTTAATTGTTCTATTACTTCCATGACCATCTTGATGCGGTTTCCAAAAACACGCTGGAACTCGCTTTAGTTTGTGAAGAACAGTCGGAGATTTTCAGATCCAACTTGTACGTTTTTTCAGATGTTTTGAGTTAACATCCTAATCAAGACTTACAATCTGGAGTTTATTTCATTCCTGACCCTTTTCATGTCTGCCCCAGGAATTATAAGTCCATCAACGATAAAGGTTGGAGTTGAGTTCACGCCAACTCCACGGCCTTCATTTATTTCTGCTTCAACCTTTTCAGCGATGGTTTTGGAACTCAGGCATTTATTAAATTCATCCTCGTTCAAGTCGGACTTTTTTGCAAACTCTTTAAACTTCTCCTTTGAATTTGCCAGTGTTATGTCCCTCTGGCTTGCAAATATAAGGTCGTGGTATTTCCAGAACTTGTCGTTATCCTGCTCATAAGCACAAAGAGAGGCTATTGAAGCGGGTTTTGCCCAATGGTGATTTGGTAATGGAAACTGCTTAAAAACCAACTTTATCTTTCCCTTATACTCTTCAATCAAGTTTGGTATTGCGTCACTTGCGCTTTTACAGTATGGACACTGAAAATCCGAGTATTCAACCACCGTAATTTTTGCGTCTTTTTCACCCTTGAACGGGACGTTATCAAGCTGTATATTGCTGATAACTTCCTGGCGAGGGTCAACGCTGGAGTCAAGTATCTCTCCTACAATTAATTGGCTGCCGTCTTCACTTACCAGTATAGGAAGAGGGTTTACCGCTAAATCTATCTTTCCTTCATTAAATCCATTTATTTTCGATTTTTCCAATTCTCCAAGGTTTACTATTTTCGCCAGATTGATAATTATGTGTTTACTGTCTTCTCCTATCAGGAACGGAACGGGTATATCCTGCTGACTGCCGGGTATTGATAATTTAAACACTCCTTGAGTGAGACCCTTTGCTTCACTTTCTTTGAAATCTCCGAGTTTTACTTCCGTATTGGCAGGAAGCATTGAACTATGCTTTGATTTGAAGAAAGAAACTAGCCTGTCTTGTGTCTCTTGGCTTATCTCTTTCTTCATGGTTTCAGCTTTGCTTATCTTATCGCATGATAAAGTCAGAGGTAAACCGAGAAGTGAAATCAAAATCAGAAACTTTTTCATTAATTTATATCCTCCACCACAACTTTGATTTAGTAACACTATTCAGGAAAGATACCAATCAGTATTATATAAATCAATTATTATTGCAGATGTTTTTTCAGGAAAACACTTTGCCAAAAATAAAATCAACGTTTTTGAGGTATGGATCAATTTCAAAACAAGAAGCAAGTTCGTCATTATTAAGGACAGATTTAACGTTTTTATCCTTTGATAGCAGTTCCATAAAATTGTTTTTTGATTTCCAGCATTTCATGGCGTTTCGTTGAACGATAGAATAAGCTTTTTCCCTGGTATAGCCTTTGGAAATAAGTTTTAAAAGCACTTTTTGGGAAAACACAAGTCCGTTTGTCGTCCAGATGTTCCTTTCTAAATTGTCCGAGTATATTTTTAGCTTACTGACCATGGTGGTTAGCCTGTTCAGCATAAAGTCCGTCAGTATTGCTGAATCGGGACCTATTACACGTTCAACCGATGAGTGGCTTATGTCCCTATCGTGCCATAGAGAGATGTTCTCCAGTGCAGGTATTACTGAAGATCTCACCAATCTTGATAAACCACAGAGGTTTTCTGAAAGCACGGGGTTTCGTTTGTGAGGCATGGCAGAGGAGCCTTTTTGTTTCTTGTCAAAAAACTCTTCAATCTCCAGAACCTCGGTTCTTTGAAAGTGCCTGACCTCGGTTGCTACTCTTTCAACGGCTGCTGCTATGAGAGAAAGAGTCAAAAAATACTCGGCATGTATATCACGATGGATCACTTGCGTTGAGATATTTGCAGGCATGAGTCCCAGCTTTGCACACGCGATTTCTTCTACTTTTGGATCAATATTGGCATAAGTTCCCACGGCGCCTGACATCATACCCACGCTTACCGTTTTTCTTGCCCTTATCATTCTTTCAAGATTTCTGTTGAATTCATCATACCAAAGAGCAAACACAAGACCCAGGGTTTTAGGTTCAGCGTGAATACCATGAGATCTTCCTATCATAGGAGTATTTTTATGTTCATAAGCCATTTTTTTTAGCTCTTGGAGCAGGTTTTGTATATCTTCTATGATAATGTTGCTTGTGTCTCTTAATTGCATTGAAAATGAGGTATCAATTATGTCGGAGGACGTTAGTCCCAAGTGTATGAACCTTGAGTCGTTTCCAACGTTTTCAGCAACACAGGTTAGGAAGGCGATTACGTCGTGTTTTAGATCTTTCTCTAATTTGTTGATCCTTTCCACATTGAATTTAGCTTTTTTTCTAATAATGTTCAGGGATCTTCGGGGAATTACACCGAGCTCCGCCCATGCTTCACAGACTGCTATTTCAACCTTGAGCCAGTTTTGGTATTTGGCTTCATCAGTCCAAATTTGTGACATTTTTTCTCTGGAATATCTGCCTATCAAGAGTTTGTTACCTCTGCAACGGAATTTCTCGGTGCGAGATGGATATTTGTGTGATCGTTCCCTTTATTTTTCAGTATGGCTGCGAACTCACTATGAGCAACCTGCGGACAGTTGTTTACCCTGCTTAAATGTGCCAGGATAACATGCCGTATTCCATCGTGGTAAACAGCATTAAGGAGAGATGCAGACTGTGAATTGGAAAGATGTCCCAGTTTCCCTTTTATTCTTTGCTTCAACTCCCACGGATAGCTACCGTAAAGTAACATTTTCATGTCATGGTTTGACTCCAATACGAGTATGTTTGATTTTTGCAACCTTTCAATGACAAGACCGGTAGCGTATCCAATATCTGTTACGATGCTGATTTTTGTTCCATCAAATTCAATCGTGAAACCCACTGGGTCAATTGCATCGTGGGGAACTGAAAAAGGGGTGACTTTCATGTCTTTTATTGCAAACTGCCCGTTGTTTTCAAACTGGTTCAGTTTCTCAACCTTGTTTTTCCATAAGTGAACTGTTTTGGCTGATACATAAATAGGGATTGGTAGTTTTGTTATTGACCTTGTATGGTCCGTATGCTCATGGGTAATAATAGCTGCGTCAATTTGGCTCAAATCCACTCCCAGAGATATTAGTCTGTTTTTTAGAACTCTCGGACGGAGTCCGGCATCAACAAGTATTTTGGAGTATTCAGATTCTATGTAGAGGGAGTTGCCTGAGCTGCCACTTGCAAGCGTGTAAATTCTCATTGAGGTTCCTTACGGGTAGATAAATAAGTTAGCATGAGCAGTATGAATTTCAATCTGGATAGTTCTATTTGTCTATGGTTGCTTTATTAAATATAATTAACTGTGATGTCAATTTACTATGAAATGGTAATTCAAAAAGGTTAGATGATATGATACTGGACATATTCTTTTCAGTGGTGATTGGAATAGTGAGTTTTGTTGTATTACACAATATTGCTGATTATTCGCTCAGCCAATCTTTTTACCTGACTGTGGTTATTTCATTATGCTCACTGTTGTTTTTTTTGATCATCCATTTTCTATCCCAGAAATTATCTGTAAGATCCGTTATTGCCATAGGCATTAGCATTACTGTTTCCATGCTGATCTTTTTTAGTTTGTCGCAGGTTGTAGACTCATCTGGCATTCCAGCAAATTTGATCATTGTTAGTAAGGTGATAGGTTTCTGTTTTTTACTGTCACTGGGAATATCATTTGGAATATATAAAGGTGAAGGTGGCGACTACGGCCATTCTTTCAAGAGGTTTAGTTTTACAGGGAGTGAAATTGGCGAAAAACCTAAAATAAAAATTCTGGATACGAGCGTTATTATTGACGGGAGAATATCAGACATTGCAGAAGCCGGTTTTCTGGATGGTAGTGTAATTGTTCCCGAGTTTATAATCAAGGAATTGCAGTATATTGCAGATTCTCCGGACAGCACAAGGCGGGTCCGAGGTAAAAGGGGACTTGATATACTTAAAAAAATGCAAAGTGGTATAGACGGATTCAGTATAAAAATAACAAATTACGATTTTCCCCGCATCAAGGAAGCAGACCTCAAACTGGTGGAATTGGCAAAGATTATGGATGCCGTTATAGTTACCAACGACTCAAACTTAAATAAGGTTGCATCCATACAGAACATAAGGGTTTTAAACTTAAACGAACTTTCAAGCGTCTTGAGGTCCGCAGTAATGTCGGACGACATAATTCAGATCAAACTTGTGAAGGAAGGTAAAGATTATCATCAGGCGGTCGGCTATCTTGATGACGGTACAATGGTGGTGGTTGAGGAGGGACGCAAGCATCTGGGAAAAGAGATTCAGGTTACCGTAAAGAGTGTTCTTCAGACTTCAACTGGGAAGATGGTCTTTGCCAGAATAAAAGAGGCTGCCTTGGCTTAACATTTAAATGCCTGATATAAAAGCATCAGCCATTATCCCAGCCGCGGGAACTGGGTCCAGGTTCGAGGGAAGTTCAAAAAAGCAATTTGTCAAAATACAAGGAAAACCCTTGCTTTCTTTTTGTCTCAAATCTTTTCAGAAAAGTTTATCCGTGGGGGAGATAGTTCTGGTTGTTTCACGGGACGACGTAAATTTTGTTGAAAAAGAGATAATAGGGAAAAACTCATTCACCGATCAAGTAAAAGTTGTTGAAGGCGGGGACGTTAGGCAGGATTCCGTAAAGAAAGGTTTTGAAGCCGTTAGGGGTGATGCAAAGATCGTTGTTGTCCATGACGCGGCAAGACCTTTTGTGACACCGGACTTTATTGATAAAATAATTTCAGAAGCAAATACAAAAGGTTGTGTTATCTCCGCCATTCCAATTACGGACACTCTTAAAATGGTGAATAATGAAATTGTCAAAAACACCCTGTCTCGAAGTTCAATCTGGCGAGCACAAACCCCTCAGGCTTTTAAGTGTGGCATACTTAGAGATGGCTATGAAAAAGTGGATTTGAAAAACAGCATCTTTACCGATGAAGCACAAATAGTGGAATGCGCAGGACATAAGGTTCATATTACCAGAGGTTCAGAATTTAATTTCAAGGTAACAAGTTCCGAAGATATGAAACTTGCTGAATTAATGATGGGCGGTCACGTTAGGAGCATTAAATAGTGTATAGAGTAGGACATGGTGTTGATGCGCATAGATTTGAGCAGAGTTCAAGGCTTGTGTTGGGTGGGGTTGAGATTCCCTATGAGTTTGGATTGAAGGGGCATTCCGATGCAGACGTGCTTGTCCATGCGATTTGTGACGCTTTACTTGGTGCGATAGGCGAGAAAGATATTGGATTCCATTTTCCAGACGATGATGCACGTTACAAAGGTGTATCAAGCATAACACTTCTTGAAAAGGTGATAAAAATGCTTGAATTGAAAGGGTTGGAGATCATAAATCTTGATACGGTGCTTATCTGTGAAAAGCCGAAGATCGCTCCTTACGTTGATCCAATGAAAGATACCATATCAAAAGTGCTGAATTTAAGCAGGGATAGGATCGGAATAAAAGCCACAACTGCCGAGAATATGGGAGCCATTGGTTCAGGGGAAGGGATAGCTGCAACCGCCACCGTTCTTTGCAAAGAATGTGATGATCATTAATGACGCTATTCGTTAAACACAGGATATTATTTTGTCTTATATCCTTTATTTTAGGAATTTTACTTAAAAAACATCTGGATCCGTCTGTTTTTGTAACTTTGGCAGTATTTTTTCCCTTCCTAATATTGATATTAAAAAAAAACACCCTTGCGTTCCTCGCATTTATTCCGCTCGGGATTGTTCTAACGGTCAATTACGAACCCGTTAAGGAAATTGAGCATGTAGCAGGAAAAAAGGTAAAAATCAGTGGTGTTCTGGAAAGAAATCCAGAAATCAGAGAGAACAGTGTGAGGTTGATAGTTCAAATAGACGAGATAGAAAATAGCGGCAGCAGTTTCCGTCTTGATGAAAAGGTAGTTTTGTATCTTGGTAAAATGGAAAGAAAACTATACTACGGTGACCGTGTATCGATCGAAGGTGTCAGGCTTGAAAAGATCGGGAATTTTGAAAATCCCGGCAGTTTTGATATTGATGGTTTTTACAAGTTGAAGAATATTCACTACTCTGCCTTCGCTTCCAGCGGCAGGTTGACAATTCATGGAAAAAGCCAGTCTGTAAATCCTATTTTATACCAAGTAAACCTTTTCAGGATGGAGTATGTTCAGTTTGCGAGATCTGTTGTTCCATATCCGCACAGTGAGATAATAAACGCTCTCAGCGTTGGGGATAAGAGTTATCTGCCGTCAAATCTCAAAGACAGGTTTTCTGCGCTTGGCTTATCCCATATTCTTGCAATTTCCGGTTTGCACGTTGGTATGTTTGCCTTTGCTTTTTACTTTATTATTAAATGGTTGTTAAAACGTTCCGAATACCTGATGTTGCAATACGAAGTTCCAAGAATTGCAGCTTTGATGACAATTCTACCAGTTTTGCTTTACACCCCACTGACGGGTTTTTCCATATCATCAATAAGGGCAGCTATAATGATAGTGGTATATTTGATTGCGATCATCATCGGTAAGGAAGAGTTCAAGTTGAACACGCTTGGCTTTGCTGGTTTACTGATCCTTGTTGTAAATCCGAATTCCTTATTTGACCTTGCATTTCAACTGTCGTTTCTGTCTGTATTTGGGATTTTTATGATCCATTTGTATTACCCTTTTAAGATAGGAGGGTTAAAAAATAATCTGCTTTCAGTTATTAAAACCACGATTGCAGCAACTTTTGTCACAATTCCTATTTCCCTTAATGCCTTTGGCTACTTGCCGGTCCTTACTGTTCCCGCCAATTTGGTTGTTCTGCCTATTGTGGAACTGCTAATCCTACCGCTGTGTCTTTTATCTGTAGCCGCGTTCATGCTGAGCACTTATTTAGCGGGATTTATAATGATAAATGCAAATCTGTATTTTGTCAGTTTCCTACTCTATATAACGGAGTTGTTTGAGAAAACCGGCTTTGCTTATTTAACAGTGCACAGGCTCGGTCTTTTTTCTATTTTCCTGTTGTATTTTTTGGGGTTACTGATCTTATTACAACAGGGTCACAGGAAACTCCGGTATTTATTGCCACCAGTCTTTTTTCTTCTTGTGTTTATTAACGTTGTTGATGTTCATCACTCTGCTGATGGACAACTTGAAGCCTACTTTCTGGACTCGGGAAGAAAGAATATAACAGTCTTGAAATTACCGGATTCAAAAAAGATAGTCTTTAACGGTGGATTTTCTCCTAATTCCAGATCTGATTTTATTGACCGCTCCGTCCTTATACCTTTCCTGTTGCATGAGCGGATCACTTCACTGGATTTGGTGGTTTACACCTCTCTTGACAGATCACACCTGAAAGGTCTCAATACTCTTATAAAGAGAACAAGACCCGATGAGCTATGGATAAACGGTTCAAAGCTCAGCAACACATTATGGGAAAGCATCTACCAGAAGGATATTGACGTGCATAAGATACATTATGAAAAGGACAGTTTCAGTTCAGGAGACACTGAAGTCGTTTTTTACCGCCAGAAAAATCCATATCATATTTTTGATTCAAAACTTCCCAAACCCGTTTTAATTTCCATAAATTTCAAGGGGAGTGTTATAATTTTAGGCGAGTCTATTGAGAAGTTCAGCTTGAGCGATATGGTATCAATAAAACAATCAATCAAAGGGGAGATCAAAGCCGTGTTTTTGCCGGAATTAAAATATTCAGGTGGCTACGGAGCAGTTATTGAGACGTTCAATCCAGACGTTGTAGTTTGCAAAAAGTGCACGGGCAATAACTACCCGTCCGAACGGTTAAAAGTTTACGATACGGAGGTAGTGGGTATGGTAAAAATTAAAGTCAGTCCAAACGGTATGGACGTGATTGAGCATATATGACAATGAAGAAAATATTTATTTTGTTGCCAATACTGCTTTTAATTTTGATCCTGTTTATGAAAAACAGAGAGGGAGATGGATTTTTTACCGCTTATTTTAACGAGATAATAAAATCAGCTGAATCTGAAGACCTTGAGAAGTTTATGGTTTTTTTTTCTATTCATTATAAAGACGACTCTGGTTATAACTATATTATCATCAGAAATATAGTGAAAAATACATTTGATGAATTTGATACGTTAAAAGGTTCTTTTTCAAATTTAACCTCAAGAGTGGAGAAGCAAGGCGAAAGAAAAATTGCAATTGTCAACATGGACGTGGAAGCCACCGGCATAAGGAATGGTGTTGAAGTTGGTGTTCTGGGGTTAAACAACGCACCAGAAAATATCACGATCTATATTGAAAAATCCAATTTTGGGAAATGGAAGATCATAAAAATTGAAGGAATTGAAAGAAGAGAAAAGAGAAAAGAAGAAGTTCAGGCGTGAAGTAATTTATTAGAGAGCGATTAAATCAGTCCGAATGATTTATAAGGACTAAGGGTGTGTTGGTTTCACGGGCGATCTTCAGCGTAATGGGGCCAAAAGCTCGCAGGTAGGATTTATTAACCTTTTTAAAACCCAATATAATCATATCAAAGTTCTCCGATTGACTTATTATCTCCTCGGTAACGTTATCATTCTGAACAACTTTTACACTGAAGTTTCCATTCACGCAGTAGTCCTGTGCTAATATGAACAGCTTTTCTCTTGCCTTTTTTCTATCCGACCAAGTTGAGAGTTGAGGCATAACCCTTAAAAATTCAATTTCCGAGATCCCCACGCGGGACAGAGTGCCTATCAGTCTTGCCAGTAGTTTTTCATAGCTGTTTCCGCCTGAGATGGGGATAAGCACCCTCTTGACACCTTGTAAATTCCACCCATTATAAGCCCTAAGAACCACCACGTCACAAGAAACATTGCTTATCAGTTTTTCCATGTATAATCCGGCTACTTCTTCATTAATATCTGTCAGTCCGAGAACAATACTGTCGCATTGGTAATGTTTTGAAACTCTTTTTATTTCATCCCAAGCGTTATCAGCCACAGTGGTCAGTGCTTCGGGGTATATACCATTTTCAATAGATGCTTTTAGAGATTCCTTAAGCACATTCTGACTGTTGGTTATTTTTTTGACTTGTTCATTATGGTCTTCTGATTTTGTTACTACTGACAAGAGCCTCACCTTTCCAAAATCCGGTGGAGCGAATGAACTTGCAAGTTTGATAAGCGAAGCGGCGTTTGTAGGATTGGATATAGGAACTAATACCACTGGTGTTTGTCCTCTGAGCTTTGACAAGTACGGATCGTAAGCGGTGGCGGAGACGTCAAAACGTTTTGCACTTTTGCTAAATAGAATTGTGTATAGAACCCCACCGATAAATAGCCATATTAACGTGATCAATCCGGCTTGCGGAACTACAAATCCTTGAAAAATAGCCAAGAGAGAACAGCAAACAGCTCCAATCACTGGAAGGAAAGGATATAGAGGCATACGGAAGGGTATTTTGGCAACGTCAACTCTCCGCCTTACCAGAATTGACAATATCTGTGATATGGCAAAGGAAAGCAGAAATACAAGGCTTGCTGCCGCACCGGCGGATTCAACGTTGCTAAATGCCACGATTATTAAGATGGTTATTATTGAAGTTGCATATATGGACTTGTCAGGTGTTTGATTAGTTTTGTGAATGAAGCCGAGTTTTTTAGGTAGCGTTCTGTCAACTGCCATTTTGTATGCCACCCTTGATGCACCAAAAAGATTAGCCCTAAGTGCTGAGAGCATTGATAATATACCGGCAACTAATACGATCCAGTAGCCGGAATTACCCATGTAGTTCTTTGCAGCGACTGCAACTATCTCCTCAAGATACTCTGACCCCATTTCCGTAATTGTTTGTCCACTGTTTACACCGACGGCTGCGATTATAAAACAAAGGGGAACGTATATTACGAGTGAAAGCCCCAGTGACAACAGCATTGATCTTGGAACGTTCTTTTCAGGATTTTTAATTTCTCCAGCCGCGGTTGGGATCAGGTCAAAACCGTGCATTGCAATAAATGTATATCCCATTGCAGTAAATAAACCGCTGGCTCCGTTTGAAAAGAATGGGCTCAGGTTTTTCACTACCTGAGCTGATTCCGCTTTAAACAATGCCAAGAGACCTGCAATGATCAGTATAGAAAAGGCAACTATTTTACCTACGTTGGCAAAGTTTCCACCGCTCCCGGCTTTCCTTGATAAAGAAAAGGTATAAAACAGCGTTGCGGCAGTAGAAAGCAGGGTTACGGTCAATTGTGAGGAAAACCAATCCGGGGGCTTACCTATAAACTCGTTCCATATCACGTTCATTGCAATTACCATGAAAGATGCAAAACTAATAGCGTATAGAACTGCTGCCACTATTGATGCGAACCAGAATATCCAGCCTGTAAAAAAGGCAGATTTAATTGACAGGACTTTTTTTGAAAATAGGTAAGTTCCTCCCGATTCGGGAAAAATGGAGGACATTTCCGCATAGCTCAGGGCTACCATTACTGCTATCAGTCCATTCAGAAGAAAAGCGAGTGTGGCACTTGGCCCGCTATTTGCAAATGCAACACCGCTCAACGCCAATATACCGCCGCCGATTATACCGCCCACCCCTATACCCGTGGCACCCATTAAACCAATTGTCCTTTTTGGACTATTTTCAGATGATTGCAAGTTCTTTTCCCATAACCCCATTGATAAAATCATCCAGAGGTTCACAACCGCTGTTGTTTACCCTATCAACTGCTCCCGTAAATACGATCTTTCCCTCATGTAGGAAAGCTATGCGTTCGGACACGGTGAAAGCGCTTTCAAGGTCGTGAGTGATAATTACGCTCGTTATGTTGAACTGTTTGTTCATTTGTATTATAAGGTTGTTAATACGGTTTATGTTGGGAGGGTCCAACCCGGTTGTTGGCTCATCATAAAGAAGTATGTTCGGCGTAGTTGCAAGAGCCCTTGCGAGTGCGACTCTCTTTTTCATGCCGCCGCTCAGGTCTGCTGGCATTTTGTCCTCTATACCGGCTAATCCAACAAGTTCTAACTTCTTTTTTACTAATTTGTTTATTTCATTTTCTGAAAAACTAGGGTCTTCAGACAAAGCATAAGCGATATTCTCCGATACGGTTAGGGAGTCAAAAAGCGCCGACCCCTGAAAGAGCATACCAATGCCCTTTCTTATTGATAACAATTCGTTTTCCGTGGCGGTGTTTATCTCTTTTCCCATAACAGTGACTTTCCCCCTATCTGGTTTTATCAGTCCTATTATAAGTTTCAGAAGCACGCTTTTACCCGTTCCACTTCTTCCGAGAACGGTAATTCGTTCGCCTTCATAGATGTCCAAGTCAATTCCGCAGTGAACCGATTTTTCTCCAAATGACTTATAAATATCTCTAAGCTCTATTAACTTGTTCAAGAAGCTGTCCTTAAATAACTTTGACCCTATTTAATTTACTTAAATTAGATAAATAAACTAAAAAAGATGAACTATGTCTAATTTAATAGTTTTAATGTTTACAGTGGATAATAAAAGGTTTATAATTAGGATTTCCAAGGACAATATAAAATTGTATTGTTTTACACAAGCAACGAAATAATTTATTGGAGGAATACTTAAATGGCACATGAGTTGCCCGATTTACCATATAGTTATGACGCACTAGAACCATATATTGATGCTCGCACGATGGAAATTCACCACTCGAGACATCATCAGACATACGTTAAAAATCTAAATACAGCATTGGAAAAACATCCTGAACAACAGAACAGATCAGTTGAGGATTTGATCTCAGACCTGAGCTCTGTTCCCGAGGATATAAGGGTTGCCGTGAGAAACAACGGGGGCGGTCATGCAAATCACAGCCTTTTTTGGCAAATTATGGTCCCCGGAGGCGATGCTGAACCGCAAGGAGAGTTGGCCGATGCAATAAACAGTGCTTTTGGAGACTTTAACAACTTTAAGCAAGAGTTTTCCAAGGCTGCAACAACTCGCTTTGGTAGTGGATGGGCATGGCTTTGTGTCAACGGTAGTAATAATTTGGTTGTTACTTCCACCCCTAATCAGGATAATCCTTTATCTGAAGGGTTAAAGCCAATTTTAGGACTGGATGTTTGGGAGCATGCCTATTACCTTAACTACCAGAACAAGAGGCCCGATTATATTGAGGCGTGGTGGAATGTAGTGAACTGGAGTAAGGTTGCAGACGGCTACAATGGCGTGAAATGAACTGCACCTGAACAAGTTATATGGTTAGGCTGTTTGTCTGTTATTTTGTGGTCAAAATACAAAAGAAATCTATTTGAGATCACAGATTTTTGCTTGTAACTAATAACCATAAAACTGTTCCTGACAATAAGCCAGTCTCTACAGATTTTTGCTT
Source organism: Thermodesulfobacteriota bacterium (assembly GCA_965203965.1). Lineage (GTDB taxonomy): Bacteria > Desulfobacterota_D > UBA1144 > Nemesobacterales > JAJCZQ01 > CBDBDR01. The sequence continues at coordinate 1,100,292 of CBDBDR010000017.1, read as the reverse complement.
TCCTAGCAAATTTTGTTTTTTCATCTCTTTAAATTTGATACAATGGGGGCTAAGAGACAAACATGAGAGGAGATTCTGCAAAAATGAACGAATTTGAATCTTTTACCGACAATGATGAAATTGAAATGAATTTGGACAATAATCTGTTGGATACAGATGGCAGAAGTATTGATGCGCCAAAAACTGAAGAAAAAGAATCCGAATGGACTCCTGACGAGCAGTTAAGGCTCCTTCATGTTTATTTCAAGGATATGGCAGTTGAGCCGCTTTTCACGGCAAAGCAGGAAGTTGAGATCTCTGCGAAAATAAAAAAGTGCGAAGTGAAAACCGCCGAGTTTAAGGCAACTGTCATAACTCTGACGGCTAAGATCGCCAAGCTCAGGAAAAATACCATAAAGCAAAAAGAAATGGCTAAAAGGATTGCATACCTTTCTGCATTTGCCACTGTGTTCCATGCTTTTGCTCAGAGATTAAAGCAAAGGTTTTTGAAAGCTAATTTAAGGCTTGTAATAACAATATCCAGAAGATATATGAACAGGGGGTTGCCACTTCCCGACCTTATTCAGGAAGGCAATCTCGGTTTGATGAGGGCAGTTGAGAGGTTTGACCACACTAAGGGTTATAAGTTTTCAACCTATGCATCATGGTGGATACACCAAGCAATATTAAGAGCACTTCAGGGACAGACAAGAACTATAAAAGTGCCTGTGTATCTTCTTGAGCAAGCCAACCGTGTTTACAAGACAAGTGCCAAGCTCGCAAAAAATATTGAAAGAAAACCCACACCACAGGAAATTGCCGATAAGTCAGGGATTTCCGTGGAAGTAGTGAAGAGGATACTTAACTCAACAAATGACGCCATAAGTCTTGATACACCAGTGCTTGACGGCGAGAAAAATACGTTGTTGGATTCTGTACCAGACAAAGAAGCCGTTATTCCCGATTCCGTTCTGGCAAGGGCATCGCTTGCTGAAAAATTGAAAGAAGCCTTGACCCTGTTAAATCAGCGTGAGGAAGAGATAATAAGGCTCAGGTTCGGTATTGAGTGCCGAAACACATATACGCTGGATGAAATTGGCAAGAGGTTCAACCTCACAAGGGAAAGGATCAGGCAAATAGAGAAAGCAGCACTTGGAAAATTAGCCAACTCAGGCATGAAAAGTCAATTGGAAAGTTTCTTGAGAAATAATTAGTAGGTATCCAGAAGGATGGGGACTACCCCGACATTGCCTGAGGGCAATGCCACCCCTTCAGGGAAGGGGAATTTTTCTCTCTCCCGTTAGGGGTTGTCTGCTGTTTGAAAGTTCTGCAAAATTTCTGATTATTTTAAGTCCAGATTCACCGCTTTTTTCCGGATGGAACTGACACGCAAAAACATTGTCTTTTTCAACTGCTGCCGTGAATTCTATTCCGTAGTCTGATCTGATGATCTTCAAGTCCTCATCTTCGGGTTCAACGTAGTAGGAGTGAACAAAGTAAAACCAACTTTTTTGCGGTATGTTTTTCAGCACGGTAATTTTAGGATCAAATTCAATTTGATTCCATCCTATTTGGGGAACCTTTAGCTTTTGTGGTGAGAAGCTGGAGAATTTTCTTACTCTACCTTTGAATACGCCAAGACCTCTTATTCCAGGTGCTTCCTCACTTTCATTGAACAAAGCCTGCAAACCGAGGCATATTCCGAGGAATGGTCTGCCTGATGAGATGAAACTCTTAACGGTTTCAAGCAATCCCTTCTTTTGAAGATTTTTGATGCAGTCCCCAAATGCCCCGACCCCGGGCAAGACAAGTCCGCCAGCATTCTCAATTGTTTGTGTGCTGTCGCTGACTGATACTGTGTAACCTTGAGTTTCAAAAGCATTGTAAACGCTTCTCAGGTTACCCATTCCATAGTCAACAATTACGATCATCAGAGTTTTCCCTTTGTAGAAGGTATAGCTTTGGATCGTGTATCTATTGACGTTGCTTCATCCAAGGCAATTCCCAAGGCTTTGAACATTGCTTCAATATTGTGGTGAAGGTTGGTGCCGTATTTCAATTCAACGTGTAGATTGCATTTCATTGAATGAGCCAGAGATTTAAAAAACTCCTCAACAAGTTCAACGTCAAACTCCCCCACTTTTGATTTGGGCATTTCGCCTTTATATACAAAATAGGGTCTACCACTCAGATCCACCGTCACGCAAACAAGGCTTTCATCAAACGGCACTAAAGAGTGTGCAAACCTTCTTATTCCTTTTTTGTCTCCCAGTGCCTTGTGGAATGTTTCTCCTAATACTATGCCGGTATCTTCCACAGTGTGGTGAAAATCAACCTCTGTGTCGCCGATCGTTTTAATTTTGAGGTCAAAATATCCATGCTTTGCAAACTGCTCAAGCATGTGGTTAAAAAAAGAAATACCCGTTTTAACTTCGAACTTTCCCGAACCGTCCAGATTGATCGTGACGTTGCACTTGACCTCTTTGGTTTTCCTGTCAACGGTAGCTTGTCTCTTCATCATGGTTAATAATTTAACGCAAATTGGGGAAGTAACAAAATAAGAACATGGAAACTCATTTGCTTTGAGTATATTTTTAACAATGGAAAGTTTTTTTTCAATTAAAGCGATCATTCCCAAAATACGATTGGTCATAAACAGATTCCCTATTGTAATACTGGCTTCTGTACTTTCGGTAATATGCTTTATCGTAGCTATGGAGATGGAAGGAGGCACCCATACTGACCTGTATAGGCATGCCTTAAAACTCGCATTTACCTCAATACTTGGAATTCCACTGTTTTTCTCAATAGCTGTATTTAACGAGAGAAAAGACATTGATCTAACAAAGAAATTTTTAGTTATCTTGCTTGGTATAGCTGTTCTTGTTGCTTACTACTTTAGTGTAAATGATATTTCTCAACCTCAACTAAAAATTCTAGGTAGTACAAGATTTTTTCATCTGTTATTTTGTTTTCACCTACTGGCTTCTTTTGCAGCTTATATAAACATAGATGAACCAAATGGATTTTATGAGTTCAATAAGGTTTTGTTCATAAGATTTCTAACCTCATTTTTGTTTTTCTTTGTCCTGTTTATCGGACTTACGTTAGCGTTAACATCAATAGACAAGTTGCTGGGAGTTCATATAAGAGGGGATTACTATTTATATCTATGGCTGATAGTTGTGTTTGTATTCCATACAACTTTTTTCCTTGCAGATGTTCCCAAGGACTATGATGGATTGGATAAGGTAAAAGAGTATTCAAAGGGTCTAAAAATATTTACACAGTATATTTTGATCCCACTAACACTTGTCTACTTTGTTATTCTCTATATTTATGCGGCAAAAATGGCTATTGTTTGGGAATTGCCGAGGGGATGGGTTGCTATTTTGGTCTCAGGCATCTCTATACTCGGACTGTTTTCATTTTTGCTGCTTTATCCAATCCGAGACAGAGCCGATAACAAATGGGTCAGAAGTTATTCAAAGTTTTTTTATATAGCTATTATTCCACTTGTCATTTTGCATCTCACAGCGGTCTGGAGAAGAGTTTCGGACTACGGTATAACGGAGCAGAGATACTTTATATTCGTTCTTGGAGTATGGCTTTTCGCAATATCAATTTACTTTAATTTCAGTAAGGCAAGAAATATAAAACTCATACCAATATCGCTTTTTATATTGGCGATGTTGACCTCCTTTGGACCGTGGGGTGTTTATTCAGTTTCAGAAAATAGCCAAGTAAGCAGGTTGAATGAACTCCTTGTTAAAAACAAAATACTTGTAAATAACAGGATTGAGAAAGCCAAAGGGGAAGTGAGTTATAAGGATAGAAAGCAGATCAGTTCAATTGTCAAGTACCTGTTTGATACACACAGAACGGATAATATCTCAGAGTGGTTTGAGGGTGGTCTGGATGATAAAAAGGATCCATACAAGATAGTGAGACTTATGGGGATTGATCCTGTGCAGGAATGGCAAAAAGAATCAACTGAACAAAGTAGATTTAATTACAGGATTAGCACTTCTATATCACCAACTGAGATCGCGGGATACAAATATGCGGTTGAAGTGGCTTTATCTTCAAATGAGAGCAGATTTTTTGATATAGATGGACATAGATATTTTTTAACTATCAACAAGAATGGAGCCCTGGATATAGGCAAATATCAACAAAGCCTTATCAATCTTAATCTTGATAAAGTAGTTGATAATATAAAGAATAAAACCTTACATCCACGTATGGTTGAACCACAATTAATGACAGTGGAAGAAAGTAATGACTTGGTCAAAATAAAAGTCCGTTTCACGATGATATCAGGCCAATATATCAGCAACAAACCCCAAATAAGTAGCATAAGTGCCGATATATTTATTGAATTAAAATAAATATCTGACCCGTAGGTAGACCGTTCAATCAAACTCCCTTCTTTTCCAGATCCGGTGGTAATTCACCGTAATAAATTGAATCTTCGTCATACATCTCTTTTATCTTATCTTTTGGCATATCTGGCATGTCTTCCTTAAAGCCGAACATCCTGCAAATATGTTTCAACTCTTCCTCTCTTCCCGGAAGTGGGTCTTTGGGTTGGATCAAACCGAGTGCTGTAAGTTCCTCTTTAACTTCCTTGTCTTCCTCAAGGGGTTTGCCGTAAACATTGTGATGAAACAGTTTGTCAAAGCGTTTTCTCGGTCTTTGTCCTGGAGTCTCGGCTGCATAACCAACTGCCATAAGCCAGATTGGGACAATGTTTTCAGGAGTGCCCAGCACCTTGGGAAATTCTGTTGGTTTTCTTCCAGTTGCGAGAAGGCAACATCCAAGTCCGAGTTCGGTCGCCATAAGGAAAGCATTTGCTATTGCTTGACCCGCTTCAACCCTCAATAGGTCTTCTGTTCTTTCTTTTGGAAAGCTCATAAGCCTCGGATAGGTTTGCTCGGTAAGTAACTCATAAGTCCAGCCGTGAGCAGCGGTAATAGCTCTTGAAGGAAAAAGAACCGCGAATGACTGCACAAGCTCCTTATACCATGCGTCTAAATTTATCAGCCAGGCAATTACTATAGGTGCCTGCCTTAACTGTATTTCGTTAAAGGGTGAGGCACATTCCACTATCTGTTCAAATTTTTCCTCAGGGTAGTTTTTCTTATCAATTATAATTGCTTCCGTTGATCCACAGTTGCCCTGACAGGATGCGTATCTCGCCGCCTGCAACATCATCTGGACTTTCCAGTCTTCAACCTCTTTCCATGGTTTAAAGAATCTTATGCTCCGTCTGTTTCCGATAGTTTCAAAAATGTCCATCTCACTGCCTCCTTTTAAATCAAACAAGTAGTGTTTTTATAAAATATTTAGTTTAGATTATAACATATTTCATTTTTAGACCATGGATCCAATAAGTCAAGGATTAACAGGAGCGATTTTTCCGCAGAGTATCTCTAGTCCAAAAGAGGTTGGGAAAGTTACACTTATAGGTTCATTATCAGGGATGTCAGCAGACTTGGACGTCTTGGTCTTGATAATGTCAAGCAAAGATCCTCTGATTTTTTTTGATTACCATAGGCAGTTTACTCACTCCCTCGCTTTTATACCGGTTGGTGGATTTATCATGGCGGTAGTTTTCTGGCTCATATTCAAAAGAAAGATGAAGTTTGGCAAGGTCTTCTTGTATTCCACTCTTGGTTACGCAACACACGGACTGCTTGATACCTGCACGACTTATGGGACGGAGTTGCTCTGGCCCATTTCAAACTTTCGATTTTCGTGGGACAACGTCTCTATTGTAGATCCTATATTTACGCTGCTACTTATGCTGTTTGTAATATTTGCACTGACCAAGAAATCAAAATTAATTGCGAGAATAGGGGTATTGTTCTGCGTATCGTATCTTTTGCTTGGATTACATCAAAAAGCAACGGCTAAAGATTACCTTTTAGAGATTGCATTGATACGGGGGCATGATGCTGAACAAGTTCTGGTCTACCCGAGTATTGCCAACATGGTGATATGGAGAAGTGTTTATCTAAGCGATGGAAAATATCACGTTGATACCATAAGGTTAGTTCCATTTTCCGAGCCAAAGTTCTACAGTGGGGGTTCCGTCAAAAGGTTTGTAATAGAAGATGAATACCCGGAGCTGGATAAAAACTCTGTTCTTTACAAGGACATAATGAGATTTAACCGTTTTACGAGAGGTTATCTGTCAAGGGAGGGTAAAAACAAAATTGGAGACCCCAGATATTCATCCCTTCCCAATGGAACCATGCCCCTGTGGATAATTGAATTTGACCCGGCAAAGCCTTCTGAACATGTTTCTTATTCAAGTCTTATGAGAAGTTTTAGAACAGAAGATCTGATCACTTGTTGGAAAATGATAAAGGGAGCGGACATTAGGTAGCATGGAAAGGTCTGTCGTTTTGCTGATGGCTTTTTCACTTGTTTTGCTGGGAGTCTCTTATTATATCGGCTATAAAAAGGATGATGAAAAATTTTTCCGTCTTGCAAGGGTATCTTGTCTATTATTGACTTTTTTTCTCATACCAGCCCTTGCTGTTGTCCTGTTTTTTCAAAGCACTGCTAAAGACAGATTGTTAGGAGTAGGTTTTACTCCATACCCCGGGATTACGGAGAGTGTGGGAATTTCATTTGGAATAGGTGAAAATCCGATCTGGATGTTCAAAATCAAAGGCAGCGATAAAGTTGAAGAATTTTATTCCTATGAGTCCAACAGACACGGGTGGAAACTCATAGAAGAGAATGAATATACTCAGACCTATGGCAAGGGTGATGAAAAAATGGTCATTGGCGGTCATAAGGGGTTGACTTCAGATTCAATAATCTACATGCTGGAAAAAAAATAATATTAATATGGCAACCGTTTTTTATTACGATTATACGTGTCCTTTTTGTTGTGTGGCATCACGAAGGCTTCAAAGATTGCCGGATGAACTGGATCTTAAAATTGACTGGAAAGGTATTGAAATCCATCCCGGACTTAGTTCTGAGGGTAGAAAAATAAAAAAGACCATCAAGACGGAACAACTTGCCCAGTATCTTTGTGAGGTTGCCATGGAGGATGGGGTAAAAATAAACCTTCCGGGTTTTATAACGAACTCCACTCTTTGCCTTGAAGCATCTGAGTATGCTGAAAGCAAAGGCAGTTTCATACAGTTTCACAATAAGGCATACGACTATTATTTTATGAAAGGGGAAAATATTGGGCAGTTGGACGTTGTGTTAGAAATTGGTGAAAAAGTCAATTTGAATACTGAAGAACTTGAGGAAAAACTCAGATCGGGAGCTATGAGAGACCGGGTGGATAGCAACAAAAGATCGGCGGCAGAGAATATGGTGACAGGCGTGCCGACAGTTTACTTCAATGGATTCAGGGTGCATGGAGCACAGTCAACGGAGACGTATGAAGCAATAATTAAGAAACACTTAAAAGTATAATGGAATTATTGCCTTACTTTACTGTAAGTTTTACTTCCTCTATTGATCTGAGGGTGGCTTTGCTTATCTCAAAGGTCAAGTTCTTGAAAGTTATTTTTTCACCAACCTTCGGAAAAGATCCATATCTATAGAGTAAAAAACCTCCAAGCGTGTCATAGTCCTCGCCTTTGGGTATTCCAAGACCAATATCATCGTTGATTTTATCGATCTCTATGACCGGGTTTACAAGGTAGCTATTGTCTCCCGTTTTTCTCCATAGCTTTATTCTCATATCATGTTCATCTTCAATTTCACCGACAACTTCTTCCAATATATCTTCAAGTGTGATTGCACCAACGGCGCCGCCGTATTCATCAACCACTATTGCCATTCCCGCTCTTCCCTGTTTCATTTCATCAAGCAGGTTGCTAACGGGTTTTGACTCGGGAACGTAAAACGGTTTGAGTGCGTATTTTTTCACAGGGTCTGCCATATCCACGTCTCCCAGCAGATAAAATGAATGTAGTAATCCCGTTATATTATCAATTCTTTCATCGTAAACCGGAATTCTTGTATGACCAGTATCTTTTATCAATCTGGCTGCATCTTCAACAGTTGCTTTATGGTCAATTGCATCAAGATTAACAAGTGGGATCATAATTTCATCAACAGTCGTTTCTGAAAACCCGAATATCCTTTTCAGAACGCGTATGCGAAAATCAGTAACAGGTTTTTTCTTGTCCCCTTCAATCACGTCTATAAGCTCATCCCGTGTGATGCTTGAATCCTGCTTTCCAATTATTTTTAAGATGGATTTGGTAAATATTCTTACCACTATAAGAACTGGAAAAAGTATCTTTGAGGCTATCCATAGTGGGTAGATTACCCAGAGGATCATCTTGTTGCTGTTACTCTGAAAAATAGATTTTGGAACAACTTGACCAAAAATCACAATTATTGGTGACAGGATCAATGCGGTGTAAAACTCACTACCTTTGCCGTAATTGCTTTTAATATAAAAAGTGAGCAGCAGAGTTGCTGTGATTAATGCGAGATTGATACCAATAAGGGAAGTGCCAAGAAATTTATCAACTTCATTGTAGGCTCTTAGCACAAGACTTGCACTTTTTGAACCACTCTCCTCCAGTGATCTCATCTTTATCTTATCACAGGAAATAAGTGCAATTTCGGAGCCAGCAAAAAACGCCTGCAATAGTATAAGTCCCGCGATGGAAATTATTACCAATTCAAGCGACATTGGTTATCTCCTTTTCTGTAAGTTCTACTTTTATCTCTTCTATTCTTTTTTTGTATATTTTCATTATGGTAAATCGGAGACTCCCGTAATTAATGCTCTCGCCCTCAATAGGGAACCTTCCGAAAAGATCAAAGATGAATCCCCCCAAAGTTTCATGTTCTTCCTCAACGGGCAGTATTGAGTTTTGTAGATTTTCATACAGGTTTTCAATTCCACCCAGTCTTGCGACTGTAAACAGGTAATTTTCATTAAAATTTTCTATCTTCATAGTTCCCACAGCGGTTAATCCATAGTCCGATATTTGGACTTTTGGGTTGACGTCAAGCTGGGTTTCATCATCAATTTTTCCAAACAGTTCTTCCAGTATATTCTCCATTGTAACAAGTCCATCCACTCGCCCGTATTCGTCCACAACGATAGCCATGTGTATGCGATTTCCTTGAAATTCTCTCAGTAGTTCAAGTGCCATTTTAGTTCTTGGAATGAAATAAGGTTTCTTCAAATATTCTTCCACTGGGTTGTTCCCGTTGTTGACAATAAGTGCATTTGAAGTTACCAGATCTTTACTGAACAGAATTCCTATGACGTTGTCAGTCTCATCCTTATATACGGGTGTTCTTGAATATCCCCTTTTTTTTATTTCATATACTGCCTCCCTGACGGTTCTTCCGGCAGAGAGCATAAAGCAGTCAATGTTTGGGGTCATTATTTTATAAACGGGCAATCTTTCCAGCTTGTAGAAGCTGCTGACGAGATTGTTTTCAACTTCATTTAGCAAACCTTCTTCATTGCTTATTCCGAGCAGTATTTTCAGCTCGTCCGTTGAAAATCCGCCGTGTTCCTTATACTCGATCTTACCTCCCAAAAGTTTCGTAAAACCTATGGATAAAACCGTTATGACCCACCTTACGGGTGTAATAAGTGTGTGAAAGATATGCAAGGGATAGGCAACCGCTTTTGCTATTGCACGGGGGAACTTCACGGCTATGGTTTTTGGACCTATCTCACCCACGAGCAATAGTGTGGGAGAAGCAATAGCTATTGAGATAATGGTGATCATCTTTTCCGAAGAGTCTGTCATCAAGCTATGCACGGTAAGACCAACAATGCTTGAAAATGCCACATTGACGACCTCGTCCGCTAAAAGAATGGTGACTATGAGTTTAAAAGGGCTGCTGAGCAGTTTTTTTATAACCCTGCTGGTTCTTGTGTTTTCCTTAAACAGACTTTGTTTCTGATGCCTGCTTAAAGAGAACAGTGAACCTTCCGCAAAACAGAAAAAAGCAGAGCCAAGCAAAAGCAAGATTATAAGGATCAAGTTGTATATAAAAGCTGTTTCCATGAATTAGTTGATGTGTATAAAACCTCCTTTTTCGTAGCTTATGGCATTTCCTTCATTGTCTGTAACTTTTACGCTCTTTTCGTTTGTTACAGATCCAATCTCTGAGATATTTATGCCAGCCGACGTTGAAAGCCTTTTTACTTCATCTTTGCATTCTTTTGGTGAAGTGAATAAAAGCTCATAATCTTCCCCACCAGTAAGTGATAGTTTGAAAATGTCATCTTCAAATCTTGAGATCAATTTCACGTAGTTATCGGATAAAGGGATTTTTTGCACGTAGATCTCTGCTCCCACGCCCTGGCAGGTTGTTATTCTTTCAAGGTCAATCAGCAGTCCGTCGCTTACGTCAATCATAGAGCTTGCCAAGTCCAACTCGGAAAGCTTTCTGCCAATCTCTATTCTTGGCTTGGGTGCTTTGTGTGCACTCGCTATACTTTCACTTTCAAACCCATCTCCGTGTTTGAGCAGTTTTAATCCTAAAGATGAATCTCCAAGTGTGCCGGTCACAAAAACCAGATCTCCTACCTTGGCGCCGCTTCTTCTGATAATTTTGCACTCTTCCACCTCTCCGAGAACCGTTATATCCAAAAATAGCTTTTCACTGGTTGTAACGTTTCCACCGATCAGTTTTACGTTGTAAAGGTCGCAGGAGTTTGTAATTCCGTGCAATAAACCATCCATAAGCGTCTGATTTTTGTTCAAAGTCAAAGATGGTTTTAAGCATTTTGGGAAACCTATTGTGGAAAGTATGAACTTGGGCTCTCCACCCATTGAGGCAATATCGCTTATTGAAACAGCTATAGATTTTTCAGCAATTTCGCTTGGATTGAAATAAGACGTGGAAAAATGAACGTCTTCAACCAATGAATCAGTGGATATGAGCAGTAGTTTGTTTTCTGCGACCCTTATAGCTGCACAGTCATCGCCTATACCAAGGAAAACCTCTTCAGGGACAGTTTTAAACTTCTCTTTCAGGGTTTTAACAAAGTCAATCTCATTAAACATTAAAACTATCCCTGAATACTATGGAAAAACAGTTAGCAAGTGCGGGTTGCAAATGGAAGTTAGATCTCAAACTACGCTTATGTGGTTCAGAACTGCTCATAGTTGAGTATGTAAAGATTGTATGACATTATCGTTGTCAAGTCAAATGATAACATTGTCAGGGGATTGTAGGGTGAATGATTTCGGGCATAAAAAATCGCCCCCACAAGGGAGGCGATAAAGGTCCCCGAAGGGAGAGCCTGCTGAACATTAGTTCTTTTTATGAATTGAAATGTTGGGCAGGTTTCAGTCAGTTACAATAGACTTTATGCTTTCTATAATAGCAAAGAATACGAGGTTGTCAACATTTAGTCTTGAATTTGTATATCAGAACAAATTTGTGGAATAATTAAAAGGTTGGAGTGAAATTAGTGGCAAACGAAGAAACAAACAAATCTCCTTACATTCTTGGCTTGGACATAGGCATAAACTCCATAGGTTGGGCTATAGTCTCTTGCAAAAAAAAAGGAAAAGAAGTCTTTAGTGGATATGAACCAACATCCCTTGTCGCCCTCAATTCCCGCATTTTTGAGGAGATGATAGATAGAGAAAAAAAGGTCCCCAAAAACCAAAAAAGACGGTCAGAACGTGGAAATCGCAATCGCAGAACATATTACAAACAACGGCGCAATGAACTCATAAATTTGTTAATTAAAGGGGGCTTATTGCCTAACGACTACAAACGAAGCCCAGAAAGAACACTTAATGATATTGACCTCAAATTTGCGGAACGAAAAATTGGGAAAAAATGGTCGAACAAATGGAATGATAAAGAAAAATTTTATCGTTCCGTATATGCAATACGCAACTTCGCACTTGAGGAAAAACTGGAACCTCATGAGTTCGGCCGCTTGATACTTCACTTGCAACGCAGACGAGGCTATTTTAGCAATCGCGGCGCAAAGTATATAAAACTCATCGAATCTTTGAATGTAGAAACTCCACGAGACGATTTGGATTCAATGGACAAGGAACAAAAGAGAGAAACACGCCCCGTTCTTGAAGCAATCGGGGAGTTATGTAAAAAACTTGATGGTCGCACTGTCGGAAAGTTTATTTGGCAAGAATCAAAAAATTCACTTATACCACCCCAACGTATAACGCTTTTTGAGTTTGACAAAAGCAAAAAACGTGGAGATGAAATCGTTATTGATAAATTGAAGTTTCGTGCTAAACGCGAAATGCATCAATTGGAGTTTCGAAAGATATGGGAAAAACAAAACGAATTTCACAAACTGAATGACAAAACAGCAAAAGAGATAGAAAGTAAGATTTTCCACCAGCGTCCTTTACAACTTCAGAAAAACAAGGTTGGCAAATGCAATATCTATCCGCAAAGAAAGCGCTCTGCAATGGCATTGCTGGAATTTCAGGAATTTCGCACTTTGCAAATGATAAACAATATCAAGATTGATAACACTCCTCTTGACAAATCACAACGCAAAAAACTTCTGGATTTGGCAAACAACCCTGATGAGCTAGATAAATATGGACGTATTAAGTGGGAAAAGGTTGCAGCAAAATTAAAAATAGAGAAGAAAGAAATCAACTACAACAAAGACAGTGAAAATGACAATCAGGGAGAAGGATTGATAGGAAACAGAACAGCAAAAGCGGTAAGCGAAACTATAGGCATTGAAAATTGGGAAAAATTGAGCAAAAGAGAAAAAACAAAAAAGAGCGGAGAGATCGTTACACACGCCTCTCTTTTGATAGAAGATTTGCTTACAATTCACGATAAGAAAGCATTGTATAACAGGTTGGTCAATCACTGGAAATTTGCTTCGTATAAAGAAGGGAAGAAAATTGAAAAAGATGCCTTGGGACTTGCAATGAATGAAAAACTTGAAAGTGGATATGGAAAACACTCTCTCAAGGCAATTAAAAACCTTCTACCATATTTACATAAGGGGTTGGACTACTACAATGCGGTGAAGGAAGTAGACCAAGTTGGAAGTATAACAAAGACCATCAAAAAAACTGGAGACGATTTCCTTCTGGACTTTAAAGACGTTCCCAATATTGCTAATCCGATTGTCCAAAAAGCATTATATGAAATGCGCCGTGTAACCAACTCTATCGTGAAGCGTTATGGAAAACCTGTAATTATTCGTATGGAAATGGCAAGAGAGATGAAGTCTTCCAAGACCCACCGTGCCAGTATAGAAAAAGAACAAAGAGAAAACCGTAAACAAAATCAGGAAGCAGAAGAAGAAATACTGAAATACTACAATGTAAAAGAACCGAACTTGAATTTGGAAACTCTACATTTGGGAGTTCGCCGTGTCAGTCTTGCTGACAGGAACAAATTCAAGATGTGGAAGTATGAACAAAGCAACAATTGTCCTTACTGTCCTAAGTGCATTGCGATTCGCGAATTATTTTCCGGTGAATCGGAGATAGAACACATTCTTCCTTACACAGGCTTCAGGCAAAACTATATGAACACCGTAGTAAGTTGTCGGACTTGTAATGATGAAAAAGGTAAAAAAACTCCATATGAAACATGGGGAAGTAATGAAGGACGTTGGAAACGTATAGAAAAATTTGCCGAAAAACACTACCCTAAAAAGAGTAAATTATTCCGTAAGCAACAAAATATCCTCAAAAAAAATCACAGTCCCGAAAGTGAGAATGATTTTTTTGAACGACATCTTAACGACACACGCTACATTGCCACATCCACAAAAAAGATGCTGGAAAAATACGGGGTTCCCATTGATGTGAATAATGGTGCAGCAACAGCAGATTTGCGAAGACAGCTAAGATTGAACGGTGTACTACCCAGAATCCCTGATTCTAGTTCCTATAAAGAGTCGGAAACGGGAGAAATTCTTCAATACGATGCTAAAAAAGCTGAGAAAAATCGTAGGGATCATTTTCACCATGCAATAGACGCTTTTGTTGTGGCTATAACGGATCGTTCCATGCTTAAAGCAATGATAGAAGCACATAAGAAAAAGCAAGAAAATAAAACAACCTCATCCCGCAATAAAACAAAAGAGGAATGGATGAAAGAAAATCACCTTGCATTGCCGAAGAGTTGGCAAGACAGTGAAAATCTACATGGGCAGATAAAGAACAAACTTCAATCCACTGTCGTATCTCATATGGCAAAACGGAAAGTATGGGGTTCCCTACATAAAGAAACACTATACGGCAAATCACATTTTTCTCAGACTCTCAAATTAGAAAACATGAAAAAAAGCATTTTAGATAAAGTGGAATTCATTGCAAAGAACAGCGAGAAAGACAACAAAGACTGGATTGTCAACGAAGACCTTCGTTCAATTTTGCTTAAATGGTCACAAGAAGAAAAAAAACTGGAATTATCGGAACGCGGACTGCCTCAATGGAAGGGAAAGGAAATCAAGCAATTCTCCTATAAAACTCCCTGTATGGTTTTCCGCAAAGAACTGGACAAAAAGTTATTATCCGAAATAACAAAGGATTGGATTCCGGGCACAAAAACATGGATTGCTGAAAAATCCATTCATAAAGCACTTTACCAATGGTTGAATACAAACAACCTAATTGGAAAAAATGAAAAGGATATTGAAGCATATCTCAAAAAACAACAACCTTGTACGCTTAACAAAAAAGGCAAGCCTTCCAAACCCATCAAACGTGTAAGTATTGCAAAGGTAATGACAGATTCTTATGTAAAGGTAGGAAATAGTTACGTAGAACCGCGTAGCAACCATCATTTGGTACTGTTTCATAATGGAGAGTCAGGCAAAGAAAGAGAAAGACGTGTAGAAATAGTTACAATGCTAGAAGCTGCGAAACGCGCAAGTAAAAAAGTTCCAATAATTGTTAAAAAACCTCCTGCAGAATGGGAAGGCGAATGGCACTACGAATTGGATTTGTGTGTTAATGACATGGTGGAATGGCAAGACAACAAAGCGCTGGAAGAAAATCCAGGTCTTTGCTCTGAACACAAACAAAACCCTTATTTTAGAGTACAAAAAATATCAAGCCAAAACAATAGATCCATTGATTTGTTTTTACGCCATCATAGCGTTTCTAGTACTGACTCTAATTGGGGTCGGTTCAGAATTCAGTCATTGAAAAATATAGACTGTCGGAAAGTATATCCTGGCAATTTAGGTTTTCTACCCGAAGACTCAATTGCCTTGGAATAATCAATACAGCACACAATGATAAAACGGATCATTGAGGTTAGCAATCCTGTACACCTTCATCTGCGAAACTCCCAGATGATCGTTAAACGAGAAGGTGAAAATGACAACAGCATTCCTATAGAGGACATGGGAATTTTGATACTTGCAAACCCGCTAATAACAATCTCCCAAAGTCTTATAGCTTCATGTCAAGAGAACAACTGCATAATAGTATTCTGTGACCAAAAACATCTCCCAGTTTCAGTTCTTTTACCACTTTCTGGCAATTCAATCCACAGCAAAGTTCTTAATATACAGACAGGTGTCAAAAAGCCTCTGAAAAAACGACTTTGGCAGAAAATCGTGATCGTTAAAATAGAATCGCAAATTAGGACTCTACTTTTTTTTAAGAAAGACCTTGCCTTCCTTCCTAAACTCAAAAAAAGAGTGCAAAGTGGTGACACTACAAACATTGAAGCTCAGGCGGCAAAAATATATTGGTCAATACTATTTGGAAAAGGATTTGGTAGGGATTATAGAAAAGGTGGAATTAATTCACTGCTCAACTATGGTTACAGTTTGATCAGAGCTTCAGTTGCTCGCTCTTTGTGCGGAACTGGACTTCATCCTGCTCTTGGTATTCATCATCACAATCAATATAATCCCATGTGTCTTGCTGATGATCTCATGGAACCGTTGCGTCCACTTGTTGACAGGAGGGTGTATGAATTGTATGAGAAAGGTAAAATGGAACTTGATAAAGCAACTAAAGTCTCATTACTTTCTATTTTGTCAGAGAATGTTTTGTTTGAGGGAAAAAAATTGCCGATGATGGTTGCAAACCAATATACAGCGGCAAGTCTGAAGAAATCGTTTGTGGAAGGAACTGACCATTTGAAGATAGCAGAGTTGATTGATAACAGACAGATGAGAATTGAGGTGTAAAAAGTGGCTTTCGGAGGATACAGAACCGTGTGGGTAATTGTGATGTTTGACCTTCCGACGGACACAAAAAAGGCTCGGAGGGAGTATACAAAATTTAGAAAGCGGATCATGGAAGATGGATTTGTAATGATGCAGTTTTCCGTATATGCTCGCCACTGTTCCAGTGAAGAAAATTCTTATGTTCATACAGGGCGAGTGAGAGAGTCGCTTCCTCCTGATGGGGAAGTGCGAGTTATCACAATTACAGACAAACAGTTTGGACGAATGCAGGTTTTTTATGGAAAAAAACGAAAGGAATTGGAATGGACTCCTCAGCAAATCACTCTTTTCTGATTTACTGAGGAGCCTCAAACCCTTGCCAGCAGGGCAGTTGAGAGCGAGCTATTGTAACTGACTGAAACCTGCCCTCAATTCACAACGAATATTTCAGTTGCAAGCAAAGGTGAAAAATTGTAACTGACTGAAACCTGCCCTCAATTCACAACAAGCAATGACACCTGTCCCCGATGATTATTATTGTAACTGACTGAAACCTGCCCTCAATTCACAACTCCTTTGGTCATTGTTGTTCCTACAATTCTATTGTAACTGACTGAAACCTGCCCTCAATTCACAACTAATTTTGATGGTTCTTTGTTGAGCAAGACATTGTAACTGACTGAAACCTGCCCTCAATTCACAACTATGGAAGACCGCAAAACGATAACCTTCAAATTGTAACTGACTGAAACCTGCCCTCAATTCACAACTATTTACAACAAACGTCTACAAGCAATTTACGTCCATTCAAAGGTTGCACGGGACGGTTGTTGTTGTGGATAATGGATCTCAACGCCTCAATCTGCGATCCAGACATTTCAATAGGCTCCGTCAGTAGCATCCATTTGACCCCTTCGGAGCAGGGTGGTGTGGTCAAAGAACCATCGTATCTATAAAAAAACCTCTTCTTAGGGATCAGGTGTTTGGCGTTTATAGACAGGTTTTCAATTTTATGCACTTTGCCAACGTCGGTTGGCAAATTTTCCCAAATTGAACTGAACGCTTTGTTTTCATTGCCTTTCTCAATCAACACGCCTACAACTGCCAACTTCCCGTCCTTGCTTTGGTGAACAAGGTGCATTTCCACGTCAAACAGGTTGCCTGATAAAGTATGTTCACTGGGTGAATGAAAGTGAAATTGTAGCAGTTTGTACCTTGTGCCTTCAAACTCAATATAGCTCCCATTGCTGTATTTAACTTCAATTGCATGCCCGTTGTTAAGTATATTAAGAGTGGAAGGACTATAATTGAAGGTAACGTCTGGGAGTTTAACCGGTTTGGCATCTACAATATCAATTGGGGATTGGTTCTTGCCCTCAGAGCAAAGAAAGTAGTTTGGGCTTAACTGGTGCCATACGTCCGGTCCATTTTTTTCCGAGTAGCCCCATTTTACTTTATTTTCTTCAGATCCATGAGCATTACTCTTTTCCGATCGTATCAACATGTCGTTTATTCTGGTGCAACTGATCACAGACGTGAATAGCATGACTAAAATCAATGCAAAGACTTTCCCATGCCTTTTCTTAACGTTATCGGATGCAATAATAACTATACCCTCTTATCAGTATTACCTGCCTAATTTGTTGTTATAGATTGTCTTTGTTGTAATGATTATATTCGGTCGCGTGTGTAAATTCAAACTCTAACAATTTGATAAAAATTCAACACGTAATTTAACCTTTTTGCCTTGATATTTCCCATTGGAACTACGATTTGTTGCCTAATAAAGACAGTTTGACAGTAAACGGTCTAAGCAGTAGTATTTAATATGTTATTATCTCAGATACACGAAGTTTATTTTAATATGATATGCAGGTAAGCAGGACCCTTGATTACGCAGTCAGATCTTTGATCTACATGGGCAACCATGAAGTTCCCCGTATGAACATGAAGGAAATATCTGAGGCTCAACATATTCCGCAGAAGTATCTGGCAAAGATCATGACCCGTCTTGTAAAAAAAGGACTTGTAAGGTCAATGGTTGGACCGGAAGGTGGTTATTTTCTTCGTAAGCTACCTAAGGAAATAAACCTGAAAGACATCTATGAAGCCGTGGAAGGTGAAATAAGGGTCATAGATTGTATGGATCAGGAAAGCGTCTGCGCACTTTATGAGAACTGCACACAGCTTCCCGTTTGGGATAAGTTGAAGGTTTCCATGATAAAGCTGTTGGAAAATACAACGTTGGAAGACCTTCTGTATGAAAGAGTATTAGAAGAATAAAATGATGAGGTCTGAAAATGAGCATTGATTTTGAAGAACTGGCAAACCGCGAATACAAATATGGTTTTACAACGGAAGTGGAGCAGGAGGTAGTGCCAAAAGGTTTGAATGAAGACGTAATACGGACTATATCCTCCAAGAAGAACGAGCCGAAATGGATGATAGAGTGGAGGCTTGAAGCCTATGATCATTGGCTTAAAATGAAGGAACCAAAATGGGCTTTTATCAAATATCCTGAAATTGACTTTAACGACATCAGCTACTATGCGGCACCTAAGAATAACCCTGCACCGAAGAGTCTGGATGAAGTTGATCCGGAGATAAGAGAGACCTATGACAAACTCGGAATATCCCTTGAAGAGCAGAAAATGCTTGCGGGAGTGGCGGTTGATGCAGTTTTTGACAGCGTGTCGGTGATAACCACCTTCAAAGAAAAACTTGCAGAAGCAGGGGTTATATTTTGCTCCATGTCCGAAGCCGTGCAGGAGCATCCGGAGCTTGTGAAGAAATATCTCGGGTATGTGGTGCCACGCAAGGATAATTTTTATGCTGCTTTGAATTCAGCTGTATTTACCGATGGCTCTTTTGTTTACGTTCCAAAAGGTGTCAGGTGTCCGATGGAGCTTTCAACTTATTTCAGGATCAATGCTGAAAATACGGGACAGTTTGAGCGAACTTTGATAGTAGCAGAAGAGGGAAGTTACGTAAGCTATCTTGAAGGATGCACTGCTCCTCAAAGAGATCAGAATCAACTTCACGCCGCGGTAGTGGAACTTGTGGCTCATAAGGATGCGACCATAAAGTACTCAACGATCCAAAACTGGTATCCGGGCAACAAAGAGGGAATAGGCGGTATTTATAACTTCGTAACAAAGCGCGGACGGTGTTTGGGAGAAAACTCAAGAATATCTTGGACGCAGGTTGAAACGGGTTCGGCAATAACTTGGAAGTATCCAAGTTGTATTTTAGAGGGAGATAATTCAGTGGGAGAGTTTTATTCCGTGGCACTTACGAACAGACATCAGCAGGCTGACACGGGAACTAAAATGATCCACGTCGGTAAAGGGACGACCAGCACTATTGTTTCAAAAGGAATTTCCGCAGGACAGGGACAAAATACTTACAGGGGGCTTGTTGATATAGGAAAAAACGCAAATAGTGCAAGAAACTATACACAGTGTGATTCCATGCTGATAGGTGACAGGTGTGGTGCACACACTTTTCCTTACATTGAGGTTAAAAATTCTACGGCACACATGGAGCATGAAGCCTCCACTTCAAAAATTGGAGAAGATCAGATCTTTTATTGTCAGCAAAGAGGGCTATCAGCAGAGGATGCGGTCTCATTGATAGTCAACGGCTTTTGCAAAGAGGTATTCAAGGAGCTGCCGTTTGAATTTGCGGTTGAAGCAGAAAAATTGTTAAGCGTTAGTCTTGAAGGCAGCGTTGGTTAGTATCATCCCGGCTGGAGTCCATTTCCAGCAATTAATATAATTCAGGAGAGTTACAGATGCTTGAGATAAAGAATTTGCACGTTGAAGTTGAAGGTAAAGAAATACTAAAAGGTTTGAATTTAACTATAAACAAAGGCGAAGTGCATTCAATTATGGGTCCAAACGGATCTGGCAAAAGCACGCTTGCACAGGTACTTGCCGGAAGAGATTCCTATGAAGTAACAGAGGGAACGGTGTCATTCCGTGGCAAAGACCTTCTGGAACTGGAAGCTGAAGAAAGAGCTCGTGAAGGTGTTTTTCTTGCTTTTCAATACCCGATTGAAATACCGGGAGTTGCAAACACCTACCTGTTGAGGGAATCACTGAACTCAATCAGGAAACATAAGGGAGAAAAGCCACTTAAACACGTTGAATTTGGTAAACTCGCAAGAGCAAAAATGCAGGAGCTTGGAATAGATGATGATCTTTTGAGAAGGTCGGTAAATGAAGGTTTTTCGGGGGGGGAAAAAAAACGTAATGAAATATTTCAAATGCAGATATTAGAACCTATGCTTTCTATTCTTGATGAAACCGATTCAGGTCTTGATATTGACGCATTAAAGATCGTTTCGGACGGGGTGAACTCAATGAGAAGCAAAGAGAGAGCTTTTCTGGTAATTACGCATTACCAGAGATTGCTGAACTATATTGTCCCTGATCTTGTCCACGTTTTGGTTGACGGAAAAATTGTAAAATCTGGAAGCAAAGAACTTGCCGTTGAGCTTGAAGAAAAAGGCTATGGCTGGATAGAGAACGACACTGCTCAGGGGCGCGCGTAATGTCAATCAAGTTTGGTCCTGAAATTGGAAGCTATCTTGGGGGATTTAATGAGTTTAAAAAGAGCGGGGAGATAGATGGGTATCCAAGTTACGTTAAATCGCTCAGAGAGAATGCAATAACTCATTTTTGCAGACTGGAGTTTCCTACTCTCAGAGATGAGGACTGGAAATTTACCAATTTGGCACCGATCTCAAGATCCAGTTTTCATATACCTGATAATGGTAGTGGAAGAGTAAGTCAGAAAGACGTTGAGAAATTCTCATTCAATAAAATGGATGCTCATACGCTCGTATTTACAGACGGCAAATTTTGCAGAGAACTGTCCAACATCGGGAGCGTTCAGGACAAAGTCCTAATATCCTCTTTGTCCGAAGCAGTTGTCAAAAGTGATGATATAGTTTCCGAGTATTTTGGTAAATTGCTCAATATTGATACTGAGGCGTTCAACGCTTTGAACACGGCGTTTTTTCAGGACGGTTTGTTCGTTTACGTTCCTAAATCCACAGTCTTAAATGTCCCGATCCATGCTATTTATATTTCCAGCGGTGATGAGCAAGCCATTGTGAACCCAAGAAATTTGATAGTGGTAGGTGACAACTGTGAACTGAAAATAATTGAGCATTACGTTTCACTTTCACAATCCGTTTATCTTTCAAACGTTGTATCTGAAATCTTTATCGGTGAGAACAGCAATCTGGAACACTACATGCTGGAGTTTGAAAGCAAAAAGTCCTACAATGTGTCAACACTAAGAGTTGAGCAAAAAAGAAACAGCAACCTCAACTCCCATTCGGTATTGCTTGGCGGAGCAATAGTCAGAAACAACGTGCATCCAGTTCTGGGAGGGGAAGGTTGTGATTCATTGATCAATGGTCTCTATATGTCCAACGACAGGCAGCATATAGATAATTTTATGAAAGTTGAGCATAAAAGCCCGCACTGCGACAGCAGGCAGTTTTATAACGGTGTGTTGGACGACAGATCAAGGGGTGTGTTTCACGGGAGAATAATTGTTCATGAAGGAGCTGAAAAAACGGACGCAAAGCAAACCAACAGGAACCTGCTGTTGTCTGATACTGCACAGATAGATACAAAACCACAGCTTGAAATATATAACGACGACGTAAAATGCACTCATGGTGCAACTATAGGGCAGATGGATGAAAATGCACTCTTTTATCTTCGCTCAAGAGGAATTTCTCGCAGCGACGCTCAGGCGATCATGTTAGAGGGCTTTACTGGGGAGAGTTTTGCAAATATGAGCATAGGCCCTGTAAAGCTATATCTGGAAAAAGTTGCAAGTGAATGGTTTGATAACAGGAGGAACAGTAATGAGTGATTTTCACAAGGTGGCAAAAACTCAAGATGTATTGGACAGTGAGATGAAGTCCTTTGTAGTTTCGGGTGTTTCCATAGTGGTCTGCAACGTCAATAATAATTTTTATGCTTTCAGGGACGAGTGCAGCCATGAACTTCTGCCTCTATCAGATGGTGATATAGATGGCGACAAAATAACCTGCATCTATCACGGGGCGGAGTTTGACGTTAAAAATGGTGAAGCCACGTGTCTGCCTGCAACCGAACCAATAGAGGTTTATGAGGTAAAGGTTGAGGGTGATGATATTCTTGTAAAAATTGATTAACTAATGGTTCATTAGATTCAGAAAGTCTTTATTAGTTTTGGTTCCTCTCATTTTATCCAATAAAAATTCCATAGACTGGGAAGTGTTCATCGGGCTGAGAACTCTTCTCAAGAGCCACACTCTTTGAAGTTCATCTTCACTTAATAAGAGTTCTTCTTTCCTCGTTCCTGACCTTTGCAGGTCAAAAGAAGGAAATACTCTTTTGTCTGAAAGTTTTCTGTCCAGATAAACTTCCATGTTGCCGGTTCCTTTGAACTCTTCAAATATCACTTCGTCCATTCTGCTTCCCGTATCAATAAGTGCCGTAGCAATAATGGTAAGGCTTCCGCCTTCTTCAGTGTTTCTTGCTGCACCGAAGAACCTCTTTGGTCTTTGAAGTGCGTTTGCCTCCATACCACCCGACAGCACCCTACCACTTGCTGGGGTAACGGTGTTGCTTGCCCTGGCGAGTCTGGTCAGACTGTCAAGCAAGATCACGACGTCCTGATTGTCCTCAACGTATCTTTTGGCTTTTTCAAGCACCATATCTGCAACCTGTATATGCCTCTGTGGAGGTTCATCAAAGGTGGAACTGACAACTTCTCCTTCAACGGATTTTTGCATATCAGTTACTTCCTCAGGTCTTTCATCTATCAGGAGCACTATGAGTTTTACTTCCGAGTTGTTTTCTGTAATTGCATTCGCAAGTTTTTGTAGAAGTATGGTTTTACCCGTTCTGGGGGGAGCAACTATCAAAGCCCTCTGACCTTTACCAATTGGTATAAAGAGATCCATTATTCTTGTGCTGAAATCATTTTTGTCGTGTTCCAGTATCAGTTTTTTTTCCGGATGAAGTGGGACAAGATTTTCAAAAGCACTTCTATCTCGCGATAATTCAGGAGATCTATAGTTTATGGATTCAATTTTAAGAAGTGCGAGGTTCTTTTCTCCGTCTCTGGGAAGTCTGACCTGTCCGCTCACGGTATCACCAGTTTTCAGACTGAACGAACGTATCTGTGATTTGGAAACGTAAATGTCATCCGGACCGGGAAGATAGCTGTATTTAGGTGATCGTAAAAAGCCATACCCCTCAGATAGTATTTCAAGCACTCCTTCTGCAACGATAACACTACCCTGCTTTTTGCTCTGTGCCTTTAGCAGGGCGTATATCATGTCTTGCTTGTTCATTCTTGGTGTTTCTTCAACACCGACTTTCTTTGCTATTTTAATGATTTCGGAACTTTTCATTTCCCTGATGTCGTTCAGGTTGGTAAGAAGATCAGTAGGTTTGTTCGTAGCTTCGAAAGAACCATTTCCCACTTCCACATTATGCCCCTCTTTGGTTTTAGGGTGTAGCTTGGAAACTTTTGCCATAGTAGTTGTAATCCTCAGAAAATTATTAAGTTAAAACAAACTGTATTTGAAAAAACAGAAAAGATTAAATGAATCGCGGTGTTCAAACCGTTTAATAAACTGCTGAAGTATTATTTGCACCAATGATTAACTTTGTCAAGGAATTTTATAAATATATTTAAGATGCAGTAGTTTAGTTTGATAGCATTAAAAATAGTGTCAAGGAAGGGACTACCCCGTCAGTCCTTTGGACTGCCACCCCTTCTGGGAAGGGGAATGGGGGAGATACCTCATAGGTGTTGAAGAGACTACCCCGTCAGTCCTTTTGGACTGCCACCCCTTCTGGGAAGGGGAATGGGGGAGATACCTAATTAGGTGTTGAAGGGACTACTCCGTCAGTCCTTTGGACTACCTACCGCTTCAGAGAAGGGGAATGGGGGAGATACCTCATAGGTGTTGAAGGGACTACCCCGTCAGTCCTTTGGACTGCCACCCCTTCTGAGAAGGGGAATTACTTTGTGCTTATTTCGCAATCTTAAAAATCAATTTTAAAATAGTTATAAAATTTGTTATAATGATCGTTAATATGGTAAAAATTAATTTCAGAAAGATCGTTTTCCCATTTTTCCTATTATTTTTGTTCACGTTTATCTGTCTGAACAATTCTTATTCAAAAAGGGTGCAGAATACTGCTATAGAAGATGAAGACTTAGTTCTCAATAATAAAATTGCGGAACCCAACCTCCTTGTAGTGGTTCCCGGTAATCTTAGTCGCAGATCGTACTGGCTGGGTGGAATTTATCCCGTTGTTGGTTCTTGGCGTTCTCGAGCTGATAACTCATTTATTTCAAATCTTTGTGGAGGTAATGGCGTGAGGCTTGTTACTAAGACTTCCCCTGGTGGGGATGGTCTTTTGTATACTTCAAATATATATTCGTGTGCTG
The DNA here is from genome assembly GCA_965203965.1 of Thermodesulfobacteriota bacterium. Taxonomy (GTDB): domain Bacteria; phylum Desulfobacterota_D; class UBA1144; order Nemesobacterales; family JAJCZQ01; genus CBDBDR01. The sequence goes on along the minus strand of CBDBDR010000017.1, from coordinate 1,075,718 downwards.
TTTCGCTTTCCCTCCATGGTTATCATGGATATAACCATACGCAGCACAGGTGGGGTCAAGAAAACGGTCTTATGGGTTATATTATCCAGGACAGAGAGGGGGGGATCAGATCGCCTAGTTCCTACGATCTAAATACTGACCGAGAGATCATTGCCAGCCATCATCCTGCTGTGCTTAGTGGTTCCGATCCAGGCAGAACGGACAGGGACAAGAGTTTTGTGGATTTGCATAAAGAAATATGCCGGGTTGACGATACACTTCTATCAACCGTAAATGACAACGCAAAACCACACCAGAGGTGCAAAATACCAACTCCAAGTGACAACGAATGTTACTCTGAAGCATCTGCAAGGATTAATAGGAACGTAGTAACCTTAGGAGCCGGCCACGTGCCATGTTGTTATTCGATACCAGGAAATGATCCCGTATTGGATAGACACGGAACCCCTGTCAGTATTTTTTCTTGGTTTGATGGAGCCGGTGAGGTCAACGTGAATAATTGGAAGGTTGTTGACAGTATAGGGAACACTGTTACTAACGGTGGGGGGAACGCACAAGTGAGCGTTTGTAGAGTACCATCTGAGATTAGAGCAATGCAAAATATATTAGTTGACAGTGTGGGCGCATCACAATGTCCATCGGATGAGTATTGTCGTTTTACGAATCCGAGCGAGGTTGACAAACCATACAGTCCATACGGGGCATGGGACAGTAGATGTAGTAAATCAGATTTCCAGGATGGCGGTCAATACAGCCATTGGAAGTGTATGAACACAAAGCAGAAAATGGTGTATGGTCCCTATTATGGACCGGGATACAACTGTGGTTGTAGGGAACAATGTAAGGAGGTAGCAGTTTCTGATCGTGATATGTGCTATAGCGGCTGCGTTAGTAGATGCGATGGCAAACCGATCAACGGTCGTGACGATACTTCTGCTTATCTTTCAGAAATGTATGATTTTTTAGATGCAGATGACACTATAAAACGTGCTATGTGTGAAGAGGTTTCTGGTACTGATGACGATCTTCTGGATGCGAGCGACCCCGGAGTGGAGATGGACGGTAATACTATGGATTGTTGGACGTATTTGAACACGCCCTTTAGAGAGACTTATAAATATGTATCAGGATTAACAGGTGATCCACAAACAGACCGTCCTTTGCCTTTACCTTTGGCAAATACTGAGGAGGGGAATCATGGTTGTTACCCATCAGGTGGTACGAATAATTGTCGTATGGAAGACTTCATAAACGAAGCCGATGCGGATGAATTGGGGGTCAGGATGAAATTGCTTGTTAGTGGTGGATCCAATTTTACAAATTCAGACGCTGCAAAAAATAAATCTTGTAATTATGGTAGATCTGCTTATCGGGCTATTGTAGGTAATCCTAATGCAGATCCTACCATGTTGTCGACAAATGATGGTCACGTTGATGGTCGTCAGTTGTCATATTTTTGGCGTTTATTAGAAAGGTTAGCAAGTTCAAATCAAAGCACGTGCTACACTGAACAAGATAGTAGGGCGGCTGTTGTTAATGATACTCTAGCTATGAGAAATGTTATTAGTTTGCATAACTATGCTTGGACTAGAGATAACCTTACCATTCATTTATATAATCCTTATTTTTATTCTCTGTTGAGAGGTTATGAGCAAGAGGCATATTCATTGACGACTGGTTCTGTTAGTTCTACAGACCGTGGTTTGAAGGATGTTTGGAGATTGCTCATTGAACAATATAGAACTAATCACCTATCCGACTATTCATACGACTTTATATTAGGTTTGGATGATGAATATATAGGAACTAGTGTATTAAATACTGCAGATAGTGAAGTACGAGATGTACCAGTGAAATTAGAGCCATCTAATGGGAGTGTAATGTGTCCTGCTGATTCTGTGCCGTATGCTAAATATATCCCAGAACTTACCCGTGAACTTACGGGCATGGTTGACATATTGAAACATAGTGGCAAGTTCGGGGATCTTGAATATCTGAACTTGCATCGTACTATGATCCCGTATAATGAGTTAGGAGAAACAAGAAATAAAATAAAACAAACTGTGTCAGATCTGGTCGGTGGTGGAGTTTGTGACAATGGCGCGGTTTGTACGAAGGATGGTAAGCTGCCTTGTGAAAGTGACACGAGTGGCACGGCGGGCACGTGTAACACTTACAGTCTTTGTGATGATCCCGTCTTCCAGCAACTGATTAGCCGTATATCGTTGTTATACGACGGACGCGGCGTGGGTGTAGACTCTCAGTCTTGTGAACTGAGTTTAAACGAAATAGTAGGGACTTTTATATCCGGAGAGGATTTTGCAAGTAGAGATTCCACAAATCCCCAACTCTTATCGCTTGACACTGACATTGGGTATACAAATTTTATAACTCAATTAAAAGATATATATAATATTGGTGGCATTCTTTTTGGCATTCCAATTCCCGCTGTCAAGCCGGGACTAAATATGTCACAACAACAAGTGTTTGAAAGGTTTATAGACCTGTTAGATATAGGGTCAATAACTGCATTCAGAAGTGAGATAGAGGATTTTCAGAGAGAGAGAGTAGGACTGGATGCTAGGAAAAAGTGGACTTTATGTCCGGTCCATAATACGCAACTTGGCGGCAACATCATAGAGAAAGATGCTTTAGCTGCCTTTAATGATTTTATGCAAAATGATAGCAGTCTATCATGTAGACAACAGTTCACAGTTCTTTTGGCAACTAATCAAGCACAGTCTAATACGATAGATCCTAAGTTGACATCTCATAGTCTTAGATTGGATAGACGTACACAGATTTATCCTTATGAGAATGTTATCCCGAACAACGAACGAATAAATTCAGGTTCATTATCATTACAATCATCAAATTCAAGTTTACAAGCAGTATCTAATCTTCGGACAAAGTTTGTCCGTGATCCAGTTATAATTAACGGTGAACCCGTTCCGAAAGAGATCTTTACGTTTGTAGTGGATGTGAGTGGACTTTCTAAGCCTACTTATCTTCAACAATTGATGGCACTTACTGGAGGAACACATAACAGTGGGTTGATCAGGCACGATGGGCCTGGAGGAATATCCGTTGGTAGTATTGATGCAGATTCAGTTCTCCCAAGTCATGTAACTGGATACAAAAGGACGATGCTTGCGAAAGTAGCAGAAGGTGGAGAAAAGTTAGAGTGCATAAGTAATGATGGAAGTCATAAGAATAATAGTAATATAAATGCATCTTATTATGGAGCATGTAACTTTGATTCAGGTAAAGTTTTTGGAGTTGATTATCATATTCAGGGTGATGAACGGACCTCAATAAGGCTTAACTCCAGTTTTGCATTTAGTTCAGATGCTAGTAATTTGTCAAACACTCTGGTTTCAATAATAAACTCTATAAAACAGTTCACGGTAACCAATACACCTCCTGTCATACCTGGAGTAGCCAAGCCAGAGTTGCAAGATAGGGTCTATCTGACCGTATCGCAACCTGCTGATATAACGCAAAGACATTTGTGGCAGGGTCGTCTGGCTCAGTATAGATATGAAAATGGAGTAGTGAAGAGTAAAAATGGTGGGACCGTCGTGAGTATTGGAACTGGCGGTCAACTAGATCAGGTCCATGCTTCAAATTATGTATGGGAGGCAGGGAACCAGTTGTCTTTAAGAGATATTAGAGATATTAGTAGTGGTGGAGATCCAAGGAAGGTCATTACAGTTTTGGAAGATCCAATAGATGGTCTGTATGGTGGAGCTATTGAAGATATAGACAACAGTTTGATACCGAGTGATTTTGGTATTACTGCAGATGATGTAAGCAGATATGGTCCTCCTCACGGCTGCTCAGGCTCAGATGTGTGTCTAAAGGATAAAATAATCTCGTTCCTGCAAGGAAACACGGGAATATTTTACGATCGAAGCGATGCTGATACTGATCCTTTTGGGGATCTGTGCGGGAGTGGTGATACTCCGGGTAAGCCAGGTCAGTGTGAATTGAGGCTTGGTGGAATTTTCCATTCAGAACCAAAAGTAGTAGGTAGTCCGTCCCAGCTTTTTCAAGGGATTAATTTTCAAGCATTTCGTAATAATTATAACGAAAGGCCCGCAGTGGTTTACGTGGGAGGTAACGATGGGGGACTTCATGCGTTCCATGCGGGAAACTATGATACAAGTGAGCACAAATATGACGACGGAACGGGAAAGGAATTGTTCTTTTATGTTCCGCCCACCTTTCTGAGGTCTCCTCTCAGAGTTGGAGATGGAGATAGTTTTTCTGATGGTTCTATCATAATTACTAATAGTTTAGGAGATGATATTTTATCGTTAATGATTGACGGGGATGACTTTACCGTGGGTGGTAGACTAACATCTATTCAAGATATCAAGTATGGAAAAATAAAGGATTTTGTTCTGGATTCCCCAGTATTTCAGGAGAACTACGCATTTTTTGATGGCACACCAACAATAAAGGACGTGTTCATAGATGGTTATTGGAATGGAATAGGTGCTCTTCCTACTATCCCGGGTCAGATAGAATCAGGGGAATGGCACACGATATTAGTATCAGGATTTAGAAATGGAGGATCTGGTATAACTGCGTTGGACATTACAAATCCTCCGAGTGAAAGTGGAGTTGCCATTGGTAGTTTACCTTACCCAGTGCACCTGTGGACGTTTACGGATGAGGATATGGGGAACAGTTGGTCGTCACCTGTGATCGCCAAAGTGAGATTAGATGCCTCTGATAGAACTGCGGACAGGTGGGTAGTGTTTGTAGGTGGAGGGATAGATCCAGATGCAACTAACATTGGCAGTGTGAATGAAGGAAATGCTTTTTATGCAATAGACCTTCCGACGGGGAAGTTGTTGTATAAATTTCATCCAACTCGGTCTCAGAACAACACTGATAGTTCAATAGAAACTGTTATAACTCTTACAGAATTTAATTCACACAGAAGTAGAATGGTATGTGAGTTGGCATCAGATCCTGGGGTATTTGATACAAATGCAGATGGGTATGCAGATGAAGTTTATATAGGAGATACATGTGGACAGTTATGGAAGTTTGATGTATCCCAACCACTGACGACGGGGGATAGTATAGGAGATACGGGAGTTAGCTTAGACTCAGCTAACAAAGTAGATGATAGAAGCGGTGATATAGCAGCAGGCGATTGGACTGGGAGGGTGGTATTTTGTGCAGATTGTGATTCTACGAGTACAGGTACCGACTATACAGATCCTACCGAAGATATAAAGCAAAAACCGGCTCATAGTCCAATATATTATCCTCCGGTGTTAGTTCCCGATTTCAATGGAGACATACACGTTGTCTTTCAGACTGGAGACAGGCGATACCCAACAAGTAACGATGCCAACAGTAACGGGAGACTGTATAGTGTCAAATCCTCCTCCTTTATCTCAACCGATACATTACAAACACTTCTCTCTGGTCCCATATCGGATACAATACCGACAGAACGAACAATAGGATTTTTCAGGGAAGTAAGACTTCAGAATACTGGTGGAGATATAGGAGTTTCTGAGATAGTGGATATTGATAGTGGGAATCCTGCAGGGTTGTTATCGGGCAATTTTGTTGTTAAATATCCCGGGGCTTATGAAAAAGGAGTAGGAACGCCGTTCGTATCAAATAGAGTTCTTACATTCACGTCTTATGATCCAACTATACAACAGTCATCTGGGAGCATTTGTGAGCAAAGTTCCATAGGCAGAAGCAGACTTTACCAGCTAAATTATGCTACGGGAGAAGGAGCAATAATAATCCAACCATCTAATCCTAATGCCCCACCTCAGTCCACAGCAGGAATGGATATAGGAGGAGGAATACCATCAACTCCTAATGTATCACTGACTGATAATGGGGGATTGTTATTAGGTATTAGTACGAGTGGAGGAGGTGCAGGAGAGGCAGTTAATTCAGAGTATAGCAGTGTCGAACTTCCAAGTCTTTCAACCAGCGTCAGAGAGGTGTTCTGGCAAGAGATATGGTAATAATTATTGACTACACCGTTGGGGGAATGGGGGAGATTCCCCTCCTGTGGAGGGGTGTCAGGCAAAGCCTGACGGGGTGGTGAATAGAAGGTTTGACAAATTACGCTTACGCGTGCTACATAAATTACTAAGTATTAAGTCTTCTTAAACGCCGATCAAACCTCGTTTAATCGTCAATTAAAGCGTCAATAATTACGTCAAAAACCCTCTAATGCGAATTTCTCCGGGATTTATTTGATATCTCATTAGGGAGAAGAGACTACCCCGTCAGTCCTTTGGACTGCCACCCCTTCTGAGAAGGGGAATGGGGAAGATACCTCATTAGGTGTTGAAGGAACTACTCCGTCAGTCCTTTGGACTACCTACCGCTTCAGAGGAGGGGAATGGGACTACCCCGTCATTGCCTGATGGCAATGCCACCCCTTCTGGGAAGGGGAATGGGTAAACGCATAATAAAATCAAGTTAAAATACTGTCAATCGCTCGCTTTAACCTCTCAATCACCTTGTCTTTTCCAAGAATTTCAGCAACTTCAACGATCCCCGGGCTTACCGTGCCACCCGTCAGAGCTACTCGCATTGGCTGGGCAATTTTTCCAAATTTGAGTCCCGTCTCATTCATTATTTCTTCATATACTTTGTGGATTGAGTCATGATCAAATTTTTCAAGAGGTGTTAATTTTTCAATGATCTTTTTAAGCAGTTCAGTGTTATTTGAGGTTAGAAACTTACTTTTTGCTTTTTGATCATACTCAAAATCATCCGTGTAAAAATAGAAAGACTGCGTGGCGATCTCATTGATGGTTTTGGATCTTTCCCTAAGTTGTTCTATTATCATTATCAGTTTGTTGTCAGCCTGAGCGTTGTAACCCTTGTTTTGCATAACGGGTAATACCAGTTTGGCAATTTGCCCCGTGGTAGTTTCTCTTATGTAACGTGCGTTAAGCCAATTCAACTTCTCGGGATTGAATACAGCCGGAGATCTTCCGAGGCTATCCAGCGAGAATTTTTCTATCAACTCCTCTCGGGAGAATATCTCTTCGTTGCCGTGTGACCATCCAAGCCGTGCAAGATAATTGATCATTGCTTCGGGTAGGTAGCCGAGTCCTCTGTAGGCTTCAATGGAAGTTGCGCCGTGCCTCTTGCTGAGTTTTGCCTTGTCGGCGCCGTGTATCATTGAGACGTGTGCAAAGTCAGGGACATTAAAATTAAGTGCTCTGTATATTAGCAGTTGCTTGGGTGTATTGATCAAATGGTCATCGCCACGGATCACGTGAGAAACGGTTGCAAGTGCATCATCAACTACGACTGCAAAGTTGTAAGTTGGATACCCGTCCATTCGTAAAATTATGAAATCGTCAATCTCCTTTGAATCAAAGCCAATTCTGCCTCTTATTACGTCATTAACCTCAATTTTCCCCGTGTCAGGAGTAAGCAACCTGATTGAATAAGGTTTGTCCTTACCTGCGTTCTCGTTTGACCATTTGCGATCATACTGGAAGAAATTACCCGCTTGTTGGGCTTCCTTTCTCTTTGTCTCAAGTTCCTCACGTGTCAGATAGCATTTGTATGCCTTCCCCGATCCCAAAAGCTGGTGGGCATACTGCTTATAAACGTCAAGCCTTTCAGACTGCTTTACCAAGTCGCTATTCCAATCCAGACCGAGCCACTTTAGAGAATCCAGAATTTCGTTGATTGAGTCTTCCGTTGATCTTGCCTGATCGGTGTCCTCAATCCTGAGGATAAATTCTCCCCCGTGATGACGTGCAAACAACCAGTTGAATATAGCAGTTCTTGCTCCGCCAAGGTGAAGAGAGCCCGTGGGACTTGGTGCAAATCTGGTTGTTACCGTCATCGGGATAGAGTAAATAAAGTTACTGTAGAATCAAAGGATAAACTTTTGAGGGATCAACTTAAAAGCTCGTCCAATTCATTTGCTTTTTCAAGGGATACCAATTTGTCATATCCACCTATGAGCTTGCCGTCTATGAGTATAATGGGGACGGTTTTCCAGTTCAGCTTTTTCATAACTTCAATCTTATCTTCAGAGGAATCGTCCAGAACTATCTCTTCATATTCAACGCCCTTGCTGTCCAACAATCGTTTGGCTTTGATACAATATGGGCAATAGCTCGAAGTATATATTTGGATCTTGTTCAATGTGATTTACCGAAATTTTGAGTCTTACTGTTATAATGCTTGGTTTTTAAGACAGATTCAAGTATTCTTCATATTCAAGCAGTTTCCTTCCCTAAACTTACATAATGATCAATAAAGTTTTCATTCTGCTTATTTTTTCCTTGATCACTACCAGTTCATGCTCAGTGGTCAAATTTGCAAAAATATACAGTTCCTCTGGAAAAGAGGAGGGAAGATTAACAGATCATGTTTATAAAAAAAGCTCAACAAGCTACAAAATTGGCAAATTAGACGGTAATTGGAGAAGGGTGCCTTCAAGTCATGGGGATGTTTTTTTTGCCAACAGCGATAACACGGCTGCCATAAACGTTAATTCCACGTGTAAAGCAGTTAGAGTTGACAGCAGTTTGGTTTCCCTCTCACAATCTTTGCTCATCGGAATTAAGGGAAAAAAACTTATCAGAAGGGAGACGATCCGTATTGATAATGAAGAATCTCTTCTATCGGTTTACAATGCCCAACTTGATGAAAACAAGATAATGATCGCAACGGCGATCTTTATCAAAGATGGGTGTATTTATGATCTCAGTTATTCAAATATCAGCGATAACTTTGACCTGTATTTTGACGATTTTATGGAGTTTCTGAAGCAATTTGACGTTCTAAAGAAATAATGAGCGGTTTATTTTACAGCATTGGTTCTTACTTCCTAACTTTTCTACGTGATATTGGAGAAGCTTCTATTTTTTTTTACAGGTGTATGGTTACCACTGTCAGACCTCCATACAATTTCAAGATAGTGTTGCAGCAGGTCCATGAAATAGGGATAAAATCAATCCTGATAGTCATTGTGTCCGCCACGGCTATTGGTATGGTCATGGTTGTTCAGTTGTCTTGGGGATTTTTGTGGTTTGGGGCAAAGAGCCTTGTTGGTCCAGTTGTTACACTTTCCTTTGTTAGAGAGTTAGGACCCGTTGTTACTTCCCTTCTTGTCGGTGGGAGGGTTGGTTCTGGTATTACGGCTGAGATCGGATCAATGCAAGTTACAGAGCAGATAGATGCAATTAAATCGCTTGGAGCAGACCCGCTGAAAAAACTTGTTGCTCCGAGAATACTTGCTGCGGTCATCTCATTTCCGCTACTTGCCGTGATAGCTAATTTATCAGGTATATTGGGAGCTATGCTTATATCACAGATAGACCTTGATATAGAACCAAGGCTGTTTTTAACTTCTACTATGGAGTGGTTGGGAATGAGTGATTTTATCACTGGCATTTCAAAAACATTTTTCTTCGGGCTTATAGTTTCCGTAACGGGTTGCTATAAAGGAATGGGAGCAAGCGATGGAACGCAAGGGGTTGGAAATGCAACTACCCAAACTGTAGTTGTATCGCTTTTATTGATTATTATTTGTGATTTTGTATTATCAAAATTGTTTGTGTGGCTGGTTTATCTTTAGAAATATGGATACCATGATCGTTTTTAATGGCATTTATGAAATTTTGAAAAATCATATAAAATAAACACAATTTTAGAGGAAACGTTTTAACGTCAATATGAAAAAAATACATATAAAATTACTCCTTTTTGTCCCCCTTTTTATGTCATCCTGTCTGGCGGGTGTTATTGGTGGTGGTGTGGCAGTTGTAGGAGTGGCAACGTATGTGCGGGGTGAGTTGGTGTCGCATGAAGGTGCACCTTATCAAAAATGTCTGGACTCTGTATTGAAAGCTATGGATGAGCTTGGCTACGAAGTCAAAGATGTTAAAAAATCGTCCTTTTGGTATTATCAAGAAACGGTTAAAGCACGCACGGAGGATAATAAAAAAGTCAGGATAACCGTAAAGTGGAAAGCCAAAAATCATACAAAATTGATAATCAAAGTAGGAACGCTTGGGGACAAGGCTCTTTCCCAGAAAATACTTGATACTGCAAAGAATTATATATACAACTAGCTTCTACCCAATTATTTTTTCCCGTTCCACGTCAAGTTCGGATTTTATCCCAAGTTCGTTCAGTTTTTTGTTTGCATCTTCAATGCTTGTGCATTCAGCTACTACCCTTGCAAGTCCGGAAATATTTTCAAATAATACAACTGGGTCAATATAGATCGTTACCGTTGATGAAAAATTCAAGTTAATGGATCTCGTACCACTTCTTATAGACGTTCCTTCAAATTTACCTCTGGCATATTCCACTGGGGATCTACTTGCCTCTGTTGGCACCACTTTTACCACCTTTTCCATTAGGTTTAAAGTATCTTGAGTTATTCCCCAACTCCCCATTATTCCGTCGTGCTGGGCAATTTGTTTAACGGAGCTTTCAATCTCGGAAATGGTTAGTTCCCCATCACTGCCAAATCCAAATACCCCGATCATTGTTCTTATTTTTTTGCTTACTTTATAAAGCGAGGCGACCATCATTGAATCTGCCAGTGGACTGAGTATTCCTTTTTCTTTACCCGTTGCGATCGCATCACCTCCAACGTCAATACCTATGATCAAGTCCACATCAAGCCTGCTTGCGGCGTCAATTATTCCATCTGCCGTTGCCGTGACCCCATAGTTTATGTCAACAAGGAGCGTTTTACATCCGAGTATCTTGGATACTCCAGTTTCAGCGAACGTAACTCCCGTTGAGGTTTTGGTGTTATTGTTACAATACCAGACCGTGTCATTTAATTTGTCTGCATTTATGGTCTCTTCAAATTTTCTGGGACCCGGAACGGGATCAAATACTGATCTTTCCCATGAAAGCCCGGCGAGTATATACTCAATTCCAAACATATTTAGGAGGTTTGCAGTCGGAAGTGTTCCAACTATGTCGCCGCCACCAATTCCTATCAGAATAGCTTTCTTGCTGTTTTGTAATTCTTTTTCCAAAGAAATATTGCTCATCTCTATTAAACTTTGTATTATATCTGCTGTCTGAACTTATAACATCAGATTGAACGCTCACCTTTTCAATACTGTGAAATGATCATAAACCTGACCAAGAATCTACTGGTTTTTGTATCGTTGTTCTATGTAACCTTCTACGTGCCATTTGTATTGACCTCCTACAATCCCTACTGGGTAAAATATGGATGCAACAACTTACACCAGCGGTGTGAGAAGATAGGTTATGAAAAAGCCGGCAAGGCTATAGATAATCTTACCTCCTTCCTTGCTCATAGGGATGACCTGGGCAATCAATGGAGGGAAAACGAGAAGCTACATCTGGATGAGGTGAGGGTAATGATGGATGTAATGTTTATTCTTGCCGCTTTGGCAGTTGTTATACTCTTGATATTAAGACGCAAGGTGCCGAGGTTCTATAAGTTTGCCGCCGTGAACGTTCTTGTTGCAATTTGCCTTTTTATTGTGTTGCTTGTAATGCCGAATTTCAAAACTTTCTGGATAAATGTTTTTCACCCCCTTTTGTTTGATAATGATCTGTGGATAGTAACGAGGAAAGACACTTTATACTACATTATGCCAAGGATCTTTTTCAAAGTTACCACCGCGGTCATATTGTCATCTTGGGTCATTTTGAATATCATGGTGATCTTGCTTTCACTACTTCGTAAGACAGAGAATAAAGGCTTAATTAAACGGTAAGGTTTTTTGCTTACTAACCACAATTTTGTTTTACCCGTTCTTTATACCCTCTATAGTTTTATTGATAATGATCGTTTAGGTTGTTACTGGAGTTATTTTTTCTAGAGTTGATTTTTTTATGAAAAAGTTATTGAAGAACTGGAAACATCTGCCGGGAATGCACTGCGGTTCCGTTGCGATAAGGGACGTGATGAATTTTTACGGCTTGCGGTATTCTGAAGAAACATGCTTTGGACTTGGAAGTGGTCTTGGGTTTTATTACTTGATAAACGAATCGGCAAGTCCGACAAGGTCAATACATTTGCGTGGCCCCGGTATGGAGGTGAATTTCTTTAATCATTTTGGTATGGGTATTATTGACTGGAGCTACGAAGACAATCCCGGCAAGGCATCAGATGATCTTATTGAAAGCATAAATAATGGTATTCCCGTGCTGATCCAGACGGACATATTTTACCTTGATTATTATAACTCCAATACACATTTTCCGGGTCATATCGTTGTTGTCTGCGGGTATGATGATGAAAGGGGTATTTTTTACCTTTCAGATACCGCATTTGATGATCTGATGGAAGTTTCCTTTGAAAAGTTGGATATATCTAGAAGTTCAAAGCAGCAACCCTACCCGCTCAGAAACAATAATATTAAAGTGGTTTTAGATAGTAAGAGCATAGATTTGAATAAAGTTGTTCCGGAGGCAATAAGGAAAAATGCTGAACTTATGGTCAACGGCTCTGAAAATCCGAGAGGTAAAAGCGGGCTGGACGTTATTAAATTGTGGGCAGAAGATCTACCGGGCTGGGCAGATCTTGAAGATTGGAAATGGTCATCTAGGTTTGCCTATCAAGTCATAAGCAAACGAGGGGTTGACGGTGCCGGTTTCAGGTGGATATACAGGGATTTTTTAAACGAAATGAGTGACGTGTGTCCCCTCATTGTCAAACTGGGTTTGGTTCCTGACATGGATAAAATTGGCGTGGAGTGGAGCAAAATTTCTGCAAAACTGAAAAATATAAGCGAGAGAGATTCTGTAAAAAGCCATTTTATATCAGTTTCACAGAATGCCGAGTTTATACTTATGCTTGAGAGCAGTTTTTTCAATAAAGTTCTTGATAACTTTTCTTGATTTGCATTTTGATAATAATGCAATAGTATCTAGTGTGCTCACCTTAGATTTTGTGAGGTCTAAATTTAAAGCTAAAAGATAATATTAAAGATGAAAAAGAGCAATATAAGTATTTTATTAGTTTCTGGTGGGAAAAATCCTTCAATACATATAGACATTGGTTCAGTTGTGTTTGCTTTAGTTATTTTTGCTGTAGTTGTGTGTTTTTCTGGAGTTTTACTTTATTCCCATTTTTTGCCGAGTGAATACACGGTTAATGACGTTCCACAGGTCAGTTCGCAATCCAGTGTGCAACTTCTTTCCTGTAAAGATACTGAAGATAATGACGGAGAAGAAGATGGCAAATTGGATACGGAAAATTTGGTGATAAAGCTGCAGGAATTGGAAAAAAATCTGGCTGACATGAAAAAACTGTTAGAGCAAAAAGGGATAGGTGAAAGTTTTTTCATCGGAGGAACTTATTTGCAGTCTAATGATTCTGAGAAGCTAAGTGATGAGTACATAGATTCAATCAGCAATGGTATTAAAGATTTAAGCAGTATCCTTCGTGTATACCCTTTGGGAGTGCCAGTTGATGGCCCCGTAAGTTCCAATTACGGTTACAGAATAGACCCTTTCAAGAAAAAGAGAGCATTTCATTCGGGCGTGGATTTTTCTCCACCCTATGGAGAACCCGTAAAATCAACGGCAGATGGTGTGGTTGAGATTGCAGGTTGGAAAGGGGGATACGGGAAGAGTGTAGTTATAAAACATGAGAACGGGTATAAAACACTTTATGGACATCTTTCCAAGATAAATGTTGTCAAGGGTCAGAAGGTATTATGCGGGGAAAAGGTCGGTGAAATAGGTTCAACCGGTAGATCAACAGGACCGCATTTGCATTATGAAGTTATAAAGAAGGGTAAAAAAGTAAATCCAAAAAAATATTTAAACATAGGTTGATCTACTATGATTAGTGATATGATTAGAAAATTGCTCAGGAAGAGAAAATCCAATGGTGATGGAAGGGTTATAGATACAATTATTGGAGAGGGAGTTTCTTTTGGGGGAAAACTCACGACAAATTCTTCAGTCAGGGTGGACGGTGTTTTTGAGGGTGATATAAACCTTGAAAACAATCTTGTCATTGGTGAGAGAGGTCTTGTCATTGGGAATATTACTTCATCAAAATTAACGGTTTTTGGAAAAGCCAAAGGGTCAATCAAGACACAGTACTTAGAGGTCAAAGGAACTGCCACTTTGGAAAGTGATGGTGATAGTGTTATTGAGGCTCAATATATTGAAGTGGAGAAAGGAGCAGTTATTCAATGTAAGTTTAATGTTTGGCATGAACAGGAAGGAGTAGAGGAAGAATTACCCGTAGTCAGTCTCCAGAAACAAGAATAAGACTTATATTGTTCCGAAGTTAATAGTTAAAACCCGGTAAACCGTAACCTAATGTTTACCCTTGTGCATCAAAGGCATTTTTAATATTACGACAGGTATTTTTTTTCAGATCAACTGATATTACGTCAAACCTCATATCAATGTCTGGGTTTTCATTTTTACGAAGGTATGACAGGGCTGTTTTCAAGAGTTTTTTTTGTTTTCTTGCATCAACGTATTCTTCTGGCAAACCAAAGCGTGTGCTTTTTCTGGATTTGACCTCAATAAAACACAGTGCTTCTTTTTCTCTTGCAATAATATCAATTTCACCGTATCTGCAACGATGGTTTTTTTCCAGTATTTTATATCCGTTTTTCTTTAGGAACCTGCATGCAATTGACTCTCCCAAGTCAATATGAGGGCTCTTATCAGTGTTTGCTTTGGTAAATTTGGATCTCAGGAAATTGATTAAGTTCACTTGTAGTAGTACCCAATTAACGGCATAGATCTTCAATAAAACTTCCTCATCTGTTTTGATCTGGCAAGGAAGTTGTTTAAATATTTACATTCCGAAAGGTATAATTTATATTAAGAAACAGAACTTATGAGCATTGAAGGATTTATAAAGCCGGCAATTGAATTGATCAATGGCTATGCCTACAGTAATAAAATAACCCGCAAGGATATGAGATCCGCTTTATTTCTTGCAAAAGATTTCAACGATAGGGAAATGTTCAATCTTTTAATACAAAAAAAACTTGTTGAACTGATTGAAGGGGATACAAGATTTCCCGACGACAATGATATTTACCAAATATCCAAAGAGGGTTTTGAGATAATTGGCAAATATCAGCAATTACATCCCTGATCACGATACTATATTCAGGAAATTTCTTCTGGGTTTTCCATCCAGACATTTGCGAAGTTGATCCAAACTGCCATTTTCCACACGCCAGTGATGATACTTTTCATAATCCTCTTTTGCTCTCCATCTTTCAACTAAGAACATCAAAGTTGGATCTTCTTCATCTGAAAAAACGCTTATGCTTTCACAACCATCAAAATTACGAGTGTCCGTGAGATTATCAGCAAACCACTGCTTGATCTCCTCGATCATATCAGTTTTGATCCTTGCTTCTACGATTATTCCAATACTCATTGTGCTTCCTCCTTTACCCGTCAATTTTACCTTTGGAATTGAATAGAGTAAATGTGATTTCCGCAACGATAAGATTGTATTACCAAAATGGCTGGGGCACTAGGATTCGAACCTAGACTTGCGGATCCAGAGTCCGCTGTACTGCCGTTATACGATGCCCCATGAGCAGTTTTTATTATTGCAAAAACGATAGTTAAGTCAAACTAACAAATGTAAATTCACGGTAAAGTTTAACATTTGTAAATAAAGATCCCTGTTTGGTTTTTTTGACTGATATAAGCATTCAGATAGAATCTACAAAAATTTGTTGATAGGGGAAAATTATGCCTGCTAAAACTGTAACTGTTGTTTCCAAGTCAAGGGATGGTCTTAAAAAACTGGTAAGCAAAAAAATAAAAGAGTTTGCCGATAGAGGTATGGTCTATGTAACTAGTAGTTACGATCCCAGGCGTGTGAAAAAAACTAAGAGTGGTTATGAAATTGAAATATCAGCTCACTCCTGACCATGCCTGAAAAAGATCAGTCTGGCATCCTTGAAACTTTTCAAAACCAACATGAGGGCAGAAAGTATGAAATTGATATTAGCTGTCCTGAGTTTACTTGTGTCTGCCCCAAGACCGGACAGCCTGATTTTGCAACTATACATATTAAATATGTTCCAGATAAGCTCTGTATAGAGCTTAGATCCCTCAAGCTCTACATGTTTTCATACAGGGAAGTTGGAGAGTTTCATGAGCATGTAACAAACAAAATCCTAGATGACATTGTGAAGGTATGTAAACCACTAAAAACTGAAGTAATTGGGGATTTCAATATAAGGGGAGGTATTAAAACCATTATCAGGGCAAAATATGAGAAATAAAAAAACCTCTTTAAAAGCTCAAATTATAATTTCTTCAGCTATTATTCTGATCATTTTACTTATTGCCGTTGCCGCTCCGTATATCGCACCCTATGGGTATGATGAAGTTGATTTTTCAAATACTCTGCAATCTCCAGATTCAAAGCACATCATGGGTACTGATCAGGAGGGCAGGGATATGCTGAGCCGCATAATATACGGTTCACGGGTGTCAATCACAGTTGCCATAGCGACCGCTCTTTTTGCCTTGATAATTGGCACGGCTTATGGTGCTCTTTCGGGTTATATCGGAGGAAAGACGGACGAGGTTTTAATGAGGGTAGTGGATATATTCTATTCTCTGCCGGATATACTTGTAATAGTGCTACTGACCCTGGTGATCGGTAAGGGGGTATTGGGAATTGTTATTGCACTTGGCTTCACTTCATGGATGAGAGTTGCAAGGATAGTCAGGGCTGGTGTGCTACAAGTTAAATCATTTGAATACGTTGAATCAGCACGTGCATTAGGTGCTAAGCCATTCAGAATATTTTCAAGGCATATTCTGCCGAATATACTCGGTTCAATAATTGTAACTATCACGTTTTGCATACCTTATGCCATACTTGCGGAGTCTACTCTCAGCTTTCTCGGGCTTGGTATTGCGCCCCCGGAGTCAAGCTGGGGAACCTTGGCAAGTACTGGTTGGCAGGGAATAAGGACGTTCCCGCATCTCATATTATTTCCAAGTTTGGCAATTTTTATAACTGCTTTTTCATTCAACTTGCTGGGAGAAGGTTTAAGGGATCTGGTAGATGCGAACAGGGTCAAAGCGTAAGTATAACGGGACAACTAAAATGGCAAAATGAGATAAAAATTGAAATTTACCCCTATTTTTGCTCTCACTTTTAAGAAATTCAAACGGGGAATAAACCCTTGTTAAATGCCGATTAAATCCCATTTAAGGCGTCAATAATTCCGCCAAAAGATCTCTCTAATCCGAGTTTCTTCTGCTCATATTATCTCAAGACCACCCCTTCAGGGAAGGGGAATTTCCTTCTCTGCCATTACTGAATGTTTTTATCAGGTATCCAGTTCCTATTCCTGCGAATCCTGCGAAAGATTTATCCCCGCACACAAGTTTGTTTACTTTGATGAGAATTGTAGAGATTTAGAGGTGATTCCGTAACCTTATTGTTAATTTCAGCTTTTTTGGTTATGTTACTAATGGAGGCGAATAGTTATGAAAAAATTACTTGTAGAATCAAGATGTGGTTGTGAAGACTGTAACTGTGAGTCTTGCGACTGTGAGCCATCTGATTGCAAATGTGCCGATTGTAATTGTTCATGCAAGTGCAATAAGTAATTTGTGATATTGCAGAACTGTTTCAGGTATGAAGTTCAGGCAGATTTAACAACAGTTTCCAGTTCACCGTTGAAGTGCATCTCTTCACAGATGTCACACCCGCCAACGAACTGACCATTTACGTATAGCTGGGGGATTGTCGGCCAGTTTGAAAGTTCTTTTATCCCCTGCCTGATCTCTTCATCTAAAAGAACGTCAACGGTTTCATAGTTCACACCGTAGGAGTCAAGTAGTTTTACGACTCTTCCTGAAAAACCGCACATCGGCGTTTCCCGTGAACCTTTCATGTATAGAATTATTTTATTGTTTTTAATCTGATCTTTTAATCTTTCCTGTGTTTTATCTGACAATTTTATTCTCCTTTTTGTTTTATACTCTGCCATTGATCGGGGGTGTATGTTTTCAGCGAAATGGCGTGTATATCCTCTACCATTGATTCACCGAGTGCTTTA
Organism: Thermodesulfobacteriota bacterium; assembly: GCA_965203965.1. Classification (GTDB taxonomy): domain Bacteria; phylum Desulfobacterota_D; class UBA1144; order Nemesobacterales; family JAJCZQ01; genus CBDBDR01. Next base: position 1,057,662 of record CBDBDR010000017.1, on the reverse strand, counting down.
TAAACGAGTTTGTGCCTGTCTAAAGTGATCTTGTTTTCAAAATCATCTGATACCACAATCGCTCTGAAATGTGTTCCATCGCCGACTACGTCAATATAGGACGCGGATATACCAGACCCAATCAAAGATTTGATTTCCTCTATTTCTATACCCATGTATTATATTTTATATTATGAAAACTTGCTTTCAAGGAAGAGTTTCATAAATGTTGAAACTACTTGTTTTCTCGCTCTTGATGGTATTGACATTGATCTTTGCGTTGAAATACATGTCAGTTACAAAGGATAGACCGCTTGAAAAAACAGCAGACTCCTTATCCATTGTGGAAATGGGAAGAAATGTTGAAGAAGTAAAACAGATGAGCGAGAAACGTCAGAAAGATACAAAGCATATTGAGAAGCAACTGGGAGTTTATGAGTAAAAAAGTAGCTGATATAGGGGTTTTCCCCATTGTAGAGATTTATATGAGGATATTGTCTGAGGTGATGCGTCTGACTTCCACTGCTGTTTTTGTGCAATATCTATCCTCTTCCTTTCAGGTTCAACAAGGTGCAGGTGGAATAGTCAATGACTACCTTTGATGATAAGTTAAAATCGGTTTATAATCATCAGTAAAACTGCACAAGAGGTGAAAGATTATGGCAGGACATTCCAAGTGGGCAAATATTAAGCATAGAAAAGCTGCCGTGGATTCTAAAAGAGGTAAGATGTTTACAAAGTTAATCAGGGAACTCACAATTGCAGCAAAAGAAGGCGGTGGTGATACTGATTCAAATCCACGGCTCAGAACCGCGGTTAATACTGCCAAGAATAATAATATGCCCAATGACACTATAGAAAGGGCAATAAAAAGGGGAACGGGAGAGTTGGAAGGAGTTGAATATCAAGAGATCTTTTATGAAGGATATGGTCCCGGTGGTAGTGCAGTTTACGTTCGTGCCTTGACGGACAATAGGAACAGGACGGTGGCAGAGATCAGGAAACTATTTACCAGAAACGGTGGAAACCTCGGTGAGTCAGGATGTGTGTCGTGGGTATTTGAAATGAAAGGCAGGATATTGATCAAGGGGGATTCTGTATCTGAAGATTCCCTGTTTGAAACGGCGATTGATTCAGGTGCCGAAGACTTGATTGATGAGGATAATGATCTGGTTGTTATTACAAGCCCTGAAAATTTTGAGGAGGTTAGGTCTGCACTAAAGAATGCGGGCTTTGAATATGAGAATGCCGAAGTAACGATGATACCTAAAACCAGTATCAAAGTTGAAGGCAAGGAAGCTGAACACATGGTCAGGTTGATGGAGTCTTTGGAGGATAGTGACGACGTTCAGGGTGTATATTCCAATTTTGATATATCCGAAGAACTGCTTGAGTCTCTGGGTTAATGAACAGCATAAGAGTTATCGGAGTTGACCCGGGATCCAGGTCATGCGGATATGGAATTATTGAGAATAATAACGGTTCACTGCGGCACGTTGCAAGCGGAGCAATTACATCTCCCAGGCTGTGTAGTTTTTCCAAAAGATTGCAGATCATATATTTATCCCTGACGGAGGTGATACAAACACATTCACCTCAGGAAATGTCAATAGAGGATATGTTTTTTGCAAAGAACGTTAAGAGTGCAATCAAATTGGGGCAGTCCAAAGGGGTTGCCATGCTTGCGGCTGAAAATGAAGGTTTGAAAATTTACGAATACGCTCCGACAAAGGTAAAACTTGCCATAACAGGGAGGGGTAGAGCAAAAAAATTTGAAATTATGAAAATGCTTTCTTACGTGCTTGGTATCAATGATTTTGAGAAAGCTGATATTTCGGATGCACTGGCAATAGCACTTTGCCACATTAATTTTTCCAAATATCCAAACCTGGCTAATTTAGATGTAAAGTCCAGATCAACAAGAAAACGCTCACAATTTACTTTAAATGATATCACTGTTAAGAGGTAAAATTGCAGGGAAATATGAAGGATCCCTAATTGTGGATGTAGGAGGCGTGGGGTATGAGGTTACGGTTCCACTGTCAATGTTTTCAAACCTGCCGGACATGGGAGCAGAGGTGCAATTAAATATATATACCCATGCCAGAGAAAATTCTATTGAGCTTTTTGGTTTTCTCACGGATGGCGAAAAAAAGCTGTTCAAGTGTCTTATTGGAGTTACGGGTATAGGTCCCAAGGGGGCAATTAACATTTTATCCAATATAACACCGCAGGAGTTAATCAATTCAATTATTACGGGTGATTTAGCGGCGAAAAAAGTGCCGGGAATAGGAGCTAAAACGTCAAGCAGAATAATAAATGAGTTGAAAGACAAACTTGTTAGCCACGGCTATAAAGAATCCACAAGCACTAATAATAGTCTTATGGATGATGTCATATCCGTGCTTTTGAATCTCGGTTTTACCAGAAATGAAATTGAGGATAACAGAGATCACTTGAACAAGGTATCAGCCGTAACGGGAAATATGGAAGATCTGGTGAGAGAGTCTCTGAAAATTATGAGGAAATTATGATGCAGGAAGTGATGGGTAGAGAACAACTATGAAAGAGATAGAGAGAGTAGTAAGTCCTATGGATCAAGAGGAAGTGCTTGATGTAAGCCTCAGACCAAGAAATCTTGAAGAGTATCTGGGGCAACCAAAAGTAAAGGAGAATGTCAGGATATTTACAGAGGCTGCGAAAAAAAGAGGAGAAGCGCTTGATCACGTGCTCCTGTGCGGTCCCCCAGGACTTGGCAAAACAACACTGGCACACGTTGTATCAAGTGAGCTTGAGGTGAATTTTCACTCAACTTCCGGCCCCGTGGTTGAAAGAACAGGGGATCTTGCCTCAATGTTGACAAACCTGTCTGAAAGAGACGTTTTGTTCATAGATGAGATACACAGACTCAACAGAGTTATAGAGGAATATCTGTATTCGGCAATGGAGGACTTCACTATTGATCTTATGATAGGAGAAGGACCAACTGCCAGATCAATGAAAATAAATCTCAACAGATTCACTCTTATTGGTGCTACGACCAGAACGGGATTGCTTACGTCACCTTTGAGGTCAAGGTTTGGCGTGAATCTGAGATTGGATTATTACTCTAATGAAGAGTTAAAGCAGATAATACAAAGGTCTGCACGACTTCTGAAGATTGAGATTAATGATGAAGGTGCCAATGAGCTAAGTTCAAGAGCTAGGGGAACACCGAGGATTGCCAATAGATTGTTGAAACGCGTGAGGGATTACGCCGAGGTGAGGGCTGACGGTGTTATAAACAGAGAAGTTGCAAGATCTGCTTTGGAAATGTTTGAAGTGGATGCAAAGGGGCTTGATAATCTGGATAGGGCTATTCTTGAGGTCATAATTACAAAATTTAATGGTGGACCGGTTGGTATAGATACCATTGCAGCCGCCATAAGTGAAGAAAAAGATACTATTGAAGACGTTTACGAACCGTTTCTTATAAGGGAAGGTTTTATTGAGAAAACACCCAGGGGTAGGAAAGTAACGCATCTTGCATTCCAGCACTTGAATATCAAAAGTCCCGGGGATCAGGAAGGGCTTTTTAATTAGAGGTTTTGCCAGTTACACAGAACCATTTGAACTTGGCTAATGCACCCTAAATTTCTTCCGTTGTCTTTAATCAACTTCCTTACTTAGTTCTATACGTTCTATACAGAATTACCTCAAGGGTATCTCTCTAATGAACTCGTCCCAGTGCTTTTCAGTGATAAGGTTTATCTTTTTTCTCGGTCCCTTGTAACCGCCTTCACCGGGAAACATCTTGTTATAAACTTCATCCCTGATCTCAAGCCATTTGTCTATTGCTTGATAGTTTTTGAATTTCACCGTAGTTTTATACGTCCACAAGGGTTTCAGAGTGTGTATTCTCTGAGAATACATTCTGTAGTCATCTACGATTAGTCCCATTTCCTTCATTTTTTGCCAGAAGGGAAAAAGCCTTGATTTGTAGATACGTATGAATTTCTCTTTGTTTTTCTCATCTACAACGTAGTAGCTTTCCTCAATCACGGTTTTATAACCATCTTTCTTTGTATGTCCGTTGCCGACCAGCATGATGTTGAGTAGCAGTGGCAGTAGGGCAAAAGATATTAAATATCTTGTCATAAAAGCACCTCCGTTTTAGTGTTAGTTTATCTATAACAATTATAAAATATAGGTCAACAGTTTTGCTTGTCGTGCAGGTTCAGATCATTTGCTTTTAGACCAATTCAACTGTAAAGTTTCCCAGTGTTTTCCCTTATTTTATAAGCTCAGATCAAACTGTAATGGATACAAAAATTTTAACAGACACTTTAAGTGGAGACGGGGTGATTAACCTAATATCGTCTGCGAGCATAGTAGTTCAACTAGTGATGCTGATCCTTGTTGTAATGTCTATTGTTTCGTGGGCAATTATTTTTTCGAAATGGATCATTATAAGGTCGGATGAGAGGGAAACTAAAAAATTTCTGCAAATTTATAGAGCAAGCAATAGTTACAGTAAGCTACATTCATCAATAAAGGGGATGGATGGATCGATCACGGAGCTGTTCAGAGATAGTTATGGAGAAATAGTCAAATTCAAAAAAGCCAGAGTTATCTCCAGCAGGGAAAAGCAAGACGGCGAGAACGGTAGTACGATACCCGAGATTGATATAGTCGGTCTGGTGGAAAGGGAATTGAAGAGGTCAATGTCCACACAGATATCCAAATTGGAAAGTTCCCTTATTTTTCTTGCAACTACTGGAACCACCGCACCTTTTATAGGTTTGTTCGGAACTGTATGGGGAATAATGACGTCGTTTATGAGTCTTGCTGGAGGCGAGGGAGTGCCTTCATTGCAATTAGTAGCACCCGGTATAGCTGAAGCACTCATTGCCACTGCTATGGGTCTTGCAGCGGCAATACCCGCATCCATTGCTTATAACTACTTCATAGGCAAGGTCAGGAAAATCAACTTGGAAATGGAAGGTTTTGCATCCGAGTTTCTGAATATTGTAGAGAGATATTTGAAGAAATCCTGGTTGTAATAATGGGAATCAAAAGCCAAAACGGCGATCACCGCACAGTTTTATCTGAAATTAACGTTACACCATTCGTTGATGTAATGCTTGTCTTACTTGTTATATTCATGGTTACCACACCAATTCTGTATCAGGGTATAGACGTTAATCTACCTGAAACAACTTCACCACCGATACAATCTCTACAAAAGGAAAAGAAAATCATTATTACGATCAATCAGAGAGGCGAGTTCTTTATAGAAGAGAAACAATACGATTTATCCGAGATAAAATTAAAAGTAAGGGAATTTGTATCAGGTAACCGCACACAACTGGGACAAGAACAAGTATTTCTAAAGGCAGACAGGTCTATTCCTTACGGCAAAGTAGTTGAGTTAATGAGTAAAATTCAAGAAGCAGGTGTGCAAAATATAGGACTGATAACTAATCCGACCAGTAAGAATTAAAATCCAAAATGTCAGGAGAAGATAAAAACAAAAGCTTATACTTTTGGGGGTTTTTCTTATCTTTGTTTTTTCATTTTATTATTGTAATTCTTGCAATAGCCCTGGGAATGCAACTGCATAGTTCCAAGTCTGATACTCCCTCCCGTGATAAACACATTAACATAGCATCAATTAGTGAAGAAAAAGAGCAGGTTGTAGATGAAACTCAGCCTGCTAAACAAGATGAACCCGATAAAAAAACGGAGCAATCCGTGCATGAGAAAAAAGTATCAACTCAGACTCCCCAAATACCTTTTCAGCCTGCACGATCAGCCGAGAAGAAAGCAGAGGCTAAGAAGAAGGTAGAAGCTGAAAGGAAAGCTGAAGTCAGGAGGAAGGCAGAAGCTAAGAAAAAGGCAGAGGCTGAAAAGAAGGCGGAAGCTAAGAGGAAAATAGAAGCTGAAAGGAAAGCTGAAGTCAAGAGGAAGGCAGAAGCTAAGAAAAAGGCAGAGGCTGAAAAGAAAGCAGAGGCTAAGAGGAAGGTAGAAGCTGAAAGGAAAGCCGAAGTCAAGAGGAAGGCAGAAGCTAAGAAAAAGGCAGAGGCTGAAAGAAAAGCAAAGGTTGAGTCAATTCTAAAGGATTTGAAGAAAGATAAGTTGATTAAACAACTCAGGGAGGAAAAAGTTGACCCGGAAGAAGCTGACTTGCAGTTTATCAGTAAAAGAGAAGTTATACTGGGTGATTATACTAAGAAGGTAACTGCTAAAATACAGGACAGTTTTACAATACCCGAAAGTGTCCCTCGTGATGGCTTATTGGTGGCAAAGATCTTTTTTGAAATGGATAGAAACGGAGTGCTATCAAAAGTGAATATCAAAGAGTCTTCCGGCAACTCGGTCTTTGATAGTTTCTGTATAAAGACCATTAAATCTTCGTCTCCATTTCCACTTCCTCCCGATGATGTTGCCAAACAGGTATTTGAAGAAGGGCTTGAAATTGCTCTGGATAATAAAATTAATTAATTTGGAAAATTGATTAGTTACGGCTAATTGTTGATGAGATTAATACTTGTAAGACACGGGGAAACTGATTGGAACAGGTTTGGTAAGTGTCAGGGAATAAGTGACGTCCCCCTTAATTCCACGGGAAGAAAGCAGGCAAGAGAGCTTGGCTATTCCTTAAGGAATGAGAATATACACGCTATTTTTTCAAGCGATTTGCAGAGAGCAATCAATACAGCTGAATGTATTTCCAAATACCACGATGTTGAAGTGCAGAAGGATGAGAGGTTCAGAGAGATGGATCAAGGTGATTTTGAAGGGCTTGATTTCAAATACATAAGAGAGAACTACTCTGACGTGCTTAAAAAGTGGAGGGAGGAGCCTGAGACGGTACGGATACCAGGGGGTGAATCCTTGACGGAAGTACAGAGCAGAGCATGGCTGGCTTTTAACAATCTGATGAGCAAATACAACAAAAAGAATATTATTGTTGTGGCACATAATTTAACAATAGTTACTTTGCTGTGTAAGATTTCAGGTAAATCTCTCAAATCATTTATGGAATTTAACATTGATGCAACTTCCAAAACGGTGATTAATTGTGGTAGCGAAGGTTTTAGAATTGAGTTACTCAGCGACACTTCACATATAACTTAAAGTATTTCAATGATCAAAGACAGGATAAGGCGTATAGTTTTAAGATCGGCGGAGAAGTATCTGATTGACAATGGTATGGACACGGTCAATCCGGATTTTGATATTGAGATACCGAAAAATGAGAAGTTTGGGGATTATTCAACGAACGTCGCATTGGTATTGCCAAAAAAAGCGGGTGAAAGTCCCGGAGACGTTGCCGCTGGGCTTGTGGGGTTTATGGAGTCTGAAGGCGGACGATTTCTAAAAAAAATTGAGGTGGCAGGACCGGGTTTTATCAATTTTACAGTTGCCGAGTCTGTATTTCTAAACGGATTAGTGGAGATATACACCGCTGGGGATAGTTGGGGTAAGTCGGACATAGGCAACAATGAGAAAGTTCTTATAGAGTTTGTAAGTGCCAATCCTACTGGCTACCTGCATTTTGGCCATGCAAGAAACGCTGCCGTTGGGGAGTCAATCTCAAGGATCTTGCAGTTTTGCGGTTATGAGGTAACAAAAGAGTTTTACATAAATGACGCGGGCAGGCAGATGCGACTACTTGGAGAGTCAGTGCTGGTAAAATACAAGCAGCTACTTGGAATTAATGGCGCCGAACTTCCCAAAGATGGTTACAAGGGAGAATACATTGGATCAATTGCCAGGGAATTAATAGCTAAATCAGGAGACAGTCTGAACGGCTTGGATAAATCTGAAGCGGTAGAGCGATGCACGAAATTTGCCTACAAAGTATTGCTTGACGGTATAAAAGATGATCTTTATAAAGCGGGGGTTGAATTTGACAGTTGGTATAGTGAAAGAGGTGAAATTCATAATGAAACGGAGGCCTTGAGCAAACTGGAGGAAGTAAAAGAGGAATTGGAGAGAAAAAATTCCATATATGAAAACGAGGGTGCTCTTTGGTTTAAGGCAACAGATTACGGAGACGGTCAGGACTGGGTATTGGTTAAAAGTAATGGTGAGCCGACTTACTTTTACTCTGACATAGCCTACCACTATGACAAGATAAAAAGAGGCTATAACAGGTTAATTAACGTTTGGGGAGCCGACCATCACAGTCACGTTTCAAGGCTTAAATCGGCTATAAAAGCATTTAGCGGTGATGACTCTATACTTAATTGTATTCTGATCCAGTTTGTAAGACTTGTAAAGGAAGGTAAAGAGGTTTCAATGTCCAAAAGAGAAGGCAGTTTTGTAACTTTGCGTGAAGTTGTTAATGAAGTTGGGTCGGATGTGGCAATATTTTTTCTTTTAATGAGGAGTATAGACCGCCATTTGGATTTTGACATTGATCTCGCAAAGAAAGAGTCAAACGAAAATCCGGTTTACTATATACAGTATGCTCACGCAAGGATAGAAAGCGTGCTGACTAAGGCAAAACGAGAAGGGAATTTGCCTATGGATGAGCATCTGGGATTACTCACCCTTAAAGTGGAGTTTTATCTGGCAAAAAAACTGTTGAATTTTCAAGAAGTTATCCTAACAAGTGCCAAGTCTCTTTCTCCGCACACAATAGCCTTTTACTTGTTAGAACTGGCTTCTGATTTTCACTCCTACTACAACGGCAATAAAATACTGACTGAAGATAAAGAATTAACATCAGCCAGATTATATCTTATAATATGTATAAAGGCGGTTATAAAAAACGGTCTTAAACTTTTGGGAGTTAAAGCTCCAAGGAGGATGTGATTTGGAAAAAGGATACAAAAATAAAGATTTTCAGAGTTTATTTTTATTCTTGATTTTCTTTCTGATTTTTGCTTTAGGAGTGACAGTTGGCAAGTTGGTTACTGAAAGGAAAGCGGCTTCATACAAAAAGGAAAAGGAGAAGCATTCCATCAGTTCAATTCCTAAGGAAATGGAACCTAATGTCATACAAGGTAAAGGTTCGGATACTACTAAAAAATCCGATGTTGTTAAAAAGAAACCCTCAAAACCAGAAAAGGCTGTATCCAGTGTTCCTATAACACGCCCAGGCACCGTATATACGGTTAGAGTTGGTTCTTTTAAGAAAGTGGGCAATGCGCATAGATTGTCAAAATCGCTAAAGAACAGAGGCTACGCGAGTTCCGTAACGGAAGCTGTAGTGAAAGGTAAGAAGTGGTATAGGGTCAGTGTTGGGGAGTTCAATGACAGAAAAAAAGCCTGTCAATATGCGACTGAAATAAAAAGTAAGGAAAAGCTGAAAACTGCATACACTGCTTTGAAATAGCTATCCAAAAAAATAGTGATGTAGTTGTAAACTTCCTGTTTCCCAGTGATTGGCAATTGCTGTTTTGTGATAGTGATATTATAATTAAGTCTTTAATGGCGGCGTAGCTCAGGGGCAGAGCAGTGCTCTCATAAGGCATTTGTCGGTGGTTCAAATCCACCCGTCGCCATGCCCACTATAGGGTACTATGAAAATAATTGGTCTCACCGGGGGTATAGGGTCAGGTAAATCCACGGTCGCAAAAATGTTCCGAAGTCTCGGAGCGAAAATAATTGATGCAGACCAAATTGCCAGAGAGATAGTTGAGCCATACAAAACCGCATGGAAAGAATTAGTATCGGAGTTTGGCGAGATGATATTGAATGAAGACAGGTCTCTTAACAGAGGTTTGGTAGCCGATATGGTGTTTAAAGATGACACCAAAAGGGAGAAGTTGAACGGTATAGTGCATCCGAAAATACGGGATGAAATCATGTGCAGAATTGATGAATACAGGTCACAAAAAGCCAAAGTCGTGATAATAGAAGCTGCACTGTTGGTTGAAAAAAAAGGATTGTTAAGTCTTGTTGATGAGTTGATCGTTGTTTCAGTTGATGAAAGATCACGGCTAAAGAGGATCAAAGAAAGAGATAATCTCACAGACGAAGAGATACTTTCAAGAATACGGTCGCAGTTTAGTAACAAAGAGAAGGTCGATTTGGCTGATTTTTTAATAGATAACGCAGGGAATGTTGAAAGGACAGAGGGGCAAGTTAAAAAGATCTGGGAATCTTTATAATCCTATTCCTGTGCAAAATCCGCCTCCTGACTTGGAGACTACCCCGTCAGTCCTTTCAGACTGCCATCCCTTCAGAGAAGGGGAATTACCTCTCCACCATTCCTGCGGAAGTCTGCGTCAAACAAACTGCCTTAAAAATCTCAGATCATTCTCAAAAAACAACCTTATGTCATTAATGCCGTATTTCAGCATTGTAATTCTTTCAATTCCCATGCCGAAAGCAAAACCTGTATATACTTTCGGCTCATAACCTACTGCTTTAAAAACTTCGGGGTCAACCATTCCGCAGCCCATTATCTCAAGCCAGCCTGTTTGCTTGCACACACGGCATCCTTTTCCTTTACACATTGTGCATTCTATATCTACTTCAGCACTTGGCTCTGTGAACGGGAAAAAACTCGGTCTGAATCGAACGTTTGTATCCTTGCCAAAGGTGAGATGGGCAAACTGGGTCACGACTGCTTTCAAATTGCCTAAGGTTATTCCCCTATCTACAAATAGTCCTTCAATCTGGTGAAACATAGGGGTGTGAGAAATATCGCTATCGCACCTGTAAACCTTACCGGGAACAATTATCTTCACTGGTGGTGGTTGTCTTTCCATCACCCTGATTTGCACCGGTGATGTATGCGTTCTCAAAACTACGTCATCCGATATATAGAAAGTGTCTTGCATGTCTCTTGCTGGGTGGTTTTTAGGTATGTTCAATGCTTCAAAATTGTAGTAATCAAGTTCCACTTCGGGTCCCTCAGCCACACTAAAGCCCATTCTTTCAAAAGTGTAAACTATCTCGTCCGTAACTCTTGATATTGGATGTTTGGCTCCCAGAGCAGGTCCGCGATCAGGTAAAGTTACGTCTATTTGATCCTTGGCGAGTGAGCTGGCTTTTTTCTTTTCCTTCAGCTCGTTATGCTTTTCATTTATGAGGGTTTCAATACTGTTTTTAACACAGTTTATAGTTTTGCCGAACTCCTTTTTTTGCTCGTCCGGCAAATCTCTCATGGATTTGAGCATATCAGTAACGATGCCTTTTTTGCCAAGATACTTGGATTTTAACTGTTGCAACGATACTTCATCGCTGATAGTTGGTAAATCGGCCTCTTTAATATCCCTAACAATGTCCTGAAACTCTTTTAACTTTTCCTCATTACTCATTAAAAAATGTATCCCTTTGTTTTAGATAAGTTACAGCGTTCATAAGATAATTTTCACAATTTTTAAATCGTCCCAACCCAGTATTACAACTATCACAAATAAAATCCCTAATGTCGCCTGTATGGTGGTTATGGTCAGCAACAACTTTTGCCGTGCTACTGACAATAGACCTCTTTCTACAAATTGGGCACCTGAAATGTCACCTATCGCTGGTCGTTTCCTCTCCATCCGCTTTGCTTGACTGCTCTTGGGTGCTCTTTTGTCTATATCAGTTCTACATTTCATGCAACTAGATCTGCGAACTGTGCCGTGCTTATTATTTTGATTGCGACTGAATTGTTTTACTGGTTTCAAACAATGGCAAACATTGCAAATCTTGTAGTCATATTTGTCTTTCGTTTTACAAACATTAATAGATTTGCAAAAAATATCAATTCTTAAAATAAGTGGTAAGCGTAACTACGACCATGGTAATCCCGATGGTCATTTTTGCAAATGAGCCGCCTAATTTCCCAAGCAATGTTCCCCATCCTGCTAAAATGGATTGATGTAGATTTTTTCCTATAAATAGCTCGACTGTGAACGTTCCTATGAAAGCGCCGGCAAATGCCCCAATTATCGCTCCTATTCCGAGGAAAAAAGGTGCACCCAATATGGCACCTGCCAAACCAAAAATGAAAGACGCCACGATTGCCCAGTTGCTTGTCTTGACTTTTTTTGCACCGATAATTCCTATAACAAACTCCATAATTTCACCCAAAAAAGACAATGAAAACAGAACAATCAGCGAAGGAATTTGTATTTTGTTAAAGTCCCCTAACCATGCAAGCAGGAATGAAAAGACAAGTATTGCCCAGTTGCACGGTAATCCTAAAAGATGGCCCATAATGGCTATAGAAGAGAGGATGATGAAAGTTACCAGTGCAAGGATTTCCACTTTTAATTCAGGACTGGTTGGTTGATTTCCTTTTTCTCCAATACATGACAAATGAGCTTGCGACAAATATTGAAGAATAAGTTCCCACCATAACGCCCACAATTAGAGTGAAAGCAAAATCATGTATAACGGCACCACCCAGGAAGAAAAGGGGTATTAAGACTATAAAAACCGTTACTCCTGTTAGTATTGTTCTGGATAGAGTCTGCGTGATACCTTCGTTTACTATTTCCCCGAAACTCTTTGACAGGGACTTGGAAATGTTTTCCCTTATCCTGTCAAAAATAACAATGGTGTCATTTACGGAGTAACCAATTACGGTGAGTAGTGCTGCGACAATTGCCAGATTAAATTCCTTGTTTGTCAGTGAGATTGCACCAAGGGTTATAATTGTGTCGTGAAATAGTGCAGCAACCGCACCGATGGCAAACCCCATTTCAAACCTGAATACCAAATAGATGAGAATGCCGACGCATGCAATCATTATTGACAATATGGCTTTTTGCACCAATTCCTTGCCGATCTTCGGACCTATGTAATCTATCCTCTGGATTTGTGCACCCTTGAACTCCGGAGTGCTTGCAATGACTTTGTTAAGCGCGTTCTTAAATGATTGTATCTGGTCAAAGCTCACAACTTTTGGGGACAGAGATATAAGGTATTCCCTATCCGAGGCAAGTCCAAACTGCTGAACTGTCTCGGTTTCGTAACCGTTTTCTGACATTTTATTCCTTATAACGTCCGTGCGGGGACCTTCGGGAAACTTAATCTGAATTTCCGTGCCACCGGTAAATTCCACACCCCAGTTAGGTCCCCCATGGTAAATGAGCGAACCAAGTGAGATAACTATCAACAATGCTGATAGTTTAGCTGCCATGGGCATTTTGCTGACAAAATTATAAGTAGTGTCTAATCTAACTATCCACAATTTAGCATCCTCTCTGTTGTCTTCTATATACTTATGTTGTCCGTCAACTGTTTATCTCTGTAAAAATAGTTTGTAATTATCCTTGCCGCAATAATGTTGCTGAAAACAGTTGAAATAATTCCTATTGATAAAGTTGCCGCAAAACCTTTAATCGGCCCCGTTCCGAACCAGAATAGTATTAACGCCGTCAACAGGGTCGTGATGTTAGCATCAAGAATTGTCCAGAATGACCTTGCATAACCGGCGTCTATGGCTGCAATTGGGGATTTTCCTATTCTGGTCTCTTCTTTGATCCTCTCAAATATGATGATGTTGCCGTCAACTGCCATGCCCAGTGTCAGCACAAGTCCGGCAATACCGGGTAGTGTTAGTGTTATGCCAAAGGCGGATAGAAAGCCCATTATGAAAAGCATGTTAAGCAAAAGTGCAACGTCTGCTATAAACCCTTGTAGTTTGTAGAAAAAAGCCATGAAAACAATCACAAGAATTCCTCCAACTATCATAGAAATCCGTCCTTTTTCTATGGAGTCCTGCCCCAAAGAAGGACCTACCGATCTTTCCTGTTGCACCGTTACGGGAACGGGAAGGGATCCGGATCTCAGCACCAGTGCAAGATCCCTTGCTTCTTCCGGTGTGAACATGCCCGTTATGGTGCCCTCGTAGGTTATTTTGTCGTTAATAACCGGAGCAGATTTAATAACTCCGTCAAGCACAATGGCAAGCCTCTCCTCTATATTGTTTCCTGTTAATTCGCCAAACTTCTTGGCACCTTCTCCTCTGAATCTGAAAAGCACCGCGGGCCTTCCAAAGTTGTCAAATGTTATTCTTGAATCCGATATGTATTCACCCGTAACTTGGGGCTCTTCATCAGTCAAGAAAAACGCCTCATTCTGATTGCCGGTTTCACCCCTATGTATTTCAAGTTTCTTGGATTTCAATTCATCCTCGTTCTGTATTTCCTCTGATTGTAGTATTGCTTCTTTGCTGACCCCTGCCGACCTGACAAGTTTAAATTCAAGGACCGCCGCCTTTTTTATCAGATCAACTATTCTTTGCCTGTCCTGTTGTGATGCACCTGGCACTTGGATCAATATTCTGTTTTCACCGGTTGTTTGGATAGAAGGTTCTATCAGTCCGAAGTCAAGGACCCTATTTTCTATAACTTGCTTTACCTGAGATAAAGAGTTCTTTTTCAGGTCGGTAACGTAATTGGGATTCAGTGTTACCCTTAGAGTTAAATTCTCTTCACTGATTGAAGCTACATTTGAGAAATTGCTGGTTGCTGCTTCTTTGGCTTTTGAGAGGTCATCTTTTGAATAGAAGTCTATAATTAATGAACTTCCACTTACACCTGATGATTTTATGATCCCCCTGCTTTCGGTTAGATCCTGTTTAACTATGTCATTGATGGAATTTAGCTCTTGCTCAATGGATTTTTCAGTCTGAACGTCCAGCAGTAGGAATATTCCCCCTTTCAGGTCAAGTCCTAACCTTATACCCTTGCTCGGAAAAATTTTTGACCACCAAGATGGAAGGTTATCTCCTGCAAAAGTCGGAACAAGAAAAACCAACGACAAAACAGAGATAAGTAAAATAGTGATTATCCAACCTCTGGGTAATTTCCTCACTCTATTTTTTATCTCCCTTTTGCTTTTGAGTGGTTCTTTCTGTATCCATCTTGCTTGAAACACTTGATCTTGAGACTTGGACGTTAACTCCTTTGGCTATTTCAACGGTTAAAACATTGTCTTCCGCGTTTATTATCCTCCCATGAATACCACCTGCCGTTATAACCTTGTCGCCTCTTTTAAGATTTTTCAATAATATATCTCTCTGTTTATTTTGCTTTTGCTGGGGCCTCAGGATCAGCAGGTAAAACAGTGCAAATATAACTATGAAGGGCAATGCGGCAAACAAAGAAGAACCGCCACCCGTTCCCCCTGAACCTGCAGGGGCACATGAAGTCAAAAATAATAAGTGTAGAGCCGTTAATTTTTTAAGATTCAACTATTTATTTCCTCCACGTTTAATATTTTTTTTCTCAGTTTGTCGAGATTTTTGTCAACTATTGCTTCTCTGATCCTATTCATAAGAGAAGCGTAGTAGCTGAGATTATGGAGCGTAAGAAGCCTATACGCTAGAATCTCTTGAGCCATGAATAAGTGCCTGAGGTAAGACCTTGTAAAATTTAAGCATGTGTAACATTCACATTCACTGTCAAGTGGACCATCGTCATCCAAGTATTTGGCATTCTTTATAACTATTTTTCCACTGTTTGTAAAGATAGAGCCGTTCCTTGCATTTCTTGTCGGAATAACACAGTCAAACAGATCAACGCCCTGCAGTACGGCTTCAATTATATCGGTTGGTCTTCCGATGCCCATAAGATACCTGACTTTTTGTTCGGGCAATAAACTCAAACACTGTGCCGTTGTTTCATAAGTTTCTTCTGAATTTTCTCCAACACCAAGTCCGCCAATTGAGTAGCCGTCAAAACCGATCTCCATAAGCTCACAAGCAGATTTTTCTCTCATATCCTTGTAAATTCCACCTTGTATGATGCCAAAAAGTGCATTGCTGTAATCTTTTCTTGATTCTTTACAACTCCCTGCCCATTTTGTTGTCCGTTCAACAGTTTTTTTTAGATGATCTCTTGTAGAGTTGAACGGAGGACATTCGTCAAGGCACATCATTATGTCTGAACCAAGGCATTCTTGTATTTCTATGGCTTTTGAGGGAGTAAGAAAGTGTTTGCTGCCGTCTATGTGTGATTGAAATGATATACCATTTTCCATTACTTTTCTCTTGTTGGATATACTGAGCACTTGAAATCCACCACTGTCCGTGGCAACCGGTTTTTGCCAACCCATAAACCCGTGTATGTGTCTCATTTTTCTTACAATTTCATGGCCGGGTCTTAGGTATAAGTGATATGCGTTTACTATAATTATCTGAATACCAATCTCTTCAAGGTCTTGGGGTGTAAGAGACTTAACTGTTGCCTGAGTGCCAACGGGCATAAATGCAGGGGTTTTCACGGAACCGTGTGAAGTGTGAATAATTCCACATCTCGCATTACTTTCCGGGTCTTTTTGTTGCAACACAAAGTTATACATGAAAGTTCAAATAAAAAGGTGTTCCGCTTTCATATTCCCAATACATCCTTCATGCTGTATATGCCCGGGGGTTTTCCGATAATCCATTTAGCAGCTCTTAAAACACCTCTGGAAAAGTTCTCTCTGCTGAGAGCCCTGTGTGTAAGTTCAATCCTCTCTCCATTGCCGAGAAACATTACGGTGTGGTCGCCTACAACATCCCCACCCCTTAAAGTTTGTATGCCTATTTCCTCTTGTTTTCTTCTGCCCGTGTTTCCATATCTTTCAAACTTTGCATATTTATTCAAATCAATACAGCGTCCCTCAGCGACTGACTCCGCCAGCTTAAGTGCCGTTCCACTTGGTGCATCAACTTTGTCCCTGTGGTGAGTCTCCATTACTTCAATGTCAAATTCATTTCCAAGACGGTCAGCTAAAAATTTTGAGACTTCAAAAACAAGGTTTACCCCAATACTCATGTTAGGTGAAATTACAGTTGGCACTTTTTCAATGCTCTTTTCCAATTTTTTCTTTTCTTCACTTGAAAATCCTGTTGTTCCAATTACAAGGGATTTTTTATTACGACTGCAATTCTCCCCTATAAGGAGGGTTGATGAGGTGGTGGTAAAATCAATGACGACGTCAGCATCCTTAAACGCTGAATTTAAATCGTCAGTTATGAGTATATTTTTGCCCGCTGAGTTTGCGATAAGTCCCAGATCACTTCCCACCAGTGAATGACCGCTTGACTCGGTTGCCCCTACCACCTCCATTTCAGCGTCATTGAACAAAGAATTAAGAATGCTTTTACCCATCCTGCCCGCGGCACCGCATACTGCTACCTTGATCATTTTGTTTTTACCTCAAATTCACTACTTACCGGGCAGTTTTCAATACATCTTCCTTTTATAATTTTCCACTTATTTTCAAATAGTTTGAGATCAAATTGTTGTTTTGTAATTGTTTTTTCAGTGTTACCGTTTATATTCCTGTCCGTCTGAAGTTCTACAACCACTATTGCACTATACTTAAAAATTTGAGTTCCAAGCACTTTGTAGCTAATCAGCCTGGTCTGAAGCTTCTCCGAAGTATTCTTCATTGTGCCTACGTAACCTTCCTTGTCCGAAAAGAAAGTATATATCTGGTCATAAGCCTTTCCATAATCTTCATTCTTGAGAGCTTCATGAAAAGTGATTACCACCCCCGTGGGGGTTTTTTGATGTGTCAGCACGCAGGAGTTGAGAAAAAATAAGAATACCAGCAAGAAAGCTGTAAGATATTTCATCAATGTACTTTATTATCTATGATAATCAGGGTTATCTGTATAAAATAGTTTGCAGGAATTAAATATCAAGAAATAATCACCGGTGAGCAAGCACTTTGTTGTAGGTTCAGAACTATTTTTGCCAGTCTAGGGAATTAATTATGAAAAGCATGACGGGTTATTCAAGCAGTGAAAGGTCAATAAATAATGGCAAAGTTTTAGTTGAAATAAGGTCAGAGAACCATCGTTTCCTAGATTGCAAACTCCAAATTTCTGACTCTCTCAACTCATCTGAGCATGAGTTTTTAAAACTTATTAAAAAGGGTATATCAAGGGGCAAGCTAAAAGTGGTAATTTTAATAGAAAGTAAAAATGGCAGATTTTCCAACTTCAACAAGGAAATGGGCAAGCAATTTACCAAAGATCTCAAAAGTTTTGTTTCCGATCTGGGAATAAAAGATGAAGTAGGTCTCAATCACCTGTTGGCTTTCAAAGAGCTTTTTGCCAATAATTTTAATGATCAATTATCAGAGTCATCTTTAGTTAAAGTCAGGGACACATTGATTGCGGCGCTGAAAAACTTAGACGCAAACAGGGGCAACGAAGGGAAAAAACTAAAAAAAGAACTCATTAAAAGAATTAAAATATGTGAATCTCATGTGAGAAGGGTCAAGAGAAAAAGAAATAATTTTTCACAACAGGCATTCAAAAAGCTCAAGGTAAAAGTGGAAACTCTATTGAAAGATGTAAGCGTTGATAACCAACGTTTATATCAGGAAATTGCAATTCAAACAGAAAGAAGTGATATAACAGAGGAACTTGTCAGGCTTGACGCTCATATTGAAAAATTCACTGAAACTCTGGAAAAAAGCGTGCCCATAGGAAAAGAGCTTGATTTTTTGGTTCAGGAGATGAACAGGGAGGCTGGGACAATTTCTGCCAAATCCAAAGATGCAGTAATTTCACACCATGTAATTGATCTCCGTTCAGAATTGGAAAAGATCAGAGAGCAGATACAGAACATAGAGTAGCCCGTGGGTTTGAACAATAAAATTGACGTGTTATTATTTTGCTCCGCAAATTGCACACTTTTTGGTATTCAGGAGTTATAGTAGATGAGTATTTTAGTAGACAAGAACAGTAAGGTATTAGTGCAGGGAATAACAGGTAGTCAGGGTTTATTTCATGCAACTCAATGCAGGCAATATGGGACTCAGATCGTAAGTGGTGTTACCCCGGGCAAAGGTGGTTCCGAAGTGGAAGGTTTTCCGGTTTACAACACAGTTGAGGAAGCTGTGAAACATACAGATGCTGATGTATCTCTAATTTTTGTTCCCGCTGCTTTTGCTCTGGATTCAATACTGGAAGCTGCCTCTGCGTATGTGAAATTAATTATCTGCATCACTGAAGGCATTCCCACCTTGGATATTATTAAGGCAAAGGATGCGCTTAAAAACTCGGATTCAAGACTGATTGGTCCCAATTGTCCCGGTATTATCACCCCTGGTGAGACAAAAATTGGAATTATGCCCGCATATATTCACACGCCGGGTAAAATCGGCATAATTTCCAGGAGTGGAACATTGACTTATGAAGCAGTTTGGCAACTCACTGAGCTTGGCATTGGTCAATCTACGTGTATAGGTATTGGAGGCGACCCCATAATTGGCACAACTTTCATAGATGCGTTGCAATTGTTTCAGGACGACCCTGCCACAGAGGGGATTGTTCTAATAGGTGAGATCGGTGGAAGTGATGAAGAGGAAGCAGCAGCTTTTATAAGCGAGAGTATTACAAAACCCGTGGCTGCTTTTATAGCAGGTGCGACGGCACCCAAGGGCAAAAGGATGGGGCATGCAGGAGCTATAATATCAGGAAGTTCAGGCAGTGCAGAGGGTAAATTTAAAGCACTTAACGAAGCAGGGGTAAAAACCGCCCAAAGCCCTGCTGAAATAGGGCAGACGTTAAAAGAAGCTATAGCTGAGGCTAAGTAGCTTTTTCAAATTCAACTTTTTCCACTTTAATCCGATTTCTAATTACCACTGTGCCGGCGAGTTTGTCATGCCAGCCTTGTTTCTGTTTATCAAAAGCAACCCATAAAAATCCCATGCCCAGGAATAGGCCCGACGGAATATACCCCAAATACCTGCCTATAAACTGACCTGTTGAAGGTTTTTTTCCCGTGCGGGCATCAACGATCTTTGCTGAAATAACCATTTTACCCGGTGTGGCTTGGCGATAGATCCAGAAGAGAACAGTGGCAAGGAATGGAAACAAATAGAGAATGACAAAATCCGCAGGACCGGCAAGAAAATATTCTGTTTGTGAAAAATACTCCTCTCCGTAAATATAAAAAAGCAGTAGTGAGGAAATTATTAACAGCAAAAAATAGTCTATAATACTTGCCAAAACTCTGCTCCAAAAACCTGCATACTCAAGTTCATCATTAATCATGATCTTTCACTCTGTTAGCTCATTGATAATTTTTTCATGCTGAGGGAACATTTTAATCAATTCATTTCTGTTTCCATGTTCATAATCTGCAGGTTCATACCCTGGGGCAACGGTTGTTCCCATTAGGGCAAACTCTCCCCCTTCCACCAGTTTACAGCCCTGCCACACTTCTGCTGGGACTACAACCTGAGGCCTCTGCCCGGATGTTATGTTGTTACCAAGGAAAAAAATATTGGAACTTCCATTGGGATTCAAATGAAGCATCTGCACGGGATCGCCAAGATAAAAATGGAAAACCTCATCGGAAAAAACCCTGTGGATTTCAGATCTGGTTTCTGATGTCAAAAGATAGTAGATTGCTGTTGAGAGACACCTGTCAGTCCCATACCTTTCAGGAAGGTTTGGAGCCGCCAGTTTTTCTCCGCTTCTAAAAGTTTCAAAATAATATCCCCCTTCTCTTTTAAGTGGTTTCAAACCCAGTCGGGTGATCAACTGTTTAGCTGTCATGGGATATACTTAAATAGCGAGTGTTTAATACACAAGAGGCATATTTGCTAATTCCAAGAGTATGAATATACTATATATAACCTAAATTTGCATTGCAATATAGAGTGCTTTGTCCACGGGGGTCGCATCATGGCTGAAAAAGACAATGAGAAAAAAGAGGAGAAAACATCTCAATCTCCGGAAACGGATTTAATGACTTCCGTCACAATGGCGTTCAATATGGGGGTTGCCGCTAACCAGTCTTCCGCTCATCTGAAAAGCGTGGCAGAGGTGGCTCCGGAGTTGGGACAACAAATATACGAGAATCTCTCCAAATCTTACGGTGGTCAGTATAAAGAGGAGTTTCTTATTGCAAATACGGAATTTTTTCTTCAGGTAGCCCTCTTGGGTTTCATAATTCCTTCTGTATGTGCTTTTGAAGAAGGCTTTAAAAATAGGTTGTTTGCACTAATTGAGGCAAAGTCTGGACAAAAAGGTACTGGTGAAGGAGCAAAACCTAAAGACAGCAATATAATCATTTCCTGATTTATAAAAATTGTTACCATTTGTCATTGTGGTAGTCTAAGTTTTCTGTGACAAAGGCAGCAATATCAGGAAACAAAGGCCCGTTTATTGGTGAATTTATCCCGCCTGGGGACAAATCTATTTCTCACAGGGCAGCTATTTTAAGTGCGATTGCCAATGGTAGGTCAAGAATAAGGGGATTTTTGAACAGTGAGGATACACTCTCAACCTTGAAGGCTCTTGCAAACCTTGGAACAGAAATAGAAAATGTTCCAGTAAGATTTGAGCAGAAATCTGGTAACCCAGATCTAATTATCAGAGGCAGGGGATTAAGGGGATTGAACGAGCCGACAAATGCCATAGATGCAGGAAATTCCGGTACCACTGCGAGATTATTGTTAGGTTTACTAAGTGGACAATCTTTTACCTCCCGGATCACGGGGGACAGGTATCTGAAAAAACGTCCTATGGAAAGAGTTGTAAGACCACTGGAGTTGATGGGTGCGGAATTTTCAGGTGAAAAAAACAAGAACAATCTTCCTCTGTGTATCAAAGGACAAAAACTACAAGGAATATCATACAAACTACCAGTTGCAAGTGCTCAGGTTAAATCCGCTTTAATTCTGGCGGGGCTGTATGCTGACGGTATAACAGAAATAATTGAGCCACAAAAAACCAGGGACCACACCGAAAGGATGCTACGCCACTTTGGGGTGAATATTGATGTATCAGGTAATAAGACAGCCGTTTTGGAAAACCGTGAATATAAAGCCGCCAACCTTATAATACCTTCGGATATATCTTCGGCATCGTTTTTTATGGTTGGTGCACTTTTGAACAATGGATCCGAATTGCTCATAAATAACGTTGGACTTAACAGTGAAAGAGCGGGAATTATAAAGGTGTTAATTAAAATGGGTGGAGATATTAAGGTGCTGGACCAAAGGGAAGAGTGCGGTGAACCCGTGGGCGATATTTTAATTAAAAGCAGTGATTTGAAAGGGATTGAGATCAAGGGCGATTTAATTCCAAAAACCATAGATGAGCTTCCGATTATAGCTGTTGCCTCATGTTTTGCAGAGGGAAAGACGATAATTTCAGGGGCAAAAGAGTTGAGAGTTAAGGAAGTTGATAGAATTAAAGCCATGACGTTTGAGTTGCAGAAATTTGGTGTGCAGGTTACTGAACTTGAAGATGGCATGATAATTGAGGGGACAGAAAACCTAAGAGGTTCGGTATGTGAAAGCTGGGGTGATCACAGAGTAGCAATGTCGCTTTCCATTGCTGCAACAAGGGCAAAGGGTGAGACCATTATCAACGGGGCAGACTGTGTGAATATTTCCTACCCAGGATTTTTTCAAACCCTTGAACGATTAAGAGGGTCGTGATTTTGAGAAACGATGTTATCACCATTGACGGTCCCGCGGGTTCCGGTAAAAGCACAGTTGCAAAAATAGTTGCAGATAATATGGGGTATTTCTATCTGGATACCGGGGCGATGTATAGAACCGTGGCTGTGGCAATCAAAGACAAGAGAGTAAACACAAATGATGAGGGAGCTATCAGAGGTTTGTTGGACGGCCTTACCTTTGAGATAAGAAAAGATGAAAAAGGCAAGATGAGATACATTATAAACAACACGGACATTACGGATAAGATAAGAGAGTCTGAGGTGACAAAGCTTTCATCAGATATTGCCAGAATGAGGAACGTGCGAAAGTATCTTGAGGGTTTGCAGAGACAATTTGTGCTAAAGCTAAAAGGTGGTCTGGTCGCCGAAGGTAGGGATATGGGTACTCGTGTCTTCCCTGAAGCCAAGCATAAATTTTTTCTGAATGCTGAAATTGAGGAAAGAGCTCGAAGGCGATTCAGGGAATTAGCTGAAAGTAGAGGAGATGTAAAAATATCCTATGATGAAGTATTGGAAAGTATAATAAAAAGGGATAAGCAGGACATGGAGAGAAAAGAGTCTCCCTTGTATCCGTCAATTAATGCTGTAATAATAAATACCACAAAATTTTCCCCTCACGAGATTGCGGGTAAAATAATGAAAGTCTTGAGAAAACCATCAACGTAGGGCAACCGTTATGAGAGAAAACAAAACTCAGGAACAGCACGAGCATAAAGAGAAAAGTTTTGAAGATCTGCTTGAAGAAAGTCTCAATATCCGTGAAGATGAGGAAAAGGGAAACATTACCAAGGGGACAGTTGTGAGAGTTGATAAGGACATTGTTTTTGTTGATTTTGGTTACAAGTCCGAAGGCATAATCCCTATAGAAGAATTTGGGGGAAGAGATGATAAAGAGATTGAGGTTGGTGCTGAGGTAGATATTTTTGTTGAAAGATTTGGTTTTGGGGGTTTCAAGGTTTCAAAAAGAAAAGCTGACCTTATAAAAGAACAAGAATTTCTAAGCAAATCATTTCAGGAAAAAACTGCCATAACCGTTGTTCCTGCAACTAAAGTAAAGGGTGGCTATCTCTGCAATGTTAATAATAAAGAGTCGCAGTTAAGAGTTTTCCTACCATTTTCGCAGGTCAGCCTTTACCCTGATATGGGTGAGAATATTATGGGAAAGCCAATCCAAGTCAGGATAATACAAAATGACAACAACAGTTTGGTAATTTCAAGAAGGGTGCTTGTTGAAGAAGAAAGAGAAATTAAGAGACAGCAAACTCTTTCTTGTCTAAAGGAAGGGGAAAACACTTCAGGTGAAGTGGTAAAGATAATTGACAGTGGTGCATTTGTTGATGTGTCAGGAGTAACAGGTTTTATACCTATTGGCGAAATGTCATGGTGCAGGATAAAGCATCCATCTGAAGCTATCTCCGAAAAGCAAACTTTGGAGTTGAAGGTTGTAAAGATAGAGAATGATGGAAATCGCGTCACTCTCAGCCTAAAGCAGATGTCTGCTGACCCATGGGAAAGTATTAAGGAAAAATACCCAAGGGGCTCGAAGGTAAAAGGCAAGATAGTTTCAATCAAGGAGTTTGGTGTTTTTGTTGAAGTTGAACCCGGTATAGAAGGGTTGATTCATGTAACCGAGCTTGCCTGGATAAAGAACTTCCGCCATCCCAGAGAAATGGTTCAGCAGGGAAGCATTGTAGAAGTGGTCATAATAGCAGTAAACAAAGAGGAGAAAAAACTGTCGTTGAGTTTAAAACAGGTTGAGCCAACTCCCTGGGAGATGTTCAGAAGTAGTCACAAAATAGGGAGTGTTATCAACGGCACCATAAAAAATATAAACGAGCATGGAATATTTGTGGAGGTTGAAGAGGGCATGGTCGGGTTGGTCAGACCTGAAAATATTGTATGGAAGGGCAGAGTAAATCCGTTGAATATTTATGGCAGTGATAAAATAGGGGAAAAAATTGACGTTTCTTTGCTTCATATAGACATTCCAAATCAAAAAATTGCTCTTGGTATTAAACAGTTGAGCGATAATCCATGGGAATTGGTAAAGCGCAAATACAAGATAGGTGAGACGGTATTGGTCGGTAAGGTAAAAGAAATCAAGCC
This sequence comes from Thermodesulfobacteriota bacterium, assembly GCA_965203965.1. Lineage (GTDB taxonomy): Bacteria > Desulfobacterota_D > UBA1144 > Nemesobacterales > JAJCZQ01 > CBDBDR01. The sequence continues at coordinate 1,033,216 of CBDBDR010000017.1, read as the reverse complement.
TAATGGGATTACTGTTGAGTTGGAAAATGAATTGGAGGGTTTTTACAAAAACTCTGAATTTGAAACGATTGATAACGACAGTAAAAAATACAAGATAGGAGAAGAAGTGACGGGTTTAGTGACTGGTTTTGACAAAAACAGACACCAGATAAACTTGAGCATTAAGAAGTTAGAAAAAAAGCGAGAAAAAGAGCAGATGGAACATTTTGTTGCTTCTAGCCAGGAGTCAAATACAAGGTTTGGTGATATTCTAGCCGAAGAACTAAAATCGCTGGATAACTGAGGGGAAAACTTTGAGATTTGTTCTTCTGACAATATTAACTTTAATTGTTGTTTTTATTGCATACTCGGTTGTTGTAAAAATTTTTAGTGATGGGCCTAAAGTTGCTGTACTAAACATAGAGGGTGTTATCCTAACCTCTGATGAGTATCTGGAAAGTCTGGATGCAATTAGAAAAGATAAGTCAATAAGAGCACTTGTTGTAAGAATAAACTCCCCAGGTGGTGCAGTTGGACCTTCACAAGAAATTTACAGTGAACTTGAAGATATAAAAAGCGAGTTGCCGGTTGTGGCAAGTATGGGTGCCGTGGCGGCTTCCGGCGGTTACTATATTGCCTGTGCTGCAGACTCAATCTTTGCAAACCCAGGAACTATAACAGGTAGTATAGGTGTAGTTGCACAGTTTTTGAGTTACAAACAGTTGCTTGAATGGGCAAAAATAGATGTTGAGGTCGTAAAAAGTGGAGATTTCAAAGATTTGGGTTCTCCCCTTAAAACTATGAGTAAAGAAGAAATAGATTACATACAGACTTTGATTGATAATGTTCACAACCAGTTTAAAAGCACAGTTGAAGTAAATAGAAAAATAGATAAAAGCAGTGTTGAGAAAGTTGCCGATGGAAAGATATTTTCAGGTGAACAGGCACTTAATCTTAAACTTGTTGATAGACTTGGCAATCTAAACAGTGCAATCAATTATGCTGTCGATCAGTCAGGAATTACGGGCGAACCTATAATTTTGAACTATCCTGAAAAGAAATCTCCACTTTCTGAATTGCTGTTTTCAAAGTTAAATCTGTCTTTCCAGATCGATAGCTTTAGAAAGGTTCCCTCATCCAGCAGTTTCGGATTATTTTATATTGTTGATATTATTCATTGACTTAAATATATTGATTGTTGTCGGCAATTTTTTACAAATTAAGAGGTGGATTAATGAAATATATAAAACTCGTCATAGTAGCCATGATTATTCTCATCTTTTTTCTGGCCGTTTTTCAGAATGTGGATGTTTTCAGTCATAACTACAAATTTGGTCTTGATCTTACTCTTTACCAGACACCTGTTTATCATGTTAAGAACTATGCACTATTAGCATTTGCATTTGCATTCGGAGTTGTTCTTTCATTGTTCCTTGGTATTTTTAGCTCTTGCGGTAAACGTTCTGAAATTAAAAATAAGAACCGTAGGATCAAAGAGCTTGAGAACGAACTCTCGGATATAAGAAAGTCAAAGACATCCGAAACAAATTCAAACGTTGTGACATCCCAAAGTTCTTCATCTTCTCCATTTGTAGTCCCACGCACTTAATTAATGGGTTATATGCAAACACGTTCTAAGCCCAGCTGGATCAAAGCCAAATTGCCCGGTGGAAAGAACTACAACCACCTTAAGAGCCTCATGAGAAAGCTGGAGTTGAACACCGTCTGTGAAGAGGCAAAATGTCCTAATATAGGTGAATGTTGGGGAGCTGGTACACTGACTTTTATGATATTAGGTGATACGTGCACCAGAAGTTGTGGTTTCTGTCACGTGAAGACCGGAAAGGGTGGTGAGCTTGATTGGAACGAGCCTTGCAGAGTGTCTGATGCCGTGAGAACACTTACTCGGAACAACGCATCTATTAAGCACATAGTTGTAACCTCTGTGAACCGCGATGACAAAAATTATGAAAGTGCCTGCATTTTTGCTAAGACTATCAGGGAAATAAAAGAGAAAAATCCTGAAATTAAAATAGAGGTTCTGATACCAGATTTTAAGGGTGATAATCTATCGATTGATGAAGTCATCAAGGCAAAACCTGATATATTGAATCACAATATGGAAACGGTTCCCAGATTATACAATCACCCTCAAAGATCGCATTCGGGCAACATAAGGTACGTCCGACCACAGGCGGTTTATGAAAGGTCTCTTGAATTACTTGAGAGATCTAAAAACAGTGGGTTGCTTACTAAAACAGGGGTTATGTTGGGGCTTGGAGAGGCTTATTATGAGGTTATTGAAACTCTTAGAGATTTGAAAGCAATAAATTGTGATATTGTTACTATCGGACAGTATTTGCAACCCACGATTGATCATATACCCGTGTCAAAGTATTATCATCCAACGGAATTTGAATCGCTTAAGCAATACGGTGAAAAAATAGTCGGTATTCCCCATATAGAGTCGGGACCGCTCGTCCGAAGTTCCTACCATGCTGAGAAGCAATTGACGAAGTTGTCTGGCAATTTGTGTAGAGTAGATCATGAAGAGTTATAAAGAAAAAAACGTACTGGGTGGTGAGTTGACTACATGCAGCACCAAACCAATGACAGGTTTTTTCAGAGATGGTTGTTGCAGAACGAGTGATCAGGATCTTGGGCGCCATGTTGTATGCGTGGAGATTACAGGTGAGTTTTTAGAATTTTCAAAAAACAGAGGCAATGATCTGTCTACGCCAAAACCTGAGTTTAATTTTCCCGGATTGAAAGCAGGTGACAGGTGGTGCTTGTGTTCAATGCGTTGGCAGGAGGCTTTGGAGGTGGGTAAAGCTCCTTGCGTGTATCTTCAGTCAACTCATGAATCAGCACTTAAAGTTCTTTCTTTGGAAGATCTAAAAAAGTATGCAATTGATCTGCTGTGATATGTTTGTGTAATCAGTAATTTTATACTAAACAACATAACGTGGAGTAACTACTAATCATTTTTTCTAAAAAATCTGATCAAATATTTTTTCAATATCAGGTTCGATGGTTTTCAAGTTAATGCCTGTAAAAGGTATTTCAAGATTTTCCAGGACTGTTTCAAATCTTTGAAAACCTCCAGTAGTTCTCAACTCAACCCATTCCACACCCAAACTGTTAAGCTGTCTCTTGTTAGTATTAGACAGTTTATCAGCAATAAAAACTTTGCTACCTCTTGCAATAACTGCATCTGCACTTTCAGGATTACCTTTTCCCATCAGTTTTACTTCACATTTGTAATTTGATCCATCTTCCGTTAGGTAAAAATCAATCTCGCGAGTGAAATCTCCCTTTTCCCCTAATTCCTTCAATTCAGATTTCCAATTATCATTGGAAACTCCATACAGTTTGCATAATGTTTCCATAAGAGGTTTTTCAACTCTTTTTCCTGCAGTGCTCCATAAGCCACCTCTTAATGCAGCTCTCTTAACGGCAAGTGTGTTAATAACTATCAAAGTCTCGCTTACATTCAAATCTACACTCACACCTTGAAACTTCAGAGTCAGTGTTAATTCAAGGTCTTCTTCTGAATTGTTTACAAGACTTTTGATTGATTCATACAAAGCATCATAATGATCGTTTGATGCATCTATTACTACCTCTTTTCTTCCCGAATTAAACATGTTACTGATGGTTTTCATATTTAGTCCGGAATTTATTGCTATGTCTTCTTTTGGAAGTTCTGGGTAAAGAAACTCTTTTTTATACCAATCAACGGTTACACCTTGATTATTTAATTTTGCATTGATGATTTTCTTGAAGAACTCTATTGCAAATTGCAGAAATTCGGTGTTTATGAGGGTGACGATTTCTATTCTGTAATCCTCACCCTTGAGAAGTTTTCTGATAATGGTTTTTACTACCTGTTCTGTAAGTGTCATTTGTTTGCAATATTTTTATATTCGTTAAGCGTTACAAAACGGCTTTTTTTTTCTTCTTCAAACATATTTTTTTGGGCGAGAAACGTTTTCATATAATTAAAATACTTGAGTTCTTTTTCTGTGAGGAAGAAATATCTACCAAGATTTTTTGCTGATTTACCGAATGTTCCACTACCAGCAAAAGGGTCAAAAACTAGATCTCCTTTGAATGAGTAATACTTTATAATTTTGTTGCACAACTCAATGGGAAACACAGCCGAGTGAACTTTGTCATATTTTGGGTCTATATTCCAGACGTTTGAGGTTTCATAACCATCCTCAACTTTACTTTCACTAACGGTTTTCCTATCATATTGATGTATATTCCAATCTATCAATCTATCACTCTTTTTTCTGTAGACCATAAGATATTCAGTAACTGGATTTGGTTTATATCCCAGTGGTTTACGATGTTGTAAAAATCCTGCATTTCTATTCTTTACACTTGTTTCTGGCTTTTTCCACACTATATCATCAATAAATTCCCATCCTATTTTGACTAGAAAGGCATGAATATCGAAAGGAATAGGATACCTTTTGCTAGAATGTTGACGACTAACCCTCGGAATAATAACAGGTGAAGTGTTGACTACCAGAAAACGACCTTCTTTTGTCTTCTGATAGGTAAGATCAAAAACCTCTTCAAGAAAATCTAAATACTCCTGATAGCTTTTATAAATTGAATAGTCTCTCGCATTATAGTAAGGTGGTGAAGTAAAAGTAAGATGAAAACTCTCATCTGGAACATAATTTAGTATTTCTCTAACGTCACCGAGAACTATTGCATTTCTCAAAAAATTATGAGAGTCCTTATGTGTTTGGTTAAAGGTATTTTTTTTATTAGATACAGAGTATCCAAAACATTCCTTTTCAATTACCTTTTGAATTATCTCATTTGGATGACCTCGTAAAGATTTAAATTCATTGCTTACCTCCTCATATTTTTTAAAGGGCAAAAGTCCTCTGATTGCTTGTAAAATGATTTTAGGATCATCGTCATTTAGAAATTCAATTAGAACAGGGATAATTCCCTCTGTTTTTAATCTTCCTATTGATGAAACTGCTTCTCTTCTAATCTCAGTTGATTCATCTTGTAATGCTATTCTTTTTAGTATTTCTATATTTTCTGTTTTTTTCGTCTTTCCCAATGTTTTTACTGACCAAAAACGTATTTTTTGATTACTGTTTTGTAATAAGGGGATTACCCAACTATCATCAAAATTTTGAGGAAGGTATCCAAGGTTTTTTAGGATAAAAAGAATACTTTTGTTGTCAGAACCACCTTTAATAAAACTCGGTAATTTCCCGTTGTTCTGTTTTTTGTAGTAACTAATTTGTTCTTTTGTTAGCATGAGGTCGTCAAATTACCGATAAAATATATTTTAGAGTTAAAATTCTATTCAAAAATTCAAATTACATCAATTTAGTGTTGAAGAACAACTAATACTTTATGTCTACCCTTGCTTATTCACTAAGAATATTTAATCTCTTACCGACATGAAATACATAATCCTCCAAGGCGATGGCATGCCTGATCATAAGCTGCCTGAGTTGGGAAATAAAACTCCGCTTGAAGTTGCAAATACGTCCAATTTGGATTTTATTGCTCAAGTTTCCGAAACTTTTGGCATGGCTAAGACAATTCCGGACAATCTCCCACCTGGCAGTGACGTTGGCAATCTTGCCGTTCTTGGATATGACCCAGTAGTTTACTACACGGGAAGATCTCCTCTTGAGGCTGCCAGCATTGGCGTTGATCTGAAACCGAATGACGTTACCTTGAGATGTAACCTTGTAACCTTGAAGGAACAAAATGGCAAGACAATAATGGAAGACTACAGCGCAGGTCATATTACAACAGATGAGGCACATGAGATATTAAGTGATGTTAAAAATGAGCTTGAAGAAGTTAGTATGGTTTTTCACCCGGGTGTTAGCTACAGACACTTGCTGGTCTGGGAGGATGGAAATAAAGATATAAAAACAACCCCGCCACATGATATATCAGGAAAAGAGGTAGATAACCACTTTCCTGTTGGTGAAGGTGCAGACAAGTTAAATGAGTTGATCAAAAGATCAAGGCAAATCCTCAAGGATCATCCAGTAAATATGAATAGGGTAAAAGAGGGAAAAAATCCTGCCAACAGTATCTGGCTTTGGGGTCAGGGAACTGCACCGAATATGCCTACACTTGAAGAGCTATACAGTGTAAAGGGTTCTGTAATTTCAGCTGTGGATTTGGTCAAGGGTATAGGGCATTATGCGGGCATGAAAGTAGTTGACGTTCCAGGTGCCACGGGTTATTTGGATACTAATTATGAGGGTAAAGTTGATTATGCTCTGAACTCTTTAGATCAAGTTGATCTGGCAATGATCCATATTGAATCAACCGATGAAACGGGACACGTTGGAAAATCAGAGTTAAAAATTCAGGCGATAGAGGATTTTGACAAACGAGTTGTTGGAAGAGTGCTAAAGGGTATCACAAAGTATAAAAATTATAGGATACTTGTTATGTCCGATCATCCCACCCCAATTGATGTAAGAACTCACGTGAATGAGCCCGTCCCTTTTGCCATAATGGACTCATCAGACATGGTCGTAAAGAACAGATCATTTGCCTACACAGAGGACTCTGCAGTAGCAACAGGTGTTCATATTAAGGAAGGGTGGAAATTGATGGGAATGCTTTTGGAAAAGAATTAAATTTTTTTGGGTTATGTATTATTGTCCTCTCTTTTAATAAATGAGATGATTGTGTTCCTGTATTTTAGTTATAAACCGTAAGCGATGTTTTCGTTCTGGATGGGTTTCTTGTTAAAGTGTGGAACAACAAAACCGTTGCCTTTGGATTAAATGCTTTTCCGATATAATTCTATAATGGTTAAACATTGCGATTTTCTCATCATTGGCGCGGGAATAATGGGTTCAGCTTGCGCTTACTCTGTTTCTCTCCGGTTTCCCAAGGCAAAAATCATTGTTCTTGACCCCGATCTTGATGGAGAGTTTTCATCTTCTTTAAAGAATGCAGGTGGGGTTCGGGCTACGTGGCGTGGAAGGGCGAATGTAGAACTTTGTGCACGCTCAATACAGTTTTACGAAAAAATCGCCGATATCGTTTTGTTCAAGCAGTCCGGTTACTATTGGCTTCACGACGAAAAAACCAACGTGGAAATGCGGGAAAATCTTCTGCTTTACCACGAGTGCGGTTTGAAGGTTGACATTTACGGGGTGGATAAAGTCACGCGGTATCTGGATTTTGTAACTAATACGGAAGGAATAGAGAGTCTTTCCGTGTCGCGCGACGCCGGATTTATTGACCACTATGCACTTAGGGAGTTTTACAGAAAAGAGGCAAAATACAGGGGTGTGGAATTTGTGGACAGAAATTTTGTCCGCCGAATTGAGGTTGAGGATGGAGAAGTGAAAAGGGTTTTTGCGGGGAAAGTGGAGGGGGCAGGAGTTGTTGAGAATCTGCTTGTGGGACGGGATTTAAGTTCAAACGCCTGCGAGAATATTTATTCTTGTGGTGTTTTGATAAACACGGCGGGAGCATGGGCACCAAAGATTTCCGCACTTTACGGAATTACGGAAGAAGAGGCAAAGCCACGCAGGCGTCAGTTGCAGATTGTGAAATGCCCCGAACTCAATCTTTCAAAAGTTGGAATGGTTATTGACACAAGCGATGTATATTTTCACCGTGAAGGTAGTGGAATTCTTATAGGTTTTTCCAACCCGGATGAGCCGTTCGGCGTCAACTACGGTTACGATTTTTACGATTTGAGTGAAGATGGTCCTTTTGTAACTCAGGTTTGGGAGCCTCTTGCGAAACGGATTAAAGCGTTTGAAAATATGAAATTCATCAGGGGCTGGGCGGGAATGTATGCGGAAACGGCTGACAGGTCGGGCTATTTGGGAAAAGTACGAAGGCTTGAAAATGTTTACGAATGTTTTGGACACACGGGCAGGGGGCTTATGATTTCCTATGGAGCGGCGGAGGCGCTTGCCTGTTTAATTGAAAAGGGAAATTTTGATGATGAGTTCAAAAGCGCCGAACAGTTGTCGAGGGAGAGACCGGAGGGTCCTGTTTTTGAGGAGTTACATATTTAGTTTCAGTGGTGCGTTTCTTGCTTTTTGTTGTTTGACATTTTTATATTTGTTTCTGAAATACAAGAAAGTTTCCATTGAGATGGTGCTTAATTTTAAGTTCTTTTATTTCTTTCAGTTCTTCTTTGCTAAATACGATATTCATTTTCTTTAGTGTCACATTTTTATCTTGCTCACTGTGATAAGGCAAAACAAAGTTTAAAGTGTTGTCTAAAATGGCTGGATATTTCTTTGAATTTAGTATATTTCCTTCTGCTTTAACTTCAGTCATTATACGAAAACGTAATTTTACAGATGCTTTGTCTAAGTTACGAACTTTACTAAAATTCTCTTGTTGTGAAAATAAGGAAGTCAATAATGATTTCAATTCAGGTTTGATGTTTATATTTGTTTCTTCTGATCTTTCTTCCAACACCTGCAAAAAAGATTGACTTATCAAGTCTTCTTTAGTGATTGTTTCAAAAAAACTGCCATGTATCAGTAAAATTTTTTGTGATCCCTGTTTTATATTTTTTCCTCTAATAAGGTAGAATACTTCCCTAGTGGGCAGAGATTTAATTTTGTTTCCTGCATCTTCCATTTGTTTCTTTATTATGCTGCTCTTTCCTTTGATAATGGTATTTATTTGTTTTTTTCCAGTTGGAATAGTGGAATTGAAGGAAGACACAGTGTAACTTTTGCTGTCTTTAAGTTCTATGAGTTCTCCACCTGTAAAGATTTTAGGATCTGTATTTAACCTAATAGATAGGTCGGGGAACTTACCTTTAGCCCTACTGGCAAGTAAAGTTTTATCGAATGGGAATTGATCTAGTGCTTTTATTTTTAAAAATGTTTTCCTATTAACAACAAGGCTTTTATAAAAATGATAAATAGAGTACACTTGTTTTAATTGAACAAAGACAGTGTGTTTTGTTGCTCGGACTTTGTAAATTCCTCAAGCCTATGTCCCCAAATCTCAGGTAATTTTTCAGTATATATATAGTCTTTGTAATATTTTTGTATTAGATCAAATTCTTGAACGGCGCTAATTCGCTTTTTTATAAGTTCAACATTTGCAGGATCTACTTCTATAGCCACGGAATTGCGCTTTAACTGTTGAGCAACCAAAGGAGCTGTTCCTGTACCTGCAAATGGATCAAGAATGGTATCTCCTACGGAAGAAGAAGTTAGGATAATCCGTAATAGTAACGCAATGGGAGATTGTTGTTTATGGAAACGTTCGCCGTTTTTGTGACGTATGGCTTCATTCCCTGCGAAGAAACCCGAAGTAAGCTCCCTTATATCATCCCACACATCTGTTATAAATATTCCATTTTCTCTCTTATACTTATATGTTGAAGGTAATTCAGGATTTATTCTCAAGCGATTGAACACTCGTGCTTTGTTGCCTTTAGTGGCATAACCAATAACTTGATACTGCTTGCCGAATTTATTTGGAACAGGGACGGCAGAAGTCTTCTTCTTCCAAATAATAAGATTTTGAAATGACCAACCAGTTTCCCTAAGTGTATTTAAAACAAATTCCGTATTTTTTTCTCTCTGCATGAAGTAGATGGCTCCGCCTTCACTTGTAATTTGAAATATTTGAAGACACACAGATTTCATCATTTGCCAATACTCTTTTTCATTCATATTGTCGTTGTGAAGTCTATAGTTCTTTTGTTGATTGAATGGAGGATCTAAGAATGTTAAATCAATTTTTTTGATGTTCTTTTTTAAATCGGCAAATACATTTAAACAATTTCCATTTACTATTTGATATTTCATCACTTTATTAAAACTTGTTCATTCCAACTAATTTGTCAAAGCTATTATTTATACTTCAGTCAACTTGGGTCATACTCATACTTTGTTGAGATGGTTTTTTTGATTTTTGAACATCCACTCAAATAATATTACGCTCATTGCACTAAGGATTATTTACTTCCTTGCTTTTTACATCTTCCCAGAAAAACTCCCTTAGTGATTTTGATTATCTATTCTCCATAATTGAGAGGCTAACTTAGCCATTGTTTTTTGTCTTGATTCTATGGATTTAAAGTTCCATTCATTATAATCGCTAATGTTATTAATAGAATCTTTTTTGTTTAAAATTTCCCTTTTTTCTTCGAATGTTTTTTGTGCCAAGTTTTTATTGGTTTTCTCGTCCACTAATGCCATATTTCCTAATCGTTGATTAAATAATGACAAATCTTTAAAATCAGCCCAATTACCTTTAGGATTTAATGGAAGAATATGTTCTATAGTTTGGCTTGTTTCATCAATACTCCCTTTGATTTTTTCTTCTTCTAATCTTGCTAAAAGATAACGAGCTTTTTTGTTACTTTGCTTTGTAGGCATTGTTTTTTCGGCAAAATCCAACTTAAATTTTTCATCTTTAGGATAAATAGATAACATTTTTTCTTTAATTTTTTGGACATTACAATCTTTGTATATCATCAAACAAATTTTATTGTACAGTATTTCCTGTTCACCCGTGTGTTCTCTACAAATCACATTGTAGCGCAAAGAAAGCACTTTAATCCACTTCAATATTTGAGAAAATTTTTCTCTCCACTTGATGTAACTAATCAACAACAGGCTTGTCGGTTGCTTTATATTAAAAAGTTTAAGAAAATGTAAGTCCTTTTTTATTTCAAGATAATCTTTGTGATCCTTCCAAAATTCATCTTCATTATTATTAAGAGCATTATACAATTGGCTATATTCAGTTAGTTTAATCAAATAATTATCGGCTTTTTGCTTTGTGTTTATTTTCTTGCGGATCTCTCTAAAAAGCGCACTTTTACGGATGAGTTCATTGCGACTGTTCCACTCGTCTAGGATATAATTGGTATAACTTTTATCTCCTATATCATCGCCTATTTTTGCCCATCTTTCTTCTATTTTATCAATAACATTGCCTGGGGCAGTATTGTTTTCATCTATGATTGTAAAGAGATAATTCTTGATCAAGTCTCCAGAAGAAAGTTGTACTCCTCTAGAATTAAGTGTTTCAAAAACTTTATAAGCACTGATTTCATCACTGATGTAAATGGTCGTAAAAAGCAGATTACTACTTATTTTTTCTATTAATTTTGCTATTTCTTTTGCGTTCATAGACTGGAATTGATCATAAAAGTAAGTTATACTTTTTTCCATCAAATGAACAGTTCTTTTTTGCCCCCTTGTAGGCAAATCTCTACCTTCAGCAGCTTCCCCATAGTAATAATCGTTGTTTTTATTGAGTTTTAATTTGTTTTCAACTTCTAATGTTTCAATGTTCTTTGTTCCAATGAAATCGCGATACAATTCTTTTTGCCGTTCTTGTTCATTCTCTTTTTTTAATTTTTTCATAGCAGCTAAAATCATTAATGAAAAAGTCGTCAGTCTTTGTTGGCCATCAATAATTTTAAAAGTATTTCTGTCCTGTTCTTGAATGACCAAATACCCCATGTAGTGATAATCATCTTCTTTCATAATATAAATATCATGCCATAAATCTTCTAACTGTTCGCTTTCCCAAGAATAGTCTCTCTGAAATTTAGGGACGAAATATTTCTTACGACTGCTTAGAATATCTCTTAAAGGTTCATCTTTGGTATTGATTCTCAATTTAACTGACCTGTTATTCTATTCTCTCTATTAGGTGTTCTAATACATTAAACCTATTCTTTTGAGCTAGGTTTCCATTTTGGGTGACCAATAATTTATATTTTAACATATTGTGAAAATTAATTGTCCAATCACTTAAACAAGAATATTTAGAAACTTCATATAATGTGATATAAAAAGTATCGAAATATTTTTTGACTTTTATTATAGACATCACTTGTTGTATTTTTTAGTATTACGCTCCTTGCGCTAAGGATTATTTACTTCCTTGCTTTTCACATCTTCCCAAAATTCATCCATTTCACCGGGGGATATATCTATCAGTGTTTTTCCTTTTTGCTTTGCTTTGTTTTTCACTTTTTCAAACCGTTCTGTAAATTTCTCTACTGATCTGTGCGCCGCGGATTCACTATCAATTTTCAAATGGCGAGCCAGATTAACGGTGGCAAATAAAAGATCCCCCCATTCTTTTTCCAGTTTTTGCTTGTCGTTTTTCTTTAACTCTTCTTCAATTTCCGCAACTTCTTCTTTTATTTTGTCTAATACCTCACAAATATTACTCCAATCAAATCCGACCTGGGATGCTTTCTCCCCTACTCTTTGTGATCTCAACAGTGCCGGCATGGACTTTGGCACGTCCAGCAGATTGTTCTTGTTTTTCTTTTCTTTCAATTTTTGCTTGTGCCACATTTTGATTGCTTCTTCGGCATCCTTTGCTCTTTCCTCACCAAACACATGTGGGTGACGCCTGACCAGTTTGTTGTGGAGCCGATCAATAACTTCATCAATCTTAAAATTTCCTTCATCCTCTGCAATTTGAGAGGCAAACACCACCTGAAATAACAGATCCCCAAGCTCTTCAATCATTTCATCCTTGTTACCTGACTCTATTGCTTGAACTACTTCATACGCCTCTTCAATGATATAGCTTTTTATGGACGACAGATTCTGTTCCCTATCCCATGGACAGCCTTCAGTTCCACGTAGATGTTTTGCCAGTTTTATAAGATCTTCAAAATTTTTCTTTGCCATAATTGTTTGAGTTTATGGACAATTAAACTACAAAATTCTTTTTGTATTTAGTTAGATTCTCACATCCTTTACCTGTAACGTAAACCACGTCTTCAATTCTTATCCCGCCAAGTTTTTCATAATATAGACCCGGTTCCACCGTTACAACGTTCCCTTCTTTCAGTATATCGTTACATAAGCCAATTCTTGGAGGTTCATGTATGTCAAGTCCAAGTCCATGACCCGTTGAGTGGATAAATCCCTGCGGTTTATTATCTATACTTTCCGTCTTAAAACCTTTGCTTTCAAAAAGTCTTAATATTTTAGAATGAATATTTCTGCTTTTTATCCCGCTTTTGATCATACTTATTGCGAGTTTCTGTCCCTCAAGCACGGTATTATACATCTCTACCAGTTTTTCAGGGGGATTTCCTTTGACGATAGTTCTTGTCATATCACCAAAGTAGCCTGTGGATTGGGACTTTGGAAATATATCAATAATTATTGGCTTATTAGCGTATAGTTGACCATGTCCAGTGTTATGAGGCATCCATGAATGCTTGCCGCATGCAACAATTGTATGAGTTGAAGTGAAACCATTTTGCGCCAAGTAACTGTCAATTAAACCTTTAACTTTTTCTGATGTTAGGACACTTTTTTGAAAATAGAGCCTGTTATTTTTAATGACAGAACGTGATATTGTTGAAATTGCCAAATCCATTGCCTCTACGGTTTTTTTGATTGAATTTTTAAGAATTTTCAATTCTTGTTGAGATTTCACTAACCTTTCCGGATAGAGGCTATGACTATTGATTGACTTTATTTTGTATCCCCGTTTTCTTAACTCATCGGCATAATGCAAGGGAAACTCTTTTTGAACAATAAGATTTTTAATCCTCTTTTGCTTTAAAACCAATTCAACAATATCAATGTAGTTAATTTTTTTGATTTTCTTTTTTCTCAACTCATCAACACAGGAGGAGTAAGAAATGACCTCATCTGCATCCGATCGTGATTTTCCTCTCTCATATTCAAGGTCACTTAGAACAAGAGTGATTTTTCCTTTACTGTCTATAAAAGTAACAGGATCTGGCACAAAGAATCTTGTCTTGTAGTAGAGGTCAGAGTTACTTTCGCTTGAATCAATTATTAGATGGTTTTTATTTGTCATTGGGTAACACTATACGGATACTATGGGCATATCTTCCAACTAATTATGCATTGCTGTAAACACTCTTGTTACTGGAATAAACTACTTGGCATTGCTTTCGACAATTTTGGCAATTTACACAAATTTGCAATTTATACTCATTTAATGCAAGTTTCCTTTCCCACCTATCATTTGCAAGTTTCATTTTCCAACTCCATATATCAAAATCTTCTTTCACAAACTGGTTATACTGTATCTCTGATTCAAACAATTCCTTATAGTACCGTTCACATTGACTCAATACATCATATTTATCATCTGTGGTCATTTTTTGTGGCCTAGATGCATTCTTTTTAGTATGGCTCTTTAGCTTTTCTGCTTTGGAATTATTTGGACAGTGTTTATTTGTAAATATAGTTTTCCCATTCTTATCTACATATTTACATGTTTTCCCATAGGAGTTAGTGCCAACTCCAAACACTAGAAAAAATAAAATTAAAAAAAGTTTTGTCCCTTTCATTGACCAACTTCCTTCAACTTCTTGATCCATTCGTTAAACCTTGGACATTTTTGTCTGATTTTCGTCTTTCAATAATAAGGTATGATCTTGCAACTAACTATAAACCTGCACTTCATTATAGAGAGCATCTCTTTCAACAGGTGTATAGCCGGAATTTTTTATTAAGTTGATCATAAACTCCCTGCTATGTCCAACTTCTGATGGGGCGCCAGCATCATGGATGATCTTTTCTCTCATAATTGTTCCATCCGCGTCACTTGCTCCATAATGAAGAGCTACCTGCGCGGCTTTTTCACCCAGAGTTATCCAGTATGCTTTTATATGGGGAAAATTATCAAGGTAGAGTCTTGCAAGTGCGTGGATCTTCATATCGTAAGAGGCAGGGAATGGTTTGATGTTTTTTAGTCCCGTGTTTTCAGGTTGGAACAAAACAGGTATGAACGCAAAAAACCCCGGAGATTCATCTTCAATGTTTCTAAGTCTTTCCAGATGATCTACGACATGAAACGGCTTTTCCAGGTGACCATAGAGAATAGTTGCATTGGAGGGAATTGAAAGGCTGTGTGCGACCTTGTGAATTTCTTCCCAGCGGGTAGCAACAGTTTTAGGTGAACAGATTTTCTTTCTGATATCAGGATGAAGAATTTCAGCCCCACCACCGGTTAGGGCATCAATACCACTTTCTTTCAAACTAATAAGCACGTCTTCTATTGATGCACCACTGATTTCGGTGAACCAGTCAATTTCAACTGCGGTAAAGGCTTTTATGTGAGTTTTGGGATATTCATTTTTTATGAGTCTCACAATATCAAGGTATTGTTCAAATTTCCAGTCAGGATGAAGTCCACCGACAATGTGAACTTCACGTATCTCATCATTCAGCATTGAAAGTATCTGTTCATGTGAAAGCTCATAGGCATTCGCGGACTTTTTGGTAGTGCCAAATGCACAAAAACGGCAGGATATAGCACAAATGTTTGAAGGATTAACGTGCCTGTTGACCACAAAATACACTTTATCATCTGTCCTTTTTCTTTTAACGTAATCTGCCATCATACCAATTGTGCCAAGATCGTCGGACTCCATTATTTTCATACCGTCTTCAAAACTGATACGTTCACCGCTTTCCACTTTTTCCATTATAGGTATCAAGGACTTGTCGTTGCAGAAGTATTTTACATTTTCCAATAGCTGTTCCACTTTTCGATCACCTTATTTTTTATATCCTCAGACATTTCAATCACCTCAGGATACCATTTTTTTATTGTTGCATCTATTCCCATTCTACCGTTGTAAACCACTGCCGAACCTTTTAGTTCAGTGTGTTCAAAAACAACGTCAAGGTAGGGATCAAAACGGGTAAATATACCCCAGATCAAATCCGTATCATTGCTCAGATCAATGTCCTCACTTACCACGGCGATGATACGGATATTGTCAAAACCAGGAGTTTCAAATATCTTTTCAATCATTTCTTTCGGTTTATCCCTAACCTGCAAAACCAAAAAACCACCGTTCAACAATCTGTAGTTCAGTATATTTTCGTGCTTTTCCTTCGGATTGGGAACTCGTTTGGCATATTTTTTCTTTCCTGCCCCGGTTTTTCTGGTAGCGTTAATGCCCATTTTGCTTCCCACGTTGAGTTTTCCACTTGTAAAATCCAGCGTATCAAGCGGGGCCCAGGGAATAAGGAGAAAATCTTCTCTGGGGTCAAAATTTTCCCCTATCTCATTCAGCACTGCATTGAAATCCCTTGGATCAACGTCACTTGAGACGGTGATCATACACTTTGTTAGAAGTAGTTGACCTATACCCCAAAGCGCGAGCATGGCTTTTATCCCGTTTTTCGGGAAACGTTCATCAACTGATACAGCAAGTAGGTTATGAAAACCGGCTTCCGGATAAGCCCACATATCTTTTACTTCAGGTTGTATGATTCTAATAAGTGGAGAGAACATCTCTCCCGCTGCGATGCCGAGGAATATATCTTCCTTGGGAGGTTTGCCGACAACCGTTGCTGGGTATATTGCATTATGTTTATGGGTAATTGTCTTTACCTTCAATATGGGAAAATCTGCTTCCATTGAATAGTGACCAAAATGGTCGCCAAATGGACCTTCTTCTCTTACGATGTTCTGCGGGACAATTCCTTCAATTATTATGTCCGCATTTGCGGGCACGGTTTGAGATATTGTTTTTCCCTTGACCATAGGTATTGGTTTTTTTCTGAGAAAGCTGGCAAAAGCAAGTTCGTCCATGCCTTCAGGCAGAGGGGCAATTGCACTGAATATCATTTTAGGATCTCCACCCAACACCACGGCTACTTCAAGGTCTTTATTGAGTTTTGTTGCTTCATGATAGTGTGCGGCACCACCCTTGTGTGGATGCCAGTGCATTCCGGTGGTTTCTTTATCATAGATCTGCATCCTGTAAATACCCAGATTTCTTCTTTTTGATACAGGATCTTGAGTTAGCACCAAACCCAGTGTAATGAACTTACCCCCGTCTTTGGGCCAGCACTTGATTACTGGGAGTCTTGACAGATCCGGACTGAATTCATTGTATTGCACAAGTCCCGACTTAACAGTTTTAGTACGCATATTGATCAGGCTGTAAGCGCTAGGAAGTATTGAAAAAAAAGCTCTTATTGAAGGTGGATTAAGTTTCTGAAATATTTCAACGAGTTCATTACCTACATCAGCGGGTTTTCTGCCCAAAGCCAACTCCACCCTTTCCTCTGTGCCAAATAGGTTCATTGCCAATGGGAAATTGGATCCTTTTACGTTCTCAAAGATTAACGCAGGTCCGTTTTCCTTTATCACTCTGTCTGCAATTTCGGTTACTTCAAGCACTGGATCGACTTCAGCCTTGATCCTACTGACATCGCCTATCCTTTCCAGATGGTCAATATATCCACTCAGGTCATAAAAATTGGGTTTGGAATTAGACATGGTAATAAACTATAAAGATAAGAACAATTATAATAATAAGCAACTTTAGGGTCATTTTTATTTTATGGTAAAATCCTGACCTATTGCAACCAGTGAGTTCTGCTATGGGGTGGTGAATAGACTACTTGACGACTACCTCTCACTTGTGTTATATAGGTTATCAAGTGTGTTGCGGCAAAAACTGCTCGGAGCGATTGCTGAGTGCATGCCTGATGCCCAATAAGTTATGTAGGGGAGTTACCCGAGTCCCCCTCGCACACATAAGGGAGCGTCAGGGATTCCCCTTTTTTTAACCACCCCGTCAGGCTTTGCCTGCCACCCCTCCACAGGAGGGGAATTATTTAAACATCTACTCTTATTTGCAACTGCTAACTCACTGTATTTATTGCATTTTTTGCTATATTTCCATTTAAGACAAATGCGTTGTGCTTAAAGAGGGGAATTGACAAATTGCTTGAAATTAAGTAGGTTTTTGTTCAAAGGGTGGGCAGCAAAATCTCGGTCACCGTTACGGTTAGGTAAACCCTGGAGACTGAAGAAGTAGCCCCTAAGAAGGCAGAGAGGGAAAAGCGAGTCCTCAGCTCACCCCAGAGGGAACCAGGCGACCCCTCAATTTTCCTCTTTCTTCATAACTTTTCCCCCAATTTTAATTATGTGTTCTCTGTAATCAAGATTCGCTTCAAAGAACGTATTTACGTTCACACCATTTTTTACCACGCTCACAGGCACGGTGTATTCTTTGTTTTGAATTTTTTTAAAAAGAAGGAAGTCAGAAAAACCTTTGGGATTGGTGATAACTTCTCCTTTCTCAACTATATCTTGAATTTTTGCAAGGTCTGCTGAGGTTATGTCCTCGTGTTTCTTTCTTATATGTCTCATTTTGTCAGCGTGTATCCACACTGTGTTGTTCTCTGCCCCTATTGTTTTTGAGGTGGCAGGGTCTACCACTGCCGTCGTAAGTTTTCCTCCAATTCTGCCTTCAAAAAACAACTTGGCGTTAGGGCTGGAAGCAATATTTGTGGCAAAGTGCCTCGCTGTAGGATAGCTATATTTATTTAAATCAGGTTGGTAAGTAGCTTTGTAGGGATTAAAGCCAAAGCTGGCGTGTGGCAACACTACTTTGCCAGTGGGAAGACCGTAGCGGTCAGGGTAACGGCGGCAAGCCAGTTTGTCCGGATAGTTATTGCAACTGTTACGATCGGTGGTGTAACTGGGGAGTTCAGCGTTCAGACAGTGAGTTCACCAAGAGGTAGAGAATAGTGATTAAACACGATTTAAACGCCGTTTTAACAGTGTTTAACGCGGTATATTTTCTTTAAAATTCCCCTTCCCTGAAGGGGTGGCATTGCCATCAGGCAATGACGGGGTAGTCCCTTCCTATGATGGAGCAGTGTTAAACGGGGTAGTGAAATACAGGGTATTTAACCAATACCAAAGATAAGTCCGATGATGTTAAGAATTAAACAAAGAACAAGAAAGCCACCGATCAGCAAGAGAGGAGATATAATGATCAGGTCAAAGAGCGCATCTATCCCGGGAAGGTCTGCTTCTCCCAATCTTTCGCAAATGCTCTTTTATCAACTCAGAAATTTAAGCAATGAGATAAAGAGGCTTGGACTCTTTCTTATTTGTCAATCAAGCTCCTCGCTTTTCCATCCGCTGCCGTTTTGCACTCCGACAATGCCAAGTAGTTTGTCAACGTAGGCTTCCACTAAATCGCTTACCTTCTCGGATTTCAAATAGTGTGGTGAGCTTATTGGCATTATCACTGCACCTTCCCGCGAGAGCTTCAGTGCGTTTTCAAGGGCTATGGAACTTAAAGGAGTTTCCCTAAGGGCTATTACAAGTTGTCTTTTTTCCTTGAGGGCAACTTGAGCAATTCTTGTTATCAGGGTATCTGAAATACCGTTTGCTATCTTGGCAAGAGTGGATATTGTGCATGGAACGATAACTAAGGAATCAAAATGATTGCTACCGGATGAAAAAGGTGAAGATAGATCAGAGTCGCTATATATTTTGTTGACCCAGGGTTTCAATTCGTCAACTTTCAACTCAAGTTCTTCATTGAGAACGTGTTTACCCCATTTGCTGGCAATCAGATATTTATCATCTGGGCATCTTCTCACAAAATCCACCCCGTATGTAACTCCAGAAGCACCTGTAATTCCAATAATCGTTCTCATTTAACCTAAATATATACCACACAAGACAAAAAGGAACACAGACGTGCCAATAAGGATATTGATCTTAAAAAATGCCAAGTCAACATCTGAAGATTTTCTGTGTTCAAAGAGCAAAAGCAGACCTGTAATAACCAAAGTAACTGCTGGTATTATCCCAGCGAAATACATTAAATAAATCGCAACTAAACATACAAATGCAAGGACATGACAAACGGCTGAAAATTTAAGAGCTTTATCTTTTCCATAAGCTGAAACTATTGAGTAAATATTATTTTTAAGATCAAATTTCTCGTCCAGTGTGGCATAGATAATGTCAAAACCTGACACCCAAAATAAAGTGAACAGTGCGAGAAGTAATGGCTGTCCCAATCCATTTAGCGAACACGTTACAGCAATCCATCCACCGAGTGGTGCGAAAGCCAGAGCAAGTCCGACACCAAAATGACACAGTGGGGTAAATCGCTTCATATACGGGTAGGTAACAAAAACGACCAATGGTATTGGAGAGAGGTAAAAAACTAGATCACAGATAAGAAAACAACTTGCAAAATAAAAACCCAGACCAAAACCTGTAATCGTGTAGCTTTCATTTAAAGATATTTTTCCACTGGGCAGTTCCCTGTTTTTTGTTCTCGGATTCAGGTAGTCGATCTTTCTGTCAATTATCCTGTTAAGTCCCATTGCAGCAGTTCTTGCACCTGATGCGGCTATTAGTATGAGCATAAGCAGATACAATGGCGGAATACCTTCGGATGCGAGAAAAGATCCGGCAAGCACCACGGGAAAAGAGAAAAGTGTATGCTCAATTTTGATAAATTTTCTGTAACTGCGGACCTTATTCATAAAGAATGGAAAATGATACACTATACAAGCAAGAGAATGTCCGTAAAAGGGCATTTCATGCAAGTTAGTGAACAAAAATTTACTCTACTGCGATGATAATCTTTGGTTAGCAATGCCTTATTAATCCGTTGAACAAAAAGAAAGACAAAATGGAAAATTGTCCAATGAGTAAAAAATGTGTAAAATTTTGAGCAGTATCAAACATCAGCATTGGGCTTGGTAGTGTGTTCTGTAGGCATTGTTTTCCATATCCAATAAAGTGGAGTGCGAGGCTGGATTCTCGCTTTCACGGGATTATTGACAAGGATGGCAAAAATGTTTGATGGTTTTAAGCGGCAATTTGTTAACGTTGATGAGGGAAAAATTCTCTGCCTTTCCGCGGGTGATGGTTTCCCTCTACTTTTGCTCCACGGCTATCCCCAGACGCACTTGATGTGGCACAAGACCGCCCCCGAACTTGCACGGGATTTCACCGTTATAATCCCCGACCTAAGAGGTTACGGTGACAGCATGGCTCCGCCTTCAACACCAGACCATTTTTCCTATTCCAAACGTGCAATGGCGGACGATATGGTTCAATTGATGGACAGTTTAGGTTTTGAGAAATTTTTCATAGCCGGTCATGACAGAGGTGGTAGAGTAGCACACCGTCTGGCAAAAGACCACCGCGACCACGTAAAGGCTCTGACAGTCCTTGATATCTGTCCAACACTTGATATGTATGAGGCAGCGGACATGGATTTTGCCTCTGCCTATTTTCATTGGTTTTTTCTGATCCAACCCCCGGATGTACCAGAGCGGATGATAGCGACCGACCCCGGGGCATGGGTAAGGATGTGTCTGCAAAACTGGTCGGGTGGTTTTGATTTTGGCCAGATGGAAGAGATGTATGTGAACTCTTTCAGTTGTCCCGAACATATTCACGCCTCATGTGAGGACTACCGCGCTTCGGCAACCATTGACCTAGAACATGACAGGGCGGACAGGCATAAACCGATGGATATTCCGCTTCATGTCTTATGGGGTGAGAAGGGAGTTGTGGGAAGGAAGTTTAATCCCTTGAAGGTATGGGAGAGATACACAATGGCAAAGGTCACGGGACGAGCGATGCCATGCGGGCATTTTATTCCCGAAGAGGATGCGGAAGGAACGGTTGAGGAATTGAGAGAGTTTTTCGGTTCGGTCAGTATGAGAGAGGTTTGAAGTATGGAGGTTAGAGTATTAGTTATATTGGAAGACTGAATTTCAAAGGGAATAGAGACATGGCAGAACCCAAAAAGTCAGTTTGCAATCAATGGGTTTAGCTGAAGAAAAAGGAAAACAAATCAAAACACCCTTTATTGTCATTTCCTCAACACTCATGCCGAAAGTATTACTTGACGATTTACGATCAACAGCATGCTTTTGATCGGGACTGGGTGTAAACAATCACGGCATCCACGAACGAGAATTTTTGTTAAATAAAACGATGTGGCAGCCTGTGTATATATTATGCTACTTAATTACTTATGTTAAACTCATTCCATGATGGCCACCAAAACAAAATTCGGAATAACTGCCCCAGTTCCTGGAACTTCAGTCGGCAGACTTGTTGATTTTATTGTCAAATGTGAAGAAACAGGTTTTGATTCCCTTTGGATTCCCGACCACGTAGTTTTTATCGCGGATAGGGAAACGCCCGAAGCATGGTCAGTAATCACCGCTGCGGCGGGAGCAACTTCAAAAATACAAATGGGAACAATTGGCGACCCACACCGGATTCATCCTGCTATTTTTGCCCAGCGAATTGCGACCGTTTCACACATTACCGGAGGGAGAATATTCGCCTGCCTCGGTTACGGGGAAAAAATGAACACAGATCCCTATGGGATTGAATGGAACAAGCCGCTCAAACGGCTTGAAGAGTCCGTGGAGGTTATAAGAAAACTTTGGACGGGAGAACGAACGGACTTTGACGGAGAGTTCTTCTGCCTTGAAAAAGCAAACCTGACCATAACTCCTGTGGGAGCTGATAAAAAAGTTCCTCTTTATATTGCCGCGACGGGGCCGAAAGCGCTTCAAATTGCCGGAGAAATCGGGGACGGTTGGGTTACAAATGCAATGCCTCCTCGCGTTTTTTCGAAAAAACTTGAAGCGGTCGGTGGTAAATCCGCAAACACAAACTTTGAGAAATGCATTTTTATGTTCGTCTCGGTTGCAAAAAACACGGATGAAGCTTATGCAACAATTGAGCCGGTGAAGCATGCCCTTGTGTGGCCCGAACTTCTTGCGGATGCGGGATACAACATTGAAATTGCGGACAAATACAAAGGGCTTTCCTATACGAAAGTGCTACCAACTGACACGGAGATGATACGAAAATTCAGGGAGATGGGAGAAAAATACTACACGCGAGAAATGCTAGCGGATTTTGTCATATTTGGAACGCCGGACGAGGTAGTAAAAAGAATTGAAGAATATCAGAAAGCAGGAGTCAATCATTTCATATTCAGGGATTTCAGTCCTGACAGGGAGTTTTCACTGAGAACGCTGTCGGAGATAGCGGGAGAGTAACTTTGTTGCAAGAGGGGACAGAGGTTCTGGTGAACTGTGCTGCTGCTCCGGGCAATACGTTCACTTTTTGATGAATAGAGCGGCAACGAATCACACTGAAATAATGGCAGTGAAAGACACAACCCGCTCATGGGAACTGTCTCTTTTTATACCGCTTATCTCAGTTCCGTAAGTAGTAGCTGTTTCTGTCGTTCTGAACGGTGTGTTCGGGGGTTGAAGTTTGGGGAGATTGTTCATTTGGATAATTGGAACTTACGCTCGCGATTCAATTCAAGAGAGTCTTGCTGGGGAACTTCAAACTTTGGAAAGATCCAAACGATTGACTGCGTAATATAGTATAATAAAACCGTGAACAGAACTGCAAACCGCAATAGAACCAACACGGACTATTTGCCGGAATACACAAAACCTCTCAGCGTGAAAGACAGAAAGTATCTTGACGAGCTTTACCATGATCTGTGCGAAGCGCGGAGCACACATGCGGGCTATCCCTGCAACATGGTGTTTGACTATTCTGAGCTCTACAGATTTCTGGAATTCCACATTAACAATGTGGGAGACCCTTTTGGCGACACGAACTTTGGGACTAATACACGCTCAATAGAACGCGAGATACTCGGCTTTTTCGCAAACATAACAAAAGCTCCCAATGGTAATTGGTGGGGCTACATAACGGGCGGGGGAACCGAGGGAAACATGTATGGGCTTTACCTCGCAAGGGAGCTTATGGGTAAGGATGCAATTATCTATTTTTCCGAAGATACTCACTACAGCGTTCCCAAAATAATGCGACTTCTGGACGCTCGGCATATAATGATAAGAAGTGCCCCCGGCGGTGAGATTGACTATGAGGATTTGAGGGAAACCGTGCGAATTCACAGAGACTGTCCGACAATTATAATGGCGACTGTGGGAACCACAATGAAGGGCGCGGTGGATGACATCGGAGAAATACGCTCTATACTTTCTGAACTCGCCATAACAAAATCCTATATTCACTGTGATGCCGCGCTGAGCGGAATGGTGCTACCGTTTGTAAAGAAACCTCCTCCATTTGGGTTTCCGACCGGAATGGATAGCATAGCGATAAGCGGGCATAAGATGATTGGAAGCCCGTTTCCATGCGGTGTGGTTCTGGCGAAAAAGGACAATGTGAACATCATAGCCCGAAACATTGAGTATGTGGGTGTTCTTGACACGACAATCAGCGGTTCAAGAAACGCGTTTGCCGCTCTCATCCTATGGTATTCAGCAAAACGCTACGGCATGGCGGGACTGAGAAAACTCGTCAGGGAATCAATTGAGCGAGCAGAGTTTGCGGTGAGAAGGTTTAGGGAAAACAGAGTGAAGGCTTGGATGAACGAAAACTCCTTGACTGTGGTTTTTCCAAAGCCTTCGGAAAAAGTTGTGGAAAAATGGCAACTAGCATCAAAGGATGACATATCGCACATTATTACCCTTCCCCATCTGAGTCGCGCAAAAATAGAAACTGCCGTGAAAGAAATTTCCCATGACCTTGCAAAAAAAAGGAGAAAATCCGAAAGATGAAACAGATAGTGGTTGTAGCCAACAATAAAATGGGAGTGATAGCAGACATAAGTCAAGTTCTGTCCGAGAGGGGAATTAACATTGAGCAGCTTGACACAAGCGGTTCAAAATCTCACGGAGCAGTAATTTTGACGACTGACAATTATGATGAAGCCCTGAAAGTCTTGAATGACGCGGGATTCAAGGTGGTATCGGAAGACGCACTTGTTATTAAACTGAAAAACAAACCGGGCTCGCTCGCAAAAGTGGCAGGGAACCTGAGAGATTCAGGCATAAACATCCGTAGCATGCATATAATAAAACGAGAGGGGGAACACTCCCTTGTTGCTATAGCCACAGAAGAAAACGACCGCGTTCGCGAACTATTGAAAGATAAAGTGATTGGGTAGTAAGGAGATACAATTACGGTATTTGTCAAAGTATTATTGATTGGTGGTATTAAGTTACACGACGCCGAGGGTTAAAATGAGCTAAGTATCATGTCCATCAGAATTGCGGAACTAATACCGCCATTCTCTCACCCATTTCACAAACCCCTTATTCGGCAATTTTATCTCGTCCAGCGAAGTGTAATAGTAATCCTGCCAGTTTTTTTCGGGTAGTCCCGTGAACAGCATCAGGTTCAGTGGGTATTGTTCACAATCCGTAACCCTGCGAAAATCATCGCGGAAAAGGAAGGTCGGTTTACCAAGAGCTATCGCCATTCCCAGTTCAACGCAAACTCCTTCATCTGGTGGTGCTCCGTTTACCACGGCGAAAGTAGCGTCAGAATCGCGCACATCTCTGGAATCGGCCTGTCCTGTTTCGTAAGCCCATCCTGTTTTTGAAAAATCCTTTTGGTTGTTTCTTTCAAAAGGTTCCCATACCTCAACGCCCACACTTTCAAGAATCTCAACTATCTGCGGCAGAATAAACTCTTTCTGTTGTGCGGAAAACCCATAGGGGTTTGCCAGATAGACAGTCGGTTTATTGGATTTCAGTATTGTTTTCTCCTTGCGGGATGAATTTCAGACATCGGACTGATTGACTTTCTATACCTGCTTGCATAGCATTTATTACTAAAACTAAACGAGTTGCAAACAATTTCAAACACGTTTAACAGTTACTTTGTTTCTTTGACACAAATTAACACCCTTTCAGTGGGGGCACGAAAGCCTGAACTGTCCTGTTTTGCACAAATCTGACTTTCAAAAAGACACTGCGGAAAATTCAAGAACAGATGGTTAGAAGTTTGAAATTTGAAAAATGATGCAAAAATGGAAATAAAAAATCTGACAAATGAGATAAACAAATACATAGAAGATGGCAACGGCGATGCCATTAAAAATAGGCTCGCGAACATACATCATTCTTCCATTGCCTCAATAATTCAGAACATTGATCCCGCAAAGCAGTCGTTCATCCTCAACTCACTTAATCCTGAAACTGCCTCACAGATTTATTTTGAGTTAGATAGTAAGCAACGTGAGGAGATAATAACCGAACTTGATGAGGAAAAAATTGCTGATATTGCCGATGAAATGGAATCTGATGATGCGGCAGACCTTATCGGTGAGTTGCCCAACCAAAAAGCAGACAGTGTTTTTTCCAAAATGGATCCTGATGAGGCGAAAGACGTTGAATCACTTCTCAAGTATCCAGATGACACAGCTGGCGGGATTATGCAGACTGAGCTTGCTAAAATTACGGACGATAGCAATGTAAGAGATGCTATTAACTGGGTACGTTTAATTGTTGATGACCTGGAGAATTTTCGTGGGATATTTGTAACGGACAAATCTGGGGTTCTCCTTGGATTTATACCTCTTCACAAGTTGATAGTTGCCAACACCAATTCATCTGTGAAGTCCGTAATGGATAGTATTGAAGTTTCCGTCACTCCGCGTATAGACCAGGAAGAGGTCGCCAAAATATTTAAAAAATATGATCTTGCAACGCTTCCAGTCGTTGACGACAAAAAAATCCTCCTGGGACGTATAACCTCAGATGACGTAATAGATGTTATTATGGAAGAGGCAGAGGAAGACATGTTCCAGTTTGCGGGATTAAAAGAGCATCTTCACCCGATCTATACGCCCGCTTATGAAAGAGTTAAAGCAAGAACTCCATGGCTACTCCTGACACTGGTTGGGGAATTGTTGATTGCACTTGTAATAATAAAAGTTTTTGAACCAACTTTGCAGAAAGTAGCAATACTTGCGGCTTTTATGCCAGCGATAATGGCAACTGGAGGTAACGTGGGACTTCAGACTACCACTATTATGGTCAGGAGTCTTGGCATGGGCACAATCAGGGTAAAACAGATATTTAATCTCATGCTTTCGGAAGTAACTGTTGGATTATCTCTCGGAATTGTCTGTGGGCTTATTTCTTCTATCATTGGTATTCTGATTAGCTTTAGTGAACCGCAGGTGTTGAGGCTTGGACTTGCAGTGTTTCTTGCCATGCTATCCGCTACAATTGCTACTTCCCTGATTGGAGTGGTAGCTCCAATAGTGTTACTAAAAACAGGGTTTGATCCTGCAGTATCCTCGGGGCCATTTCTCACGATGTCCAACGATATATTCGGTTCATTGTTTTACCTGCTTATAGCCATGCTCCTTTTTTAAACGGTGCAGATGATGGAAGAATGTGAAGCATTAGTTATAAGAAAATCGGTTTACGGCGAATCGGATTATCTGGTAACACTTTTTACAAAAAAGTATGGAAAGGTCAGGGTAATTGCGAGAAATGCAAAAAAAAGCCAAAAGAGGTTTGGGGGCATGCTGGAGCCTTTTCTTGTTCTCAAAGCAGATATATCCATTAACAAAAATAGGTTTAACGTTCTGAACCATGTTACATTGGTAAGTGCTTATTCAAATATGATAAACAGTCTTGAATCTTTTGCATTTGCGAGCTTCATTCTTGAAAATGTTGATTTTTTTACCCATGAATGTCAGCAGAATGAAGAGTTGTTTAACGAAAGCATTAAGGTTTTTGAGCTTGTAAACAAAGGTAGTAATCTGGTGTCTACACTGTTGAAGTTTCAGTTGGTGCTGCTTGAGATAAATGGTATAAAGCCGGATTTTGAAAGTTGCGATCTTGAAGAGGTAATTCTTGATATAACAGATGGGAGTTTATATGAAAAGTTAGAAAGGACATTAAACGACAGATACAAGGTGTTATATGTGGATATTGTTACTAAACCGGAACTTATGGAAATTTTCCCGAGCAAAACCGTTCACAATACAAAAGTGCTTACAAGTTACATTGAACACCATGTTGAGAAAAAATTTAAGACATCCGACTTTCTCGGCAAAGTGTCTTTTTAATTCTTGTTTATTGGTAAAATTTGAGATTATAAGCGGAAGCATATAATCTTATTCTAACATAAATACTGCAAGTTGGTTCTGTAAAGTGTGTCAGTTAGTTAAATTTGAATGTTATTAACAGGTTTCCATTTTCCTTTGAGGCAGGTAGATAATGATACAAGTTCCAGGTTTTCAATTCAGTAGTGTATATTCAGGAATAAAAAAAAGCAGGAAAAAAGACCTTGCTTTAATCTATTCCGAGATGCCAGCAAAGGCGGCAGGGGTTTTTACCACCAATATTGTCAAAGCTGCTCCCGTGCTTTTAGGACGAGAGAGGATCAAGCAGGGAACGTGTCAGGCTTTGCTAATAAACAGTGGTGTTGCAAATGCTTTCACGGGTTCCAGAGGGTATCAAAATGCTTCTTTGTCAACCACCTACCTGTCAAGTTTGCTCGGAATTGAGGAAGAGCTTATAATTCCTGCATCAACAGGTTTGATCGGTGGACAACTTCCCCTTTCCAAAATAAAAAAATCTCTTCCGAACTTGTTATCCAACATGGAACCTATCGGACTTGAAGAAATGGCAGAAGCAATAATGACCACAGATAAATTCCCCAAATTTGCCCAAAGACAGCTTAAAATAGCCAATAAAACAGGCACGATAGCAGCTGTTGGAAAAGGTGCTGGAATGATCTCTCCCAAAATGGCCACAATGCTTTGTTTTATAATTACAGATATTAACGTCAATAAAACTGCCCTGAAAAAAGCTCTTGTTAATTCAGTGGAAAATTCTTTTAATAAAATTATTGTTGATGGAGATACTTCGACAAACGATTCGGTAATAGCTCTTGCAAACGGTATGCTCGGCAATAATGAAATAACGCTTAAGAGCAGTCATTATGGTAAGTTGGAACGTGCGCTGACTGATTTGAACTCAGAAATTGCGGAGTTAATTGTCAAGGATGGAGAAGGTTCTACAAAGGTAGTAAAAGTTGAGGTTAAAGAAGCTAGAACAGACAAGGAAGCAGGGAAAATTGCTAGAGCAATTGCCAACTCCCAGCTTGTAAAAACGGCGTTTTACGGACAGGATCCTAACTGGGGACGCATACTAGCTGCTGCAGGAAGAGCAGGGGTCAACTTCAATCCTGATAAAATAGAAATGTTTTTTGATGATAAAAAGGTGGTGAAGGATGGTGAGCAGTTTCAACCCGAATCAAAATTTGCCAGAGTGTTTAAAAAGCCAAAATTTACCGTGACACTCAAACTTAAAGAAGGCGTGGGAAACTCATACGTCTTAACAAGTGATCTAACTTCTGAATACGTGAGGATAAACTCCCAATATAGGACTTGACCGGAGTGGTGGAAGTCTCCAACCACAAGGTAAGTGAAAAAAAAGTATATAAATTGCAACAATTAGGTTGCAGAAACTTGTAATATACATTCAAAACTCCTTACCTGTAACATAGTATCAACCATGAGCCGTTCAAGTCTTAAAGGCAGAACTTAAAAAACTGTGCTGAAAATTTTGCGAAAAGACTTCTTAAACGGGAATATTTTTATAATTATCGATATATAGTGGTTAAATTATAAATGACAACTACATGTAGTATTTTTCTTTTTTCACAATATTAAGTCAAAAATTTAATTTTTCCTTGACTTTGTATCTGATTTGATTTATTCTATAGACGTAACATAAGAATCATCTTTAATCCTCCTTTAATGAGACGGGAGTGTTTCCAATAAACAGGGGTTGGTAACACTCCCGTTCTTTATTCGACTGTAATTGAGGTTTTGTAGTCAGCGTATTTGCCGAGTTGAATACTTACAAATTTTTTGAATAAAGACCTTGTCCACGGAATCAGTAGTAAAAATCCGCATATATCCGTCAGAAAACCCGGGGTCAAAAGAACAATACCACCTGCAAGCACTAAAAATCCATCTATTAGCTCCTGCGAGGGTACTCTGCCCCTGCTTGCAGTTGCTCTTATCTTATTGAGAACCATAAATCCCTGATGTTTTGTTAGTGCTGCCCCTAAAATTCCTGTCAGGATAACAATGAGGATTGTGTTCCACAATCCAATATATGAACTTGCTTTTATCAATATGGCAAGCTCAACCAGCGGGACAATAATGAAAATTGAGATTAGTTTTATAAACATACTTAAAATATAATATCAATTAGCGTAAAAAGTTAGTTGTCATTATGGAAAAGTTTTTATGAAATTCAGATCTAAAAGGTGGTTTGTAATTTTTCTTTGTCTGGTTTTTTTCACCACAGGCTGTTTGTTTATAAAATTGTGGAGAGTTAAAAATCAAGCAGCAAATTTTGATGACAATTTTAAAATAGCTAATAACAAGGAACTCTCTCTGATATTCTTAAAACCGCTTTTGAACAAGAAGGATATAACATCCTTTATGGCAGCTGAACCAACGACGAAGCAGTCCGAGATAAAGTGGGTGTATCAACTTGAAAAGAGATACAGTGATGCAATTAGTGAAAGGAAAAAATTTGATATTGCGTTGAAGCTGGAATTTGAAAATGAGAAGTTAAAAGTGGTTGTGTTTCCTAAAAGATTTATACAATACATTCCAAAAACCATGCTCAGGAAGTTCATTCAGGCTTTTGGCGAAGGACAAGTAAAAAAAAGAGATAGGGAGTTGCGTTCCAGATATAAAATTGAAGACAAATCTGAAATATTCTCCACTAACAAAATCCTTGCTTTGCTGGGTAAGCCATACAGTGTTGCAGTGAAGAGTAACGAGAAGACCTTTATTTACAGGTATAAAATAG
Source organism: Thermodesulfobacteriota bacterium (assembly GCA_965203965.1). GTDB lineage: Bacteria > Desulfobacterota_D > UBA1144 > Nemesobacterales > JAJCZQ01 > CBDBDR01. Next base: position 1,002,752 of record CBDBDR010000017.1, on the reverse strand, counting down.
TATCACCGTATGCTGATCATAACAATAAGGTGGGAGTAAAATTGAACTACAATTTCAACCTTGAAACCGGGTTTTTGAAGAGCTTGACTGCAAATATAAAGGGGTTCGGCATTATAATGGAATTTATAGAAGTTCGGGATGCGAATATCCCAAAATGAAGTCCATAACCTTACTATCACCCGCAAAGGTCAACCTAACCCTCAAAGTGCAAGGAAAAAGAACCGACGGTTATCACGAAATAGAATCTATAATGCAGCCGGTAGACCTTTTTGATATTGTGAAGATAGAAGTTGAGAATGGAGATGAGATTCTACTGAATTTGCGGGGCATAAAAATCCCAAGAGAAAAAGACAATCTGGCTTACAAGGCAGCACAATTATATCTCAAGAGAAGCGGAACCAGAAAGAAGATAATCATTTCAATTGATAAGGTGATTCCCATAGGGGCTGGTCTTGGCGGTGGCAGCTCTAATGCGGCGGCAGTATTGGTCGGATTAAACCGCCTTTTGAATATTTTGAATGAAAATGAGCTCATGGAGATATCTTTGGAGCTTGGTGCAGATGTGGTATTTTTCATAAGATGCAGATCAGCATTTGTTAAAGGAATAGGAGAAAAAGTTACAACTCTTAAAAATTTTCCGGTCTTTCATTACGTGGTTATTTATCCCAGATTTGCAATTTCAACTTGGGAAGTTTACAAAAAATGGGACAACTTAAATTCTAAATACAGTGATGAGAAGTCTGAATTTGAAGAGTTGATTCGGAATTTTTCTAACACCATATCGGAGTTGTTTGTATTCAACGACTTGGAACGACCGGCCTTTAGTATTTGTCCATCTCTGGAGAAATACAAAAAGCTAATGCAATCACTGGACTCAAAATCGGTAATAATGTCTGGAAGCGGATCCTGTATTTTTGCCGTATTTAGGAAAGATAGACCCGCTAAAGAATTATATAACTACCTGTCATCAAATAACGATATAGACATTTTTTTGTTAAAAGGAATATCGGGTTGGCACAGGCTAGCGGATTGATAGCCGTTTGAACTTAGAGGCAAAGTGACCTGATACAATCCCACTGACTCTGTCACAGGGACAACGAAGGGAATAAAGACGTTGTTCCTGCAGAGGTAGGAATTTAGTAGTGGTGTCGGGCAAAACCTGACGGAGTTGTATAATTTCCCCTTTGCTAGTTTCTCTTAGAGGACATCCCTGATTTGACCATAGGCAAGAGAATCCAAATTAAACCCGTGATATATCAAGCATTCTGTCAATTGATTTCTTAGCTCTTACTGCAATTTCGCCCGGCACCTGAACTTCATACACTTCTTCTCGGAGTGAGTGCAGGACTTTTTCAATTGTTATCATCTTCATATATTCGCAGACGGCGTTTTTATTTGCTGGAAAGAAATTTTTACCCGGGTTTTCTTTTTTCATCCTGTGAAGGATGCCGGTCTCCGTTGCGACAATGAACTCATCTGCTTCGGAATCAATACCGTGCCGAATCATTCCATCCGTGGATAGAAATCTTATGTCTTTGGGTAAATTGTTTTCATCGTCCACTTTTTGATAGAGGTAGGTTGTTGTACAACCACATTCGGGATGAACAAGAATATCCGCATCGGGGTGTTCTTCCTTTGCAGATTGTATGTCTCCGGAATTTATCTTGGAATGAACGTGACACTCTCCAGGCCAGATCTGAATTTTTCTTCCCGTTACTTTAGCCACATAGGCACCAAGAAACATATCGGGCAAAAACAGTATTTTTCTGTCCTCCGGAATTGCCTTCACAACTTGCACTGCGTTTGATGAAGTAACACAGTAATCGGTCTCGGATTTTACCTCAGCGGATGTGTTTACGTAAGAAACAACCACTGCGCCGGGATGCTCATTTTTCCATTCCCTTAGTTGCTCCAAGTTTATGGTGTCGGCAAGAGAGCATCCAGCACCGAGGTCGGGAATTAAAACTTTCTTGCCTGGGGATATTATGCAGGCTGTTTCAGCCATAAAATGAACCCCACAAAAAACTATTATCTCGGAATCAGTATTTGCTGCTTGACGAGATAATCCAAGTGAATCACCAACGTAATCTGCAATATCCTGCACTTCGGGAAGTTGGTAGTTGTGTGCAAGAATAACGGCTTTTTTATACTTTCTTAACTCATTTATTTCTTTAATTATGTCTTTCATTTTATCATGGTTATTGCCTGCATATTATACCATATCAAGGTTTATATCTAAAGCCTGTGCGGAATGGGTTAAAGCGCCTATTGAAATAAAATCCACTCCAGATTCTGCTACTTTTCTTACTCTGTTTAAAGTAATACCGCCTGAAGCTTCTATCAATGCTCTTTTTCCTATCAAGCTCACTGCCTCTTTAATCAAATCATCTGACATATTATCAAGCATTATAATATCTGCTCCTGCTTCCAGGGACTGCCTTACCTGATCTATATTTGATGTTTCAACCTCAATTCTTTGACTAGGACTTGAACTCCGCTTAATTCTTTCAACTGCTTTTTTTATTCCTCCTGCCAGTTTGATGTGGTTATCTTTTACCAATATCCCGTCAAACAATCCTATTCTGTGATTCTCTCCCCCTCCTATGCTTACGGCATATTTGCTCAGTGTCCTCATACCCGGAAGGGTCTTTCTTGTATCAAGTATCCTAACGTTGTACCCTTCTACGGCTTGTACGTATTTGGATGTAGTTGTTGCTATACCACTGAGCCTTTGTATTATGTTAAGCGCCAGCCGCTCGCCTGTGAGAATACTTTTCTGGGATCCTCTTATCTTGACTATTACGTCGCCGGTTTTGATGATATCCCCATCCTTCTTGGATTCTGAAAACTCAACCGAACTGTCCAGCTTTCTGAACACTGAATTTGCAACGGGGAGTCCTGCCAATATGCCTTTTTCCTTACATCTGATCACAGCATGACACTCGATGTCATCTGGAAAAAGCAATTCTGTGGTGAGGTCTCCCTTACCTATATCCTCTTCAAGTGCTAGGTCAATAATTTTTTCAACTTCAGACCATTGCAAATCAATATTTCTCACTGTGAGAATGTATTATACAACTTGACCTTTTAACCGTAAATATAAACCTTTCTTTGTGGTTTGAGTTAAGCAAAGGGTTAGAGGTCTATTTTATAAGGTTTGGAATTTTTTTTAATACCAATATGGACTTTAAGTTCCTGATTTTTATCTGGAAAATCAGCTCTTACGTTAGACCCTCTGGATTCCCGTCTGGCTAATGCTGATCTTGCGATCAGTGTGCTTACGTTCACCATACTGGAAATTTTATATCTAAACCAACCGACCAATTGTTCTGCTTGCTCTTTTATATCCCCAAGCTCTTTGAGATGTGAATTTATCGCTTCACCATCCCTTACTATGCCAAGTTTTTTATTGTTCTGGTTCAGTATCCTATTGTTTAATACATTGAATATCTTCCGGTTCTCTCCTCGTTTGGAATAAATTAAGATTGGAAGTTCAGGCGTTAAACATATGTCTGTTTTGACTTTCTGTTTTAAGTATCCATCAATTGCTCTTTTTGCAAATACCATGCATTCCAAAAGAGAGTTGCTCGCAAGTCTATTTGCCCCGTGCACTCCAGTACATGCAACCTCACCGCAGGCAAAAAGGCCATTCAAATTGGTTTCCCCTTTAAGTCCGGTTTTGATTCCCCCAATTGTATAATGAGCCGCAGGTGCAACAGGGATTAGATCGGATGTTAGGTCATAGCCGTTTTTCAAACATAGATCATATATATTGGCAAATCTTTTCTTTACATAATCACTATTAAGGTGTTTTAATGAGAGGTAAACACATTTATGGTCCGATTGTTTGATCTCATTGAAAATTACTTTGGATACCACATCTCTGGACGCCAGTTCTCCCAGATTATGATAATTTTGCATGAATCTTTTGCCTTTGGTGTTGACAAGGTGTGCTCCTTCTCCTCTAACTGCCTCCGTAATTAAAAACGTTTTTCCTTCTTCTGAGTAAAATGCGGTTGGATGAAATTGGATAAACTCCATGTCCATAATTTCTGCACCTGCTCTGTGTCCGAGGTCAATTCCTTCACCTGTTGAGCCCTCGGGGTTCGTGGTAGGCTTAAAAAGTGCTGAGGCTCCACCTGTTGCCAGTATTGTTGAATTTGATCTGATCAGGATATATTTCAAATTATTCTGATTGTATGCCCATGCACCAGAGCATTGGCTGCCATCGGATACAAGGTCTGTAATTGTTGTGAGCTCAAACAATCGTATCTTTGGATTATTGGTTACGGATGATATGAGAAAATTCACTATTTTTTCTCCGGTTGCATTACCCCCGGCGTGTAAAACGCGTCGTTTAGAATGTCCTCCTTCCAAACCGAAAACAAGTCCTTCTTCATCAGAATCAAACTTCATGCCAAGTTGAATAAGATCCAAAACCCTCTCTACTCCCTCTTTGACAAGTATGTCAACTGCTTCGGTATTACAAAGTCCATCACCGGCGTTGATTGTATCTTGTTTATGAAAAACGGCTGAATCTTCAGGATCAATTGCTGCTGCAATTCCACCCTGCGCCCAGTAGGAATTACTCTCAACAAGTGTTGACTTAGTAACGACAATCACGTCTCCATAGTCAGATGCGTAATTAGCAGCATAAAGCCCAGCTATGCCGCTGCCAATGATCAAAAAATCAGTGTTTAATTCTGAAAAATCCAAACTGCGGGTCATGTGCTATCAATTTAAAAAATATCAATTCATCAAAGATTCCATCAAAGCATTTTTTATTTTGTCTATACGCTTGCTATCAAAAATTTTTTCGCCTTTTTTGTCAGATACATAGAACACATCTGCTGCCTGATCTGCCTTTGTTGATATTTTGGCATAGTTTATGTTAAGTCCGAGTTTGTTCAGCCTCTTTGTAATATTATAAAGCAGTCCCGTGCGGTCATGAGCGTAAATATCAATTACAGTGGAATGTTCTGACGAGTCGTTGTCAATCTCAATTTCAGGAGGGTGTCTCGGGGTGGTTTTCTGGAACAAGGGTTGGTCAGACATTTGTTTTTTAACCAACTCATCCACACTGAGATTGCCTTCAAGAACGTCTTTTGCTTTTGAGTCTATTTTTTTCCACATTCCATTTTGCTGGTCGGATGTTGATCTTCCCAGTTTATTAACATAAAACACATCCAGCGCACGACCGTCCTTTGTCGTTGTTATTCTGGCACCCAGTATATTCACGTTGCTTGAACTCAACACACCGCAGATTTTGTATATAAGACCTTTTTCATCCTTCCCCCAGAAAATAAATTCATCATAATCCTCTTTTGGATAATGCACCAGTCCGGTAGTAATTTCCGATACAGCTTTACTTGCAATCCTGACGTGATTAGCTATGGATTTTGGGGTATGTGCGTAAAGGTAAGAAACGGGCATTTTATCAATAAAATTACAGAGTTCTTCTTTTGTTATTTCATTTTCTACAATATTAAGTGTTTTACCTATTACGTAGTTGCGCCTTTCTCTAATTGATTTACCCGTGTAATCAGCACTCGCCTCAAAACATTTTGAAGTTCTTAAATAAAGTTCTTTGAGTAGCATGTCTTTCCATGTTGTCCAGACTTCGGGACCTACTGATCTTATGTCAGCAAACGTCAATAAGTAAAGGAGATTCAGGGTTTCCATACTTCTCAGCATGTGGGTAAGTCTTTCTATCATGCTTAAGTCGTGAATGTCTCTCCTTTGAGACAGGTCAGACATGATAACGTGGTGCCTTACCAAAAACTCAAGCTGTTTTACATCTCTATTGTCTAAACCCATTCTTTCAGCAATTTTTGCTGTTATTACAGCTCCTTTCTCAGAATGATTTTTGCCTAATCCTTTTCCTATATCGTGGAAAAGTCCCGCAAGGTAAAGAACGTCGCGCTTTATAACGGATTCAGCAACTTTGGTCAGAAGTTGAAATTCTTCTTCGTATTTGTATTTTACGAGTTTTTCCATCTCCTGAACCACCATTATAGAATGAACATCAACCGTATAGACGTGGTATGCATTGTGTTGAACCATGCATACTATTTTCCCAAATTCGGGTATGTAGTGTGCAAGCACTCTCAATTCGTTCATTAGAAAAAGCACATTTGCAACATTTTTCCCGTGTTTTAGTATTCTCAGAAAAATGTTGTTAAAATCCTTGTTTATTCTAATGTTATCATCTATTAGCCTCGTATTTTCCCATATCATCCACCTGAGATGGTTGGTCATTCTGAGGTTGTATTTATCTATATATTCAAAAGCACGGATAAGGTTAATAGGGTCTTCTTTGAATATATTTTTGTTTGCTGTGGATAGACAGCCTTCCTTTATAATGAAATTGTGATCCAGTTGCTTTGGCTTTTTGAAAAAATTCCAGGCGCCGGTTGTGGTTTTTACACATTCATCAATTATCTTCCTTGAGTGCAAGTGGCATAATCTGGCTCTCAGGTAGTACACTCTCATGAATTTTTCTACTGCTTTGAATTTTGAATCCTGATATTCAAACATTTCCGCTAATTTTTCCTGAAGTTCAAAACCCAGCCTGTCTTCCCTCTTGCCCGTCTGGTAATGCAACTCGGACCTGATTGAAAGAAAAAAGTTATGCAATCTTTCAATTACACGATATTCCTTTGAGTTGATAATTCCCTTTTCTAATAGACCGTGTAAATTTCTAACCTTGAATTTTGCTTGTGCAATCCAAAGTGCCGACTGTAAATCCCTCAGACCACCTTCGCCTTCTTTAATGTTAGGCTCAAGTAGATATACAGAACTGCCAAATTTTTTAACTCGTCTTTCAATTTCATCCAGTTTACGCTCTATGAATTTGTTGGAGATTTTTGGAAGAACCTGGTTATAGATTGTCTCATTCAACTTGAAGTGCAAGGATTCATCACCGTGTATGTGATGGCAATCCATCATGGAAGTCAGAACCGTCGTATCTTCATCATAAGACAGACTTTTACATTCTTCTATGGTTCTTACGGAGTGTCCAATATCAAGTTTTAAATCCCATAAAAAATAGACCAGTTTTTCCACCAATTCTTTAACAAGTGATTTTGTTCCTTTTTTGTAAAGGAACAGAAGGTCAATATCCGAATGAGGGCAGAGTTCATAACGTCCGTATCCCCCTATTGCCACTATTGAAACACCTTTAAGTTCACTGAAGCCAAAATTTTCCGAGAACCGGGTAATCAGCTCGTCACGTATTTTTGATCTTTCTCTACAAAGTTCAAGACCGAAACTGGATTTATGTTTTCTTTGTTTTTTATGTTTTTTATATAGGTGTGAGTTTGACCTGTTAAATTGTTCAATGATTTCATCTTTGGACAACTTTTTGGAGTTTGAGATATTTTTAGTCATTGTTCATTTTTTACCGAAATCAACTAGAGTTTCCTTGTTACCAGCTCTTTTATTTTCTATTCTTGCCATCATAAAGAGCAGATCTGAAAGTCTGTTCAAGTAGTTTATTCCCAGTGGATTTATCGGCTCATTGTCAGACAGTCTTACAAGGTTTCTTTCTGCGCGTCTGCACACGGTTCTTGCTAAATGTACATAGGGCGCACTATGAACTCCAGATGGAAGAATGAACTCCTTTAGATCTCCAACTTCCTCGTGAAATTCATCTATGTATTTTTCAATCCATTCAACCATTTTCTCTTCAATTCTTGGAATCTTGCCTTTAAAATCCTGAGGAGTTGCCAAGTCGCCGCCGAGAATGAAAAGATCGTTCTGTATATTCCTTAAAATGCTTTTTAGCGAGGTATCTTTTGCGCAACTGATAACAATACCAATTACCGAATTCAGTTCATCCACGTCCCCGTATGCCACAACTCTTGGAGAGGATTTCCTGACCTTTTCACCACTGACCAGCATAGTTTCTCCTTTGTCCCCTGTTTTTGTATAAACCCTTGTAATTCTTTTTTTAGCCATTTGTTAAAGATCAAACCAGATTTTCTGTAAACAGTGTTTTTTGATACTGTGTCTCTGAGATTTTACTGTGGGGTTCTTGTTGTTCCTTGGTGAGATTTAGACGGTTTAATATAGCCTTATGATACTCTTTTGAGATTTCTATCGTTATGAAATTTCGTTTCAGTTTTTTGGCGGCTGCCGCTGTTGTTCCAGTTCCACCAAAAGGGTCTAATACCAAATCATTCTCTTTAGAGCTGGCTTTTATTATCAATCCTAACAACTCTTCAGGCATGTGATTATCCACCCGTTCCTTGAAAGTGCTGCAGGCTCTTGGAAACTTCCATACATCATCGGGAACCTTTCCCAACGGATTTGCCCGTTTATTTTTTTCTCTCATTCTGATCGGGATATGAATTGCTTTTACAGAATCAATCTTTTCAATCTCATACCCCATCACTTTAAGCCATTCTTTCACTTCTTTATCTTCTTTCCATTTATTGAATTTCTCACATATTGCCTTTTCATTTGCAAACCCGCCTTTTGCAGTTTTTGAACCAAGTTCTGATTTGTTCATTTTTTTCTCTATTTCAACTGATAGAGTAAGACTACAAGCATTGAAGATGAAATTAAAGCATGTTACCCTAATAAACTAAATTATATTTCAAACAAACAGCAATACCATATGTCTTTTCCCATTGACTTAATAGAAAAAATAAACCGTTTAGTAGAAACGCATGAAACTAAGCGATCGTCACTGATTCCTGTCTTGAGGGAAGTTCAAAACCATCACGGTTGGCTTTCTAAAGAATCTATGGAAGAGGTATCAAAAATGCTGGATATTCCGCCCTCCCAAATTCAGAACGTTGCCACTTTTTACACGATGTTTTTTACAAAGCCAAAAGGGGAGCACGTTATATGGGTGTGTCGGACGTTGTCATGTGCGTTAAGAGGTGCAGAACATGTTGAGCATTACCTGTGCGACAAGCTGAAAATCAAAACGGGCGAGACTAGCAAAGACGGCAAAATAACATTGATGGAAGCTGAATGTCTTGCATCTTGTGGTACTGCTCCCGTTATGCTGGCTGATGATATTCTTTATGAGAATCTCACTCCAGAAAAAGTTGACAGTGTCGTTGAGAACCTTATTAAAGATTAGTATCGTAGCTGTAATAGAGGGCTTTTGCAGTTTTTGGCTTATGGTTAATTATGAGTGTTAGAAAGATCGTATTAATTCCCGGCGACGGCATTGGCCCAGAAATAGTTGAAGCGACTAAAAGAGTAATTGAAGTTTCCGGTGCCAATATTGAGTGGGTTGTGAGAAGTGCAGGCGTATCGGCGCTTGAAAAATACAATCAACTCCTTCCTCAAAATACACTGGATGCGATAAAAGAGCATAAAGTCGCACTCAAGGGTCCATGTATGACACCTATAGGAGGTGGATTTGCATCCGTAAACGTTTATTTGCGTAAAGCCCTTGATCTTTATGCAGCGGTAAGACCTATCCGAAGCCTAAATGGAGTAAAAACAAGATTTTCAGACATTGACGTTGTCATTATCAGAGAGAATACGGAAGGTTTATACAGCGGAGCCGAGAGCAATATTTCCCCAGGTGTTATGGTGAGTATGAAAGTGGCGACCGAGAAAGGATGTAGCAGAATTGCAAAGTGGGCATTTGAATATGCAAGAAAAAGAAACAGGAAAAAGATAACAGTATTCCATAAAGCCAATATAATGAAGATAACAGATGGTCTTTTCATCTCACAATCTAAGAAAATCAGTAAAGAATATAAGGATGTTGAATACGAGGAATACATTGTGGATGCGGGATGCATGAAGTTAGTTCAAGATCCTAACAGTTTTGATGTTCTGCTGCTTGAAAATTTTTACGGAGACGTGGTGAGCGACTTGTGTGCAGGACTTGTCGGAGGACTCGGAGTTGTGCCAGGGTCAAATATAGGTGACGAGTCCGCGGTTTTTGAAGCCGTACATGGATCGGCACCCGATATTGCCGGATTAAACATTGCAAATCCGCTTGCCCTCATAATGTCGGGAGCGATGATGCTTAATTATATAGCTGATACAGAGGGTCTGGATAATATGAGGAGGTCTGCGGAGAGGATTAAAAAGGCTTATAATATTGCACTTGCCAAAGGTGAAACGACACGGGATTTGGGAGGAGGGCTGAAAACGGATGGTTTTGCGAAAGTTATGGAGCAGAATATATTAAAAATGCGCCCTTAATTTAGTTGTTAATTACAAAAAGGGTCAGGTCTTTCTTAGAAAGATCATGTCAGAGTTAATAGATATAATAATACGAACTAATCCCAATCACCCATGTAAGGATTGTCAAACGGGCATTTACCCTGTTTGATGTGTTCTTCAAATTCGTTCCTGAATTTTCTGACGATGGAATCAACTGGCATTGCACATCCGTCAGCAAGTGCACAGATCGTTGTTCCTCTCATCTGGGAGCAGGCATCAAGTATTGTGTCAACATGTTGCGAGGAACCTTTTCCCTCTTCAATCTCTCTCAACATCTTTTCAAGCCACCATGTACCTTCCCTGCATTGCACGCACTGCCCGCATGATTCGTCCCTGTAAAAATGAGCTAAATTCTGAGCAACTCTAACCATGCAAACTGATTCATCCATGACGGTTACCCCTGCAGTTCCGAGCATTGAACCTGCTTTTGCCATAGTGTCAAAATCAAGAGACATATCAAGATCCTCAGCGGTCAAAACTGCTGAGGAAGACCCTCCCGGAGAGATAGCTTTGACTTTACTACCTCCCGTCACCCCTTTTCCGTATTCTTCAATCAGTTCTCTTATTGTAATTCCAAGGGGCAGTTCAAAGAGTCCAGGGTTATTTATACATCCGCTGAGACCATAGATTTTTGTGCCTGTATTTTTTGCTGTGCCAATTGATGAAAACCACTCAGCACCTTTGTTTATTATGTGGGGGACAAAAGCCAATGTTTCCACATTATTGACAATAGTTGGGTAACCAAATAAACCTACCTGAGCGGGAAACGGCGGTTTTGGTCTTGGTTCACCATTCTTACCTTCAATTGATTCAAGGAGACCCGTTTCCTCTCCGCATATATAAGCTCCCGCACCCCTGTATAAAGAAACTTCCAGATCAAATCCCGAATCAAAAATATTTTTACCCAGATAACCGTTACTTTTTGCTTCATCAATGGATTCTTGAATTATTTTTGCACCGTGAGGCATTTCCCCTCGTATATAGATGTAGCTTTTGTGTGAGTTGATTGCATAGCAGGCAATCGCTATACCTTCAAGCATTTGGTGAGGGTCGTACTCGAGTATTTCTCTGTCTTTAAAGCTGCCGGGCTCACTCTCATCGGCATTACAACACAAGTAAATAGGTTTACCGGTATTTTGTGGTATAAAACTCCACTTCATACCCGTTGGAAAGCCTGCACCTCCTCTGCCTCTAAGACCCGATCTGTTTATGATTTCAATTATTTCTTTTCTGTCCATTCCTAAAGCCTTTTGAAGAGGTTTATATCCTCCTCTTTCAAGGTATGAACTTAGTTTGTGTGAGTTTGCAATTCCAACGTAATTTCTGATGATTCTCAGTTCGGGCATTATCGGTGACCTCTAAGTATATTTAAAGCTCCGTATATTCTATATTGTAATTAATCATGCCTGCAAGTGCGGTTGTAAAATTGCCATTTGTATTACTCAAATTCCAAAGGGTCGGGGTAGATAAAACTGTAATTCAACTCTCTTTTTATTTTTTCATTGCTTACAATTTTATAATTGGCTGTTTTTGCAAACTCCATTTCGGGTGGTTCTATACCTGCTATCTCCGCTTCATTTTTGTAAAAGCTGATTCTTTCGGGGTGCTTGTCGCAGCACACATTGTAAATTTTTCCCCAAATACCTTTTTTAATAACTTGGTAAATTACTTTAATACAATCATCTCTGTGCACCAGGTTGACCGGGGTATTTATCTTATGGATGACTTTTCTTTTTCTCAGGAAATTCCTCGGATTTCTATCATAGCCAACTAGTCCTGCAAGCCGAAGGACAGTGGTTTGGAATTTGTATGATCCTAATAGTAGATCTTCTACTTTCTTTAACGCAATGCCTGATAATTTACTCGGCGCCAGCTTTTCATCTTCAAATACTTTTCTGTTTACCTCAGGATAAATTGAAGTTGAGCTGGTAAACAAGACATTTTTAATACCGGCTTTAACAATCTCCATTATCAAGTTTTTTATTTGTTGCTGGTGATACTCCACTGTATCATCTCTTCTAAGAGGTGGAATATTGATCACTAATATGTCGGTGTCAAAAAACTCACTTTTTCTTTCACAGCTTATTTCAGGATTCAGGGACAATAAATACGGTTCAATATTGCTCTTTCCGATTAAATTCAGTTTTTTCTTGTCTCTTGTAGATCCCTTGATCCGGTACCCTTTTTTGGAAAGGAAAATCCCAAGTGGAAGTCCAAGCCAGCCACAGCCAATAATGCTTACTTTTGCCGGTTGATTTATAATTTTCTCCTTTCAGATGGGGGTTGTAACTTTCACTGATTAACTGAATAAACTTAACATTGATTCATATTTCTTTTTTGTTTTGTTAATTACTTCCTCTGGCAATTCTGGCACCGGGGGGGTTCTATTCCAACCAATTGAGTTTAGATAATCCCTTACGAACTGCTTATCAAAACTTTTTTGTGGTCTTCCGGGTGTGTATTCTTCTTTTGACCAGAACCTTGAAGAATCTGGGGTAAGAACTTCATCTATAAGTATCAATTCGCTGTCGTTATCAATACCGAATTCAAATTTTGTATCTGCAATAATTATTCCCTTGCTGTATGCAAGTCTGCTTGCTCTGTTATAGATTTCCAAACTGATTTTACGGACCTGTTTTGCAATGTCTTCACCGATCATGTTGGCTATTTTTTCGTAAGATATATTTGCGTCATGTTCTCCGTGCTCGGCTTTTGTGGAGGGGGTAAATATTGGTGTTTCAAGCTTTGAAGACTCCTCCAGCCCACAAGACAATTGAATACCGCATATCTTACCAGTGCTTTTATATTCAGTCCATCCCGACCCTGATATGTATCCCCTGACAATACATTCTAAGGGAAGTGGTTTGGTTTTAGCTACTATCATACTTCTACCTTCCAGTATTTGCGTATACTGCTTGAACTCCTCCGGATAGTCTTGGATGTTGGTTGATATAAGATGGTTTTTGACAAGGTTTTTTGTTTGGTTAAACCAGAACTCTGACATTTTATTTAATACCATTCCTTTCCCCGGAATGGCGTTTGGGAGAATGTGGTCATAAGCCGATATTCTGTCTGTCGTAACAATTAAAAGTCTGTTGTTGCCCAGAGGGAAAATATCCCTTACTTTTCCTCTTATGGGCAATGAGGTGTTAAAATCCGTTTTTAACAGTGTATTGTCTGACATGAAATTTGAATCAGCTACGGATTAAAAATTCTTTCACTTTTTTCACCATGTTACGGGAGCCAATATAAATAGGCACCCTTTGATGTAAATTGGATGGCTTCATATCAAGTATCCTGTTCGAACCGTTAGTGGCGCTTCCTCCTGCATGCTCAACGATAAAAGCCATGGGATTACATTCATAAACCAATCTCAATTTGCCTTGCGGCGAGTCTGAAGTTGGGGGATACATAAAAATACCTCCTTTGAGCAGATTTCTGTGAATGTCTGCCACCATTGAGCCAACATACCTGTATGAAATTGATGGACTGTTTTTAGAAACGTCAAATGAGCAGTCTATATAATCTTTTATGTTCTTAAAAAAGTTTGAGAAGTTGCCGTGATTAAATGAATACAGTTTGCCGTCTTCAGGGATTCTTATATCGGGATGTGAAAGGCAAAACTCTCCTATTGAAGGATCCAAAGTAAAACCATTCACGCCATGTCCAGCTGTATACACAAGCATAGTTGATGAGCCATAGATGATATAACCAGCTGCTACCTGTTTTGTTCCAGCCTGCAAAAAATCTTCCATACGGCATAGGTCATTGGTCTGGGATTGTCTCTTATATATAGAAAAAATAGTGCCAACGGACACATTCACGTCAATATTTGAAGATCCATCAAGTGGATCCATAACGATCACGTATTTAGAGCTTTTGGAATTTTCATCATCAAAAGAAATGAAGGTTTCCATTTCTTCGGTGCAGATCCCCGCACATTCTCCGCCAAACTTCAAAGCATCTATGAATTGAACATTGGCGTATTCGTCTAGTTTTTGAACCTCTTCACCTTGAATGTTGATTGAGCCGGTCTTTCCGAGTATTTCTTTGACAAGTCCCGCTTTACTTATATCTCTGTGAACCAGCTTTGCTGCGAAGCCAATGTCTCTCAACAGTCTGGAAAATTCACCTGTGGAGTAATTAAAATCCTTCTGTCTGTTTATTATAAATTCATCCAGAGTTACTATGCCATTCATAATTTTTGGATGCTCAGTTCTCTTTATCAGATTTCAATTTATCTGCTTCTTTAATATGCGTTATTATCTCTTCACCTTTTTCTATGAGTTGTTTCTTTTTCTTTTCAGAACCTTTTTTCATACTGACCGGAATTAAATCCATCACCGTATTGTATGTTTTCCTGATGTGGGGAAGAAAAATTGATTCTTTGGGAGTTGATCCAACAGGGATATTAAGCCAGGAAAGTGCAGAGAACATGATGATAATTCCAATTAAAATTCCTACCATTCCACCTGCCAATTTGTTTAGCCATCCCAATTTGAGTTTTCCTATAAGGAAATAGGTTGTGAGCCATCCGAGTAATTGAACGATAATAAAAGTAACGATAGCAACTAAAATAAATCCAACCACCAATGCACTTGACAAATTTTCCACAAGGTTGTTTTCTATCAACATTCTGCCTGCTGGTTCATAGAATAATATTCCGCTCGTTATCCCGGCAATCAAAGCGGTGAGGGAAAACAACTGTTTTATAAATCCGCGGCTGAAACCTGCTAGAAAGAGGAAAAGTAAAACGATCAAAATTAAAATATCAACCCATTCCATAGATACTCCGTACTACTCTAATAGATAATATCACTTTAAAAGTAAACTGGTAGGTGTAAAACGCAACTGGATGGACAACTCACTTTGACTATTATAAATGTTCAGAGTAGCATAGAAAGTTTATATGAAATATAGTGAAATTTTTGAATTGATAGCTCCCGATCTGGATAAAGTTGAACGTGAAATAGAAGAAAGTATAAAATCCCCGGTTCCTCTGGTCTATGAAATTTCCAGTTACCTGCTTGGGAGTGGTGGAAAAAGATTGAGGCCATCAATTCTATTGCTGTCAGGCGGTGCATGTGGACTTTTAGATGGTAGGGAGCGAATTAAATCTGCTGCTGCTATTGAGCTTATTCATACCGCAACATTACTTCACGATGATGTTGTTGATGAAGCGGAGATGCGTAGGGGAAAAGCTTCATCAAATATAGTATGGAAAAATAAGCCAACTGTGCTCGTGGGTGATTTTATGTTGTCAAAGGCACTTGGATTGATACAGTCTTGCGGCAATTTGGAGCTAATCAAAGCCGTAACTGATGCGTCTGCTAAGCTTGCTGAAGGACAGGTGCTTGAAGTAATGAGTGAAAGCAAAATGATTGACGTTTCTGAGGAGAATTGCTTTTCAATAATAGAGTTGAAAACTGCTGCGTTGATCGAAAGTTGTGGCAAAATAGGAGGGATATTAGCAGGGTCTGAAAATGGCTCCATTGGTTCACTATCAAATTATGGTTTTAATATAGGTATTGCCTTTCAACTTATTGATGATGCACTTGACTACTGCTCTTCAGAAGAAG
Organism: Thermodesulfobacteriota bacterium; assembly: GCA_965203965.1. Classification (GTDB taxonomy): domain Bacteria; phylum Desulfobacterota_D; class UBA1144; order Nemesobacterales; family JAJCZQ01; genus CBDBDR01. The sequence goes on along the minus strand of CBDBDR010000017.1, from coordinate 986,973 downwards.
TTTTTGGCAAGAAAGTTGGACGGGATATTGTTGAGTGTAAGATGACTCTTCCACTTTATTATTCAATAAAAAAAGCTACAAACTCTGAAAAAAGTAGAACACAGAAGATGCTTAAAAAAAACGAACTCTCTGAACCTGAAATTAACGAGCTGCGCGATTTGGTGAAAAAATACGATGGTGTTGAAACAACCAGAAACATGGCAAGACAATACGTCAACAATGCCAAAAGTTCAATTAACCATATATCTGGGGGTAAATATAAAAACTCACTTAATTCACTTGCAGATTTTGTTGTTGACAGGGTTAATTAAGTTTTAGGAAGTTATTATCTATGGGGTATTCTTTCACACGTTTGTGGTAATACTTTGAACTCACTTTTATCTGTAAAGACAATTATATAATGGTGTCCTACTAAATATCATGTCTGCAACAAATCAGCAACCTCGGGAAAAACTTCTTTCCAATCCACCGTCTCAGCTAAATACGGAAGAGTTGTTGTCCATCATTCTCGGCACCGGCACGAAGGGAAACAAAATAAGCCATTTGAGCAAAGAACTAGTTGATTATCTCCGTTCTAACTTGACCGATAAAATCACGGTGGAAGATTTGCTGAAATTCAAGGGAGTTGGAAAAAACAAAGCACTACAGATTATTTCTGCTTTGGAACTAGGAGGACGCTTTCGGGTCAATCGTGAAAAGTTTAATATATACAAGGCGGGATTAGGGCAGTTTATTTGCGGTGATTGCTTGGAATCAATGAAAACACTAGCGGATGACAGTGTTGTTCTTTCATTTACATCACCGCCTTATCACAATGCTATCAACTACGATGACCACGTTAAGAAACTTAATGGAGAGGTCAGATATTGGGAGAGGAGAGAACAATCTTATGATTTTTACAAGACATTTCTGATTGACAGGTTTAAGGAGATGTATCGAGTTATCAAACCTGGCGGTCACAATGTGGTTAATATTTCTCCTGTGGCTTGGGAAGGTAAACGTGTGCCACTACCTTTTCATTTTGTTTGCTGGATGGAAGAAATTGGCTGGCAGTTCAAAGAAGATATTATTTGGGAAAAGGGAGTAGTCAGAGATAAGAGAAGCGGTGTTTTAATCCAACATCCCTTCCCCGGCTATTACTATCCGAGTTTGGCTGTGGAATATGTGTTTGTATTTCAAAAGCCTGCTGGGAAAAAGTCGGAAAACAATATCTACCACAATCGTTCCGCTAAAGAAAAAAGAGAAAACAAACTCAACTTGGAAGGGTATCAAGAGCAAAGTAAAAATATTTGGAATATTCGTCCCGTTGCTCCGCAGGAAAACATTCATCCTTGTCCGTTTCCGGAAGAATTGGCGAGCCGTGTTATCCAGTATTATTCGTATAAAGGCGACATTGTTCTTGATATTTTTGCTGGTAGTGGAGTTACAAATCTTGCCGCGGAAAAACTTAAAAGAAAGCACATAGGAATAGAGACTGAAAAGCAATACATAGAATATGGTGTTAAGGAGATTGAAAAGTTAAAGGGATTATTTGATGAGTAAGCCCGCCTATATTTTTGCGGAACTAAAAGAAATTGAATATGTAACAAAACTCTCTGATCAATTAGAAGTTTTTTCTGTAAATGACCTTATCAGAGGTAGACTCTCTTCTAAAGGCAGTTTTATTCTAAATACAGGGAAAGATGAATACGCTTTTAGCCAATGGGTTTCTCCCAAACGTACCAGAACATTCCCATTTGCACGGGTTTATGACACATTGTGCAGAAAGAACCGCATAACACTTATTCCGTTCTGTAAAGATGAAGGTGCGGATGGTGACCGGGATTTTATTCAATGGGATACTGTTTCATTAATGAGTTTGCTCAATGTCTATGTAATTATTGGTTATTACAATAAAGCGGAAAAAAACACACGTCCCGGGCAGGTATACAAGAACAAAATCAGCAATCAAATTTTTGACTACAGTCATGTAGGTGAGAATCTCAATGAACTGCAGAACTATCATTCCAGCGCATTGCATTGGAATTTAAAACAAATGGAACAACTGTCTAAGGTTGCAAAATTGACTTTGGAGTATTATAGAAAAATCAGTAGTAAAACAGGTGTTTTATTGCATGGTGAGGGTGGTATTGAAAAGCGAATTAAAATTGCTGAAGATTGTGCGTCTAAATTCCGGAAACTATCAAGGCAATTGGCTCAAGAAGCACAACTCCGTGAGACTTTGACAGTTCAACCCAAAGAGAGAACCATAGGGGAAAAAGCTGTAATTACTCTAAAAAATCTTTTAGGTGGACTGTATTATTGGACTGTGGATGAATATTTTTTCATAAATGGGTGCGTGTTTTTAGTAGAGAAAAAACATAGCAGAAGAAAATTGCTTCCGTCCAAAAATGATATTAAAGATGCTTTTGTTAAGTTGGCGTTGTTTTCCAACATAAATAGTTTGAAGTATAACAATGAAAACATGCCGTATTATGCTGTGATAGGGCTGACTTCAGAAACGGGACAAGGTGTTTTGCACAGCAAAATGAGTGATGTAGAAATTGGGAAATTTTTCTTGAAAAACAATTTTAAAAGAAAAGATAAAGTTTTAATTCTTTCCGCTATAAAAGAAGCCCGATGCAACGGAATTGGGTTGTTTATTATTAATTCGGAAGATGCCTCAGACAAGCAAATTGGTATTTTACGGGAATTGAGAGGTGTTTAGATATTTTTGTTTAAGTCCGTTTAACTATACAACCATATATTTTTACCTGATGTTATATATCCAGTGTCCGGCAAGGAAAATCATTGATGAGACCATACATAGATAGAAAATGGCACCTCCCCAACTTGGCTTTGGAAAAACATAAGCTCCTCCTATCGTGGAGATCAAAATAAGTATCATTAAAATAACAAAATAGCTTTTCCCCTTCATACTTTTTATTTCTTCTTCTATTTTTATATTTACTAAATCAGCGGAACAAACTTGACTGGAATCAGAATTTTTTCCTTTATATTTTTTTCACTTTTTGTGATTAGCACCAGTTGTTGAGACTTTTTGCCAACTGGTATGATCATATTTCCTTCCTGTTCTTTGAGCTGATAAACCAGTTTGCTGGGTATATCTTCTGATGCTGCGGAGACAACTATTCCATCATAAGGGGCACCTTCCTCAAAGCCGTTACGTGCATTCCCTATCTTGAACTTTATATTACCATATCTCATGAGATAAAAAGTCCGTTCGGCTCTTTTTGCAAGTTCTTCAATAAGTTCAACTGTATAAACTTTGCATCCTATCTCGCAAAGAATAGCTGTCTGGTAGCCTGATCCTGTTCCGACTTCAAGCACCTTGTCACCTCTTCTTAATTTTAATGCCTGGATCATATAAGCAATTACAAAAGGTTGTGATATTGTCTGTGAACTTCCTATTGGTAGAGGTGTGCTTTCATAAGACCTGTTCTTGTATTCGTTTGGAACAAAAAGGTGTCTTGGCACGGTCAAAAAGGCATCTAACACCTCCTGCTGAACTATACCGTTGGAAGCCAGCTGATCTTCCACCATCCTTTTTCTCTCTGTGTCAAAATCACAGGTATTCAGTTTCATAAAATTCACTGAGGATCATTGAGATTTTCTTTTCTTTTCCCCATCTGTATTTGTGAATGTCTCCGCTTTTCTTTATGACCCTATGGCAAGGGACAATGAATGAGATGGGATTTTTCGCGACGGCATTTGAAACTGCTCGAATGGCTTTAGGGTAGTTTATGTAATTTGCAAGTTGGCTGTAAGTTACAAGTGAACCTCTTGGTATCATCAGTAGTGCTTTCCATACTTTGATTTGAAAATCTGTTCCAGTTAAATACAGGTCAATTGGTTTTGCCATCTTTTTTTTGTTTCTTCTAAATATTCTGTCTATAAATTCTGATGTGGATTTTGGGTTTTTGCTTACCGATGATTTTTTCCATCTGGTTTTTAAATCGTTGAGATAGAACTCTGTGTTTTTGTCAGACGTGAAGCTCAGGTAGCATATTCCCTTGTCTGTGATGCCAATTAGACATCTGCCAAATTGCGTCGAGTGAAATCCATAGTGAATTTCTGGTTCATTTTCTGTTGTTACAATGTCTTTTGGTTTACAGGTAACTGAAATTTCATTCCGTTCTGAGATTTTTGATTCAAAATAAGCGTCAAGACGGATTTTGGAATCTGACAATATTCTTTTTAAATTATCCCTGGAAATGAAATCATAATTTGTTTTGGTATTGTTTTGAGAGTTTATTATTGTTAATTTCATCTATTATTTTCCACTATAGAGTAAGAGATTGAGGGAAGTTTTGCAACCCGATTCCTGTCATATTTTCCAGATTGAAAATAGTATTGAATGGCAATAAAAAAGTTGAACTACCGGATAATTACAAACAGTTATTCCAGTATGTAATACGGTTTTTCAAAAAGGAATGGTTTTACTGTAATAGGAAGACTTTTTCCTCATCCTATTGTGGGGATTTCTGTTAATTGAATTTTCACGTATAATTAAACCTCTTTAATTTCTGAACTTTACAATACCATGAAGTATGAAGCAGTTGTTTTTGACTTAGATGGAACATTAGTTGATTCTGCCGCGGATATTGGAAATGCCGTGAACAGGGTGCTTAACTCAAATGGTTTTCCAACGCACGACATACCTAAATACAGGTTATTTATAGGGGATGGAGCTGAAATAATGTTGATGCGCGCCCTACCTGAAAACAACAGAGATGACCAAACCATTCGGCGATGCCTTGCAGAGTTTCTTGAAGATTATTACGAGAATTTTGACGTTGATACTGCTTTGTATGACGGTGTTGCTGATCTTTTGGATACGCTCTCCGATAAATCTGTGAAACTGTCAATTCTTACAAATAAACCATACGAAATAGCCATTAAATTTTTGGATTCCATCTTGTCCCACTGGGAATTTGATATAGTTGTAGGACAGAAAGAAGGTCTTCCTAAAAAGCCTGACCCGACTGGGGCATTTCTTGTCTCAGAAAAATTAATGGTTTCCAATCAGAAGATCGTTTATTTAGGTGATTCAGGAATAGATATGAAAACAGCGGTTTTCGCCGGGATGTTGCCCGTGGGTGTTCTATGGGGTTTTAGAGGAAAGGATGAATTGATAAGTAATGGTGCCAAATATTTAATAGAAAAGCCTCTGGAAATTAACGATCTGGTTGAATTTTGATTTGGTGGATCACGTTATGATAAATGGGAAGAGTTTATCAGATTTGACTTTAGGAATACTTGGCGGGGGACAACTTGGCAAGATGCTATGTCTTGCCGCAAGTAACTGGAATTTGAATACTATAGTTCTTGATCCTTCCCGAGACTGTCCTGCTTCTAATACTTGCACGGAATTTATAAAGGGTAGTTTTCAGGAATACAGTCATGTGGCTGATATGTGTGAAAAGGTGGATGTTGCTACAATTGAGATTGAGCATGTTAATGTTGATGCTCTCAATTTTCTGAAAGAACAGGGGATTGAAGTAAGACCTTCACCCGAAATTCTCTCTATAATAAAGGATAAAGGTCTCCAAAAAACCTTTTATTGTGAGAATAATCTTCCCACTTCTGATTTCGTGATCTGTGATAGCAAGGAGCAGGTGTTGGAAAAAATTCACAATGGCGAGATAAAGTTGCCGTTTGTTCAAAAGCTGTGCCGGGATGGTTATGATGGTAGAGGGGTTTACGTTGTTGATTCTGAAAACAAGTTGAATGATATGCTGGGACACAGGTGTATTATTGAGGATTTAGTTTGTATTGAAAAAGAATTGTCCGTAATTGTTTCTCGTAATAAACTTGGTGAGATAAAATGTTTCAGACCCGTTGAAATGGTTTTTAATCATGATGCAAATTTGGTTGATTATCTCATAAGTCCTGCAGATATAGACAATGACCTTTCTAAGAAAGCTGAGAATCTGGCAAAAAAAACTGTTCAATCATTTGATTTGTATGGAATACTTGCAGTTGAGATGTTTTTAACTCGTGATAACGAGATTTTGATCAATGAAGTTGCACCCAGACCACACAACAGCGGTCACCATACCATTGAATCTTGTGTCACTTCACAGTATGAGCAACATCTACGTTCTCTTTTAGATCTGCCCCTTGGCAGCACTGAATTAAAAACTCCTTCAGTAATGTTGAATATACTTGGATCTCAGGGATGTGAAGGATCGGCGATATATAAGGGGCTGGAAGACTGTTTCAAAGTTGAGGGAGTCAGTATTCATCTTTACGGGAAAAAGATAACAAAACCGTTCAGAAAAATGGGACACATAACTATACTGGATGAAAGTATTCAAAGTGCGATTGAGAAGGCAACCTACATTAAACAAAAATTAAAGGTGGTGGCATGAACAAAGCATGTGTGAGTATTGTAATGGGGTCTGATTCAGATCTGGTAATAATGAGAGAAGCAGCTGAATTTCTTGATGAGTTGGGTGTGAATAACGAAGTTACAATAGTTTCTGCGCATCGCACTCCTGATAGACTTTTTGAATTTGCCAAAAATACTGAAGGAAAAGGTATCAAGGTTATAATTGCAGGTGCAGGAGGGGCGGCACATTTGCCCGGTATGATTGCATCCATTACACCGGTTCCTGTAATTGGGGTTCCAATCAAGTCTTCAAATTCACTTGATGGTTGGGATTCAGTACTTTCTATCTTGCAAATGCCAGCAGGTGTTCCGGTGGCAACCGTTTCACTCAACGGCGGAAGGAACGCGGGAATATTAGCTGCCCAGATGCTCTCTTCTTTTAATTTGGAGTTAAGAAAAAAGATAGTGGATTTCAAAGCAACTCTGTTTGGCGGTGTTGTTGAAAAAGCTGAAAAGTTACAAAAAGAGGGTTATAAAAACTATACCAGATAAGTAGCTTCTCTTATAGATCGTTCAGCAAAGAGATGTCTGTTATTATTAGTAAGACTGATGAATGGCAAGGAGAAGGCTTTTATTGACAATCACAGGGTGGCGCGTCTAGCAACTGTTGATGAAAATGGTGATCCGCATGTAGTGCCAATTGTTTATGCTTTTGATGGAGAAACAATCTACACTCCTATTGACAGCAAACCCAAAAAAGTTGAAGGGATCAAGCTTCAGAGGGTTGTAAACATTAGACAACGTGATTCAGTTTGTATTATAATTGATGATTATTCGGAGCAGTGGGATGATCTGGTATGGGTTCAGATAGGGGGAAGGGCAAAGCTGATAACTGAAGGGTTTAAATACAAAAGGGGGATTGATCTGCTCTTCGCAAAATATTCTCAGTATAAAGAAATGAGATTAAGCATAAGTGCATTGATAGTTATCTCTCCTATAAAAACATTAAGTTGGAGAATTTAAGAGGCAGTAATCTAACTGTAAATTGCGAACTGAAATTTGACTTGGCTTTTGTTTTTACGATTATTCCAACCGTTTCATATTTTAAACCGTGAAAGATTCGCCACAGCCGCATGAACCGGTTGCGTTAGGATTTTCAATTGAAAATCCTTTTCCTTTTAATCCATCTTTAAAATCCAGAGTTGAACCATCCAAATAGGGGTAGCTTAATTCATCAATGGTAACTTTTACTCCATCATCTGCCTCAATGATCTTGTCATTTTCATTGGTCTCATCGTCAAACCCCATTTCATAGGAGAATCCCGAGCAGCCTCCAGGCACTATTCTCACTCTGAGAAAAGTATCTTCTAAATTATCTTCACTCAGAAGTTTTTTTATCTCAGCAACCGCTTTTTTAGTAACTAATAACATTTGTGCCTCCTGATTCAATCAATTGAGATCAATAATTATATTCGGTAGTAAATATTATAACAATTATGAGAGTGATTTATCAAGGCAAATAAATAGTTTAAAGAGTTTTGTGGTGCTTTCGGTATTGCGCTTGATGTGCTTTACTATGGCTCTTTTGTGATCCCAATCAAAGTATCACATATTGCCTATTTGTTTTCATTTTTCCACTCAATATGTCCGTTGATGTCGTGCTTTTTGTATGTTTTCAGTATATCAGTGCAAAATTTTTGTAAATCTTTATTTTTCTCTTTTTTCGCGAGTTCATGTAATCTGATAAACATTTTCTTTCCTGTTTCAGTTTGTTCAAGGTTCTTCTTTATGAAGTTATGCTGTGCGCATAAAGTTTGCCCATTACCCACTGTTGCCCTGCCTCCAAGGTGTTTTGGTTTTATGTGATCAATATGCAACTCCACACCTTCCTTTCTTCCCTTTCCACATATGACACATTTATAAGCGTCTCTTTTTAATATCTCTGCCTTTTGTGATGCGGTAAAATTCCACTGTTCTTTCTTGGTTACTATCTTTGGGTCATATCGGTACACACTTTTTTTAACTTTTACCAAGTATCCTTCCGCATGTAAAAGTCGTATTGCTCTGTCTGGATCTCTCAAAACTCTGCTGGTTTGCTTCCGCCATTCACTCATTGCCCAATCCACAACTTTTGGATGAGGGATATCTTTGTTCGGGTGCTTTTTAAAGAATGCCAATATCAAGTCTTTTTGTGACACTTTTCTTTTTGGTTTATCCTGTTTCACGGTTTAAAACAAAACGCTCTCATTAATTTTCGCTTCTTCACACAATCTCTTGATTGCTATGTCACAATATCCCTTATCAATATCAACACCGACACCTTTTCTGTTGTGGAGTTGAGCCGCAACGAGCGTTGAGCCGCTTCCTAAAAATGGGTCAAGTACTGTATCGCCGACAAAACTGAATAACTTGATACACCGGCGTGGTAGTTCAAGTGGGAAAGCAGCCGGGTGTCCACCAGCCCCCTTTTTGCTCTGCCCGGGGAAAGTCCAAACACCATTCGTCCAATCCATAAATTCTTGCTTGGTGATGTCGTTTTCTTTTTTTGTATTGCTCTTTTTCCACTCGTTCTTATACAACACGACGATGACTTCCACCGGGGCTATAACATACGGAGCGGAGGCGGACAGCCAAGAACCCCATGCCGTTCTGCGCGAGATGTTTCCTTCATTCCAAATTATTGTTGAGTGATATTTCCAACCAAGTTGTTTAGCAATGTTGGTGATGTCGGCGCAAACTGACTGCTGGCCCCCTTTATTTTTATCTAGCGGAATATTCAGACAAAACCGTCCATCGTCTTTCGCTAATGTGTGGCATTTTTTTAACCATTTTCCCGTGAAATCTAAATAATCCTCGTATGTTGAGCTGTCTTTGTGTGAGTTATATTTAATATCCACATTGTAAGGTGGTGAGGTTATAATTAAATCAACTGATGATTCTGGAATATGTGATATATCCAAAATATCACTTTTGTAGATATAAATATTGTTGTGGTTAGAGTAGTGAGGTGCTTTTTTGTTTCTTACTTTTATCTTCGGACTCTTGTTCTGGGACTTTGTGGGCATGTCTCAATATTATACCCCAACTTAAGTATAAGAATATCAACCTGAATCAAAGGGAAATCTGAATGCATTTTTTCAAACGAACAGAACAAATGGGACAGACGTACTTTTTGAAAAGTCTGTACTCACTACCTTTCTTATTCTCTTTACTCGCCATCAGGACAAACACTAACGAACCCTGTTGTAGTGGAGATGAGGGGAATCGAACCCCCGACCTCTGCGTTGCGAACGCAGCGCTCTCCCATACTGAGCTACATCCCCTGCAAAGATCAATATAAAAATTTAGTGTAATTCTACATGAATTTAAATATGTAAGTAACATTTGGAATCAGCTTTCTATATGGAACTCATAGAAATAGCATATACGAAACTGTAAAATAGTTTTGTGAATTATAAAAAACTGGGGGATACCGATCTAAAAATCTCCGAGATTGGTCTTGGAACCTGGAATTACAAGGGCAGGGTGGCACCTTTAACTAAAGGTATAGAGTTGGGTGTGAACTTCATCGACACGGCTGAAGGATATTACACTGAAGATGTGGTTGGCGAAGCAATAAAGAATATCAGAAACAAAATAGTAGTTGCAACCAAAGTATCAGGAAGGCATCTCGGTTATGATGGTGTTCTAAGTTCATGTGAGCAAAGTCTTGTAAAGTTGCAAACGGACTGGATTGATCTTTATCAGGTGCATTGGCCCAACCCATCTTTTCCGATAAAAGACACTATGAGAGCAATGCAGAGATTAGTTGATGAGGGATCGGTTAACTACATAGGAGTTAGTAATTTCTCACTCAATGAAATGGTGGAAGCTCAACATTTTTCCCCAAATTATAAAATTCAATCCAATCAGGTTTTATATAATTTAAACTCAAGGGAAGTTGAGCAAGAGCTTCTTCCCTACTGTCTCAGAAACGATATTACAATTATTGCCTACACGCCCCTTGATGGGGGTAAACTTTGCAAGAAGGCTGGATTGACCGGTTCGGGGAAATATAATACCTTGACTGAAATTGCCAAAGACAATAACAGAACTGTGGGGCAGGTCTCACTGAACTGGTGTCTGAGACACAAAAACGTGGTGGTAATTCCAAAATCCGACTCCGTTGAAAGAACTGAAGAAAACTGCCGTGCCTCTGGATGGGATTTGACCGAACAAGAGGTGCACAAGTTGAACGACTTGTTTTAATAAATAACTTTGGCTGTTAGGTAAAATAAGTTTCATAGCTTATTGTATGGTAATTGTATTTTCCAGAACCTAATATACAGGTGCCGGGTCTTGTTTAATTGCCAGACAAGTGTTTAGCGTTCCGTTTATTTTCCACCATTGCATGATTTGTGTAAGGCAGTGTCGGGTTTTATATTCACGGAGACTGACACTTCGCGGTTCTCATCTGGCTAACCGAATGATGAAAATGCTACACTATTTAAGGGAACGTCAAGTGTATTTTTAGCTTCTAACAGGTACAATATGTTAGTAGAAAGCAGGTGGGTATAATGCTAAGCCATGGGTAGAAAACAAAGTATCACACTGCCAATTAGAGCAACTATGGAAGAAGAAGTAGATACTATATTTGTTAAACAAAGAGAACCTTTGATACCAAATGATTGTCCAATGAACACAAGGTAGTTAGAACTGTTTGGGTAATTAAGTATATAGTTCCCTGGAAACTAAATTCATGAGTGCCGGAATGAAGGAATTATGTAGATGCGGATATAAATTGGGAGACCCTTGGGTGGTTCCCAAGTCAATATATTCCTTCTGGGGGTTGTTAATTGTCAGTATTGGCATCAGTCATACCCCAAGTAAACTCAATTTTCAGTGCGATAAATGCGGCGAAGTGCTTAAAGTGATAACGGATAAGAAGGTTCTAAAAAGCCATGCCTACCATTAGTTTATTACATTTTATATTTACCAAAATCTTCATCGGACATTTGAGATAGGATATCTTTCAGTTTTTCCTTGTTATCCTCAATCTCAATCTTCTGGGTGCTTTTAATAACTTCTTTGCTTACGTATATCGGAGCAACGGTTCTTATGGCAATAGCTATTGCGTCACTTGGCCTTGCATCAAGCACGTGTTCTTTCTCGTTATTTTGTAAGTATATGCTTGCATAAAATGTATTATCTTTTATGCCAGTGATTTCAATCCTGGAAAGCTTAAAATTCAACTCTTCAAATATATTCTTCATTAAGTCATGGGTTATCGGACGAGGGCGAGGGGTTTTTTCAAGCTCCATTAAAATAGAACTTGCTTCCAGATAACCAACCCATATCGGAAGAATTTTAAGCCCGTCCTCACTTTTTAATATTACTATCGGGCTGTTTGTGAACGGATCAATTGCTACTCCCGAAACTTTCATTTTTTGTAACATGGTCTTTGATTTTTTCAGTTTATTATTATTCCCCTTAGTGAATTAGGTAAACCTTCCTGCACTTTGACGGAAACTAAGTGACCAATCATGTTTTTATCCCCTTCAAAATTAACAATTCTGTTGTGGGTCGTTCTGCCAGAGAGCATTGAATCTTTCTGCTTGCTCTCGCCTTCCACTAAAACTTCTTCCACTATACCAACACGTGCCAGATTTTGCTGCAGCGTATATTTTCTTTGGAGTTGTTGATATTCTTGCAGTCTTTCACTTGAGATTTTGTCACCAACTGCGTTGGTTTGAGCGAGATTTTCACCCGGAGTACCGGGTCTTGGTGAAAATTTGAATGAGAATGAGCTTTCAAATTTCACTTCTTCAAGCAGGCTTAGAGTTTGCTGAAAATCAGAGTCTGTCTCCCCGGGAAAACCCACAATTATATCGGATGAAATGGCAATGCCGGGCATGGCATCTTTCAACCTATGAACACAATCTAAAAACCATTCCCTCGTATAAGTTCTGTTCATCAACTTCAAAACTTTATTTGAACCTGATTGCACCGGCAGATGAATGTGCCTGCAAATCATTTTTGTTTCTTTCATTGCGTCAATCATGCGTTTTGTTATATCTCGTGGGTAGGAAGTTGTAAACCTTAGCCTTTCAAGTCCTTCAAGTTCGCTGATGATTCTCAAAAGGTCGCCAAACTTGTATTTGCCATTTTTCCATGAATTGACCGTCTGTCCTATCAAGGTTATTTCTTTGACTCCTTGTGATAAAAGATAGACCGCTTCTCTTACTATATTTTCAGTTGGCCTGTTTAGCTCACTTCCTCTTACTTTTGGAACTATGCAGTAGGTACATCTTTTGTTACAACCTTGCTGAATTGAAAGATAACCATTTACTTTTCCTTTCTCATGATAGGGAGCGATCTCAAAAACCTCTTCTATATCAAAAGATGTTTCAACGGGTCTTGATTTTTTTATTTCAATGTCGGATATGATCTCGGGCAGTTTTGGTATTGCTCTTGGTCCCAGAACAAAATCCAAATGGGGAATCTGCTTTAAAAGTTTGTTTCCGTATAGCTGTGCAACGCAACCTGTGATACCGATTATGATTTCCGGTTTTTTTGCTTTAAGGTGTTTAAACTTGCCGATGCTACTCAGCGCTTTTTGGTCTGCTTTTTCTCTTATTGCACAGGTATTTATAATTATGCAGTCGGCATTAGCAGGGTCGGCAGTAAGTTCTACATCAAGTGCATTATGAATACGATTAGAATCATATTCATTCATCTGGCATCCGTAACTTTCCATGTATAAATATTTCTTTCTCATTGATGGGGTTTAATTTAACGATAATGGTTTTTCAAGTCAATAATAAGAAAAACACTTCAGTGTAACCTGGATTTCAATCTATTTGACACTTTTCTGTATATTTAGTAGAGTGATTTATCAATGAAAAGCCAAATATCATAGAGATGGTTGCAGTTCAATATGAAAGGTAAAAATTATTACTGGTCGTTTTACGCAATTGCCGTATTTATTCTGGCAGCAATATCCTTTACTCCTCTGGTCATCCCCTACGGAGTAGTTGAGCCGTATTTTCTAGGACTTCCCAGAACTCTCTGGGCTGGTCTGTCAATATCAATTTCCATATATATTTTTCTTGTTTTGGCAGCATTGACATCAGGCGGTGAAGAATAGCTTATAACAATCTTGTATCCGAGACAGAAGTATTTTACAAGATGAAAAAATAAACATGAACAAGGGAATAACATTTATTGTAGTTGCTCTTATCTATCTTATTGTCTTGATAAGTCTGGCCGTTATAGGGAACAAGAAAAACAAAGGAGACGAGCATCAGTTCTTTCTTGCAGGTGGTAATCTTGGAACTATAATCGGATTCCTGACGTTTTTTGCTACTCTATACAGCACGTTTATCCTGATAGGAATGCCTAACTTCTTCCGTGTGCACGGTGTGGCAACGTGGATATTTCTGGGTGTAACTGACATGGTTTTGGCAGTATTTACTCTCTGGCTCTCCCTTAAATTAAGACAGAGAATCGCTGCGACAGAGTTTCGCAGCATATCAGATTTGCTCAGAGGAACATTTGGTTCTTACGGAATTTGGGTATACGTCTTAGGGCTTGTAATTTTTCTCGTTCCCTACATAGCCATACAGATAAAGGGAGCCTCCGGACTTCTTGAAAATGTCGTTCCATATACCATCCCCCAGTGGGTCTGGGCAGTAATCATATTGCTACTTATGTATCTATATTCATCAATAGGTGGACTCAGAGGTATTATGTATTGTGATTCACTTCAGGGGATCATGCTTTTTACTGTTATCTGGATAATGGCAGGGATTGTTCTGGTGAACTTTGGTGGGATTGGAAAGTTAGTTCAATCAGTAGCACAAACCGAACCTGCTTTGTTATCTGCTCCTGGTCCAAAGGGAGTTTTGTCTGTCCAGTGGCTTATTGTAGGATTTATATCCATTGTTCTACTTCCTGTATCGCAGCCTCAACTAACTGCGAGACTCAGTATACTCAAGGGATTGAACGAAAGACGTAAAGTTCCGGTTTTACACGCTTCTTTTACTTTTCTGCTTCTTATAGCGGGGCTTATAATTGGTCTTTACGGTGCGGTTGCTATCCCTGCTAAAACTGGTCCAGAGTTTATTGGTAAGCTAATCCTTGAACAAAATGCCATTGTAGGTGCCATTGCGCTGATAGGTATCCTAGCAGCTGCCATGTCAACTTCCGACTCTCAGTTTTTTGCTCTCGGGTCGGAGATCAACAATGCTTTTGGCAAATTTAGCAGAAGACTAAATATATCTTCCATTGTGTTTGTGAAGTTGGTAATACTGGTGTTTTGCATTGCTGCTTTTATTGTTGCTATAAAAAGTTCTCAGGGCTTGATACAGTTAGCAGTTTCTGGATTTATGGGAACCGCTCTTATGGCACCTATGGTTCTCACTTCCATTTTATGCAAACAGAGAAAATTCAATTCGGTAATCCCTTTAGTTACCGGCGCTAGTCTTGTCATATTTCTGGCGTGTCTTTTCGGTTTGGTGCCGAAAATGATGGAGTTTTTAGGTTTACGCACTGATATTATATTGCTTATCGTGAATACTTTGGTAGCTGTTGGGATGGTGTTGTTCAGTCCACATTCACAGAAGGTAAAAAGTTACCAGTAGGTAGTATTTATTGGTCTAATCTAAAGTGCCTCAATTATTTTGGTATTGTGCTTTTCATTATAGGTAATAATTCTGCATTCTTTTTATTTTTTGCTGTAATTACATCATTACATCGCTATTCCTAAAACTGTTCACAAAATGAACCTTTGTGTCCTTATTTGAAATTGATCTGGTGAAAGAATGAAATTATTTGTTGCAACAGTTGGAGGAAAATTGGAGTAGCTTCAACAATTTCCCACTTTGTTGTTTACTGAAAGACGGCGAGGAGCATTCCCGCCGCAACTGCTGATCCTACCACGCCTGCAACATTTGGTCCCATTGCGTGCATTAGGAGAACGTTTTGAGGGTCCTCTCTGGAACCAACATCTTGAGAGACTCTTGCCGCCATGGGGACAGCTGAAACGCCAGCGGAGCCAATTAACGGGTTGACCTTTGTTGAAGAGAAAAAGTTCATAAGTTTTGCCATCAGTATTCCTGAAGCTGTGCCTATACTGAAAGCAATGATTCCAAGCAATAAAATCCCCAGTGTCTCAAGTGATAAAAACTCCTTTGCCAGTAGCTGTGAACCAACTCCAAGACCCAGAAAAATTGTTGTTATGTTTATCAGTGCATTACGTGTGGTGTCAGATAACCTTTCAACCACTCCACACTCTCTCATTAAGTTACCAAACATAAAAAATCCAATAAGAGGTGCAGCGGAAGGTAACAGCAAAGCACAGAGAGTTAAAGCCATAAGGGGGAATATTACTCTCTCGGCTTTTCCAACAGGCCTTAGCTGTTTCATTCTGATTTTTCTTTCTTCCTGTGTTGTTAGAAGTTTCATTATTGGAGGTTGAATTATAGGAACAAGTGCCATGTATGAATATGCAGCTACGGATATTGCTCCCAGGAGTCTGGGAGAAAGCTGGGACGACAGATAGATTGCAGTAGGACCATCTGCACCGCCTATTATGCCTATTGAAGCGGCATCCTTGAATGAAAAGTCAATTCCTGGAACATATTCTGAAAGTGCAAGGGCTCCCACAAGCGTTGTAAAAATTCCAAACTGTGCAGCTCCCCCCAGCAGGATTGTTTTGGGGTTTGCGAGTAGAGGCCCAAAATCGGTTAATGCCCCAACTCCCATAAAAATTATTAACGGGAAAATACCGGTTTTAATTCCTATATCGTATACGTAGTAAAGAACCCCTCCCGGTTCGCTTATTCCGGCGAGCGGGATGTTTGATAAAATGCAGCCGAATGCGATGGTTACAAGTAGCAATGGTTCAAATTTCTTTGCGATTCCCAGATAAAGGAGCAGAAAGCCGACAAATATCATAATCAGCCGTCCCAAACCATCTGTCCATGAATACTTATTCCCCTGAATAAATCCACTTATACCAGTGGATTCGGCTATGTTTGATATGAGCTTTCCGAAAGTAGGTAAGGATGGATTTTCTTCCTGACTGGATATTTCAATACTTGGATCTGTTTTAGATCCATAGGTGGAATTGCCCATAAGCAGCCCGAGCGGAATTAGTATAAAGAGCAGAAAAGCTACAATTTTCATTATCTGAATCTAAGACGGTATTATTGTTAGCAAAGTTTGTCCGGCTTCCACAACATCTCCCTGTGCCACTTCTATTGAGGCTATTTCCCCTTTACACGGTGAAGCTACGGGTGTTTCCATTTTCATAGCTTCAAGAACTATCAGGGTGTCATTCTCACTAACCTCATCTCCTATATTGACTGCCACCTTGTATATATTTCCAGGAACGCTTGACATAACTTCAACGGTATCGCCCGAATTTGCCGATTGAGGTTTTGATTCGGGGTCTTTCATCTTAACTACATCTTTTATATCTGCTGTTCCTTCCCTGACCCTTACTTTATAGTCTTTACCGTCAACATTAATTACAAAATTTTCAGTTTTGGATGATGAAGGCGTTTTTACTTTTGGTGCTGCCTGAGAGGTTTTCTCGTCTGTATCTTTTCTGACGTTGATTGAAAAATTGCCTTTGAGAAATTCTAAACCTTTGTTTCCTCCTGGAGTTTCCAATGCACCAACTATAAATACATTCTCATCATTGACCTCTAACCCATTTTGTTCAAGTGTTGTTTTTGCTTTTGGTATGCCCGGGTCAAGTATATCAAGTGGATTACCTTTAAATCTCGGTTTTCCCATTTGCTCTTCGGCTATTTTCACAACTTCTGGGTCAGGTTCTACAGGTGTTCTTCCGAAATAACCCAAGACCATGTTTCCATAACCTTCGGTTATTTTTTTCCATGTTCCTTGCGTTACATTTGTATAAGCCTGTTGAAAATAGAACTGTGAAACCGGCGTGACTGATGTTCCAAATCCTCCTTTTGCAACACATTCAGACATTGCGTCAATCACTTGGGGATACAGGTGCAGAGTGCCTGTATCTCTCATCATCATTGTATTGGCTGTTAGTGCACCCCCTGGCATAGGAGACACGAGCACTTCTGAAGAGACCTTTAAAGCCTCAGGAGGAAAGTAATAGTCTTTCATCTGCTCTTTAAAAACTGAATTTGCTTCAAGTATTTTATTTACGTCTATGTCGAGAGTGTATTCAGTGTCCTTCAGTGCATTCCACATAGAGATCAGATCGGGTTGTGAGGTTCCACCGGAAACCGGAGACCTCGCCACGCATATACCGTCACATCCGCCGTTTATAGCTGCGAGGTATTGGGAAACGCCTTGAGAGGCTGTTTCATGCGTGTGCATCCATAAGATTGTATCATCGCCCAACAGTTTTCTGGCAGCTTTTATGGTTTCATAAATTTTATTCGGTTTTGATGTTCCAGAAGCGTCCTTAAAGCAAATTGAGTCAAAAGGTAGTCCCGAGTCTAATATTTGCCTTAAAGTCTTTATGTAAAAGTCAACGTCATGCGCCCCGGCGCATCCCGGGGGAAGTTCCATGAGTGTTACGACGGCTTGGTGGTGTAGTCCAGAATTTTTTATACATTCTGCCGAATATTCAAGATTTCTAACGTCATTCAATGCGTCAAAGTTTCTTATATGAGTGATACCATGCTTCTTAAACATTTTGGCGTGAAGATCAATCATATCTTTGGGTTGTTGTGAAAGCGCAACAACATTTATGCCCCTTGCGAGTGTTTGCAAGTTTGCATCGGGACCTACAGCCTCGCGAAATTTATCCATCATATCAAAAGCAGATTCCCCACAATACAAAAAAAGGCTTTGAAATCTTGCTCCCCCACCTGCTTCAAAATGGGTAATGCCTGCATGAGCGGCAGCCTGAACGGCTGGAATAAAATCTTCGGTCAGTACCCTTGCACCAAAAAACGATTGAAACCCATCCCTGAAAGAGGTATCCTGAAATAATATTTTTTTCATAATTTCACCCTACTACCTTAAATTCTTTTTCCTATAAGCTGATATGGAAGCTGAAAGCACCGCTATTAGGTCATTGTCTTTTCTTGTGGAATATGAACCCTTGGATGGAGTTGCCGATACTCGATTTTTAAGAGTTTTTGCTGAAAGACTGATTAACCCAAGCAAAACTATCAGAAAAACATAAACTATTACCATTCCCAAAATTATTAATTTAAAACCTTCCAAGATCATGATTAATAGTAGAAACAGAGTTTTTGATAAAAACTAAACAGCATAATTATTATGAAAAATTGTACACGAATGTCAATTTAAGATTGCGTGATTCAACTGAGTGATCAATTTAGGTATTAAATTGTTAATAGTCTCTTCTGGCTTACCTAGGGGTTTTCAAAAAACTGTTTGGACTTAATAACCTTTTCAACGTAGTGAGGTTTGGAATTCATGAATTTTTTTTTAATATAGCTCCTACTTTTAGGTCCGTGATTATAAGCAAAAAGGGCATATTCTAAGTTATTCTCATAACGATTGTTAAGATAAGAAAGATATGCAATGCCCAACTCTATGTTTGTAACAGGATTATAAAGTTGTTTGTGGTTTTTGAAAGGAATGCCGTATTTTTTTGCTATGTATCTACCCGTTAAGGGCATAATTTGCATTATTCCTCTTGCACCTTTATGCGAGTTTACACTGGTTCTAAAGTTGCTTTCTGTCTGAATTACAGACAGCACCAGCAGAGGTTCTATACCATACTCATTGCTTTTAGAGTGTATTACACTTGCAATATCCATTGCAACTTCCGGCTTCAAATTGGAACTTGCCATTACTTTCTGGAATATCTCGAGTTCTTCATCAAAAACGTTATAAGGTGTGCTGATTTTTTTAGATATATTGGCTCTGTTACTGGGGATATCCTTGTTTTCTGAGCTTAACAGCACAAAGCTAATGCCAGCTAAGTTTATTAACAATATAAAAAGAAAGGCATAAAAAAAACCCTTATATGAGGAAAGACGATCTCTTTTAGCTTTCATGCAAACTAACGATCTTGTAAAAATATATTTTGTATTTTCTTTCATTTATCTGATATATATTTTATGAGTCTAACATTCCTCATCCTATCTGATTTTATTAATAGCACATAAAAAATATTTATACAACTCAAAAATATTTTGTTGAACCGTCTTTGATTTTACTTTAATTTGGTAGGTGATACAGCAAAATGATGTAACACGTTTTCTTGACCAACAAAATAAATAATGTTAGTTTTAGGAACCGAAATAGAGATGAAAAGGACATATCAACCACACGTAAAAAAACGAATGAGAACTCATGGGTTTCGTGAAAGAATCGGGACTAAAGCAGGAAGACGCGTTCTAAAGAGAAGATTGGCGAAAGGTAGGCACGTCCTCACCGTGCAAAAATGGAAAAAATAAAAGGGGGTTTGGGTAATAATCTCCCGAAGTGGCGAGTTTTACACAGAAATAAAGATTTTGAGCAATTATTAAAATCCGGGAAGAGAGTTAGGCTCAAGAGTTTTGATTTATTGTATAGTTCTAATAACTTAGGTTACTCCAGAGTTGGATATATTGTCAGCAAAAAGATTTCAAAAAAGGCTGTTGTAAGAAACAGAGTCAAGCGACTTTTTAGAGAGTGTTTCAGGAGTAATAAATCCTTTTGGGGCTCCAAAGACATTTTGTTTATATGCAAAAAAAATATTTCAAGTTGGAAGCCGGAAATGATCGAGGAAGATATAAAACATTCCAAAAGATTTGGCAGAGATGATTGAGCAGGTTTGCTTAAAACTTTTGTTGTTAATTATTAAATCCTATAAGTTGGTTATTTCCCCTTTATTACCTAATTCCTGTAGGTTTTATCCTTCCTGCTCTGAATACTCCAGGCTATCATTGCTTGAGTATGGATTTTTTGCGGGAATATGGATGAGTTTCAAAAGGATAATAAAATGTAATCCCTTATGTTCCGGTGGTTATGATCCGGCAATTAAAGAAGATGAATAGCAAGTTAACATTTAACTACGTTATATTCCTGGTTCTTTCATTCATTGTTATCTTTGGATTCCAGTATCTTTTTGGTAATAAGCCACAACAAAAGAACAGTCAGACTCCTCCAGTTTCTCAACAAACTCAGCAGTCGCTGGTAAAAGAATCGGCACCTTCCGATAGTTCCGTAAAATACAAGTCGCTTGTTCAGAACAATTTTCAGGGAGCGGTTATAGACGTTACCTCTTCTCTCTATGAAGCAAAAATAGATGCATTGGGCGGAAGAGTAATGGAATGGAAACTTAAAGACTACAATCAGACTACCGAAGAGGATTCGCCGTCTGTGAATTTGATAAATGGAAAGAACCGGATTTTTTCCACGGTTAATTTAAAACAGCATGCAATACCTTCTCTAATTCCCTACCAATTTAGTGGTAACGACAACATAGAGCTTGATAATGAAAACAAGGGTATAACCCTGAAATACTTGAGCAATAGTGGTGTAGAAGTAGTAAAAACAATAGAATTTGATGCCGAAAACTATTTAATTGAAGAATCTATTACCGTAAACAATAAAAGCGCCGTCAAACAAGATTTCAATATTGATTTTCAGACATTTGGAAAGATAGAAGCTCAGGGTAGAGGTGAGAGCAGCAATGAGTTGTATGTTTTTGTCAATAATGAACTCAGAAAAATCTCAAAACCTCCAAGTCAGTCCGAGCGAGTGAGCGGACAGGTAAATTGGTTTGGATTTGGAGACAAGTATTTTCTTACCGCAGTTATACCGGAAACGGGAAGTAACAGTTCGGTACTGATTAACAGTATAGAGAAAAAAGGTCTGGTAAATGCAGAATTTTCCTATCCCGAAGATAGTGTTAACAGTGGTTACAGTAATACAACAAAATGGAAGTTTTACATTGGTCCGAAGGAGCCAGAAAATTTAAAGTCCGTTGGTTACGGTTTGGAGCAGTCAATAAACTACGGATGGATAAGTTTTCTTGCAAAATTGGCTTTAAGATTTTTGAAGATATTGAACTCTGTATTTCACAATTACGGCATCTCTATTATTGCTATCACGGTGATACTGCGTGTCTTGTTCCTTCCCCTAACGCTGAAGAGCATGAGATCTATGAAAGCAATGCAAGCAAAGATGGTAGAACTTAAACCTAAAATTGATGCAATGAAAGAGAAATACAAAGATGATAAGACAAAACAGAATACAGAACTTATGAAACTTTACACCGGTCACGGGGTTAATCCTTTAAGCAGTCTTGGAGGATGTTTTCCATTGTTGCTTCAGCTACCAGTTTTTGTGGCATTATACGATGTGCTTTTGTATTCAATAGATTTAAGACAAAGCTCTTTCCTGTGGATAAGAGACCTTGCGGAGCCTGAATACTTGTTTGATATACCAATATTCGGAGATTTTGTTCTTCCTTTTAGAATACTACCTTTGGCAATGGGCATATCGTGGTTTGTTTCTCAGAAAATGACACCGACAAACGTTGCCCCTACGAGTGAGAGCATGGAGTTGCAAATGAAGATTATGCAGTTTCTGCCGATCGTATTTACGGTTATGTTTTGGGGATTGCCTTCGGGGTTGATACTGTATTGGACTGTAAGTAATATTCTTTCCATAGGTCAACAGGTATATATCAACAGAACTGTTCACGCCGGTGAAAAAGGAGTATAAAGAAATGGCAATTGCAATTGAAAAAGAGGGCAAAACGGTATCTGAAGCAATAATAAGTGCGTGTGAGGAGTTGGGTATATCAAGAAATGAAGTTGAAATTGAAGTTATACGGGAAGCATCAAGAGGAGTGTTCGGGGTTGGAGAAAGACTTGCAAGGGTGAAGGTAACAGTTGCAAGCGATGTCGTCAGCGAAAAGGGATTAAAAGCTAAGAAGGCACTGGAAAGCATACTGAATTATCTTATATCTACTTATTCAGTTGTCCTTAGAGAGGATTCGGACGTGATCAAACTGGATATTAATATGAGTAGCGAAAAGGGTCTGTTGATCGGTAGGCGAGGTGAAACTCTGAGAGCTCTTGAACATCTTGTTAGCAGAATGGCAGCGAATAACTGTAAGATGAACAGGAATAAAAAGGTCTACATAGATGTTGGTGGATATATAAGTAAAAAGGAAGAAAGTATTAATAAAGTAGTGTTGGATGCAGTTCACGAAGTAAGAAAAACAAAGAAAAAACTTTATTTAAACCAGATGTCTGCCACTGAAAGGCGTTTGGCTTATATTGTCCTTAGAAGACAGAGTGATATTATATTTGAAACTGTTGCTGATGGTAATTCCAAGAAAATATTGCTAAAATCGGCAGACAACAGAAACTAACCACTTTTGTTTGTTAGCTTTTGTAGTATGGGCAAGCAGGGATTCTGAAAACGGAGTTTTTGAAAATAATAGATAATAATGGTTTGTTTCTTAAATGGTTACTTATTTCTCAACTTGTTAAAGAATTCTTTTAGCAACCGATTGCATTTATCGGCAAGAATTTCCTTCCTGTAATTAATTGAGTGATTGGATTTTTTATCTAGACCGATTTTATAGTTACTCACCAGTGCACCGGCTTTTGGATCAGTCGTTCCAAATACAACTGTTTCAATACGAGAGGTTACTATAGCTCCCATGCACATAACGCACGGTTCCAGAGTAACGTATAGAGTAGTATTGAGAAGTCTCCAACTGTTCAGTTTTTTTGAGGCTTGTTCAATAACTAGAATTTCGGCATGAGAAAGTGGATTTTGCGTGGACTCCCTAAGGTTGTGAGCTTTTGAAATAATATTATGATCTTTATCAGTTAAAACGGCACCCACCGGGATTTCATTCAGGCGCCTTGCCTCTTCTGCTTCCTTAAGTGCAAGGCGCATAAATTTTTCATCCAGATTTAGTTCCACTTATTTTCTTGCACTAAATTTTATACCGGCTTTGTTTCTGTCCCATGTCTTGTCTGTTATTTCCTTAATCTCGGCAACCTTTATTTTCTGTGTTGCCGTTACAGGGAAACCATCTTCATATATCTCAATAAATCTTGGAACCATGGCAACCATAACTTTTTCTGCCATCCAGTGGCTGAACTCAACCGGATCGAAATTTTCACCCTGCTTAACTGTAACGCAGAGTTTAATCTCATCATCTGAAACATTTGGAAGTCTAATTCCCACGGCGATTGCTTCTTGTATTGCGGGGTATTCGTTTGCGACGTCTTGCACTGCAACCGGATCCACGTTTTCGCCTGAAACCCTTATCCTGCTATATCTTCCCACAAAGTAGTATCTTCCATCTATTCCTCTTGCAAAAATATCATCTGAATTAAAAAATCCCTCATCATCAAATGCTTCTCTCGTTCTTCTCTCGTCCTTAAAATACTCGTTCAGTGTTGTGTGTGGAACAAGGGGTTTGATAAACAAGAGACCCTTTGCATCATCTGGGGGAGTTATGTCGTCTGTTGGATTCCAAAAAGGTCTTACCACTTCATCCGTATTTTCAGGATTTCTCAACTCAACATAGTAACCTTCCATGGCAAAACCGGAAGATCCAGTCCTATGGTCTTCGGGGTCTTTCCAGAGAACCATGCCCATTTCAGTTGATCCGTAGCCGTCAATTACCCTAACTCCAAATCTCTCCTGAAACTCCGGCAGATTCCTCGGAGCCGGAGAACCAAGCATAATTCTGACTTTATGTTTCTTATCCCATTCTGATTCAGATGCAGCCCACAGATATTCAGCTACGGCACCCAACATGTTTACGCATGTTGCCTCGCAGTTGGTTGCCCATTTCCAGAAGTTGGATGCTGAAAACCTTGGGAAAAATACTGCTGTCGCACCAGCACCCATGGCACTGAAAAGACACATAACCTGTGCATTGGCATGTCCAAGTGATAGGACGCTCATAAGAGTATCTTCGCTCCTTACACCCTGTTGTTGTAAATAGCTGCGCACCGTCATAACTACACCTCCGTGGTCCCGTGCAACACCCTTTGGCATGCCCGTAGTACCGGAGGTAAACATACATCTTTCCATATCATCCGATAAAACTTCCACTCCGGGATTGCTGGAGTCATAATTATTAAATTCTGAAAAAGGAAGGACTTTTATATTGCCTATTTTTTCAGGAGTACTGTCGGAAGTTACAAAAATAACCTCAAGATTTTCTATACTGTCTGCTATCTCTTCCAAAAATTCTATGCTGCCCTGATCAATTATGAGAGATTTCATCTCTGAATAGTTAATTACATAAGCAAGCCTCTCGCCTTTTTCATCCTTGTTAATGGGAACCTGAACTGCACCTGCTTTGTGAATAGCAATTATTGATACTACGTACTGCGAGCAGTTGAGCATATACATACCGACTTTATCACCTTTACAAACGCCAAAATCTTTAATCAATCCGTTTGAAACTCTGTTTGACCAGTCGTTTGTTTCTTTATAAGTATAAGATTCAACTACGTTCCCGTCTCTGTCGCCGACTTTGAACATTGGTTTTTCGGGAAATATTTCTGCTCCTTGTTCCAGACAGTTTGTTATAGGTTTCCATTCAAGGGTATTTTCAAAATTACCGAACGGTAGATTTCCACTGCCTGTATATTTGGGATCTCTTGGTCTGAATAATAGACGCATTCTTTTCCTCCTAATTAGATAGTTGACAAATTCAAAGAAACTATTCTAAAACTCTCTGAATTAAAACTGTAAAAAGTCAGTTTATCTCAAAAACGGAATAATTTCAATAATTGTGGTGGATGGACATGTCTTCAGCCCAGATGCTTATTTATTCTACTGTTTGAACAATGTGCATCTTGTACGGATTTGGTGGTTAGTTGGTCTATAATCAACTTAATCAGTTTCACTATCTAAAAATACCTTTTCGCACTTTAGCGTTTCTTCTAATGTTTCTCTTAGTTTGTTCATAGGTAGAGATTTGATTAAATGCAGATAACAATTATGATTTGCTGATTGGTTTGAATTACAGGTTAGTATAGATGAATATAAAAGAATAGTGAACATCCGATAAAAATTCGGGTATCAAATTTGCATCTCTTAAATTTCAAACACTTAAATGATTAGTTCTGCTTTGTTTGTCAGTATAGCCTTGTTCATTCTTGGTATTGCTGGGTTGATTGCCGGAGGCGAAATGCTGGTAAGGGGCTCTTCGGGGTTTGCCAGAGGGATTGGAATAAATCCAGTAGTAGTTGGGCTTACCATTGTAGCGTTTGGCACTTCATCACCTGAGTTTATAGTTTGTCTTATAGCTGCGTTAGAAGGCTCAGGTGATATAACAATTGGGAATATTATCGGGAGTAATATCTCCAATATTGCATTAATTCTTGGAGTGTCTTCGGTTATAAGACCTGTCAAGATTGAGTCGTCAATTCTGAAAATACATACACCTTTTATGATAGCTTTGAGCGTTCTTTGCTTTATTTTTTCCCTGAATAGCAGTATGGGACGAGTAGAAGGTTCAATTCTCTTTTTGTTTCTCATAGCAATAATCGTTTATCTATATTTCACGAATTTAAGATCAAAAAATGAAGATGTTCAAAGTAGTGTGCCGAGTATTTTCGCAAAAAAATCACTGTTTCAGCTTTTGATTATTTTGATTGGATTGGCACTACTCCTTGTAGGTGCTCGTGTAACTGTTGATCAGGCAATAATATTTGCCAGATCGTTTGGTGTTAGCGAGCTTCTTGTAGGTCTTACGATAATCGCAGTTGGCACTTCCTTGCCGGAACTCTCAACTGCCGTAATTGCTTCATTAAAAAAAGAGCATGAAATAATTGTTGGCAATGTGATAGGAAGTAATATTTTTAATCTTGGAATACTCGGACTTGTTGTATTGATAAGCCCAATTAATGTAAACCTATCTGCAGTTAAGTTTGATTTACCCGTAATGCTCGCATTAAGTTTGTTGGTTTACCTGATGATGTGTGTCGGTAAAAGTCTCTCAAGACTTTGCGGGATTTTATTGCTTATTTACTACGTGGTTTATCTTTGGGCTATTTTGTGGTAATTGGACTATTTTCTTGTTTTGAATTTAATTCCGGATCTATTCCTGTCCCAAGTGTTATCGGTGATTTTTTTTAGCCCATCCATGCTCACTTTCTGAGTTGAAGTAAGTGGAAACTCTTTATAAATCTCAATAAATCTCGGAACCATATACACCGGAACTCTTTCAGCCATCCACTTACAAAACTGAATATTGTCAAATTCTGCATCGTCTTTCAGGGTAAGATTTAATTTTATCTCGTCATCCGAGACGTCTGGTAGTCTTATCCCGATGGCCACAGCATTTTGGACTGGAGGATACTGTGATGCGTAGTTTGCAACGGCGTTTGGATCCACGTTCTCGCCGGAGACCCTTATCCTGCTGTATCTACCCTGAAAGTAATACCTGTCGTCAATACCTCTTATGAAAAGGTCGTCCGAGTTAAAAAATCCATCTGGATCAAATGCCTCACTGGTGCGTTTTTTGTCTTTGAAGTATTCGTTGAGAGTTGTATTTGGAATTAATGGCTTTATAAACAAGAGACCTTTTGTTTCTTCTAGTGGGGTTTCTTCTTCATCGGGATTCCATGCTTTTGTTATAACTCTGTCGGTATTTTCCGGATCCCTCAATTCCACGTAATAGCCTTCGGTAACAAAACCAGATGAAGAAGGCCTGAGATCTTCAGGATATTGCCAGAAAACCATGCCCATCTCTGTTGAGCCATATCCGTCCAGCACTCTTGTATTAAATCTTTTTTCAAATTCAGGTTTATTCTTGGGTGCCGGTCCCGCAAGAATGGTTCTTACATTGTGTTTTTTATCCCATTCACTTTCCTTTGCCAATGAGACGTATTCTGAAACTGAGCCAAGCATATTGGTTATAGTTGCACTAGATTCAAAAGCCCATTTCCAAAAATTGGAAGCTGAAAATCTTGGATAAAACACGCAGGATGCACCTGCACCAATGGAAGTAAGAAGACACATAACCTGTGCATTGGCATGTGCAAGTGATAAAACGGACATTAATACATCTTGATCTCTGACTCCGTGCATTTGTATGTAAGCCCTGACGGTAAGCACAACTCCTCCGTGATTTCTTGAAACGCCTTTTGGCATACCGGTAGTCCCTGAAGTAAACATGCATCTTTCCACGTCAGACACTTTGACGGCTACTTTTGGGTTTTCATCCGAATGATCATTTAGCAGGGTAAACGGATGTATCTCAATATTGTTTAGATTTGAAGGTAGGTTGTTATCTCCACCTGAAACGAATATATACTTTAACTTTTCCAGATCACCTGCAATTTCCTTGATGAATTCAAAACTTTCAATGTCCGTCAGAAGTATTTCCTGATCGGAATAATTTATTATGTAAGCCAGCCTTTCACCTTTTTCATCCTTGTTGATGGGCACTTGAACCCCACCAGCCTTGTGAATGGCAAGTATAGAAACAATAAATTCGGATGAATTCAACATATAAATTCCAACGGTCTGTTTTTTTTTCACGCCACATTTATTTATAAGTCCATTGGCAATTTTGTTTGCCCAACTGTTTGATTCTCCATAAGTGTAACTTTCAGCGATATTTCCTTTCCCGTCAGCCACGCTGAACAGTTTTTTATTGGGAAACAGTTTGGCTCCTTTTTCCAGACATCTATATATCGGTTCCCATTCTTCGGTATTGTCAAATGTTCCAAATGGAAGCTCTCCCTTTCCAATAAATTTAGGGTCTCTTGGTCTGAAAAGTAGTTTCACTTATGCACCTCATTCATAAAAATTTTATTTGTTACTTACAAATATTTAGAAAGTTATTAAGTATATCCTTTCCGTGCTTTGTCAAAATGGACTCAGGATGAAACTGCACGCCTTCAACGGAAAATTTCTTGTGTTTTATTCCCATGATTTCTTCCTCATCCGTCCAAGCGGTTATTTCCAACTGTTTGGGTAACGTTGCCTTGTCAATTATAAGAGAATGATAACGTGTTGCCTCAAAAGGGTTTGGTATTCCTTCAAATATTCCCCTTTCATTATGGTATATTGCAGATGTTTTTCCATGCAACAACTTACTTGCCTTGATTATTTTTCCGCCAAGTGCTTCCCCTATAGATTGGTGTCCGAGACAAACTCCCATTATTGGTTTGATTCCAAGGAACTTTTTGACAACTTCTACTGAAATTCCTGCACGGTTCGGAGTGCAGGGTCCGGGTGAAATAACAATTATATCAGGGTTCATGGAGGTAATTTCTTCCGCCGATATTTTGTCGTTTCTTACCGTCTCAACCTCTTCGCCTAATTCCGCAAGATAATGAACGAGATTGTAGGTGAATGAATCATAGTTATCTATCATCAATATCATTTTAATTTATAATCCCGTTCTGGCTATTTCCACAGCACTAACAAGAGCCTTAACCTTGTTCACGGTCTCATAATATTCTGATTCTGGATTTGAATCAGCCACGATACCGGCACCAGCCTGTATGTATATCTTTCCGTCTTTTATGACAAACGTCCTGATTATGATGCAACTGTCCATGTTACCTGAAAAGCTGAAATATCCGACTGCTCCTCCGTAAGCTCCCCTCCTTGTTGGTTCCGTCTCGTCAATTATCTCCATTGCTCTTACCTTTGGTGCACCGGACAGTGTGCCAGCGGGCATAGTTGCTTTTATTACGTCAAACGAGTCTTTGTCTGTGTCCAATTCTGCAACTACATTGGAGACAATGTGCATGACGTGGGAATATCTCTCAATCGTCATAAATTCATCCACTATCACAGTTCCAGTTTTTGCCACTTTTCCCAGATCGTTTCTTGTAAGATCAACAAGCATTATATGCTCTGCACGTTCTTTAGGGTCATTTACCAGATCATTGGCTAACATTGAATCTTCGTCACTATCCTTTCCCCTCGGGCGGGTGCCGGCAATGGGCCTGCTTTCTATTCTTTTTTCCTCTACCCTGACCATAACCTCAGGGGACGAGCCTGCAAGGATCTGATCACCCAGCTTTAGATAGAACATGTAGGGTGAAGGATTCAACACCCGCAGAGACCTGTAAAGATCGAACGGGTCGACCGTAAGCTCTGTGTTCCATCTTTGTGAAATTACCGACTGAATAATATCTCCGTCTTCAATGTATTTTTTTGTTTTTATAACTGCACTTTCATAAGTTTTCTTGTCAAAATTAGAGTTCAGTTTCAGGTCTCCACCGTTGTTTTTGTCGTTGAAATTGTGGCAACTTTTATTCATCAGCAGTTGACTTTGAAGTTTCTTCTTTATGTCCCTGATTTTTGCTAATGAACTGTTATACACGTGCTCGGCGTCTGATTTATCCGTAACGAACGCATTTGCTATTATCTTTATCTTATTGTGAATGTTGTCAAAAATCACAATTGTATCTGTAATTAAATAGATACAGTCCCAGAGATTTAAGTCGTTTTCTGTATCGTCGGGAAGTTTTTCTATAAACCTTACTATGTCATAGCCAAAATACCCAACTGCTCCTCCCTGGAACCTTGGCAAATCGGGACTTTCAACAGGTTTATACCTTGAAATCAATTTCCTTAATTCATCTATTGGATTGGCTTTGATCTTTGTCAGTTTATTGTTCTCAATTATTTCAATATTTTCCCCTTTTGATCTGAAGATCACGGATACATCAGAACCAATGAAACTGTATTGTCCCCATTTTTCACCACCTTCTACACTTTCAAAAAGAAAGCAATAATCACTAGATTCAATTTTTTTAAAGGCTGAAACGGGTGTATCAAGATCGGCGAGTATCTCTTCCCAGATCGGAACCAGATTGCCGTGTTTAAGATTTTCCTTGAATTTTTCAAGACTGGGGGAGATCATAAGTCAGGAATAATAAGATGTAACTTATCAAAGTCAATAACTGCTTTATAATTGTCTCCGACTGACTTATAATTGTAGATTTAGATCTGACAAAAGGGTTGAAACGATGGCGGAAATAAGTCCGAATATTTTCAGAGAATATGACGTTAGGGGTATATACGGTTCAGAATTGACGTTACGGGACGCTGAGCTTATTGGAAGAGCTTATGGCACAGTGGTCAAAAGAAGCGGGGGGAAAACTGTTTCTTTGGGCAGAGACTGCAGATTGAGTTCTCCCAGCCTTTCAGAGTTCTTAATTCAGGGTATTACTTCAACAGGCGTGGACGTTATAAATCTTGGTGTTGTTTCTACTCCAATACTTTATTTTTCTTTGTTCAATATAGAAGTTGACGGCGGAATTATGATTACTGCGAGCCATAATCCCGGTGACTACAACGGCATGAAGCTATGTCTTGGAAAAGATTCATTATTTGGTGCAGCAATACAAAACCTGAAAAGGCTTATTGAAAAAGATGAGACTGAGAAAGGGGAAGGTGCTGTGCAAGATCAATCAATTACAAATATCTATTTGGAATATATGAAGAAAAATATACGTATCAGGGAAGGTTTAAAGGTAGCAGTTGACTGTGGTAATGGCATGGTTGGGCTTGCCGGTCCCTCAGTTTTAAAAGATGTGGGTTGTGACCTTGTAGAGCTTTATTCTAATCCCGATGGGACTTTTCCAAATCATCATCCCGACCCAACGGTGGCAGAAAACTTAAAAGATCTGCAAAAAGCCGTTATTGATAATGGATGTGAACTTGGAATAGCATTTGACGGTGATGGTGATCGTATTGGCGTTCTGGATGAGAATGGTGAAATTATCTGGGGTGACATGCTGGTTTTGATCTATGCTTTGGACATACTCAAAAGCATCGAAGGTGTAACTGTAATCGGTGACGTTAAATGTTCTTCCAATCTATTTGATGAAATTAAAAGAGTTGGCGGAAACCCGATCATGTGGAAGACAGGACATTCTCTTATTAAAAACAAGATAAAAGAAACGGGAGCAAAGCTTGCTGGAGAGATGAGCGGGCATATTTTTTTCAATGACAGATTTTATGGCTACGATGATGCTTTGTATGCAGCTCTCAGACTTTTAGAGATAGTTTCAAATACAGATAAGAAAGTGTCGGAACTTCTTTCCCATGTTCCTAAGACTTATTCAACACCAGAGATCAGGGTGGATTGTGATGAAGCAATAAAATTTCAGCTTGTAAAGGCTGTTACGGAAAAATTCAAGCCAGACTATAAAGTAATAGATATAGATGGTGTAAGGGTGAATTTTCTTGATGGATGGGGACTTATAAGAGCTTCCAATACCCAACCGGCATTGGTGCTTAGATTTGAAGCACGGTCAGAAAAGAGGCTGGGTGAAATTAAAGAGTTTGTCGAATCAAAATTAGAAGAAGCAAGAAACGAGATTTAGCTCGAAAGAGTTTCAATTATCTGATTTTACAACTGGCCGACTACTTTTTCCTACACTATTCCGCGGTGAGCAGGATTATAAAGGGTTATGAGCAAGAATTTTAGTTGCTTGGTTTAGTACTATTCACCTGAAAATGGGTCTTTCAATTCAGGGTGCCAGAGTTTGAAATGATTTTTGTGCGATTCGGTATACGCTCCGGCTGGATAGAACTTATTGTAAAAATCAAGATCAAGATGATGTGCCTGAACCATGAAGCGTAGAAACATAGGATCCGAGAAAGCTGGAAATCTACCATAAGTGTCGTAGATATAGCTGCAAATATTTTTAACTGCTTGTATCTCTTTTCTTGATGGTCTTTCAATGTCTTTTATAACTGCTTCGGGGTTTTTATATGGCATCGGGTGTGATTCCCAGTTAGTCCATTTCAGATCGTTGAATGCCTCGACAGCTTCTCCCATGTCCTTATAGTACGGTGGACAAAATGAATGGAACAAATCATCTCTGCCGACGGCAACAGGGTTTGGATTTCCGGTGCCTACTTTTATATCAGGGGTTATAAATCTGAAACCAAGACCTTTGTTGAAAGGTGTTCCTCCGAGCATGAACATACTGGCAAATCCACTGAACAACCACCCTCCAAGTCCAAGAGTCTGAAGAGTAAGAACCATGTTCTGACCCATAAATGCCTGTTCGGCTATGTATCCATTTGCAAACCTCAATTCTGCTTCAATGAGGGGCATTTTTTTACCTTCATCAATGAATCCACTTTCTACAAACTCTGAAGTTCCGGGGGTTCGCAATCCATGAAGTTCATCCACAAAATTAAATCTGTGATCTGCTCTCATATAGAAAAAATACAGGTTGATAATACACGCGGACAGATCAGTTACCGGCATAAACAGTGTGGTGCCCGGTTTATTGACGTTCCAGAGGTTATGAGAGGCGATGCCAGGGGGTTGGTTCGGCAGGTCTGCACGTCCGTCTTGGAGCTTTATTTTTGATTCTCTGAAGAGTTGAAGTATCCTGTCAACTCTCTGGATTTTTGTCATTTTTTCCAAACCTTCAAAATCATGGGCAAGTTGATCGTGCATTTTGATCATGTAAAGACCTTCATCGTTGGTATAAAAAAGTTCCGTTCTATGAACGTCCCCGAGTGCAGGAATGGTTTTGCTTGTAAACTGCATCTCCAGATCAAGTCCCACATGTGGTGGAAAATCGGAGAGGTTTATGTTTTTAATACCCAGACCCATCCAGACAATTATTGCTTCTTCAAGCTCACTGAGGGGCACAGGTTTATGCTTTGATTTGTATTGCAAGGGTCCTTTTTCTATTTCCATGCCAAGACCGAATCTTCGGGATCTTCTCTGAAAAACTGCATCAAAGAATTTGTGGTCAATCGCGGAATCCAAGCCGGGAGGATAACCGTTCATACAGATCTCCTTACTCTATAATTGAATTTTAATTTTAGGTAGTTAAGTAATTTTATCAATTTGCAAAACAGGAAATCATAAATTGCTACCGTTTTGCTGAAGCATTTTACGGTATTCTGTTTCGGTAATTATATCCTTGTTGTTTCTGATCCTGTCCAAAAAGACCATGCCGTCCAAGTGGTCAAGTTCATGTTGAAAAACTCGGGCAATAAAATGATGGAAGATTTCGGAATTTTCTTCTCCCTGCCTATTTAGGTATTTGACTTTTATTTCTTTATGTCTCGGCACTATACCGCGTATTCCAGGTATGCTGAGACAGCCTTCCCAATCCTTTTCCATCTCTTCTGACCTATCTGTTATGACGGGATTTATTATTTCCCGAGGTGTAACGTCTGGGGCATCGGGGTATCTTGTATTTGGATGAGATGAAATTATAAAAATTCTCAATGATCTGTTTACCTGTGGGGAAGCCAGTCCGACACCATTTACTTCGGTTACGGTAGCCATCATATCATTGATGAGTTTTTGAGTTTCAGGGTCGTCAATATTTTCGACTTCTTTTGCCTTTTTGCGAAGTATGGGGTTACCAAGCTCAGTAATTTCCAAAATAGAAGTCACGACCTAAACTATACATAATGACGAAACTAATCAAAACAACCGTGCCAAAGATGCCGGTCTCAATCAACAAAGTCAGTAATTTGAGCTAATTATGATATTATTTTTTAAAATGAGTTCTGGAGATCCAAATAAAAATTTCTTAAAGAGCAGGGTCAGGTATGGGCCTGATATGCGCGTGCTCATTATAGGAGGGGGAGTTTCGGGATTGACCCTTGCTGGATTGCTCCAGCAGAGAGGATTTAGTCCAAAACTCGTGGAAAGAGCACCAGCATACGGTAAAGTTGGTTACGTAATAGTAGTTTGGCCCTCCGGAAGTAAAGTTCTTAAAGGTCTTGGTATTTATGAAAAACTGCTTGAGGTAAGCTGCCAGTTTACGAGCTACTATGTTTCAAATTACAAAGGGGAGGTTATAAAAACCTACACGATTGATCCCGTTGCCGAAAAATATGGTCCTATAATAAGCATTGAAAGACCTGAGCTTATAGACACGCTTTTGAAAGCAGTTGACCCATCCATTCTCAATATGAACTCAACTGTGGAAAAGATAGAGCAGGGATCCGACGTGGCTGAGGTTCATTTCAGTAATGGCAGGTCTGAAAATTATGATTTAGTGATTGGGTGTGACGGGGTGAGATCCAGAACAAGAAAGCAAATTTTTGGTGCCGTTCCTCTAAAGTATAGTGGAATGTCGGGATGGGGATTTTGGATAGATCCAAACCTTTCAAAGCCTGATGGGATATTAGAATACTGGGGGAAAGGAAAATTTATTGGCGTTTGGCCAACCAAGGGGAAGCTATCGGTATTTACAAGCGTCAAAACGAACAAAGACGAGGAAGATAATCCAGATTCGAGGATTTACAAAATTAAAGAATACTTCAAAGATTTCGGTGGTATAGTTCCTCAAATACTTGAGCAACTTACGGATCCAAACGCGATATACTTTGATTCTTATAACGATCTAAAGATGAATAGATGGTCTAAGGGCAGGGTGGTTTTGGTGGGAGATTCTGCCCATGCAATTTTGCCTAATGCAGGTGCTGGGGTGTCAATGGCTATGGAGTCGGCGGCAGTGATCGCGGATGAACTTTGCAGATCTGATTCCAGATATATTGCACACGCACTTGATCATTATGAAGCCAGAAGAAAACCGAGAGTAAATAAGATCCAGAACCAGTCAAGGATGATGGGCAAACTTATTTATTCAAACAGTGGTTTGGTTTCAACCTTGAGAGACTACGTATTAAAGGTTTATTCGAGCAGTTTGGTTTATAAATACTGGGATAATATTTTAAAAGACACTATATAAGATATTTACGGAAATATTTTTTACTCTTTTTCAGTAGTTTGATCAACCGTTCTGAGAAGATGATATTGAATTTATTTTTTATGAGATAAAAGTATACAAACTATGCAAATAAAAGGGATTGGTAAACATCTATGTTAAAATCCAAGTTGATCCTACTGGTTCTTTCGATTTGCTCGGTATTGCTCTTAGATCCCGTAAACTCACACTCCCATGCTTACGACCTCAAATACTTATCAAGGCTCATAAAAAACCTCAGCCCGTCTGTGGTTAATATAAGCACTACAAGTATTACGAAGCAGAGAAATTTTGGTTTCCAAATCCCTTGGAGTGATCCAAACGACCCTTTCTATGAATTTTTCAAGAAGTTTTTTGGGGATGATATGCAGGGAAGAGAGTTTAAAAGAAAAGGTTTGGGTTCTGGTTTTATAATCAGCCCAGATGGATATATAATCACAAATAACCACGTTGTAGGCAAAGCTGATGAAATAGATATTGTTTTAGAAAATGGCGACACATACCGGGCAGAAATCATAGGCACCGATGCCAAAACAGATATTGCTTTGTTGAAGATAAATCCCAAAAAGCCATTGAAGTCCGTTAAGATAGGTGATTCATCAATGCTTGAGATAGGAGATACCGTTGTTGCAATAGGCAATCCATTTGGACTGGGCAATACGGTTACTGCCGGGATTGTGAGTGCCAAGGGCAGAACACTCGGTTTAGGTGTTTATGATGATTTTATTCAAACCGATGCTGCTATCAATCCCGGGAACAGCGGTGGGCCGCTTTTTAACTACAAAGGTGAAGTTGTAGGTGTTAATACTGCGATTGTGCCGAGGGCTAGTGGAATTGGTTTTGCCATTCCGATCAATATAGCTCGTAACGTTACTGACCAACTGAAAAATTTAGGGAAAGTGGTGCGGGGATGGCTTGGAGTTTATATACAGAAAGTATCTCCAGAAATACGGGAGAGCTTAAATCTTCCTGATAATTCAGGTGTGATAGTATCAGACGTTGCTTTCGGAAGTCCTGCCGAGAAAGCGGGAATTAAAGTAGGGGACATGATACTTGAAGTGAACAACAAAAAGATCAAGGAAATAAATGATCTACCCAAAATGGTTGCAAACATTTCCCCGGGGAAGACGATCAACATAAAAATATTCAGGGATGGGAGAGTAAAGAACGTAAAAGTTGAGCTTGGTGCGTTTCCTGATGAGCAACTTGCCAATCCCGTTCCTGACAAAACCCGTAACGGTAAAGAAGCCGAACAGATTTTAGGTGCTGTAGTAAAAGATCTCACTCTTGAATTGAAGAAAAGATACAAAGCCAAAGAGGATAAAGGTGTTGTAGTAACTAAAATTGACAAAGAAGGTATTGCCTACAATGCAGGAATTGCAGAAGGAGACGTTATACTGGAAGTAAATAATAAAAAGATAAACTCGGTAAAGGAGTTTCAGGAAGAATTTTCCAAACTCGAGGATGGATCAACTCTTTTGATGTTGATCAACAGGTTAAATAGGTATATATACGTTGCAGTCAAATACAACGGGTGATTTATTGTGAGTATTGAGAACAAGTTGAGATCACTTGGAATTGTTCTAAAAGACCCTCCAAAACCTCTTGGTTCTTACAGACCATCCGTTATTTCAGGCAATCTGCTTTTTGTATCGGGTCAGCTACCAATTAAGGACGGGAAATTGCTTTTTGAAGGTAAGGTTGAACATGATGTGTCATTGAAGCAAGCGGTCAAAGCATCAAGACAGTGTGCTATTAATTCTCTAAGTGTGATAAAGAGCGAGATAGGAGATTTAAACAAGGTTGAGCGGATAGTTAAAGTTACCGGCTACATTGCAAGCTCAAAGGGCTTTCATGCTCAGGCAACCGTGGTAAACGGAGCTTCCGACCTGTATTATGAGGTGTTTGGAGAGAAAGGTATACATGCCCGAGCTGTAACGGGTGTGTCGGAACTTCCGATGAATTCCCCGGTTGAGGTGGAAATAATAGCTGAGCTTAATGGTTAGGATATTTCTTTATACTGATACTCTGCCAGGATCTTTTGATATAGATCAATTGATCTCCTTTTTATCCGTTTTTGATTTTAGACTAAAACACAGGGGCGATCTTTTTAATTATTTACAGTTGGATGAGCAAGGGTTAGTTGAATTTAAAAGCTATCTGGAAACTATAAAAATAAGGGATGTGGAAAAACCTTTAGAAGAGCCCAGAAGCAATGGTGTTAATGCAAGGGTAGATTTTAACTTTAAAACTGACTTTCTGGACGGTAATTGGCTTCAGAGAAAATTGTTTTCGTATATGTCCAGATATGAAAGTGTGGACTTTTCTGATGAAAATTTACATTTAGTTATAACTGGAAAGTTGTTTGGCACTTATGGAGATAAAAGATATCATGCAAGGGTTTTGTTGACCGGTGATCCATCGCTTATATCTACTTCCGGGATAGTTGAGGCACCGGCAAAGCTAAAAGAATACTATTATGTAAAGGCTAATCTCGTCAGTATGGGTAAAGAACTCGACGAATTGAATGAAATTTATAAGGATAGTTTTGTCCGTTATGATGACGACAGGATAACAAGTATCGTTTGCTCCTATGCTCTTCAACAAGTCAAGAGTAGAATTGATGGTAATCCTTTTTGTGAAAATACAGAGTGCTGCCTCTATAATTCACACTGGCAGGAAGAGGTGTTGAATTTACAATATAAAGCCGTTTTATGTGATAAGTGCAGGTTGCTCTTTGACGGAAATTAATCCATTTCCTTGAGAATATCAATTGCCACCTCGGCAGCTTTTTTCCCCGATAGAAGCATTCCGCCAAAAGTGGGTCCCATTCTAGGCAGTCCATAAGTTGTATTTACAGACATTCCACATGCTATTAAACCGGGATGTACTTCACCAGTGTATTCAACCAATGCTTCTTCGGATTTTTCAACCCACATGGAGCCATGACCGGGAAGCTTTTTATAAAGACCCTGCTGGGAAAGACGCGATACAAGATAGGCGTCGTGACCAGTTGCATCGATTACCAACTTGGATTCAATCGCTATTGGATCAAGGCAGGTTATCTCTTTTGGCATGTTTGCAATAGGTGTCCAGTTTATAACTACTCCGGCAACTCTTCCGTTTTCTCTGTAAACAAGGTCATCAAACATAGTCATGTTTCTTATCTTGGCGCCAGCCTCACATGCCGTTGCAATTAATTTTGAACACGCGTAGGGACCGTCTGAAACAAACAGTCCATCTGAAACTTCTTCATAAGGAACTTCAATCTCATCCAGAACGGTCTGACCGGGTGCCCTGACGGTAACTTTATTCATCAGATATCCTCCAATCCAGAAACCTCCTCCCAGATAGTTCATTCTTTCCACAAGTAAAACTTTATACTTTTTTTTAGCTATATCTTTAGCTGCTACCAGTCCACTTGGACCTGCTCCTACGATAATTACGTCACTTTCAATATAATCGTTAAATTCGTTTGCAAATCCTTCTACTATTGCACGTGTTACTTCTTTTTCACCGACTGGAGCAAAGACTGTTTTATTATCTGACATTGAATTATTCCTCCGGATAATTGAAAAACAAAATTAATCTATCATACCTCAATATTAGTTCAACACTGGGGAAGTAGGTTCAAACAGCAACTCTAAAAGTATAGAAGAAATACCCCGTGAATAGTAAGAATGTCTCTGATTTTAAAGCCCGTTTAATTCTTATCTTCGTCTTCCCTAACAACATGAAGAACTAT
Organism: Thermodesulfobacteriota bacterium; assembly: GCA_965203965.1. Classification (GTDB taxonomy): domain Bacteria; phylum Desulfobacterota_D; class UBA1144; order Nemesobacterales; family JAJCZQ01; genus CBDBDR01. Next base: position 948,239 of record CBDBDR010000017.1, on the reverse strand, counting down.
TTTTGCGTTTACTTCGGGGTGCACTTTGATAGCAATGCTGTATTCTCCAAGCTGTTTTATTGGCTCCTCGAGTTGAATATCTTTTCTGGATATCTTGAACCCTTTTTCGTCCAGAGAATCTGCTATGTTTTGAGAGCTTACCGAGCCGAACAATTTACCCTCTTCACCTGCTTTAACTAAAATGGTGATCGTCGTGCCATTCAGGGAGGTTGCAATTACCTGTGCATCTTCAAATATTTTTGCGTCATGCAGTTTAAGTGTATTTAGTCTCTTTTCCCATGATTTTATGTTACTGTTTGTGGCTATCAACGCAAAATTCTTTGGCAGAAGATAATTTCTTGCAAATCCATTCTTGACTTCCTTTATCTCTCCCCTTTTACCCACATTTTCAACGTTCTCTATAAAAAGCACTTTCATAGTATCCTCCGATTGTCAGTGCAAAACTGTATAAGGTAACAGTGCCATGAACCGGGCACGCTTTATTGCCTGTGATATCTTTCTCTGCTCTTTTGCATTCAAACCGGTGTTTCTTCTGGACATGACTTTTTTTCTTTCGGTGATGAATTGTGATAGCAAATCAACGTCTTTATAATCAATTTTCTTTCCCTCTTTGGCTAGATTACGAACCCTTCGTTTCCTCATAGAGTATCTTCTATCCGGTTGATTTTGGCTCATTATATTTCGCCTCCCGTGGACTCAGTATTTTCACTGCTGACCGGTGTTGTTTCTTCCGGGTTCTGATCCGTTTCTTCGTTCAAAACTGTCATAAATCTTAGAACGTCTGTTCTGTTTAGCGTTAAAAGTTTTTCTATGTCAGAGACAACTTTCGGAAGAGCTTTATACGTCAGTATATAGTAATATCCATTTTTGTATTTATTTATGGGATATGCGAGTTGCCTTTCCGACCATTTTTCATTTTTCTGGATCTCACCCTGATTGGAAATGATTGAGTTTACGATCTTTTCCTGTAATGAGGATAGTTCATCATTACCGACATCTGGTCTGACCAGATACAAAGTTTCATAATTTCTTTGCTTTACTGCCATTTAAATTACCTCCTGTCTTGGACTATTGACCTTGAGCAAAGCTCAGAGTGACAAGTTGACAGCTAATAAATATTACAACACTAACACATTTTAATTATAAATTATAATAAAATCTTACTTTTTACTAGTTCAAGTTAAAAGTAAGGGTGCGACTACAAGTGACACAATGGACATGAGCTTAATAAGAATGTTCATAGCTGGTCCTGATGTATCTTTAAAGGGGTCACCGATCGTATCACCTACTACCGCTGCTTTATGGGCTTCGGATCCTTTACCACCAAGGTTTCCCTCTTCAATATATTTCTTGGCGTTGTCCCATGCACCGCCGGAATTAGCCATCATCAGTGCCAGCATCACACCTGAAACCACTGCTCCAGCCAGAAATCCACCCAAAGCCTCAGGTCCAAGTATTGAACCTATGATCAGCGGTGCGATTACCGCTATGATACCGGGTATTACCATCTCTCTGAGGGAGGCATCTGTGCTTATTGCCACGCAACTCGCATAATCTGCTTTTGCATTGCCTTCAAGCAATCCACTTATTTCTCTGAATTGTCTCCTGACCTCTTCAACCATTTTCTGTGCGGTTCTTCCAACTGCGCCCATTGTGAGTGCAGCGAGTAAAAACGGTATAGTGCCACCGATGAGCATACCAGCAACAACTTTGCTGTTTGTTATATCTATTGACTCCAGCCCGACAGCATTTACATAAGCAGCGAAAAGTGCAAGTGCGGCAAGTGCTGCGGAACCTATGGCAAATCCCTTGCCTATAGCGGCCGTTGTGTTTCCTAGAGAGTCCAACTTGTCGGTGATTTTTCTCACATCTTCACCCAGTTCTGACATTTCCGTAATCCCACCGGCGTTGTCGGCAACTGGTCCATACGCATCCACTGACATGGTTATTCCAATAGTTGCGAGCATACTCACTGCTGCTATACCGATTCCGTATAGACCGGCGAAGAGATGTGAAATACCAATTGCCACGGCAATTGTGACCACAGGAGCCGTAGTGCTGATCATACCAACTGAAAGCCCTTCTATAATGTTCGTTGCAACTCCTGTCTGGGAAGCATTTGCGATCTTTTTTATGGGTGAGCCTGAGGTGTAGTATTCAGTAATTCTTCCAATCAGTATGCCTGCTGCAAGACCAAGTACAGAGGCACCGTAGATCCCGAGTATTTGTCTCAGACCAATGTCATCCAAACCTGCCGTTATCAGAAGTATCAACAATGAAAGCACAACGTAGGAAATACCAGAATACAAAGTTGCTCTCCGCAGCACAAGTTGAGGTTCAAGATTCTTGAACCATTCAACGGACTTTGTACCGATAAGAGATGAAAGGCTGCCAATAGTGATCAAGATCACGGGAATTGCCATTAGTGAAACCTGATTTTCTCCCATGCTCGCGGCGATTACAATAGTAGCAATAACAGCACCCACGTAAGATTCAAAAAGATCAGCTCCCATCCCGGCAACGTCACCAACGTTGTCACCGACATTGTCAGCGATTGTTGCAGGATTTCTCGGGTCGTCTTCGGGAATTCCAGCCTCTACTTTTCCAACAAGGTCTGCTCCAACGTCTGCGCCCTTGGTGTATATACCACCACCAATTCTTGCAAACAGAGCCACAGTGCTTGCTCCCATGGCAAATCCGCCGATCATTCCTCCAAACTCTATAAGAAAAGCCGTAAATTTGCTTGCCTCTTCAGGTATTTCTTGAGTAGTGATCCCGAGAAGAAATGCAACTGATATTCCAAGAAGTCCTAGACCAGCCACCGACAACCCCATTACATTGCCCCCCTTGAACGCAACTTCAAGAGCCCGTCCTTGTCCTTCCGTGGACGCTGCATGTGCAGTTCTCACGTTTGCTATTGTTGCTGACTTCATACCAAAAAACCCAGCCAGTATGGAACACGCTGCTCCACCCAAATAAGCAAATGCGGTGGAAAAACTGATTGAAACTCCGAGTAATATAAAGATCACTGCAACAAATATTGCTATGATCTTGTATTCTCTCTTTAGAAATACCATTGCTCCCTCACGAATTGCAGATGCAATCTCCTGCATTGTATCGCTGCCTTCGGGCATACTTTTTATGTTTCTGTAAACCAGAAAAGCATAAACTAATACTATAATTCCCACCAGAATTCCCGCATAACCAGCGAATATATGACCTATCTCGCTCATCTAAAAACTCCTCCTTGAATGTTTTGTATATTTTGGTTGTATTTGTTCATTGCGCTGTATGCACCGTTGGAAATTATTTCAATGATAGCATCCGATGCTTTTTCAATCGTTTCATTTAACAATATCTTTTCCTGCTTATCGAAAGAGGATAGTACATGCTTGACAGTTTTACTTTTTCTATCCGGTTTGCCAATACCAATTCGTACCCTTAAAAAATCCGAATCGCCAGTGCAGGCTTTTATGGAATCAAGTCCATTATGACCAGCAAATCCTCCGCCTGCTTTAATTTTCATATCTCCAAAACTGATGTCCAGTTCGTCATGAACTATTATCATCTGTTTTGAAGGAATTTTATAAAAATTTTTCATTTCTTTTACTGATTCACCACTTTTGTTCATGAATGTTAGAGGTTTTAAAAGATAAAGTGTATTGTTCAGATACTCACCTTTTCCATATAAACCTTTGAACCCTGATTGTGAAATTTGTATTCCAATTTTTACTGAAAAACTGTCAAGCACTATAAAACCAATGTTATGTCTTGTTACTTTATATTTTTCCCCGGGATTTCCAACACCAACTATTAGAAAATCCATTAATTAACCTTTGTCATTATTTTGGCTTAATCTGATTCGCTTACTGTTTCTTCTTCTCCTTCTTCCACTTGATCTTGCTTTGAAGAAGCATCTGTAACCATTGCTCTTGGCGTCTGAACACTTGCTACTAGACTATCGGGACTGACTAATGTTTCAATTCCTTCCGGTAGTTCTATGTCTCTAATATGAACGACTCCCCCCAATTGCAGTTCCGATATATCAAATTCAATGAAATCCGGTATGTTTTCAGGGAGGCATTCAATGTTTATATCCCTTATATTCTGCTCTAATATGCCTCCTTCTTTGATCCCTTGAGCACGTCCAGTCAATTTTATCGGTATGTTCACTGCAATTTTCTCTTGGGTGTTTATTACTTGAAAATCAAGATGAATTGGCTTTTGTGTCAAGTAATCAATTTGTATGTCTTTTAACAAGCTTAATCTGTTGATCTTTTTTCCATCAGATTCGATTTCAATATCAAGTAGAGTGTTCCTCCCAGAAGTCGTATCAAGAGATTCCTTTAATTCAACCGGATCAATTATCAGTGGAATTGACTCTTCTCCCTTACCGTATATGACGGCTGGTATTTTCCCTTCTTTTCTGACCTGATTTGAACCTGTTTTGCCAAGCCTTACCCTTTTTTTAACTTTTAACGTGCTTCTTGCCATTTGTAACTCCTTAATTAAACAGTGAACTAATTGACTCACCTGATGATATTCTTTTGATTGATTCTCCAAGCAAACCAGCAAGTCCGAGAACCTTTATCTTTTTACACTTTTTTTTGTTTTCCTGCTGTGGAATGGAATCGGTTATTATGACCTCATCAAAGTGTGAATTGTTGATCCTGTCAATTGCCTGCCCAGAAAGAACCCCATGAGTGCAACACAGTGATACTTTTTTGGCTCCTTCTTCCATCAATATCTTTGCCGCCAGTGTAGCAGTTCCCGCTGTATCAACTATATCGTCAACGATTATAGCGGTTTTGTCTTTAACATCTCCTATTACGTAAGATATTTCGGCAATGTTGGGACCGGTTCTTCTTTTATCTGCCATTGCAAGTTTTGCACCAAGCTCATTGGCATATTTTCTTGCTCTTTCCATACCCCCAGCATCGGGTGAAACGATGACAATTTCCTCATCGCTATATTTTTCTTGTAGATATTTAACTAAAACTGGAAATCCGTATAAATGATCCACGGGAACATTGAAAAATCCCTGTATCTGTCCTGCGTGTAGATCCACGGTTACCATCCTTCTTATTCCTGCCACGACAATAACGTCTGCTACCAACTTTGCGGTAATGGGCGCCCTTGGCAACACTTTTCTATCTTGTCTTCCATATCCGTAGTAGGGGACAACGGCATATATGGAACCGGCGGAAGCTCTTTTAAGAGCATCTGTGATTATAAGAAGTTCCATCAGGTTTTCATTAACAGGGGGACACGTTGGTTGGATAATGAACGTATCTTTTGTTCTCACGCTTTCTGAAATATCTGCAAATACTTCCCCGTCGCTGAAACGTCTCACTTCCAACTTGCCAAGCTTTACTCTCAAGTGTTTACAAACAGCTTCAGCCAGAGGCTGGTTTGCTGTCCCGCTGAATATTCTTGTATTTTCCATTTTGAGATGAAACTGAATAGATAATTACAGCAAAATATGCCAGCATACATTATGCTGTTCATAATTCAAGGTTAAAAAAGCAATAAATTGTTAGTATTGTTTACGTTCTTGATCGTAATTATTCATCATCAAACAATTTTGATGATATGATGAACTCTATATCAAGTTCAAAAAATAATCAGGATTAAAATGAAATTGCACCCTTTATCCTTCATACCACCTCGGTATTGAATCACCGGTATAGAGATTAATCGTTTTGGTTTCCAGATAGTTTTCAATTCCTTCTTTGCCAAGTTCTTTGCCGATACCGCTCTGCTTGAAACCACCGTAGGGGGTTTGTGGAATGATTCCACCATAAGTGTTTACCCATAAATATCCAGCTTTCATGGATCTTGCTACTCTTATTGCACGGTTAATGTTTTTTGTCCATATTCCGCCAGCGAGTCCGTATTCTGTGTTGTTTGCGATCTCCAAAGCCTCATCTTCATCACTGAATGGTATTACTGCAACTACAGGTCCAAATATTTCCTCACATGCTATCGTTGCATTTGGATCAACATTTTCTAAGATGGTCGGACTTATGTAATAGCCTTTTTTGAAATTTGCGGGTTTGGTTCCTCCTGTTGCCAATTTTGCCCCTTCTGATTTTCCTTTGGCAATGTAGTCTAAAACGGCTTCATAATGCTCTTTTGATATAACGGCTCCCATTTCTGTATCCTGTCTTACGGGGTCGCCGATTTTTATTTTCTTTGCCCTTTGAACGTATAGGTTCAGGAATTTTTTATATATTTTTTTGTTAAGTATCAGTTTTGTAACCGCGGTGCAGTTTTCTCCTTGATTAAAAAATCCTCCTCTTAGACATACTTCCAAAGCGTTTTCCAGATCGGCGTCCTCAAATATAATGCAGGGAGCTTTTCCTCCGAGTTCCAGAGAAACTCTCTTTATTGAGTTTGAGGCAGATTTCATTACCTGTTTTCCCACGGACGTGGAGCCTGTAAAAGCCACTTTATCTATGTCAGGATGTTGTACCAAAGCTGAACCTGCCACTTCACCTTTTCCCGGAACGATATTTAGAACTCCGTTGGGAAGTCCTGCTTTTGAGCATAACTTTGCTACTTCAACAATAGTGCAAGAAGTCAACTCTGCAGGTTTTAGAACAATTGTGCATCCTGCAACAAGAGCAGGTGCGATCTTCCAGAAGGATAATAACAACGGGAAATTCCAAGGGATTATATGCGCAACGACACCTACAGGCTCTTTTATGGTCATTGAAAGTTGATCTTTGCCGATCGGTATGGTTTCTCCGTTTAATTGTGTATGAGCACCTGAGTAATACTCAAGAGTTTTGATTGAACCTCCTAACTCCACAAGGTTGCTTTCTCTGATAGGTTTTCCCGTTTCAAGGCTATTTAACAAAGAAAGTCTTTTTTGGTTTTTTTTAAGAGTATCTGCAATTTTCAATAAGATTTTTGATCTTTCAGACGGAGAGACTTCCGACCATTCTGCAAATGCTTTTCGGGCTGCTGTTACAGCCTTATCCACGTCTTTTTCATTGCCTTCTGCAATTTGTGCAAGCTCTTTTTCAGTTGCGGGATTTTCTCTTGTAAAATATTGACCGCTTGAGGGCTTAACATCTTTTCCATTTATGAAGGGATTATATTTTTTCAGTCGACTCATATTTCTCTCCAGTATTATGAGTATATGAAGAGCCAAAATTATATAGCAATGGCTCTACGATGTCATCTCTGATGAGTAGTGGTGTATGAATTATGATCTTGTTATTAAGCATGATACTTGGTGATAGATATTTTTTAGTAACGGCAAATTTATCAGTTTATACTACTATCCTAAGTATAAAATTTGTGATACAATGAAGCAATTTGAATTTTAGTAATAACATGATTTTTTGTAAATCAGACCACTTTAGTTTTTACTGGAGGCACTACAATTAGTATTTTAGAAACCATTTCAGACAAACTCTTAAACAGGGAAGAACCTATTAATTTTGACGAGGCGCTAGAACTCACTGAACTTTCCAAAAGTGAAGTGCCCGATCTTATATCATTAGCCAGAAAAGTAACTTTGAAATACAAGGGGGACGGAGTATTCCTGAGGTCAATTATAAGCGCCCAAACTGGAAACTGTCCCGAAGATTGCTCATTTTGCTCCCAATCTGCCCATTTTGACACTGACGTTGAAGCTCATCCTTTAATGGCGGTTGAAAAAATACTTCTTGCTGCTAGACAGGCAGAGAAAATGGGGGCAATGGATTTTTGTATAGTGATTAGTGCAAAGGGGCCAACACCGAGAATTTTTAAGAAAGTGCTTGAAGCCGTTGACATGCTTGTTGAAAAAACCAATCTAAAAGTTGGCTGTTCACTGGGTGAGTTGACCGAAGAGCAAGCTGACACTTTGGCTAACCACGGCGTATGGAGATACAACCACAATATTGAAACCTGCCGCAGCCATTTTCCAAACGTTTGCACAACGCACGCTTATGATGACAGATTACAAACGGCTAAATATGTAAAGAAAGCCGGAATGCACCTTTGTTCGGGTGGAATTCTCGGGATGGGTGAAAGTATTCGGCAAAGAGTTGAATTTGCGTATGAAATTAGAGACTTAAATCCGACTTGGGTGCCTATCAATTTTCTTAATCCGCGACCTGGAACGCCTTTTGAGTGCTACGAAAAAATCTCTCCATTTGATGCAGTTAAGATGATCTCTATTTATAGGTTGGTGCTTCCCGATAAGATCATTATGACGGCAGGGGGACGAGAGGTAACACTGAGAGATCTTCAGGCAATGGGTCTTGTTGCAGGTGCAAATGCAATGATACTTGGTAATTATCTAACAACACCGGGAAGATCACCTGAAGAAGACCTTAAAATGCTTGATGATCTACAGATGCCAGTCAGGGCGGATATAAGTAATTAGTAATCGCTACCGGGTTTTTCAGTGGCTCGTTATTTTAAGTGTTAAGTAGTTTTTTACCTGTTTATACTAAAGAAGAGTTGTTGTATTATCCAAAACAACCTGTTTCTGTATAATTCTCAAAATGTCAGACCGTACAAAAAAAATCGGGCAGTATGACAAAGCTCACATTTGGCATCCTTTCACTCAGATGAAGGAGTATGTGGAAAAGGATCCCATTGTTATTGAAGATTCAGATGGAGCTTACCTTATTGACTCGGAGGGGAAGAAATATATAGACGGTGTTTCTTCATTGTGGGTCAACGTGCATGGTCATAAGGTTCCTGAAATTGACGATGCCATAAACAAGCAGATCAAAACTCTTGCTCATAGCACTCTTCTCGGTGTTACAAATCCACCTGCAGCGGAGTTTGCAAAAGAGTTGATTGATATTTGTCCTCAAGGATTAAAAAAAGTCTTTTATTCGGGAGATGGAGCATCCGCGGTTGAAGTTGCCCTAAAGATGGCTTTTCAATACTGGCATCATAAAAATAACAAGGAAAAAACCAAATTTGTATATCTAGAAAACGGCTATCATGGCGATACACTTGGTGCAGTTTCGGTTGGGGGGATTGATCTGTTTCATTCCACTTTTAAACCTCTTCTTTTTGAATCGTTCCGTGCACCTTCATATTACTGTTACAGATGTCCGTTAAATAAATCATACCCAGATTGCAATATTGCCTGTGCTGATGAACTTGGGAAAATACTTGAAAAAAATCATAAGGAGATTGCAGCGGTAATATTAGAGCCTTACGTTCAAGCAGCGGGAGGTATGATAGTTTCTCCCGAAGGTTATCTCAAAAAAGTCAGGGAATACTGCGATATGTATGAAGTTTTAATGATCCTGGATGAAGTTGCCACGGGTTTTGGCAGAACGGGTAAGATGTTTGCCTGTGAACATGAAGAGATTACCCCTGATATTTTAGTTCTTGGTAAGGGGTTGACAGGGGGTTATCTACCTCTTTCCGCTACTATAACAACTCAGGAGATTTATGATGAATTTCTGGGTAATTACGATGAATTTAAGATGTTTTTTCATGGTCACAGCTATGCTGGTAATCCTCTGTCATGTGCCGCAGCAAGGGGCAACCTAGAGGCTTTTAAGAACAATAATACTCTGGAGAGTCTTCAGGATAAAATAGATTTTCTTGAAGATGAGTTGCAGGAGTTTTTGTCTTTGGAACATGTGGGAAATGTCAGAAACAAGGGATTAATGGTTGGTATTGAGTTGGTTAAAGACAAAAAAACCAGAGAACCATTTGAACCGAGATTGAAGATGGGCTGGAGGGTTGCCGATAAAGCTCTGGAAAATGAAGTGCTTATCAGACCACTCGGTAACGTGGTGGTTTTAATGCCTCCGATTGGAATACCTATGGACGACCTGAAAAAACTCGTCCGCGTTACATATAAATCTATAAAAGAGGCTACTGAAAAGCCCGAGTGATCTCTTACCAATGGAATGTATAGAATGGATAAATGACGAATTGAAAGACATTCGTGATAAAGATCTCTTCAGACACCTTACCGAGCTTCAATCTGGACAATCGTCGGAAGTAGTGATTCAGGGGAAGAAATATCTGCTTCTTGCTTCAAATAGCTATCTCGGATTGTCAGTTGATCCGAGGGTCATAAATGTGGCAAAGATGGCTCTTGAAAAATACGGTACTGGAAGCGGTGGTTCAAGGCTTGTGAGCGGTAGTTCTGACTTGCACAGGGAACTTGAAGAAAAGATAGCAAAATTTAAAAATACCGAGGCAGCCATATTATTCAGCTCAGGTTATCTTGCTAACGTTGGCACAATCTCTTCTCTGGTCGGTGTTGGGGATTTTATTTACAGTGACGAGTTGAACCATGCATCCATTATTGACGGATGCAGAATGTCCAAAGCTAATTTGCGTGTTTACTCTCATCTTGACCTTGTAGAACTCAACTCTCTTCTTGCGAAAGACAGCGGCAATAGGGGTAAAAAACTTGTTGTTACAGATACAGTATTCAGCATGGATGGAGATCTGGTGGATCTGAAGGAGTTGTCTATGATATGCGAGCAATACGGTGCAATGCTTATGGTTGATGAGGCTCATGCAACCGGTGTTCTTGGAGATAGAGGCAGTGGTGCAACAGAGCATTTTAACGTGGAAAATAAAGTGCCCGTTGTAATGGGAACTCTTTCAAAAGCGATCGGGTCACTGGGTGGTTACGTTGTGGGAAGCAGAAAACTGGTAGATTTTATAAGGAATCGTGTAAGAAGCTATATTTTTGACACGTCTTTACCTTCTGCCTCACTTGCTGCTTCACTGGAGGCAATTGATATTATCAGCAAGGAAAAAAGTAGACGAGATCATCTGTGGGACATGATACACAGATTCAAATCAGGAATTCAAGAAATAGGATTGCAGACACTTCCTTCCTACTCAGCAATTATTCCAATCCTGATTGGTGAGCCGAGACCAACGCTTGAGTTTGCTGAGGAATTAAAGAAAGAAGGAATATTTACCCCGGCTGTAAGGCCACCATCCGTGCCTCAGGGGAAGTGCAGAATACGCGCCTCACTTATGGCTGTGCATACCAAAGATCAGGTTGATATGGCAATTGAAAAATTTGAGGTTGTTTCAAACAGAGTTATAAAAGCTGGAACATAGCTATTTTGGTCGTCAGGTTCAGTGGCTGGGTCTTAGCTTTGTGCATGATTGACTTTTACCCTTGCTTACATACAATCTTGAACCTGATAAATTTTGCGAATTGAGGTGAAGAATATGGACTGGGGCATGAAGAACAGATTATCACGGATAATACAGCCCGATACTGGAAGATCTGTGATGCTCGCACTTGACCATGGTTATTTTCTGGGCCCCACTCACAAGTTGGAAGTTCCAAGAAAAACTATAACCCCTCTTATTCCCTATGCCGATACCATTATGCTGACAAGAGGTGTTTTAAGAACTTCAGTTGATCCCGGGTCGGGGGCAAATGTAGTGCTAAGAGTGTCTGGAGGGACAAGCATAATTGGTCCACATCTGGAAGATGAAGGGTTAACCACCTCTTTTGAAGAAGCTATAAGGTTGAACGTTGCAGGTGTTGGTTTGTCGGTGTTCATTGGAACCAAATTTGAACGGCAGACGCTTCTGAACCTGGCTGAACTGGCAAATCAAGGAGAGAGATACGGTGTCCCAGTGCTTGGTATAACAGCAGTGGGCAAGGAGCTTGAAAAAAGGGATTCAAGATATCTATCTCTTTGCTGTCGTATTTGTGCTGAACTTGGGGCACATATTGTTAAAACATATTACTGTGAGGATTTTGAAAAGGTAACATCAAGTTGTCCTGTGCCCGTTGTAATTGCAGGGGGTCCCAAACTTGAAACTAGACTCGAGCTTTTTGAAATGGTGCACGATGCAATAAACAAAGGTGCAACGGGCGTGGATATGGGAAGAAATATCTGGCAAGATGACCATCCAGTTGCCATGATAAGAGCTATAAGATCAATAGTGCATGAAGATCAAAGCCCAACTAATGCACACGAGTTGTTTGAAGCAGTGAAAAACGGCGAGCAATAAAGTCTACTTCTCAACACTTTAAGCAGTTGATCTCCATGAAGGTATTGACCTACTACAACAACAGTGACGTTAGGTTGGAAGATCTACCAGTTCCAAAGATAGGGGACAGGGAGATTTTGATGAAAGTTGAGTCAAGCGGGATATGTGGCAGCGACCTTATGGAATGGTATAGGCTGTCGAAGGCGCCGCTTGTGCTTGGTCACGAGGTTGCCGGCTGGGTTGCTAGAACTGGTCAGCATGTGTCTGGTTTCAAAAGTGGCGACAGAATTACTGCAACCCACCATGTTCCCTGCAATACATGTGATTATTGCCTGTCGGATAGGCATACGATCTGTCCCAGTATTAAAGAGACATATTTTGATCCCGGTGGGTTTTCAGAATATATAAGGTTGCCCGAAATAAACGTTGACAGGGGAACTTTTCTGCTTGCTGACGGTGTTTCTTTTGATGAGGGTTCCTTTGCCGAGCCTCTTGGTTGTATTGTAAGAGGACACAGGGTAGCGGGTTTTAAGGTCGGTATGAGAGTAGCTGTAATCGGGAGCGGTGTTGCAGGTTTACTGAATTTGCAATATGCCGTAAGTCAAGGAGCAGGATATACCTGTGCAGTTGATGTAAATGAGTTTAAACTTGATTTTGCAGAAAAGTTTGGTGCTGAACAGGTTTACCTCGCATCGGACGGAAAAATTTCCGAAAAGATCAGGAAAAACTCCGGTATGCTGATGGACTTTGTCATTGTTTGCACTGGTGCTGAATCAGCCATTGATCTAGCTTTATCCATTGTGGAAAAAGGCGGAACGATACTGTTTTTTGCTCCATCTGAACCCGAATACGAATTTAAGGTGAATTTTAACAAATTGTGGTGGTCGGGAGTAAAGATCGTTAGCTCTTATGCTGCTGCACCAAAAGACCTTCAATTAGCACTTGAACTGATAAGACGTAAGAGAGTCAACGTATTGGACATGATAACTCATCGGTTACCCCTTTCCGAAGGTGCTAGGGGATTTGAGATTGCACAGGAGTCAAAAGAGAGTTTAAAGGTGATAATCAACCCATTCGGATGAGTTTAGAGATTTGCGTGTTTTAAATGTCGTTTCGTAGTAATCTAATTAGTTGAATCTTCTGAATCCGTAAAATCTTTAATCATGTCCTTATGCTTTATCCGCTTTTTAAGTTTTATGTCCTTCTTGTTTTTTATTATGTATTTTGCTCTTTTAGAATTTGGTTTGGGTATTTGACCCATTCACCGGGTTTCTTGTTTTTCATTATTTTCTGCAACAATATCGAGTATTTTATGTGCAATATCAGTCTTAGGCATTAAGTTTAACTCCGTTACCCTGCCTTTGCTGTTTACTATGCTTACTATATTGGTGTCTGATCCAAAGCCTGCTCCTTTTTGGCTTACGTCGTTTGCAACTATAAGGTCTGCGTTTTTGCTCTTCAGCTTATTCTTTGAGTTTGTTGCAAGATTTTCCGTTTCTGCTGCAAAGCCTACAACAAAGGCTCCGTTCTTCCGCTTTCCAATTTCCTCCAATATGTCTTTTGTTCTCATAAGGTCAATGGAGATGCCGTCCGAAGATTTTTTTATTTTGTTTTGAGACTTATGAGTAGGTTTATAATCTCCTACTGCTGCCGCTTTAATAACTATATCTTTGTGTTCCAGATTGAGCATTACCTCATTATACATTTCATCAGAGCTTTCAACCTTGATAGTTTTTACACCGTATGGAGGTGGAATTTCCGCATGTGCCGAGATAAGAGTAACGTCAGCGCCTCTGAGCCATGCAGCCATTGCAATACCGTGACCCATTTTTCCGCTTGACGGGTTTGATATAAACCTTACGGGGTCTATCATTTCTCTGGTTGCACCTGCAGTTACAAGCACGTTCTTACCTTTTAGATCATCCGGGTATAAAATTCTGCAAACTTCGCTAAATATATCCTCCACGTCTGCAAGTCTTCCTGTCCCGTGCCATCCGCAAGCCAGGTTGCCTTCATAAGGCTCCATTACCTTAATACCGTATTCTTTTAGCTTTCCGACATTGTTCCGAACCATTGGACTGTCATACATATTTACGTTCATTGCAGGGCAGATCAGAACGGGAGATTTTGATGCAGCAATAACAGTTGATAAAAGACTGTCGGTTATTCCGTTTGCGAGCTTACCTATGAATGAGGCGGATGCGGGGGCGACTATAATAAGGTCAGAACTGTCGGCTAATTGGATGTGTCCTATTTCTGATTCCCAGTTCAGATCAAAGGTGTCTGATGCTACTTTTTTTCCGGACAAGGATTGCAGGGTGAGAGGAGTTATGAATTCAGTGGCGTTTTTTGTCATAATTACCTGAACAGATACATCTTCTTTGATCAGGCTTCTGATCAACTCGCATGACTTATATGCTGCTATGCTCCCCGTAACACCTAAAATTATTTTTTTACCTGCTATTGTAAGCATTGAATTTCAAAAAGATCCTGTAATGCTCATCCCGTAACTGCACCTTCGGATGCTGAAGAAACGAGTTTTGCATATTTGGCAAGTATCCCCTTTGTTTCTTTTGGCTTGGGTTGTTTCCATTTTTTCATTCGCTCGGACATCTCTTTTTTTGATATGTTTAAGTTGATGGTTCTTTTTCCCGAGTCTATCGTGATCTCATCTCCATTTTTTATAAGGGCTATTGCTCCTCCTTCAAAAGCCTCAGGGGTGATGTGTCCAACAACAAATCCATGGGTGCCTCCTGAAAACCTGCCGTCCGTTATTAGAGCAACGTCATTACCCAGTCCCTTACCCATGACAGCCGACGTTGGGCTAAGCATTTCCCTCATGCCCGGACCTCCTTTAGGACCCTCATACCTTATAACTATAACGTGTCCTTTTTTAACTCTATCGTTCAAAATTGCTTTGAGCGATTCTTCCTCTGAATTGAAAACGATTGCTTTGCCTCTGAATTTTGTGCCTTCATGTCCTGATATTTTTGCGACTGCTCCTTGCGGCGCAAGGTTGCCCCTGAGAATTACTATGTGGCTATCTTTCTTAACGGGCTTGTTAAAAGCATAAACAATTTTCTGACTTCTTGGGTAGCTCTTTGTGTTTCTGAGATTCTGAGCGATCGTTTTTCCTGTAACTGTCATGCAATCACCGTGTAGTAATCCATTTTTAAGAAGAGTTTTTAAGAGAGGGGTCAATCCTCCAATTTTGCAAAAATCAGCCATCATATATTTGCCACTTGGCTTTAAGTCTGCCAGAATAGGGGTTTTTTTACCGATCCTTGTGAAATCATCTATTGTCAGTTTCACTCCTGTGGCATTAGCCATAGCGAGTAGATGAAGAACCGCGTTTGTTGAACCGCCGAGTGCTATTACAACTGTAATGGCATTCTCGTATGCTTGTTTTGTCATTATATCTCTTGGTTTTATATCGTTTTCTATAAGGTTCAAGACAGCTTTGCCTGCATTTATACAGTCATCTCTTTTTTCAGATGAGACAGCAGCCTGTGCGGAGCTGTTTGGCAGGCTCATTCCCAAGGCTTCTATTGCCGATGCCATTGTGTTTGCTGTATACATTCCACCACATGACCCCGGTCCGGGAATGGCACAGGACTCAATAGTTTTCAGTTGAGCATCCGATATTTCCTTGTTGGCATGAGAGCCTACGGCTTCAAATACCGATACTATGTCAACGTCCTTACCGTTGTGTTGACCGGGCATTATTGTTCCGCCGTAGACAAAAATGGAAGGTCTATTCAATCGTGCAAGTGCGATTAGACAGCCGGGCATATTTTTATCACATCCTCCAATGGCAACTAATCCGTCAAATCCTTCCGCTCCTGAAACAGTTTCAATAGAGTCTGCTATTACTTCTCTGGAAACCAGTGAATACCGCATTCCCGGAGTTCCCATTGAGATGCCGTCTGAAACTGTGATAGTGTTAAATATGATTGATTTCCCCCCGGCTCCATCCGCTCCTTTTGAGGCATGAAGAGCAAGTTTGTCTATGTGCATGTTGCATGGGGTAACCATGCTCCAAGTAGAGGCAATACCAACAACTGGCTTTTTAAAATCTTTGTCCTTAAATCCCACTGCTCGCAACATTGATCTGTTGGGAGCCTTGTCTGCTCCTTCAACTACCAGTGATGAGTATTTTCTGGTGTTTATGTTGTTAGTTTCTTTTTTTCTGCTCAATTGTTTTCCTCTGATAATGGAGTGTTTGAATATTATTTGGTGTTTGTATGGGGTTGTCAATTTAACTTTGAAGAGAAGTCGCACATTAGTTTTGATAACTTTTAAACCAGTTATTTGGTTGTGTTATAATTGATTGGAGATTACCTAAAATCAAACACTATTTAATGAGCAGTAAAGCAAAAGAAAAGCGTTTTTTGGACGAACTTGAAGCATTGTTCACCGGCGCCGAAGTTGAGGGCGACTCTGGCTTTGTCAACCTGATGCGTATGAAGCGCGACTACTTCCGCTCAATCCGGCCGCAACTGATGGCGGAGATTGACAAACGAGCGGAACAAGGCTCTCCATTTCGCGAAGAATTGTTTGACAAACTCTATACCTTCTTCCACCGCTACTTCTGCGAGAGTGGTTCCATTTACTTTCGCCACCTTCCAGCTTTTTCAAAGACCTATGAGCGCGTCTATGAGGACGGGCAAGATGTCGCACTGTCGTGGAAAACACAGATGCTCTATTATGTCAAATCCGACGTACTGGTGCGTTCCATGCCAGTTGAATTGAGCGAAGAGGGAAAACCGCAAAATACCAAGCGGTTTTACTTTGATGCTTCCGAGTTTGAAGGCAAGCAAAACAATGAAAAACGGGAGTTTGTATTTACTTTTAAGGAGGTTAAACGGGAAAAATCAGGGGGTGGTTTTGTCCATCTCAAAGTTTCTTATTCGCAAAGAGGCACAACAACAAAGACCGATGAAATTATCAGGCAATCCCGTAAAGCAGGTATTTCACTGACTGATGAGCACCTGCAAAAAGCCATCGGCGTATTCCGCCGTCAGATTGAAGCGGATTTTT
The DNA here is from genome assembly GCA_965203965.1 of Thermodesulfobacteriota bacterium. Classification (GTDB taxonomy): domain Bacteria; phylum Desulfobacterota_D; class UBA1144; order Nemesobacterales; family JAJCZQ01; genus CBDBDR01. The sequence goes on along the minus strand of CBDBDR010000017.1, from coordinate 931,247 downwards.
TCATCAATAAAGACGCCCGCGGTTTCCTGCGCGAACAGTTTGATCTGTGGATGTATCAATACATTTTTCAAGAAGAAACCATCTTTGAACAAAAGCGGCTCGCCCAATTGCAAGCGATCAAGGACACCGCCTACAACATCATTGACTTTATCGCCCAGTTTGAGGATGAACTTCGCCGCGTGTGGGAAAAGCCAAAGTTTGTCCGCAATGTTAATTATGTCGTAACGATTGACAAACTGACGGACGGAGTTTTGAAGAAGATAATAAAACATTTAGGAGCGAAAAAGCAGATTGCCGAATGGCAAGAACTTGGAATGGTGGATGACAAATTTTCAATGAAAGACATTCTCAGCGGACAGAAGAACATTGATGATAAGAATGGCGCAGGCGGGAATTATAGGTTTCTGCCGCTGGATACAAAACATTTTAAGGACTTGGAATTGGAAATTCTTGATGGGCTGGGCAATTTGGATGAGGCATTGGACGGGGAACTGGTGCATAGTGAGAACTGGCAGGCGTTGAATACACTACACAAGCGATATAAGGAGAAGGTGCAGACTATTTTTATAGACCCGCCTTTTAATTTGGACAGTAGCGACCAGTTTCTATACCGCACTAACTATAAAGATGCTAGTTGGGCAACCTTGCTGGAAAATCGTTTAAAGATTGCAAGAGACTGGCTTAACAATAAGGGAAGTATCTTTGTACGGTGTGATTACAATGGAAATTATATTGTAAGGTGCCTGTTGGATGAGATTTTTGGAAAAGAGAATTTTAGGAATGAAATAATCATTAATAAATCAATCCGTATCAAAACAAAAGGTTCAAAATTTCCTACTTGGCACGATACATTTTATTTTTATTCAAAAAACAGTGAGTTCCAATTTTTTAAACATACAACTAAGAAAAGAGAACAACAAGAATGGCGTTCAATTGATACAGAGGGAGAATCTTATGAAGTTATACCAAAAGAGTTGATAAGATTATTTTCAAAGGAGAATATAAAGTTAGATACAGAAGGAAATTACATCACCAGGGCTAAAATTATTTTGGGGAAAGAAATTTTACCTAGAAAGGGCAGACGGTTTCCTTCCCAAGAGACTATCGTACAGTTAGAAGAACTTAAAAAAATAAGGTTGAGTAGTAAGGGCAATCCACAGATGTTGAAACCAAGTGAGATTTATCTGACTGATAATTGGTCTGATTTGTATGGCTATGCGAATAAGTGGAATTTTTCAACTGAAAATTCTGAGTTAGGATTAAAAAGAATAATAGAATCTACTTCTAAAAAAGATAACTTGGTCATAGATTTTTTCCTTGGTTCCGGCACAACGATGGCAGTAGCTCACAAACTTGGCAGAAAGTGGCTTGGTGTGGAAATGGGAGACCATTTTTATAGCGTGGTCTTGCCGAGAATGAAAAAGGTTTTGGCTTATGATAAATCTGGCATTTCAAAAGAAATAAAGAAATACAAAGGTGGTGGAGCATTCAAATACTATACAATGGAACAATACGAAGAAACCTTGAGAAACTCCCGATACGAAGACAGCAAACAATTAGAAATTGACAGCACAAGATCACCGTTTGAACAATACGTCTTTTTCGGCGATGACAAACTTGCCCATGCTGTCAAATCTTCAAAAAATGGTGAACTGGACATCAATCTCCAAGACCTATATCCTGACATAGACATTGCCGAATCTCTCTCAAACATCCTTGGAAAACAAATCCGTAAACGTAATGCGGACAGCGTGATCTTTGAGGACGGAACCATAGAAAAAACAGACTCAACCAGAATGACGAAAAAAGAGAAACAACACTTTATATCGCTGATTAAACCTTATCTGTGGTGGGGGGAGTGAAATGGCAAAAACTGTAGAGAATATTAATCCTTTGGTTTTGAAATGGGCAAGAGAGCGCAAGCACTACGAGCCTGCCATTATTGCCAACAAAATTGGCAGTTCTGTAAATGAGGAGATTCTGATGGGTTGGGAAGAAGGAAGGATGTTTCCCACCTACCCACAACTTGAAAGATTGGCGGATATTTATAAAGTTCCCATTGCAGTTTTCTTTTTTCCAGAACCACCACACATTGAAGATGCGATAGCATCTCTAAGAAGTGCTGCTGGATTCAATTTGGATTTGGTTTCGCAGGAAACTTTGAATGTCATACATCGGGTTCAAGCCACGCAAATGGTGTTAAGGGAATTAAATGATGGAGTGAATCCTGTGGTTTCTGCTATACACAAAAAAATGAGGTTGGATTCATACGATATTTCCAAAGTTGATCATTTAGCAATGACATTGCGGAAAGAAGATTTTCTTAATATATCTTTGGAGGAGCAATTGCAGATTAATTCTTATATTGAGGCATTGGAATCTTGGAGAGATGCTATAGAAAAACAAGGCATCTTCGTTTTTCGCTGGCCCTTCAGGTCCACAGCTTTGTCGGGATTTTGTCTTTATGATGAGGAATTTCCTGTTATTTGTCTTGACAGTCAGGAAGTAAAAGGGCGCCAGATTTTCACATTATTGCACGAATTGGCTCATTTGTTGCACGGAAAGAGCAGTGTAACATCGAGTGAACATGGAATACAGATAAGTGAGGATAGCCAGGGATTAGAACATTATTTTGATAGTGTTGCTGGTTCTGCTCTTGTTCCCCTCGATGATTTAAAAAGACAAGTTTCGCAAGGCAACAGCAGAAGCAAAGATTTTTACACTAGAGTAGCACGTCTCTACAAGGTTACTCCTCTAATGCTTCTTGTAAGGTGTAAATCAAACAACTTGATCTCTCACAATATTTTTCTAGAAATGAAAGAGTCTTTTAAGAAATACAACAGAGAAGATAAAACGGGTGATGGAGGTGATTATTATTGGAATAATATCTCATATTGGGGTAAAGCGTTTTTACAGAATCTCTTTACCAAGCATCGCCAGAACAGAATTAGTGAAAATGAAATGTCTCAAGTTTTAAATATGAAAATAAAAAATATTGAAAAACTTGAAGGTTACCTTGTTGAAAAACAGTTAGGCAGAGGTTAGTGAAATATATCTTTGACACAAGTGCTTTCATTACATTATTTAGAGGTGGAAATTACGACAGAAATGTTTTCACAACTTTGTGGGAGAAATTTGATGGTATGGTGGTAGGTGGAGACATTCTTTCAGTTAGGGAAACGCGTCGTGAAATTAACAAAAGAGATGACAGTTTAGCTGATTGGGCAAAACATAATTCTGCATTGTTTCACATTCCCGATCAAAAACAGACTAAATTTGTTAGAGAGCTATTCGAAAATGCACACTGGCAAAAACTGATAAAAAGCAGAAATATTGTTGCTGGAAACCCTGTGGCAGATCCTTTTATTATAGCACTTGCACATTCCATGCAGGGGTGTGTCGTAACACAAGAAAAAGAAAAACCCAATGCTCCATGTATTCCGGTTATATGCAGGGAATATTTTATAGAGTGTGAGAATTTAATTGGATTTATGACAAAAGAAGGGTGGAAGTTTTAATGCTATCTCTTGAACTTATAACCCAATCCCTGAACTACGGCGACCTGCCGGAAACTTGGCGTGTTCCTGACATTGAGCGTTTTTCTACTGAAAAGACGCTTTACGATTATCAGGCGAATGCTTTAAGGAACGCTGCCCGCGCTCTTTATTTGCATTACGGAAAAGACGACAATAATTGGTCTCCCAGCGAACCACTTTCGGTAAAAGATAAACGTAAGAGAAGTTTTAGTGATCTATATAAAGACGCGGGTATTCCGCATATACAGAAGTATGAAACACGGACTGACAGAAATAATGACAAACAAAGTCCTGTGTTCCGAATTCTCGCGGATTACATTCGTTCCTTTGGAGATGAAATTCCATATTGGAATTTTATAAACCGCATGTGTTTCTGGATGGCTACGGGGAGCGGTAAAACGCTGGTCATGGTCAAGCTGATTGAATATCTACATTCCTTGCAAAAGCACGGTGAAATTCCGCTTCATAACATTCTTATACTTGCACCAAGTAAGCATCTGCTCAAACAAATCCGGCAAACCGTAGATGAGTTTAACCGCTCCGGTTTGCATATTGATCTTGTTCCGCTTCGTGAAATGCACCGTAGCCGTCAAGCGCGGCTTGGAGAAACTGTGACGGTCTATTATCACCGTAGCGACAACATTTCTGATGTTCAAAAAGATGCACTGACAGATTACCGAACTTATGAAAACGGTGGCAAGTGGTACGTGCTTCTAGATGAGGCGCACAAGGGTGGCAAGGAAGATTCCAAGCGGCAGGCGTATTACAAAGTTATGGCACGGGAGGGTTTTCTTTTTAATTTTTCCGCTACGTTTACCGACAGAGAGGACATTGTAACAACCGTTAAAAAATACAATCTGGAGGACTTTACAAAAAATGGCTATGGAAAAAGTATTTACCTGAACGAAAGGGAATATATCGCGTTCAGAAATAGAGGAGAGGAAATCAGCCATGCGGAGAGACAAAAAATCGTTTTGAAGTCCCTCATAACTCTTGCTTATGTATCCATGCGGGTTGATATGCTTCGGGAGAATACCGGTTTTAATGAACTGTATCACCTTCCTCTTATGTTGACTTTGGTTAACTCTGTAAATACGGATATTGAGAACGAAAGAAACGATTTATGGGCGTTCTTTCAAACCTTACGTGAAATCGCCACAGGTGAGATTGACAGGAAAATTTTTGAAGATTCAAAAAAGGAACTGATTGAAGATTGGAAAAATACACCTCTTCTTTTTGGAAAAGACGGTGGCGGGATTATCGGTATTGATGAAACCCCGATTAAAACGATGAAAATCACCGATTTACGTGCGGCAATTTTCCTCAGCCGGAAAAAGGGAGCGTTAGAGTATATTCGTAGTAGTGACAATAAAGAGTTGGCTTTCCAGATGAAGAATGCTGACTCTCCTTTTGCGCTTATACGCATTGGCGACACTACAAAGTGGCGCAATAAAATTCTGGTCGGATATGAAGAGACAACCGCATTACAGGAGCAATCATTTTTTGACGGATTGGAGCAAAGCCCAATCACAATTCTGATGGGCTCTCGCACCTTCTTTGAAAGTTGGGATTCCAATCGTCCCAACGTTATTAATTTTATCAATATCGGCGGTAGTGATGCGAAGAAGTTTGTTGTGCAGTCCGTCGGGCGAGGTGTTCGCTTAGAGCCGATTCCTAAACATCGTCGCCGTCTCGCCTATTTGTTACCAATTCTAGAGGGAGAAAAAAAGACCACATTAGAGTCTCATCACGACCAAATAGCCCCGTTGGAAACTCTTTTTCTCTTTGCCACCAATCGCAAGGCCGTGAAAGCCGTGCTGGAAGGATTGGAAACAGAGAAACACCCAGACTTTGAAAAACTGGAAGGTTTTGAAAAGGCACTGATACCTGAAGTTGAAGGAGAGGAGATGCCGTTGTTGATCCCAGAATATCGGGAAGATAAGGGGAATTTGGTCAGGTCTCCGTTTTCAATGAGCGAAGAAACATTGCGTAGATTCAAAGCATGGATAGACAGAACGTCGGATTCCGTCTTTGCAGTGCGAGATGGACTTGTGTTTTCGCAGATTGCAGAATTACGCGATACGGTAGGATGTTTGAGCGCCGTGGAAATTCAGGGAAAACCTTATGCGATGATTCCTTTTCTGCAAGAGCGTTTTTTGTCCCACCTTACTAAATCCGTCAAAGTCTCAGACGGCGTTCGGAAAATGGATGAGGACAAAGACATTGTTCATTTTCGCCACATTCGCGTTCATCCGGAACATTATCGGGAACTTCAAGAAAAAATAGCAAATGTTGAAAAAGGGAAAGCATCTGGCGAGGAAATAAGGAAAGCGGCGGGACGACTTTCCCAAGGAAAGATTTCGCTTGAACAATTCAACGATATTTCTCAGGGGTCAGATGAGGAAACCTATCTGCAATTGACGGTTAAGAAACTTGCCAATCACTACTATCTGCCCGTTATTTTGGGAAATGACACGGCGGATTACATACAGCACATAATTAAAACCCAAAGCGAGGCTGACTTTCTTAACGATTTGGAACAATGGTTGCAAAACAATGAAACGGGGTGGGACGCCTGGATGTTCAGCAAGATAGATGAGTCTTTGGACAATGTTCATATTCCCTACTACGATTCGGATAAAAACGAATATCGCCGTTTTCTACCCGATTTTGTATTCTGGATGTGTAAAAAGAATGAATACCGGATTGTGTTCGTTGATCCAAAGGGAGACGAATATACTGCTTCCTGCCATAAAATTGACGGCTACAAAAAATTTTTCTCAGAAGACGACAAGGTTCGTGTTTTCAAACATGGGAAATACAATGTTTCGGTAAACCTACTTCTTTACAATCCTGGTGCCAATCCCCCGGAGTCTTATAAGGATTACTGGATCGGGGATCCTTCTCGCATATTTACGGAAAGTTGAGAATTTTTGATTTGTTTACCAGACTGCATTATAATTCCTTCTTGCTCACCAGCTCTCAATCATCAATAAAAAGATGGTGAATCCATGCTTAGCGCAAGTCTGACAGAAGAACAGAAGATGATCAGGAGGCTTATTTCTGATTTTTCTGAGACTGAAATTAAACCTGTCGCTTCTGAGATTGACAAGAAATCTGCTTTTCCTTCTGAGACTGTTAAAAAGTTATTTGAACTCGGATTTATGGGGCATTTTATACCCGAAGAATACGGGGGTAGTGGTCTTGACAGTTTGTCTTATGTAATTGTGATTGAAGAAATATCCAAAGCCTGTGCGTCAACTGGAACAATTGTTATGGCACACAACTCTCTTGCTTGTATTCCGATCTTGGATTTTGGGACAAAAGAGCAAAAGAAGAAATATCTTCCTGCATTTTCTCGTGACGTTATAGGCTGTTTTGCGCTGAGTGAAGCTGAATCGGGTTCGGATGCGGCGAGCATAAGGGCGAGTGCGAGAAAAGAAGGTGATCATTATATTATAAATGGAGTAAAATGCTGGGTTACCAGTGGTGCTGAAGCAGAGGTGGCAATACTCTTTGCGTCAACTGACAGGTCGAAAGGAAGTAGAGGTCTCACGGCTTTTATTGTCGATCTGGATAATCCGGGTGTTTCTCTTGGGAAATCAGAACATAAACTCGGTATAAAAGCCACAAGCACCACGCAGCTTATTTTTGAGGATTGCAGACTGCCGGCAAAATCCATTCTTGGAAAGGAAGGCGAGGGTTTTAGAATTGCAATGAAGACGCTTGACGGAGGGAGGATAGGGGTTGCAGCACAAGCCGTGGGAATAGCACGGGCATCCCTTGAAGCATCAATAAAATATTCACAGGAAAGAAAGGCTTTTGGTGGGTCAATATCTAATTTTCAGGGAATACAATTTATGCTTGCGGATATGGCAACAAGGGTGGAAGCCTCCAAATTGCTTGCGTACAAAGCAGCAATGATGAAAGACAGTGGAGAGAAATACACTAAATACTCAGCCATGTCCAAACTGTATGCGTCGGAGACGGCCATGTGGGCGGCTACTAAAGCTATACAGATACACGGGGGAAATGGGTATACGACTGATTATCCTGTGGAGCGCTATTTCAGGGATGCCAAAATAACCGAGATATATGAAGGCACGTCCGAGATACAAAGGATTGTAATTGCAAGGCAGATACTATCTGAATCTCTTTAGAAGGAAAAAAGGTTGACAAAATTTAATTCGGCTAAGGTTGGTGTTGTAGGATCGGGAACGATGGGTTCAGGGATTGCCCAGTTGATAGCTTCAAAAGATATAGAAGTGATCCTTTTGGATTTAGATAAAAATCTTGCCGAACTTGCTTTGCAGAAAATACGCAAGAATCTGGATAGGCTTGCAGAGAAGGACAAGATCACAGCGGATGAGGCTAACGAGATCATTAGTAGGATCCATACCACTGGAAATTATGCGGACTTGGGTCATACAGACCTTGTGGTTGAGGCGGTAAGTGAGGATTTGAGCGTAAAGAAGACGGTTTTTAAGGAAATAGAGAAAAATACTAACAGAGAATCAATCATCGCAACCAATACATCCACGCTCCCCGTTACGGAGCTTGCCGTGAACACGGGTAAACCGAAAAATATCTTGGGCATTCATTTTTTTAACCCTGCCCCAGTAATGAGCCTTGTGGAGATAATAAAGACTGCAAAAACTTCACCTGAAACTCTCAATTCAGCTATGGATTTTGTAGTAGCCCTCGGCAAGTCTCCAGTTGTAGTTAAAGATAGAGCAGGATTTGTAGTAAACAGGATATTGCTACCTATGATCAATGAGGCAATTTTTGTGTTGGAAGAAGGTGTTGCCTCTGCTGAAGATATTGATACGGCTATGAAACTTGGGGCAAATCACCCCATGGGGCCCTTGTCGCTTGCAGATCTAATCGGGCTGGATGTAACGCTTGACGTGTTGAACGTGCTTTACCGCGAGTTTGGAGACCCTAAATTTAGGCCAGCTATTTTGCTGAAAGAGATGGTAAGGTTGGGATACTTGGGGAGAAAATCTGGGAGAGGTTTCTTTGAGTATAGCTAAAATCATATTTTGTAAGGAGGGCTTTCATGTATAAGGATTTATTATTTAAAAAGGAAGAGAACGGCGTTGGTTTATTGACAATTAACAAAGAAAGATCTTTGAACGTTTTAAGTCATGAAACAGTTCTGGAGCTTGAAAAGTTTGTAGATAAGCAAATGCCAGACGAAAACCTGAAGGGCTTGATCATTACAGGAGCAGGAAAAAAAGCCTTTGTTGCCGGTGCGGACATTGGGCAAATGTGTGAGATGACAAGAGGAGAGTTTGAAAACTACTCCAAGGCTGCACACGGTATTTTTAACGGTTTGCAGCAAGCACCGTTTCCCGTTATTGCAGCAATAAATGGTTACGCATTAGGGGGAGGTTGTGAACTTGCTGTTGCGTGTGATATACGTATAGCTTCTGACAATGTAAAGATCGGCTTTCCTGAAACCGGGCTGGGACTTTTTCCGTGCTGGGGTGGAAGCCAGAGGGGTACGAGGCTTATGGGACTTGGAAAGGTTAAAGAGTTGATCTTTACCGGCAAAATGATCCTTGCAGATGAGGCTCTTGAGATAGGTCTTGTTGACAAGGTGGTTAAGCAAGAAGAGCTTATTGAGGAATCACGGAAAATGTCCAACCAGATCGCAACCAACAGTCCTTTGGCAGTCAGTCTTGCAAAGAAGGTAATTAATAGAGGATCTGACATGGATATTTCACAAGGACTTGAATATGAGTTGGAAAACGGACTTGAATGCTTTGATTCGCAAGACAGAGTAGAGGGGATGAGTGCATTTCTTGAAAAAAGAAAAGCAGATTTCAGGGGATGCTGACAAGGGAGGTTGGTCATGGAAGATGTTTTACTTTGCAAACCACTCAGGACAGCAATCGGTTCATTTGGGAGGAGTTTAAAAGATGTTTCTGCCGTTGATCTGGGAACGGTAGTTGTTAAAGAGATCATAAACGAAACGACCATTGATCCAAATGAAATAGACGATTGTATAATGGGCAATATACTGGGTGCGGGATTGGGTCAAAATCCTTCAAGGCAGGTGGCAGTCAATTCTGGATTAAAGTTTGAAACTCCTGCAATGACGATCAACAGGATGTGTGGCTCAGGTTTGCAGTCCGTTATACACGCCGCACAGGCTATCAAGGCAGAAGACTGCTACTGTATCATCGCAGGGGGAATTGAAAATATGAGCCAGGCACCTTTTTACTTGAAGAAAGCAAGATGGGGATACAAGATGTCTTCGCCGTCTGACGAATTGATAGATGGGATGGTTTACGATGGTCTATGGGACGTGTTCAACAATTACCACATGGGAGTTACCGCGGAAAATCTTGCACAAAAGTATGAGATATCCAGAGAAGAGCAGGATAAGTTTGCACACAACAGTCAGCTAAAAGCCAAATCTGCACTGGAGAATAACAAGTTTGCGGATCAGATCGTTCCTGTTTTTATTCCAGTGAGAAAAGGTGATCCCACAAAATTTGAAACTGATGAGCATCCCCGTCCTTCTGTAACTTCCGAACAGCTAAATAAGTTGAAACCCGTGTTTAAAAAAGATGGAACGGTAACTGCCGGTAACTCTTCAGGGATCAACGACGGTGCTGCCGCCATGATAGTGGTTTCTGAATCAAAAGTTGAAAAATTAGGACTGAAACCACTGGGGTTAATAAGATCTTATGCAGTTTCAGGAGTTGATCCGGCTATTATGGGAATTGGTCCCGTTTCGGCAATGCAGGCTGCACTGGATAGATCAGGACTGGGTATTGAAGATATAGATATTTATGAGTTGAACGAAGCCTTTGCGGCACAGTCCCTTGCGGTGTTAAGGGATTTTCCAATTCCGCAAAACAAGTTAAACGTGAATGGTGGAGCTATTGCACTTGGACACCCCGTTGGGGCAACGGGAGCCATATTGCTTGTAAAACTTCTTTATGAACTTAATAGTGATAAGGACGCCAAGTATGGAATGGTATCTCTCTGCATAGGAGGAGGAATGGGGATAGCCATGGTTGTGGAGAGGGTATGATAATAGTAAAGGCTCTTTTGATTAATCAACTTACAAATAATGTTTGTGATGGAATTTTATTATCCATGTTTTTAATTGTGATTCTGGCATAGCCATAATTTTTTTCAGTCTCTTTTTTGCCATATCAACATATTTTTTGCTTTTCTCAATTCCAATAAGGCTCGGATTAGAGAGGTCTTTTGGCGGAATTATTGATGCTTTAAATGGGGATTAAACGGGATTTAAACGGTGTTTAACAAGCGATTATTTTTCCGTTTAAATTCCTCAAAAAGCGGGGCAAAAATGAGGGCAAATACCCCCTTGAAATAAAAATTGAGTAATTTACTTAATTTTCGTCTCGGTCATTTTTCGGTTTTTTGTCTCATTGTGCCATTTTACGTGTCCCGTTATAATTGCACTTGGACACCCCGTTGGGGCAACGGGAGCCATAATGCTTATAAAATTCTTTATGAACTTAATAGTGATAAGAATGCCAAGTATGGAATGGTATCTCTCTGCATAGGGGGAGAAATGAGGATAGCTATGGTTGTGGAGAGGGTATGATGTAATAATGGTCGGGGCGAGAGGACTTGAACCTCCGACCTCGGCATCCCAAATGCCGCGCGCTAGCCAACTGCGCCACGCCCCGATCAAAAAAGGTCAATTGTAACTATGAATTATCAAAACAGCAATAGACACAGGTTGATAAACCATTGAGGCTATTCAGCCAGTTTATACTTGTTCCAGTATCTTATAAGTCCTCCGACGTTCATCCAATGAGGGTCAGCTGATTCGTATTTTTCAAACACGGACTCTGATGTGCCAAATTTGCTAAAATACGTCCTGTAAAATTCAAGAAATTCAGGTGTGATTTCCTCTTCCGGTTTCCCATTTTTTACCCTTTCACCCATCCAAACTGACCATTCGTCAAGGGTTTTTATAAGGTTATCCAAATGCTCTTTTACGTTTGTGAATTTTCCAAAATGTGTGAGGTAAAGTGCCTCGGGATCTATACTGCGTATCTTATCCACAGAGTTGTGCCACCTTTCAACGTGTATTTCCGGGGGAGGTGTTGGCGGGATTGGCGGACCGTCCGCAATTCTGCACCCTGCAACGTCACCCGTGAAAAGGTTATTCTCTATAAGGTATGCGTTATGGTGGTTGGCGTGTCCTGCTGTTTCATGCACTTGTATCTCAACGTTGCCTATTTTTATTACCTGCCCGTCCTCAGTAGGAATTACCTTATCTTCATCTATTCCTTCAACTCTACCCCAAAGCTCATCCATCCTGTCTCCATAGATCATTGTTGCGGAAGCCATAAGCCTTTCGGGGTCAATAAGATGCGGGGCACCTCTCGGATGCACGTAAATTGTGGCACCTTCTTTTGCAAACTTCCACGCTGCACCGGAATGGTCAAGGTGTATGTGAGTTACAAATACGTTGCTTATATCCGAAATTTTATAACCATTGTTGGAAATACTTTTTTCAAGATTCTCAAAAGTAGAAGCAGGTCCCGTCTCAATGATAAAAGGTCCCTCGCTTGTTTCTACAAGGTAGGATGCAATTGTCTCAGTTCCAAAAAAATTTAAATCCATGATTTTTACATTCATTTTTATCTCCATTTGTCAGAAACTGAGTTTATTTTAACTGGAAAGCGTCTGATCGCACGTTTCCCGCATAAATCAAACTTCCTGTGCCTTACCCTTTGTTACTCTGAAAACTTTTTTATCTCCTTTGTAGGGGATTTCGTCTGCCCCGGTTGAAGTTACAAATACCTGTCCATCGTAGTTTCTTAAAAGTTGAAATAAAAAACTTTTTCTGCTCCTATCAAGCTCGCTGGTAATATCATCAAGTAGAAGGATCGGTTTTTGTCCTTTTGTTGATTCATAGATATTTATTTCAGCAGCTTTTAGGGCAAGAACAAAATTCTTGGATTCACCCTGTGAGGCATATACCGTTGTATCATTACCGTCTATCCTTAGGCCCACGTAGTCTCTGTGTGGCCCAGCGGTGGTATGTCCTTTTGCTCGGTCTTTATTAAAATTTTTTTTTAACGACTTCAATATTGAACCCTGAATATCTCTATCTCTCTCATAAGACGTTTTATAAGCTATGTCAATTTTTGCACTGACGCCGGAGGTGGAGTTGTAAAGCTCGCCAAGTCTTTTTGTCAGGTCATTTATTATCTTTAGTCTTCTTGCCGTTAGGCTTGCCCCTGTTTCAGCAGTTTTTGCATCCAATACTTCAAGCATATTACTGTTGATATTTTTTGGACTAGCAAGGATCTTGTTCCTGTGGCTTATGATCTTGTTGTAGCTTTTGAGGTCATTTACGTGATCTGCGTTCAGGTTGCATACAAGAGCGTCAATGTAACGGCGTCTTACTCCCGGTGAGCCTCTGACAATTTCCAGATCTTTTGGGACAAAAAGTACTACTCCAAATCGTCCCAGATGACTGCTGAGCTTGTAAACTACTTTGCCGTTCAGTTTTATGTTCTTTTTGCTCCTGTTTATGTGAATGTTGATCTCATCAAATCCATGTTTTGATACTATTTCGCCCTTTACTCCGGCATTTTCCTGTCCAAAAGTTATCAATTCCTCATTTTTAGCTGACTTAAATGATCTGAACGAGCAGATATAGTAAACGGCTTCAAGGAGGTTGGTTTTCCCCTGAGCATTGTTACCGTAGAAAAGATTAAACTTATTGTGGAAGGAGATGTTCAGATTTTCATAAGTTCTGAAATTCCTCAGTTTTAGGGATCTTAATTTCACGGGGCATAGTATAAATTCGAGTTGAACAATTATAAATAGAATAATCACCAGTTCAATTTGTCGTGATTCTTGACCTCAATATGAGTGCCTGTAAAATCTCAGTAGAGGTAGTAATGATTTCCTTAAGAATTTCAGAAATACATGCACGGGACGCGGGAAAAGGGTATGCGCGTATAAGCGAGCGCAGCATGATGGATCTGGGTATAACTACTTGGGATATGATAGAGGTTGGCGGGAGAAGAAAAACCTTTGTAAGAGCTATGCCACTTGAGTTGAATGGATATGAAAGCTGTGAAATGGAGTTAATAATAGAAATTGATCTATACACTCGTGAAAATGCACGTGCTGATATAGATGAGTTTGTAACGGTTAAAAGAGCCAATTCAAAAAATGCGAGTAGAGTGGTTTTGTGTCCTCATAATAAAGATGTTCTATATAACCCAGAAAGATTGAAATTTATACCCCACTCTATTGAAGGATTGCCACTGGCTGCCGGCGATACGATCCCGGTAAGAATACCCGGGTCAAAAAGTGAGAGTTTTGATGTTTTAAATACCACGCCGTCTAACTGTGTGGTTGTTAATCAGCATACCAAAGTTGACGTGCGTAAAAAGCCAACGGGAAAAATAAACAAGCACAACGTTTGCTATGATGATTTGGGCGGACTTTCCAGCCAGATAAGCAAAATCCGCGAGATAATAGAGTTCCCACTTAAATTCCCTCAAGTGTTTGCAAAATTGGGCATTGAACCACCGAGAGGCGTACTTCTGATCGGTCAGCCAGGAAGCGGAAAAACCATTCTGGCAAACGCAATAGCAAATGAATCAAACATGAATTTTCAAATCGTAAACGGACCGGAAATTATACAGAAGCACTACGGCGAGAGTGAAGCAAAGATCAGGAATCTTCTTGAAGTTGCATCTAAACATCAGCCTTCCATAATTTTTCTTGACGAACTTGATGCAATTGCACCGAGGAGAGATAAAGTAACGGGGGACGTTGAAAAAAGAGTTGTTTCACAACTGCTGACGCTTATGGACAGAGTTAAGGAAAAAGGCAATATAATGGTCATTGGTGCAACCAACTTACCAGACGCTATTGATCCCGCTTTGAGAAGGCCCGGCAGATTTGACAGAGAGATACACCTCGGAGTTCCAGACCAGAATTCCAGATATGAAATTCTCAAGGTGCATTCAAGGGAAATGTCTCTTTCCTCAGATGTTGATTTCAGCGAGATTGCGGAGAGAACACAGGGTTTTGTGGGAGCTGACATAGAAAGCCTTTGCAAAGAAGCTGCAATGATAGCTCTTAGGAGGACGTTGCCCGATCTTGAATTTTACGATGAGTCGTTTGAATTTGAGAACACCAATTCTTTCAGGGTGAATATGGATGATTTTCTTGAAGCTCTCAAAGGGGTCAATCCATCTGCTATCAGGGAAGTACTGATTGAAATCCCAAAGGTAACGTGGAACGAAGTGGGAGGGCTGGAAGAAATAAAAGAGAAGTTGATAGAGTCCGTCGCTCTTCCGCTCAAGCATAAAGAGCTGTTCAAAAGTGCAAAGGTCAATACTATCAAAGGAATATTGCTATCAGGTCCACCCGGCACAGGGAAAACCCTACTTGCAAAGGCACTTGCAAACCAAAGCAACGTGAATTTTATTTCTATCAAAGGAGCCGAATTGCTTTCCAAATACGTGGGGGAATCAGAAAAAGCCGTCAGGGAGATTTTTCGTAAAGCCAGACAGGTATCGCCCTCAATAATCTTCTTTGATGAAGTTGATGCTATCACACCACATAGGAACATAGATTCCAACAGGGTATCTGAAAGAGTAGTAAGTCAATTTCTGACCGAGATTGACGGTGTTGAAGAGTTAATTGATGTTTTTGTTCTTGCTTCAACTAACAGAATAGACATGGTGGATCCTGCGATGCTGCGTTCTGGCAGGTTTGATCTAATCCTTGAAGTTCCGTATCCAGACGTCAGAGAAATTTACGAGATCTTAAAAATACACACAAACCACAAGCCTCTCAATAAAGACGTGAACCTTCAAGATATTGCATCCAAATTAAAAGGACTTAATGGTGCAGATGTGGAATTTATTTGTAAACGCTCGGCAATTCTGGCTATAAAAGATCACATCACAAGCAAGAAAAGGGTTTTTACGATCTGCAATAAGCACTTCAATAAATCCATAAAAGAACTCAAAGGCGCATCAATATCCAGAAAATAAAGTAGAGAATGTTCTTGGAGACCGCAATTATAAACGCATATATGTTTTACTCGTTTGTTTTTGTCTTGGGTTTGATATTGGGCAGCTTTCTCAACGTAGTTATCTATAGACTTCCCAGAGAGGAATCAATAATCTATCCTCCCTCGCACTGCACAAACTGTGGTTCGGGCATACGGTTTTATCAAAATATTCCCTTGCTGAGCTACATATTTTTAAGGGGAAAATGCCATAGTTGTGGATCGAGAATATCTCTTGTTTATCCCGTTGTGGAATTGTTGACGGCATTGCTTACAACGCTTCTTTTCTATAAGTTTGGGCTTACAGTTATAACTTTTGTTTACCTGATTGTTATTCTTTCCTTGATCGTTATAACGTTCATAGATTTAGAATACATGATAATACCAAACGTAATTACACTCCCAGGGATAGTTATCGGTTTTACATACAATTTTTTGATAACGGATTTTGGGCAACTATCTGCAAGTCTCGGATATATAGATTCTCATAGTGTTTTACACTTGATTACAAGTATTCCGGTGATCAACTCTTTTTTCGGAATACTGCTTGGTGGGGGGATTCTCTACGCGATTGCCGTCTTTTATAGGCTGATAAAAAAAAGTGAAGGTATGGGAATGGGAGATGTAAAGCTGCTAGCGATGCTTGGTGCATTTTTGGGAATTAAAGGGGTGTTTTTTACGATATTTGTAAGCTCCCTTTTGGGGGCAGTTGTCGGCATAACGATAATTCTGATGAAAAAGGGCGATATGAAATTTGCCATTCCCTACGGTCCATTTATATCGTTTGGAGCTATACTTTTCATTTTCACAGGAGGTTTTCCTCTCACCATCTCTAACTGCTTAGTTAGTATTTGGTGTTAAGGGATAATTATAGATTATGCCATCAACGTTGTTATTACCACCACATAATTTGGAACTACCCCATTAACTCGGGGGTTTTTCATTATTTGTTATGAGTTACTGTCCCTGAGTTTGTTACACTATGAATCGGTTACAATATAAACCTTATGATGCAAAAAATCTTGTTAATTGTTTTATTGACTTTTATTGTTCAGCCTGCTTCAAATGGTGTAGGATATCCCGACTACATTGATCTTGGTAGATTTACGGAGGATAAAATAGCCCGGATGATCAAGGCGTCCTCGCTATACAGTTCAAATGGGGAAAGAATTGATTTTATATCGGCGCATTTTATTAACGTTCCGTATATGGAATCCACGCTGATAGGGAATCATAAAAACAGGGAAGTTTTAACCATAAATCTGGCAGGACTTGATTGCTTTACTTACCTTGATTACGTGGAGGCTATCAGGCTATCTTCGCAATACCACGAGTTCAAAAATAACGTGATGAGGGTGAGATATAAGAAAGGAAAAATATCTTATAAACACAGAAAACATTTTTTTTCTGATTGGGTAAACTCCGACACCACAGAGATCAGGGACGTAACCAAGATCGTGGGAGGCAAGCCAGTTATTTCAGTAGTAAAATCTCTTAACGAAAAAGAAGATGGGTCTCGTTATTTACCCCAAATACCTATGGTTACGAGGGAAATAAATTACATTCCATCGGACACAGTAAGCTCTGTTGCCGATAAGTTAAAAACGGGTGATTACGTGGGAATTTATTCCCATAGATCCGGGCTTGATGTATCACACACGGGGATCGTGATCAGAAAAGGTGATGAGATCTATATAAGGCATGCTTCTTCAATAAATAGAAAAGGTCACGTCGTAGATGAAAATCTTATGGACTATTTGAAGGGTAAGCCCGGAGTGGTTGTTTACAGGACTTTATAAGGTAGTTATTTATAATGTAAGATTGAAAAATAATTTGAATCCGAAGGGAGAAAAAAATGCCACCAACAGCAAAAGACTATACAAAACTTATGGAAGAGGTTAAAAAAGCAAAGAGATCGTCTGATCATCTACTTGATTTTGTTGATCTGATAAAAAATAATGCCGATCTCATAAGTGGTGATACTGCTGAATTATCAGAGATCATTATAGAGGCATGCCACACAATTCACTCCTCCGTGGATAAAATAAATTCGGTCATATTTGAAGACCTTAATAAAATTGAGATAGATCAGGATGAGATCAAAGATGCTGGGGAAAAATTCCTTCTTTATCAGGATAAGGAACAGGTTATTGTTTGGACGGAACAACAAAAAGCAAATCACCCTAAAAATTCCTACTGGTGGAAATACTGGAAGGCAATCGGTGACTACATGACTAAAAGGGAAGGCTAACTCAGTTAGTTAAATTTCTTTATTATCCCTTCTGAAAGTTCTTCTATCATTTGGATCGTTTCCAAATCATTTTTTGTGTCAGGGTCAAAAACTATGTGATCAACGCCTGCACTTTTAAAGGCTTCAACTTCCTTGCTGATATTGTCCATATCTCCGTAAAATGTGTATATGGTGTTGCTTTGTGTTTTTTTAAAGCTAACTCTGTTACGGACTGAAAAGGTAAAGTTTTTCATATTTATGTTCATATCGTCTGACTTGCCAAGCAAGTATTGCTTTAATTTGCACATGTCCCGCGGACTTATCCAAGTCGGCTGCCAGCCGGTTCCATACTTTAATGCGCGGTCTATGGCAAAATGACTGCTCCCTCCAACCCAGACTTCGGGCATTCTATTGTTGTAAGGTTTGGGGTAAAAATCTATGTCCGAGAAATTAACAAAATCACCCTTGAAAACAGGATCATCATTTTGCCAGAGCGTTAATATTGACTGTAGATATTCGTCCGTGATTTTTCCACGCTTATCAAAGTTTGCGTTAAGTGTATCAAATTCCTCTTTTAGCCACCCTGATGCAACTCCAAAAACTACTCTCCCTTTTGACATGATGTCAAGGGTGGACACCATCTTTGCAACAACTACGGGATGCCTGTAAGGCAGTACAATTACGCTGGTGCCGATTTTTATATTCTTGGTATTTGCTCCTATGGCAGTCAATAATACAAATGGGTCGTAAAAAACTGAACTGAAGGTCTTTTTCATATTGCTCGGCATTATTACGTGGTCGCTGACCCATACGGAATCAAATCCAAGCATTTCGGCTCTAATTGCCAGATCAATATTAAACTCTAATGAGCAGTCTCTTCTAATAGGCAGGCATAAACCAAATTTCATAATGTATTGTATTATGAACAAATATGAGTGGATATTCATTTTTTATAAGTCGATGTTGTATATTAGAACATGAAAATTGCACGAGGGTATGATGTCATATTTTATAGATGAGACCATTATTAAAGTTGTTTCCGGCACGGGGGGGGACGGTTGCATAAGTTTCAGACGTGAAAAATACGTACCTCTTGGGGGACCAGACGGGGGAGACGGTGGCAGGGGTGGAGACGTGATATTGGTAGGAGATGAAAATTTAACTTCTCTGATGCATCTCAGGTATAAGAAAATATACGAAGCTGAAAGTGGTAAGCATGGAAGCGGTAAAAACAGATATGGTAAAAAAGGAGAGGATCTGATTATCCGTCTTCCAGTGGGATCGTTGATCAGGAGTGTCAAATCAGGGGAAATTATAGGAGATATTATAGAAAACGGTCAGCAAATTGTTATTGCAAAGGGTGGAAAAGGTGGGAAGGGCAACGCAAAGTACGTTACCTCAACCAATCAGGCACCGAGGCGAGCAGACTCCGGCGGGCAAAGTGAGGAGTTGGATCTGAAACTTGAACTTAAACTGCTGGCGGATGTGGGAATAATCGGTTTTCCAAACGCGGGGAAATCCACGTTGATTTCCACAATTTCAGCAGCCAGACCCAGAATTGCAGACTATCCTTTTACAACTCTGGTGCCTAATCTCGGTGTTGTGAATTACCAAGGAGATACTTCCTTTGTCGTGGCAGACATACCGGGGATCATAGAGGGAGCTCACAAGGGCGCTGGGTTGGGTTTGAAATTTCTAAAGCATATAGAGAGAACAAAAATTCTTGTTCATCTGATTGACGCTTCGCTTATGCGGAACGAGAACCCTCTGGAAGATTACGTTAAAATAAACCATGAGTTGAAGGCTTTTGATCCAGAACTTGCATCCAAACCTCAGATCGTAGCATTAAATAAGGCAGACATCACACCGGAAAAAGAATTGAAAGATACGGAAAGTAATTTTAGGAGCAGGGGCATAGACGTGATCACAATATCAGCGGTGACAGGTGTTGGTTTGGACGTTTTGTTAAGCACAATAGTAAAAAAACTCGGAATGGTTCAGAAAAAAACGACAGAAAATAACGTAGTGGCGGCTGAGAATATCCCTTACGGCTGATCCTTACTGTATTGTTGTTTTTGTGGGAATTTCAGATTGAGGTATTGGCATCGGTGAGGCATGATGAAGCACTATCTTCCATTTTTGTTCCTGTTTTTCAAAGATGTTGGTCGTCTGTGCCATTGTTATAATTACGCGATTGTTTACTACATAACTTATTTTTTCTACACAGTTCAACCATGCCGAGTTTTTGTTTACGTCTATATAGACATTAGACACCTCAATATTGGCAAAACATAGACCGGATTCAAATATGGTTTGCCAGCTTTCACGAACGCTTTCCCAGCCCATTATTACAGGCCATCCGGGATGGACACATTTAACCTCATCTGTTTTTGCCCATAGTTCTTCCATCATAGAAAGATTCGCTACGCTGATAGACTCGTAAAATCTTTCATTGATAATTCTTATCTCTTTTTTTGCATCATCTGTCATAAATAAATTAATCTCCCAGTTTATCACCCACAATATTTTTTATCTCCACTATGACACCTTCATCGGTTTCTGTCTCGATCATTGATCGTAAAAATTCCAGACAGCTATCGCCTTGAATTTTCCACAATGCCCATATTGCGTGCCTCCGTATAAGTGGATCTTCATCTTTGATGAAATTGTTTACCAGATCGAGATACTCAGAACTTTCGGTATTGCCAATAGCAACCAGAACGTTCCTTATCAAACCTCTTCTTTTTGTGCGTTTTACTGGACTGTTTTTGAAAACCGTGGAGAAATTTTCCTGATCCAGACCGAGAAGATACCGCAGGTCTGGTTGATATAACCCATCTCTTGGTAGAAAAGAGGCGTCCGTTGTGGTATGTGCCTTGCTGTTCCATGGACAGACGTCCTGACAAATGTCACATCCAAATACGTTTCTGCCTACGGCTTCGCGGTATTTGTAAGGTATCTCGTTCTTGTTTTCAATTGTGAAATATGAAATACATCTTGAGGAATCAAGCACATAAGGCTTTCTGATTGCTTCGGTTGGGCATTCATCTATACATCTTGTGCACGTGCCGCATCTGTCGGATACGCAACCGTCATATTCCAACTCCATGTTTGTAATTATTTCACCGAGAAAAAACCATGATCCGATGTTCTGATTTATCGTGCAGGTGTTTTTACCTATCCAGCCAATTCCTGAATACTTGCTATACATTCTTTCAAGCACCGGTCCAGTATCAACATAAGTCAATGAATCAACATCTCCTGTATTTTCCTCTATAAAACCTTTAAGTCTGTTAAGTTTAACCTTCATAACTTCATGATAATCGTCGCCCCACGCATATCTCGCTATCCAACCTTTGTTGGTATTTTTCTGAGATACTGAATATGGATGGTCAGAGTTGTAGTTTAACGCACAGGAAATTACGGATCTGGCATTTGGCATAATATTTCTGACGTCTTTTCTTTTCTCCGGGTTTTTTGACATATAGGACATGGTTGCTTCAAAACCTTTATCAAGCCACTTTTTATAAAACTGGCTTTCAGGATAATCATCAACGGGAGCTACTCCTATAAGATCAAACCCGATTTTGTAACCCTCTTTCTTAATAACATCCGTTATGTCTTTTCGCATGGATTATCAGGTTGCCGATCTCATCAAACGCTTTCAGTCCGCTGAAATTGGAAACGTATTGTGCTTCCATCTTTAATTCAATCGGGGCATCTATAGTTGTAACTGAAAACTTTGAATACCTTATTAGGTCCACATCTTGCATATCATTGCCTATAATGGTCATATCTTTAAAAGAGTAATTGCCCTTAAAGTGGGAAAGAATATCTATTTTTCTGTTCCCATTCAATTCAATAAGCTCAATACCGAGCTTGTCCCCGATACTCACTGACGTTTTTTTTGTTGGTTTGTAACCTATGACCTGCACGTTAAGATTAGCTAATTCGGAAGTTATATCCCTGCCTTTGATCTGATGGAAGTTTCGGTATTCAAAATTTTTTACCCTGCTTTTGAATATTTTTAGATTGATAATGAGGAACTTTACGCTTTTTAGTTTTTCTGAAATATCTTTTCGAAGGAATAACATTAATCGTTATTTTAACTGAACTCTAATGCAGGTAAGGTTTAAAATACTCGCTGGATCTTTAAATTCAATTTGATGACCGGGGAAAGAACAAGTCAATAAACAGTATTGCTTAGAATAGAGGTGTTTGTATGGTATCTAAAAAAGATAATGTTGGAATAATCGTTTCCGGCGGTCCTGCTCCTGGTATTAACGGTGTTATAAGCGCTGCTACGATCGAAGCACAGAACAGGGGAAAACAGGTAATAGGCATATTGGACGGTTTCAGGTGGATTGCAAACGGTAACGTAACAAAGATCAGTAAGCTGACAATAGACAACACGTCAAGGATACATACAGCAGGGGGCTCCATTATTGGTATTTCAAGGCAAAGTCCGATCTCGAGCCCTGAACGGATAAAGAACACTGTAAATTCTTTGAAAAAACTCGGGATAAAATACCTGATGACGATAGGGGGAGATGGCACAATGTTTGTCGCAGACAGGATTGAAAAGGAGATGAAAGGAGCATTGAGATTGGTTCATCTGCCCAAAACAATTGACAATAATCTCCCGCTTCCAAGTAATGATTCTACTTTTGGTTATGAGACTGCCAAGCACGTTGGAACACAAATAGTCAGTTATTTAATGGAGGATGCCAAGACTACGCATAGATGGTTTCTTATTGTTACAATGGGTAGAAAGACGGGACACCTCGCTGTTGGGATCGGTAAATCCTCGGGGGTAACTCTGACGCTAATCCCGGAAGAATTTCCCGAGGAAAACGTGCCCGTGAAAAAAATAGTGAAGATATTAGAAGGTTCAATAATTAAAAGGTTGAAAATAGGCAGAGATTACGGGGTTGCAATAATTGCCGAAGGAATTACCGAAAAGATTGACGGAGCAGATATTGAAAAAACAGGTATTCTTAGACGAGATGATCTCGGGAGGGTAAAGTTCTCTGAATTTCAACTTGCTCCTTTTCTTAAAAACCAGCTTGAAGAGAGCCTTGCGGAAAAAGGCATAGAAATATCCATAGTTGATAAAAGAATTGGTTATGAGCTTCGTTCTGCTCCCCCAATACCATTTGATCTTTGTTATACAAGGGATCTGGGTTATAGTGCCGTGAAATACTTACTGGACGGTGGAACTCGCTCATTGATCACGATGAAAAACGGTAGAATGGTGCCCCTTGGATTTGACACGTTAAAGAACAAAAAGACGGGAGGAACAAGAATAAGGTACGTTGACGTTGAAACAGAGTCTTATGAAGTTGCACAGAAATACATGATTAAGTTGCAAAAGGATGATTTGACCGATAGGGAAAGAGTAAAAAAAATGTCTGCAATTACAAATATGACACAGAAGGAATTCATCAATTACTTTTCCGAGGTTGCCGAATGATGCAAGATGCGGACAATTTTGACCGTAAAATCGTAAGGAATTTACGTCAATATGGGAAGAAAATAAAAAAATACGAGTTGGCATTGTTGCTTAAAAGAGATTTTGCCTGCTCCGAGCTTGAAGTGAGTCAATCGCTTGAAAGACTTGTTGGGAATAATACAGTTACAAAAACGGACTCAGGCGAGTATATGATGGCGATTCTTTAAGCTGTTTCGATTTGTAAAGCCTTTGAAAACTTAAAATCACCGTAGTTTCTCCCTTGAACTTAGCTTTCCAAAAACGATATAAAAGTGCTGGAAAATTAAAACAACAACTTAAGTATAAAAGTTTCATTCCATCGTTGGTTAATCGTGATTTTGATTGGGATGATAAACGTATAGACGTCCTGCATGGGGACGCAATGAGGTTTCTGGGAGAATTGAACGTATACTCGCTTGTGCCAGATGTTGTTTACATTAAGATGAACGTGACCCATGGGGCAACAAGATCAAATGTGATAGAAGGCACAAAATTGTAAACCACTCCTCAGATGAGCAGGGCGGGAGGCTTTGCCATGTAGGTAAAAAACCAAAACGCTTGATCATGGAGCCAACGAGGGGAGTCGAACCCCTGACCTGATCATTACGAGTGAACTGCTCTACCACTGAGCTACGTTGGCATACTAAAAGAATATTAAACAATAAGGTTGAAAATTAAAGCAATTAAGATGTGATTGGTGTATAATTAACGGCATACAGAACTTGGAGGTGCGAATTATGAAATACCGTTTAATACCTATGTTGAGTATTGTTGCAGTAGCTTTTTCTATCTGTGCCTGTGGGAGTTCTTCTTCTGATGGGGGTTCTTCTGGGGGTCCTTCTGATGGGCAATTAGTAAGAGATGATGTTCTTGAGCCGACTCGTTCACTAGTTATGTCAGTTGCAAGCAGTCTGCCACGAGCGGGAAGCATTATACAGGGAAGTAGTGTGAATAGTGAAGGGGTAACTTCTGACCGAGTTTCTGTTAATAGAACAGGAAATACTATTAGCGGTGTTACTATCAATGATAATATAAGAATGAACAGGTGTGAACCCGATGATACTACAGAAGATACGGTGCCTGTGGAGAATCCCAGTCAGTTTTGTTTTTCGGATGACGGGAATGCTTTAGCAGCGATTTTTTCAGATTTTATCGATATAACAGGTACTTCTTCGGATGAGTTCATACCTATTTTCCGAGGTAATGACCCATTGGTTTTTGGGTTTTGGTGTTACTTTAATTCAGGGGATGAAATTATTTGGGGAATGCTTACAGATGGATTTAATGCACAGGAAACACCGGCAAGTAGTATTCCAAGTTCACGAACGTGTTATAGTGGGAGAGTAGCAGGCGTTCTTTATGACGACGACGATTTGGCCTTGTTGGCTGGGACAGTTGATTTGATTTTTGAGGCGGATGGAACTATACGAGGAAGACTGACGGGTGGTTCAGGGGAGGAAGACACTGATGACACAACAATTAGCCTTGAACAAACTGGTTCAAGAGATAATAATGGGCTTTACAGAGGTAAGGTGTCTTTTTCAATACTCCCGCCAGGTGTCACGGGAAATCCCATGGGAAACTGGGGTGCTCAGTTCTTCGGGGATAATGCGAACCAAATAGGGGGGACTTTTGGATTAGGGACAACTGATTCTGACCCCGTAACTTTCGTTGGTGTTTTCTCTGCGGAAAAACAACAAGACTGTCTGTAAAATTGAAGCGTTTTAATTGTTGTTCTGAACAGTGTCGATCAAAATGAGATTTGCGGCGTTTTGCCCGCTTTTAATACAGTCCGGGATGCCTACGCCATTGTAGGCGTTGCCTGCAATGGCGACTGTTTTTAAGGTAGATACTCTATTGTTGATCTTTCTGACTATATCCAGATGTCCAAGATTGTATTGAGGCATTGTGTAGAAATATTTTTTTATTCTTGTAAACAAAGGTTTTAAGTCTGCATTCAGTATCAATCTGAGTTCACTGATAATAAGATCGGCTATCTCGTTTTCATTTTTGTAAAGCAGTTCAGGGTTTAATACTCCCCCTGCAAAACATCTTACTATCTCGTATTCATCGGCACATCTGCCCGGAAATTTGCGGTTTGTGAAAGAGCATGACAATATGTTCATTTTTTCTGAAGGGGGGACAACAATGCCTGCTCCTTTGGGGAAATTTACCAGATCTTTTTTTAAGACCGCAATATTGGCAACGATTGAGGAAGCGGATTCAATTTTTTTCAGCGCATTTGATAAATCAGTATCTATATCTCTGGCAAGTTCGGATGCGGTATAAGGAGGGACAGCCAGCACAAGTGCATCAAAAAAACGCTCTTTTTTCTTTTTATCAGTCAAGACCCATTTATTGTCTTTCCTATGGATAGATATTACTTTGCAGTTGTAGTGAAAATTTACCCCATTTATAGCTTTAACAAGACCATTGACCAACGTGCTCATGCCGTCCTGCAGAGATAAAAATGAACCGTATCTTGCCCCACTTTCGGATTTTGAAGTTCCGTGTTTTTCCTGCAATCCTTTAGTTACACTGCCAAATTTTTTCTCCATTAAAACAAATTCAGGTAAGACGGCATTAATACTTAGCTTTTTTGTGTCGCCTGTGTAAATTCCACCAACCAGTGGCTTGGCTGCTTTTTCGAGGAGGGCATTTCCGAATCTCCTTTTGACAAAATCATCAACACTTTCTTCCAGATTGTCTTCTTTTACGCAAACGAGCCGTTCGTCTAATATCCTTTCTTTTTCCTTACCGGAAAAAAAGTCGCTTGCCAGAAATGAATTTACATTTGAGGGTGCCATGAGAAAAAATCCGTCAGGCAGAGCGTTTGGCTTGCCGTCAAAATATACAAAAGCTCTTCTATTACTTTGACAAGGAGAGATCAGTTTGGATCCAAGTCCGATTTCCCTACATATTTCAAGAGCCCAAGGTTTGGTAGTAATAAAAGAATCGGCTCCTTCTTCAAATATAAAGCCATTTTCTTTTATAGTTGAGATTACGCCGCCCGGTGCATGGTTTTTTTCCATTATATCTATTTCAATGTCTGCACCTAACTTCTTTGCCAATACGTTCAAATGATAGGCGCTGCTCAAACCTGATATTCCGGAGCCAATTATTGCAATTTTCACTGGATTTTACTTACAATTTCATCACAGATAGCTCTTATGAACAGGTCATCATCATTCACAGTTTTGGCAATATGCAAATTCACACCAGCTTCTTCAGCGGCTTCCTGTGCTTCTATTCCGATGTCGTAAAGTACCTCCACGTGATCACACATAAAGCCTATTGGCTGTATCACTATATTTTTAACCCCTTTGTTGCCCAGAATACTGATGACGTTACAGACGTCCGGTTCAAGCCATGGGACACTTGGTGAACCACTTCTGCTCTGGTAGGCAGTCATCCAACTTTTATGCCGTAGATTTTCTGCAACCAATCTGGCTGATTTTTCAAACTGTGCAACGTAGGGAGAGGCTTCTGCCATTTTTACAGGAATACTGTGTGCCGTAAATATTAACTTTGTGTTTTCTAACTCTGAACCGTTAATTTTCTCAAAGCATTTCCTTACCTGATTAGAACTGCTTTGTATGAATAGTGGGTTGTCAAAAAGCGGTTTTGTATAGACAAATTCAGTTTTAATCCCGATCCTTGCAACAGCTTCATCAACGTCTCTCTGGTATCTTTGCCAACTTGCATCCGACTGGTGTAAAGCCATTATAACCCCTATTACCCTGTTAACTCCTAAATTTGCTATTTTCTTTACGCTGTCCGATATAAAAGGATTCCAATTTCTCATACCGATAAATACCGGGAGTTTATACCCGTCATCTGACAATAACTTTTGTAACTTTTCCGCTTGCTTCTCCGTCAACTCGTTTAATGGTGATCTACCGCCTATAAGCTCATAGTGATGTGCCACTTCCTTCAGCCTGTCTTCAGGTATGGAAAATCCACTGGCTACGTTTTTGAGAAAAGGAATAATATCTTCTGGCTTCTCAGGTGCTCCGTATCCAATTAGCAATACTGCTCCAAAATCTTTTTTCATCTCATACCTTATCCTTTTCCCATTTTATATGAGTATTCATGGACAGTGTCAACCAAAGATAAAACGTTATCTACGGGAGTTCCGGGCAATACGCCGTGCCCAAGATTAAAAATATGTCCCGGTCTACCATCCACTTCATTCAAAATTCTTTTTGCCTCATCGTTAACGTGTGATTGAGTGGAAAGCATTACAACCGGATCCAAATTGCCCTGTATTGCCCTGTCATAACCCACCTGTTTCCATGCTTCTTTTATATCAATTCTCCAATCAATACCTATAACCCCGCATTTTGTCTCGGCAATTTGCTTTAAAAGTGATGAAGTGCCCGTGCCAAAAAAAATTATTGGTACGTTTTTATTTATCATTTTTACAAGATTTTTTGTATGTGGAAGGACAAATTCGCCGTAGTCACCCGGAGATAGGCAGCCGACCCAGCTGTCAAAGATCTGAACGGCATCTGCTCCTGCATCAATCTGTTTGTTAAGATAGGTTGCCGTGGCATTGGTAAGTTTGGTCATCAGTAAATTCCAGGCATTATGGTCTTTGAACATGAGGGATTTGGTTTTTTCGTAACCGCGTGAACCACCGCCCTCAATTGCATAGGATGCGAGGGTAAAGGGAGCTCCTGCAAAACCTATTAATGACTTTTGCGGATTTAGTGCTCTTCTGGTCAGTTTTATTGCACTGTATACAAACTCCATTGACTCTGGCTCAAATTCAAGCAGTGAATCAACTGCTGAGGGAGTTTGCAGTGCTTTATTGATTTTAGGACCATCATTTGCACTGTATTCCAAGTTAAGTCCGAGCGACTGCAATATGAGTAAAATATCCGAAAATATAATTGCTGCATCAACGTCCAGCCTCTCAACTGCCATAAGAGTTACTTCGGCGGCAAGGTCAGGAGTTTTGCACATTTCCAGAAAAGATACCCTTGATCTTATCTCCCTGTATTCTCTCATAAACCGTCCCGCCTGTCTCATTATCCAGATAGGGGTATAATCAGTTTGTTTAAGATCGCATGCTTTCAAAAAAACTGAATCTCGTTTTTTGTTTGTTTTTTGCAGGGGATCATTATTGTCCCAGACCATATCAATTCTTTTCCAGTCAGAAGTTTCTATTCCAAGATTGCGTGCTTTTCTTTTTTTCAGCAAGAGCCTGTTTGAAGCTCTTGCAAGTTCTCTGACAAAATTGCCCATCTTTGGTCTGTCGGGTTCATAGTCTGCAGATATTCCATAATTTTTCAGTGTCTCCGTTGTAGTCGGACCTATGGAACCAACAACTACGTCAGAGAGAGAATTGCGCAGGTTATTTTTCAAGCCCAATCCAGATGCTATGCTGAAAAGATTTACAACTTGCTGTGAACTTGTAAACAGGACAACGTCTTCCCTGCCGTTGTCTATGGATCTTACTGCATCTTCAAGAGGTTTTAAATCGTCAGGAAATCCCCACTTATAAACGGTTATTGTCTCCACTTTTGCCCCTCGTTCCTCAAGGCATTTAATAAATTCCCTATTGGAAATACCGTATTCCTGGACGTAAACCGTTTTTTTATTGATCTTTAGTTTCCCATCCATAGTCTGCAGGACATCTTTCCACGTGTTTGGTTCAGGAATTGTAATTTTGGGCTTTATGTTAATTCTTTTTAGTGCTGAAACTGGTTTCGGTCCTCTTGCAACTATACTGATCTTGCTCAAAGCTGCCGTGTATTTTTCAAAATCGCATTCCCTTTTTACATAATCAGATAGCATTCGCGTTCCGACACCTGTAAACAGAACAAGCACATCAACTTTATTTTGGTAGAGGGTTTCAATAAATTTTGATATATTTGTGGATTTAACCGGCAACTCTTTCATAGAGGGGGAAACTCTGGCGATACCACCATGATAGGAGATCAGCCTTTTCATCTCTTCTGAGAGACGGCTTTCAAACGAGGTCACCTTTAATCCGTTAAAATTTTCTGTCATAAAAGTAGGCAGCGGGCAGTGTAAGCTGCCGCCGTGTCAAACCTTTGTAAGATTATCTGATCAGTTTGATTTTTCTAATCATCTTGTTAAATTCATACCCACCCATCTATTAAGGATGCTTTGATTGTCATTTTCCGTTCAGTATAAAGATAACGAGCTATACATGGAAAACGTCCCCATCAGGGAAGTTGCTGACAACGTTGGTACGCCTTGCTTTTTATACAGCTATAATTCAATAGCCGATAAATTCAACAATTACTCAGAGGCACTTTCGGACACGGACTCGCTGATCTGTTTTTCCGTTAAAGCTAATTCCAACATTGCAGTCCTCAAAGCATTTGCTGACTTGGGTGCCGGTTTTGACATAGTGTCTATTGGAGAGTTAAAACGTGTTATCAAAGCTGGTGGTGATGTGTCAAAAGTAGTTTTTTCGGGAATTGGGAAAACTGGGTCAGAAATAGAGGCAGCCATAAATGCTGGGATACTTTTTTTCAATGTTGAATCAGTTGATGAACTTAATTCAATTAACGAGATCGGCAAAAAGATGAGTAAGAAAGCGCCAATTGCTCTGAGAGTTAACCCGGATATAGACCCACAAACACATCCTTATATATCTACGGGATTCAAAAAAAGTAAATTTGGAATTGAATTGGATAGAGCTGTTCAAGTATACAGGGATGCTTCAAAAATGGAGGGAGTAGATATTGTAGGAATAGATGCACATATAGGATCTCAGATATTTGATCTCTCCTCATTTTCCGACTCCGTTAGAAGGCTGGTTTTGCTTGCAGATACTTTGAGAAGTGAAAATATTGAGATCAAGTATATAGATATAGGCGGCGGACTTGCTATAAATTACAAAATGGACGAGTTACCTCCGCCTGTTGGTGAATATGCAAAGGTCATAAAGGAGTCGGTATTGGGAAATTCCTGTAAAATAGTAGTTGAGCCTGGACGTTCATTGATAGGGAACGCGGGTGTGATGATAACACAGGTTCTATACACTAAAGAAGGGAAATCCAAGAATTTCGTTATTGTTGATGCTGCCATGAATGACCTTATAAGACCTGCGTTTTACAACTCGCACCATGAGATAATTACCGTCAAAAAGTCAAGCGATCTGGAAAGTATGGAATTTGACATAGTGGGACCGATATGTGAATCGGGGGATTTTCTTGCCGTTGATAGGGAGTTCCCGCCTGTCTCTAAAGGGGATTATCTCTCGGTACTCAGCGCCGGGGCTTACGGGTTTGTTATGTCGTCCAATTACAATTCAAGACCAAGGGCAGCTGAGGTGATGGTAAAAGGAGACAGATTTGAAGTAATAAAGGAAAGAGAAACATTTAATGATCTGGTGAGAGGAGAAAAAATACCATTTTTTCTTTAAAAGATTGTCATTTAGTAATACAATAAACCTTAAATACAAGAGGATAAAAAGTTATGGAGTTTTTAGAACCACTTAGAGAATTGATAGTCAAAACCGGTATATTTATCTGGCCTCTTTTGCTATGTTCGGTGGTAGGTTTGGCAATTTTTCTTAAAAAATACTCAGACATGAGAGGTAAAAAAGTTATTTCAAGAGTGTTTCTTGAGAGGCTTTACGGTTTTCTTAACAAAGGGAAAATGCAAGAGGCACTGGATTTTTGTCGTCAAAACGATTCTTCAATCTCCAGAATTGCCGCCGTTGGTATAGACTTGCGTAATTATACAAAAGAAAGAATGTCCGAGGAGTTGGAACGAGTCGGCCACCATGAAGTTTTTACGCTTGGAAAGTATGTAGATATACTCGCGGTCATCAGTACTGTCAGCACTTTGCTTGGGTTGCTCGGAACAATTTCCGGGATGATAAAAATCTTTGGAGTAATTTCCTCGCAGGACGTTGTAGACCCGCCGGCATTAGCAGGGGGGATATCTGAGGCACTTTATACGACCGCCATCGGTCTTTCCATTGCAATCGTAACTTTTCTTGCATACAAATACCTATCGTCAAGGTATGAAGAGCTTGTTGTGTTGTTGGAACAGGAATCAAAAGAAATTGCAAAATTGGTTCTATCAAAAAAATCAGAGGCTGTTGGACAGTAATGAAATTCAGACGAACATCAATGCAGTTCAGGTCTAGGCATCCTGGTTCAGGTCTTGATTTAACACCTATGGTGGACATTGTTTTTAATCTTCTTATATTTTTCGCTCTGAGTCTGAATTTTATAGTATCAGGAGGCATAAACATTAAGCTTCCAAAATCCTCCTCTGCCAAGCCCATAAAACGGGAAAACATAACGATCAACCTGTCTAAAGATGGAAAAATTTATTATAACGATGATGAGCTATCTTCCGTTAATCAAGTCAGAAAACAACTGCAACGACACGAGTATAAAGAATCCATTGTTGTTATAAAAGCAGACAGGGAAGTGCAACACGGCAAAGTGGTAGAGGTGATGGACATGGCGAAGTCCGAGGGGTTTTCAAAACTTTCCATTGCCGTTGAAAGAAAGCGATAGCCGGGTTATACCATCTTTCAATTTTACGGTTTGTCTATTTGGTTTCAGTATATTTTCCCGTTGAACCAACTTTTATAGGCGGTGCCGGCGGCAATATTAAACTATGTCTGACTTCAATTATAATAAAATCAGGTTTCCTCTATTCGGTTATCTGCTTTTGGTGGGTAGCGCTTTTTTCACCTCTCTTTCCTATGTAATTGGAAAGATCATGGATAAAGACCTAGACCCAGAAAGTACAGCTTTTTTCTGGTTTTTTGGAGCTTTTATATTTTCATTGTTTGTTTCTCCTTTTATTCCTTCTCAGCGCAAAGAGATTAGGAACCTTCGCAGCTATGGGAATATATTTATATACACTTCAGTATTGACCTCTGCGGGTGCTTCACTCTGGATGTTCTCACTTTGGACGATAGGTCCTGCATTAACGTCTTTTCTGCTCAAAACACAGACTTTATTTTCACTTGTGCTGGGGATGTTATTTTTGGGTGAGAGACTGAACAAGTGGGAAAGTCTCGGAATTGTTGTAACAATAGCCGGAGGCATCATAGTGGCTTATCAGAAGGATAGTTATCTGATGATTGGAACTGTAACTGCAATTTCGGCAGCATTGCTTTACTCGCTAGTTTCATTTCTTGTCAAAAAAATAGCGAATGACTTGAATATGCTTACTGTTGCAACCCTGAGAACTCTAGGTGTATCAATTGTGCTTTTTGCATACCTGATTTTGACGGGGACGTTCGATGCACCTGATTTTGCAGATATTGTATTTATGGGACTGGGAGGAGTTAGTGGAGCTTGTATAGCCAAAGCGTGTCAGTTTCATTCAATAAAAATGTTGGACGTGTCAAGAACTACGGCAATTCTGCCACTGGAATCATTGTTTGTTGTAATACTGTCTTATTTTATTTTCAATGATCTGCCTTCTATTTGGAAAATGTTTGGTGGCATACTGATAATAACTGGGGTCGTTTTTCTTGTGTTTTTCAGGGATGGAAATGCCAACTTGTTTGGCAAGTAGCTATCAGAAACTTCTTTTAAGTTCTTTTTCCTTTTCAAATCTTTCAAAAGCGAGATTTATAAGCCTTTTTATAAGTTTCGGGTAACTTATACCCGAGGCTTCCCATAACTTTGGATACATACTTACACTTGTAAAACCGGGAATCGTGTTGAGTTCACTGACGAATATTTCGCCACTCTCACCCATAAGAAAATCAACTCTACCCATTCCACTACAGTTCAGCACTTTGAAAACCTCAACTGCATAGTCTCTCGTTTTTTCAGATAGTTGCCGGTCAAGTAAGGCTGGGATTATCAACTCCGTGGATGGGTCTTCATACTTTGCCTTATAATCATAAAAATCCCTTTTGGGAATGATTTCTCCCACAACTGAAGCAATGGGGTTATCATTGCCCAGCACGCTTACCTCAAATTCCCTGCAATTAACAACGGCTTTTTCCACTATGATACGGTCTGAGAAATTTCCAGAATATTCAACTGCTTTTTCTATGTCTTTTTCATCGGCAACTTTTGTAATCCCTATACTTGAACCTAAATCAGCGGATTTTACAAAGCAGGGTAATTTTATTGTTTCCAATATTTTTACGACAATATCCTTTTTCCCATTTTCCCACTGATTTAGAGTAAAACCCACAAAGTCAACAACTGGTAGTTTGTAGTTTTTCAGCAGGGTTTTCATTACGATCTTGTCCATTCCGACGGATGCACCCATTACCGATGTTCCAACATAAGGCACTCCCATCAACTCAAAAAGCCCCTGTACTGTGCCATCTTCACCATAAGTGCCATGAAGCACGGGAAATATAATATCAACGTCATGTGAGTTCACTACACTATCATCTATGACTTCATAGAATTTTGGAGTTTCAATTACGGAAAGTGAAGGAATCAATCGCTCGTGGTTTTTTTTCAGACTGTTTAACTGTCCTTTACACCATATTCCAAGTTTGTTTATGTAAACTGGAAAAATGTTAAATTGATCCAGATCGATATTATCCATTACGGATTTGGCGGAGATCACGGATATCTGATGCTCAACTGAACATCCACCATATATGACGGCAACTGTTTTCTTGTTCAATTTGGGATCCCGAAAAAAAATAAAAAGATAAAATTTAGTGATTAGTTGTTAATAAGAACTTAACTTTTTTTTGCCATTATTATCAAACCTGTGTAGAATGCCCCGATAAAATTATTAAAGCAAACAGGGACTTGCAAAGCAAATGTAAAAATTTCATTAACATTAATAGTATGAGTAATGCAAAGTCCAATAGTTTCGTTAGAGAGAGAGTAAACCATTCTCATAAAATAAATGGTAGTAATAGTTCTGTTTGTCTTCAGTTTATTGAATAGTTTATGTGTTTGTTTAAAAGACAAATTACTGCTCAACGCACTTTCAAATGAACCCCAATAAAATACAAACCATTAAGGTTTTTGCATTACTATTTTTACTTGTAATTTCTTTTGCCTTTCTTGGCTGTGCTCCCAAAAAAGCGGAGTTATCTAATTTTTATAGAGTTTATGAGCAGGAAATAGAACCTGAGGTTTCAGAAGATCTACCAATTATACCGGAACCGGAAGAAAATAAATACTCCAATTTCAAGGATATTTCTCCTTCCGATTCGGTTGAGGATACTCATTACAATAAACACTCTGAATTAGACAGACTACTTACCAATAGCAAATCCTATATCAATAACGAGAAAGTTGAATATTACTTAAAGATTTTCCAGACAAGCCACAGGAGATCTTTTGTAAGATGGCTTGAAAGATCAGCATATTACACACCTGAACTAAAGCAATTATTAGCAAACGCAGGTGTTCCTAAGAGCCTTGCTTATTTGCCGTTGATTGAAAGTGGTTATAACCCGAATGCTGTCTCGCCAAAACATGCGGTCGGTCTTTGGCAGTTTATCAAGCCCACTGGGAGAAGGTATGGGTTAGAAGTCAACTTTTGGGTAGATGAGAGAAGAGATTACAAGAAAGCCACTGTGGCTGCTTCCCAATATTTAAAAGACCTTTACAAAGAATTTGATTCATGGGAACTTGCCCTCGCTGGTTACAACTGTGGTGAAGCCAGAGTAAGAAAAGGAATAAAGAAAACTCGTTCCAATGACTTCTGGGTTGTTTCAAAAACTCTTCCAAGAGAAACCAGAAATTATGTTCCAAAGTTTATTGCATCGCTCATTATAGCCATGGATCCAGAAAAATACGGTTTTGAAAGTGTGCGTCATGCTAATGATAAAAAGTTTGTAAAAGTTTTTGTTCCTCCAGGGAAAAGCCTGAGAGATATAGCAAGAATAGTTGGTTACAAATACAAGGAAATCAAATCACACAACCCGTTTCTTATAAGAGGAATTACACCTCCCGGTAGTAATTCTCATCTTTATATTAAACCGTCATTTGTAAAGAAATTCGCAAGGAATAAGAGAGGAATAGCGAATCTGAGAAAGACCACACCCAGAAGATCAGTTTATACGGCATACACAGTTAAAAGAGGCGACAACTTGTGGGTAATTGCAAAAAAATTCGGGGTGAGAATTAGCTCCATAAAAAGTGGCAATAAACTCAAATCTGATAGGTTGAGACCCGGTCAAAAGTTGATAATAAGAAGATCAATACCTGTTTATAGCAATGCGGTTTACGTTGTGCGGAAAGGAGACACGGTGGGAGAGATAGCAGAGAAGTTTGGAGTAAGGACTTCGTCCTTGGCGAATCGTAATGGGTTGAGGTCATCGAGAATAAGAGTAGGACAGAAGTTAGAAATACCTATTGAGAGCAGAGAGGTTAGTAATAGTGGTTCAGGTATTGGATCTGGTGCGGTTTACGTTGTGCGGAAAGGAGACACGGTGGGAGAGATAGCAGAGAAGTTTGGAGTAAGGACTTCGTCCTTGGCGAATCGTAATGGGTTGAGGTCATCGAGAATAAGAGTAGGACAGAAGTTAGAAATACCTATTGAGAGCAGAGAGGTTAGTAATAGTGGTTCAGGTATTGGATCTGGTGCGGTTTACGTTGTGCGGAAAGGAGACACGGTGGGAGAGATAGCAGAGAAGTTTGGAGTAAGGACTTCGTCCTTGGCGAATCGTAATGGGTTGAGGTCATCGAGAATAAGAGTAGGACAGAAGTTAGAAATACCTATTGAGAGCAGAGAGGTTAGTAATAGTGGTTCAGGTATTGGATCTGGTGCGGTTTACGTTGTGCGGAAAGGAGACACGGTGGGAGAGATAGCAGAGAAGTTTGGAGTAAGGACTTCGTCCTTGGCGAATCGTAATGGGTTGAGGTCATCGAGAATAAGAGTAGGACAGAAGTTAGAAATACCTATTGAGAGCAGAGAGGTTAGTAATAGTGGTTCAGGTATTGGATCTGGTGCGGTTTACGTTGTGCGGAAAGGAGACACGGTGGGAGAGATAGCAGAGAAGTTTGGAGTAAGGACTTCGTCCTTGGCGAATCGTAATGGGTTGAGGTCATCGAGAATAAAAGCAGGACAGAAGTTAGAAATACCTTTGGAGAACAGTAAAGGCTCAATCAATCATGACATTAAACACGGCGACACACTTTCAGAGATCGCAGTTCAATACAGTGTATCCATCAACGATATAAAAAAATGGAATAACCTGCGAACAACTAAGTTGACCGCTGGGAAAAATCTCAAGATATATAGATAACTTCCTTTCCGAAAAATTCAGTCTGTTAATGATAAGCACCAAAACTCTCAAATTATCTTACAAATGCAAGAAAGTTGCAATTAAAGAGCGAGTAGCTGAATTTGAAGACCTTCAAGATACAGCGGATGATAAACGGATATTCAGTGAGCTTGTTTTTTGCATTTTAACAGCTGGAACGAGTGCAGAAATGGGTATAAGGGTGGTTGATGAAATTGGAAATGTCATATTTGCCGGTAACAGGGTAGAGATTAGAAATAAACTCAAAGGTATATACCGATTTTACAATATCAGGGCTGAATATATTTTTCATACGAGGGAATATCTGGAATCCAATTATGCTTTAAGGATAAGGGATTTGCTTAACTCTTTTACAAGCAACCCCGAAAGAAGGGATTTTTTTGCTTTAAACAAAAATATCAAGGGCATAGGTTTTAAGGAAGCAAGCCATTTTTTGAGGAACATTGGTTATAAAGGTTATGCAATACTGGATAAGCACGTTGTAAGTGCGTTATTTGATCTTAAAGTTATTAATCAAAAAAAGACCCCATCAAACAGGATGCAATACCTGCAAATGGAAAATCAATACAAGCAATATGCAAGGATAAACAACTTTGACTCCGATGAGTTGGATTTGTTAATATGGAGTGAAAAGACAGGGAAAATATTAAAATAATTCATATACAAAGCCGATATAAGTATGAAATTGATAGACTCTTGTGGTTGTCGTTAGAAAGGCAAGATCTCCCGCTGATCTGTTTTCTTGACAATGCACCTTCATTATTCACCCTTACCAAATTTATCCATCGGGTTATAGTTATATGAAATACGAAGCAGTAATTGGACTTGAAGTTCACGCACAACTTAAAACAGAATCCAAAATTTTTTCATCCTCTTCAACGAGATTCGGTTCACCTCCTAACTCACAGGTAAATCCCATTTGCCTCGGAATGCCCGGGGTTTTACCGGTTCTAAATACCAAAGCACTGGAGTTTGCCGTCAAGGCTGCACTGGCAACTAACTGTAAGGTTCAGCTACGTTCGAGTTTTGCAAGAAAGAACTATTTTTATCCCGATTTGCCAAAGGGATACCAGATATCACAGCATGTAGAGCCATTTTCAACGGACGGGTTTCTAAGGGTGGATGTAAAAGGGCAAACAAAGAAAATCCGCATTAAAAGAATACATATGGAGGAAGATGCCGGGAAATTAATACATGAGGACTCGGATACTTACAGCTTTGTAGATCTGAACAGGTCGGGGATGCCACTGGTAGAAATAGTAACCGAGCCTGATATTCAAAATTCGGACGAGGCGGTTTCATACGTAAAACAACTAAGATCTATTTTGAAATACGTTGACGTATGTGACGGGAATATGGAACGGGGAAATCTGAGATGTGATGCAAATATATCAATAAAAGAAAAAGGCTCAGATAAACTCGGAACAAAAGTAGAGATAAAAAACCTCAACTCATTTAGGTTTATTCAAAAAGCCATTGACCATGAGACACAGCGTCAAACTGAATTAGTTAAGAACGGGCAACGGGTAATACAAGAGACAAGACTTTTTGACTCTAACAAGGTCAGGACTTTTTCAATGAGAACAAAAGAGGATGCGCATGATTACAGATATTTCCCCGATCCTGACCTGCCTCCTTTGGTGCTTGAAAAAGAATGGGTTGAGGAATTGAGAAACTCTTTGCCCGAACTTCCCGATCGTAAACTGAAAAGGTTTTTATCAAGCTATCAACTCTCTGATGATAACGCAAAGCTACTTGTCTCAAACAAGGATATTGCAAACTACTTTGAAAAATGTCTTGAGAGTTTTGATGACCCAAAAGAACTGTGTAATTGGATAATAACGGAAATGCTTAGAGAGGTGGATATTGATGATGATATTGAACAGTTTCCCGTTACTGCTCAGATGCTTGCAGAGCTTTTAAACCTTACAAGAGACAGGATAATTAACAGGAAAATTGCCAAGGAAATTTTTCCCATAATGATCGCAGAGAAGAAATCCGCAAGGGATATAATAAAACAAAGAGGGATTGAGCAGATTTCCGATGCCTCCGAGATTGAAGCCATAGTTTACAAAATACTCAAAGACAATCCTGAAGAGGTCAGTAGATACAGGTCGGGTGAAAATAAACTGATAGGATTTTTTGTTGGACAGGTTATGAAGCTGACCGGAGGCAAGGCAAATCCCAAGTTGGTGAACGAGGCGATCAAAAAGCTGATAAACTCTGTTTGACGCGTTACGGTTGCACAGTAATTAATTTTGAGTCTGCTTATGAAGAAAAAAGCGGTTTTAGCTACGGAAGACGGTACAATTTTTGAAGGATTCAGCTTTGGTTCTGAAGCTGAAACAACGGGTGAGATCGTTTTCAATACTTCAATGACCGGATATCAAGAGATCATTACCGATCCTTCATATAATGGTCAGATCGTGGTTATGACTTATCCTGAAATTGGTAATTACGGGGTCAATT
Organism: Thermodesulfobacteriota bacterium; assembly: GCA_965203965.1. Classification (GTDB taxonomy): domain Bacteria; phylum Desulfobacterota_D; class UBA1144; order Nemesobacterales; family JAJCZQ01; genus CBDBDR01. The sequence continues at coordinate 892,262 of CBDBDR010000017.1, read as the reverse complement.
CCATTGATACAGAATCAGTGAGACCCTTTACAAAAGGACTTGTCGTAAAAGAGTATTGGAACCTGCCAAGCAACTGGCGGTCAGAAGGTTCATTGAGCGATTATATGAAAAACCACAATGTAAGTGGAATTTACGGTATTGATACAAGACAATTAACTAAGCAGATCAGGACAAAAGGAGCGCAAAAAAGCCTCATCTCTACAATAGATTTCAACAATGAAAGTCTTTTGGAAAAAGTCAGAAGATCACCGAGCATAGTCGGGCGGGATCTGGTTACAGAAGTTAGTTGTAAACGATCTTACCCATGGGTTGATGAAGGGCAATGTCCCGAGCCTGAATATAAAGTAGTTGTCTATGACTTTGGGGTAAAAACAAACATTTTGAGACAACTCAAACGGCTTGGGTGCAAGTTGACGGTTGTTCCTTCAACAACCAAATCGACTGAAGTACTCAAAATGAACCCCGATGGGATTTTCCTGTCAAATGGTCCCGGTGACCCACAAGGCGTTGATTACGCGGTGGAAAACGTTAAAGACTTGATAGGAAAGAAGCCAGTATTTGGGATCTGTTTAGGTCATCAGATCATCAGTCTCGCACTTGGTGGTAAAACTTATAAATTAAAATTTGGACATCGCGGAGCAAATCAACCCGTTAAAAACCTTGCAAATGGCAAGATTGAAATAACTTCACAAAATCACAGTTTTGCAGTCGACCCAGAGTCGCTGAGCAATTGTATTGAGATAACACACATTAATCTGAACGACAACACGATAGAGGGATTGAGGCATAAAGACCTACCTCTGTTTTCCATTCAATATCATCCCGAATCTTCCCCGGGACCACGTGACTCGTCTTATCTGTTTAATAATTTTATATCTCTTATGAGAAAAAATCCCACGACTTGAAAGTTTGAACTTGCTTTTTAATTAAAGACCTCCCGATCCTTTCAAAGGCTAATTGAACGGCAGAGGCAAAAGCGAACAATTACACGATCGTTGGTTTTAGTTTTAATTCTGAGACAAATTTATCTGCCTGTCTTGTGGGTTCTGGAATTCGGTAACCCACCGAGCAGTCAAGCACTAGTTTTACAGAGGATTGAAGATCAATTTTATTTCCGATTGAAACAAAAACGGGTTTTACATTGTTCTTTGTTCTTACAACTGCTCCAATAGTTTTACTGTCTTTTTTATTTTTCAATTTGCTCCAGTTTCCTTTCTGCTTTTGCGGTTCTATGTATGTGCCAAAGAGTTTTTTCTTTGCCACTCCGATAGTCGGGATACCGAGGATAACACCGGCGTGACATGCTATTCCAAAAGACCTTGGATGTGCAAGCCCGTGCCCGTCTATCATTAGCAGGTCGGGCTTGTTTCTGATTTTTTCGAAGGTTTCAATAATAGCGGGGCATTCTCTAAAAGCGAGCAGTCCCGGGATGTAGGGAAATTTTATCTCTGTAATGGAATACACCTTTTCAACGATCTGCATGCTTGGATATGAAAATACAACTATTCCGCAGAGAAATTTTTCCTGCTTTGTAAGTATTGCAAGATCCGCCCCTGCAACCGTTCTGAGTTGATCATAGGTTTTTTCCCTAATGATCTTTTTGGACAGATCTTTTTGAATTTTGAATGCTTCTTTTATAGAAGAAGTTTCACCGTTGTATATAGATGTCAGTTTATTAAGTTCAGCTTCATTCATAGGCAAAACATTATAGAATAACCGTGTCATGTAAAGAGTAGTAAGCGGGGTCGTGAGGCACACAAATTATAGCCATGATGAACGCAGATCAACTCGTCTGCCATAATATTTTATCAAACTTGATATTGGGGACAGTATGAATGATAATTACCTGCTTGTGTGAACCGCACAGGTTTCATACTTGCTTATCAGCACCAATGGTGGGTGTAGCTCAGCCCGGTTAGAGCACCTGGTTGTGGCCCAGGAGGTCGCCGGTTCAAATCCGGTCATCCACCCCTCGAAAAAATGGGATTTAAATCTGGAATTGTAGGGTTGCCAAACGTGGGTAAATCCACGCTTTTTAATGCACTGACCAGTGCGGGTGCAGATGCCTCCAATTTTCCCTTTTGCACTATTGACCCAAACATTGGAATGGTTGCCGTTCCCGATAAAAGGTTGGATAGACTTTCTGAAATTGTAAAACCGTTGAAAACCGTGCCTGCTTTTATTGAGATTGTGGATATAGCTGGGCTTGTAAAAGGAGCTTCGGAGGGCAAGGGTAGGGGCAATGCCTTCCTTTCTCATATCAGGGAAGTTGACCTGATACTACACGTTGTAAGGTGTTTTGAAGACGATGGTATAGTTCACGTGGATGGCTTTGTGGATACGATCCGTGATATAAACGCAGTTCGTGATGAGCTTGTTTTAAAGGATTTAGAGATGATTGAGAAGAGAGAAGATAAACTACAATCCCGGCTAAAAAGTGGTAGTAAAGAGGCAAAGGCTGAGAGTGAGATCATAAGATCTATCAAAGATATTATAGAAAGCGGTGGGGATGCAAGAGAATTTAAGACAGATGAAACAGGGAAAATTTTTCTGGCGAGTCTCTCTCTTTTAACTTCAAAGCCAGTTTTGTATGTCTGCAACGTAGCGGAGGATGAAATTTCTGGAGTAGAGGATAATAAGCACGTGAAAAAGGTCAGGGAATACGCGAGCAGGTCTAACGATGACGTTTTGTTGATATGTGCAAAAATAGAGTCTGAAATAGCAGAGCTTGACGGGAAAGAGAAGAAAATGTTTTTAAGTGAGCTTGGTTTGCAAGAGTCCGGGCTTGACAGGCTTGTAAACTCCGCTTATTCAAAGCTGGGACTTATCACCTATTTTACAGCGGGTCCAAAAGAGGTGCGTGCATGGACAATAACCAGTGGAACAAAGGCACCGCAGGCCGCGGGCAGGATACACACGGATTTTGAAAGGGGTTTTATTCGTGCTGAGACAATAAGCTATGATGACTATATCTCAACCGGGTCGGATCTGGCTGCAAAAGAGGCAGGTAAAATGAGATCAGAGGGGAAGGACTACGTGGTAAATGATGGGGATGTCATTCTATTTAGGTTCAACGTTTAGTGTTTTACTGAACGTCTATATTAAGTTGTAAAACACGAACCCCCCGCAATACCTGAACATCTTTATCAAGTATCCGTTATTTTTCTGGGTTACTGGCTTATGTTCACGTCAGGGGAGCGTGCCGTAAACATTAAAAGTGTGGGGAACGCAGATCTGGTTATTAGAATTCTATTTATGTTAAACTACAAATGTTGCCATGTATAAAACCTTTATCCGCCCGATCTTAGACAGGCTTGATTCCGAGTTTTGGCACGAGGTTGTCAGAGAAACTCTTCATTTTGCAGAGCAGACGAGTTTTACCTTGAAGTTAGTTGAGTTTACCTCATGCGGTGGTAAAAAAGTTATAGATAAAAGGCTGAACGTCAATCTTGGTGGGATAGAGCTTGAAAACCCGCTTCTTGTTGGGGCTGGGTGGGACAAGAAGGCAAGAACCGTAAAGGCGTTGATCGCAATGGGTTTTGCGGGAGTGGAGATCGGTTCTGTCGTTGAGCATCGTCAGCCGGGAAATCCAAAGCCGAGGCAGTTTATGTTGAACTCGAGAGTTTGTCTCAATTGGCTTGGTTTCAACAGTCCCGGAATGAGAAAGATTGGATACAATCTGAAAAAATACGAAAGATCCGATATACCCATTGGTGTTAGTCTTGGTATTAATAAGTTTGTTAAACCTGATGATGCTCCAAAGGCAAATGCTGTTGTTGCTGAATATTTAGATGAGTATGCGAGCTATTTTGCGATTAATGTTAGCTCTCCCAATACTCCTGGACTCAGGAAATTACAAAATAAAAAACAGTTGGCAGATGTGGTGCAGGCAGTTAAGGAAGTTACAAAAAAGTCAGTGTTCGTTAAAATTTCGCCTGATATTACCGACCGTGCCGTGGATGATGTTATAGACGTTGCTCTTGGTGGTGGAATTACTGGGATCATTGCCACAAATACCACAGACAACGCTAATATCAGATCAAAATACGGTTCAAAGTGGAAGGATAGCGAGGGAGGTCTCAGTGGTGATGATGTTGACTACAGAACTCTCTCAACAAAAAAGATCCAGCATATCTACAAACAAGCAGGCGATAAGCTGGAGATAATAGGTGTTGGTGGAATAAAGGATACAAATTCTGCACTTGAAAAAATTGGTGCAGGAGCAAAGGCTTTGCAAATAGTAACCGGATTGAGAGGCGAGGGTCCTTCAGTTGCAAATAAAATTAATTATGGTCTTTTGAAGTACATGGATGCAGAAGGAGTAAAGAACATTTCAGAACTGGTAGGAGAAAGGATTGCTGGATCAAAGTTGACGGGATGATGAGACTGCTGTTGAGTTGCATTGTATGTAAGCACTTGTATGATATAATAATTGACTCGTGAGGTGAAAGAAATGATCTCTGATAATCTACGATCAGCTATTAATGAACAGATAAGAAATGAGTATTACTCTTCCTATCTTTACCTGTCCATGTCGGCTTACTGTGAATCAATGAACTTTTCAGGGTTTGCAAGTTGGCTGAGGAAGCAAAGTGAGGAAGAGCTTACGCATGCGATGCGGCTATTTGATTTTCTGTTGGACAGGGACGGCAGGGTGGTTTTGGATACCATTGATCAGCCTCCTTCCGAGTTTGGCTCGTTGCAGGATGTTTTTCAGGAAGTCCTTGACCATGAAAAAGAGGTTACGACAATGATAAACAAACTATATGAGCTTTCTTTGTCGGAAAATGACCATGCGGCATCGGTAGAGCTTCATTGGTTCATACAGGAGCAGGTTGAAGAGGAAAAGAGTGCCAGTGACGTGGTTGAGAGCCTTAAATTAGCGGGCGACAACAGTGCTGCCATTCTTATTCTTGACCAGAGGTTAGGTGGTGGGGTGGGGTCTACTGCTGACGCATAGAACCTTGACATCCAGTTTCAATAGGTTAAAAGTTTTTCTGAAATTCATTCATACCAAAAAATATCTTTATATAGGGAGGCTATTTTACTATGGTAAAATTAGTTAGAAGTAAACGCAGTAAAGGTTTTACCCTGATTGAGCTGCTTGTTGTGGCTGCAATTTTAGGGGTGCTTATTGCAATAGCAGTTCCAAACCTGCTTGGTGCAAGGTCGTCTGCCAATGAGGCAAGTGCGAAGAAAGTAATGTCAACGATCCGTGACGCAGAAACTACTTTTTATGAGCAAGATAGTGACAATAATAACGTTAGGGATTATACAAACCGGATGGATGTTTTATCATCAGATGCGAATAGGTTGGTTGATAAAAGTATTGAGAAAGCCACTGCAGGTCCAGACAAAGCAACTGGAACTCGTCCTACCTCATCTACTTGCACCCCTAAGGCGAATTACTGCTTCACTGTAGATCCACAGGATACTGGAGCTTTCCCTCAAGAATTTGGATGGGAGGGTGCCCCTGCGACTGCTAAACATGGAAAGCATGCTATGGCTGTATACACGGATGGATCTATCAGGTGTTCAGCGGCGGGAGATAATTTTGACATTACTGTAGTTGATAGTGCTTCAGATGGTTGTCGATAAAACCTGATAGAAAATTGTATTAGTATTTTAGAAGAGGGTGGTTGAATTTCAACCACCCTCTTTTTTTGTATGAAAAAAGATCTGTGGGTTAGGTAGATCAGAAGAGAATGCAATAAGGAACAGCAATGGCTGTTCTTTTGAGAACGCGCCCGGCAGGATTCGAACCTGCGACCTACGGATTAGAAGTCCGTTGCTCTGTCCTGCTGAGCTACGGGCGCATGATTGAACGTGGACACAATCAACACGTTATCTGAAGCTAAATTATCAATCTGACGGCTTGTAATTCTGAATAACCACAAGATCAGGGCTCTCGGGGTTGTTGTTAAAAAACAGCACTATCTCTGAATTATTAGCTTTCCATATCGTAACTATATTTCCCTCTTCATCCTTCGTGTTCTTTACGGGCTCGGTTTCCAGCCTTTTGTTCCAGTTGTCCTCAAGGGATTTATGGTATAGCTCATACTGCTTGAAAAGCCCTTCGTTAAAATCATAGCCGGTAGATATTATCACGAGGCTGTTATTGTGAAAACCGTAGGTTACTTCCTTTTGAGGTTGAAAGTCCGCTTTAGGAGGAAAGACGTAAGTCAATTCCTCAAGTCCGCTATGCTCATTATTTTTTGTTTCGTGGGGCTTGCCCAACTTCTCAATTATGTTTTCCTTTGTTGCTCCCCAGTATTCCTCCATTACTCCTCCATTAAAGCCCAGTTTACAGATCGTTAAGATACATAATAGAGTGACATTGGCAATCAAATGAAAAATATTCAACAGAGGTTATAATTACATACTTGTATGGAGAAGTTCCCGCAAACCGATGAGTCAACCAAATACATAGAAATTGATGATCCGGGTTTTGTGAAATATTTATACGGCAAACTGAGCGGGAATTTAAAGGAGATAGAAAATGTCTATGGTGTTAAGATCCACTCACGGGGAACTCAATTTGTCCTAAAAGGTCCCCGCGATGGCGTTGAAGAAACGGGAAAGCTGATAGAATCGCTCCATGCACTCGTGGAAAAAGGCTACAATCTTGAACCGTGTGATATAGAACTTGCATCCCGCATATTAAAAGAAGAAAAGACCACGCTGGAAGAGATATTTCTGGACACAGTTTGTGTTTCCATACGAAAGAAACTGATAACTCCCAAAAGCATTAATCAAAAGATCTATATTGACGCAATAAGAAAGAACGACATTGTTTTCGGTATTGGTCCCGCTGGAACGGGCAAAACCTACCTTGCCGTGTCCATGGCCGTTTCTGCTTTTCTGAACAAAAAGGTCAGCAGGATAGTTCTTGCGAGACCCGCCGTTGAGGCTGGTGAAAAGCTGGGTTTTTTGCCGGGTGATCTTTCTCAAAAAGTTGACCCATACCTGACACCTCTGTTCGATGCTATTTATGAAATGATGGATATGGAAAAGGTAACAAATCTGGTGGAAAAAGGCGCTATAGAGATCATCCCTCTCGCGTTTATGAGGGGAAGAACACTGAACGATGCATTTGTTATTCTTGATGAAGCTCAAAATACTACTTCAAACCAGATGAAGATGTTTTTAACAAGGCTCGGTTTCAGCTCAAAGACAGTTATAACCGGTGATAAAACCCAGATTGATCTACCAGAAGGCAAAAATTCAGGGTTGATGGAAGCTGAATCCCTGCTGTCTAATCTCAGAGGGATTGATCTTGTATATTTTAACAAGAATGACGTTGTGAGGCATCCGCTGGTGAGGGAAATAATTGAAGCTTATGAAAAACTTACTTAGACTTTACTTATGTTCTGTTTGGGGGAAAAAGAGCTACAAAAAAGGGTTAAAATAGTTTCTCCTTCTCCATTATTTCCTCTCTTGAAGGTCCAACTGAAATGAGCCATACGGGTATTCCCGTGTATTGCTCAATTATCTCTATGTATTTAACTGCTTCTGCTGGAAGGTCATAGAAATTTTTTACGTTGCGAATATCGGTGTTCCAACCTTTGATCTCCTCGTAAATAGGCTCACAGCCATTAAGTGCATCAATGCTTGAAGGGAAGTGATCAATTGTCTGCCCGTGGAGCTTGTATCCGGTGCATATCTTGATCTTGTCAAAACCAGAAAGGATGTCCAGTTTGGTCAATGCAAATGCAGTTATATCGTTTATTGTGACAGAATATTTCAGTGAAACGAGATCAAGCCAGCCGCATCTCCTTGCCCTCCCCGTCGTTGCACCAAATTCGGAACCTTTTTCTCTTAACCTGTTTTCCTTTTCACCTTTTTCTTCTGATGGGAACGGCCCCTCGCCCACTCTTGTAGTGTAGGCTTTTACCACTCCCAAGATATGGTCAATTGATCTGGGACTGATGCCGCTTCCCGATGCAACGCCTCCAACACCTACACTGGAAGATGTAACATACGGGTAGGTGCCAAAATCTATATCAAGAAGCATTCCCTGTGCTCCTTCAAAGAGTATTGAGTGGTTGTTTGATAAATAGTTGTTGAGAAGCGTGGAAGTGTCCGTTATGTAAGGCTGTAGGTATTTCCCGTATTCACAGTATTCCCCATGTATTTTTTCAAAATCCACAGGTTCTGCATCCAAAACTTTTTCCAGATATAAGTTCCTTTCAATCAAAATCTCTTTAAGTCGTTTTGCGAACATATCGGGATCTGTAATATCCAGTGCTCTTATCCCACGCCGAGCGTATTTGTCTTCATAAACGGGACCAATACCCATGCCAGTTGTTCCGATCTTTGAGTTGCCCTTTAATATCTCTCGTCTTTTATCTATCTCTTTATGATAGGGCATTATTACGTGGGAGCGGTCGCTTATTTTGAAATTTTTAGGACTTATTTTAAAGCCTGACGACCTCAATCCATCAATCTCTTTGATCAGTATTTTGGGATCAATAACAACACCGTTCCCGATCACTGAGACTTTATTCTCTCTCAATATTCCCGATGGTATATGGTGTAGAACGATCTTATTTTCATCAATAATTATGGTATGACCTGCATTGTTGCCGCCTTGGTATCTTACAATAACGTCCGTTTTGTCGGCTAACAGATCTACTATCCTTCCCTTTCCTTCATCTCCCCATTGTGAGCCGATCACCACTAAATTTGGCAAGTCTATAATTCCCTCTTGAACAGGTCTTCAAGGTTTGCAAATTCTCTTTTTATACCGCTCTTTGATTCAATTAACTCAATTTTTTGGGGAGTTTGCACGATTATCTTACCGTAAGAAGTTGATAAAGATTGAAGGTCTTTGTTGTTTACTTCGAGAATTACCTTGAAACCACTAGACCTCAACCACTGGGTAATATGTATTGCCTTGTGACGTAGTTTTTTGCTTTGCGGGATCACTATGAAGTGAACATGCTGATCTTCCATGTGTACACGCGTTACTGAAAGCACCTGCTCAATATCAATTGCAAAACCAGTTGCCGGGGTCGGGTATCCATATTTTTGAACAAGATTGTCATACCTACCTCCAATTACCATAGGGCTAAAGATCCCACCCGAGGAGATGATCTCAAAAGTAATGCCGGTGTAATATGTAAAGTCCCTTATATTGCCCAGATCAATTATGGTCTTGCAATTTATCTCGTACTCGTCAAGAATTCTGAGCACTTTTTCCAGCTCGCTGACCTGTTTTTGAAAGATCTTTTTTTTCTTTAATCTTTCGAGTGAGACGTTGCCGTCTGAAAGGCAACAGAAATCTATTATAATATCCTGAGTTTGACTATCAAAAGTGGATTTTCTTAATATCTTTTCAATCAGTTCAAACTGTCTTGTTTTTAGTGCAATAGTAAACTCATCTTTAAGGTCGCCGAGTTCTGAGAACACGGCTTTTAATATTCCCATGTGGCCTATGTCCAGAACTAGATCTTTCAGACCTAATTTCTGGAGAGATCTAATTGGCAGGGCTATTATTTCTGCATCGCTCTCCGGGCTTTTTTCCCCTATAAGTTCACAGCCTGCCTGAAATATTTCTCTTTCTCTACCACTGCTATTATCTTCAAATCTTACTACTCTTCCATTGTAGCAGAGCCTGAGTGGGAAGTTGTTGTTGGAGTTAGGTTGAGTTGCGACTATACGGGCTATCTGGGGAGTAATATCGGGTCTTAAAGCTACAATTTCACCAGTTGAAGGGTCAACGAATTTCATGATTTTGGATTTTAGTTCTTCTCCAAGTCCAACTGTTATAGTGTCAAGGTATTCAAAGATGGGTGTGATAACTCTTTTGTATCCCCACCTTGAAAATTCTTCAAGAAACCCTTCTTCTACTTTCCGGATATTCTCGGCGCGGTCAGGCCCAAAATCCTTGACCCCCTGAGGTAAAGAGAAATCCTTCTTCATTTAAAATTGACCTGTGTTAAGGAGATCATAAATGGGAGTTCGCCTATTTTGTTCATAAGCTCCTCCGATATGGGAGAATCAACGTTTGTAAATACAATGGCTCTTCCCCCGATCTTCTCCCTACCAAGGTGCATAAGTCCGATATTTACTCCGTTTTCTCCAAGTAAGGAGGTCATTGAACCTATGAACCCGGGCTTGTCATAATTTTCACTGTAGAGCAGGTAGCCCTGGGGTTTTACGTCAATTGGTATGCCATTAAGACGAACAAATCTTGGTTCATCCTTTCCAAATATCGTCCCGGATATTTCCGTTGTTTTATCTGAACTTGTTACCGTGATCTTTATCAGGTTTGTGAACTCATTTGTGGTTTCGGTTTTTGATTCCACAACCTTAATACTGCGCTCTTTAGCTATGATCGGGGCATTAACGTATGTAACCACCATGTCCATTATGGGTGTGAGAAAACCTTTAAGAGCTGCGATGGTAAGAGATTCAGTGTTCAGTTTTGCGACCTCTCCGGCAAATTCAATGCTTATATATTTGACAGCTTCCTTGCATATTTGTCCGTGCAGGCTCCCGATCTTTTCGGCAAGACTTAAATATGGCTTTGCAGATTTTAGCTGTTCAAGGTCTAAAGAAGGCATATTTACCGCGTTTCTTACCACTCCGTTCGTTGCAAAATCAACAATTTGCTCAGCAATGGCAACCCCGACTTTTCTCTGTGCTTCTTCGGTTGATGCGCCTAAGTGGGGAGTGTGGACTATGTCTTCGTCAACACTAAGTAAAGGATTGTCACTTTCAATTGGTTCGCTAGAGTAAACATCCATGCCGGCTCCTGCGATCCTGCCTTCCTTTAAGGCTTTTGCCAGATCTTCCTCATTGACAATGCCTCCCCTCGCACAGTTGATCAACAGGACACCTTGCTTCATTTTGCTGATGGTTTCTGAGTTTATTAGATCTTTTGTTTCCTTCGTAAAGGGTGTGTGTATGCTTATTATGTCTGATCTTTCAAGTAGCTCGTCAAATGAGACAAGTTCAACCCCCAGTTTTGCAACGGCGTCGCGTGTTAAAAAGGGGTCATAAGCGATGGCTTTCATCTTTATTCCTATGGAACGTTCGGCAACTAATTTCCCAATCTTGCCCAAACCTATAAAACCGATGGTTTTTCCATAAAGTTCAACTCCCTTGTATTTGTTTCTTTCCCACTTGCCTATGGCAAGGGAGTGATGTGCCTGTGGTATATTCCTCGCAAGTGAAAAAAGAAGTGCAAGGCTATGCTCTGCCGTTGTGATTGCGTTTGCCTCCGGAGTGTTCATAACGACTATGCCGTTTCTTGTAGCTGCTTCTACGTCAATGTTATCTACCCCGATGCCTGCCCTTCCTATTACCTTCAGATTTCCCTCTGCAGCGTCTATTACTTCTTTTGTAACTTTTGTTGCGCTCCTTATGATCAATCCCTGATAATTCTTTACTTCTTTCAGCAGTGTTGCAACCTCTGTTCTCTTGTTTACGATAATATCAATTCCCTCTGTTGACCTGATAATCTTTTCCCCTTCCGCAGAAAGTCCATCCGTAGCTAGTATTCTCAAATTATTTCTCCAAAAATGGTGGGTATAGTAAGGATGTAAAATATATTTGAGCATCTGTTTTTGTCAATCACAAGACGGTTATGGTTCAAACTGTTAAATTGTTTGAAAATTGCGGTTTGGTTAAGATTTAAAATCATGGATGAGAAAGGATCAATGAACTTTCTGGGTCACGTTCAAGAACTCAGGAAAAGGATATTTTATGTACTTATAACTGTCTTTGTATTTTTTATACCCTCCTACTTTTTTTCAAAAGAGATATTCAATTTCCTTATGATCCCCGTGATAGAGAGTCTGCCAAGTGGTAGTTCAATGATATTTATAAAGCCTGCTGAGGGGTTTATGACTTATCTGAAAGTCTCGATCTTTACCGCATTTACGGCTTCCTTTCCCGTTATTCTTTATCAATTATGGAGCTTTATTTCCCCGGCTTTATACAGGAGAGAAAAGAGAGTATTGCTTCCTTTTCTCTTGTTTGGCACGGCGTTTTTTCTTGGTGGTGCGATGTTTTGCTATTACGTTGTTGCTCCAAAAGGGTTCGGCTTTTTGCTCGGAGAGTATTCAACCGAGTATATAAAGGCTTTTCCCACAATAAAAGAGAGTCTTTCGTTCCTGCTCTCTCTTATGATAGGTTTCGGACTGGTTTTTGAGTCTCCCATTTTGGTATTTATCCTCGCAAGAATGGGGCTTGTTACAAGCAACTGGCTAAAAAAGCAGAGAAAGTATGCCGTGCTTCTTAGTGCCGTTGCCGCCGCACTGATCACCCCGACAACTGACGCCATATCAATGATGTTTATGCTGATACCATTACTTGTTTTTTATGAGATCGGTATATACATTGCCCTTATGTTCGGTAAAAAAACAGATCAAAACGGGGATTAAAGTCAATACATACCGTTGGGTGCAAGTTTCTTTAGTGTTTCCACTACCTGTTCACGAGAGGCTTTGAAGGGGAATATTAGAACAGGACAATCGGTTTCGGATCGAAATGCTCTCAACTTGCCCAGTGCATATTTGCGAGAGCCGTTTACAGATACTGCATCCAAGAGCCTGTTGCTGACACTCTCAGTAGCACCTGCCGTATCTTTTCTGCTCCATGCGTCCCTGATGCTATTTGCTTCATCCTCAAACCCGTAGCTGGCTATCAGCCTGCTGTAAAAAGGTCCCATTGCTCCCACGTAAAATGATATGAACTCTTTCAGTTTATGATCAGCCTGTCCCGTTTCATCGGATAATAGCGTAGGGACATAAGGACATATTGAAATATTATTTGTAGTCCGCCCTGCGGTTACGGATGCTTTTTCCACCTCGTTCTTCAGCTCTATTAAATGGCTGACAGAACAAAGGAAAGGCAGCCATCCATCAGCTATTTCTCCTGTCAATTGCAAATTTCTGGATCCGAGTGAAGCAAGATAGATAGGAATATTTCTCCTCAAAGGTTCGGATTGTAGACTGAAGTTTTTTAGATTGAATATTTCACCTTTGTAATTTACGCGTTTACCGCTCAGTATTAGTCTTATGATCTCAACGTATTCTCTGGTTCTTTGAACGGGTTTTTCATGTTTGATCCCATGCCAGTTTTCATTCACTATTCCCGTGCTTGCACCAAGTCCTAAAATAGCTCTACCACCCGATATGGAATCAATGGTTGATATAGTCTGTGCCATTATAGCGGGACTTCTGCTGTAAATCGATGTGATTCCTGTTCCAAATTTCAAGGTCTTTGTGTTGTGAGCAATGGTAGTCAGCAGGGTAAAAGCATCATTGCCCCAAGTCTCGGGAACCCAGATGGAATCGTAACCAAGTTCCTCAGCAAGATGTGAGTAGAAAATAATCCCCTCTTTGTTGATCGTTGCCCAATTTGGAAGAACAAACGCTAATTTTGGCATAATATCATATTGGTTGTTTGTTCTAATATTAGCCGTAAAATATGTGTGTAATCAAATCTTTTAAGACATGTAAAAGTCGGAAAAAGGAGAAACCAAATGAGAAAATTACCTCCAAGGATGCAAAATAAACTTTATAATGATCAGCTTATTCCCGATGAAACGTTAGAGTTACGTGAAAAATACAGGCGGTTTGCTGAAGATGAGTTGTTACCACAAGCATATCAGATAGGACAGAAAGTCGAAGATAACGCTAATTTCCCTTGGGAGCTTTTCAGATCAATGGCAGAGAAAGGTCTTTTCAGAGTTCCGTTCGGAAAGTCAGATGGGGGGCTGGGATTAAAGTATCCCGCTTGTGCCTCGGTATCTCTTACTGAGGAGTTGGCTTACGTGAGCGCCAGTTTTGCGGGATCCGTGAATGCACATTTTCTGCTCGCAGGAAAAAGCCTCAGTTTCGGCTCTGAATATATTAGGACGAAATATCTGAAGCCGATCCTGGAGTGTAGCTCAATTGGGGCATTTGCAATGACCGAACCTCAATCAGGTTCCGATGTGAGGACAGACTCATTGATAACCAAAGGGATTAAGAGAGGAAAGAAATATGTGATAAGTGGTCAGAAGAGATATATAACAAACGCAGGGGTTGCAGATTACGTCTCAACCCTAGTCAACATTGGTGGCAGACCGTGCATGTTGGTTATTGACTTGAATTCTGAGGGATGTAGCGTGAGTGAGCCAGACAAAAAACTGGGTAACAGAGGTGAGTTGACCTACGATATATATTTTAATAACGTTGAAGTTCCCGAGGAAAACCTGATTGGCAGGGAAGGAGATGGCTTGAAGGTTTGCGTGGGTGCCTTAATGTATGGGAGAACCGGTATCGGAGCAAGTGGTGTTGGAATGGCACAGTCAGCTTTTGATGAGTGTGTAGGGTTTATGGATAAGAGAAGAGCTTTCGGAAAAAAGATAAGTCAATTTCAGCACTGGCAGTTTTTGATGGCAGAGAGAGCAATAGAGATAGAGAACGCCAGAAATCTATACGTAAAGAGCGCTCTCTCAATTGACAGGGGAAATAAATTCCCGGTATTGGAATCGTCTGGTGCAAAATTTTACGGGTCAAAAGTATCAGTTGACATGGCGAGGGATGCCGTGCAAATATTCGGAGGGCTGGGTTTAATGGTTGAACTGGGACATGACAGATCCAACTACAAGGTTGAAGAGATATACAGAGATTCAAAGGTTGGTGAGATATATGAGGGATCAAATGAAATTCATAAGATGCTTATAGCGAGGGAGATATTTGATCCGAGAAGTTGATAACGGGATAAAATATAGTTTACCCATTCAGTATGTTTGAGTAATATTCTCCTTGAACGTCTTTGTAAAATAATAGGAAAATAGTTATAAATGGCAAAAAAGATTTCCAAGACCAAACCAAAAGACCTAATGCACACGGTCAGTTACAAGAGGGAAAACGGCAAGTTTGACGTTGAGTGGTATCTGAAAGAAGATATGGCAGAGTGGGTGCTTCCACGCATTTTGAAAGATCAAGCAAGAGAGTTTGGCAAGAAACCCTTTCTACAGTTCGGGTATAAAAACCCCATTAGCTTCCACAAGACAAACCAACTTGCTAACAAGATCGCAAACGGTTTGGTCAGTCTCGGTATAGAAAAGCAGGAAAAGGTTGCAGTATATATGCCAAACTCTGATGACTACGTCATTACATGGTTTGGCATACTGAAAATGGGGGCGGTCATGGTGCCGATCAATACGGCATACGTGATGGACTTCCTTCAATATGTTATTGACAACTCGGATGCAAAAGTTCTTTTTATTGCCGAACAATATCTTGACAGGATGCCACCGATAGCGGACAAAATTCCACAAGTTAAACACATTATTGTTTGGACGAAGGATGGAAAGCCTAAATTTAAAAGGCATGGATTTAAATTTAAAAATATGATCTCTTACACGGATTTTATAAACGGGCAAAGTTCAAAGGATCCGAGAATTGAAGTTACTTTCATGGATTATGCGAGGCTTATGTATACGTCGGGGACTACTGGAAGATCAAAAGGTGTTATGAGACCTTCAGCAGCGGATTACAGTAGTGCAAGAAACTACGTTGAAATTATGGATGTGGGTCCAAACGATGTTTGCTTTACCTGTCTGCCACTTTTTCATTCAAACGCAATGGTAATGACCGTTTATCCGGCGCTCATAAGGGGTGCCAAGGCAGTTGTGGAAGAAAAATACAGTGCCCGCAACTTCTGGAAGTGGATGAAAGACCATGAGGTGACAAAGTTTAATATAGTCGGGACTATATGCTACTTTGTCTGGAACACTCCACCCGTTTTAGAAGAGACACAGCACAAGGTAAAGTTAGTTTTAGGTTCGCCGGCTCCACATGATATTGTAGAGGAGTTTATGCATAGGTTTAATATCCGAATTATGGAAGGCTATGGTTTGACGGAAATCGGGCAGTGCACCTGGATGCGACCGGGTGAGCCGTTCAGGGTAGGATCATGTGGAAAAGAAGCTCCAAATTACGAAATAAAGATCGTTGACCCCCAAACGGATATTGAGGTTTCAAGAGGCGATATAGGTGAGATAGTGGTAAGACCAAGAATCCCCAACATAATGCTCCACTATTACCACAAAATGCCCGAAAAGACGGTGCAGGATTTCAGGAATTTCTGGTTTCACACTGGAGACGCCGGTAAAATGGATGAAGACGGATATATATATTTTGTTGATCGTGTGAAAGATTACATAAGGAGAAGAGGAGAGAATGTAAGTTCTTTTGAGGTAGAAAAGATAGTTAACTCCCACCCGGATGTAGAGGAGTCGGCAGCAATAGGGATTAAGTCGGAAGAAGGTAAATATGCGGAAAACGAAATAATGATATTGATTATTTCTAAAGAGGGAGTAAAGATAGACCCGGATCAATTAGTAAAATTTCTGGAACCCAATATGCCTGCTTTTATGATCCCAAGGTATGTCAGGTTTGTAAAATCCTTTCCCAAAACTGGGACACAGAGAACTCAAAAGAACAAATTGAGAGAGCAGGGAATTACGAGTGATACGTGGGACAGGCAAAAATCTGCTCATATTGAGTGACCCAGACCCGATTCTTATATGACGTTGCGAGGCTACTCGGGGTGTTGAGTTGGAAAAGTTTTTTGTCTTTTTTATCCGTCAAATCAACTGTTTTTCGCTATATTTAAGTAAATTGCTTAAATTTTACCTTTTTTCTGTCATAACTCCTGTAATCATTACTCTTTTTAATATTTGTAGTTTTTGATACTTATTATCGCTGACCTCTGAATTTATGGACATTTTAAAGAAAAAAAGTCAATGTTAAAGGGGGGTTAGGAACTCGTTGGCAGTCAACACTATCTCT
Source organism: Thermodesulfobacteriota bacterium (assembly GCA_965203965.1). Taxonomy (GTDB): domain Bacteria; phylum Desulfobacterota_D; class UBA1144; order Nemesobacterales; family JAJCZQ01; genus CBDBDR01. The sequence continues at coordinate 875,463 of CBDBDR010000017.1, read as the reverse complement.
GTTTTCGGTCATTTTTTGTAAGTGGAAAAATAATCGCTTGTTAAACACCGTTTAAATCCCGTTTAATCCCCATTTAAAGCGTCAATAATTCCGCCAAAAAACCCGACGTAGTGCTCATAAATGTCGGAATGTATCAAGACCAACCAAAGAGGGCTCCGAGAATGGCAAGAATGAAGCAAAGAACAAGAAAGCCACCGATCAGCAAGAGAGGAGACATGATGACAAGGTCAAAGATGTCATCGGTAATACACTCTCCTTCTCCCAGTCTCTCGCAGAAGGATTTGTATCTTCCGCAACCAGAACAGGACATATCGTCCCAGCATGGCTCAACCTCTCTTTTGTCAACTCCGCAAACATCACAAACATGTTCCATAATGGGCATTATACCAGAAAAAAGAGGAGGACGGGGTTAAAGGGAGCTTTGAGGAGCTATCTCAAACGTCAGAACAAATTGGTGACGCAATGGGGCAGTTATACGATGTCTTGGATTCGCGACACATTCTCGGACTTATTTTTTAATGTCATTACGGGCAATTTTAAGAATTTGGGAGACATTACAAAAAGCACCCTCAGAGCTATCGCAAATAGTGCCACGCAACTGCTGTCTCAAAACTTCACTCAGGGTATTTTTACAAGGTTAAGCGGGGGTTTAGGGCAGCGAGGTGGAGTGCTTGGCAGTTTGGCTTCAGTCATCCTGCAAATATTTTAGACTCTTTTAACTAATTATGGTATAATGACCAGCAAGATTTTAGGAGGTGACAAGTTATGAGTAAAGTCAGATTTCAGGTTTTTGTTCTTGTTTTGTTAATAACGGGGGGGCTTACTGCTGGTTGCGTGTCCAAGTTTACCAAGCAGCTAATGGACACAGAGTCCGTTTTAAAATCAACACAGGAAGCAGGTGTTAAAAATGCACCCGCATACGATGAAGCAGTAGATTTAATTGCAAGAGCTAAGCTCCTTATGAGAGAAGGCAAGGAGACCGAAGCATTGGGTTTGCTCGAAGAAGCAAAGTTCAAGGCTATTGAGGGACAGGGAAAGATGGCTAGCGAGCAGTTTATGGAAGGCAAAACTGAAGACGAGATGCAAAAGGAAGTTGAAATGATGGGTTCGCATGAACTTAAGTCTTCAGCCCGTCTTAAAGGTATATTGTTTGATTATGACAGTGCAAAAATAACATCTCATTCAAAAAAATTGCTTGATAAAAATGCAAAATACATTATGAAAAAAATGAAAAAATCAGACGATCATGTTTGTGATGTTTGCGGCGGATCGGCGATTATAGTAATAGAGGGTTATGCTGACGTTAGAGGAACGGAAGAGTATAATCTGGCTCTCGGACAACGCAGGGCAGACTCAGTTATGCATTATCTGATAGGAAAGGGCGTTTCTCCAGAGATGATCAAGGCAATAAGTAAGGGTGAGACTGAAAAGTGGTCTTCAGGTACATCGGATTATGCTTACAGTCAAAACAGAAGAGCACATTTTGTTACACACTAGATCGTAGAAGTGAAGTTTTTGTTAATATCAATTGTTGCCGTGGTGGTGTTATTTACTGCATCTTGTGTGGTAACACAAGATGACGTGGGTGGTATATACGCAAGGCAAAGTAGGCTTGAAAGGAAAGTTGATAAACTGTTAAAGCAGCAACGTCCGGGAAGTGGAGAGAGTGATCTCAATAGAGATGTAGATAGAGGTGTAGATTTATCAAACCAGCTTTTTCAGCTGGAAATAAAAGTTTATGATCTTGAACGAAGGGTGTTGTTGTTTGAAAAACAAGCGGATAACATCAAAAACGATGTTTCAGATAAAGATGTTGTCCCCGTTCCACCATTGAGTCTTCCCGCATTGAATCTCCCCGAAATTGATAAGGATGTGCAAGAGCAAAGCGAGCAGCCCACAAAACAAGAATTAGAAGAAGCACTGTTTGAAGCTGCCGACAAAGATGTTGCCTTAGGCAACTATGCCAATGCCAGACAAAAATTCCGTAGTTTCCTGCGACAATACCCGAATTCATCTAAAAAACCTGACGCAGCTTTCTTGATAGCTGATTCCTATTACAATGAAGGGTTTTATGAAGAGGCAATACTTGAGTATCAAAATTTCATTGACGGATACAAAGATGACCCACGTGTTCCTTTAGCATATTTGAAGCAGCCTCTGAGTTTAATAAAGTTAAATAAAGAAGAAGAAGCAAGGCTGTTTTTGCAGATTCTCATTGATAAATATCCAGAATCATCAGAGGCAAATGAAGCTAAAAAGCTAATGTCCGAGTTTAAATTGTAATTGGGTATTTGTATCTCTGTATTTCTATTTCTGAATTTCAGTTCAGGTTAGCAAAAGAGAGGTTGTTGACCCGTGTGCTGAAACCGAAGAAACTAAAAAAGATATGTCCCGTAAAAGATCTGATAAGTTATTCCACAAAGCCCAAAAATACCTTGTTGGTGGAGTGAACAGCCCGGTAAGATCGTTCAATGCAGTAGGTGGAGGTCCGATTTTCATTTCAAGAGCAAAAGGCTCAAAGATATTTGATGTTGATGGTAATAAATACATTGATTATTTAGGATCATGGGGGCCGTTGATACTTGGACATGCAGATAAAGATGTGTTAAATGCTATAAAGAAAGCATCTGAGTTTGGGACTAGCTACGGGGCGCCATGTGAGTATGAAATATTGCTGTCGAAGATTTTGGTTGATTGTGTGCCGTCAATTGAAAAGGTGCGAATGACAAGTTCAGGTACTGAGTCAACAATGAGCGCCATAAGGTTGGCAAGAGCATATACGGGAAAAGACCACATTATCAAGTTTGAAGGATGCTACCATGGACATGCTGACCACCTTCTTGTAAAAGCGGGATCAGGTGCCGCTACCTTTGGTTACCCAAGCAGCCCGGGAGTGCCAAGATCTTTTACCTCCAAAACGTTGATTGCACGGTATAACGATATTTATTCCGTAGAAAAGCTGTACGAGAAATACGGTAATAAGATCGCAGGTGTCATTATAGAGCCGGTTGCCGGCAACATGGGTGTTGTTCCTCCTGTTAAAGGTTTTTTAAAAAGGCTGAGATCCATAACGAAGCAATACGACTCGCTCCTTATCTTTGATGAGGTTATTACCGGTTTCAGGCTTGGATTGGGTGGAGCTCAGAAGATTTTCGGTGTAAAGCCTGATATCACTTGTCTTGGTAAGATCATAGGTGGTGGCTTGCCAGTTGGAGCCTACGGGGCAAGCAGAAAGATAATGAGCCATATTTCCCCAGAAGGTTCTGTTTATCAAGCGGGCACGCTTTCCGGCAACCCTGTTGCGATGGCAGCCGGTATAGCAAGTCTTAATAAAATTATGAAAAAGAATTTTTTTGCCGATATAAATAACAAATCGGAAAAAATGGTAAAAGAAATAAAAACTTTCATAAAAAAATATGGAGTTTGTGCATCAGTGAATTGTCTTGGTTCCATGTTCACAATTTTCTTCGGATCAGATGAAGTTACAGACTACAAAAGTGCGACAAAATCTGATACAAGTAGATTTGCCAAATTTTTCAGGATGCTTTTAAGTAACGGTGTTATGTTTCCCCCTTCCCAGTTTGAGACTGCATTCGTATCATCATCTCATTCTGATTATGATGTGGAAAAAACTCTGCGGGTAATAAAAAAAGCGCTTGGAAATTTGTAGGTCAATGCCCAAGAAAGAGCAAAAGTGGATTTACTTTATTGCCGTTGGAAGTAATTTTGGATTTTCAGTTGCCGCCGGATTATTGCTGGGTAGATACTTGGACAGTAAATTTGATAATGAAGAACCATACTTTACCTTAATAGGATTAATTCTTGGTGTATTTTCAGCAATTACTCTGCTGATAAGGGTGTTGAGGGTTAAAAATAAAGATGGCAGAAAATAATAACTCAGAGTTTGTAATTTTTGGTGGAACGGAAAAAGCAATTGCAGTTGTTATTCTACTTTTTGTAGTAGGCAATCTGTTATTTCAGCAAAAGCAGGTTGCAATCGCTGTAGGGTTGGGGGGATTGCTGTTTCTGATTGATTTTGTAATGATAAAATTTATTGTGAATTCCACAGTTACCAAGAGATATTCAGGCAAATTCATCGTTTTTTTATTCGTGTTAAAACTTTTAATACTGCTTGGGATCTTATTGGCTTTGTTGGTGTTTGCAAAATTAAATATTTATGGTTTTATTATAGCCCTGACCGCAGTTGTATTTGTTATTATTGGAAGAGGATTAAAAGGAGTTAATGGAGCATTTTAGCTGGTTTACCTTTGTAGGTATGATAGAGCACGACCATATACTTGGTGCTGTTCTTGTACTGCTATTACTTGTTGTTGTCGGCATAGCTTTAAGAGGAATGGTTTCTGAAGATTCTGCAGTGGTTCCGGATTCAAAAGTATCCCTTAATAATTTCTTTCAGGTTATCTGTCTGGATTTCTTATTTGGTATTTTTGAAAATATTTTTGGTTCGAGTGAGAAAGCAAAAAAATATTTTCCGCTTCTTTGTGGTTCATTTATTTTTATCCTTTTTTTGAACCTACTTGGAATTGTTCCAGGGTTTTTACCTGCCACCGGGTCTTTGAACACAACTCTTGCTCTTGGGGCTATTATTTTTGTTATGTATAACTACTATGGGTTTAAAGAGCACGGCATATCTTACTTAAAGCACTTTGCAGGACCCGTATTGTTTCTTGCTCCGCTGATGATAATAATTGAGTTGATAAGTCACCTTGTGAGGCCTGTATCTTTGTCACTAAGGCTTTTTATGAACATTACGGGTGACCATATGGTTCTTGGGGTATTTACAAATCTGACGCATTTCTTATTACCTGCAGTTTTTGTTGGGCTTGGTATATTCGTCTCTTTTTTACAAGCGTTTATTTTTACCATTTTGTCGGCTATTTATATTGCTCTGGCAGAGGGACATGAACATTAAAGTAAGAAGAAAAAATATAAACACACAATACACAGGAGGAGTTTTTGATGAAGAGGTTATTTTCACTATTAGCTTTAATTGTAGCAGCCACCTTTGGGGCATTTGTTCCGGAAGTTTATGCAGCAAGTGAGGGGATAGGTGATTTGGCGAAGATGGGCATAGGGATTGGTGCAGGAATTGGAATTGGTGTTGCAGCAGGTGTTGCAGCAGTAGGGCAAGGACGTGCTACAGCAGCAGCGCTCACTGGAATTGCAAGAAATCCCAATGCTGCATCTGCAATTCAGACCCCTATGATCATTGGTCTTGCACTTATAGAATCTCTTGTAATATACGCTTTGCTCATTGCATTTTTGTTGCAGGCAAAGATTTAATAACTAGCACACGGGGGGCATAAAGGTCCCCCCCGTATTTGATTATAATGCCTCGTGTCATTTTAAGTATTTTATTACTACTGACTATTTTATTTCTACCCGCTTGTGGAAAGTCAATTTTCAAAGACGAACAAAACCAACTTCCATCTGTCGTTAAAGATTATTACAAGTATATGCGGTGGAGGTATTATGAAAAAGCCATCAATTTTGTTCATCATGAACAAGTGGCTGTCTTTGACGAGATTACCACTGATATTAAGGACAGTCTTAACATAACCAACTATGAAATAAAAGAGGCTGTAGATATTGATGAGTCCGATCCAGAACAACCAACCAGGGTGAGGGTCTTAGTTGTATATTACAGGTATCCATCTGTTTCTGAGAAAACGGCAGAGGTTAATGATGTCTGGATAAAAAAGGGGAAAAGCTGGTTTGTTAAACCGGATTTCAGTTCGGATATATTCAAGCGTTGAAGTTGTTCCTGACAAATTCCATAGCTTCATCCTTGTTTTTCAGCATGCCTTCAAGTTGATGCTCTTCAATTTTATTTAAGATTTTTGCAAACAAAGGTCCGGGTTTCAATCCGAGTCTGATCAAGTCTTTACCATTCAAAAGAGGAGGTGGTTTTATTTCTTCTTCTGGTATGGTTTCCATCTTGTTCTTTATAAAGTCATATATTTCTCTTATCCCATGACTTCCAAGGCAGTCTGCAAGATGCATTGTCAGGTGATCATCAAAACGTGGAATAGAAAGGAATTTTTTTAACGTGCTTTCTCTCATATTGGGAACATCTTTGAATTTTAAGTGCTCTCTGATCAGTGAAGTAATATGGTTAGTTTGTTTTTTGGAAAATCTCAGTTTCCTGCAAATTTTCTTTGCCATGAATGCCCCCACTCTGTCATGTCCGTTAAATCGGATTCTGTCTGATATTTCAAAAGTCGCAGGTTTTCCGATGTCGTGCAACAATGCTCCCATCGCTGTATCGGGTGCGTAGTTGCCTTCCGTTATTTCATACAATTTGTCCAGTACAATGCAGGTATGTATAAATACATCTCCCTCAGGATGAAATTCCGGAGGTTGCTCCACACCTGCCATATTGGACACCTCGGGTAATACCTGCTCCAGTAACTTTGCTTTATTAAGAAGTCTAATCCCATTTCCAGGGTTTTGCTGAGTTATTATCTTTAAGATTTCATCCCTTATTCTCTCGCTGCTCACCTCGTTTATTTGACTGCTCAGTTCATTGATAGTATTGAAGGTATTTTTTTCTATTTCGAATGAGAATCTTGAAGCAAACCTAACGGCTCTTATCATCCTGAGTTTGTCTTCATCAAATCTCACACAAGGATTGCCAATTGTTCTGATAGTTTGCTTCAGCAGGTCTTTTTCGCCCTCAACGTAGTCAAGGAGTTTATTCTCCAGCGGGTCGTAAAGCATTCCATTGACTGTAAAATCCCTTCTCAAAACGTCATCTTTCTCGCTGTTACTATAGCTCACGATTGAAGGATGTCGGCCATCCTCGTATTTACTCTCTTCTCTAAAAGTAGCAACCTCAAACTGAAAACCATTGAGCAATACAAGTATGACGCCAAATTTTTCGCCAATTGGGACATTTCTTTTGAACAGATTTTGTATCACTTTCGGGCTGGCACTTGTGGTAATATCATACTCTGCTGGTTGCGAGTTGAGCAAGGCATCGCGGACACATCCTCCAACGAAAAATGCCTTATGCCCATTATCATGGAGCTTTTTGACGATGGACTTTGCTGAGTTATATGCTCTTCCTTGAAATTGCTCAAAATTCCTGCTAACTGTGACCTGTTCAAACATTACTTGTGTAGTATATTAACTGAATCATCCCTTACTATTAATTATGGAGATTTTATGACTGAAACAAGGTTTTATGATTTTTTTCAAGATAGAGTCAAGGCAAATAAGTCTAGGCTGCTTTTTCAAAAGCGTGACGGGTGGAGTTGGAAACAGATAACATGGCTTGATTTTAATACGCAGGTCAATAGTATTGCCGCTTTCATGCTAGATTGTGGATTTACCAAGGAGAGTAGGGTTTTGATAATTTCTCCAAATACACTTGAGCGTTTATTTGTAGAGTCATCGCTGTTTTTACTGGGATGCTGTTCGGTTTCTGCACCTTCCATTGTTCAGGTAGAGAATATTGGTGAAATACTGAATAAGGAAAAAATTAACTTTGTTTTTGTCAGTAATGAAGATGTATTGAGCAGATTCAAAGAGGTATTGGAATCAAATAAAGCCATTGAAAAGATATTCTTGTTTTCTAAAAACAGTCCGGGATTGCATGATAAAATCGTAGATTACAAATCTGTCGTGAAATTCGGATTTTTGAAGGCAAGAAAGCTCAAAGATGAATTAACAGAGGTTTTCATATCTGTTAACCCAGACACTCCTGCTATAAATTTCTACAGTTTTAATAATGAAAAGATGGAAAGTAAAATTATAACTCAGAAGCTTCTTTTGAATCTTCTACGCCTATCTTGTAAAGAGTTGAGATTTGTAACTCCGGAAGATTCGTCTTTTTCCTACCTTGCATCACAGGGTTCTTTTTCAGAGCTTGCTAATTTTTTGCCAATTTTCATAGGAAACAGAGGAGCAATTGCCGAAAATAAGATGGATTTTTTAAACGATGTGTTGGAAGTTATGCCGACGGTTCTGTTTCTCTCGAGTGAAGGTATAGAATGGGCGGTAAAGTGCTTTAGTGAACAAAACGGGACGGTTTCATTAAAAGAATTCTTTGGTGGAAGACTCAAGTATTTATTTACTGATAGGGATCCGGAATATAAAATAAAAAGCAGTTTGATCAGGGATGGTATTTCAGTTATTGACTTGCCAGAACTCACTGTATTCAGCCAGTAGTTTTATCTACTGTGCAATTTGCCTGTCCTTTATGAAACCTGATTATAATTTTGTCTCCTATTTTTATATCTTCTGAATTTTTTATAGCATATTTTTTGTTCTCATTATATACAATGCTGTAGCCTCTTTTCAACACTTTTAGTGGACTTATGCTATCCAGAGTTGCGGACAGCAAATTAAGTTGTGATAGTTTCTGATTGTAGTTAAATTTAATGTTCCAATTAATTCTACTTTTAATATGTTCTAAATCCCCCATCAAGACTTCCAGACGATTTTTCATAGAATTATTAATTCTTTTTCCCAGGGTTTTCAATTCATATAAAAGCTCGTTTTTATCTTTTAGGGCAATTTCTGCCGCCACGGATGGAGTAGCTGCCCTTATATCAGCGACTAAATCTGCAATCGTTATATCTGTTTCATGTCCTACTGCTGATATAGTGGGAACGGGAGATATACTGATGGTTCTTGCAACTGACTCCTCGTTAAATACCCACAGGTCTTCTGATGAGCCACCTCCACGTGCAACTATAATCAGATCTATATCGTTTACCTTGTATAGCAACTCCAACGCTTTTACTATTTCCGAAGGTGCGTTTTCTCCCTGAACCCTTGCAGGTGAAATAAGTATCTCCGTGTTGATAAACCTGCGCCCAGTTACTTTTATTATATCTCTTATTGCCGCACCGGTTGGTGAAGTTACAACACCGACTTTCCTGCTCAAAAATGGCAACTGTCGTTTGCGCTCACTGTCAAAAAGTCCTTCCGTCTTCAGTTTTTCTTTCAGTTGTTCAAGGGCAAGTTGTTGTGATCCAATACCTTTTGGTTCAATATAGGTAACATTTAACTGATAGGTTCCTTGTTTTTCATAAATGTTAATTTGTCCGCAGCATATTACTTCCTGTCCTTCCTTGGGAGTGAATTTAAAATACTGGTTCTCCCTCTTAAAACAGATTGCGGAGATCAGGCTTTTTTTGTCTTTCAGTGAAAAATACCAATGACCACTGGTGTAGTTTCCTTTGAAGTTTGATATTTCTCCTTCGACCCACAGGTAGTGGCTTTTAAATTCTTTCTCAATAATCCCCCGGATCTGTGAGTTTATCTCGGAGACTTTCAGAATATTGCCTTTTATAAGATCTTTAAATGAAGGAAATTTGTTCATTTTTACAAAAGCAGTTCTGGAAAGGATTTTTTTAATTCATTTACGTGCGTAGGGTCCAACTTGGTATTTTTAAGAGATTTAACATTTGAAAGTTGCTTTATGTTGAGTTTTTTAGCACCGTACAGGTTTGCATCTTGTAGATTGGCTCCATCCAAATTGGCAAGTTTGAAATTGCAACCTCTCAAGTTCGCATTTTTAAGATTAGAACCTATTAAATGAGCCCCTTCCAGATTGGCGTTTTTCATATTCACATTTTCCATGTTTGAATTTTCAAAATTAGACCCATAAAGATTTGCATTAATAAATATCCCACCTTCCAGATTGGTGTTTTTTAAATAAGCCAGTTTCAAGTTTGCACCTTCAAAATTTGCAGAGCTTAGATCAAGTCCTATTAGGTTCGCCCAAACCAGATTGGGTAATTCTTCCGGGTTGGATTCTCTCCATTGGTTCCACAGAGGTACCCCCTGTTTGATCAGTTCCAGATGGTTTGATTTTGTCATAGGAACTACTTAAAAGCCTTCTTCAGCACGGTAATCAGGATTTGGATTACTATAATTACAATTATTATTCTTCTTAAAAGACTTCTTATACCACCTTTTTTGTTCTTCTTCAGATTTACACCACAGTTAAGACAGGTGTCCGTCTTCAATGAAATTTCGTAACCACACTCTTCGCATTTTGTTAGGTTCATTTTATTTCCTCAACTTTTTAATCATTCTAACGCAGGTTTTACAAGATCGAGATGATGTACTTTAACTTGTTTAACTAGTTCTCCGATAACACTTTTTATATCCCACTGGGCTTGTTCTGACATTCTTAGGTTGATAAGATGATAAAGTTCCCATAGATCAAACTTTCCAATTACTCTTCTGTTATGGGCATTTGTTACAACATAATGGGCAACATTGTCAAATCCTTCATTTAATAGTTTATGATACATTGTTTCACTTTTGTATATTGCACTATATAATAAATTTTTAGCACCAGCATTTGTAATATTAGGTGGTATAGTTACACCGTTATAGATTGAAGGATCTTTGTATATCCAATTAACCTTTCTGTGTCTTAAAAGTTGATGCCAGCACGCTTCACTGATGATAAATTCCGCCTCATAGTTTATAAGTTTAAACGCCTGCATAGGGTCGTCATGTTTTCCAAGATGTTTTACAGTCTTTTTAAATAAAGATAATAAATCTGCCATAGTCCATGAATCTTCTATACTACGAGAAATTCTCTTATAACTTGACACTGTATGTTCAAACAATATAGCTTTAACAATTTCTTTTAATGCAACCTTCTGTGGATTATCAAATGGTTTACCAGTCCAGTTAAATAGATTTACACTACTGAGATGGGCTCCGGGTTTAATATTATGAGAGAAACTCAATCTATCCTGAAGATTCCTACGAGTTTCGGTAATGTAATCCTTCTTATCTGCATATTTTATCAGTGTTGGTATAGAAAATTTTACTTCTTGCTTAATTTCCTCTGCTCTGTTTTTAGCCTCTGTATAATCGCTTGATAAAAGCACTGAAATGGCATTTTCAACCGCTCTTGCATTGCCAGTCATACCTAAATTGGTATGAGTAGATAGATTAAGTGCATATCTTGCATCTTCAAATGCAAGTTTCTTTAGAGCAGAATGGTGTGAATTTTCATCTTTTCCTTCTGGTGTAGGGGATGTTTTTTTCAAATAGTCAAATAAAATATCATTTAGTTCGGCATATATATCGTATAGATCACAGGATAAATCTTGAAATTCCTTTTTTAGAGTTTTATTATCGTCCAATTCTACGGGTGTATAGAAATCACCTTTTGCGGGAGTTTGGTATCTTTGGGAATATTCTGTAAAAGATAAATATTCATTTGAAAGTTCAAGCATTGAGGAAAACAATCTTGATACATTTTCTATTCCTACATGCACGGAAGCATGCTCTGCAACTGAAGCATGTCCATAATTCAAAACCCATTTCTCATGAAATTTCTCTGCTCTTTCCTGTCCTAATTGCTCTTCCTTAATTACAGTGCTTATGTTATCTCTGAAACTCTTCGGACTCCTACTTACATAAGCAAAAATTACCGCAATAACCTCTTCAGGAATATTATTTACAGTGTATATATCCTTGTCCGTATTGGAAACGTATTGAGTTGGTTTACTAATAGGAGATTTTTTATTGATTGCCATTACTATACGGAGATAATCTTATGAAATAGGTATTTGCTTTTTTAGTTCTTTTGATATGTAAGGCATAACTTGATTTGGTTTCCCATATATAACAATGGTTACGTATTCATCAGCAGGTGTTTCCATCTCACCGATTATTACAACTTTATTTCCTTTGTTCATTACCTGAAATGGAAAGGATGCCACTGGTTCATTTTCCAGATTGACTCCTACTATGATCAGCAAGTCGCAGTTCTGGAGTCTGATCCATGCTTCCCTCATTTCCCAGTGTGGAAAAGGTTGTCCTGGAAATGATATGGGTGGCTTGATCAGGTCATTGTTGCAGATTGTACACGTTGGAATCTCTTTTCCCTTTTCAAGTTGGTCAAGCGCCTCTGTCATTGGTTGATCTTTACCACATTCTGGACAGGTCGCCCAGTGAATGTTGGAGTGAATTTCAATTACGTTGCTATTGCCAGCTTTTTGGTGAAGCCCATCTCCGTTTTCCGTGATTATACAACTCACATTTGAAAGTAGGCTTAATTCATAAATTGCTTCATGGGTTGGTGTCGGTGCAGCAGAAGAAATCAATGGGTAATATTCCTTGAGTTTTTTCCAGTATTTCTGTCTGACTTCAGTGCTGTTTTTGAATTTTCTTATATCGGGGCTGAAGCCCATATCTGTAACGTCGGGTATACTCGAATCAAAAAGGAATTCCGACCCCGTGAGAAATACTATGTTGGATGAAGAACTTATAGAACTTATGACGGCAGAGACTGCTTCATATTCTTGTTTCATTGAGGTTTGATTATACTATCTTGGTGTTTTATTATCAATAAAACTGTTTAACCAGAAACGGTATTCTATAAGGTGAGGTGTCATGCAATATAAGATCAAAGAATTGACCGAATTCAGCGATACTGCTCTTCATATTCTTTGGCAAGATAGACACGAAAGTATATATCTATATGAAGATCTAAGGAGTCTGTGTCCATGTGCAGGTTGCAGCAAGGTAAAAAATAAAAGTAGAAATAATACAACAGGTAGCACCAGACCGTCTTTTAAGAGAGAAGTACCCATACGACCCCTGAAGATTGAAAAAGTGGGCCACTATGCAATAAGATTTTACTGGAGTGACGGGCATAATACCGGTATATACACTTTTGTTCTTTTAAGAAATAACTGCTCCTGCGACAGATGTAAGATGCGAGGATAGATTGCAATCGTTTCTGATCAGTCGAGTGGTGTCACCTTATTTGATAGGTGATGTTTGAGGTAATTGTTAAATCATCACCTTACTCTATTGGCAAAACCCGCTTTTAAGCCCGTGCACTTACCGCAAGCCAGTTTCTAATAACAAACAACTTTCCATCCTTATCTTTCTCCCCATGTAGCAATATGGATGGTGCGACTGCGGTTTTCATTGCGTCAGAAGCATCGTCGGCTGGATAACCATGTAGCGCACCCGCTGCATATTGCTGAAATCCACTTATATGCTCCCATGCATTCTGTGTAAGATTGCCGGCAAACTCCTGAGCTTTTACCAGATTGAGCCCCGCTTTACTCACCAACTCTTCATAGTATGATTTAGGATGAAACTTTGCCGCTTCGGCCTTATTTTCCTTTGTTCCACGCTTAATGCCTTTTTCTCTTAACATAAGAACCGCGTTTTTTACCTGCGTCCTGTAAAATGGAATTGTTTCCGCGGGCCTTGCTTCCTCATAAAAGGCAGTGTTAAAAAATAACCAACCCCCAGGCTTCAAAGTTTTTTTTATCTTTTTAAGGCTTTTGATCTGTGATTCTTCCGTTAAATAATGGATACCATTTCCCCATATAGCAATGTCAATACTATTATTAGCCAGATCCAGTTCTTCAATTGGAGAGTTAATGAATTTGAGACTTTCTACCTGGTTTTCAAGTTTGGATTGGGCTACTTTCAGTGCCTCTGAAGATTGATCTAAGCACATTACCAATGATTTTTTCCATTGTGAAGGTAAACAAGAAAAGAAAATCTGCACCATCGTTCCGGCGCCAGTTGCTACGTCCAGTATCTTCTCAATTTTTCCCACACCTTTATCAACCATAAGTTGAACCCAACTTGTTATTATATCCCCGTTGACTTTTTTGTAATCATCTGTATCGGCAAAAGGTTCATAATTGTATGTTTCCTTTTTGTTCCTCATTGTGTCGTCTCCCTAAAATCTGTTTAACAAACTTAATTATAAACTGTTATACAATATATAAGCAAACATTTAATTTTCTAACTGGACCCATCAATTTATATAACCAGATTGAATTGATGGGGTTTATTCTTAAACACCTCTTTTCTTCCCCCACACTATTTTATGCAACTGGGGCAGCACTCTGATAAAGTTCAACTTATCCTCGAGAATTTTTTCCGTGAGCCAGTGAAGGCTCTTTCCGTGAATGGGTTGAAATATTATTGAGGCTTTTACTTCATATTTTTTTAGTATGCTCCTTGCATACGAGTAATCTTCCTCATCCTGTATAACAAATTTAAGCTGGTCCTTTGATGTCAATTTTTCAAATAAACTGAAATTCATGCGGTTTTCCATTCTTGAACTCGGGCATTTACAGTCCATGCTGATCAAGCAGGATTTATCTTGAAATATTTCTGGAGGCTCTTTGTGTCCACTGGTTTCAAGTACAATAAAATATCCATCTTCGATCAGTTTACTGGTAAAGGGTATAAGCTCTTTCTTTTGTATAAGAGGTTCTCCTCCGGTGATGCAGACCCGTTTGCAATTATATTTCCCTATTTCTGTAAAGATTTTTTCATTGGACATTTCTCTGTAATCATTGCCTTTAACGGCATACATTGTGTCACACCAACTACATCTCAGGTCGCAGGCAAAAAGTCTCAGAAAAACGGTAGGTTGCCCAATTTGCAGTCCTTCACCCTGAATTGAATAGAAAATTTCATTAACCTTCATATTTTAATTCTGGTATTGAGTGGGGTCTTTTACGCCGGATTCTCTGAATGCCTTTTTTCTCTCGTTGCATGCGCTGCAAGTGCCGCAGTGAAGACTACCCCCCTCATAGCACGTCCAAGTTGATTCAAAAGGAACTCCCAGTTTAAATCCCAACTCTACAATTTTCGATTTTTCCATATTTACAAAGGGAGCTTCTATTTTTAAATTTGGATTGTCATTTGCCAATTTTTCAGCAGTTTCAAAAGTCTCAACAAATTCCCGTCTGCAATCTGGATAAACTCCCCTGTCTGAATGGTGTGCCCCGAAGCAGACTTTATCGACACCGATACTTTGAGCATATCCTGTTGCCATTGACAGAAAGATCGCATTTCTGTTGGGAACAATTGTTGATCTGAGCGTGTTAAAATAATCAGTTCTTTCGGGGACTCTGGGAATGTTCACGGAAGGATCGGTCAATGCCGAACCTGATAGAAGCTGTTTCAAAGGGGAGAGGTCAATAATCTTGTGGTTGACTCCAAGAGTTTTTGCGATTTTGCTTGCGGAATCTATTTCCCTGACATGTCTCTGACCATATATTATCGTCAGGCAGTAAACATCAAAATCATCTTTCACATATTTGTAGCAAAGAGTTGAACTGTCCATTCCCCCCGAGAGTATTATAACCACCTTTTCTTTCACGGATTTTTATATTAATTGTTATGACGGAAGGTTACAAATCAATTTGTTCTTACAGGTCTGGCGACGTCTTGATAAAAATCTCCGAGTTTGTTTTGCAATTGATCAACGTGATTTATAACTTCATGGATCCGGTGGTCAAGTTCCTCTGCTTCAAGGTCAATTTCCTCGCACTTTCTCCATTCAAGTATGTGTCCCTTTATGTGGTCAAACGATTCATACATTGTTTTAAGTTCTTCCGATATGTGGGACACATTTACGGCGATCTCTTTTCTTTCTTTATCCCTGGAAACGCCTGCAATCCAAAAGGATGCGAATATGAACGCTGCAGCTATTACTGATTGTGGAATAAGTGTTTCCAGAGTTGGATAGACACCGATTATATCAATCCGTGGGATGTAATTTATAAAGGTCATTCCTATAACACCAGCTTCCTGAAACTCATGAATTCCTTTTCCTGTAAGGATAAAACAAAGAAAATACAGCAGAAGACTGGTGGCGGAGAAAAAATATTTTATTGGAATACTGATAGCGAGTTTGAATACAATAACCCCCAAAATACCCGTAACTGCGATGCCGGCAATTAGTCCCCATACTAAGGGTGCGGTGTTTCCTTCCGCTTGATAGCTCAATGCTTGATAAAACAGGACAGTCTCAAATGCCTCTCTGTAAACTGCAAGAAACGAGACGATGACCAATGCTGCAAAGCTCTTTTTGTTCAGTGCGGTTTCCACTTTTGTTTTTATAAACTCTTTCCATTTTTCCACTTCTATCTTGGATATAAGCCAATAGCTGACGTAAAACAGAACAGCGGCTGCAATTAAAGAAGTAAACCCTTCAATCAATTCCCGACTCAGTCCTGATATGGAGATTACCGTCCTTGCGGCAAGCCATGTAAGTAGTCCTGCAATTATGGCACAGATCCAGCCAATGTGAATGTATTTTATTGACTTTCTTGATCCGGTATTTATCAAAAATGCAATAATGGCAGCAATTATAAGTATTGCCTCAAGAGCTTCCCTTAAAATGATAGAAAATGAGTTTGTAAATAAAACAGCCGAACTAAACGTATTCTTATTTGACAGTAAAACCGAAGCCTTGTTCAAGTCGCCAGATATGGTATTTGTTATTTGTTCCAAGCTGTCCACGGAACCCCCTTTTTTTATGTGTGCTCTGTGTTTTGCCATGTTTTTATCAATTTTAAGAGCCAGTTTACCGTCTGCCACTGAAACCTCAGATTCAACTTGTTCATAACCTTCCAGATAAGCTTCCGTTGAACTGTCAAGTGCCTTTTTATGATCACCTTTTTTATAGTGTTCCAATGCCGAATTTAACCCTGCGATGGTAAGACCAATATATTCGTTTTCATCATCGCTATTATTGCTATCATCGTCGTAAGAATTTCTTAAAAACCTTGCTGAAGCAAGAGGATTATCTTCAACCTCATCCCTGATCTCTTCATTTGTTAGTGAAGCAAGTCTTTTATAATCCTTGAGATTTTCTGGTATAGTGGAATTTACTATATTGCTGGGGAGTTCATCGGGAAAACTGATTGATAAAACGTAAAATGCTACATCCCATTTTTCCTCGTCCGTCAAGGTGGAAAAAGCTGGCATTGCGGTGCCTTCAAGGCCAAAATTGAGTGTATTGTAAACTTTGAGTGGTGAGAGAGACAGTGAAATTTCTTGGGATTTAAAGTTAGTGGGTGCAGGTATGAAGTTTGCCGAAAGTACGCCCTTTCCGTTGCCTCTTTCACCGTGACAAGCCGTGCAGTTTTTGGCAAACAGGATGGAGCCATTACTCATGCTGGGTTTTACCGAAGGGCTTGTTGAGATATTAAAGACTGATATTAGATACTTCTTTATTTCAGCAGTTGTATCTTGCACATCTTGAACGGAGGATTTGGTTTTTATTTTATTATTTAATGAAGTTATCTTTTCCGTTAAGCTGTCGTCGGATTTTTCCAGTCTGCCTGCAATAGCTATGGCAGACTCCGAAAATTCAATCATTTCCGCGTATTCCGCGTCGTTTACTACTTCGCCTTTACTGATCGCAAATTTATAGTCGCCTCCGATGTAGTCAATTAAAGAAAAGAGTTTTTGATAGTCATTACTGCCGAATACGGTTGAAGAGGTGAAAATCACCTGTGCTGCGATGATCAGTAAAAGCAAGTTAATTTTGGATTTCATGTTAAGGTCAGGAGTTTTACTTGTGTTACGTTACCATTTAAGAACTTGAAAACTCTTTGAAACTACCATTATAGACCTGCCTTGTCAAGAATACATATTTTAATTTATTTTTTCTGATAAATAGTGAAGAGAGTTTAGAACAGGCACATATTCATAGGACGAATATAAAAACTCTTCACGCTATACTGCTTTACTTTATTCATAATATCTTAACGTGTATCATACTATTTCTGCATTTTTGAGGGCTGAGATTGAAAAATAAAACAGTTCCAAAAAAAGAAGTTGGTTTATTTGAAGAATTTCCTTCCACAACTCCCGAGGAATGGAGCAGACGGGTTGAGAGGGACACTAAACATACCACCCCGTTGACTTGGAAAACGGATGAGGGGTTTGACATCTGTCCATTTTATACGTTGGAAGATATTGATAGTCTTTCATATTTGACTGACCCACTACCGGGAGAATTTCCATTTGCCAGGGGAAACAATACAGGCAGATATAGATGGGATATATGCCAAGAGATAAGCGGAAAAGACGTTGAAAATTCCAATAGGGTAGCCAGAGAGGCATTGGCAAATGGGGTAAATTCGCTGACTTTTTCCGGAGTGTCAGTAAATTCCGCAGATGAAATGTCTGAATTGCTGAGAGATATACCTCTGCATGAGACGAAGTTGAATTTTAAGTCTGGAACGGATTTTATGAAGCTGTTCAATCTGTTGATCAAAGAATCTCAAAAGAGAAATATAAATCTTTTAGAATTATACGGCTCTTCGTATTACAGTCCTTTAAATGATCTGCTATCGGATGGTTTTTTGCCTTTCAAAAGTGATGATTGTTTCCAGAAAGTCAGGGATCTCATCATTTGTGCTGATAGGGAAGCACCACATTATAAAACATTAGCTGTTAATGGTGAAAGTTTTTCCGATGCAGGGGCAAATATAGTTCAGGAGCTTGCTTTTTCACTGTCTGCAGGATGTGAATACCTGGTAAAGCTGAAAGATAAAGGGCTAGACGTGGATATGATCTCGGATAAGATGGTTTTCATATTTTCTGTTGGTTCAAGCTATTTTATGGAAATCGCAAAACTGAGAGCTGCTAGGATTTTGTGGGCGAAGATAGTGGAAAAGTTTAATCCTCAGAATATCTCTTCCTGTAAAATGAGTCTTCACTGTATTACTTCCCATAGAAATAAGACCCTTTATGATCCATACGTGAATGTTTTGAGGGGAACTGTGGAATCAATGGCGGCGATCCTGGGAGGCTGCGACTCGCTTTGCGTTTTTCCTTTTGATGGAAGGTATAATACCGGAAAAGATCATTCAGCCAGACTGGCTCGGAACACACAATTAATATTGAAGGAAGAAGCCTATCTGCACAAAGTTATGGATCCTGTTTCCGGTTCTTACTATATTGAGAAGTTGACTGACCTTATAGCCAGTGAGGCACTTGATTTGTTTCAGAATGTTGAAAAAATGGGGGGATTCACAGATTGCGTGGAAAGTTCGTATATTCAGGATCAGGTAAGTCAGTCAGGGAGTTCAAAGATAGATAGTATAAGATCGGGAGCAAGCCGTATTGTGGGCACTAGCCAATCTCCAAATTTAGATGAGAAAATAATAGATCATCTGAGTAATTCAGGGGAGCTATTAACATGCGTTAGTGAAACCACGAAAAATAAAGTGACGAACGGCTGGAAAGTTGAGCAACTGAGAAAACTTAATTTAGCAAAGATATATGAAGATATTAGGATCAGAACGGAGAAGTTTAGAGAAAAGTTTGGTAAGTCTCCAAGGGTGTTTTTACTCAAAGCAGGAGATCCTGCCACAAGGAGTGCACGTGCCGTGTTCACGGCAAATTTTTTTGGCTGTGCAGGTTACAAGATCATAGACAGTGTGGGATTTGACAGTATTGAAGCAGGAGCAAATGAAGCAATAAATAGTAATGCCGAGATCGTTGTGATGTGCAGTGACGATGAAGATTATGCAAAAACTGCGAGTAGTGCAGTGAAAAAGATAAAGAGTGCTAAACCGAAAACCATTGTTGTTATTGCCGGTTATCCCAAGGACGTTGCAGAAGAGTTAGAAAAATTGGGTGTTGATGATTTCATTCACTCAAAGTCCGGGTTATACTCCGTGCTTTCAAAATACCACCGGAAGCTCGGTATAGATTGAGTTATGAGACCAGATTTTTCAGATATTGATATAAAATCCCGTATAAAGTCCCGAGGATCGTCAAGCGGAAAACCAGATGCCAATTCTGCCCATGAAAACTGGCTGACGGCAGAAAATATTGCATTGAAACAGGTTTATACAAAAGAAGATATAAAAGATTTGGATCACGTGAATTACGCTGCTGGAATACCTCCATACTTAAGAGGTCCATACTCAACTATGTATGTGACACGGCCGTGGACAATCAGGCAATATGCAGGTTTTTCCACTGCTGAAGAGTCCAACTCATTTTACAGGCGCAACCTTGCCTCGGGACAGAAAGGACTTTCAATTGCATTTGACCTTGCAACTCACAGGGGTTACGACTCCGATCATGAAAGAGTATCAGGGGATGTTGGTAAGGCAGGAGTGGCGATTGATTCCGTTGAGGATATGAAAATACTTTTTGACCAGATACCGCTTGATGAAATGTCTGTCTCGATGACCATGAACGGTGCCGTTTTACCCATCATGGCTTTTTATATTGTTGCAGCAGAAGAGCAGGGAGTGGAAACGGCAAAATTGAGTGGCACTATTCAAAACGATATTCTCAAGGAATTCATGGTTAGGAACACATATATTTATCCGCCTGAATTTTCAATGAGAATAATTGCAGATATTTTTCAATACACTTCACGTTGGATGCCCAAGTTCAACTCTATCAGCGTCAGCGGGTATCATCTGCAAGAAGCCGGCGCAACTGCTGATATTGAACTTGCCTATACGCTTGCTGATGGACTTGAATATATACGTGCAGGAGTGAAAGCTGGGTTGAACGTTGATAATTTTGCTCCACGAATATCATTTTTTTGGGGAATTGGGATGAATCATTTTATGGAAGTTGCCAAAATGAGAGCAGGTAGAATGCTATGGGCAAAAATTGTAAATCAGTTTAAACCAAAAAATCCAAAATCATTGGCTTTGAGAACACATTGCCAAACGTCCGGGTGGAGCCTCACGGAATATGACCCGTTCAACAATATTGTCAGAACCTGTGTAGAAGCAATGGCTGCCGTTCTCGGAGGTACCCAGTCACTTCATACCAATGCACTTGATGAAGCTATTGCCCTGCCTACGGATTTTTCAGCAAGAATAGCAAGAAACACGCAAATTTATATCCAAGAAGAGACAGACGTCTGCAGATCCGTTGATCCTCTTGCTGGTTCTTATTACGTTGAGTATCTCACTGACCGTATAGCGAAAAAGGCATGGGATTTGATTGAAGAGGTTGAACAGTTGGGAGGAATGACAAGGGCAATTGAAGCTGGACTTCCAAAGATGAGAATAGAGGAAGCCGCAGCTAGAAAGCAGGCAAGAATTGATTTGGGAAAAGATGTAATTGTTGGTGTGAACAAGTATAAAGCCGATCAGGGCGTCAATATAGATATACTTGAAATAGATAATAGTGAAGTCAAACAGATCCAGATTGAGCGTATAAAAAACATCAAGAAAAAAAGGGACAATAAAGCAGTTGAAGCGTCCCTTGACAGAATAAAAAGGTGTGCGGAGTCAGGTGAGGGTAATCTGCTTGAGCTTGCGGTTGAAGCTGCAAGGCGGAGAGCAACTCTGGGTGAAATATCCTATGCCTGTGAGAAAGTATGCGGACGCTATGAGGCAGTTACAAGGGCAATTTCCAGTGTATATTCTTTGGAGATGAAGGGAAATCTTGATTTTAAAAAGGCAAGATTACTGGCGGACAAATTTGCAGAGCTTGACGGAAGGAGACCCAGGATACTTGTTGTAAAAATGGGACAAGATGGCCACGACAGAGGAGCGAAGGTAATTGCAACCAGTTTTGCTGATCTTGGATTTGACGTTGATATAGGCACTCTTTTTCAAACCCCTGCCGAGGCTGCTAGGCAAGCAGTGGAAAGTGACGTTCATATACTGGGTGTTTCCAGTCTTGCCGGTGGACACAAAACACTCGTTCCAAAGTTAATAGATGAGTTAAAAGAGTTGGATAGCGGTGATATAGTGATAGTAGTAGGTGGTATCATTCCGAAGAAAGACCATGAATTTTTATACAAAGCTGGAGTATCTGAGATATTTGGACCGGGAACCGTTATTTCCCATGCTGCAGAAAAAATTCTTGATCTTTTAATTGGCAGAGTCGTCTGAACTTCTCCGCATTTATAACTTGAATAATGGTCAACGGTGCTAAAAGAAGAAAAAGCTCATTAACTGTCAACCAATACGTTGCCGGAATACTGGATTCTGATATTGCGATTCTCAGCAAAGCCATAACGGTTATTGAAAGTGCATTAAAGGAGGATATTGACTTAGCACAGCAGATTATTGAAAAATGTCTTACCAACGCAGGTGACTCCATAAGAATAGGAGTATCAGGAGTCCCTGGAGTTGGTAAAAGCACGTTCATTGACACATTTGGCACGTATTTGACCGATGAGTTTGGCAAGAAAGTGGCAGTTCTTACGGTTGATCCCTCAAGTCAAACAACAAAAGGTAGCATTCTCGGCGATAAGGTTAGGATGACAAATCTTTCAAAAAATTCTCGTGCATACGTGAGGTCTTCACCCTCATCGGGTTTTCCGGGCGGTGTTACATCCAGAATGAGAGAAACAATTATCTTATGTGAAGCTGCCGGGTTTGATGTAGTGGTCGTTGAAACTGTCGGAGTGGGTCAGTCCGAGATTGCTGTCAATTCCATTGTGGATTTTTTCCTCTTGCTTCACCTTGCCGGTGCCGGTGATGAGCTGCAGGGTATAAAGAGGGGAATAATGGAATTTGCCGATGCGGTTGTAGTAAATAAATCTGATGGTGCAAATGTGCATGGAGCGGAATTGGCAAAGAAAGAGATTGAAAGCGCCCTGAAACTGTTCCCTCTTCCCGATTCGGGTTGGAAGCCTCGTGTGCTAACGTGTTCATCCTTGGAAAAAAAAGGTATTGATGTGGTTTGGAGTGTGATAGAGAAATATTTTGAGTTGATCGTTGCTTCAGGTTATTTTGCGAAAAACAGGCGAAAGCAGGCAAGCTACCATATGCACGAAACGGTTGTAGAAATGTTGAAAGACAATTTTTATAAACATGATGGCGTCCGTAAGTTTATTGATAGAATGGAAAGAGACGTGATGGATGGGAAACTCAGCCCCTTTCATGCAGCGGACAAATTGGCGAGGTTTTACAGAGTGGGACAACAATGATGTTTAATATGGTAAAGTCATGGCTGATATTACAACTAAGGACTGTATTCTAGAGCTGACGGAAGAATATCTGGATGGAATACTAAAAATTGAGGACGTTTCTTTTGTATCTCCGTGGCCTCGCACGGTTTTTGAAACGTTATTTAAAAATAAAAATTCTTACAGTATTGGTTGTGAGAATGAATATGGAGAACTGATCGGATATTGCCTGTCGTATTTTGTCTATGACGAGATACACATACTAAAAATAGCCGTGGATGGTAGGTTTAGAAATAAAGGGATTGGTCGGAAGTTGGTCTGCCACACGCTGGAGTATTTTATTAACAAAGGTGCCAACCATGCGATCCTTGAGGTTAGACTGGATAATTATAGTGCAATAAGTCTTTATGAAAAACTTGGATTTGAAAGTTTGAGGGTCAGGAGAAATTATTATAGTAAGACCGGCGACGATGCTCTTGAGATGTTACTTGATCTACAAAATTACCCTGCAAGGTAAATAAAAACTTCTCGTCCTTTATACGAGAGACAATTAAAATATTCTCTTGGAAGTTATTAGAGGAACTAATCGATCTATTCCAGGAGGGAGCAGGTTTGGATCTATTCATCGGGGAATGTATCTATTTCAGGAAGATTGATTTCATCAGGGGAAGGGGTAGTAGGCGCAAACAAAAAGGGAGTTTGAGCATCGCAAACCTCTTGTGTTGGAGTGGTAACTGTTAAAACTCGGCTGCTCATTGCCGAATCATCTTCAGCCGTTATGGTGATCGTTATCTCTAGTGGACTTCCAGCATCCGCGAGCGGGAATGTGTATTCCCCATTTGTTGCAGTGATAAGGTCTGGATTACCATCACCATCACCATCGGGAATAGTAACCTGAAGTGAAGCACCCGGATTTGCCGGTTGTAATGCATCCGCATCTTCTGGAATTTCAATCATACGAGCTTCGCACAAGGCTGTAAAGGAGAAATTTCCATTATTACTATCTTTCATTGCACCTGCGTAGAGCGCGCTAATAATCGTGGTATCAGCACTATCTCCGTCGTCGTCAGTTCCGAAGAAAATTCGGTCAGCATCATTTGTAAATACAAACAGGTTATTCAGAGAATCATTTAGTTCTTCTAATGCTCTTGCGGCAGTGTCTATAATTTCTTGGTCAACCCCTGGCAGATTTCCATCAGACAGAAAAGAGAATACTGAATCAAGTTGAGTCTCCCTAAGTGATAAAATCAGATCTTCTGTCTCGTCTCCGCCCATTTGGAGAACTTCTATCGTATCAGGATTAATTACTCCAAAACTAATCAGTGCGGCAGAGACATCATCTCTGCTGGTGATCGCAACTAATTCGTCTTGAACTTCTTGCGTTAATATTGTTGCTTTTGGAAGACTTGATCTATGCTCAGTACTGCTGCCATTATGTCGTGTAATATCCAAAGTGTAAGTTTTTTGTGTTCTTCTATCTGCAGCCGTTACGACTACTTCAATTTCTACCATTCCACCTTCGTCGGGAGCAGATATTTGAAATCCCGGGATGCCTGTTTCCGCATCCTGCAGAGTTTCAATCCTTTCCATAAATTCAATAGAGGCTCTATTACTTGATGTCTCTGCTAAAACCGTGATAGTCTCAGTGCTGCCGGGAAGGTCAACTGTGTATTGCATTATATTGCTGTTGAAGTTTGGTTCAATTCGTTTCTTGGTTATTTCATTACTGGAAGTTAGACCATCAATTTCCAGGGAATTCAGATCTGCATCTCTAGAAGCGTCTGAAATTGTTCTAATAGTGTTTGTTGTGATGCTATCCTCAGCAACACAAGCTGAGATGAAGATGACAGATGCAAATACGATCGCAGTCAAGAGTGATTTTTCATAAAAATTCAACATGGGTAAGAACTCTCTAACCTTGTTTTCTTCTCTATCATAACATTTAGTTGTCTTAAATCAATTCTTAAAGTTCAGAGATAAAAAAAAGTAGGGAATGCAAACCTGCGCATTCCCTACTAACTACATGTGATTGAGAGTTTTTTGTTTTAGGACTAATTAACTACATGCTGCGACGGTTGGGGTTTCAACTGTTAAAGTGAAATCCTCCGTCGTCTCACCATCTTCAGCCGTTACGGAGGCAGTAAGCATTATCATCATACCAGCCTCGAGCTGGAACGTATATTGTTCATTTGCCGGCTCAATAACTGTCATGTCATCAGGACTACCACTACTAACTACTGTAACTTCAACACTTGCACCGTCGTCTCTCGTACCTAGTGCATCTTCTGGGTATTCAACTGCAGTAACACCGCAAGGGGCTGTAAAACTTATAGATTCTATACTGCTGCTTGTTGATGCGTACACTATTTCTAACGAATCAACAAGCGCAACTATAGCATCGTTATTGGGAGCGGCAGTTCCGATGAAAGGAACTGGGGCATCAACTTCCCCAAATACAAGAAGATTGTTAATTCCCTCATTTATAGCTTCTTGTATCATACTTACATCGTCAGCTACAGCTGATGAACCATCAACCACCGTCTGAATATTATTAAATAAAGTACCAAGTTGAGTGTTATCCAGGTCTAAAAGTTCATCCACAAGTTCCCTATTGAGAGTCCTGAGTGTGGCAACACCAATTGGAACATTCGCTACTATGGGCTCTAATGCGCTATCTGCTGCATTTTCTAAACCAATAAACGAAGCTACAATACCTGGAAATATTGCCTCTGTGGTATCTGCAGCACTTTGAAATCTTGCATCCTCAGATGGGGGATCCGGATCCGGAGGAGCGGGGGTATCATCCATGGGACGGGGTGGAGCACTATCGTCGCATGCTGCGATAAACATCAATGGAGCAATCAATACTGCCAATACAACAAACAATTTTTTGTAAGAATTTAACATCTTATACTACCTCCTCTAAATTCACTATCTTGCTGCTAATTTATAACAACCAAATAATTTTATGTCAAGTGCAATTTTTGAGTTTAGAGTGTTTATAGGTAATGACCAACTAACAATCCCAAATTTTTGTCCGTTGAACAGAATGAAGATCATTGAGAGGTGAGATATGATAAGGAAAAGAAGTAGAGTGGTGTAACTCCCTATTGGTTGTGAGAATAAATATAGAAAACTGATCGGATATTGCCTGTCGTATTTTATCTATGACGAGATACACATACTAAAAATAGCCGTGGATGGTAGGTTTAGAAATAAAGGGATTGGTCGGAAGTTGGTCTGCCACACGCTGGAGTATTTTATTAACAAAGGTGCCAACCATGCG
Organism: Thermodesulfobacteriota bacterium; assembly: GCA_965203965.1. GTDB lineage: Bacteria > Desulfobacterota_D > UBA1144 > Nemesobacterales > JAJCZQ01 > CBDBDR01. Next base: position 849,493 of record CBDBDR010000017.1, on the reverse strand, counting down.
ATCCTTGAGGTTAGACTGGATAATTATAGTGCAATAAGTCTTTATGAAAAATTTGGATCAATTCGTTTCTTCGTTATTTCATTACCGGGAGTTAGACCGTCAATTTCCAGGGAATTCAGATCTGCATCTCTAGAAGCGTCTGAAGCTGTGGTGTTATCCTCAGCAACACAAGCCGACTAACCTTTCTTAAAGTTCAGAGATAAAAAAAGTAGGGAATGCAAACCTGTGCATTCCCTACAAGTTGTTTTAAGCCGTTGTTGCTAGGTTATTCACAGTCTGAGGCAGCTGCAGTTGTAATTGTTAAAGTACGCATCGTCACACCATCTTCAGCCGTTACGCTGACGCTGGCCGTTGTCGGCATACCAGCAGCCGCGAGCGTGAATAAATATTGTTCATTGGCTGGAGCGACAATTACACCATCAAGAGTAACTTCAGCAGTTGCACCTGCTGCCGGGTCTAATACATTTTCTGGCAATGAAATTGCAGTAACATCGCAGGGGGCTGTAAAACTTATAGATTCTACACTACTGCTATCTGGTTCGTTCACTATCTCTAACGAATCAATAATCGCAACTATATCATCGTTATTGGCGGCGCCAGTTCCTATGAAATCGAAGTCTTCATCAGTTTCCCCAAATACAAGAAGATCGTTCAATCCGCCATTTATAACCTCTTGTATCATAGTGACCTCCTCAGTTATAGCTGATGTATCATCATCAGCCACCGTCTGAATATTATTAAATAAAGTACCAAGTTGAGTGTCATCCAGGTCTAAAATCGCATCCGATAATTCACTATCGAACGCCGCGAGTGTCTCAACAGTAATTCCAGTACCCGCTACTATGGGCGCTAATGCGGCTTCATCTTCATCCGCTAAACTAGCAAATGAAGCTGCAGCACCTGGAAATAAGATTTCTATGGGATTTCCCAAGCTTGTATCCTCAGATGGGGGATCCGGATCCGGAGGAGCGGGGGTATCATCCATGGGACGGGGTGGAGCACTATCGTCGCATGCTGCGATAAACATCAATGGAGCAACCAATACTGCCAATATAACAAACAATTTTTTGTAAGAATTTAACATCTTATACTACCTCCTTTAAATTCACTATCTTGCTACTAATTTATAACAACCAAATAATTTTATGTCAAGTGCAGTTTTTGAGTTTAGAGTATTTATCCGTTGAACAGAATGAAGGTCTTGGTAAACACATACAAGGACATGGCAAGAGTAAATTGACATTAGTGTTTGCAATGTGATAGTAATAAACGATTCACGCAATTCTTCAGCCATCAGCCATAAGCAGGGAGATAAATAATGATAGTAGTAATGAAAAATAACGCAAGCAGAGAAGAGATTGACAATGTTAAGGAACATATTGAAAAGCTTGGGTACACGCCTCATCCTATAGAAGGGATTCTAAGAACCGTGATCGGTGTCGTCGGTGATGACAGAGGGAAGCCTCATCATGCGGAGAGCTTAAAACAACTAAAAGGCGTGGAAAAGGTTGTTCCTATTGTTCAACCCTACAAACTTGCAAGTAAAGAGATCGTAAACGAGACGTCCAGGATCAATATTAACGGCGTTGAAGTAGGAAGTGAAAATATATCAGTTATAGCGGGACCATGTTCGGTTGAGAGTGAAGAGCAACTATTGACGATTGCGGAGAGTGTTAAAAAGTCAGGGGCAACAATGCTAAGGGGTGGGGCGTTTAAGCCCAGAACTTCTCCATATTCCTTTCAGGGGCTGGGCAAGGATGGTTTGAAGATCCTTGCAAAGGCAAGGGAAATAACTGGCTTACCAGTCGTTACGGAACTGATGGACCCAAATGACCTGGAATTACTTGAGGAATACGCAGATGTTTTTCAGATAGGTGCCAGAAATTCTCAAAACTATTCGCTTCTGAAATTAGTTGGAAGATCAAGAAAGCCCGTTCTTTTAAAAAGAGGGATGTCAACCACTATCAGTGAGTTTCTGATGTGTGCCGAATACATTCTATCCGAGGGAAATCCCAACGTGATGCTGTGTGAAAGAGGAATAAGAACTTTTGAAACTGCCACGAGAAACACTTTTGATCTCAATGCCATACCCGTGCTGAAGGAAAAAACGCACCTGCCAGTGTTTGCTGATCCAAGCCACGGGACGGGCTATTGGCAATACGTAACTCCGGTAACCCTTGCTGCTATTGCTGCGGGTGCCGATGGGTTTGCTATTGAGGTGCATAACAGTCCTGAAACAGCAGCAAGTGATGGAGGACAATCTTTAAAGCCCAAGACTTTTGATGATCTTATGAAGAAAGCTGTATCCGTTGCAGGAGCAGTTGGAAGGTCAATGTAGAGTAAAGAACTGGTCAAAATTTTCGTGTTTGACTTGTGGTGACATACGGATATTTATGGTTTTGTCTCTACAATTTTCCTAGTGTAATTTTCGTTTTCATCGAAGGGAACTTATCAAATCAAAAAGTAGCTGGTTTACGGCGACCCTTATTAGATGTATAAGAACTAATACAACTATCGGCGATATATCAATAGTGCCGCCGATCGGGGGTATTATTTTTCTTGCGTATTTCATTAACGGTTCAGTAACCGTGTATAAAAAATTGACAATCGGGTTATACGGGTCGGGACTCACCCATGAAATGAGTGCCCTTCCTATAATCAGGAAGGAATAAACGTAGAGCAGTGTGTCAATAACTGATGCAAAAGCTTGTATTATTACTATCATCTATTTTCATCTTGTCCTGAAAGTTTTTTACACCTGTTTGTTGCCGCTTCAACCGCGGAGATAATGGCGTTTCTAAATCCTCGTTTCTCTAATTCGTGTATTCCCGTAATAGTGGTTCCACCAGGTGATGATACCATATCTTTCAGCTTTGCGGGATGAGTGCCCGTTTCAATCATAAGTTTGGCGGTGCCGAGAATTGTCTGCAAGCACAGATCCATGGATGCTTCCCTGCTCAATCCCATCTTGACCCCTGCATCTGCAAGTGCTTCTGCAAAAATAGCAACGTAAGCTGGTCCGCTCCCACTGAGTCCGGTTACAGCATCAATTAAATTCTCATTATCCAAAGTAGTGGTCTTTCCAAGAGAGTTGAATATATCTTCCACTACTTTTTTATCTTTGTTTTCAACGCGACCGTTAAAATATATTCCGTAAGCACCCTGCTGGACTACGGTAGCTTTATTTGGCATAACCCTTGCAATTTTTAACTCTTTTTTCAGCGTTTTTTCCATAGAGGAAATTTTTATGCCGGCGGCAATTGATATATATAGCTTTTTCTTACTCACGTGGTTTTTGATCTCGTTCAACACTGGTGTAACATCCCCTGGCTTCACGGCAAATACTACAATTCCACAGTTTTCAGACAATTCCTTATTACATTTGGTTACGTTTATCCCATGCTCATTTTTCAGGCGGGTCAACTTATCACTATCCACGTCGCTCAAAACAATTTCGTTTTTGCCGTAACTCCTCGACCCCAGAATGCCTTTTACCAAAGCCCCTGCCATTTTACCGGCACCTATTATCCCAAGTTTATACATTTAAGTGCTGTTCCTGCTGCCAAACATTGCTGAACCTATTCTAACGATAGTTGAGCCTTCTTCAACTGCGATCTCAAAATCCCCGCTCATGCCCATTGAAATTTCATTTGCATCGGGGTGTTTCTTGACCAACTCATCACTGAATAGTTTAACCTCCTTAAAATAAGGACGGACAAGTTCCGGGTCATCAAAGTATGGTGCCATTGTCATCAACCCTTTGAACTTGATATTTTCCAGTTTGCCTATTTCTTTTATCAGATCTTTGGCTTGTGTGAAAAATATTCCCGTTTTTGACGGTTCATTGCCCGACTTTATTTCAACCAGTATATCGGATATTGCTCCTATTTTTTCCGAGCGAGCGTTGATCTCTTTCGCCAAGCCAAGACTGTTTACTGAATGTATAAAAGCTACTTTTCCAACTATGTATTTGACTTTGTTTTTTTGAAGATGACCTATAAAGTGCCACTTTGCATTATTAAATTCCGGGTGCAGATAAGAGTATTTATCCCTGAACTCCTGCGCATAGTTTTCACCAAAATTTACGATCCCGGCTTTGTATGCCTCTATCATAAGCTCTTTTGTTATTTGTTTGCTGACGCCGATAATAGTAACTTCATCGGGGTTTCTATCTACTTTTAAGCAAGAGGCTGTAACTCTTGCACGGATAAGATCAATATTTTCCCTAATGCTCATTTGTGGTAATGGATTACAGACTTTTAACTTTGTTGATTAAATTTGCTTGCCACTTCCAAATAAAATTCTTAACGGATACACTCTATCAAATTTTGCTGACTTTTAAATTACACTATGCAACTAAGAGAAATTTATATTAGAGGTAAACATTTGCTTCATCAAGCAAATGTTTCTGAACCCGGAATTGAGGCATCTTCTTTGCTTTGTAGTGCAACTGGACTTGATAAAACGTCAATCTTTTCGGAGCCCGAGATGGAGGTTGACGAAGTTTTCGCATCAAAGTTCAATAAATTCATAAACAGGAGAGTAGAAGGCGAACCCAATGCTTATATAACAGGGATAAAGGAGTTTTACTCAAAAAATTTCATTGTCGGTAAAGACGTGCTGATACCGAGACCTGAAACAGAGCTTGTGGTTGACGAAGCATTAAAAATAATTCCTGTTGACCGTGAGTATCGCGTGGCTGACCCTTGTTCGGGAAGCGGCTGCATAGGGATTGTTCTGGCTTCAATGAGGAAAAACATCAGCTTAATATCAACGGACTTGTATTTTGACGCCGCAAGAACTGGTGCCTACAATACAAAGTTGAACAGAACTGATAATAACTCTATTTTTATAAACGCTAATCTTATTGATTGTATAAAAGACGGGTCACTTGATATGGTTGTCTGTAACCCGCCTTACGTTGCAGATCGGGATTTTTCGCAACTACAAGATGAAATTAAGAAACATGAACCAAGGCGGGCACTTGTTAGCGGTGAAGATGGGTTTTCACATATCAAAGAGATCGTATTCAGATCAAAAGAAAAATTGAAGAACGACGGATGGTTGATCCTGGAAATAGGCGAGGGTCAGTCCCGAAAAACGGTGAAACTTTTTGAGCTTGCCGGATACAGAGAGCCGTCTGTAACATTGGATATAAACAAAGTAGAGAGAGTGGTAAAGGCACAATGCAGCGCATATTAATAGAAGGTGGAAAGGGCTTGAAAGGAAATGTAAAGGTAAGCGGTGCAAAAAATGCCGTTCTTCCCTTAATGGCTGCATGTATTTTAAATTCCGGTTTGAACACATTTACAAACGTTCCAGACCTTGCCGACGTGAGGACAATGGTGAAGTTGCTTATCATGCTTGGAGCCAAAGTTGAGTTTGAGAACGGCAATTTAACGATTGATTCATCAGGTATCAATAAATGGGAGTCGCCTTATGAATTGGTCAAAACAATGCGAGCTTCCGTTCTTGTGCTGGGACCATTGACCTCTAGATTAGGCAAAGCCAAAGTATCCTTGCCAGGTGGGTGTGCTATTGGGGAAAGACCGATAGATCAGCACGTTAAGGGAATTGGAATACTCGGAGCGGAAATAAATCTGGAGGACGGATACGTTGAGACAAGAGTCAAAAAACTCAAAGGAGGAGTTATGCCTTTTGATGTTTCCACCGTTACTGGTACAGAGAACATAATGCTGTCCGCTGTTTTAGCCAAAGGCGAAACCGTTATTTTCAATGCTGCTTGTGAACCAGAAATTGTGGAGCTTGAGAATTTTCTGAACAAAATGGGTGCCAAAATATCTGGTGCCGGAACTGACATTATAACCATCCGGGGTGTTGACAGTCTGAATCCAGTAACGAATTATGAAGTTATGCCCGACAGGATTGAAGCTGGCACTTTTATGGTGGCGGCAGCTTTTAATGAAGGAGATCTTAAGATCGCAAATTGCAGGCTTGAACACGTTGGGGCATTAGTAGGTAAACTTGTTCAGTCTGGGGTGAGAGTGGATAAGATAAAGGAAGGCATAAGAGTCAGGGGAATTGACAGACCTGACGGAGTTGATTTCACTACTTTGCCTTTCCCGGGTTTTCCCACGGATATGCAGGCACAAATGATGACTCTTATGTGTCTATCAAAGGGGTTGAGCATTATTACTGAGACGATATTTCCGCAGAGGTTTATGCACGTGGGAGAGTTACGAAGGATGGGAGCTGAGATCAAACTTATTGGCAACAGTGCGGTTGTTAGGGGAATATCAAAATTATCGGGGGCACAGATAATGGCAAGTGATCTGAGAGCAAGTGCGTCGCTGGTGCTCGCCGGGTTAGCGGCAAACGGCAGAACGGAAATTTCCCGTATTTATCATCTTGACCGTGGCTATGAGAATCTGGACAAGAAGTTGGAAGAGGTAGGTGCCAGAATTTGGAGGGAGAAAAATTGATTACAGTTGCAATATCAAGAGGAAGACTACTATCCGAGTCAGTTGATTTGTTTAAGAGAGCAAACATTGATATATCGGACGTTTATAAGGACTCAAGGAAGTTGATCTGCGAGTTTGAGAAGTTGAATATGAGAATATTGATAATCAGACCGACGGATGTGCCGTCCTACGTTGAGTACGGTGCCGCTGATTGTGGAATTGTTGGCAAGGACACGTTGACCGAGACCAGATCAAATCTTTATGAACCTTTGGACCTTAAAATAGGGAAGTGTCGCCTTGTTGTTGCTGCTCCTTGTGAGTTTGATATTAAAACCGCTGCTTCACCCGTCAAAGTTGCAACGAAGTATCCAAGAACGGCACACGATCACTTTACCAGAAAAGGGGTTAGTGCCGAAGTTGTTAAACTCTACGGCTCTGTTGAACTAGCACCGAACGCCGGTTTGTCCGATGTAATAGTGGATTTGTCTGCTACGGGAGAGACTTTAAAAACAAATAATCTCAGGGAAATTGAGACAATTTCCCATATAACGGCGAGGTTTGTTGTCAACAAGGTCAGGCTTAAAGTCAAATCAGAAGAAATACTAAAACTTGTGGAGAGTCTTGGAAAAGCCAGAGATATTATGGAGACATCCTGATCGGTTACTTATTTGAACAGTTTCTGCTGTTTACTGTATGGATTATTGAAGTGGTCTACTGAGAGCCTGATTTTACCATAATTTATTCCAGTTTTGCGGCATGATATCTCAAAAAGGTTTTTAACCTGTTCGGCAAAAATACCTTCTCCAACCATACGACTGCCAAATTGAGAACTGCTGAGATTACCTTTTCTTACGGATTTAATGCGGTTCAATACTTTATTTTTTCTGTTGGGAAAATGATTTTCTATCCATTCAATAAAAAGCTCAGAGACTGTATGGGGCAGCCTCAACATAACATAACCTGCTCTCTCTGCCCCGGCATTGGCTGCACTCTGAACAATCTGCGGTATTTCATGGTCAGTTAGTCCTGGGATAATCGGTGCTATCAGAACCATCGTGGGAATTTCTGCTTCCGACAGTCTTTCTATTGTTTTTAATCTCAAGTGGGGGCGCGAAGTACGTGGCTCCATTACTCCCGTAAGTCTTGCATCCAGAGTTGTGATGGAAATCACTGCAATTGTAGAATTAAATTCAGCCAGCTCTCTGAGTATATCAATATCTCGCGTTATGAGGTGGTTTTTTGTGATTATTCCAACAGGATTTTTAAATTCCAAAAATACCTCAAGACAACTTCGCGTTAGCTTGAAATGCTTTTCCGCAGGTTGGTAACAGTCCGTATTTCCGCTGATGGCAACCGGCCGGGGTTTCCATCTCTTAGAGCTCAACTCTTTTTTCAGCAAAGAAGGTGCGTTTTTCTTGACAAATATTTGCGTCTCAAAATCCAATCCGGCAGAGAGACCGTAAAATTCGTGAGTTGGTCTTGCGTAACAATAGATACAGCCGTGCTCACAACCTCTGTATGGGTTGACTCCAACGTCAAAGCCGGTATCAGGGCTATCGTTGTAGGTTAGAATAGTTTTTGTAACATCATTGTAAAATACGGTTTTTGGTTTTTTGAGATTGTCAATCTCTTCCTCGTCAATTGTATAGTCAATCCTTTCAAACCTGTTTGTTGGGTTAAAGCTTGCCCCACGACCTTTGAAGGATTTGCCAGCGTTTTTCAACCCGTTCATAATTGTTTGTTATTTTAGCATTTCACAGTAATTTATTTAAGCATAAACACTGGATATTATTAGTCCGCGCAAAATACAAATGGAGGGTATAAAATGTCTGAGAAAAAAACTTTAACCACGGCTCATGGCAATCCAATTGCCGATAATCAAAATTCACTGACGGCTGGTTCCAGAGGGCCACTGTTAATGCAGGATTATCAACTGCTTGAAAAAATGGCGACTTTCAATAGAGAGAGAGTTCCGGAGAGAGTGGTTCATGCGAAGGGTTCGGGAGCGTTTGGAACACTGACGATAACAAATGACATTACACGGTATTCTAGAGCGAAAGTATTTTCTAAGATTGGCAAACAAACCGGGGCATTGGTCAGGTTTTCAACCGTTGCCGGGGAACGCGGTGCCGCCGATGCTGAAAGGGATGTACGAGGATTTGCGATCAAGTTTTATACCGAAGAAGGTAACTGGGATATGGTGGGCAATAATACCCCTGTGTTTTTTGTGCGGGACCCATACAAGTTTGGAGATTTTATTCACACTCAAAAAAGAGACCCAAAGACAAATATGAGATCGCCCGTTGCAATGTGGGATTTCTGGTCGTTGAGCCCCGAAAGCCTTCATCAAGTTACAATCCTGTTCAGCGATAGAGGACTACCTGTTGGCTACCGTAACGTGAATGGATATGGAAGCCACACTTATAGTTTCATCAATGAAAAAGATGAGAGGTTCTGGGTTAAATTTCATTTTAAAACCATGCAGGGGATAAAGTTTTACACAAATGCAGAAGCAGAAACAGTTGTTGCAAGCGACAGGGAAAGCTCACAGAAAGACTTGTTTGAGGCAGTAGAGAGAGGGGACTATCCAAAGTGGAAGTTCTGTGTTCAAATAATGCCAGAGGAAGATGCAAAGAATTATCATCTGAATCCGTTTGATTTGACCAAGGTTTGGCCCCACGGTGATTATCCGCTTATAGAGGTTGGAATACTTGAGCTTAATCGTAACCCAGAGAATTATTTTGAGGATATAGAGCAAGCTGCTTTTGAGCCTTCAAATGTTGTGTCCGGCATAAGTTGGTCACCGGACAAGATGCTGCAAGCAAGAATAATGTCTTATGCGGATGCACACCGTTACAGGATAGGTGTGAATTATGCTTCACTTTCCATCAACAAACCAAAATGTCCCTACCATAACTATCACAGGGATGGCAATATGAGGTCGGACGGAAATGGTGGAGATTCAGTTAATTATGAGCCTAACAGTTTTGGTGGTCCCGTTGAAGATCCGAGCTACTCGGAGCCCTCTTTGCAAGTAGACGGTTATGTTGACAGACATGATCACAGAGATGGAAATGACGACTATACCCAACCGGGAAATCTGTTCAGGTTAATGAACAAAGAAGAGCAGAAGAGGCTTGTTTCCAACATTGCGGAAGCAATGCAGAACGTGCCTGAAAGAATACAAGCAAGACAGGTTGTGCATTTTTATAAAGCTGATCACTCTTACGGTGAGATGGTCGCTGGAGCATTAAGTCTTGATAATGGCAAAGTTCACAGGTTTGCGGAAATGTCGTTGAATGACCTCATTGTAGCGACACAGGAAAGTGAGTACAGATAAGCTTGCGGTGTTTTAGAATTATACAGAAGCATTGAGAAGAGGATTGATAGACGATGGTCAGACTACCTGAACCACGAAATGTTCCGTTTTCAACTCTTATTGATGAAATAAGAAAGGGACAGATAAAAATACCTCAATTTCAGAGGGATTTTATATGGGAGATTCAGAAATCCGCTGGGTTAATTGACAGCATAATCAAAGGTTATCCAATTGGCACGTTTATTTTATGGAAAACAAACGAAAGGTTGCGTTCCGTTAAAAATTTGGGAAACCAACAACTGCCAGAACCGAAAGAGGGAGAATATTTATATTATGTGCTTGACGGTCAACAACGTCTAACCAGCATATATGCTTGCTTAGAAGGTATTTCTGTAAAAAGAGAAAATGGAAAAGAAGATGACTTTTCTAAGGTGTTTATAAATCTTGACAAAGAAGAACATGAACAAATCGTAACGACTGAACTGGGTAGTGAAGAGTCAAAATCTATAAGAGTGGTTGATCTATTGACTGGTGATCTTAGTGTTTTAGCAGAGTATCCAAGGGAATTTTACGGCAAAATTGAATTGTATAAAAAAAGTATTGAAAATTTCCAATATCCAATTGTCCAAGTTAATGATACCCCAATAGAAATTGCTACTGAAATTTTCACTAGAATTAATGTTGGAGGAAAATCTCTCTCGTCATTTGAAATAATGGTTGCAAAAACGTTTGATTACGAAAAAGATTTTGATTTGTCAGAAAAATATCAGCAACTTATTGATGAACTTGAGGGCTCAAAGTATGAAACCATATCGGATTCTAGTGTTCTGCAAGTAGTTTCAATGATACTCAAAGGTGAATGTAAGAAGGGAGTCATACTCCAGTTAGATAAAGATAAATTTATTGAAACTTGGGATAAGGCGGTTGATGCTATAAAGAGCGCTGTTGACTATTTCAGGAGTTATTTCAGAATACCCGTTTCTAGCTTGCTACCATATAACGCACTCATAGTTCCGTTTGCATACTTTTTCTTCAAACATGAGGACAAACCCACTGGCGATAAGCAACAATACTTACAAGACTTTTTTTGGCGATGTTCTTTATCGGGTCGTTACTCGTCTGCTTTAGAAAGCAAACTTGCCCAAGATATTAAGAAGATAGATTGTATACTTTCAGACGAACGACCTTCGTATGATTGGCCAATTAATCCATCAGCCGACTATATTATTAGAAATGGTCAGTTTAGTGCTGGCCGTAGTTACATAAAAGCAATTTTATGTATCTATGCCTATCACCAGCCAAAATCTTTCAGTAGTGATGCTTTAATCAATATTGATAACTCTTGGTTAAAGCGAGCCAACAGCAAGAACTATCATCATTTTTTCCCAAAGGCTTATTTAAAAAATAAAAGTGATGACAGTAAGATTAACCATATATTGAACATTACTATTGTTGATGACTATCTTAATAAGAGAGAGATAAAAGCAAAACCACCGTCGCATTATATGAAAAAATTTAATGAAACAAATCCAAATTTGTCAGATACTATGAAAACACATCTTATTGATGATTTGGATAGTTTCGGTATATGGGACGATGATTATGATACTTTTTTTCACAATCGCGCAAAGCAAATCAGTGAAGAGTTGAAAAAAAGGATTATATTGCAGGACATTGATGCAAAATCACAGTTTGACCTAGAGGATGACTATGAAGAAGAGGGAACTGTAGCGGAATAGAAAAGCCAATAATGACGTCTAATAAAGAAGATAAGGTTGATATTTCCGAAAAAGGCAGGCTGAAAGACGGCACCGTAATTTCGAGCCATAAAAGGTTTTTTATGCAACTTCTTGTGTTTGGCGGGTGTAATGACCCGGACAATCTGGCGTCAAGTCTAAAAAAGTTTGGCTTAGATGGGGTGCTGTATGCGGATTTGAATGACCCTTACGGTATTGGGCTTCTTGTAATGTCGGAGTATCCCGGCTATTTCGTGGAAGATTTGAGAGGATACTTAAACCAAGATCCTTTCAAAACCCTTGAGATTAAACCTGCATACACTATGTTTGGACGGACTTATTCATTCGGGTATGAGAGCGACCTTGAACAGACCCTGATTTTAGGTCCAAGAAAAAAGGTTCTGGACAGCAATATGGAGTGGGGGGTGTGGTATCCTCTACGTAGATCAAAGAGTTTTGAATTGTTGCCGGGTGAGGATCAGCGATCTATTCTTGGAGAGCATGGGAAGGTCGGATTTAAGTTTGGTAAAGCTGGTTACGCAAAAGATATAAGGCTTGCCTGTTATGGACTGGATAGAAACGACAATGATTTTGTCATAGGTATTTTAAGCGGAGAGCTTTATCCAATATCGGCAGTCGTGCAGGCTATGAGAAAAACCAGACAAACATCAATGTATATTGAGAGCATGGGGCCATTTTTTATCGGTAGGGTTTTATGGAGGTCGGACTTGTGAATTATCTGTTTAACTTAGTTAATACTTATCCATCTCCGTATTTCGATTTGATAGTGGTTTCCGTCCTATTTGTTTTCCTTTATTTAGTTGTCTTTGTTTTTTCTAGGTTCGTGGAAAAAAGGGAAATAATACAAGAACCGAGCAGTTTTGAAGAAGTGAAGGAAAAACCTGCATCTCGTCAAACTCCCCCGGCAGACGAAATACCGGAGATTATAAAAACTGAATCCGTGTTTGTAGTGAATGAACCACCTCTTGTTGCGGAACAGACATCTATCAAGGTGGATACTCCCAAAATTTCCGAAGAAACGATTGAGCCTGATTTGCAACCATCGGTTGAAACAGTGCCACGGGAAGAAAAATCTGAAGTCGCGGAGCGGGAAGGTGTGTTTTCAAATTTGATACGGGGACTGTCCAAAACAAATGCGGGATTACTGGGGAAGTTAGAAAATCTGCTGTTAAAGAAGGAGATTGACTCCGATCTCTGGGATGAGTTTGAAGAGTTGTTAATATCATCCGACATCGGAGTTGCAACTACAATGAAGCTCAGGGAGAAGATTGAAACTTCCCTTTCAGGAAGTTCTCTGGAAGAATCTCGTGAAGTAAGAGCGGAACTAAAAGATGAGATTTTGCATATATTAAGCAATGCCGAAGGTAAAGCTATTGAGATTGTCCATAAGCCGACTGTAATGGTAGTTGGAGGAGTCAACGGCGTTGGCAAGACAACAACAATTGGTAAGTTGGCAAATAAATTTATTAAAAACGATTACAAGGTCATGGTTGCAGCATGTGACACCTTCAGGGCAGCAGCAACTGAGCAGTTGGAAGTGTGGTCAAAAAGAGTGGGCAGCGATTTTGTCAAAGGAAATCCCGGAGCCGATCCGTCGGCAGTTGCCTATGATGCTTTAAATGCTTCCAAGGCGAGAGACATTGATATTTTAATCATAGACACTGCTGGAAGACTTCATACCAAAGCGAAATTAATGGATGAGTTGAAAAAAATAAATCGCGTTATCGGAAGGGAAATTTCTGGGGCACCACATGAGGTGCTTATGGTTCTTGATGCAACAACTGGTCAGAATGCCTTGCAACAGGCAAGGACGTTTAAGGAAGCAATTAACGTTACGGGCGTGGCTTTAACCAAGTTGGACGGCACTGCTAAAGGGGGAATTATAATTGCCATTGCAGATGAATTGAACATTCCAGTTAAATATATAGGAATTGGAGAAAGTCTTGATGATCTCAAGGAATTTAACGCCGATGAGTTTGTGGAGGCACTGTTTTTCAGTGAAGATGAGATAATTCATTGAATTTTTTCTACTTACCGTTCAGCTATCTAATTTTTGCAGTAATTTTGTATGAAAATAAAAGAAGATAAAAATACTGAATTTATGAGACTTGCTTTGAAGCTCGCTAAAAAAGCAGAAGGGATGACGAGTCCAAACCCACTTGTGGGAGCTGTGCTTGTCAAAAAGGGAAAGGTTATAGGGAAAGGTTATCATAAAAGAGCAGGTCTGGCGCATGCTGAAATAGACGCCATAAGAGACGCGGAAAAAAGTGGGCAAGAAATACGAGGTTCAACTCTTTACGTGAATTTGGAACCTTGCTGTCATCGAGACAAGAGAACACCTCCCTGCACTGATTCAATAATTGAAAGCGGTATATCAAAGGTGTTTGTTGGTGCTTACGATCCAAATCCGAAGGTGTGCGGTAAAGGTGTATCAATACTTCGTGAGGCAAACGTTGATGTTGAAGTTGGCTTGCTTGGAGAGGAGGCAAAAAAGGTAAACCAGTTTTTCTTTAAATACATTAAGGAGAAAATGCCTTACGTGGTGTTGAAGCTCGCATCAACCCTTGACGGTAAAATAGCAACCGTTACTGGTGATTCAAAGTGGATCGGTAGCACAAGGCAAAGAGAAATGGCTCATCATCTGAGGAATAAGATGGATTGTGTCATTGTTGGTATAAATACGGTGATAAAAGATAATCCAAACCTGAACGTGAGAATACAAAAAAGAAATCTACTACAGCCTGTACCGGTTGTTCTTGACAGCAAACTGAGGATAAGTCCAGATTCAAATGTGTTCAAGGTTCATAAAAACTGCATAATAGTCGCTTTGCCGAACTCAAGCAAGAGAAAAAAAATGCTGCTTGAAAGGGCTGGAGCAACAATTTTGTATTCAGATACAGATGAATCTGGCAAGATGAGTTTGAAGAGTATTCTAGGCAGATTGGCAGGCATGGAGTTTACAACTGTTTTAATAGAAGGAGGAAGCAAGGTTGCATCATCTGCGTTGAGAGAGGGTGTTGTTGATAAGATTGTGTTCTTCTATTGTCCGAAAATAGTCGGCGGGGACGGTATAAGTATGATTTCGGATCTTGCAATAAAGGATATGAATGATGCTCTCAGCTTAAAGAAAGTTTGTATGAAAAAATTTGGAAATGAGTTGATGATTGAGGCAAATTTGTAACCAGTTATGAGAAAAATCGGCTTGTTCGGTGGTAGTTTTAACCCAGTCCATATAGGGCACCTTAGAGCAGCAGAAGAGATAACCGAGATGTTCTTGCTTGACAAGGTTATCTTTATTCCCACTTCCGTTCATCCATTTAAGAAGAAGGATTCTCACGGAGCGGAGAAGCGATTTCACATGCTTCAGATTGCTACTGGAAGCAATTCAAAATTTGAGGTCTCGGATGTTGAATTAAAGAGAGAAGGAATATCATACACAATAGATACCTTAAAACATTTTGTGGACAGCTATGAGAATACTCAGCTTTATTTTATTCTTGGAACGGAAAATCTGGCTAAAATTGACAAGTGGCACCAGTTTCAGGATCTTTTCCTTTATTCAAACTTTGTTGTAATAGAAAGACCTGGTGTTAAAACTGCAGAGTCCAGTTTATACATACCATTAAAGTTGAGATCAATGTTTACGCTGAAGCAAGCTGGTAGAGATGTGACGGTGTATGAGCATAACAGCCTGAATAAATTGATATTTTTGAAAATTAAAGGTATAGATGTATCGTCAAGTAAAGTGAGAAATTTGATAAGAGATAAAAAATCCATCAGATATTTTATCCCGGACGATCTCAGATCCTACATACTAAAAGAAAATCTATATGCCGGAGAATAAAACTAAATCATCAATTGACAAGGCAGTTCTCATAGCAAGTTCGGCGTTGGATAAAAAAGCGGAAGATACTGTAATCCTTGAAGTGATTGAGCAGAGTGGTGTAGCGGATTATTTTGTAATTTGCAGTGCCGTCTCAGCCAGGGGCACGGAAGCTATTGCCGATAATGTTGAAAAAACACTCAGGAAAAACAACATAAAAATTGTAGGTATTGAAGGAAAGATCAAAAAGCAATGGATACTAATAGATGTCTCGGATATAATAGTCCATATATTTTATGCTCCTTTCAGAGAGTTCTATGACATAGAAGGTATATACTTTGACTCACCTAGAATAGAAATGGACACTTCAGTGGTATCAAGCACTCAGACCAATTCTGTAAAATAGCCCGGACTGTTTTTCCCTTTGTTCTTTAATGGTTTTCTTTTTTTCTTATGAACGCCGGAATTTCAAATTCGTCCTCTGGTACGATTTCCCTCTGTGGAAGTTCGGTGATGATGTTACTATTTCTACTATTGTATGAACTGTCTATACCGGTGGCTATCACGGTAATCCTCACAGAATCGTTTGCGTCTTTGTCTATTACAAGACCGAAAATAAGATTTACACCATCATGAGCTTGTTCCTTTATATATCTGCAGGCTTCATCAAGCTCCTCTACTCCAAAATCTGGTGACGCTGTTACGTTGAGGAGAATCCCCTTTGCACCATCAATTGATATATCTTCAAGAAGTGGGCTTGTTATTGCCGACTTGGCTGCTTCAACACCTCTGCCGGCACCATTTGCATATCCTGTTCCCATCAGTGCTTTTCCGCCATTTTCGCTCATTATACTTTTAACATCGGCAAAATCAACGTTAATGTATCCGGTACCGATAATAATGTCCGATATACCTCTTACAGCCTGATAAAGAATCTCGTCAGCTTTTTGAAAAGCTTCTATAATGCTTGTTTCATACGAGGCGAGCCTGTCATTTGGGATAACGATTAAGGTGTCAACCTCTTTTTCAAGGCATTTGATTCCTTCTGCTGCTTGCTCGCCACGTTTAGATCCTTCAAATGTGAATGGTCTCGTTACAACTCCCACAGTTAGTGCTCCTATCTCTCTGGAGATATGGGCAATTACCGGGGAAGCCCCTGTTCCGGTGCCTCCTCCCATTCCGGCTGTTATGAACACCATGTCCGCTCCTTCTAGGGCTTCGGCTATTTTTGCGTTATCTTCCAAGGCTGCTTCCTTGCCTATTGAAGGATTGCCCCCAGACCCAAGTCCTTTTGTTACTCTTCCTCCAATTTGCATCTTGCTTGGGGCATTAGATTTTTTCAGATCTTGCGCATCAGTGTTTGCGGCTATGAATTCAACACCACTGAGGTTTTTGTCAATCATGGTGTTTATAGCGTTACCACCAGCACCACCGGTGCCAATCACCTTGATTTTTGCCCGACTCGTATCCACACCTGTGGAAAAATCAATCTCGAAGTTTGCCATTGTTTACTCCTATGTAAGATTTTAGCTCAAAAGAATTCATGAAACCAATTTTTCATTGAGTCAAGAACTGTTCTAAAAATATTTTCATCCCTGATCCTGATTTTTTTGTTTTCGTTATTATCCAAACCATATTGAACCAAACCCACCCCGGTGGAGTATATGGGATTCCCAATTATATCCTTTAATCCACCTACTTCCATAGGGATGCCTAATCTGACAGGCATGCCAAGTATTTTTTCGGCAAGTTCCACTGTCCCTTTCATCATCATTGAGCCACCAGTCAGTACTGCCCCGGTGGCGAAAGAGGATTGACTGGTGTTTTGCATCACTTCTATTTTGGCAAGGTTTAATATCTCTTCTATTCTTGGTTCTATTATCATTGCCAAATCATTTTTTGAGATTTGACGCTTCTTTTTTTTAGGAACACTGTCTATTGTTATCAGTTCTTCGTCACCAGCTACTAATTCAGACATTGCCACGCCGTATTTTTCCTTTAATTTTCTTGCCTTTGGTAGCGATACGGAAAGACCGATTGCTATGTCCTTGTCTAAATGGTCGCCGCCAAGTGTTAAGTTTTCCGTGTATATGATGCTACCCTCGGAAAACACGGCAATGTCTGTTGTTCCACCTCCACAATCTATAAGAATAACTCCTATTTCTTTTTCATCCTCCGTCAGTACGGCTGTGCTGGATGCAATTTGCTCCAAAATGATGCTAGATACGTCCATACCAGCTAGGTGTATACATTTTACAAGGTTCTGTGCCGCGGTGACCTGTCCTGCCACTATGTGGACGATAGTCTCCAGTTTGATCCCGCACATACCTATTGGCTCTTTTATTCCTCTTTCTCCATCCACAACGTATTCCCGCGGTATTTTGTGAATAATCTCCCGGTCTGTTGGCATTGTGATGGCGACGGCGGTTTCTATCACCCTGTCCACATCGCGGCTTGTGACCTCTCCGTCTCGCAATATTATCATTCCTTGTCCAGTAATCCCTTTAATATGCCCCCCGGCAATACCAACATTAACGCTTTGGATTTCACAGCCGGACATTTTTTCTGCTTCCTTAGTGGCAATTTTTATTGATTGCACCGTCTTATCAATATTGACAACCACACCCCTTCTCAAACCAGAAGAAGGGTGAGAACCTACTCCAATGATATTTAATTCACCATTGGTAATTTCACCAACGATGGCGCATATCTTTGTAGTACCAAGATCCAAACCGACGATTATATCTCTATTTTTTTCCCGTTCCATGTTCAAATTTGAAAATCAACGACTGCTAATTTTTTGGAATTTATATTTATGTATCTCTCCTTGAGATTTATGCTTCTTGTCTTACTTATAATTCTTTCCATTCTGTGCCATTTAATTACAAGACTTCCCGTGCCAAAATCTATATATCTCCGGTCGTTTGTGATTAGCCTTATACCTAATTTGTTTGAAACTATAATCTCTGATATTTCTCCCCAGTTTAGTACATTACTATGTTTGGATAGCTTCAAAAGTTCAGTAGAAACAAGTAGTAGTGCACTGTTATAACTTCCCTCCGAATTGATAACGGGAAAATCCATACCTTCGGTGCTGCTAACTGGTCCGAGCATGTTTCCGTCGCTGCTCATATAAAGGTATTTGCCTTGCTCGGATGTAAAAATGCAAAACGGCTCAATTTCTTCAACTTCAATTACAACTTTTTCTGGGTATTCCCTGAGAATATTGACACTCTTTATCCAAGGGCTTTTTAATATCTCTTTTCTGGCAGCATCTTCATAGAATAGTATTGTGCTTGTTCCTTCTATAATCCCTGAACGTTTTAATATTTCATTTTCAGAAACTCGATTGTTCCCGTTTATAATTACCTCCTCAACCTTAAAATAACTGGAATTAAGTGCTTTTACACAGAAAAATATCAATGAGGTTGCCGTGCTGACCAATATGAATATTTTTATGATCTTTTTGCTTTTCATTCTCTATAAATCCCCTAAAATTTCTACTTCCGTTTCTAGTAAAATACCTTCTTTCTCAATGGCTTTCTCTTTTGCATATTGAATTAAATTAATGACATCACTTGCATCTGCCTTGTCCGAATTAACAATAAAATTCGCATGAAGTTCCGAAAATTTTGCTCCTCCGATCCGGTAACCTTTAAGTCCGAGTTCTTCCAGTAGCTTTCCGGCAGTAATAATCTTTGGGTTTTTGAATATTGACCCAGTGTTTGCAATGTTGACGGGCTGCGTATGGTTTCTACGGTTAAGATACTCTTTGACCTTCTGCATGTTTTTTTCTCTATTTCCTTTTTTCAATTTGAACAGTGCTCTTGTAATTACACATCCCTTTGGAAAATCAGATTTCCTGTATTCAAAGGCTATTTCTTCCCTTTTAACCTCAAGTTCTTTCCCTTTGTTCCATATCCATACTTTATCAATAATATCTTTTATCTCTCCGCTGTTTGCCCCGGCGTTCATATAAACTCCCCCGCCAATTGTTCCCGGTATCCCTGCTGCGAATTCAAAACCTTCAAGTCCCAAGTTAAGGGTTTTATTCATAATAGCTGATAACATTGCCCCGCATTCTGCCAGAACGGAATTGTCATTGTTGATAGTGAAATTTTTTAATCTTTTTGTACTTATTACCAAATTCCTGATGCCGTCGTCTTTAACTATGGTATTTGAACCGGCGCCCAGTACGGTGGTTTTAACACCTGATAGATTAGCGGCGTTTAGAATATTTATGAGATTTTCCACACTGTCCGGGTAAACAACAACTTCAGCCCTGCCTCCAACTTTCAGAGTAACGTATTTCTTCATTGGAAACTCTTTTTGAATTTCACAACTGTATTTTTCTACCTGTTCCAACAAATTGTTCATTGTAGTGCTTTTAATAGTTCCTCTCCATGCATCCATACATTGCCTGCGCCGGAAGTCAGTATTATATCTCCGGGGACAACGCTGTTTTTTACTTTTTCAAGCAGTTCTTTTTTGTCTCTTATATACTGGGCGCTGTTATTTCCTGACTTTACTATTTCATCTACTAATTTTTCCGACGTAATACTGTTTATGGGTTTTTCCCCTGCTGGGTATATGTCAAGAACATAAAGGTTTTCAATTGTGCCCAGAACATTGACAAATTTCTTAAAGAGCATATTTGTTCGCGTAAAACGATGGGGCTGAAATATGACCACCGGCTTTTTTGAAAAGGAATCCTCAATTGATTCAACTGTTGCCTTTATTTCAACTGGATGATGACCATAATCATCAATTATTAATACATCATTTACTATTCCCTTGAGTTGCATCCTTCTGTCTATTCCTTCAAAGTTATTCAAGCCATCTACAATGTTTTCAAAGCTCATTCCAAATTCGAAGCCGATGGCGATTGCTGCCAGTGAGTTTAGGGCGTTGTGTTTGCCCGGAACATTAAGCTCCACCGCTCCCATATTGCTGCCTTTATAAAAGACGTTAAATTTAGTATGGAAGCCATGAGTTTTTATATTATCCGGATGAATATCCGCCTCTTTTCCCAAGCCGTAGGTAATAAATCTTTTATTGTATTTTGAAGCAAGATGTTTGACCCGCGGGCAGTCTGTGCAAAGTACTGCAATTCCGTAAAAAGGTATTTTTTCTATAAAATTAGAAAAGGCGACGACTAAATTATCTATATTTTCATAGTAATCAAGGTGTTCATCGTCAATGTTGGTAAGAACCGTGATGATGGGAGAGAGCTTTTGAAACGAGCCATCGCTTTCATCGGCTTCAATTACCATAAAGTTACTTTTTCCCAGGTGAGCATTTGATCCAAGTGTTTTTATTCTTCCGCCGACAACGATGGTTGGATCAAATTTCCCCTGCCTCAGAACGGTTGATACAAGCGATGTTGTTGTTGTTTTTCCATGACTTCCCATGATAGTGATCCCGTATTTTAACCTCATGATCTCGGCAAGCATTTCAGCTCTTTGTATCACAGGAATGTCATTGTCATGGGCTGATAAAATCTCTTCATTATCGTCCTTGACGGCAGATGATCTTACTACGACGTCGCTCTTGAGTATGTTCTCGGGTGAGTGACCTATGCTTACCTTGATGCCAAGGCTTTCAAGTCTTTTTGTTGTGACTGATTCGCTCAGATCTGATCCTGAAATCTCATATCCCATGTTGCTGAGCACTTCAGCTATACCACTCATTCCAATTCCACCAATTCCCACAAAATGTATTTTTTTAATCTTTCCGTACATTACGTTCGCCTGCCAGAGAATATAGTTCTTCAACTATAATGTTTGTAGCTTCAGGTTTTGCCAGTTTCAAAGATGCCTCCGACATACTTTGCAGTTTACCACTTTTGAAAATATAGTTTATCTGATCTGATAGATTGATTTCGTCAAGTGAATCTTCCTCAATAATTATGGACGCACCTGCATTCTCCATAGATTTCGCATTAAGCAACTGATGATTGTGAGCCGCATGAGGGAAAGGAATAAGTATGGATGCTTTGCCCATTGCAGTGATCTCTGATATTGTTCCTGCACCGGATCTTGAAATTATCAAGTCGCTTTTTTTATAAATTTCCATGATATCGCTTCTAAAGCTAAAGACATTTGAATCCAGACTGAGTTCTTTATAGGCTTTTTTAACTGATTCTTCATCCTTTTTTCCTGTTTGATGAAATATTTCCAGTTTGGTTATATCAACCTTTGATAGTGCCGGTGGAGTAATCCTATTAAGACTACCAGCACCTTGACTGCCACCCATAACAAATATTACTTTTCTTCTGTCTTTTCCAGTTTCGTAGCTGTTTTGCCTTTTGAAATTGGATCTCAGTGGGTTTCCCGTGACAATAGTTTTCTCACTAGTGAAGTATTTGGCGCTATCGGGAAAAGTTAAAAATATTTTGTTTGAAAATCTAGATAAAATACGATTTGTCATTCCCGGCACAGTGTTCTGTTCGCATATAGCAGTTGGAATGGACTTCAAACGTGCACAAAGCACGGTTGGACCTGAAGCATATCCTCCGACTCCTAAAACCACATCCGGCTCGAATGTTCTTATAATCTTCAATGATAACAAAATGCCTTCCAATGCAGTGATAATTGCTTTGATCTTGTTTACCATGTCCTTGCCAACAAATCCTGCTGAATTTATGAACTGCATGTTAAACCCCATTGCTGGTATTATTTCATTTTCCAAACCGTTTTTTGTTCCTACAAAAAGTATTTCATTTTTTGCAGACCTGCTTTTAATACCTTCCGCTATTGCGAGTGCGGGAAATATATGTCCCCCAGTTCCTCCACCTGCAATTATTATTCTCATTTTACTTTAGACCTAGATACATTAAGTATTATTCCCATTGCGCTTAAACAACAAACAAGTGAACTGCCTCCATAACTTATAAATGGTAAAGTTGTTCCCTTTGTCGGGAGTAAGCCAACAGACACGGACATATTTATTGAAGCCTGAATTGCAATAAGTAAGGCAAAACCGCATACAAGGTAGCAGCCGAACTTATCTGGGGATTTTATAGCAATTCTTATGCTCCTCCATAAAATGAATAAAAAAGCCAAAATCAAGCAAGCTATGCCTATAAATCCAAGCTCTTCTCCTATTATTGAAAATATAAAATCTGTGTGAGCATGGGGTAGGAAAAACAACTTCTGAGAGCTATTACCCAAACCAGTCCCCAAAATTTCTCCCGATGCGAGAGAGATAAAAGACTGAATCGTTTGATATCCTTTTCCGAAAGGATCTTCCCAAGGAGCAAGAAATGAAAGAAGCCTATTCATTCTGTAGCCTTTTGTTGATACAGCAAAAAATGTAAAGACTGCTACAGTGGCGGACATGATTAAAATATGTTTAATCTTTGCATTGCCGATAAACATCATGAAGATACAAAGTATGGCTATGGTTGCGGAGGTACCAAAGTCTGGCTCTACAAAGATCAGCACGATAAATATTCCTGCTGTGATTAGATGAGATAAAAATCCAACGGAAAAACTGTCTATCCTGTTACTTTTTTTATCAAGTGAATAGGCAAGGTAAAGGATTATGACAAACTTAGCGAGTTCAGCAGGTTGAAAAGCTACCGGCCCCAGATCCAGCCACCTTTGAGCTCCTCCAACTTTTTTTCCTACACCGGGAATGAGTACCGCTATAAGCAGTATCAAGCATATTATGTAAGCGGGGTAAACAAATTTTCTCAAGACCCTGTAATCCAAGTGCATAAAAACAAACATTGAAGAAAGTCCCAATGTGAGGTAGATCAAGTGAAGTTTCAAAAATTTTAGAGAGTCATTGTGAACTCCGAGTGCATAAATGGAACTTGTGCTGTAAACCATCAATAAACCGAAGAATGATATAAAAATTACCGATAAAAGCAGTGGAAAATCGTATTTATTTTTGATGGTGCTATGTGTTCTTAACAATTTTCTTAAACTCCTCTCCTCTTTCTTCATACGAATTAAACATATCAAAACTGGAACATGCTGGAGAGAAAAGCAGCGTGTCGTTGTCAACGGAGATAGAAAAGGCTGTTTTAACTGCTTCGTCTAAATTGTTCACTATCGTTGTACGGACAGACTCTCCAAACTGTTCTTGCATCCTTGTCTTTGCTTCACCGAAAAGTATTAAATGCTTTACTTTGTTATCTAAAGCCCCTTGCATAACTGAATAGTCTATTCTCTTGTCCTTGCCACCTGCAAGAAGTATTACGGGTGATGAAACGCTCTCAATGGCCTTCGCCGCTGCATCGGGACTTGTGGATTTTGAATCGTTATAGACCTCAAGCCCGTGATGATTACCTATGTATTCAATCCTGTGGGGGAGGGGTTTGAATTTCTTAACTGTGTCTTCAATTGTATTATTATCGCATCCTATTAGCTTTGCAGCGGCTATTGCATACGTTGCATTCTGCAGATTATGCAATCCCTTGAGCATCAAACCGCTCAAGTCAAATTTATCATTTCTGAATGAGACAATATCGTTACCAACGATGAATAATTCTCTGCTCTTGTTTCCAAAAAAAATTTTTTTAGCCTTAATGTCTGAAAGATTGTCTTTAATTAATTCATTGTCCGTGCTGATGATTGCCCAGTCATTTTCGGTCTGGTTTTTAAAGATATTCATCTTCGCCATGAAATATTCATTAAAATCTTTATGGTGATCCAAGTGATTAGGGGATAGATTGAGGAATATGGAGATGTAAGGTCTGAATCTGTCAATTGCTTGCAGTTGGAAACTGCTTGCCTCCAGTATAATGAAGTCATAGTCCGAGCAGTAGTCTGCAACTGAGATGATCGGTGTTCCTATATTTCCACCGACAAAAACCTTGTAGCCGGAACGGGAAAGAATCTCACCTATTAAACTTGTTGTAGTGGTTTTTCCATTTGTACCCGTAATTGCAATAATGGGTTTTTCTATGAATTGGTATGCAAGTTCTATTTCACTGACCACTCTCTTGTTTAATTGGACTGCTTTTAATATAAAGGGGGTGTTTAAGCTGACTCCGGGGCTGATTATTACCTCATCACACCAATTCAGATAATTGTCTGAATGACATCCAAACTCAATTTGGACTCCGGCTCCAGACAAATCTTTCACTTCAATCGGCAGTTTATCCGTGGAGGATATATCACAACCTCTTACATTTATATCTCTGTTTTTAAGGAATTTTATGGTTTCAATCCCAGTTTTTCCCAATCCGACAACAAGGTATTTTTTTGAGGTTTTGTCCATTTTTATCTCAACTTTAATGTTGCAAGCGCCATAATAGACAGCACTATTGACATTATCCAGAATCTTATTACCACTTTTGATTCGGGCCACCCGTTTAACTCGAAGTGATGATGTAGGGGAGCCATTTTAAAAATTCTCTTCCCTGTTAATTTGAACGATGCTACTTGAAGGATTACAGATATCGCTTCAATTAGAAAAAGTCCGCCGATGATTATTAAAAGCAATTCCTGCTTGATTATAATTGCAGAAAAACCGATCGATGCACCCAGAGACAAGGAGCCCACGTCACCCATGAAAACCTGCGCAGGGTAAGAGTTATACCAGAGAAATCCCAGACACGCCCCGCCCATTGCAGACAAGAAAATTGCTAATTCACCTCCCCCCGGTATGTATGGTATCTGCAGGTAGTTTGCAAATTCGGAGTTACCTGAAATGTAGCAAATAATAATATAGGTTGAGGTTGCAACTGCAGTTGCACCTATTGCCAAACCGTCAAGTCCATCAGTGAGATTAACGGCATTTGAGGACGAAACCACCACAAAAAGAGCAAATGGAATATACAAAATCCCGAGATTTATAACGGCTTTTTTAAGAAAAGGTAATACGACCGAGTTATAATGATAAACGGTGCTTTCATAACCTCCGGAAGACATTGTAAAACCATCTTTTTGCACTGCGAGCAAAAGAATAATTAAGATGGAACCGGCCACCATCTGCAGTAAAAATTTAACCTTTGCGCGCATTCCATTGCTCCTTGTAAGCTTTAACCAGTCATCAAACAAGCCAATAAGTGAGAAACTGATCATACAAAGAAGTGCCAAAATCACTATCATATTACTTATGTTTATCCACAGAATTGTTGAAATTACAACGGCAAAAACGATGAACGTGCCACCCATTGTGGGAGTACCCGCCTTGGATAGATGTGAAGATGGACCATCTTTCCTTATATTTTCCTTGAACTGTTTTTTCTTCAGGAAATCTATGAATTTCTGACCAAGAAATATGCAAATTAAAAACGCAGTAATTCCCGCTCCAAATGAGCGGAAAGTGATATATTTGAATACATTAAATAGAATAAAGTGGTCTTTTAAATAAAATAGAAAATAGAGCATAGTTTAATATAAAAACCTCATTGTATTTTCCATCTGCATACCCCTTGAGCCTTTCAGCAATACAAAATCCTTGTCTTTTGCTTTTTCCATGAGATACATGGCAGCCTCCTCATGTGTTTTGACATGCAAGGTCTCTATTTCATCTTCAATCTCTTTATTTATAAATCTTGATTGCTCGCCATAGGTTATAACTAAATCTATATTTAGCTTTTTCATGTATCTACCAATTTTTCTATGTTCTTCACTGCTGTTTTTTCCAAGCTCAAGCATGTCGCCAAGCACTGCTATCAACTTGTTGTCATTTTTCAACTTTGATAGTTCCGTAAGGGCACTTGCCAGTGAATTGGGATTGGCGTTGTACGAATCATTAATGACTTTAAACCCGTAAGATGTCTCTATTACCTCCATCCTCATGCTCATGGGCTTATACCTAAGAATACCTTCGGCTATATCATCCGCGGGGTATCCGAGGGAATATGCTATGCCGGAAGCACAGAGAGCGTTCATAACATTGTGCGTGCCAATACCCTTTATTCTTGTAGACGCAAATACACCTTTTATAACCAGATTGAAGCTGATGGATTCAATTCCGTTGCATTTTGTATTTTCGGCATGTATGTCGGCATTTTTATTTTTTAGGCTATAGCTTATTTGAGGGCAGTTTAATCCGTCTGCGATCTTGCTGATGTAAGGATCATCCAAATTTACAATAAAGACATTGTTTCTATTAAATTTTTCAACCAATTCTCCCTTTGCTTTTGCCACACCTTCAATGGTCAGCATTTTTTCTAGATGTCCTCTGCCGATGTTTGTTATTGCACCAATGTCCGGTTCTGCTATTTCAGTCAGACTCCTAATCTCGCCAAAGTCATTCATTCCGATCTCGGCAACACAGACATGGTGGTTGTTATTTAATTTGAGCAGCGTCAGTGGCAGTCCCAGATTATTGTTGAAATTACCCGGGGTTTTTAACACTTTGTTTTTCACTGACAGAATACCAGCAGTTATTTCTTTAGTTGTTGTTTTACCACTTGTACCAGTGATGCAGACAACTTTCAGATCTTTGAAACGATTTCTCCAAGCGCTTGCGACTTTACCCAGTGCTTCAACAGTGGAATTAACCCTCATTACGGACTGTTCACCTTTAATATTAAGGTGTTTGGGAATATGTTCCACAATTACACCTTCTGCCCCTTTTTCAAGAGCTTCGTTGACGAAATCATGTCCGTCAAAATGCTCTCCTTTTATAGCAATAAAAAGATCGCCTGCAAACGTTCTTCTACTGTCAATAGATATATTTTTGAAGCATTTGTCTTGCTTGCCTACCATTACTCTGCAGCCCGTTGATTCTGTAATAAATTTTTGTTCAAACATTTTCTGTTTAATTCTCTAAAAATTTTCTGGCGACTTCCTTATCGTCAAAGTCAAGTCTTTTGTTCCCTATGATTTGGTAGTTTTCATGTCCCTTGCCGGCTATTAGCACAATGTCATCTTTTCCTGCAAGTTCTATTGATTTTTTTATGGCTTTTTCTCTGTCCACGATTTTTGTGTAGTTATTCCTGTGGCAAGATAAATTTTTAATTCCATTTTCAATTTCGCTAATTATTTTCTCAGGGTCTTCTGATCTTGGGTTGTCAGAGGTAAGGATCACATAGTCGGAGAACTGCCCTGCTATTTTACCCATCTGAGGTCTTTTAGTCTTATCTCTGTCTCCACCACATCCAACAACTGTGATAATCTTGCTTTTTTTCAGTGTAGTCAGTGTGATCAGAGTGTTTTTAAGTGCGTCAGGTGTATGAGCGTAGTCCACAATGACTTCAAAACCGGCGTTGTTTACAATTTTTTCAAGTCTGCCTTGGATTGTTATGTTGCTGGATATTGCAGATTTAATGCAGGATAGTGAAGCGCCAAGACCAGAAGTTATAGCCGTTGCGGCAAGTATGTTGTAGAGATTGTGGACACCTATTAAGTTCGATTTTATTTCCAGCTTTTTCCCGTAAACTATCAGGTCTGCGCCTATGCCCTTTGGTGTTATTTCATGTCTTGAGGCATGCACATCTGCATCATCTGACAGCAATGAATAAGTAACCACCTTCTGCTCTCCTGTTTCTCCAAGTATCAATTTGCCGTAGTGGTCATCGGCATTGATCACTGCAAATTTATTTTTCTTGACACTATTTTTTAACGTTTTGGTAAAGAGTTTTTTTTTTGCGTTAAAATAGTTATCTATTGAAGCATGGTAATCAAGGTGATCCGGGGACAGATTTGTAAATGCTGCACAATCAAAATTACATCCGTCAACTCTGTTCATATCCATGGCGTGTGACGATACTTCCATACACACCGCGTCCACATTGCTTTGTCTCATATCGGATAACAGTTTGGCAAGATCAATTGAGTCGGGGGTTGTCATAACCGAACTTATTCTTTTACCGGCATACCTGTTTTCAATAGTTCCAGTAATACCCGTCTTTCTGCCTTCATTTTTCCAAATAGCATCCACTATATTTGTAACAGTAGTTTTTCCATTTGTTCCGGTAACACCTACCAGTGTTATTCCTTTAGAAGGGTTAAAGTAGTAGTTTGAAGCTATAAAGGGAGTGTATTCCCTCGTACTTTTCACCTTTACATAAGTAACACTCTCTGGTATTTCAAAGGGGATGTCTTCCAAAAGTATTGCAGACACCCCTTTTTGAATTGCAGAATCAATGAATATGTGACCATCAAAGTTATTGCCCTTGATTGCACAAAACATATACCCCTTTTGCACCTCTTTTGAATTTGAAGTTATACCCGTCACTTCATTTTGCGGGTTGCCGACCATGCTGGAGTAGTTGATGTTTTCAACAATCTCAATTACTTTCATTATATATCCTGTTTTAATTCCAGAGAGCAGACAGTATTATCACCAATAAGCTTTCCCACTTTTGGAAACTGGTTAACTGCAAATCCACTCCCTTTAAATTTTACATTCACCCCTGTATTCTCTGCCCACCTTAATATCTCTCTTTTACTTTTCCCAGTTAAATCAGGCATAAGTTTTGAGCCGATGAAATCGTTGTTTGTTGGGACTCCAAGATAAAGTAAAGTCTTTTCTAAAATAGCTCTGAAAATAGGTGCTGCCACAGAACCTCCGTGGATGCTCTTCTTTGGATTGTTCACTACTATTACCAATGTGATCTTAGGGTCATATACCGGAGCAAATCCTATGAAAGATGAGTTGTATTTGTTTTTATGGTAACCTCCTAATTTGAGATCCGGTATTTGTGCAGTGCCAGTTTTTCCGGCGACCTTATAACCCTTGATCCTCGCTTTTTTCCCGGTTCCATTTTCCACGACGCTATATAGGATGGAACTTAACTCTATAGCTGTATCATAGGAAATCACTTTTTTTAATACTTCTGGTTTTTTTTGTTCAAATATAGTGCCATCCGGTGATATTACATTGTTGACTATATAAGGCTTCATCAGGTACCCACCGTTGGCAATTGCAGATAGAGCAGAGGCAAGTTGTAGTGAAGTTACGGCGATTCCCTGTCCGAAGGAAATTGTTGCAAGTTCTATCGGTCCCCACTTACTGCTGCTTAAAAGTATGCCGGTGGATTCTCCGGGTAGATCTACATCTAATTTTTTGCCAAAACCAAAGTCCTTCAAGTAGTTGTAAAAATTTATTTTTCCTAATTTTTCTCCAATTTTGGATGCGCATATGTTACTGGACACCTGAACTGTCTCGGAAACAGTTAGTGTATCGTGTGGACGTATATCTCTTATGATCTTTGAACCGATTTTTCTCTTTCCGTTCTCGCAGTGGTATGTTGAATGAGATTCTGCTACGCCTTCTTCAATAGCTGCTGCAACAAGAAATATTTTCAATGTTGAACCTGGTTCGAACAGGTGCCAGATTGGAGAGTTTCTTATAAACTGCTCTGGAAATTCTGTAAATCTATTGGGATTAAAAAATGGGTAGGAAGCCATAGCAAGAATTTGTCCCGTGTTGGGATCCATAGCAACTGCCATCCCGCTTTCTGCGCCGTTTTTGATAATTCCATTTTTGAGTTCATTTTCTACTATATTCTGTATCTTAGAGTCAATAGTAAGTTGTATTTCAGAACCACTGGTTGAATCAATATTAACAGGTTTGTTTAGTATCTGCCTTCTTTTAGCGTCTTTCTTGAACTGTATTTTTAGAGGGTTGCCCGCTAATACGCTATCCATATAATACTCTATTCCCTCAATGCCCTTTGAGTCTATATCAGTAAATCCAAGCACTTGCCCAAGCAAGTGCCCGTTCGGATAAACTCTTTTCGGTTCCTTTAAAAAACCAACACCTTCAATGTTCAGTTTCTTTAATTGATTTATCGTATCCTCATCTGCAAGCCTGCTCAACCAGGCAGAAGGTCTGTTTGATAGACAAAGGTTAAGTACTGCATCGTATTTTAGATTGGTATTTTGGGATACTTGTCTAGCAAATTTTTTAGGTTTCTGAATTTGTCTCGGTCTTATGTAAACAGAATCAGTTTCAATACTGGTGGCAAGATACGTGTTATTCCTGTCAAGAATGTCGCCTCGTCTTGCTGGCAGTGTGAATGAACCATAGTGTTGCTTTTGTGCAAACTTGAGTGGTTTGTCACGGTTTATTACCTGTAATGTGAATGCCTTGTAGCCTATGCCTATAAACAATAGAGAAATAACCAAAGCAGAAATATAAATCCTCCACTTATTCCCTGTATTTTTTCCATAGAGAGATTTATTTCTGTTTCGCCTTCCTATTTTTTTCATTTTCTATTGCCGATGATAGTTGCTTTTTCAATATGGAAAATGTCATTTTGGACTGGTAACCTAAATCCCAATTTGTCGGCTATAAGCTCCAACCTGCGTGGAGATTTGAGATTTGATAGCTCAGCCCTTAATTTCTGTCTTTCCTGTATCAATGCTCTTTCTTTTTTGTTGTTTTCTGATACGTCATAACCAATATCTATCTGATCAACCCTTATTTTCACAAAAATTATTGAGAGCACCAGTGGAATCATTAGTAATAAGATGATATGTTTCATTTTCATTGTTTTATATCCTCTCTCCTACTCTCATTTTAGCGCTTCTACATCTCCGATTTGCCTGAATTTCATCTTCACTAGGTTTTACAGGTGATTTGGTCAATATTTTTAAAGTGCTTTTCTTATTACATTTGCATATGGGTAGATCAGGTGGGCATATACAGTTTGAGTTTAATTTTTTGAAACAATCTTTAACAATACGGTCTTCAAGGGAATGAAAAGATATTATTACGAGACGTCCTCCGTCTCTTAACAAATTTACTGCTTTTTCTATAAATATTTTCAGGTTTTCCAGCTCATTGTTCACTGCTATCCTAAGAGCCTGAAATGTTTTAGTGGCAGGGTGTATTTCTTTTGGATGATATCTTTGGGGTATTGAGTTTGATACAATTGATGCAAGTTCGGCTGATGTTTTCAAAGGACTGATTTTACGGGCTTTTACGATGGATTTGGAAATTTTCCTCGAAAACCTTTCTTCTCCATACCTTTTTATCAGGTTTTCAATCTCTTCTGCTGTCATTTCATTCAGCAGGTCGGATGCAGTGAAAATTAGCTTGGAGTCCATTCTCATATCAAGTGGTTCATTGCCCATGAAGCTGAACCCCCTTTTGCTCATTTCCAACTGGTGAGATGACAAGCCGAGGTCGGCAATAATTCCGTCTACCTTTGTCACACCTAATTCTCTTACGGCACTGTCAATTTCAGTAAAGTTTCTATTGACAAGTATTAGTCTGTTTTCAAATGGCTTCAGAT
The DNA here is from genome assembly GCA_965203965.1 of Thermodesulfobacteriota bacterium. GTDB lineage: Bacteria > Desulfobacterota_D > UBA1144 > Nemesobacterales > JAJCZQ01 > CBDBDR01. The sequence goes on along the minus strand of CBDBDR010000017.1, from coordinate 818,019 downwards.
ACTGACTTGCTATAGTAAGGGACTCTTCATCCACATCCAGTGCAATTACTTTTGATTTACTGCTCGACGTTTCAAGCAATCGCGAAGTGTGTCCTCCCAGTCCTAATGTTGCATCCATATAAATTCCACCCTCCATCGGTTGTAGATAATCAATGGATTCTTTCAACAGAACAGGTTTATGTATTAACCGGTCAATTTTTATGGCGGGTGCTTTGTTCATTTATAGTCCGTATTCTGCAAGTTCTTCCCTGCTCTGGTTAAATTGCTCGTGTGATTTTTTAAACTCTTTCTCATACCATATATCTTTGTCCCATATCTCAATTCTCTTCAGCATTCCTATCATTACCACCTCTTTACTTATGTTTGCATGATTTCTCAGCGATTGAGGTATTAAAATCCTGCCTTGTCCGTCAATTGGGCAATCTGCTGCCCCTGCCAAAAAATATCTCATAGTGGATAGAACATCCTGTCTGAACTGGGGTAGATTGGACATACTATTTTCAATCTCGCTCCATTCATGTAGTGGATAGGCAACCAGACAACCGTCAAAGTTAGTTATAACAAAATTTTCTTCACCATATTTTTCCCTGCAGATCTCTCTGAATTTGGAAGGAATACTGATTCTTCCTGTATTTGTTATCTTGTGTTCGTATCTTCCTCGAAACATTATTAACCATCCTATACCATTTTATGCCAAAACTCAACACTTTTATGCCATTTGGTTATAATATGGAAATAATCAGGATGTAGAAAGCATAGAAACAGACGGAGAAATGCAATAGTTTCAGTAGGTTTGGTCTAAATTATTAATGCCGGACATTTTCATAAAACTTAAAAATAGAAGCCACAATGTGTTGTTAGCTTCAATTTTAGGAAGTTATTCACACTTGATGTGGGTCAGGACTGAGGACCCACTAAACAAATTGGTTAGAATTGCAACAACTGATGATCTCTATGATGATGCGATTAAAGTATTGGAGAAAATCAGACCAGATGTTGACTATGATTTTGTGAAAATTGATAATGAGCACGGATAAAAATATTGTCAAGCAGTGGAGTCTTGTTGGTCTGTTTACTTTTGTAAGCAGGATGACAGGATACTTCAGAGACATAATAGTTGCTTATTTCTTCGGTGCTTCATATCAAACTGATGCGTTCTACGTTGCTTTTAGAATTCCAAATCTCTTGAGACGCCTGTTTGCAGAAGGATCAATTACGGTTGCGTTCGTTCCCGTATTTACCGAATACCTGAAAAAAGGCAGACTTGAAGCCAGAGGCGCTCTCAATTCAATATTTACAGTTCTTTTCCTTGTAGTTTCTCTGGTTTCAATTTTGGGTATTGCACTTTCACCATTGATTGTAAAAGTGTTTGCATACGGGTTTGATGAAAAGACCTTTAATTTAGCGGTTGAGTTAAACCGTATTATGTTTCCCTATATTTTGTTTATATCTCTTGCCTCGCTTTCAATGGGTGTTTTGAATTCCCTAAGGCATTTTTTTGCCCCTGCTTTTTCTCCAGTTCTTCTTAATTTATCAGTAATAGCCAGCATTGTTCTATTTTACGGGCTGTTCAAAGACCCCACATTATCGCTTGCGCTGGGGGTATTTATTGGTGGGGTGTTCCAGTTAGCGGTTAATATTCCTCTTTTAATCAGCAGAGGGTATTTATTCAGTTTTACTTCCAGATTGAATCACCCTGCTGTAAAAAACATTGCAATATTAGTTATCCCACAGCTTTTTGGGATAGCCGTTTACAATTTAAATATCATTGTAAACACTCAATACGCATCATTTATGCCTGACGGAACGGTCACATTCTTATATTTTTCTGAAAGATTAATTGAATTTCCCCTTGGAATCATAGCTGTTTCTATTGCAACCGTTATGATGCCAAGTCTGTCTGAATACGCCGCGGATGGTAATATGCATGCTTTTAAGAAGAATTATCTGTATTCATTAAGGCTTGTGCTGTTCGTGCTTGTTCCCTGTTTGGCGGGTTTAATTGCACTCGGGGTTCCGCTGTGCTCCGTGCTTTTTGAGAGAGGTGAGTTCACGGGGTTGGAAGTTATGCAAACTGCTCAGGCTCTGCTCGGATACTCAATTGGTTTATGGGCTGTAGGTGGATTAAGGGTTACGGTCCCAGCATTTTATGCGCTGAGAGACACAAAAACACCTGTGGTAATGGCATTTATTGCATTTATTGTGAACATTGCATTAGGCTATATTCTGGGTCTCTATTTATCCTTACATCAACTTGGACTCGCATTGGCAAGTTCTGTTTCAGCAGTCGTAAATTTTCTCCTGTTAATATATATTCTGAACAAACGTACAAAAAATCTGATATCGGACGGCTTTGTATATTTTATTGTGAAAGTAACCGTGTTTTCAGCAATAATGGGTTTTATTGCGTGGAAAGTGTCACATTATGTAAGCTGGTCAAACAATGGTTTATCCTTAAATATATTGTTTTTGATGATAATTATCCTGTTTTCGCTTTTGGTCTATGTGGTTTTGTCAAAAATGTTTAAAGTTGAGGAGATAAATGATTTCAGGGAAATTTTATACAGAAAGAAATAAGAAATTGATTGTTTATTTTCAGGTTAAAGATTGAATTCCCTTTAGAGTTATGGATAACTCAGAATTTTTAAGCCCGATTTATCTGGAAAAATTAGAGAACAAGTATGCCAGAATGCTTAAAGATGACCCCATGTCTGATTGCTGTGTGCAGTTTGCAAAGCTGCTGATAACAAGGAAAAAATTGGATAAAGCTCTGGAGGTTCTTACAAGAGAGATTCGTCAAAATAAACATAGCGTTACTGCAAGACACTTGCTGGGTAAGATATATCTTGAAAGATGGATGATTGATAAAGCAAGAGAGGAATTTAAAATTGCCGTCAGGCTAGCTCCTGCTAACATTGACGCGTCAAGAGAACTGATAAATATTTATTCAATTCAAAAAAACTTTGATGCTGCTTTGGATATTGCAAGAAATTTATGTTTATGCCATCCCGGTAACCGGGAAATAAGAGCTGTTTTTGAGCGACTCAATATGTTTGTTTCAATTGATGAAGATAAACCCCCAAACTTTCGCTCGGTTTTTTATCGGACTGAAATCAGGGATGATGAAAGAGAGGATTTTGCGACTGAAACTCTTGCAAATCTGTATTTTGAGCAAGGTCATCACACTCGGGCGGCTAAAATACTTGATAAGTTGTTGAAAAAAGATCCTTTTAATATGAAGTTGTTAAATAAAAGGCAGAAAATCAAAACGATTTAAAATAAACGGGATACAAGGAAGGAGCACCGTGAAAATACTGGTTGTAAATGGTCCAAATCTGAACACACTTGGCAAAAGAGAAACTGATATTTACGGAAGCAATACTCTGGAGGATATAAACAGAATGTTAATTCGTGAAGCAGAAAGCCTTAGAGAAGATGTGGCTCTGGAGTTTTTTCAGTCAAATTCGGAAGGTGAAATAGTAAATTGTGTCCAAGGGGCTTGTGGTAATTTTGACGGGATATTGATAAATCCTGCTGCTTACACACACACAAGTGTTGCAATACGGGATGCACTATTATCCACTGCACTACCGGTGGTTGAGATACATATATCAAATATTTTCAAACGTGAAGAATTCAGACAGAACTCCTTTGTATCAGGGATTTGCGTTGGCATGATTTCCGGGTTTGGATTGAACAGTTATTTGTTGGGACTCAGGGGGTTGTGTAGTTTTATCAGCAGTTCAGGAGATCTGGAATCATGACATGGGTTTCAGAGTGCGATGGGATCTATGAAAAATAACTGGGTTCTGACAAAACAGAATTTAAGTCTCATAACAAAAATTTCCAAAAAGCTCGGGATTTCTCAAATTATCGCTCAACTATTGATAAACAGAGGAGTTAAAGATGAACTTGAAGCCGAGAAATTTTTAAATCCGATTTTGTCTGATCTTCCTTCACCGTTTTTGATGAAGGATATGGACATTGCGGTTAAAAGACTTTATAAGGCACTGAAAAATAATGAGAAGGTAGCCATTTACGGTGATTATGACGTTGATGGTGTGGCTTCCACCTCAATATTTTACAATTTTGCAAACCAGATTGGTATGAGAGTAATGACCTATAATCCGGACAGGTTGAGTGAAGGATATGGAATCAATAAAGAGGCGATTAAAACACTTGGTAATCAAGGAGTAAATTTAATTGTTTCGGCTGATTGCGGTATAACGGCTTACGATGAAGTTGAATATGCAAAAGAACTTGATATTGATTTTATAATTACCGATCATCATCGTCCTCCTGATAAGATACCAAACTCCGTGGCAGTGTTAAATCCTCAACAGAAAGGATGTAGTTATCCTGCAAGTGAAGTGGCGGGGGTCGGGGTTGTATTCAATCTAATATTGGCATTTAGAAAGTTCTTGAGAGATAAAGGGTTTTTCAAAGATGTAGAACCAAATCTTGCAGATTATTTGGATATTGTTGCTCTTGGGACAGTTGCTGATTGTGTCCCTCTTGTAAACTCCAACAGGATAATGGTTAGAGAAGGTATGAAAAGAATGGACAGATCTAAAAGGTGTGGAATAAAGGCTCTGAAAGAAGTCAGTGGTCTGAACGGGTCTGTGAATTCTTATGATATAGGCTTTAAACTTGCTCCAAGAATAAATGCCATAGGGAGATTAAAGAACGTGCAATCAGCCGTTGATCTTTTAACTACTGATGATTTTGAAGAGGCAAGGTGTATTGCAATCAGCTTAAATAATGAAAATGTGAATAGACAGGGTATTGAGAAATCCGTATTGGGTGAAGCAATACAGATTTACGAGGCAAATGATAGTTTAAGAAACAGCAATTCAATTGTTTTATCATCGGACAATTGGCATGAGGGAGTTATAGGTATAGTAGCTTCGCGATTAAGTGAGCTATACAGAAAGCCAACTTTTTTAATTGCACTGGACGGTGATAGAGTTTGTAAGGGTTCTGGTAGAACTGTGGAAGGGGTAAATATTTATAAAATAATCTCCGGGTTCAAGGAAATATTTGAAAAATACGGCGGGCATGAACAAGCAGCGGGGATAACAATAAAAAAGAAAAATATACAGCAGTTTAGAGAGCTATTTTCAGAAGCTGTTTCAAAAATAAATATCCCAGAAGAAAGGACGGTGAATATAGATATGGAGATTGGGTTGAATATGGTTGATTTTAATTTGCTGAACGAAATTCAGAGTATGGCTCCCTTTGGTATTGGTAATCCAAATCCCATTTTTATGGTTAAATCCGTAGGTATAAAAAATCAGAGGTTATATAAAGCAAAGCATCTTGGAGCGATGATTAGTGACGGGAAAGTTTCATTTAATGCCATGTGGTTTAATGTCAAAGAAGTAGATAATGTCCCGGACGTGGGCGATCTTGTTTTTACTCCAGAACTCAATTATTGGAATGGCAATACCGAAATTAGGCTTAATATAATGGATGTTTGTTGAGCAAATTAAAAGCAAGTTGAAGATGTTGATATCACTAATTAAATATGTTTAAGAGCAGATTAATCCATTGAGAATAATAATTGTAGGTGCTGGACAGGTAGGGCTTTTTTTGGCGAGAGAGTTGTCAACTGAGCATGACGTAGTTGTTATTGAAAACAACAAGGAAAAATCATTAAAAATAAGGGATAGTCTTGACGTTCTATCCATACATGGTGAAGGAGATAATCCAACTGTTCTTATGGAAGCCGGGCTGAAGGATTCCGACATACTGTTATCAGTAAGCGGTGATGACAAGGCTAATATATTATCTTCATTGTTTGCAAGTTCATTGGATTTAAAAAGCATAGTTTGCAGAATAAGAGACAAAAACTACATTGAATACCACGATCTGCTAAAGAATAAAAATAACGAAATATCAGTTGTAACCCCCAGCGAGATAATTTCAGAAAAGCTATCTGATTTAATAAGTGCCCCTTTTGCGTGGAAAGCGGAAACGTTTGCAGATGGAAAGGTAGAGCTGTTTAAGCTAAAGGTGGAAGATGGTACCGAGATTGTAAACAAAAAGCTTCAAGATCTCGGACCTGCCAGTTCATGGATATTTGTAGGGGTGTCAAGAGGTGGAAGTATAGAAATTCCCTCGGGTAAAACGGTGTTAAGAGTTGGGGATTACGTTTTTACGATTGGCGACCCGGCTGTTCTGAAGAGATTAAAACAACTTTTTAATCTAAAGTTGGAACGGGCACGTTCTGCAATCATTATAGGAGGGGGGAGGCTTGGCAGGGAAGTTGCGACAACTTTATTGAACCTGGGTATAAGGGTAAAGATAATTGAGAATGATTCCGATAGAGCGGAATTGGTAGCAGAGGATCTGCCGGGGGTTACTGTTTTCAAAGGTGATGCCACGGACACTGAATGCCTGAAAGATGCTGGGGTTGAATCCACCGACTATTTGGCTGCTTTGACCGGTGATGACGAAAAAAATGTTTTAAGTGGACTTCTTGCAAAAAATCTTGGTGCAAAGCAAACCACAGTGCTTTATACAAACCCGGATTACATAGATGTGATTGAGGCAATTGGTATTGATAGAGCTATAAGTGTGAGGCTTGCGATTGTAAATGAAATTCTGAGCTTGCTGCATATTGGAGGAGTGGAACATATTGCTCTTTTGGAAGGGGGAAGGGGTGAAGTGCTGGAATTTAACGTTGGAGAGAATTCAAAAGTTATAGGAAAAGAGTTAAAGGACATTGATTTTCCCAGTGAATCGATTGTTGGAGTTTGCCTAAGAGATGGTGAGTTGATCATACCCAGAGGGGATTTTACACCGCGGGTCAATGATCACCTGATCGTGTTTACACTTCCTGTAGCCGTAAGAAAAGTGGAAAAAATACTGGGATAGTAGAGGACGGGAGCAATTGTTTTCAGAAAACATCGGGTAAAAATTAAGTCCATCTTTACGCCGATCTTATAAGGTTGTATTCCTTATCCTTTCCACTATTGCGGGCAGAACTGACTTTATTTTTTCTATATCTTTTTCTTCCGAGAATCTTCCAAGACTTATCCTGATGGATGACACTGCCTGCTCATTGTTCAGTCCCATTGCAAGAAGGACGTGGGATGGTTCCACATTTCCCTCAGAGCAGGCTGAACCAGTTGAGCATGCAATGCCTTCAAGATCAAGGTTTACTACGAGTGATTCTCCTTCGACATTTTCAAAGCTGAAGTTAAGAGTGTTAGGGACACGATCTGCTCCGGCGCCGTTAAGGTGGACACCTTTTATATTTGCAATTATCCATTCCTGAAGGGTTTTTGTTAGTCTGCCTGTCTGCTGAATTTCTTCAGTGAGTGAATTGGCAATTAGTTCACAGGCTTTGCCGAATCCCACGACCCCGGGAACATTTTCTGTGCCGGATCTTCTTCCTCTCTCCTGTCCTCCGCCGTGTAATAGGGTTATAGGGGTTAGTCCCTTTCTGATATATGCTGCACCAACACCTTTGGGTCCATATATCTTATGAGATGAAAATGATGCTGAATCAACGGGTATTTCAGCAAAATCCAATGGTAATTTGCCGAGTGCCTGAACTGCGTCCGTGTGTAACGGTATCCCGTGCTTTCTTGATATTTTGCTTATTTCTTCAATTGGGTTTATAACTCCTGTCTCGTTATTTGCAAGGATGCACGTTATCAATACAGTCCTTGCCGAGATGGCACTTTCAAGTTCATTAAGATCAACTATTCCCTTTTCATCAACAGGTATATAAGTAACCTCAAAGCCAGCTGTTTGCATGTATTTCAGCGTTGTGAGTGTAGAGGTGTGTTCTACTTGTGTAGATATAATATGCTTTCCCTTTTCCATTGCCGACATTGCCAATCCTTTGATTAAATAGTTGTTGGATTCACTACCGCTGCTGGTGAAAACAATTTCCCCGGGTCTGACTTTTATTAGTTCTGCTAACCTTCCCCTTGATATATCAAGTGCGGCTTTTGCCCTGTTTCCTGGTGAATGGATGCTGGATGGATTCCCATAGTCATAGTGAAAATACGGGAGCATTTCGTTGATGACCTTCTGATCAACGGGAGTTGTTGCATTGTAATCAAGATATACTTCGTCCATTTGGGATTATACGAGCAGGTCAGGCTTATTTGTAATAATGCCTTTTACACCAAGGTTTTTCATCTTCAGCGCGAGCCTTTTTTGATTAACTGTCCATGCGAACAAGTCCAGTTTCCTGTTCTGCACTTTCTGTGCCAAACTACGGTTTATAAAAGACCGGAAAACTGCGACTATGCCCACATTACAAAATTTGCAGTCTTCATATATGTTTGAAGGATAGAATTTTATCAATCCGGTGTTAATCTCCGGCTCAATGTACTTGATTCTTTTTAATATTCTTTTGTGAAATGAAACAACAAAGACATCGTTCATAACATTGTATTTGTGAATGACATTCAGGATTTTATCTTCTGCTTCATATTCTTTAAGCTCTATTACAAATTTGGTTTTGCCAGCGAATTCCGATATTACCTCTTCCGCTGTTGGTATTTTTTCCCCGTTGCCTGCTTCCAGTTCTTTTAATTCCCCGAGAGTTTTATCTCCCACGTCTCCTTTCCCATTTGTTGTTCTGTTTAACGTTTTGTCATGGATAACGACAAGCTCTCCGTCCAAGCTCAGGCGAACATCAAATTCAATCATCTGCGTGCCAAGATCCATAGCTCTTCTAAATGATGTGATAGTATTTTCTGGTTCATATTCACTGGCACCGCGGTGCGATATTACCAGAAAATCATTCTCAGTCCCATCTGTCATTATTTTAGAAACATACACGTCAATTGAAATAAAACTAAGAGGTTATAGAATGGTGCTGGCATGATATCCGTTGTCAGGGACTATATTTTACTAATACGTCTGAATCACTGGATGAAAAACTGTTTAGTTATTGCGCCATCTTTCTTTAGCGGAACATTATTTGATAGCACGGACAATTTTGTTACGGTTGTGCTTGCTTTTTTCTCATTTTCTTTCATATCTTCGACTGGATACATATTTAACGATATTGTTGACAGCGAATCTGACAGGAAGCATTTCGTCAAGAAAAATAGACCCATTGCAAACCGCAGAATTAAACCTGCTACCGCGGCCATTGTTGCTGTTTTGCTTTTATGTCTGGGAATGTTTACCGGACTCAAAATTAATTTACCATTTGTGCTGATTCTTAACCTCTATCTTGTAATTGTCTTGTCTTACACCTCATTTCTGAAAGACCTTGTTATAATAGAACTTTTATGTGTGTCCAGCGGATTTTTATTCAGGATATTAGCGGGTGGCGTTGGTAGTGGAACTTCAGTTTCAGGTTGGCTAATTCTGTTGACTTTTTTTCTGTCTCTGCTTCTGGTGTTCGGTAAAAGAAAAACCGAATTGAAACTTCTTGATGAGGGATTAAATTTTCGAAAGGTTCTTAATAATTATAATGATTCATTTTTGAACAGCGGTGTGATTGTATTTTCCGCGGCATCACTTATAACATATTCGTTTTATCTAATGGACAAAGGGTTGGATTGGATTGTGTTTACCATGCCTTTTGTCTGTTTTGGCGTGTTAAGATACCTCTATCTGGTCAACGTAAAATCAAAAGGGGATCCGACTGATGTATTATTAAAAGATAACTGGATGCTGGCCTGTGTCGTTCTCTGGGTCATTGTTACCACGTTTCTTATATATTTTGACGGCGTGCAGTTATGAGTCTTTATCAAACCGAAGTTTCATTATCTGAACAGGTCTTCCTTTGGGTTTCTAATCAGGTTTTTTGAGCCTTTTTTATTTCTTCCGTATTTTAATCCCCTGATGATAACCAGAGGTGTTCGGCTGTTTTTTTCCATTAACAGTCCGGCGGAAGCAGCTGCTTGGTCCGCTGTAGCCATTACGGTGGCGTTAAGTGTGAAACCGCAGGAGTCTTTAATGCCCCTTTTATCGTCCAATGCTTTTATTCCAGAACATCCGATAGCAATGTCAACAAGCCCATCTCTCCATGGTCTTCCCGCGGTGTCAGTGATAATTACTGCTATTTTCTTTCTGAATTCTTTTTCAAGATAATCTTTTATTTTTTCTGCTGATCCGTCCGGATCTAATGGTAGCAGAGTTACATGATTACCCCCCGGCACGTTTGACGTATCAACCCCAGCGTTTGCCAATATCAGTCCATTCCTGCATTCCGTTATTAATCTACCCTTGTTTTTTTTTCTCAGGTCCATACGGATTATTTTGCGGGTTTCCAAAAGAATTACCTCCACCAGTCTTGGATCTTTTGATACCTCTTCTGCCACTGTTATAGCAAAATCCGATGGATTTATTTTTCCAAGGTCAACTATGCGATTTTCCGCCTTTGATACTACCTTTTGTGCCACCAGTATTATGTCGTCATTCTTGATCTCAAAATTATTTTTTAATATGCAATTTGCTATGATCCTCGGCAGATCATCTCCGGGTTTGATCTCATTGGGGAAATCATTTATCGCAGTGATATGAACTGAATTATGTTTGGTGGAAGGCATTATGTAGTTTGCACCTGTTATAAAACGGAAATTATAAAGGCAATTTATGAATTTAAAACATAAAATGCTAAACTTTTAAAAGAATGCAGAACTTTATAATCAATAGGGAATCAGATCTTGATGATGGGATACAGCATGATGTAACGGAAAATGCAAAGAAAATAGGGCTTCCTTTTCCGGTTTTTACCACGTCAGGGGTCTGGAATGAGTGGATAACCCCCGATGGTCGCTCGCTTCAAAAAGGAGAAACAGACCGAAACCGGATACAACTGATACTTCAAAAGCTAGTCTATTCAATTAGAATACACAGGCAAATCAGCAGGTCTAACTTGCTGATTTTTAACGTGGATTTGACCAGAGAGGGGAAAACGCGTAATGTAGAAATACTTTCCTATCTTGGGGCAGTTAGTCCAATCCAAAACACACCCTGCATAACTTTGCTTCTCAGGGAAGAGTTGGTCAATGAACAAGCAACAGATACCAATCGTTCTGGTGGGAGAGATCCAAAAAATAGCCACAATTAATAATTTAAGAGACAATGAAGGAAATATATTTTGATAACAATGCCACAACACGTCCTCTTCAGCCGGTAAGAGAAGAGGTAATGAAGACCATGGGTGAGGAGTTTGGCAATCCTTCAAGTATTCACTCGGCAGGTAAAAGGGCAAGAGGCCACCTGTTAGAATCCCGCCGATTACTTGCTGATCTTTTAGGGTGTAACTGTGATAATATACTCTTTACAAGCTCCGGAACGGAGGCGAACAATCTGGTTTTTTATTCCTGCTCAATCGGTTCAAAAAACAGTGCAAGGATTTTAACCACTAGTGTGGAGCATTCCTCAATACTTAAAATGTGCGATTTTCTTACCATAAACGATGTTGAGATTGAATACATAAAAATTAACGGGGATGGCATGGTTGATGTTAATGATCTGAAAAGATTGCTTGCAAGAGCACCCGTAGACCTTGTTTCAGTGCAGTGGGTCAACAATGAAACCGGTATCATGCAAAACATAGATGAGATAATAGATATATGCGCTGAACAGGAAGTTCCTTTTCATACAGATGCTGCTCAATCAGTCGGCAAAATAAAGTTCAGTGTGAAAGACATTGATGTTGATTACCTGACACTTGCAGGTCACAAGTTTCATGCACCGCAGGGCATTGGGGCAATATACGTTAAGGAAAAAATAACTATTCACCCCTTGTTATTTGGAGGTTTTCAAGAAGAGGGGTTCAGACCCGGAACGGAGAACCTTCCGGGAATTGTGGGTATGGGAAAGGCTTGCGAGTTGAGAAGCAAAAATATAGATGAAACAATCAGATACATGAGCGAGTTAAGAAATACTTTTGAATATGCGTTGTCAGAAAGAATTGAAGGAATAAAAATTAATGGTGCCGGGCAAAATAGAATTTGTAATACTTCTAATGTTATGTTTGGCGGTGTTGATGGCAGAGAGTTGGTTAAATATCTGGATAGAGAAGGTGTCAGGTGTTCACAGAGTTCAGCCTGTACGAACATGGACAGCGCACCGTCTTATGTTCTGCGAGCTATGGGTATGAGTGAAAAAGACGTGTATTCAAGTATCAGGTTCAGCTTCAGTGAGGAAAATACAGTTGGAGAAATTGACGCAGCGATAGAGATAATTATCAGGGGTTGCAGGGAGTTGAGGAATTAGTTTTTAATAATTGTAGCTTGGTTATTTATTATAAAAACAGGTTCATCTGAGAATTGTTATTAAGTTCCACTTTGCACAGAAATGGCCGACCCTCGTTTCGCTTTCCACTTTGTCCAATTTACCAGATCATCCAAAATCATGTAGAGACAGGGAATTAAGTAGAGTAAAATTATCGTTGAGAAAAGCAGCCCGAAACCCAGTGCCGTTGCCATTGGAGCAAGGAAGGCGGCTTCTCCTCTGTATGCGAACATTAGCGTTGAGAGTCCCGAGAATGTTGTTAGAGTTGTTAAGATTATAGGTCTGAACCTGTGTTTTGCAGACATTACAACGGCAAGTATCGTATTTTTGAACCTGTCTTTTCTCTTATTTGTAAAGTCTATAAGAACAAGGCTGTCATTTACAACTATTCCAAGCAGTGCAATAAGTCCGATAATCGCGGGCAGAGTTATAGGCTCTCCTCTTAAAAGTATTCCGGTGGTTAAACCCACAAGAGTGAACGGTAATACACTCATTATGATAAAAGGCTGGAGATATGACCTTAAAATAGTTGCCATAATTAGATAGATCAAAATTATTGCAACTATTGAGGCTTTTATCATATCTTCCACGGTCCTCTGATAGTCTTCTGCTTCTCCAGCAAGTTTATATCCATAACCCGGATAGCTTTTCAGTAGGTTTTTTATGTAGGTTGATATATTTGAATTTACCTCCCGTGAAGTTGTAACTTTCTGGTCAACTTCGGCCGTTATTGAAACAGCGCGGTTAAAGTCAAATCTCTTAATGTCTAAAATTCCGGGTTCTATTTCAATGTTGGCGATTGTTCCCAGAGCCACTTGGTCTTTATCAGGGGTCAGTATTTGATGTGATTGGAGCAGGTTGAGAACGTTTTCCGATGGAATATCATATTTAATATTAATATCGGTTTCCTCTTTCCCAATTCTTGTTTGTGCAACGGTAAGTCCATCAACAAGTGCTCTTATTTCTCTGGCAATAGTGCGTGTATCCAGTCCGAATATAGCAGCTTTTCTTTCGTCAACATTGATCCTGATCTCTGATTTTCCCTGAGCAAGGTCATCAGTTATACCATAAACACCTCCGTATTTATCCAATTCTTCCTGTATCGTTTGTGAAATTTGCTTGAGAGTGGAAAAATCATTGCCCAATATACGGATTTTAACTGGCTTACCAGTTGGAGGTCCCACATTATGAATAAAATTCAATTTTTCGGGTCCTACAACTGTAGCTTCCACTTTGTCCCGCAGAAGGTTTTTCAACTCCAGACCGTTTTCTTTTCTGCTTTCAAAATCTTTATACTCAACTAAGATGCTTGCCAAGTGATCACCGAAGTATAGGGTGTCACCTTCGGTAAGATCAATTCCTATCATTGAAACCGTATTTTTCAAAGCATGCTCTGGTATAACTTTTTCAATTGTTTCCTCAATTTTAGCTACCGAGTTTTTTGTGTAGTCCAGACTGGATTGAGAAGGATTTTCCACTCTTATCTGGAATTCATTTATGTCATGCGCATAAAACATTACGTTTGGAATTTTGGCGATTATAAAAAAACTCAGAAATAAAATGGCGGTGAAAGTGCCAACTACCACGTACCTGTATCTAAGTGCAAAATACAGACCGTTTAAGTAGATTGTTCTTGCTTTTAAAAACCATCTGCGTTTGTTGTTATTTTTTTTTACTTCCGGATTTAACCAATCTGCACAGTGTGAAGGCATTATCAATAGTGCTTCAATCAGTGAAATGAGTAAGGCAAAAATTGCCACTTTTGGAATAACAGACAAAAACTGTCCTATTAAACCGGTTGCGAGCAACAAAGGTAAAAACGCCGCGATATTTGTAAGCACCGTTGCTATTACTGGCAGTGCCACTTCCTTTGTAGCACGTATGGCAGCATCACGTGGATGGATACCTTGATTTACATATCTCTGAACATTTTCTACAACTATAACTGCATCATCTACTAATATTCCGAGCACCATTATCAATCCAAACATTGAAAGCATGTTAATTGTTATACCGCTCGTTTGCATCAGGATGAATGCGCCGAAAAACGACACAGGAATTCCGAGAGCGGCAATTATAGCAGCCCTTCTACCCAGAAAGAATCCGAGCAGTAGCAATATGGAAAACAGTCCCAATCCACCGCTTTTTAACAGGCTCTTCAATCTGTTTTTTACCAAAATGGAGCTGTCATTGGTGGTATAAACGGTTACTGAACTAGGAAGTGTACTTTGAAACTCCGAGATAAATTGTCTTATTTTTTTGACGGTATCAATTGCGTCTATGTTTTTTTGCTTATTTATCCAAAAAGTAATTGACGGCTTGCCGTTGACCCTTGAACTTGTTTTGGCTTTTTCTTCGCCGACCTTTACTGTGGCAACGTCTCTGATAAGCACATGTTTCCCATTCGGGTCTCGGATGATTGGAATATTCAATATGTCGTCTATGTTATAAACTTTTCCTCTGGTTCTTACAAGGAGTTCCGTTGTGTCCTGAATGTACCCACCCCCGGGAAGGTCTAGATTTTTTTTAATAATTGCATTTGATATTTGGTCAATACTAATTTTGTATTGATGGACTTTTTGGTAATCCAAATTAATCCAAAATATTAGATTGCCAATTCCCGAAAGAATGATGCTGTCCACACCTTCGATGAGCTGCAACTCATCTTTGAGCCTAACGGCGTGACTCCTGAGCATTTGTCTGGGCACATCTCCAGCGATAGCAACATTTAGCAGGGGAAAGGTAGACCTTGAATTTTCAACAACAGGATTTTCAGCACCTTCAGGGAGTTTGTCCTTTATACTTGATATTTTGGAATCAATATCCTGAGCAACCCGCAACATATCTTCTCCCGATTCTATCTCTGCTGTAATAATGGACAGCCCCTCGGAGGAAGTGGATCGTAAAACTTTAATTTCTGAGATATTTTTTACTTCCTCTTCAATTGGAATAGTTACAAGGTTTTCAATATCTTCAGCAGATGATCCGGGAAACGAAGTTTGCACCCTTATGATTTCAGTCTCTATTGAGGGAAAAAGCTCAAGGGGGGTAACAAGGGCAAATGCCAATCCGATGATTACTATTGCTACCATCAATAGGTTGACGAAAACGGAATTTCTAACTGAAAGATCAGCTATATGCATAAATATTATTCCGTAATTACTTTTATCTCCTGACCGTTGCTCAATCCTGATCCGCCTTCAATGATTATTTGACAGTCATGGGGAAGCATCTCAACGGGAACAAGTCCTGTTTTATCATCTAGCCACGTTACCTCTATTGGTATTTTTAGGCTCTTGCCGTTTTTAGATACGAATATAAAAATTTCGTTTGATCTGCCGAACAGAAAAGCATTACGTGGTATTCTTACCACGTTACTAATTCTCTTTGTTGGGATTTTTATTATTACTATTTCTCCAGGCCACCAGCTAACGCCGTTCGACAAAATTTTTACCTCTATTTCATAGGTTCCTCTATTGTTCGAACTTCTGCTGACACCTACAATTTCCCCTTTTCTATTTTCACTGTGTCTCTGTGAGTTTGAAAGCAAGTCAACTACATCCCCGGTTTTTACAAGTCTCGCAATTTCCGCATCAGCTCCAGCTATTAACCTTTTACCACTTAAATTAACAACCTTTGCAACCAGATTGCCTTCAAATACTTCCTGACCAACGTCAGGGATAATGTCAATTACATTCCCGTCAATTGCTGCTCTTATTTTCAGGTTATCAAAGTTCCATTTCACTCTTTTGTATGAGGCTTCAAGGACTTTCGTGTTTGCTTTTTCAATTTCAAGTTGGTTTTTACTGGAGTCAAGGCTGTCTTTGGAAATTATCCCTTTTTTAAACAGAGTTTGGTTTTGCGCATATCTCCTCTCCGTCTCTTTTAGTTTTGTTTTTGAGGCTTCCAATCTGAACTTTGCCTCCTGAAGTGCAACGTTTTTTCTTTCATCGGCAAGCTCTAATATGACTTCACCTTTTCTGACACCATCATCTCTTTTGAAGTGTATTTGGTTCACCCAGCCACTAACGTTGGCATGAACGTTAACGGTCTGCCCTCCTTCAACACGTCCTATCAATTCACGATACAACCAGTTATCCGAAGCAATGGGAGAGATGATTTTTACAGGTTTTGGTATTGTTGTTGGGATGTTTTTGATTGCTTGCGAACGAACGGAACTTAACCTTAAATAGAGTCCGAACAGCAATATTAAAAAGATCCCTACTATGAATGAAAAGGTAAACCACTGCCTCTTTGTAGTTTTAGCCATATTGAATACTAAACCTCTTTGTGGTTAAGTTGTCTATATAGTTTAGCTGAAATTATTGATATATTGGTTGAGAAATGATAGCATAGATTTTGACATTATTTATACTCAAATCAAAGTTGACTTTATGTTGATACTCTTATAGAGTATCCCAGTCAGAGATTAAAGGAGGATGCAAAACCAATGACAAAGTCAGAACTCAGTTCTCATATTGCAGGGCAAGCTGGCATTACCAAGAAAACAGCTGGAGAGATTATTGACGAATTAGTTCAGGTTGCTTGTAGGGAGACTAAAAGCAAAGGTCAATTTACAATACCCGGTTTAGGTAAATTAGTCTTGGACGATCGTAAAGCTCGCACTGGACGCAACCCCTCTACTGGAGAACCCATTCATATCCCGGCCAAGAAGGTTGTAAAGTTCAGAGTTGCTAAAGCTGCTAAAGATTCAGTATTGTAGATTGTAACCCTTTTGCTTTAATAATTTATTTTATTGAAACTTAATTTGGGGTTACTGTTGCTTGTATCCCGATTTTAGTATAATGCTTTGTTTAACAGTTCTATCGGGTGTTTGGTATCAATTTTCAGATTGTTTTCCCTTATACCTTTTTGGATTTGTATCAAGCAACCGGGATTTCCAGCAGCTATTACATCAGCACTGGTCTTTTTAATATTTGAGATTTTTCTGTGAAGAATTTTTTCAGCCATTTCCGATTCAACGAGATTATATATTCCTGCGCTGCCACAGCAGTGATCTGATTCGTTCATTTCTATTAAACGTAGTCCGGGGATGCTAAGAAGCACGTTTCTTGGAGCACTTCTTATAGATTGCCCATGTGCAATGTGGCAGGCGTCCTGATAAGTTACTTTTAAGTTCAACTCTCTTAATTTTCCATTTATTCCTATATCGTCTATAAATTCCATTATATCCCGGGTCTTTTCTCCTAGTTTTTTTGCCTTCAATGAGTATTTATCATCATTGGCGAGCAGTTTGCCGTATTCCTTAATATTTGATCCACATCCTGCTGAATTGACAATAACATGATCAACATCTAACTCGGTAAATGTATCAATTACATTACGCGCAAACTCTCTGCCTTCTTCAAGTCTTCCAGAATGATTAGATAAAGCACCGCAGCAAGTCTGGTGACGAGGGACGACAACCTCGCACTCAAGTTTTGTTAGCACCTCGATAGTTGATATGTTCGTTTTTGAAAAAAATGCGTTCTGAACACATCCGGTCAGAAAAGCCACCCTATGTTTTGTTTCATTTCTTGATGGTATTACCTCAGGATACTTTATAGTCTTTATGGTGTCGGGTGAGGGGATTATCTGTTCCATTCTATGAAGGTCCTTTGATATCTGTTTCATTACCCCTGTAAAAGCGACCAGTCTGCGAAGTCCGCTCTTATTATAAAGGTAAAGCAACGGTAAAATCAGGCTGAGACGGTTCTGATAAGGAAACAGTTTGAAAATGAACCACCTGAACAGTTTGTCAAATAGACTCCTTGTGTAATTTCTCTCTATTTGAGATCTTGACGATTCTATTAAATGTCTGTATTTGACCCCGGACGGACAGGCAGTCTCACAGGCTAAACATCCAAGGCATTTATCAAGGTGCTTCACCACATTGCTTCCCAGGGGTATTTTTTCCTCCATAACAGACTTGATCAGGTAGATCCTTCCTCTTGGAGAGTCAAGTTCATTACCGGTCTCAAGATAGGTTGGGCAGGCGCTCAAGCAAAAACCACAATGCACACAGTCATCAATAATATTTTGGTCTGGCTTGTCTATGTTATCAAATTTGTTCAACTTGGACATATTTACTCTATGGTGAAATAAAATCTTTCCAATTGTGATTTTTTCAATGACGCTCGGAGGTTATCATCATTATCAAATTTTTTTTTCAACAGTCTTTTCCCCATTATGCTGACATCAAGTTTTTTTACTGAAAACGGATTGGGATATATTCTGTATTTAAAGCCGTCTGTTGATTTCAAAGTTATATTTTTTGTGCTGTCTTCATAGTTTATGGGTACATTTCTCAGCTCGTTTGATACCCAGCCATGGCAAAGGGCAAGTGAAATAATATCTCCTATCTGTAGGAATTTTAAGTTGGTTTTTACCACCAGGGGAAGGTCATTGTCTTTGAGTGAATTGTATCCAACACCAAAAACAGAAGTGACAATATCCCTTGTTTTTTTATTCAACTCTGAGGGGCTGTTGCCACTAAGGTTGTTGCACGTGGATTTTTCGTTCAGACTGCAAAAGTGAAGGGCTATTAAAGCTGATGAATAACCTTTTCCGTCAGAGATGTCTTCAAAGCTGTTTATCCATATTTCCTTCTGCTCATCAGAGTTCATTTCCATAAAGTTTACTGGATAGTGGTTTTGAGTGCTTATTTTAGGTTTATTGTCCCAATTTATCCACCCGGAGTCGTGATTATTTATGGCATGTATAACTTTCTCAAAAGGTTTTATGGATGAGAAACGATCATTACCCCAAAAATTCATTATATCTCCTGCAAGTTTTGCATGGTCGTTCTGAGTAAATAAAATCCATCCGCTCTGTGATTTCCTTCTGATCATTGTTGTTGGGCTTGGAAGTTTTTATTTTGTGTGACTAATCTTAGAAACTCGTAAATTTAGAGCTTCGTTATTTGCCGTGTCTATAATAGTTTCCCTGGCCCCAGTATGTTCTTGGGATCAAAGTTCACCTTCAGAGCTTTCATTAGCTCGTAAGAGGACACCAGATTTTTCCACGGATCAATCTCGTCAAATTCACCAGGTGATTTTTGAACAATAACATTTCCCCTCAAATTTGTAGCATAACTTCTGAGAAGATCTATGCACATCTTTATATCTTTGCTTTTGCCCTTAATTAAAGTCTGTATTGAACCAATACCTGCTTTTGCGGATATAAAGAATACCAAGTTTAAGTTTTTGGTAATTTCTTCAATGTATTCAATAATTTTTGAAACGTCTGTAATAAGCACGTTGATTTTACATGATGCACTTTCAGTTAAATCTAAGAATGGAAAATTTCGTATGTGTCTCCAAACGGTGTCGTCATTTTTTATAATAATCCCATTAATACCTTCATTCTTGAGAATGCGTTTGACAACTTCAATCTGCTCATCCACTGATTTTGATACATTTTCAATTTTCAAAACAGTTAGGTAGGCAAATCCACTTAATTCCCTAAGTCCAGCGGATTGAGAAATATGTTTTGCAAGACTATGGTTTGCGATTTCCAAAGCAGTCAGGGATACATCAGCGTCAAGTATGGATGCAGTTGATCTGTTCAATTCATCTACGTTATTTACGCCAAAAATGAATGAGACAGATTTTTCAGCAACCGGATACGTCTTTAAGGTTGCTTCAACAATTATACCAAGCGTTCCCACAGAGCCTACAAACAGTTTTGGTAAGTCATAACCTGCAACGTTTTTAACAACTTTTGCACCGCCTCTTATAATACTACCGTCTGCTCTCACGACTTTAATTTCAAGTATCTGCTCCTTGCAGGTTTTATACATCAACCTTGATGGGCCACTGTCATTCGAGGAGATGACCCCACCAATCGTGGCCCCCTGCTCCGTCATCGGAGGGTCAAGTGCAATAAACTGATTTTTTTTTATAAGTTGCTGCTGGACACGTTCTAATTTTGCACCTGCCTGAACCGTAACGGTAAAGTCTATTTCATTGTGATGGATAACATTGTTGAGCTTTTCCATGCTAATGGCAACGTTATAGGAGTTAGGTTTATTCCCGAGTGAAATTTTTGTGCCACTTCCAACGGGAATAATGCTTAAATTATTATCGTTGCAATACTTTACGGCTTTTGAAACCTGCTCATAAGTTTCTGGAACAACGGCGACACGCGGGAGTTGTTTGTAAACTGCAAATCTGGTCAGTTTGTCCTTTCTAAATATTACACTTGATCCGTTCAGCAGGCTTATAAACTCTTCAATATTGATATTCATATAAGGTTTGATCAGAACAACTCTCCCTCGGCATGACTTTGGAGATTAACTGTTCTTTCATACGACATTCCGTGTTCAGCACAGGTTCTTGGAGTTGGAAACATCTTACCCGGGTTGCATATTCCCTTTGGGTCAAATGTGCATCTGATAAGATTCATGGTGTCCATTTCCTGCTCATTGAACATCATAGTTATGTAACTCTTTTTGTCGTAACCTACTCCATGTTCACCCGTAATGCTTCCACCTGAATCCACGCAAACCTGTAATATTCTGCCCGCTAGTTTCTCAACTTTTTCAAACTCGCCCTCAGTTTTAGAGTTGTAAAGTATAAGGGGGTGCAGATTACCATCACCGGCGTGAAAGACGTTTGCAACGGTCAGACCGTATTCATTGCTCAACTTGTTTATTTCTCCAAGAACCTCAGCTAATTTGAACCTGGGGATTACCCCATCTTGAACATAGTAGTCCGGGCTTATCCTACCCATTGCGGCAAAAGCGCTTTTTCTTCCTTTCCAAAGTAGTTCTCTCTCTGCTTCATTTTTGGCTATTCTGATCTCTTTTGCAAAATTTTTCCTTAAAACCCTTTCTGTTATTGGCAACTGCGATTCAACCTCAGCAGTAAATCCGTCAAGCTCCACCAGCAGTATTGCCCCTGCGTCTTCAGGATAACCTGCATTTACAGATTTTTGAACGGCTTTTATGCAGGTGTTGTCCATTATTTCCATACCCGCCGGTATAACACCCCTTGCAATAATTCCCGATACCGATGAGCCTGCCTGTTCTATGCGTTCAAATGAAGCAAGAAGGGTTTTTACCAATTGCGGTTTCCTTGTAATTTTTAAAATAACTTTGGTCACAATGCCCAAAATACCTTCCGAGCCTATTACAATGCTCAAAAGGTCATAACCCGGAGAGTCCTGTGTTCTACCTCCTATCTCTACAATCTGTCCACTTGATAAAACCATTTCAACACCGAGCACGTGGTTTGTGGTAACTCCATATTTCAGGCAGTGCACGCCGCCGGAGTTTTCTGCTACGTTCCCGCCAATTGTGCAGACAATTTGGCTGGATGGATCCGGTGCATAATAAAACCCGTATTTATCCACGGCTTCACTGACTCGTCTGTTGACTACGCCCGGCTCAACAACCACAAACCTGTTGTTAATATCTATCTCTAATATTCTATTCATTTTGGAAAGACATATCAGTATCCCATCCTTATCAGGTAATGCTCCCCCGGATAAGCCAGTTCCTGCACCACGTGGCACAAAGGGTATTTCATATTCATGGCATAGTTTTACTACTTTTGAGACCTGTTCCGTGTTGGAAGGCAGAACCACAAATTGTGGTTTTACTCTGTAGTTTGTCAAACCATCACATTCATACGCAACAAGTTGTTCGTCAGTTGAAAGGATTGCATCCGGACACAGGATATAACTTAACTTGTTTTTCAAGGTGTTCTTTAATTCTTTATTCACTAAGCACTCTTCCGTATCACTTGATATTATACTATATATTATATTTCAGATGATGTTTGTTTAGCTAAACTATCAAATAGTTTTTGGTGAAGACTTAAAAGTCATTGCAATGAAAGCGAAAATACTATCATCCTTAGACGACCAATGTGCCGGGCATGCCGCCGGAATTCTCAAAAGTAGTGGAATTGTCGTTTATCCTACGGAAACTCTATACGGCATTGGATCGCTTGCAGACAACGGTAGTGCGATCAACAGAATATTCAATATAAAAAAAAGAGGATCCGGCAAGCCTCTTTTAACACTGGCTAAGGATGTTGATATGATAAAAAGGTATTTTAAGATCAACAATGTTCATATACAACTGTATGAAAAATTCGTTGGGCTTCCACTGACAATAGTATTGGAACAAAGGTTCAAATTTCCGGACGAGCTTTCAGCGGGAACTGGAAAGGTCGGAGTCAGGGTATCGTCAAATCAGTTTGTTGGCAGGCTTTTTGAATTTATTGACGTTCCCGTTACTTCAACAAGTGCAAATATCAGCGGACAGGAACAACCCGTAACGATTGAAGAAATAATTGATCAGTTCGTTGATAAGGTTGACCTTATAGTTGATTCTGGTAACTTACCTGCCTCTAAAGGTTCCACAATACTAGATATGACCGTATATCCACCCGTAATTCTCAGAGAAGGGGACTTACACGAGAGAGAATTGAAGGAGTTTTTCGTTGGCAATAGTCAAGGGCTTTAAGGGAATTACTTATAACACCGATAAGGTTGATGATTTATCCAAGGTTGTTGCTCCACCTTATGATGTGATTGATAAGCAGAAGCAAGAGGAGTTTTATCATCTGGATCCTTATAACGTAATCAGATTGATCCTTGCTAGAGGTGAAGGGAATGATAAGTATACAAATGCCAGCACTACGTTTAACAAATGGCTTGATGATTCGGTTTTAATACGAGAGAGTGTCCCTTCAATTTATCCGTGTTATCAGGATTTTGAGTTCGAGGGTAAGGTTTTCACAAGAAAGGGATTTATAGCTGTTGTAAAAATTGAGGATTTTGCATCTAAAGTGGTTCTTCCCCATGAGCAGACGTTTAAAAAATACAAGGATGACAGATTGAAATTGACTACTGCATGCAGTGCTAACTTGAGTCAGGTTTTTGCAGTTTATTCCGATGAGAGTGGATACGTGGAGAATTTGATTGACGGTTCTATTAACGAGCACCCACTGATGGATGTAACTACAAGCGAGGGCGTTAAAAACCGATTCTGGAAGGTTTCAGACCAATCAGTTATTAAAGAGATCACGAACAAGATGATTGATAAAAACCTGCTTATAGCCGATGGTCATCACAGGTATGAAACTGCAATTAACTATAGAAATCAGCAAAAAAGTGGGAACGGGGCAGGTCAGCAAGAAAAGCCTTACAATTACGTGATGATGTATCTTTCAAGAGCAGAGGGGGAAGGTTTAATAATAAATCCCACGCACAGGGTTGTAAAACAAACCGGACTATCCAGAGATGAGTTGCTTGAGAGACTGGGTAAATACTTTGAATTGACGGAATACAGAGAAGATGAGACCATCGAGTTGGCTTTTGATGAGATAGTAGTTGTCTTAGGTTCTTGTGAGTCAAGACACATGCTCAAACCCAAAAATAAGCAACCCAAAAACTATCAGAATTTAGCAGTAATGCAGCTTCACAATCTTATTTTCAAAGAGATCATAAATGAAGAGAACGCCGGAATCCTATACACCAAGTTTGACGGTGAACTGTGTGAATTGATCCGAAGTGGTGAATATGAAGCGGGGTTCTTACTTCCCAAGATAAAGGCTGGTGATATATTTGAGGTTGTTCTTGACGGAGAAAAAATGCCTCACAAAACGACTTATTTTTATCCTAAAATACTTTCCGGCATGGTTTTTAATCCTTTGTGGTAAAATCAGTTTGTTGTTCCAGCTAATCAATAGCCGTTTGTTCGTCTTGCTATATTGTAATTTTCAACGCATGCTTGGAGCATTCTATCAGGTGTTTGAATTGTCTTCGCAGGTTAGATGACTCTATTACTTTTTGTTGGATTTGAGTTTGTTTCGCTTAAGGCAGAATAGGTACCGCCGTTCCCTTAATTTGGTCTGGTCCCCAGTGGAGTGTCACGGAATCGCGGCCGATAAGAAAGAATGCCGAATGAGCTTGCGAGCATACAATCTGGCTTTTCACTGCATGCGGGTGTTGTGTTTCAGCCAAGCCATCGCAAGGAGCTGCAGCGGTTGTAGATCACAAGACCTGCAATGGCAAAGCCACGGTTGTCAACTGGCAAGCAATATCAATATCATCATGGTGTAGATGTCACCCTACAGCGACGGACTTCGCCTGTGATTCTGAACCTCTGATAATAAAATGCCGTGAACATGATTGGGCATAACAGCATATTCATCGTATCCACATAATGGAAATGTTTAGGGATTGCCTAC
Source organism: Thermodesulfobacteriota bacterium (assembly GCA_965203965.1). Lineage (GTDB taxonomy): Bacteria > Desulfobacterota_D > UBA1144 > Nemesobacterales > JAJCZQ01 > CBDBDR01. Next base: position 793,591 of record CBDBDR010000017.1, on the reverse strand, counting down.
CAACCTTGTTGAACCATCAATCCGATTGCATTTTGTCCACTCAGTAGGGAATTTAGCTATGCCATTACTCTGACCAATCAAGGTAGTTGACATTTGATATTGTTTTATGATTTAATACGAATAGACTCCAGTACCATAGGAGGTAATTGAGATGAATTATACAAACCCCTTAATTAAATATGCTGCGCTGGTATTCATTATTTTACTAATTGTTGCCTGTGATGATGATTCCACAGATACGGTGACCCAGTCTCATTTATATTCCAGTACCAATGATAGCAGTGGCAATCACGTCGTCTCTTTTGCTATTAAGGAAAACGGCCAACTGGAACAGGTTGACACGACTTACACTACAAATGGCGTGGGAGATGCTGATGATGGAGATTTTGATGGGCAATCGTCAATAAGAGTAATAGATAATTATCTGCTGGTTGTTAATGCCGGTGATCATTCTGGTGTTGAAAGAGTTGCGGAGGGCAACGGTAGCGTCACTGTTTTTGCCATTAATAATGATGGCTCCTTAAGGTTCAATCAAATAGTTGACTCGGGAGGTGTTCGTCCCGTCAGCATTGATTATCTGAAATCAGATGATAAGACGTTCGTGGTTATTGCTAATCAATATTCCAATCCACTTTGCTTTACGCCGGCAGACCCACCTTTGCTGAATACTTGCACTGACCAGAACGGAATCCAGCTTGGAGATGGCACTTCAGGTTCATTGGTTCCCACGGATAAACGCAATCTGCGGGCATTTACCTTTGCAAATGGAATGTTGACTGATCCTACTGTGCTTACCACCTATAATTCTCCTGATTATGGAGGACCTTCACAGGTTTCCTTCAGCCCCGACGGAAGCATGCTTGCGGTTACCACGTGGGGTGTTCCACATTTTACAACTTCTGCTGATATAGGTCTTCAAGGACCGAGTCGCACCTATTTATATGACGTGAGTGTAAGTGATGGAACTCTTAGCTTAAACAATGAGCGTTTTTATCAACAAACAGGGGTATCGGGGAGCATTGGTTTTTCATGGAGTTCTGATAATGAGTATATATACGTTGCTAACTTCAACATTGCTGCTGACGTTCCTGCTCACAGTGTAACTGCACTGAAAACGGATGATACATCTAAAGTATTTAAATCCGATCCAAGTGGCACCTCTGAAGCCAGTGGTAATGCACAGGTGCCTGGTATAGGTGTTGAAGCCTGCTGGACGTGGTTAAGTGACGACAACAAGTTGCTTATAGTTCCCAGTTTTACATCTAACACAGTTTCAACTTTTGTTGTAGGTGGGGCAACTTTAAATCATCTCCAAAATCTGGTGCGCTTGTTGCCAGAGGAATCTGCCAATGACTTTCCGGCAGATACAAAGGATGTCTTTATGACGGGAGACAAAAAGAATGTTTACGTCCTTGGTGCTTTGGTGACCCATACAGTTACCATATATGACTATGATGCTGAGACGAACCTGCTTGTAGAACAGAAGGATTCTCCCTATGAAATTCCATTCTCACGACCTGGCGGTGACAACGTTTCTGATAGAAAGCACGCATACCTTGGTTTGGCTGGATGGCCGGAAGGTTACGTTGGTTATTAAGCAATGATTGATCAAAGAGGCTGGTGTGCCGCCCCACCTGCCGACCACTCGTTTAAGTCTGACCTTTGAGAATATGATGTAGGGTAAGTTCCCTTTAACCCTCATCATGGAGACACTAATTGAATTGTTACAGTTAGTCAGGAATAGTTTGCAAGAACGGTGTATAGAAAAGGTAATTAAAATGAACTGTTTGAAACTATTAACTGAATATGCTTCTAAGTCTGAATTTTTAGGAAAATAATGCGTATCTGCTCGTTTCTGCCAAGTGTTACAGAAATAGTGTGTGCTCTGGGTTTAGAGGACAATTTGGTCGGAGTTACTCATGAATGCAACTACCCAGAATCTGTGTTGAAAAAGCCAAGGGTTGTTATGAGTAGTATTAGCCATCATAATCGGTCAAGCCGTGAGATAGATGAGTTAGTCGTTAAAAACAGGCAAGAGGGAAAAAGCACTTACTTGGTGGAAATAGAAAAATTGAAGGAAGCAAAGCCAGATATAATTTTCACTCAGGGACTTTGCGAAGTGTGTGCAGTGTCTGACACTCAGACGTTGGAAGCGGCAGAAGTGTTGGACAATAATCCGGAGATCGTTTCATTTGAACCCGGAACCATGGATGAAGTGCTGGGATCAATAGTTACGATCGGTGAAGTTACAGGTAAGGCAAAGGAAGCTAATAAGTTGAGAGTAAATCTTCAAAAAAGAATTGACGATATTTTATCGGTAACGCAGAAAAAAAGAGACTTGCCCAGAGTGTTTTGTCTTGAATGGCTTGACCCTCCTTTTGTTGCCGGACACTGGGTTCCGGATATGGTTGAGATTGCAGGTGGTGAGAATGGGTTGTGTAAAAAAGGAGAGGTATCTGTGAGAGTGAATTGGGAACAAATATTGGAATTTGCACCCCATTATATTTTTGTTATGCCTTGTGGATTTAACATAGATAAGATTCTTGATGAAATTGGTACGGTTACATCAAATCCCGCATGGAATCAAACTCCAGCTTCACAAAACGGGAATGTTTATCTTGTTGATGCAAATTCTTATTTCAGTAGACCTGGACCACGATTGGTTGAAGGTATTGAAATTGTTGCAAGAACAATACATCTAAACTCATTCAAAGTAGAACCTCCACCGAATTCTATCTTAAACCTAAGGAATTTTATTCAGATAGAATCCTTTTTGGGCTGATAATATACGGTCCTCAGACTTATCCCGGAGCTTTGAATGGGTCTTGAGGATCAGGGTCTTCCTTATTGTCTGTATCAGTTGAGGGTTTTTCAGATGGTTCTGAAGATCGTGAGACACTTGACTTGAATGGATCAACAGGATCACCTGAGGTTGGTTTTGCGTTGGAATCTTTGCTACTTTCTACCGCGTCTTTTTTCTTGTTCATTAAAATCACAACGAGGACGATTAAAACAAGAATTACAAGAATTATAATTAAGTCTGGTGTCATTATTTCCTCCTTATTGCTTTTTAGATAATGGGTTTAGAAATTAATAGTAACACTTTAGATAAATGTTATCAAATTTACTACTTGACATTGTATCAAAATGTCTTACAAAATTCTCAAAAATTATTATTTTATCTTCGTATTAATTGGTTTTATACTGCCTTATGTATAAATCCCGTATTTCAGCTTATGAAAATTATATCACCAGCAAGATCAGAAAATTATGATATTTCAAATGAGTTGGAGATAGAGCTATCGGTAATTGAATCCGGTTTGGTTGTTGCCAAAGTTGAGAGTTCAATTGCTTTTATAATAAAAGATTCCGGGAAAATGGTAGAAAGGTTGAGTGGATTGCGGTCTGCATTGTTAAATTTTAAAAGAATTAGCAGACCAGAATTTCCGACAATAAATGTCGAACTTAGATTAAAAACAGTTTGTGGTTTATCGGTTAAATATGGTTATTTTTTCAACTCTGATTCGGAGCATGAATTAAACATTTTGCAATCAATTATTGATAGACCTCATACGGGATTATACTTTTTAACCGATACGTACAGAAGATGTATAAGAATGGAGGTTGAGGAATTAGAAATTGATCAATTGAGAAATTGCTTAAAAAATTTATAAAATTTGACATTAAATCGTCAGGTTAGAATAATAAACAAAGAATATCTAAAGGTTGTTAAAACTTGAAATATGCGAAAATAATAGGGACAGGTTCCAGTGCGCCGGAGAGGATTCTTTCCAACCACCATCTTGAAAATATGATTGATACTTCAGATGAGTGGATAACGACAAGAACCGGTATAAAGCAGAGACGAATAGTGGATAAAGGTGTTTATACGTCCGATATAGCTTATGAGGCATCCGTGAAGGCTTTAGAAAGCGCCGGTGTGTGCGCGTCTGAACTGGACGGCATAATACTTGGAACAATTTCACCCGACTTCATTTTTCCTTCAACTGCATGCATACTGCAAAGTAAACTTGGCTGCGAAAATATTATGGCGTTTGATCTGCTCGCAGGATGTTCCGGTTTCTTATATGCGCTGCACGTTGGAAATGGGATGATATGCTCCGGTCAATTTAATAAGCTCCTGATAGTGGGTGCGGAGGTTTTATCAAGGATCATAGATTATGAAGATAGAACCACCTGCATTTTATTTGGTGATGGTGCGGGAGCGGTAGTTTTATCACAATCGGATGAACCGGGCATCTTGTCTTCGTGTCTTAACTCAGATGGAAACAACTGGGAGTTTTTGTATATGCCTGGGGGTGGTTCAAGAATACCTGCAACCGAAGAAAGTGTTAGGAACCGCGACCACTTTTTGAAAATGAACGGAAAAGATGTGTTTAAAGTGGCAGTAAAATCACTCGAAACTGCCTCAATTGAAGCCATGGAGAAGGCAAAAATGTCCTGCAGAGATGTTGACCTGTTTATTCCCCATCAAGCTAATATAAGGATAATTGATGCAGTGAGAAAAAGGCTGGATATGACAGAAGATAAGGTATACGTGAATCTGCACAAATACGGCAACACGTCCTCTGCTTCGGTTCCCATTGCACTTGATGAGGTTGTCCAGTCCGGCAGAGTTTCCAAAGGTGACATTGTGTTAACGTCAACGTTTGGTGCAGGGTTTACATGGGGTGCAACTTTGTTTAGATTGTAGCAATCTTTTCTATACTGAATCGGTTACAGGTCAAAATTTTTACAGAACGGAGAAATCTTTGATTCTAACCGAAATTTTTAATATCGTATTACCTATTTTTCTAGTAATACTCACAGGTTATTTTTTTAGTAAGTGTAAAAAAATAGATCTGAAGTCCGTCAATGATCTTATTGTCTATGTAACTACTCCATGCCTTGTGGTTTCTTCACTTTCCAAGTTTCCAATTGATCTGACTATAGCGGGGAAAATATTTTTAACAGCAGGTGCAGTCCTTGTAGTTTCAATGATCTTAGGACTTTTGATTGTAAGGTTGTTAAAACTGTCTTATGAAGTTTATATACCACCGATACTGTTTGGCAACACCGGAAGCATGGGTTTACCTCTTGCTTTTTTTGCCTTTGGACAAACTGGCTTTAACATTGCAATTATATGTTTTGTAGCAATCACTGTTTTTCACTATTCCGTGGGAATAGTAATACTGAATCCTCGTAAAAACCCTTTGGAGATATTCAGACTCCCTCTAATCTATTCCGTAGTTATTGGATTGTTAATCAGCATTTCTGAATACAATATGCCGTCACCCGTTGCGAGGGCTGTTGACCTTTTGGCTGATATTAGCGTTCCTGCAATGATTTTTGCACTTGGCTATAAACTGTCAGAACTCCAAATAACAACGGTAATGACTTCTTTTCTATTCGGAGGGCTGAGAATTTTACTGGGTTTTTGCTTGGGGGTTGTATTTGTTAAGGTATTTCAACTTGAAGGAATTGTAGCCAGTGTGATGATACTTCAGTCTTCAATGCCACCGGCGGTATTTAATTTCATATTGGCTGAAAAATATGACAAAGATTCCAAGACAGTTGCGTCAATAATTATGGCTGGAACTGTTCTTTCTATGCTTGCAGTTCCACTGGTTCTTGCTTATCTGTTGAGTTAGAAACAGTCGGGGTTTATCTATCAGTCATTATTGGCATAGACCAGCTATGTAGCAGTCGGTTTGGTTTTCTGAAGAATTAATCATCTGGGAAACAGTGGTCGTTGTTTTCTTGTTGTTCACTCTATTATCTGGTAATGCTCTTTAAACTTATACCCTTATCGTTTATGAAATTTAGAAGACCTTTTTTGTTGATGGTCCTTAATGCGCGGTTTGATAGTTTTAATTTGACGGTTTTGCCAATTTCAGGAATGTAAAATCTCTTTGTGTGTAAATTCGGATACTGGCGCCGTTTAACTTTGTTGTTAGCATGTGAAACATGGTTTCCTACAAGAGGTTTTTTTCCTGTTAAGTCACACTTTTTTGCCATTTCAGTTCTCCATATTACTTAGATTCCTTAAAAAGTACGTGCTTTCTGACAACGGGGTCGTATTTTTTCAGTTCCAGCCTGTTCTCAGTATTTTTCTTGTTCTTTTTAGTGTAGTAAATATAAGGACTTTCAGTGCTTTTTAATTTTATTAACACTCTGCTGTCTGATTTTCCCATTTCAAACCCCCTAAAATAATAAAACAAGTCTCATACTATCCCAAATTATAAAGATAATTCAAGCACCAATTATAAATTGTTAGCTTTTTTCACCTTGAATGCTTTCATGGAATAGAGACTTCCAACAAGGTTGTTGTCTTCTACAGAAAACCTGCCTGAGAATAATCATAGTAGATTTTGGGATTGTAACTAACTCCGAGCATAAAAAGAAATCCCAGTGATAAAACTACTAACACTTTAGCTATTTGTTTTGAGCCAAATGTTTTTAATCAATAATCTTTTTATCATAAAACAAAATCAGGGCGTTTTGAGGATACAGTAAAACCAAATTCCCATGTCGTTGGATAGGGAAGTTGGAAATTCTGGATAAAAGTGTTTACAGGTGTCTATTATGTCTCCAGACTCAACTATCTTGAGTCCGGTTTTTTTCTCAAACACCTCAGAGTTGTCAAAGCCCGTTGCCCATTTGACACCAAGCCTTTGCTCAAATAGGTCTGCCAAATTTTCTAATTTTTTGTTGCCAGACGTGCGATTGACGAATTTATCGGAGAAGTAATCAAATATGATCGTGAAAGATGGAATTTGATGGTGCAACCGGTTTAATAGATCATACAACAGATCAGCAGGCAGATACATGGAATTGCCTTCCCAGACAAATAGAGTATGTGTGTTGATGTCAAGACCGATTTCGGCAAGTTTTTCAGGTAGGTTGACCTCCAAATAATTGCAAGGTACTGATGCACAAGGGGTGACACCGTGGTTTTTGAGAATCTCATGCTTGAATTGCAGTACGGCAGGCTGATCAACTTCATAGAAATTAACGCCTTCGGTGGCAAATATTTGCGACCTCATGTCAAAGCCTGATCCCAATATAACAATTTGAGTCACACCGCCATTAATCTCCTTCTCAACAATCTCATTCAGTTTATAAAAACGGCAGCGAGCCGTATCACTGCTCTCCGGGAAAATGATCTGAAGTTGTTGCACCGTTGATTTCATCTTGTCGTTTATGAACCATTCAGCATAAGGATCATTGAATAATCTATTCTTATGCTTTTTCCCAATTGTCCGAAGGCAGGCAACTACAAATGCTGTTTTTCCGACCTTTTCTATATCTATATTTTCCATAGTTGGAATTATAGACGATTGTTTTTCTAAGGTAAAGGGGGTAAGTTGCGTGCAACCTCTGTCTTATATAACTTTCTGGCAGGTGTTAATCCTGCTATTGTTCCAAGCATAGTTGGGATGAGCATCACCGGGTGAGGTGAATGAACTTGTTAGGTTCTCAACTTTCAAAAGCGGCTGGCTTTTCACGGTTAGCTCCTTTTAACCCAGTTTATGAAAAAAGAAATAATGAGAACAATTGAAGCGGTGAAAGTCATTGTGGCTCCGGTAGGTAAAGAAAAAATATAGGAGAAAAAATATCCAAACACTGCTGAAAGTGAGCCAAGAATTGAAGAAATGAAAAAAATGTTTTTTATGCTTCTACTTAAATACAAAGCTGAGAGTGCGGGGAGAATGAGCAGTGAAAATACCGTAATGGATCCGAGTGCCCTTGTAGAAACTGCAAGGATAACTGCAAGTGTTGTAAACAAAATTAAATTGATAGCCTTGACGGGGTATTTATACAGTTTTGCTGTTTCGGGGTCATAAGAAACAAAAATAAAATCCTTAAAGAAGACAATACTTATGATAAGTCCCATGCCAGAAAGTAACGGGATAAGTATAACTTCCGACGGGTAAACGGTAACTGCACTGCCAAAAAGGATGTTATTAATCTCGTGGCTACCCTGAGCTATTTTATCGGAAAGAATAATGACCAGAGAGGAAAAAATCAGAAACGTAAATCCTGTTATGCCTTCCATTGATACGGGGTGAAAATTTCTTTTCAATGAGAATAAAAATGCTACAAGGACTGTAATCAAGATAGAGAATTGAAACGGATCCAAAAAATCGACCAGATTATTTACAAACAGTGATTGGAGGAAAAACACCATTACCACACCGCAACTGGATACTTGCGTCAGAGCGGCACTTATAAAGACCATGCGTTTAAGAACTATGTGAACTCCGAATAAACCGCAAACCGCGCCGCAAACTGCAGCAACGATCACTGGATCTCGCCAGAGAAAATAGCCGTCAACAAGTTCAATCATAATGGTCATCATGGTAATTCATAATTCCTTACTTTAAATTGTCATTGATTTCCTTATCACTATCGCTGTCGTATATTTCGCACAGATTTTTATCTTTGTTTACAAAGAAAAACTTTTCAATAAGGTTTTTTGCAAGTTCACTATGGTGACTTACCATGATAACAGTAAGTTTATTTTCCTTTTTTATTTTTTTTATCAATGACATAATTGCAACCTCTCCGTTGCTGTCAACTGATGCGGTGGGTTCATCCAGAACAAGCACGTTAGGCTCCCCGGCGATGGCGCGAGCAATGAGTGTTTTCTGTATTTCTCCTCCGGAAAGGGAGCCAAAGTTTTTTTCTTTCAGATGTGAAATTCCCAATTTATCAATGCTTTCTCCTATTATTTGCCAATCACGTTTTTTGATTCTTTTTCCAAAAGGTGTATGCAGGTATCTGCCCATTGAAACGACTTCCGCGACTGAGATGGGGTATATACGGTCAAAACTTTCTTTTTGAGGAACGTATCCGAAACTTATATTGTTCTGAGTTGAATACACTCCCTTAATCACTTTTTGCAGTCCGATCAGTGTTTTAAGAAGAGTTGTCTTTCCTCCCCCATTTGGTCCGATAATTCCCCAAGATTCACTTCTTGATATAGAGAGGTCAATACCATCTATGACTGACACCTTGTTGTAGCCTATGGACGCATTTTCAAGCCTGATAATCTCATTCATTTTGTAAATTTGACGTGATTCTACTTACTACAAGATCAATTAGATCCGTGTAGGTTTTTACGTTTTTTTCTCCGCCAACTTGAACGGGTAGAGATAGAAATTGGACGCCGACTGCTTTTGCTATTGCTTTCCCGGTTTTATCTGCGTGGTAGTTGGAGGCTATAACAAGTCGGACATCGGATGACTTACCAATATTTATAATGTTTCTCAGGTGTCGGGGAGAAGGTCCAATTCCAGGTTTTTGTTCAATGGTTCCAATTTCCTCAAAGCCAGCCCACTTTAAAAAATATGTCCACAACTTATGATAGGTGAAAAATTTTGTGCCTTTATGAGGAGCAAGCATAGATTCCCATTTCGTGATTTTGTTCTCCAGCCTGCTTGTGAAATCAGCCAGATTTGATCTGTATTTTGCACTGTTTTCGGGGTCTATATTTACAAGTTTTTCCGTTATCCCTCTTGCTACAATAATTGCATTTCTGGGATCCAGAAGAAAATGTGGGTTTCCACTGGGGTGTATATCACCCATTGATCTATCAACCTTATTCTGCAAAACTTCAAGCGGTAATGGTATAAGGGTGGAAGCATCAAGGTCACCATTTGAACCCTTGTTGATCTTTGAGTTTCTTGCACCAGTTACCAGACGTGGTAGCCATCCGACTTCAAGGTCGAGTCCAATATAAACCAGCAGATCCGCCCTATTCAGATCCAAAACGTAGCTTGGTTTTGCGTCAACGTAATGAGGGTTCTGGTAACCTCTTGCAATACTTTTTACCTTTACTTGATTCTTGCCTATTTCCTTTGCTATTGAAGCAAGGTTTGGAACTGAGGTAACTATGTTTATCTTTGCAAAAGCATAATTACTGGGAATGAAAATAAAGGCAAAGAGGCTTAAGGTCACTGTTATTATTCTAAATTTGATCCTATTCATGTTTATCTCCCATGTTTTGTTTAAGTTTTACTAATTAATAAGGATGTGCAGCGTGTGCACCTATGGTATGTTGGAACTGAAGAAATATCCCGTGCCGATTTTCATCAAAATCCCGGTTCAGATAGTTATATTCAAGACGTATTTTTGAAAATTCCGTTGGGTTGAACGTCAGCATTGAAGAGATCCTTTGCTGTTTTCCGAGTAGTCCAAGTTCTCCCTCATGAACGTGAGATTCTCCTTCATGGTCGTCAAGTTCTGCTTCATGATCGTCAGGTTCTGCCTCATGATCATCAGGTTCTTGTGTCATTGCCATCATAATCGGATCATCGGTATTGGTCAGTTCATACCTTCCACCTATGTTCCATCTTTTTGCAAACCTGTAAACCAACTGTGCGTAAAGTCCCCAGTCCTTACGTTTACCTTCATCAGTTTCAGCATCTCTGTAAATAAATTCAGACTGAAGATTAAGCTCCCTGTATAGGTTGGATCTCGTTGGTTTATATTTAATAAAAATATCCGCACCATAGAGATTTGTTCGGTTGCCCTTGCCGGGTTCCGTGTTGTTGGGTCCCGTGGCAAAAGATCGTCCGATTGAAATACCAAGGGATTCTCCAATTTCAAAGAAATTTGATAGATGCAAATTGTAAAGTAGCCTTCCAAGATTATTTGTATCTTCATCCTTTGCAAAAGATGAAGTTTCAACGTCTGGTATGCCCACGGATGCGCTCAACTCGGTATGCCAGGGCAGAGGAACAAGGAAATTAGCTTCTATAGAAGGTGGGTTAAAATGCTCGCCGAGAAACTCTGCGACCGGAAGTGGGAGGGTGGTAAAATTCTGATTATGACGATGCAGTAAATTGATCCTTCCGAATTTGCTTCTCATTATACCAATTCTGAACTGTGAATTGATGGGCAGAGACCCAAGAGTTGTGGCATAGGCTTCTTCCAACTCTATGTGCTCTCCAAAGGAGATAAAGTTGTCAAATCTGAAGTATGGGTCAACCACGGACTGGAAACCCAATTCGATCTCTTGCAGGTTTATTCCTGTATCCGCCGGATCTACTTCTGCAAGTCCTTCCGGTGAATCCTCCGAATACCATGAACCGGCGAAAATTCCCGTAACACTTATGTCAGGGTTTAGGGACTGGAAGGTTCTACTTAAAAAAGTTTGTCCTTCAGGCTGGATTTCCTTGGCTATTGGGAACTCTTGCGTGTCCTTTAACTGCTCCAATAAACTGTTTTGCTCTTCCAATTCGGCAATTTTTTTGTTCATTATCTCCATGTTTTTTTCCATCTGCTTCATCTTTCTTTTCAGTACCTCTATCTGATCAGTACTAGCGAAAGAACTCGGGATAAAATCAGGGGACAATAAAAAGCCGAATCCGAATATCAAAAAATACAAGAAAAAATGTCGTATCAACACTTTTTACTCTCCTTTAAAAATGTAGTTTTGTAAGATTAGTGCGAGTTGAATTTTTATTTGTCATAATAGTTATTCCATGCAGGCAATTAAAAGCATTACGCCGATACCCATACCCATAGCCAGAAAATGCCCGGTTGCACGGGATGATCTTAGCTCGTTCTTTAACAGGGGAAACAGTCCAAATCCTATTATGTAGATGTATGCCCCTGCCATAAAGGTAAATACCAGGGTCGGAGTGTTTTTCAGTCTGACACCGATGTATATAGCTAAGAGGGCACCTAATATTGCGGTAGAAGAGGAAGCGAGATTGAATAATATTACCTGTGCTCTGGAAAAACCAGATTTGACGAGAATTCCGACCTCGCCTATTTCCATAGGAATTTCGTGTATGCAAACGGCTAAGGTGGTGGCAATACCCAGAGGTATGCTAATCAGATATGCAGCTCCTATAACAAATCCATCCATAAAGTTGTGTATCCCATAAGTAAGGAGACTCATTTGCCCGACTGTTTTTATACCACTTTTATTCTTCAGATTTCTCCACAGGAGAAATTTCTCTAGTATGAAGAAGGCGACAAGACCGAACAAGACCAATAAAGTTGTTTTCAGCATACCCTGCTCTGCCGTTGACTCGGGCAGTATATGTATAAAGACCTCTCCGAGCAGACCGCCTGCAGCAAGGCTGATAGTTAAGATTGCAATTGTGTTGTATATTTTATTATTTTTTATAAATAGTGTGAACATGGCTGCAAGGGATATAAGACTTATGATTAGCACGCTTGCCAATATATAAAACTCCGTCCGGAAAAGTAGAAGAGTTTCTTTCATCATCTTGGATACCCCTTACAGTCATTGCATTCTCCATATAATTGAACAAAATGATCATGAATTTTAAACCCGGTTTTGGATGATATATCCTCAAAATAGTTCTCAAAAGGGCATTTAGGTAAATCCATATTTTTGCTACAACTTGTGCAGATGATCTGATGGCTGTGAACTTGTGCTGAATAAGCATAGAAACAGGAACCATCCTGAAAATAAACCCGTGTTGCAAGACCAAGTTCAACAAAAATATCAAGAGTCCTGTAAATCGTTGCAAGTCCCGTGTTGGGTATAATTGCTTTTGTTTTCTGTAAAATATCGTTTATTGAAAGGCATCCGGGGCTTTCATGTAAAACGTGTAGCACCGCAAGCCTTTGTGGAGTTGATTTCAGTCCTCTATCTTTCAAAAGTTCTTTTGCATCCTGCTCTTTTATGCACGGGAAATTTATCATGTTGCTTTCCAATTGAGAATTTTTCTCAATTATAAATTGCATTGGCAATGCTGTCAAGAGGTAGAACTACCCCGTCAGTCCTGCGGACTGCCACCCCTTCAGAGGAGGGAAATTTACCACCTTGTCATCCAAAAACTCCAAACTCCAGGGGGGTGGATAAAGAGCAAAAATAGTGTTTTACAACTATCATTTCGGAGGTACAATCGCTGCACTGGTAAATGGGTGCAGTGCTTGAAGTTAAGATAATTAAGCATTATGTCTTCAGAACTGCTCTCTTGCAGAAGCAGGAATCCAGAAAAACGAACGGTAAATATTGTGTCTCCGGAACTAATACGGAAGGTTTGAATTGAGTTATTATTATACGGTGATACTATCTTTTCCCATCTTTATCCGCTGTTTATAAAAATTGCAGGGACAAAATTGCAGTTTGCAAGTCAAATTATTTTGAAGGTGAGTTAATCATGAGCATTAAACCAGATCATTGGATACGCAAAATGGCGCAGGAGCTTAAGATGATTGAACCGTTCGTGGATAATCAAATCAGTAAAGGTGTTATCTCCTATGGTTTATCCGCTTATGGTTACGACATCAGAGTGAGTGATGAGTTCAAAGTTTTTACAAACGTGTTCAATTCACTGGTTGACCCAAAAAACTTTGATGACAAGTCTTTTGTTGAAATAAATGATGACGTCTGCATAGTGCCACCAAATTCTTTTGCCCTTGCTAGGACTGTGGAGTATTTCAGAATACCAAGAAGCACCATCACTATTTGCGTGGGTAAATCAACTTACGCAAGGTGTGGGATAATTGTGAACGTTACACCTTTTGAGCCGGAATGGGAAGGCTTTGTTACACTTGAAATATCAAACACCACCCCAATCCCAGCCAAAATATATGCTAATGAAGGTATAGCACAAGTGTTGTTTTTTGAGGCGGATGAAGAGTGTGAAACATCTTATGCTGATAAGAAGGGCAAGTATCAGAAGCAGTCTGGAATAACCATCCCTAAGATTTCTTAGCGTTTGTTAATACGGTGGAAAACATTGATAATTGCCAATCGCTGAAGTGTAAGTAATATCCTTAATAATTGTTTACTTTTATACACGTCGCAGTTACTCTATCCCCTATCCCCCTTATTGTATGGAGGTTCATGGTTTGCAGAATGAGCACTCATCCCCAGACATTGAACTATCACTAAAAGATATATCCGAAAACGGTTCATATACGGCAGAACAGATTAAGGTATTACCGGGACTTGAAGCGGTGAGAAAAAGACCCGATATGTATATTGGTGATACCAGTTCACGCGGATTTCATCATCTTATATTTGAGGTGCTTGACAACAGCGTGGATGAGGCTTTGGCAGGTTACTGTGATGAGATAAGGGTAATTGTTCACGTTGATGAAAGTATCACGGTTGAGGATAACGGTAGGGGGATACCGGTGGGCGAACATGAGGATTCCGGGAAGTCAGCTGCTGAAGTGGTAATGACCCAACTCCACGCCGGGGGAAAATTTGAGGGTAAAGTTTACCGCGTTTCAGGTGGACTCCATGGGGTTGGTGTTACAGTCGTAAACGCACTGTCAGAGCATCTGTCGCTTGAGATAAGAAGAGACGGCAAAGTTTATTTTCAAGAATATGAAAAGGGAGAGCCTATGTCCGAGTTAAAAATTACGGGCAGCACTGATAGAACGGGGACAAAAATAAGGTTCAAACCCGACAGTACAATCTTTGAAGTAGTTAATTCTAACTATGATACTCTTGCCCACAGGGTCAGGGAAGTTGCCTTTCTTAACGGAGGATTGAAAATCGTTGTTGTGGATGAGAGAAGTGGAAGGTCACAGGATTTCATCTATGACGGTGGTATTGCGGCATTTATAGAAGAGCTTAACAGGAACAAACGAGCACTTCACCCAGACGTTATTTACGTTCAGGGATCAAAAGATGACGCAATGGTAGAAGTTGCCATGCAATACAATGACTCTTACAATGAGACAATTTTCACTTATGCCAACAACATTAACAATATAGAAGGCGGGACACATCTTTCAGGTTTCAAAGCTGCCTTGACAAAGACCATAAACAAACACGCAGAAGACCAAAACATGCTGAAGAATCTTAAATTCCCTCTCAGTGGTGAAGATGTGAGGGAAGGTTTGACAGCAGTGATAAGCGTAAAGATCCCTGATCCTAAATTTGAAGGACAGACAAAGACCAAACTTGGAAATACTTATGTAAAAGGCATAGTAGAGACTCTATTAAATTCCAAACTCGCAACATTTTTTGAAGAAAACCCTCCAGTTGCTAGGAAAATTGTTGAAAAAGCTGTGGAAGCGGCAAGGGCAAGAGACGCTGCACGCAAGGCAAGGGAGCTTACAAGAAGGAAAGGTGTGCTTGATTCTGGATCCTTACCGGGAAAGCTCGCTGACTGTCAGGAAAGAGACCCTGAAAAGTCAGAGCTTTTTATAGTTGAAGGAGAATCAGCGGGTGGTTCCGCAAAGCAGGCAAGGGATCGATATAATCAAGCGGTCTTGCCACTCAGGGGTAAAATTCTGAACGTTGAAAAAGCACAACTTTACAAAATGCTTAACAATGAAGAGATCAGCACCACTATAACGGTGCTTGGAACAGGAATAGGCACCGATGATTTTGACGTTACAAAGATACGTTATCATAAAATAGTTCTTATGACCGACGCCGACGTTGACGGTTCACACATCAGGACCCTTCTCCTGACTTTTTTCTTCAGACATTTTCGTGAAGTTATTGAAAAAGGCTACCTCTACGTGGCACAGCCTCCTCTTTACCGTGTCGGAAAGGGAAAAACTACCAAGTATCTGAAAGATGATAGTGGATACGAAGACTACCTGCTTCAACTTGGAGCCGACGGATTGGAGGTCTCAGTCGATCTTAACGGTAGTTCAAGGGGCATAAAGGGAAACAAACTTATTGAGGTTATTAAAAAATCCATTGTTTACCGAAAGTCACTTGAAAAAATAGACATGAGGGGTTGGGACGCTAAAATTGCCGATGCCTTCGCAAGTAAGAGAGACTTTAAAAAAAGTCACCTGAAACTGGAAAATGAGTTGGAGCTTGATAAGCATTTAAAAGAGATTAAAGATAGGATAGTGCAAACCTATCCCACCGTGGAGGATATTGACTGGGAACTTGAAGAGGACGCTGAGCACAATTCCAGCAAAATTAACTATAGGTTCAGGGAGAGTGGAAGAAGTAGATCAACAACGATTGACTTTGATTTTCTTAACTCACCCGATTTTGTTGAGCTTAAAAAGCTGTGCGAATTGTTATCAATCGTGGGTGCCAAGCCATATAATCTGAATGATGGGGAAACAATACGTCAGTTTCCAACCCTTGATGAACTGTGCAGTTTTATACTTGAAAAAGGTAAAAAGGGGCTTAGCATCCAGCGATACAAGGGACTTGGAGAGATGAACCCTGAACAGTTATGGGAGACTACCATGAATCCTCAGACCAGGGTGTTGAAACAGGTAAAGGTGGAGGACGCCGTTGAAAGTGACGAGATATTTACGATCCTGATGGGCGATCAGGTAGAACCGAGAAAAGAATTTATAGAAAAAAATGCGCTGAACGTGATCAATCTTGACGTTTAATTAATACTCTCAGTTTATTCTTTTGTAAACGCTTCAAATACCACAAGAAAAATTGAACTGTATGGTCAGAAGAAGTTAAATCACAGGGAACATTAATGGAAGTTTTCAAGTGTGTATCAACTTTAAGTTCAATCAGGGGCTATCAGAATAAGGACGTTGATGCCGAAATTATTCACAACGTGATAGAAGCAGGTAGGTTAGCCCCCAGTGCCCGTAATGATCAGCCATGGGAATTTATTCTGATCGTGGAAAAGAAAAAGCTGGAGAGAATGGTGAAATACTGTATCAGCGGAAATTTTATCTCACAGGCTGCTTTTGCAGTGGTTGTTTTGAGTGATCCGAGGTCAAAGTGGCATGAAATAGACACAACAAGAGCCGTGCAGAATATGGTATTGACCGCTTGGAGTTTTGGTCTTGGTTCCTGCTGGATAGGAAGGATTGATGATGTGGGATTGAAGCAGTTTCTACAAATTCCCGATAGATGGAATGTTCTGACGGTTTTACCGTTTGGTTATTTCAATAAAGATAAAGTTACAACGCGCAAATACAGAAAAAATCCTGAAGACGTTTTTCATTTAAACTCTTATGGGAACAATTACAAAGGAGAATCTGAATTTTGAGTGAAGGAGTTTGATTGTATCTGAAGACCAATACACGTCCGTTGTTAGATTGATTTCAGTTTTGTAACAACTAAATTCTGGAAAAATCACAGATACGGAAGAAGAGGTTTTTTATTTCATTCAGTAGAGCCAACCTGTTGTTTTTTAACCTTTCATCCTTATCCATTACCAAGACTGAATTGAAGAAGTTGTCCACAGGTTTTTTCAGTTTTTTTATTTCTTTGAGTATTTCCGTGTAATCTGCCTTAGTAGTTACGCCTTCATTATAATTGTTTGCTTTCTCATTTATATCTACAAAGACCTCATGAAGTTTGCGTTCAGAATTGTCCTTAAAAAGGGAGGGGTCTAATCTTGCCACGGGCTTTTCTTTTATGATGTTCACTACACGCTTAAAAACAGCTGCAAGTTCTGCAAACCCCTTTTGCTTTTTGAATTTTTCCAGAGCTTTTATCTTGTTATAACTATCAAGGATATTGTCAAAACCTGTTGAAAGCACCGAATCAACCACGTTGTTTGAGTAGCCTTCTTCCAACATCAAATTTTTAAATCTTTCAGAGATAAAACCTGCAATATCAACACGGGTTTTTTCCTTTTTAGCCTCCATGGGTATTTTTTGAAGCACATGTCCAAGTGTATTTTCCAGTGCAATTTGTAAGTTGAAACTCCACTGTTTTTTCAGAACTATTTGTATAATGCCAATAGCCTGCCTTCTCAGAGCATGTGGATCAGCAGACCCTGTAGCCTTCAAACCGACTGCAAAACAAGAACAAATGTTATCAATTTTATCTGCTATGCTGAGTAGTGCTCCTATTGTTGTTGATGGTAGTTTTCCATCTCGTTCTCTCGGCATATATTGTTCTTCTATTGCTGTGGCAACCTCATTTTCTTCTCCCGATTTTCTTGCATAGTATTTGCCCATGATCCCCTGAAGTTCAGGGAACTCAAATACCATTTTTGATACAAGATCTGCCTTTGAAAGCTCGGCGGCTCTTCTTAAGTTTATTGCTATATCATCGGTGTTTATTCCAGCGTAATATGCGAGATTTTCAACATTATCTTTCAACCTTCCTGTTTTCTCGGCATAGCTTCCAATCCGGGAGAGAAACTCTACTGTTTCTAATTTTTCCAGATTGTTCGCAAGGGGGGACTTTATATCTTCGTTCCAGAAAAACTCTGCGTCTCTGAATCGTGCTCTTAAAACTATCTCATTTCCTCTTATAACGGTTTCATTATTTCTAACGCGAGTTCCGCAAACAAAAATGAAGTATGGGAGGATTTTTTTTGATTTTGATAATACGGGGAAGTATTTTTGATGAATTTTCATCACACTGATAAGCACTTCTTTTGGGATTTTTAAGAAACCCTTTTCAAACTGTCCGTGAAGGACTACGGGGCATTCAATTAAGTTGTTAACTGTTTCAAGAAGTTCTTCATCTTTTTCAACGTGTCCTCCCAGTTTTGATGCCAATTCGTCAATCCCTTTTTCAATGGATTTTTTTCTTTTAGATTGATTGATGTAGACATCCTTTTTTTCTAGATGATATATATAATCATTCCAGTTCGCGGGCGAGAAAGATTCTGGTGAAGTAAACCTGTGTCCGTAGCTTTTAGAATTGCTTTTTATGTCATCAAACTCAAATTCCAATTTCTTGCCGTTATAAATGCACATTATCCATCTGATAGGTCTTGCAAAGGTTGTTTTACCGTATCCCCACCTCATTGATTTTCTGAAGTGAATTGAGTTGATTATTTTAGGAAGCAGGGTTTTTAAGACCTCACTGGTTTTTTCACCTCTTATCTTTTTTCTGAACGTGAGGAATTCTCCATTTTTTCTTTTGACCATGTCAAGTTGCTCAAAATCAACTCCCTGAGACCTTGCAAATCCCAAAGCAGCTTTGGTGAGCTTTCCATTAATATCAAATGCCGTCTTTTTGGATGGGCCAAAATTTTCAACTGTTCTTTCCTTTTGATCTGGCAAGAGGTTTGATACTCTTACCGCTAATCTTCTTGGTGTGTAAAAAATTTCAACGTTTCCGAATTCAAGCCAGCTTTTTTCAAACTCCTTTGTTATTATCCTGTTTAAATCCCTTGCAGACTCTTCCAAAAACAGGGCGGGAATTTCTTCGGTTCCTATTTCAAGCAGTAGTTCTTTATTCATTTTTGTTTTTCAACAATGGGAATCCGAGACTTTCTCTGTTTTGCAGATAGGATTGAGCACACATGTTTGCAATTTTTCTAACTCTGGCAATGTAATTGGCACGCTCGGCAACGCCAATTTTTCCCCGTGCATCCAACAAGTTGAAGGTGTGAGAGGATTTTAAGCAGTATTCATAGGCCGGTATAGGAAGTTGTTTTTCAATGAGTTTTTTGCACTCGGTCTCAAATTTTTCAAACAGGTCTTTCAACATCACTGGATCGGACTCTTCAAAATTGTATTTTGAAGCCTGAAATTCATTTTGATGAAATATCTCGCCATAAGTTATTTCTTCAGTCCACTTAAGGTCAAAGACATTTTCAACCTTCTGAAGATACATGGCTATTCTTTCGGTTCCGTATGTTATCTCAGTGGAAATCGGGTTGAGATCGATTCCCCCAGCCTGCTGAAAGTAGGTAAACTGTGTTATTTCCATTCCATCAAGCCAGACTTCCCAGCCAAGACCCCATGCTCCGAGAGTTGGGGATTCCCAATCATCTTCCACAAATCTTATATCGTGCTCAAGTGGTTCTATTCCCAAATATTCAAGACTGTCCAAATAAAGTTGCTGTATATTATCCGGTGATGGTTTTATCAAAACTTGGAATTGGTAGTAGTGCTGAAGCCTGTTTGGATTATCCCCGTATCTTCCATCGGATGGTCTTCTTGATGGTTCAATGTAAGCCACTCTCCAAGGTTCAGGCCCCAAACATCTTAGAAAAGTGGCAGGATGAAAGGTGCCGGCACCTTTCTCAATGTCATACGGTTGGGCTATCACACAACCTTTTTCTGCCCAAAAATTTTGTAAATCTATTATTAATTTTTGAAAACTCATTATTGTGTAAGGTATAATACTGCCTGCTAGGTAATAAATTAAAAGTATTAAGATCAAAGTAGCTACGTAGGAGGTTTCATTGTGTCAGTTAGCGAAAAAGATAAGGAATTAAATGAAGGTGAGATTGAGATTAGAGATGATATATCTCTAGCTAATGAGTTAAGCGGGAGATATGGTTTACCTTATATAAGCTTAAGCAATAGACAAATATCCCCAGAGGTTATACAGCTTGTTTCAAGAGATTTGGCACATAGGCACAAATTAATCCCACTTGATCTATTAAGTTCAAATTTGATACAAATTGCTTTATCTGACCCGTCTGATGTTTTTGCTATTGACGATATTAAGTTTACCACGGGCTATGAGGTCGAAGTGGTTGTTTCATCTGAGAGTGAAATTAAAGAAGCAATAAATAGGTACTACGGAACGCAGGAAGAGCACGAGGAACAAATTGCTACGGAGTTGGAAAAAGAGAGTGAAAAGGAACTTAGCCGTGTAATTGAAAATATAGGTGAAGGGTTAGGTGAGGATGTAGATTTGTATGAATACGAAGAAGAAAGTGATGACGAAGAACAGGATGTTTCTTATGAAGATGCCCCTATAATCAAACTTGTAAATTTTATCCTTACTAATGCCGTCAAAAAAGGTGCGAGTGATATTCATATAGAACCTTCTGAAAAAGATCTCAGAATCAGGTACAGAATGGACGGTGTTCTTTCTGATGACATTTCCCCTCCTGTTAAAGCGAAGAATGCAATTTCATCCAGAATCAAGATTATGGCAGGTATGAATATAGCCGAGAGAAGGTTGCCACAGGATGGCAGGATAAAGATGAGAATTCCAAAAAAAGGTTATATTGAATACCGTGTCTCATCTATTCCAACTGTTTTTGGCGAGAAGGTCGTTTTAAGAGTTTTGGATAAAGGTAACTTACAATTTGACCTAGAAAAGTTAGGTTTTAATAAACGACAGTTGGAAGAATTCAGAAAGTCAATCTTTCAGCCACATGGGATGGTGTTGATAACTGGTCCAACTGGTAGTGGTAAAACAACCACTCTTTACTCAAGTTTAATGGAGATGAATAACAATGAAGTAAATATTTCCACTGCCGAAGACCCAGTTGAATATACTATTCAGGGTATCAATCAAGTTAGAGTCCATGAGGATATCGGGTTGACCTTTGCTTCATGCCTTAGGGCTTTTTTAAGACAGGATCCCGACATAATTCTTGTTGGAGAGATAAGAGATTATGAAACTGCCGAAATTTCAATTAAAGCTGCCCTAACGGGGCACCTTGTGCTGTCTACTCTTCATACAAACGACTCGGTATCAACGATTGCAAGATTGTTAAATATCGGTATTGAGCCGTTTCTTATTGCATCCTCGTTAAATGCGATTGTTGCACAGAGACTTGTTAGGTTAATTTGCGATAATTGTAAGGACAAAGTAGACGTTATTCCTCAACTGTTAATTAATAATGGAGTGCCTTCCGAAGAGATAGGGAAATTTGATTGTTTTGCTGGGACAGGTTGCGACAAATGTTACGGAACAGGTTACAAGGGTAGGATATCCGTATATGAAGTGCTGGTATTAACTCAACAAATCAAAGACCTCATTATGAACGGGGCATTAGCTTCTGAAATTAAAAAAGCAGCAATAGATCAAGGTATGTTAACGCTAAGGCAGAGCGCACTTGGTAAATTAAAAGCAGGACTTATAACAATTGATGAAGTAATTAAAATTTCTGGAAAGGATGGTTGATCTTTTATGGCAATATCATTACATAAACTATTAGAATTAATGGTGAAACATGGTTCTACTGATTTGCACATTGTTGCTGGAGCTCCCCCAATGGGTAGAGTAAATGCAAAATTAATACCTTTAGAATCTCGCCCACTGTCTGTCAATGAAACAAAAGATATTTGCTACAGTGTCTTAAAGGATAAACAAAAGCATGATTTTGAAGAAAATAAAGAGATTGATTTTGCTTTTGGTTTGGAAAATATTGGGAGGTTTCGTGCAAACGTTTATATGCAAAGTGATAGTGTTGCTGCTGCCTTTAGAATACTGGAACCTGTAATTAAAAATATTAAAGAGCTTGGGTTGCCACCGGTTGTTTCCTCACTGGTCAAAAGACCCAAGGGGTTAATTTTAGTGACCGGACCAACGGGTAGTGGTAAAAGCACCACGATGGCCTCAATGATTAAACAGATCACCGAAGAATTTCAAAAGCATATTATAACAATTGAAGATCCCGTAGAATATGTTTTTAGACATGGCAACAGTCTTATTAGCCAAAGAGAAGTCAATAGGGATACAAAGAGTTTTCATAATGCTTTAAGAAGTTCTTTAAGAGAAGATCCTGATGTTGTGATGATAGGCGAATTGAGGGACCTTGAAACTATGAGAGCTGCTATGTCAATTGCGGAAACGGGTCACTTAGCGTTTGGAACCTTGCATACTAATACAGCTGTCCAGACCGTTAACCGTATTATTGATGTTTTTCCAGCTGACGAACAGTCTCAGATCAGGGGGCAACTGTCTTTGGTTTTGGAAGGAGTGTTGTGCCAATCCTTGTTACCAAAAATTGGAGGAGGTCTTGTACTTGCAGTGGAAGTACTGATACCCAACAATGCCGTAAGGAATCTCATTCGTGAGGATAAAGTGCACCAGATATACGGACAGCAACAGTTGGGACAGCAAGAGACTAAAATGCAGACACTTAACCAAAGTCTTGCCAATCTTTGTGCGAAGGGGTTAATTTCTTACGAAGATGCTAAATCTCATAGTCAAGATACCATGGAATTGCAAGATTTATTAATGAGATATAAAGGTACACTGAGGCAAAAGTCCGGAAGTTGATAGGATGATATTTTAATGCCAGTATATACATGGGAAGGAACAACTGACCAAGGTGTTCGTAAAGGGGAAATGGAGGCAGCCAATAAGTCTGCGGTTATTAATAATCTAGGTCAACTTGGAATTAAACCTAATTTTGATAAGATCAAGAAAAAGAGTAGTTGGTCTGATTTCAATATAACATTAGGTAGCGGTGTCTCTGAAGACGATATTATTTCTTTTACAGATCAGTTATCTACAATGGTAGATTCTGGTATGGTTTTGGTAAAATCATTAAGTGTTTTAGCCGAACAGCAGCAATCTAAGAATTTCAAAGATATCCTAATCAGGATTAGGAGATCAATAGAAAGCGGTTCAACTTTTGCCGATTCACTTTCCAGACATCCCAAGCTTTTCTCCTCATTATACGTGAGTTTAGTTAGGTCTGGTGAAGCAGGTGGTATTTTAGTTTCTTCTTTGAAAAGACTTGCCGATTATATGAGAAGGACGCGAGATCTCAAGAAAAGAGTCCAACGCGCTATGATCTATCCGTCAATTGTAACATTGGTAGCTGTTGCAGTAATTATGATTCTTCTTGTTTATGTGATTCCTATTTTTACAAAAATATTTGCTGATATGCAAACTACACTCCCTCCCCTTACTCAAGGGGTGGTAACCTTAAGTTATTTTGTAAAGGCTAACGTTGTTTATTTACTGGCTGTTATTGTAGTTTTCTGTTTGTTTGTGAGTTACAGCTATAGCAAAAGTAAAAGATTTAGGAGGTCTGCGGACGGTCTTATTTTGAGGGCACCCCTAGTAGGTGATCTTATTAAGAAATTAGTTATTTCCAGATTTTGCCGTACTTTGGGTGAATTAACTAGAGCTGGAGTTACGCTTTTAGATGGATTGGAGACAGCATCGTCAACATCCGGAAATTTAGTAGTGCAAGAAGCCATTATGTCTTCAAGGGAAAGGGTAAGTAGAGGTGAAACCCTTGCATTTTCTTTACAACAGAGCCCTAATATTTTTTCTATACTTGTTGTGAGTATGGTAAATGTTGGTGAGCAGACTGGTAGTATAGACTCCATGATGGAGAAGATAGCGGATTTTTATGAACAGGAAGTAGACAATGCTGTTGATTCTATTACGTCAACCATTGAGCCGCTGCTGATGGTTTTCATTGGTGTTACAGTTGGTGTACTTGTGATGGCTATGTACTTGCCAATGTTTAAGCTCATATCAACTTTATCTTAGTAATTTTATATACAGATACAGACAGGATAGTCAGTATTCCAAGCGAAGTTTCTTGTCCGTTTAATAGTGATTTTCCATTTCCTATATTACGTTTCTTGACATACATTTTAATATTCAAGAGAATAATTCCTTATTTTTTTCAGGAGTGCGTAGCTCAGGGGGAGAGCGCTTGCTTGACACGCAAGAGGTCGCAGGTTCAAATCCTGCCGTGCTCACGATATTCAGGAATCAAAAACTTATGAAGGTTAGTGTTAAAGGTAATAAAGAGAGAGAATTCATCCTCGGTTTAAATGTTGGCGATATACTGGAATCCTTTGAATTAAAGGACGACTGCATTGGAGCCAAGGTAAATGGAGTTGTTACAGATTTCTGGCACAATGTTGAGGAAAATTCTGAAATTGAACCGATAAAAAATCGTTCCGAAGATGGCTTGCAACTCATCAGGCACACCGCCGCACACGTTATGGCTGAGGCGGTGCAATCGCTTTATCCTGAAGCTAAAGTAACTATAGGCCCGGTAATTGAGAATGGATTTTACTATGATTTTGATTTTCCAAGAGGTTTTACACCCGAAGATCTGGAAAAAATAGAAGAAAGAATGGGGGAAATAATTGCGGAAGATAAGCCACTTATTAGAAAGATAATCTCAAGAGACGAGGCAATTGACATATTTACCAAGAACGGTGAGAAATATAAAGTTGAAATAATTGAAGATTTGCCCGTAAACGAAAGTATTACAATCTACGACCAGCAAACTTGGTATGATCTGTGCAGAGGTCCTCATGTTCCCTCAACGGGATTGATTAACTCATTCAAACTTACAGGTTCGGCGGGAGCTTACTGGAGAGGCAATGAAAACAATGCCATGCTCCAAAGGATTTATGGCACTGCTTTTTGGGACAGGAAAGAACTTAAAAAGTATCTATCGCAGCTTGAAGAAGCGAAAAAAAGAGACCACCGCAAACTTGGCACGGAACTTGATCTCTTCAGTATACAGGAAGAAGTTGGTTCGGGTTTGGTGTTGTGGCACCCTCGGGGGGCAAGGATAAGAAGGGTAATTGAGGATTTCTGGCGCCAGCATCATGAGAAATTGGGTTATGAAATACTTTTTACTCCCCATGTTGCCAAACTTGACTTGTGGGAAGCAAGCGGACACACGGATTTTTACAGCGAAAATATGTTCTCACCTATGGAAATTGGCAATCTAAGATATCAGTTAAAACCAATGAACTGTCCGTTCCATATTATGATTTATAAAACTAAAGTAAGAAGCTACCGCGACTTGCCTTTAAGATGGGCTGAGGTTGGTACTGTTTATAGATATGAGAGATCAGGAGTTCTTCATGGACTACTAAGGATGAGGGGTTTTTCACAGGATGATGCACATATATTCTGCACACCTGATCAAATTAAGGATGAAGTTATTGAAGTTATGAACTTAACGACAAGTTTTCTGGAGACTTTTGGATTTAATGAATACGAGATTTATTTATCTACAAGTCCGAAGAAATTTATAGGAACTCAAGAAGATTGGGAAAAGTCAACCGATGCAATCAGGAATGCCTTGGAAACCTTGAAGTTGAATTATGAAATTGATGAAGGTGGCGGGGCGTTTTACGGTCCCAAAATAGACCTCAAGATAAAGGACGTTATCGGAAGGTCTTGGCAGTGTTCAACTGTTCAAGTGGATTTCAACCTTCCAAAGAGGTTTGGTATGAGTTATGCGGGTGATGATAACGCTCGTCATACTCCTATAATGATCCATAGGGCAGTATTTGGATCAATTGAAAGGTTTTTTGGAATACTTATTGAGCATTATGGCGGTGCATTTCCATTTTGGTTAAACCCTGAACAGATTAGGATTGCAACTGTGGCAGAAGATTATAATGACTATGCTCAATCCATTTACAAAAGGTTAAAGGATTTGAATTTCAGGGTGGAGAAAGACTTTAGAAATGAGAAACTCGGCTACAAGGTCAGGGAGGCACAGCGTATGAAAGTTTCCTATCTGCTGGTCATTGGTTCTGATGAAATGAAGTCCCGGACTGTGTCTCCAAGGATGCATGGGGGTAGGAAGTTGAACTCAATGGGTTTGGATGAATTTGTTGATGTGATTACAAAGGAAAATAAAAAGGGGTTGAAATACAGATGAATAAAGTATAAAATTCTAACTTAAATTGATTGAGGGGGTTTATTAACTATGAGAAATCTAATTTTTGTTGTTTTGTTGATGATGTTTACATCTGTTTATTTTATCTCTTGTGATAATGATAGTGATAGTGAGCAAGATGATGGTGTGAGGACTTTCCTAATTTTCCGTCCTGATTCCGAAAGAAGTGGGGTCGACGGGGTCGACGTGACAGATTTAGAGGATAGCACGGGCGCAAATATTTTTGGTAGGCTTTCGGAAGTTACAGATAATTCAGGATGGGCTACTTACAGGTTGGAGTCATCAAACGCGGAGGAGGACCTAACGGATTGCGGTGGTGCATATAAGGTTTCGTATTTAGAAAAAGTAGCAGACAATCGTTTTGTTGGAGCAGGTATCTGTCTTGATTCTAACAACCCCAATGTTAAAGCAGATGGTAGGATTGAAAATCTTCGCAACTTGGTTGATAGATCTACTGATGAAATAAACGCCCTAGTAGATCAAAACACAGACGACTCAGCGATTCTCACGCAGATTGGTATTGACGGTGCAATTTGCGATAGATATGCAACCAGTGTATTGGGGTCTTTGACACCTCCAATTGATAGTGAGATGGGGGAACTCTACCTGTTTATGGGAACCTTAGAAGAAGGATCGGCTGTGCTTACATGCCACCCCAACTCTGATCTAGTAAATAGGGATATCTATATGCTTGTGGATGATTTTGGAAGGGAATTTGCAAAGCAAGCAATAGATGAGATAAATGGTATGACTGATCAGAGTTTGATAGACAGTGGTGTCTGGGCTGCTTATAGATTTCCAAAGCTTGGTGAGCCAAATACTTTGAGTGACCCACCAAAGCTCAGCTATTTTAAGAGATCCAATAACGGAAAATACTTTGTAGGCTCGGGAATTTATCTGGATAGAAATAATCCAAATGCTATGGGTGATGGTAGGCTTGAACAAGTTAGAGACAGAGTCAGCCAAGCAACTGCACTCTTGCTAGGCAATGAGGGAAGCGATTTGGAGGCGGTGTTTGATTCGAGTTCTTTCGGGGACTTAGCAGTCGATTCAATGGATATGCAGGCATACATTTTTGTCTGGGAAAACCGATAGTATGAACTTCACTCTCAGATTAGGATATAAAAGATTTGCTGTGAGTTTTATCAGGGGATCATTAAGATGGTAAAATTCAAAATCTGCGAGAGTTCAGCAAGAAAATGGACCGCACATTTATAAATTCGTATGTAACAGATGAAATGGGACAAACATACTTAGGTTTTTGTGGGAGGACAAAGTAGTCTGAATTTTACTGATTGTCGGAGGTAATGGGAACATAGCAAGGTATAGAGGTAAAACTCAGTCTAGGGTGCCGGAATCCAGAATAAATTCAAGAATAAGGGTGCCCGAGATAAGACTTATTGATATTGACGGTTCACAACTGGGAGTCGTAAGAACACAGGAAGCTCTAGAAAAGGCCAGAGAAAACGGGGTTGATTTAGTGGAAGTAGCGCCGGAAGCAAATCCACCAGTTTGCAGGTTGATGGATTATGGAAAGTATAAATATGAGCTGAAAAAAAACCAGTCGTCAAAAAAACAGAAAGCACAGACAATTAAAGAGATTAAGTTGAGACCTAATATAGGAGTTGGTGATCTAAACATAAAACTGAATCACATAAAAGAATTTCTTCAAAATGGTCATAAAACAAGAATTAGGATATTTTTCAGAGGTAGAGAGATACTGCATCCTGACATTGGCAAACAGTTGGCTGAAAGAGTTTGTGGAAGTTTGAAGGAGTTTGGAAGCATTGAGTTTGAGCCTAAATTGGAAGGTAAAAATTTAATCATGGTTTTATCACCGGCAAGGAAAAATTGAGGCAAGAGATGTCAAAAGTGAAAATGAAAACAAACAGGAGTGCCGCAAAGAGATTTGAACATAGTGCAAGTGGCAAAGTAAAAAGGAACAGAGGTGGAGGTAGTCACTTGAATCTAAAAAAAGATTCAAAAAGGAAAAGAAGATTGAATGAGAGGGTTTATTTGGAAGGTAAAAGTGCCGCAAGAATTAAAAAATATTTGCCTTATGAATAGAATGGACAGGAGTAGTTTATTATGAGAGTTAAAAAAAGTGTAGCATCCAGAAAGAGAAGGAAAAGGATACTAAAACTTGCCAAAGGATACTGGGGAAGAAGGAAAAACAATTTACGTCGAGCGAAAGAAACTTTAAGAAGGGCTTTTGCTTTTGCCTACAGAGACAGGAAGCAGAAAAAGAGAGAGTTTAGAAAACTCTGGGTTGTGAGGATTAACGCGGCAGTCAGGCAGTTTGATATGTCCTACAGTAAGTTTATTGCTGGTTTGAAAAAATCGGGTATTGAATTGGACAGAAAATCTTTGTCGGAATTGGCAATAAGAGATCCAGAGGGATTTAAAGCTGTGGTTGAAGCCTCAAAAGCAAAATATGGCTGAATGGTTTTATCGCTGATTGCTTATTATGTGGTCTTGGTTTCTATCCTTAAAACGTCGTTTGTTTCTTTTCTTTTATTGGCAATTTAGATCAGAACTATTTTAATTGGAGTTTATGGAATTTCTTAAATGAATCCTTTGCTCCGGGTTTAGTGTTTTCCTATAGGAAGTTAATTTAGATATACTTTAAATTAACAATTTCATTTTAACTTACTGATTTTTTCACTGTATAAAATGCAAATATCAAAAACCTCCCTATACGATATTCATAAGGCAAATAATGCAAAGATTGTTGACTACGCAGGTTGGCAAATGCCTGTTTTCTATACAGGGATTAAGCAAGAGAATATTGGGGTCAGAAAGAGTGCGGGGTTATTTGACGTCAGTCACATGGGAGAGATACTGATTACTGGGAATGATGCTCTGGATTTATGCCAGTTTCTGACTACTAATGACCTATCAAAAATCAAAGACAATCAAGTCCAGTATTCACTAATGTGTGACAATAAGGGTGGAGTCATAGATGATCTGTTGATATACAGGATTAATACTAATAAATTATTGCTTTGCGTTAATGCTGTAAATACAAATAAAGACTTTAATTGGATAATTGATAACAGTGGTCATTTTGATGTAGAGATTCATAATGTCAGTTCTTCCTATTCACAGCTCGCTTTGCAAGGTCCAAAGTCGATTGAAATAATAAAAAAAGTTCTTGGAAACAAAACAGAAACGATCAAAAGGTTTCATTTTCAGGAGATCAAATGGGGTGAGCTACAACTCCTTGTTTCAAGGACTGGTTACACTGGAGAAGATGGCTTTGAAATATATCTTCCATGGAACAACGCACCTCAGTTGTGGATTGAGATACAGGAGGAGGGAGGAGATGATCTCCTGTTGTGTGGCTTGGGTTCAAGAGATACTTTGAGGCTTGAAATGGGATATAGCCTTTACGGTTTTGAAATTGATGAGGATATAAATCCCCTGGAGGCAGGATTGGATAAATATGTAAAGTTGAATAAAAAGCAGTTTATCGGCAAGAAAGTTCTAGAGGAGTATGTAAAAACTGGATTTGGTAGAAAACAGGTGGCTTTTGAGATGATTGACAAGGGTTTTCCGCGGCACGGTTATGAAATATACATAAAAGATGAGGTTGCCGGATTTGTGACAAGTGGCACATTTTCACCAAGTCTCGATAAGTTTATAGGACTGGGAATTGTAAATTCCTCAAAGATGAAAAATAATGAAATCTCAGTTGATATACGTAATAATAAAAGGGTTGCCCAAATAGTATCATTGCCTTTTTACATGAAATAAGTTTTAGGGAGGGTCATAGATGCTTGATGTTCCAAGCGATCTGAAATACACGGAAAATCACGAGTGGGTCAGGACCGGAGATGATAAGGAAAAGAGAGTTTGGGTTGAGATCGGCATTACCGATTACGCCCAGGAATCACTCGGAGAAATAGTTTTTATTGAACTTCCCAGCGAAGGGGATGCAGTTACAAAAGGTGATTCGTTTGGTGCTTTGGAATCTACCAAATCGGTATCGGCTATATATTCCCCCGTATCGGGTGAAGTTATAGAAGTCAATGAGGTTCTATCAAAATCTCCCGAACAAATAAATGAAGACCCATACAAAAGTGGTTGGATAATTAAAGTCAGGATGGATAATCCACAAGAAATGAACGATCTTATGGAACCTGAAAACTATACCAATTTTATTGAAAGTGAGATGGAATGAGCAATGTCTGGTATTTACAAAACAAATTATCTTAGTGAGTTTGCTCCGAGACATATAGGTATTTCAGCGGAAGCAACCAAGCAAATGCTAAAGGTTTTGCAGGTTGATTCTCTTGATGAATTAGTTGACCAAACTGTTCCTGCCGATATTAGAAACAACTGCGAACTTGATTTGCCTACTGCCTTATCTGAGCATGAATATATAAAACATATAAGGGAAATTGCAAATAAGAACCGTTTATTCAAGTCTTATATCGGGCTCGGCTATTATGACTGTATTGTCCCGACCGTGATTTTAAGAAATGTCTTTGAGAATCCGGGTTGGTATACCCAATACACTCCTTATCAGGCAGAGATTTCACAGGGGAGGCTGGAAGCACTCCTCAACTTCCAAACGGTAGTTTGTGATTTAACATGCATGGAGCTTGCTAATTCTTCATTGCTTGATGAGGGAACGGCAGCTGCCGAAGCTATGACAATGGCATACAGAGCGCGAGATAAGAACCTTGTGAGCAAGGGTGCAAATAAATTTTTTGTTTCTGAAAAATGCTTTCCCCAAACCATTGAGGTTCTAAGATCAAGATCGGAACCTCTTGGGATAGAACTTTATAGTGGGGATTTTAATGATATTAAACTGGATACAAATACCTTCGGAGCCATTTTACAATATCCTGATAGTTATGGGAATATTGATAACATAAGTGATTTTATTAAAAAAGTGCATGAGTTGGACGCGCTTGTGGTTGTAGCGGCAGATATTATGAGCCTTGCTCTTTTAACTCCACCTGGAGAGCTTGGAGCTGACGTTGTTGTTGGTTCCACACAGAGGTTTGGCGTACCGGTAGGATATGGGGGTCCACATGCAGCTTACTTTGCAACAAGGAGTGAGTTTAAGAGGCAAATACCCGGGAGAGTTATAGGGGTCTCAGTTGATAGAAATAAAAAGAAAGCATACAGAATGTCTTTACAAACCCGCGAACAGCACATAAGACGTGAAAATGCAACTTCAAACATTTGCACGGCACAGGCATTGTTAGCAATAATGGCAAGTATGTATTGTGTATATCATGGAAAGGAGGGTTTAAGAGATATAGCGTTATCTATCCATAAAAACACGGTGTGTCTTGAAGAGGAGTTGAAAAGACTGGGTTTTAAGCAGTCAAACAATCACTATTTTGACACGTTGTGTATTGATCTCTCGGATAGAGAAGGTTTTCTTGAAAAATTGCACAAGGAAGCCTTATCCAACTGTATTAACTTCAGATACGGTGTGAACAGTGTTTATATATCTTTGAATGAAACGACAACAGACGATGATATTTTGAATATAATAAATGTTTTTGCCATTGCCGATGGTGTTAACGGATTAAAACAGTTATCAAGCGCAAATCAAGATACAAGATTGCCCGCGGGATTAATTAGGACATCTGATTTTCTTGATCACCCGGTATTCAAAGTGAATAAGTCCGAAACAAATATGCTCAGGTATATAAAGAGTTTGGAAAATAAAGACCTTTCATTGGTATATTCCATGATTCCACTTGGTTCATGCACTATGAAATTGAATTCCACAACTGAAATGCTACCAGTGAGCTTTTCTGAATTTGCGGAGATTCATCCTTTTGTTCCATTGGATCAGGTAAAGGGATACCAGCAAGTATTTAATGAACTGGAAAGTTTCTTGTGTGAGATTTCAGGATTTTCTGCTGTTTCCTTCCAACCAAATTCAGGAGCACAGGGTGAGTATGCCGGTCTGAAAGTCATAAGGGAATATCATCGCAGTTGTGATGAAGGTAACAGAGAAGTGGTATTTGTGCCGTCTTCTGCTCACGGGACCAATCCCGCCAGTGCAGTATTGGCAGGAATGAAAGTGGTAGTCATAAAGTGTGACAGGACTGGTGGTATAGACCTTGAAGATCTCAGACTGAAATGCAGCAGGTACAAAGATAATCTTTCTGCAATAATGATCACTTATCCATCTACTCACGGTGTTTTTGAAAGAAGCATCAGAGAAGTTTGTGATACCGTTCATAAGAATGGCGGACAGGTTTATATGGATGGTGCAAATTTGAACGCACAAGTTGGTCTGACAAAACCCTCTATTATAGGTGCTGATATTTGTCATGTTAACCTGCACAAAACTTTCAGCATTCCACATGGTGGAGGCGGTCCGGGTATGGGACCTATATGCGTGGCAAAACATCTTTCCCCGTTTTTACCAGGACACTCTTTAGTTGATAATGGCACAGGAAATCAGGCAATTTATGCTGTCAGTTCGGCTCCATGGGGGAGTGCAAGTATCCTTCTTATATCTTATGCTTATATTAGAATGCTTGGCTCCAGAGGAATAACAGATGCAACCAGATATGCCATTCTTAACGCAAACTATCTCAAGAACAGACTTGAAAAGCATTATCTCGTGCTTTACGAAGGTGAAAACGGACGGGTTGCACATGAGTTTATACTAGATTTCAGGGGATTTAAGAAAAGATGCAATATTGACGTGGAAGATATTGCCAAGAGATTAATGGATTATGGTTTCCATGCCCCGACTATGTCATGGCCCGTGCCGGGAACACTGATGATCGAGCCGACCGAGAGTGAATCCAAAGAAGAATTGGACAGATTTTGTAGTGCATTGATAGAGATAAGAAAGGAAATTGAAGAGATAGAAAGTAGTAAATTTCCAAGAGATGATAATGTTTTAAAGAACTCTCCCCACACAATAGATTCCCTTGTCTCGTCGGTTTGGAATCATGCTTATTCCAGGGAAAAAGCCTGTTACCCACTAAACTCTCTCCGTGAAGGTAAGTTTTGGCCTTCTGTGGGTAGAATTGACAACGTCTTTGGTGATAGAAATCTTGTTTGCACTTGTCCCCCGTTGGATGAGTATAACACGTCATTATAGCTTTCTTTCAATAAAAGCCGAATTTTTGACTTCCGTTGTGTAGTTCTTCAGTATCTCTTCAGCCTTCTTACTGTAAATGGTGGCTTTTATTTCGTTGGCATATTGTTCTGATATGCCGTTTTTGGCATTTTTCCTGTTCAAGATTTTAATTATATGATAACCTCCTGGGGATTCCACTGGACCAACAATTTCATTTACCGTTGCGTCTTGAATTGCCACTTCAAGTGATTCCACTAAGTCTCCCTTTTTAAAATACCCCAGCACTCCTCCATTCGGTGCAGACATTGCATCTTGTGAGTATTGTTTTGCCATCTGGGCAAAATTACCTCCATTCTTAGCTTCGGTCGTTATTTGTAAAGCCTTTTGCTTTGCGTCTGGAGAGTCTTGGAGTATCAGTATATGTGCAATCTCAGTTTCATTTACACTGCCTTCTTCAAGTTTGCCATATACTTGCTTGTAATAATCCCGGACTTCCTCGTCAGTTACAGTTATGTTGCCTTTGATTTTTCTTTGAATGAGTTTTTCTGTAATAATTTGAAATTTCCACTGTTTCCGCATACCTGCTTCTGTCATATTCTGTTCTTTGATCTTCTTTTCCATCTCTTCCTTATTCATATTGTAATGCGACTGTAATTCTTTAATTTTTTGCTCCACCTCTGCGTCGGTTACAGCTATTCCTGCCTTTTTTGCTTCCTGTTCAATTATTGTCCTGTGTATGATCTGTTCCAGAAAGTCAGTTTTGTTTTCAGGGCTTGCAATATTGACACCGTGCAGTCTTGCTTCTTCTTCATACTCAGTCTGAGTTATGATTTTATCATTGACAACCGCGACGACACTGTCCACCCGTTCGCGTGCGACTGCATTCAAGCTTGCAACTGAAATTATAAAAGCGATCATCAAGCAGTTTGATAATATGTTCATCAGTTTTGCTCCTTTTTTAAAATATTTAATGTTAAAAGTATCCAGTGTTGATTTTTCATCAATGGTTAAATTTTTCATTTAATTGCCGGAGTTTTTTTTGAATCTCGGTATACTTGTTTTTTTCTTCATAGTGTATTTTTATTTTCAAAGAAGTCCCGGATTTTTTATGTAGAAGGGATTTATCCTTGAAGATAAAGAGTGCATGGTTCTTTTGTATTTCCAGCTTTAGTATTCGGAGTTTTTTTATCTTGAGTTTCAGTTCAATGATTCTTATTAATGTTTTTAGTTCTTCAGGGAGTTTCCCGAATCTGTCTATGATTTCCTTTTTTATTTCCTTTAACTCTTTTGAAGTATTGTAAGACGAGAGCCTTTTGTAATAGTAAAGTTTCTCTGAATTATTTTCCATGTATGTTGAGGGAATAAAGGCGCTTTCATAAGTTTTTATTTCCGGTTCATAATCTTCAGTTTGTGTATTTTTGCTTAAATCTCCTACAGCTTTTTGTAGCATTTCCAGATAAAGTTCCAGACCTATCCCTGAAATTGTTCCTGATTGCTCTTCTCCAAATAGACTACCTGCCCCTCTAATCTCCAAATCGGACAATGCAAATTGAAACCCTGTCCCCAAATCCTGCAGTTCAGTAAGTTTTGTTAGTCTTTTCCTCGCGTCTACTGAGAGTTTATTGATTGATGGAACCAGAAAATATGCATCCGCTTTTATATTTCCCCTGCCGACCCTTCCTTTTAACTGGTAGAGATCAGCTAAACCGAACTTGTGTGCATCATTTACGATGATCGTGTTTGCCCGTGATATGTCCAGCCCAGATTCTACTATTGCCGTGGTAACAAGTAAGTTGATCTCTCCATCTATAAAAAGGGAGATTTGATTTTCAAGGGTTTTTTCATTCATTCTGCCGTGGGTTACCCCGATTGATGCTTCGGGTATAAGTGTTTTTAGATTTTCGGCTACTTCCGATATGTTTTCCACTCTATTGTTAATGAAAAATACCGACCCACCCCTTTCAAGCTCTTTCATTACGGCTTCCCTGATGATTTCTCTGCTGTAGTTATTCACATAGACGCTTACCGGTATTCTTCCCATAGGTGGAGTACTAACAATGCTTATATCCCTGATTTTTGCAAGGGAAAGTTGTAGCGATCTCGGTATGGGAGTAGCAGACAAAGACAACACATCCACCCCGTTTGATATTAGTTTCAGTTTTTCTTTATGTCTAACGCCGAATTTATGCTCCTCGTCTATTATAACAAGTCCGAGGTTCTTAAATTTTATTTTCTCACCGAGCAGTTTATGAGTGCCTATGATGATATCTATAATCCCGCTGTTTAATTGATTGAGTATGTTTCTTGATTCCGCGGCAGTTTTGAAACGAGAGATTACCTCCGTGTTTACTGGGTAGTTTTTCAGTCGTCGTTTGAAATTATCATAGTGCTGACTGGCAAGCAACGTTGTAGGCACTAAAAACGCGGTTTGCTTACTATCCATAGCTGCCTTGAATGAGGCTCGTAAGGCTATTTCAGTTTTACCAAATCCTGGATCTCCGCATATTAAACGATCCATTGGTTTGGATTTTTCCATGTCTGAGACCACGTCTTCAATTGCTCTGGATTGATCGGCTGTTTCTTCAAAACCGAATTCCATCTCAAATTCTTTAAACAACTGATCTCGTCTGGAAAAGTTGAAACCTCTTATGGTTTTTCTTTTTGCGTATAGGTCAAGTAACTCTTTAGCTATGTTATTTACGGCTTTTTTTACTTTTTTTACCGTTTTTTTCCAATTATTGCTGTTCAATTTGTCAATGGAAGGTTTTTTATTGTCTCCTATATATTTCTGAACCAGTTTCAGATTTTCCACGGGGACAAATATTTTATCCTCATCTCTATATTCGCACTCAAGGAAATCGCATTCCCTTTCACCCACTTTCAATTTTTTCAAGCCATTGTAAATACCTATTCCAAAATTTCTATGCACGATAAAATCCCCGAATTTCAACTCGCTGAATTTAGATATGAAGGCTGATGAGATTTCCTTGTAAGGATTGCTGCCCGTGAGCTTATTTTTTCCTTTTTTTTCCGAAAAATCGTTTTCACAAAAAACGGCGAGTTTCAGATCTTCCAGTATAAAACCGTTTTCCATACTACCGACGCAGTAGTTTAATTTTTGAATGTTGTAATCTGACAGCAATTCCTTTAATTTGTTCTGCTCATTCTCGTTGTATGAAACAAGCAAGATATCAAAATTATTTTTTAAGAGATTATTTATGGTTTCTACCAGATTCTGGACAGGTGTTTTAACCTCTGAAGGTTGTAATCTGGAAGTGCGTGACCGAAATTTAAAGTGATTTTTCGAGAGCGTTATAAAGTCGTTGATTTTTACGACCTGAAATCTTTTTAATTTTTCCTTTATTTTATCTGGAGTGATATAAAGTTGTTCAAGATCGTGTGAGAGTTTATGAAATCCTTCTGGATCAAACGTGTTTTTATTAGTTATCTGAAAAGCTGATTTATATTCGTCTTCAAGGTCATTTGTTAATTCTAGAAATACAAGGTAGCTTTCGTCCAAAAAATCCAAAATGCTCTCACTTTCATCGTAGATGAAAGGTATTAATTGCTCCAAATTGGCCGTGTAAGTTTTATTTTCCAATAATTTAAGAAAGCTGTTTTTTAATGTTTCTGTAATTTTCCCCTGCTTTTCAATCTCCATGATCTTATTACACAAGATGTCAATATCATCGTCAGGAATGAACTCACTGGCAGGGTATAAGTTTACGAATTGGATTTTTTCAAAAGATTTTTGCGATTTGAGAGAAAAATATCTGAGAGATCTTATCCTGTCACCTTCATATTCAATCCTGACGGGATTATGGTCTCCGGGGGAATACAGGTCAATAATTGCTCCCCTTATGCTTATTTGACACGGAGCATTTACAAGATCATTTTTCTTGTATCCATACTTATCCAATTTGGTAATAAGTCCATCTCGTTCAATTTCATCATTTACCTTTAGCTGGGTAACACTGTTACTGAGAGTTTCTTTCGGTATTACAGGATCAAACAACGATCTTACTTCTGCACAAAGCGATTGACTGTTTATTGCAGATATGAGTGTGCTAATTCTTTGATGTCTGTGGTCGTCAGCGTGGTTGTCAATAATTGATTTTCTCAGAGGTTTTTTTTGCCTGAATGTCCTTATATCTTTTCCATTGAAAAAGCTCAGGCTTTTTGAGATTGTTTTTCCCTCTGTAAGTGAGTTGAATACATAAATATAAGGTCTGTTCAAAAGTCTGCTTATGAAATCCGCAAGAAAATACCGAGACGCGCCTTTAAGACCTGAGACAGTGAGATTTTTTGAATTGTTTTGCAGGGACTTTATAATACTGTCCAGGCGTGAGATTTTTGATTTTTCTGAAAGAATTTTTTCCGTGGTACTTATCAAAACAATAGCTTACTAAAGTTCTCTGATTATTATCTCGCCCATTTCCCTGCATCCGACCTTATTCGTGCCTTCTTCATAAATATCAGCAGTTCTGTAGCCTTTATTCAAGGCTCTTCTTATTGCTTCTTCAATGTTGTTTGATTCTGCTTCCAGATTGAACGAATACTTGAGCATCATTGAAAGTGATAGAATTGAGGCTATTGGATTGGCTATGTTTTTGCCTGCAATGTCTGGAGCGCTTCCATGAACCGGTTCATAAATTGCACCTTTATTTCCAATACTTGCCGAAGGCAGCATACCAAGTGATCCGGTAAGCTGTGCTGCTTCATCACTGATAATGTCCCCAAACATATTTCCCGCAAGTATTACATCAAAGGTTTTAGGTCTTCTTATCAACTGCATTGCTGCATTGTCAACGTAAAGGTGGTCAAGATTAATATGTGGAAATTCAGTATTGTGCAGATCCGTTACTGTGTCTCGCCACAACACCATTGATTCCAACACGTTTGATTTATCTATTGATGTGACTTTCTTTTTTCTTTTCTCTGCAACTTGAAAAGCTACCCTTGCAACTCTTATGATCTCCGATGTTGTGTAGCGAAGGGTATTTATACCCAGATCTTCACCGTTTATATTTTTTATCCCTCTCGGTTCTCCAAAATATATGCCCCCTGTTAACTCTCTTACTACCATTATGTCTACGTCTTGCACAATATCTTTTTTCAGACTTGATGCATTGGCAAGAGCGTTATAAACGATGGCAGGCCGTAGATTTGCAAACGTGTTGAGCTCCCGCCTGAGTTTTAGCAAACCACTCTCAGGTTTCAAGTGATGTTCAATTTTTTCCCATTTTGATCCGCCCACCGCACCGAGCAGAACCGCATCTGCGTTTTTTGCTTTGTCAATTACGGCTTCAGTAACGGGCAAACCGTGTTTGTCAATTGAACTTCCACCAAAAAGCTCATGCTCAATATCAAATTTCAGGTTGTATTTTCTTTCTGTAGCCCTTAAAACTTCCAGACTGACTCCCATTACCTCAACCCCAATTCCATCGCCCGGTATCATCAGTATTTTTGGCATTTTACTATCCTCTGTTAAATTCAGTAATGTTGTAATTTAACTGGAATTAATTAAAGTTTCACTGATACAGAATCTTCACAACCTACTACTACGTTTTTAACCAAATGCAGAATTTTCACAATTTACTACTACGTTCCCGTATCATACAAAATAAATACATTGCAGCATTTATAATACTTATTATTTCTTTTCTGTTATACCTGCCTTCCTTGAAGCATGATTTTGTATGGGATGATGTGATTATAATAAAAAAGAGCTATTTCCAATTAGAGAGGTTCAGTATTTTCGACTCTATATTTCCGGAGAAGAGAGAAAAAAAAAGCTCTGGATACTACAGGCCTACGGTTCATCTTACTTTTGCCAATGACTATAAAATATGGCAGGAAGAACCTTTTGGTTTTCATTTAACAAACCTTATTTTAAATTCTATAACTTCAATTTTGGTTTTTTTTCTTTACCTACTTGTTCTTAAACGATTTGGTATAGAAGGAAAAGAGATAATTGCCTTTGCCGCATCCTTGATATTTGTTGTTCATCCAATGCACGTTGAGTCGGTTTCATGGATTGCAGGCAGGACAGATATTTTGTGTAGCCTATTCTTTTTCGCGGCGTTTATTAGCCATTTAGTATCATATAGGAGAAGCTATTTTATTTTCTTTACGTGCCTTTTGTTCTACATTTCCATGCTTTCAAAGGAACTTGCACTTGCCTTTCCATTTGTGGTGATTGCGTGTGATCTTATAGCTGACAGGAAAATTACAAAAGCATCTTTGACCAGATTTGCAGTATACATTGTTTTTTTCACGATATACATGTTTTTAAGATCAAAAGGTGGGACAAAGATAATACCTGATTTCTCCAGTGAGATAAAAATTGAAGGTGGCGCTGGAAGTGTCGCTAATTATCTATTGTCCATCAAAGCACTTTTTGCTACATATTTTTTCTATTTTTATAAATTACTGATTCCTTTCTGGTTTAGTGCCTTTATAAGTAACATTCCAAAACACCCTATATATCTTATAAGCTCTCTGCTAAGTTTTTTAATGATTGGCTATCTATTTCTGTATTCTTATACAAAAAAAACCGGTTTTAAGGGATTCTGTCTTTTATGGATTCTCTTGACCCTGGGACCTTCAGCGCTTATTGCCGTTACTCAAGTGGCTACCACTCCACTGGCGGAAAGATATTTATATTTGCCTATTGCACCGTTTTCTTTGTTAGTTGCATTTGGATTTTACAAATTGGGTTGTGCGAAAAAATATAATCTGTCATCTGCATCTATTTTCTTGTTTGTTTTGGTAATTTTTATTCTCGGTGGATTTATGGTGCACAGGCAATCGGTATGGAAGAACAGGGTTACATTTTGGGCAGATGCGGCAAAAGATACAAACAGTTCAGTTCCTCTTGTCAATTACGGTATGGCTCTTATTGATGACGGTAAATTGGATGAAGGTGCTAAAGTGCTGAGGAGAGGGCTCAAGGACGATATGAAATCATCAAGTATGATCAGATCAATTGCTTTGAACAATCTTGGTATTGGTTATATGAAGCAAGGACAGATACAAAAAGCCCATGAGGCCTTTCTGGATGCGATAAAGGAGGATAAAAGATTTCACAAATCGTACTATCATCTTGGAGTAATTTATCATTCAGTGGGTAAACAAAGACGATCCAGGGATGTGTTAGAAAGATCAAAAACCTATTTTCTGAAATCAATAAGAGTTAAGAAAAATTATGCCAAAGGACATTTGGGTGCTGCCAGAATATACTTTGAATTAGGCGAGTTTGAGAATGCAAAAAAGCACGCCAAAAAGGCGCTGAAGTATGGTCTGATTGATCCTGATGATCAGCAAGCAATGGCAATACTTAATTCCGGTTAGGTCTAACAACGAAGTTGGCTAAAGTGCCGATACCTTCTATATCAACCTGTATTTTATCCCCAGGCACTATTGAACCGATTCCACCTGGAGTGCCGGTTGCTATTATATCCCCCGGCAATAAAGTCATTACTTTTGAAATAAAGCTGACAAGTTTGCTAACTTTAAAAATTAAATTACCTGTATTTGAATTTTGTCTGATTTTTCCGTTTAGGATGGTTTTTATGTTGAGGTTGGCATGGTTCAGGTCGGTTTCTATACACGGTCCAATCGGCGCAAACGTATCAAACCCCTTGCCCCTTGTAAACTGAATATCCTTTACCTGAAGGTCTCTTGCCGTTACGTCGTTTATACATGTGTAGCCGAATATATGGTTTTCCGCGTCCGATTCTTCTATCATCTGAGCTTTTTTGCCGATTATAACTGCAAGCTCCCCTTCATAATCCACTCTTTTAGACATATGTTCGGGATAAACTATGTCTTCCTTATGAGAAATTATGGCTGTACTCGGCTTCATAAACAGCATTGGTTCTTGAGGTAGTTGTCTTTTCATCTCGTCTGCATGATCTCTGTAGTTAAGTCCGACTGCAATTATTTTAGTCGGTTCGCAAGGAGGCAGTATCTTTACACTATCAATATCATAAACTTTTCCATTTTCCCTGTATTTGGAATATACATCACCGCTGATTTCCCTGATCTTTCCGTTTTCCAATATCCCGGTTTTTCCCTTGCTATTGTCGTCTAGAAATCTTGCTACTTTCATAATTCACTCTTTTACTCCATTAGTATTTTACTTTTTTTAAGAAAAGCCCTCGTGATGGAGCAGTATAGATGTATTTGTTTTTTTGACCACTGTATAGGATATGCTTAAAGTCTTCAGGAGTGATTTTCTCTTTTCCAACATTTACAAGCGTTCCTATTATCATCCTTACCATTCTTTTCAGAAATCCATCCGCTTCAATTTCAAAACTGATAATATCTTTTTTTCTGATGAGCTTTGTATTCTTAATGGTTCTGACCGTGGACTTGACCGTTACACCAGAGTGTGCAAAAACCTTAAAGTCATGCTTTCCAACGAGGTATTCTGACGCGTGTTTCATATTTTCCATATTGAGCGACTGTTCCACAAGCCATACTTTCCCATTTATATGGGCTGATCTGTAATCCCTGTTCAGCATCTTATAAAGGTATACTTTGCTTTTTGAGCTGAACTGGGAATGGAAAATATTCGGGACTTCTTTCACATTGATAACGGATATATCATTTGACAACTCGGCATTCAATGCTTTTTGGATCTGAGTGGAGGTTAAATTGGAATTAGTTTTAAAGTTGGCAGTTTGCCCGAGTGCATGAACACCGGAATCAGTTCTTCCCGACCCAAATAAAATGGATTTTTCTTTCGTGATCTTAGAAATTGCGTTTTCTATTTCCTTCTGAACTGTTTTTCTCCCCGGCTGCTTTTGCCAACCACTGTATGACGTGCCGTCGTATTCAATGGTCAGCTTTATATTTTTCATGACTTGCTTTCATAGCTTATCCTTGGATCCAGCCAAGAGTATAAAACGTCCACAATCAGATTGGCAATTACAAGTATAACGGTGTAAATGATTGTGATTGCAAGCACCACGGAGTAATCCCTATTTGACACTGCAAGAACAAAAAAGCGTCCCATACCCGGTATAGCAAATATATGCTCAACAACAAATGACCCCGTTACAAGATAGGCAGAAACGGGTCCGAGAACCGTAACGACCGGGATCAATGCGTTTTTCAAAGCATGCTTCAAGACAATCCTTAACCTGTTAAGTCCCTTTGCTTTTGCGGTTCTGATATAAAGTTCTTTTGACGTTTCAATCATATTGGCTCTTACCAATCTTGCTATGTAAGCAGTGGAACCGGATGCTAAAGTCAAGGCGGGAAGTATGTAGTTTTCGGGCTTACCCCATAAAGCAGCTGGCAGCCAGCCCAGTTTTATAGAGAATACGTGAATTAGGACAGCACCTATGACAAAGTTTGGGACAGAAACGAGAGAAATGGACGTAACTGCTGTGGAAATGTCCAGAAAATTCCCCGGCGATAATGAAGAGACAATACCAAGAGATATACCCAGTGTGATTGATATAAGTAGTGCGGCAAGTCCGAGCTGAATAGATATAGGAAAGGTTTTTCTAACTATATCATTTGCGGATCTGTTCAAGTATTTGTACGACGGACCGAAGTCTCCTCTCAGGAGATTATTAATGTAAATTGCGTACTGTTTCCAGATTGGTTCATCGAGTCTGTATTTTTTTTCGAGATTTTTCATTATAGCAGGAGGAACCTGCTTTTCATTGTCAAACGGACCTCCGGGTAGAATTCGCAACAAAACAAACGTGATACTTATCACGATCAGTATAACAATTATTCCAGTTGCAAAACGAAGAATAGTGAGTTTAATCATTCAACGTTATGATTGATCAGACTTCCTGATTGTAATAGTTTTTCTGGAAAATAAGCCACTTATGTCTTTTGCAACTATGCTGAAAATATTTGTGCCATTATCCAGTTTGGGTTTAAATGAAAACTCTTGATTGTTTTTTGCAGGGGTAAGAAGCTTGATCTTATCATCTCCCTTAAAAATGGAAATACTTTCTATTTTATCACTATCAACGACGACACCACTGATATTTATCTCTTCTTTGTTCGTTATTAAAGGTGTGCTTGCAATATTTATTACGGGTTGGCTATAAAAAATTTCACTAATAACGGATTTACCTTCTGCTCTTTTGGTCTTTTTATTCTTAATAATGACGTCTTTTTTTAATACCCATCCTGCTCTTTTATCTGACAGTCTGATCTTTACATACTTATCCGTGTAGCCAAGCAGATCAAATACTGAGCCTTTTTGTGTATTGTAAATTATCGGCGTGTTGTTGGCTTCTCCTTTGATTTGTGGGTTTTTCCCTACTATGACTACCGAGCCTTCAGAAGCGGTAAATTTCTTACTATCATTTGAGTTTGTAATATGTAAGTTGCTTTTTATTCCTTTTCTGAAGACTTCATCGAGAATATTTATCTCTAATTTTATGTCATCTTTACCTTGATTATCAGTGACTCTAAAAAGAAAGGGAGCCGTTGTATTTTTCCCGGGAGCTAAGTCCGTAAATTCAAATCTCCCCTTTTCAAGATATAAAGCACTTCCCGATAGGTTTTTGAGTGTAACGATGGTTTTGGGAGATATTCCAGTTCCTATATTTTTTATATTGAATACGACCGATAGATGCTCTCCATTTTCCGGTTTGCTATTACCGTTACCCATTGATCCATACCTTCCGTCATCCACAATTTCAAAGTTGTAGGCGAAGAGAGGCTTATCCTTTGCCAGTGTGGTTATATTAAAATTGCTTCCTTCAATTTCCACGTCTCCTGATTGAAATAGCTTAATATCTATTTTGTCGTTCCTTGTGCTAGTCCATTTTGGAATATCAAATTTAATGTTCCAGTTCTTTGATTGACCCGGTGTAAGTTTTCCGTATATTAGCTCTTTACTGTTGAAAATAGGGTTGTCCGAAACAGTTATTGCCCTCAATCTGTAAATGGGACTACTGCCGTTATTTTTTACCGATACGGTTATCACCCCTTTTTCCCCCGCTATAAGTTCCGGACTTGATGGATGTATGTCAAACAGTATTTCCGGGTTGGGATTGGG
The DNA here is from genome assembly GCA_965203965.1 of Thermodesulfobacteriota bacterium. Taxonomy (GTDB): domain Bacteria; phylum Desulfobacterota_D; class UBA1144; order Nemesobacterales; family JAJCZQ01; genus CBDBDR01. The sequence goes on along the minus strand of CBDBDR010000017.1, from coordinate 749,250 downwards.
ACCGTCTCCAAATGACCAGTCTATCCCGAGTTCTTTCCATTTAGATTCAATATTGCTTTCTTCTTCAGATGCGAAATTATCAATTACCTGTCTGATTTTCTCCAAAGATTCTTTCTTGTTTGTAGTGTTTGGGAATTCAATAATGCTTTTTGCGAGGCGAACTGCAAAGTCGTCGTTTAATTTCTGTTTTTTTTCTTTTTTAGTCATTGCTTCCTCGGGGAGAGGGGGGTCTTTTTCCGCGTCTGATGGTGATTTATACAGATATTTGAGCTTGTATGACGGCTCGCTTGCCATTTTGTCTTGCTCCTTGTAGCTGTTGTATATCACTTTTTCTTCTGATATTATCACTTGATCCAATGCAATGTCGGGTGTAATTCCCACGTCTTGAATTGAGATGTTCCCAGGTGTCAGGTAACTTGCAACGGTGAGCTTTAAAGCAGATCTATCCTTCAATTCAAAGATTTGCTGAACCGAACCTTTTCCAAAAGTCCTTTCACCAATTACTATTGCTCTTTGATTATTTTTTAATGCACCTGCAACGATTTCAGAGGCACTTGCACTTCCTGAATTCACAAGCACAACGATTTTCCCTTCAAATTCAGTGCGGTCTGGTTTTGCATAATAACTTTTACTGGAGTTGCCAACCTTGGTGGTCACGATAGCTCCAGTGGAAAGAAAAATATCAGACACTCTTTGTGCCTGATCAAGCAGTCCTCCAGGATTTTCTCTCAAATCCAGTATAACCCCGCTTATATTCTCTTTTTTCTCTTTTATTGCATTTTTCAGACTTTTAACAGTGTTTTTCTGAAAGTCTCTGATCCTCAGGTAGAGTATGCCATTTTCGAGGTCAAAGTTTTCAACGCTTTCAATTTTTATTGTGTCCCTTGTTATCCTGTATTCTTTTGTCTCGGTGGAAGTGTCCCGCTCAATATATATTGTTATGTCGGTTCCCTTTTTTCCTCTCATCTTACTCACTGCTTCAGTCAGAGACATGTTGATTGTTGATTCATTTTCTATCTGCACTATTTTGTCGTTTGGCTTTATCCCGGCTTTGTATGCCGGTGTGCCTTCAATCGGGGAAATTACCGTAAGATCTCCATCTCTGACCCCTATCACTATCCCCAGTCCGCTGAAGCTCCCTTCGGTCTCTATTATAAATTCATTGTAAATTTCAGGGGTTATAATGCCCGAATATTGATCAAGTGTTTTGAGCATTTTGTCTGTAACTGCGTGTTCTATATCAACGGTTTTTACCCGATCATCTTTCAGATGAGGAACTATGAATGAGAAAACTTCCTGCATAATATCACTAACATCTTTCCAATCATTGATCTTCAAATCCCTGTATGTTTTTGTGTTTTTATCTACCTGTATGGTGAAATTGGAACTGTTCTCAGGGTTGGGAAAAACTACTAAGACTTCATTGATCGTTCTTTCCAGCTTATTAAGTCCGTCAATGACCATCTGATTGGGGTCAATTTTTGCTTTATCCACATAGTATTTATCAATATATTTGAGAGCGGAGGACAGTACCTTGAAATTATATACTTCGTGCTGCTGATGAGTCGTGGTCCTGCTGGAAATTAAAAAGAGTGACAAAAGCAACGGAGTTAGTATGACAATAAGTAAACTACTGTTGAGTGTTTTTAGAAATTTGTTCAAGTTTGTTTCTCAAACATCTATGGTGAATTGACTTCTGTTACTATTATATATAGTTTTTCCCGAAAAAACGTTATCGTTTGCACTTTTAATTTGATGGTGGGATACAGGAGCAAAAACGGGCAGGTTTTACTTACTATTACTGTATCACTCGAGGGAGGGAAAGCATTAATCGCAGTGATCATGCTTCTATCAGAAGATTGATGATTTTTACAACCTTGTCTTGAAGATGAATTTTAAATAAACTTTGGTTTAAGAAATAATTTTAGTAGGAGGCTATAATGGTAGGCAGGTCAAAAGCCGTAAATTTGAATGTGTTTGTTGTTTTGTTAGCAGGTTATTTACTTTTGTTTTCATCATGCACCAAGTATGTGGGTCAGGGTGCAGGTGTGGGTGCAGCAGTGGGTGCAGCCGCGGGAGCATTGCTGGATGAAGAAAATCGCTGGAGAGGTGCAGCTATAGGTAGTGCACTAGGAGCGGTTTTTGGGGGCACAATTGCAGATGTCTCTACGCAGGCGTCACGTGAGGCAGTAAGAGAGGGTAGGACAGTTGCCTATCAAAGTGAGGATGGCTATAGGAGGATTGAAGCTTCACCACAAGGTATTGACAGGAAAACGAATTGTCATAAAGTGAGAGAAAGAGTATGGGAAGACGGCAAGTTGGTTAAAGACAGTATAAGGGAAGTATGTAAATCAGATAAATCTGAAAACGTTTATTAAAAACGTTTGGGAAGTTTTAATCAGTATTGGTAATAATGCTTAATTACAAAGAGACACCTTGGTCTATGATAGAGTCAAATGTATAAAGAGTGGGTTATAATTCCCCTTGTTTTATTACGAATTATTGCTTCACTTTGTCTTAAAATTATTATTAGTAAATGTGGTTTTTTATTTTCCAGTGAATGTTTATAATGCAAGACCTGCGGTTACCCGTGTATAATTTTTTCAATGTCTGTAAGAATAGCTTTAGCACAGATCAACTGCCGTGTGGGTGATATAAAGGGAAACACAAAGAACATAGTAGGGTTTATAAAAAAAGCTGCTGATCTTGACGCAGATATTGTTGTTTTACCCGAAATGGCTATAACGGGTTATCCCCCGGAAGATTTATTGTTAAGACGGGGTTTTGTCAAAGATAACCTGAATGCACTTGATAATGTCAGACGTGCTTCAAGGTCAATTATTACGATCGTCGGTTTTGTTGAGTCTGATGACAATATTTATAATTCGGCTGCGATAATTCAGGACGCTAAAATTGCAGACATATATAGAAAATCACGCCTTCCTAACTATGGGGTTTTTGATGAAAACAGGTATTTCCGTGCCGGAAATTCAGTCAGTGTTTACAGACTTGGCAGTTTGATATTTGGTGTGAATATCTGTGAGGATGTATGGTATGTAGGTAATCCGACGAAAAAGCAGGTAAAAGTTGGTAAAGCACAACTGATAATTAACCTGTCTTCGTCTCCCTATCATTTGAACAAGCCCGAGTTAAGAGAAAAAATGTTGATCAGAAGAGCCGTGGATAATGGTTGTTGCATTGCATTCTGCAATCTTGTCGGTGGACAGGATGAGTTAGTGTTTGATGGAGATAGTTGTGTGATAAGTCAAAATGGGGAGGTCATTTCTCGTGCCCCACAGTTTCAGGAAGACCTTTTGGTGTCTGACATTGATATAACGGGTGTTTTGAACGATGAGAAAAGGTTAGTGAGCGGTAAGGAGATAAGGTCTATAAAACTTGCTTCACGAAGGAGGAAGATGAAAAAAGCCGTTTTACCCAAAAAAGTAGAATTTAAGATTGAAGAGGAGGAAATTTTTAATGCGCTTGTGCTTGGGACACGGGATTATGTTATAAAAAACGGTTTCAAAAAAGTTGTCATAGGGCTCAGTGGGGGTATAGATTCCTCTCTTGTTGCGGTTATTGCTAAGGAGTCTATTGGTGCGGGTAATGTTCTTGGAATTTTGATGCCCTCTGAATACAGTTCAAAGGGAAGTGTGGAGGACTCTCTTGCTCTGGCCGAAAATCTTGGGATTAAAACAAAAACTGTGCCTATTCAGGATATATTCAGCTCATATCTCAAAAGTCTCAATCCTCATTTTAGAGATAAGCCTCAAAATGAAGCCGAAGAAAACATTCAGGCAAGGATAAGAGGGAACATCTTAATGGCTTTCTCAAATAAGTTCGGCTACATGGTTTTAACCACAGGTAATAAGAGCGAGATGAGCGTTGGTTATTCAACGCTTTACGGTGACATGGCAGGTGGATTTGCAGTTATAAAAGACGTGCCAAAGACATTTGTTTATAAGTTGGCAAAGTTTTACAATACGATCCAAAAATATAATGTAATCCCGATCTCAGTAATTGAAAAACAGCCTTCCGCGGAGTTGAGACCAGATCAAAAAGATACGGATTTTCTACCCCCGTATGAGGAGTTGGACAGGATATTAAAATACTGTATAGAAGATGATCTGAGCATAAGAGAAATAATAGACAAAGGGGAAGACGAAATAACGGTTGAACGGGTGGTGAAAATGGTGTATCAGAATGAATACAAGCGTAGGCAAAGTCCTCCAGGAATTAAGATAACTAGCAGGGCTTTTGGGAAAGACCGCAGAATGCCTATAACTTCAGGATATAAGTAGTTTTTGTTGGATGAAAGAAAAGAATTTTGATTCCACATCTTCGCAAAAGTTTCATCTGTAAAGGGTTTGTATGTTATAATGGTGTTTCTGTTTTGAGTTTTATTTTAGTAAACACAATTAAATTCAAATAGATTAGTTTATAAGGTGTTTGATGAAAAGTTTTGGATTTCCATCTCAACAAGGACTGTATGACCCAAATTTTGAGCATGATTCGTGCGGGATTGGATTTATTGTTAACATCAAGGGTGTAAGGTCAAAAAGGATAGTTGAGCAGGCGATAGAAATTCTGAAGAATTTGGAGCACAGAGGTGCTTGTGGTTGTGAGCCTAATACTGGTGATGGTGCCGGGATGCTGATGCAAAAACCACACAATTTCTTTCTAAAAAATTTCAGATCAGATCTGCCGAATTATGATGATTATGGTGTTGGAATGATCTTTATGTCTCCTGTTAAGAAAGAAGCCGATCTGGCGATGAATATGTTTGAAAAGATAGCAAAAAAAGAGGGACAGGAAATTTTAGGGTGGAGAGATGTCCCTACGGACAACTCTTCATTGGGTGAAACTGCATTATCATGTGAGCCAAAAGTTAAACAGGTTTTTATCAAAAGAGGAAACAATACCCAACCCGGGATGAGTTTTGAGAGAAAGCTATACGTTATCTGTAAACTTGCGGAGAATGAAATCAGGTTTTCAGACGTGCGTGGCGGTGACTCCTTTTATATTGTTAGCCTGTCATACAAAACGACCGTATATAAGGGGATGCTATCCACTTGGCAGCTTGACCGGTATTATCCCGACCTTAATGATGAATATATGGATACGGCCATTGCACTTGTGCATTCACGATTCAGTACTAACACGTTTCCAAGTTGGGACAGATCTCACCCTTATCATTACGTTATTCATAATGGTGAGATCAATACGTTAAGAGGAAATATAAACTGGATGCACTCAAGACAATCTCTGCTTGAATCAGACCTTTACGGGGACGATCTAAAGAAGATCTTTCCCATCATAGTGCCCGGTGGGAGTGACTCTGCCGCGTTTGACAACGCACTGGAATTTTTGTCTCTGTCGGGTTATTCAATAGAACACGCGGTAATGATGATGATCCCGGAGCCTTGGTCCAAGCATGAGAGCATGTCTGAAAATAAGAAAGCGTTTTATAATTATCACAGTTGTTTAATGGAACCGTGGGATGGTCCCGCGTCAATTGGTTTTACCGATGGTGAAAAAGTGGGTGCAGTTTTGGACAGACAAGGGCTTAGACCTTCCAGATATTACGTTACAAAAGACGATCTGTTGGTTCTTGCTTCCGAGGTGGGTGTATTGGATATACCACCTGAGAATATAGAGTATAAAGGACGACTTCAGCCGGGCAGAATGCTCCTGATCGATACAAAAGAAGGAAGGATTGTTGGTGATGAGGAGCTGAAAAAAAAGCTATCAAATGAAAACCCCTATGATAAATGGATTGAGAGCAATTTACTGCACATTAACCAAATAAAGCAGCCTCATAAAGAATATGCCGTAACTGATGGAAAAGAGCTTTTATCTGCTCAGAGGTTGTTTGGATACACGTTTGAGGATCTGAGAATCATAATCGGCCCAATGGCTAAAAATTCAGTTGAACCAGTTGGGGCGATGGGTGTTGACACTCCGATAGCAGTTTTATCGGATAACCCCAAACTTCTTTATAACTATTTCAAACAACTTTTTGCACAGGTAACTAATCCCGCAATTGATTCAATAAGGGAAGAACTTATAACGGATACAAAAGTAACGGTTGGACCGGTCAAAAATCTTTTATCACCGACCCTTGAACATTGTAGAAAGATAGAGATGGACTCTCCAATTTTGACAAACGGTGATCTTAATAAACTAAAAGAAGTAAGCGAAGATGGGTTTAGATCTCAAGTTTTTGCAATTCATTTTAATCCCCACAAGGGTAGCAATGGATTGGTGGAAGCTCTTGATATGCTTTTTGAAGACGTTGACGCCGCAATATCATCTGGGATCAATATTGTAATCCTTTCCGACCGTGTATTTAGCGACAAGAAAGCCCCAATACCCGCACTGCTTGCAGTGTCCGGTCTTCATCATCACTTGATCAAAAATGGTAACAGAATGAAAGTTGGTTTAGTACTTGAGTCGGCAGAGCCGAGAGAAGTGCATCATTTTGCACTGTTGATAGGCTATGGTGCGAGCGCGGTCAATCCTTACCTTGCATACGATACAATAAGAAATATGGTTGATCAGGGTATGCTCACCGATATTTTGCCTGATAAGGCAGTTTCAAACTATATAACGAGCATTGTGAAGGGAATTGTCAAAATAATGTCAAAAATGGGAATTTCTACCGTGCAGAGTTATCATGGCGCCCAGATTTTTGAAGCATTGGGACTTAATAGTGAGTTTGTTGATAAATATTTCACGTGGACACCTTCTAGGATTGAGGGAGCCGGTATAGATGTAATAGCGATGGAGTCGCTTAAAAGATTTGAACAGGCATATCCTGACCGTGAGGTTGATGAAGACACACTTGATGAAGGGGGTGTGTACCAGTGGCGTCCACACGGTGAAAGGCATATGTGGAATCCGCAGACGGTGCATAAGCTTCAGTATGCAGCCAGAGCAAACAACTACGAGATGTATAAAGAATTTTCGGAGTTGTCAAATAATGAGGACAGGGAGCATTTCACCTTACGAGGGTTGTTAGATTTTTATTATAACAATGAGCCTATACCAATTGAAGAGGTTGAACCCATTGAATCTATATGCAGAAGATTTAAGACCGGGGCTATGTCCTACGGTGCCATCGGCAAAGAATCGCATGAAAGTCTGGCTATTGCAATGAACCGTATTGGTGGTAAGAGCAATACAGGTGAAGGTGGTGAGGATACAGACCGTTATACCGTTGATGAGAACGGTGATTTAAGGAGAAGTGCAATTAAGCAGGTTGCATCTGGCAGATTTGGAGTGACCAGTGAATATTTGGTCAATTCCGATGAGATACAGATCAAAATCGCCCAGGGAGCCAAACCAGGCGAAGGTGGTCAACTGCCGGGGAGGAAGGTATATCCATGGATAGCGAAAGTCAGGTTATCAACTCCCGGTGTTGGTTTGATCTCCCCTCCGCCTCACCATGACATATATTCCATAGAAGATCTCGCCGAGCTTATATACGACCTGAAAAATGCAAACAAATATGCAAGAATCAATGTGAAGTTAGTATCTGAAGTCGGTGTGGGAACAATTGCAGCAGGAGTAGCAAAGGGACACGCGGACGTGATTCTTATAAGTGGCACTTCAGGCGGGACTGGGGCGTCTCCCCAGAGCAGTATTCAGCATGCTGGTCTCCCCTGGGAGTTGGGAATAGTAGAAACTCACCAAACGTTACTGTTGAACAATTTAAGAAGCAGGGTTGTTCTTGAAACGGACGGGCAGCTGAAAACTGGAAGGGATGTTGCAATTGCTGCTTTGCTTGGTGCGGAAGAATATGGTTTTTCAACGGCTCCATTGATCGTGCTCGGTTGTATAATGATGAGAGTTTGCCATCTTGATACTTGTCCAGTAGGTGTTGCAACGCAGAATCCTGAACTTCGTAAAAAATTTACAGGTAACCCGTCTCACGTAGTGAATTATCTCAAATTTGTTGCACAGGAGTTGAGGGAGATAATGGCAACTTTGGGTTTCAGGAACGTTAATGAAATGATAGGGCAAATGGACAGGTTAAAAACTAAAAAAGCGGTTGATCATTGGAAAGCCAAAGGACTTAAACTGTCGAGTGTCTTCAAAAAGCCCGATGTGCCCAGCAGCTGGGGAGCCTTTTGTCAGATAAGTCAGGATCATGGAATAGATAGGTCATTGGATGAGACGGTTTTGATGGATATATGTAAGCCTGCTATTGAGAATGGCGAGTTGGTTGACATCAGGGCGCCTATACCTATAAGAAATATTAACAGAACAGTTGGCACAATTGTAGGAAGTGAGCTAACAAGGAAGTATGGACTTAATGGTTTGTCGGAGAACACTATTAAACTTCGCTTTTACGGTTCCGCAGGGCAGAGTTTCGGAGCATTTGTTCCCAAGAGTATGACATTATTTCTTGAAGGTGATTCAAATGACTATATTGGAAAGGGTTTATCCGGAGGAAAGATTATTGTGTATCCACCTGAAAAAGCCACATTTCAACCTGAGAAAAATATTATAGTTGGTAACGTTGCCTTTTACGGTGCGACCGGTGGGGAGGCATATATTAGGGGAATGGCAGGTGAAAGGTTTTGTGTGAGGAACAGCGGTGTTCATGCAGTAGTTGAATCGGTGGGGGATCATGGTTGTGAATACATGACGGGTGGGTGTGTGGTGGTGCTTGGTCCAGTGGGTAGAAATTTCGGCGCGGGAATGTCTGGTGGTGTTGCCTATTTATACGATGAAAAAGGGGATTTTAGTGAGCGATGTAATTTGGGCATGATTTCCATTGATTCCATTGAAGATGAAGATTTGAATTTATTAAATACGACTATAAAAAAACATCTTGATTACACAAACAGCAATGTGGCAAAATATATTCTTGATAATTGGGCAGAGAGTGCCAAAAAGTTTAGAAAAGTTATGCCAAACGACTATAAACGTATGCTTCAAAATATTAGGCAAGTGGAAGAAAGTGGGCTTAGCGGTGATGAAGCAATGATGGCTGCTTTTGAAGCAAATAAGAGCGACCTTGCCAGAGTAAGTGGAAATTGACTTGATTCCTTCTTGGAGGAAATTGAATGGGTGATCCTACAGGTTTTATGACTTATACTCGTACACTTGGTTCCGATAGAGATCCTAAAGAGAGAATAAAAGATTGGAATGAATTTCATAAACACCTTCCTGAGAATAAATTAAAAACGCAGGGAGCCAGATGTATGGATTGTGGTGTGCCGTTTTGTCAAACAGGCAAGCTAATTGGTGGTATGGCTGTAGGTTGTCCAGTAAATAATCTTATTCCCGAGTGGAACGACCTTGTATATAGAGGGTTGTGGAGAGAAGCTCTTGACAGGCTACACAAAACAAACAATTTTCCGGAGTTCACTGGACGCGTCTGTCCCGCTCCTTGTGAAGGCTCATGCGTGCTTGGAATAAACGAGCCTCCTGTAACCATTAAGTCAATAGAGTGTGCAATTGTAGATAAAGGTTTTGAGGAAGGTTGGATAAAGCCAGAACCTCCTGAGCATAGAACGGGAAAGAGAGTTGCTGTTGTAGGTTCGGGTCCAGCAGGGCTTTCCTGTGCTGCACAACTTAATAAAGCGGGACACACAGTAACCGTCTATGAAAGAGACGACAGGGTTGGGGGATTGCTTACTTATGGAATTCCAAATCCTCACCTGGATAAACAGGTTGTTCAGAGAAGAGTAAATATTCTGGCAAAAGAGGGGATTAATTTTGTAACAAAAGTTGAGGTAGGGATAGATATAAGTGGTAAGGAAATTGTTGCTCAAAACGATGCCGTTGTTGTATGCACGGGGGCTACAAAACCCAGGGATCTACCGATTGAGGGCAGGGAATCGAACGGAATATATTTTGCCATGGAGTTTTTGAGAGGAAACACGAAAAGCTTGTTAGATAGCAATCTTGAGGATGAAAATTATATCTCTGCAAAAGATAAAGATGTGATAGTGCTTGGAGGTGGGGATACTGGGACAGACTGTGTTGCTACCTGCATCAGGCATGAATGTAGGAGCCTGGTCCAATTTGAAATTCTTTCCAAACCTCCTTTGAAAAGGGTTGATGGTAATCCTTGGCCTGAATGGCCAAGGGTCTATTCCTTAGGCTATGGGCAGGAAGAGGCAGCCGCGATCTTTGGCGAGGATCCTAGAAAATATCAGGTAATGACAAAAAAGTTTGTGGGTGATGATAAAAAAAACGTGAAAGAGTTACACACGGTGCAAATTGAATGGAAGAAAGGCGAAAATGGAAAGATGACATTTCATGAAGTGCCAAACACAGAGAAAATATGGAACGCCCAGATTGTACTTCTTGCACTTGGTTTCCTGGGACCGGAACAAGAGTTTTTATATCAACTTGGAATTGCAACGGATGAAAAAACCAATGTAAAGGCTGAATATGGTAAATATACCACCAATATAGAAGGTGTTTTTGCAGCAGGTGATTCGAGGCGTGGACAAAGTCTTGTAGTTTGGGCTATAAATGAAGGAAGAGAAGCAGCCAGAGAATGTGATCGTTACCTTATGGGTTCTACCAGTTTACCTTGAATGTAGTTTTTGATCTCGTTTTTGTGAGAGTTGCATAGTAAGTGTTTTGAATAGGGCAATTAGGAAATAATGAGCTTCTCAGATCCCAAAGAGCAACTGAAAATAATAGAGCGAGATACCGAAGGGGTTATATCTAAGGAAGAACTCCTTAGTAAGCTAAAAAATTCCAAGAGCAAAAATACTCCGCTCACAATTAAAGCTGGATTTGATCCGACTGCTCCTGATCTACACCTTGGTCACTGTTTGTTGCTTAAAAAGTTGAGAGATTTTCAGGATCTCGGTCACAAGGTACTGTTTTTAATTGGTGATTTTACGGCGATGATAGGTGATCCCACCGGCAAGATGGAAACCCGACCTTTGCTTGATAGCAAGGAAATACTTAAAAATGCAGAGACTTATGAAAAGCAGGTTTTTAAGATACTTGACAGGGAGAGGACGGAGATAATTTTCAATTCAACCTGGTTGAAGAATATTAGTTTTGAACAGCTTCTTAACCTTACTTCGCAAGTGAACGTTGCAAGCTTACTGGGAAGAGATGATTTCAATAAACGGTATAAGGGTGGTTTGCCTATATCATTAAAAGAGTTTATGTATCCTTTAATTCAGGCTTATGATTCGGTAAAGATACGTGCTGACGTGGAAATTGGCGGAACGGATCAAACGTTTAACATATTGCTTGGCAGGGATTTTCAAAGATACTTTGGCATGGAACCTCAAATAGCCCTCTTCCTGCCTATTCTTGAGGGCACTGACGGAGTTAAAAAAATGTCAAAATCCTTTCGCAACTACATAGGTATTGAGGAGAACCCAATAGACATATTTGGGAAGGTCATGTCAATACCGGATAAATTGACATTGAGGTATTTTTACCTGTTGACCTCAAAGAGCGAAGATGAGATTGAGGGATTGAAAAACTTGCATCCAATGGAGTCTAAAAAGTTACTTGCATACGAATTGACAGAGTGGCTTTACAATGACGTTGAAGCAGATAAGGCTAAATTGGATTTTGAAACAAAGTTTTCGCAAAGGTCTTTTCCGGATGATGCAAAAGTTGTAACTGTCCGAAAAAATGAGGTTACTTCTCTGACAGAGCTTATTTTTGCGGTTTCCAATCTATTAAAATCTAAGGCAGAAGTTAGGAGATTGATCACGCAGGGAGGACTTACGATAAATGGAGAAAGGATTTCGGATATAAAAAGTCCCATTCCTGATAAAGCTAAATTAGAGATGAAGATCGGGAAAAGAGAATTTGTAAAGGTTATTGTTGAGTAGTTATTTTAACAAAATAAATTTGACATAATTTGTGCTCACAGATATACGATTAACCGAATAACAATGTTCTATGACGCTCATGTTCAAAAGTTTATCTATAAATAATTTTAAAGTTCTAAAAGATTTTACATGTGACAACTTGGGACTTATTAATACTTTCTCTGGTAGAAATAATTGTGGTAAATCCACTTTATTAGAAGGGGTTTTTTTATTATCTGGTTGTTCAAATACTGCTGCTTTAGTTGAGAGAATATTTCCGTTTAGGCAAATGATGATCAATCAATCAAGAGACCTATCTTTTCTTTTTTCTCAGTTAGATATTAGTAAAAAAATTAGATTTAAGGGGGTTATTAAAACTGATAGTATTTATGTAGGTTACTCTCCTATATTAGAAGAAGATAAAAGAATCAATGGTTTGAGCATTGAATACAAATACAATGGTAAATCATCGGGTGAGAGCCAGATTAAATACGCTCCTCAAAAAACACAACTATCTGTTCCGGGATTGACCATAGAGCAGCAGTCACCTTTTGTTATAACTGAGAGCAACAGGGCTCATAAAATTATTCCGTCAAAAATTGTCAATTCTGATTCGTTTGCCCTAAGCATTAAGGAAGTTTTAGAAATTATCAGAACAGGGAATAAAGATAAATTTTTGAAAATTTTGAATGATTTATTTAATGAAAGAGTAATAGATATTTTCCAAGCAGAAAATATTATTGAGATTTTTCTTGAAGGAGCTAAGGGATCAATCCCCTTGAATTTGTTAGGAAGTGGAATAAATAGAGCGATTCCTTTGCTGTCATCATCAATCTCACCGGATTATAAAATATTGCTGGTTGACGAAATAGAGAATGGTCTTCATTACTCTATTATGAAGCCTATTTTAGAAGTTTTGTTTCAAGAAATTATCAGCAGGAAAAAACAAATATTTATAACCACACATAGTGAAGATGTATTGAAAGCCGTTGCTAATCTTATACAAGATAATGAGAATTTTTCAAAACATTACATACATCATTCATTAGTTAGAAAAAATAATACCGTTAAATGTTTTTCCTATAACTCAGAACAATTTTTGGCAACTAGAAAAACTAGCTCTGATGTTAGAGACTAAGATGATATGTTTTTGGGTGGAAGGAAAGACAGATAGGCACTTTTTAGACTATTATTTGAAAGAACAACTGAAAATTCAAGAAGAGTATAAAATTGAAACTTTATATGGTTATACCCAAATAAACAATGAAGAAATGGGACAAGATTTTGATAAACGTCGTTTCAACGGTCAGAAATTAGTATTTTTATTAGATGGTGATGTAAAAGTAAAAGATAAGCAAGGTTATAACAATATAAAAAATTTTTTTGATGAAAATGAATTAGATAAAATTTTCTATATTGAACCCGATCTTGAGATATTTCTTTTAAGTACCCTAAAGTCAGATGACCCTAAAATAGTTTGTTTTGAAACTTATGAAAAATGTATAAATAAAGAGCTATCTTCTAAATCCAAACTTTATGCTTATTGGGAAGCGGTGGGATTAGAATATAATAAAGATAAAGAAAAGGACTGTTGGAAAATATTTGATTTTGATAGTGATCAATTTTACAATTTAAAGAGTTTTTTAAAAAGTTGTTTTGGGTAAGAATTTTTAAATGGGTGAGAAAAATATTTGAAATGAGTTCAGGGACAATTTTTTCATTGATACTAGCTTTAGTTACCCTTTTAATTTCTTTCGCTGTTGCGAAAAACAAAAAAGGGTCAGATGCTATTAAGAAAAAACCAGATAATCTAAAAAAACTGTATACGAATATACCTCCTAAAGATGTTTTTAAGTTAATTCTTGGTTTTGCCAATCAACAAGGAAAATATGAAATTGCCCATTTTGATAAAGAAAAACACCAGATTGTAATAGGAACACCGACTAGCTTTAAGGACAATGGTGCTTTTTATCCTATTTATATTTCAAATTCAAATGATGGGAAAACGTTAATTGAAATTGGAATTAAGAATAAAGACATCTGGTGGAGATCAGCAAGTTGGGGTGCATTGGCTAGAGAGCATGAAACATTCTATAACGGGATCAATGCTTTGATATTATCAAATGAACAAACATTGGTTAAGTAATTAGCGAGTTAACCTGTAAGCCGAATTCTGTCGTGAGCAATCATTCATCTAAAATATTCATTACTGAATATTTTCAGCGGCACACCCGGAAACATGGGACGGGTCGCCCCATCTAAAACAAAAGTTTCAGATGTTTCTCTATTTTGCCTTGCTTCATGCGGGGTTTGCCTTGCCAATGATCGTTACCGATCAAAGCGGTAGTCCCTTACACTGCCATTTCACCCTTACCGGCATATACATGCTTAGGCGGTATGTTTTCTGATGCACTTTCCGTTACCTTGCGGTACCTGGCTATTAACCAGCGCATTACCCTTTGAAGTTCGGACTTTCCTCTTGCCTGAGCAAGCGACTGCTTAGTTAACTCGCATTAACTAGAATATTCATTAATAGCCTCATTTGCAAGTCTGTCAGCTTCAGAGTTATTTTCACGACTGATATACTTAATGGTGAAGTGAGAGAAATTTTTAATCAAACTCATGGCTTTATTGAATAATATCTTTATTTTTGGATCCTTGACCTTCCAAGAATTTTTGATCTGGTTGGCTACAAGTTGAGAGTCGGTATAAACATTGACTTTCTTTATCTTTTCATTCTTTGCAATTTCAAGTGCAGTGATGAGTGCCGTGTATTCAGCTCTATTATTTGTGCCGACACCTATGTAACTTTTATGTTCTTTGAATCCTTTGTTAATATCTTTGAATAGGATACCTATACCGGATTCCCCAGGATTTCCCCTTGAAGCTCCGTCCACATAAATATCCACGGGTTGCGATAGATCAGGTGAAGATTTGGTTATTTTATTCTCCTTTAGTGGTTGTGGAGTAAAGAATTTTTTTGCAGTTTGGGCACTGATGTATCTCATTTTGTGCCAATACCCGAATATATAGTTGGGGTGGTATGTTCATATTGCATCCCGTGCACATTTCGTTGTCCACCAATGCCAAAGCCTTACCGTTTCTTTTTATAACCTGTTCATATATGGGCAATATATCAGAATTTATTTTATTTATTTTTTCCAGTATTTTTGCTTTTTCTATTTTTATCGGTTTTTCCCTTGATTTAATATCCTCAATTAACAACTCATATTCATCTATTTTTTCTTTATATTCTACTTTTTGGGTAGCAAAGGTTTTTTCTTCTTCACTTATTTCATTCATTAAATTTTCAATTTCTTCCATTTTGACAAGGATTTGATCTTCAAGTTGGGAGTTGTTTCTTTTAGCCTCGGCTATTTCTTTTTGGAGTGATTCGTATTCTCTATGTGTTTTTATTTCGAAAAGTCTTTCCTCACTCTTCTTTATTGAGTTCAGGTTATCTTGTATTTGAGATTCTGTTTTGGATTTTACTTGCTCCAACTCTTCAAGTGAGTTTTTTTTATCTGCTATGGATTCGGTGATGTTTTTAATTTCATTGTTAATATTTAGGATTTCTTCAGGATATTTTTCTAAGTTGTTTTCTATCTCTTTTAATTCTACGTCTATGCTTTGAAGTTGTTCAAGAGCAAATATCTGATCCTGCATATTGTTCTCCTTCTCTTATATTTAAGATCATTAAAATCAGAGCCGCCTAATGCAAAAGAATTTATGGATTTGATGACTTTAATCAAAATTATCAGAATGTTCATTGTGTTTCGTCGTGGGCCCACCAGGACTCGAACCTGGGACCAACGGATTATGAGTCCGCTGCTCTAACCAACTGAGCTATGGGCCCTTTATATTTCAAACTATTTAGGGTATTTAAAAAAGATAGCTTTGTCAATTTGTTCATATTGATGTCTTCAAGAAGTATTAGAAATTGGATTTATTAGAAAAAAAACAAGACCTGACCCTAAAATACAACTTCTGCCATGAATGAAAAAAAGATAAGAGAGTTTGTAAAAAGCCTGATAGTTGGAAAGGATATAATGGTTCTTGAAAGTGTTTCTTCAACTAATACCAAATTGGCGGAACTTGCATCTTCTGAGTTTAACGATGGGATGGTGTTGCTCTCAGACTTCCAAACAGCCGGCAGAGGAAGGATGGGCAGACATTGGTTTTCGCCGGATGGGATTAATATCTACATGTCTGTTTTGTTCAAACCCGATATTCATCCTCATTATTCACCTGTTTTTACTTTTATTGCTTCCATAGCTCTTGTTAAAACTCTTAGATACCTCAATTTCATACCAGTAATTAAGTGGCCAAACGACATATTAATAAACCGTAAAAAAGTATCAGGGGTGCTAACTGAAATGAAATCGATGGGAGATAAACTGGATTATATTATTGTCGGGATCGGCTTGAATGTGAATATGACAAAGGAGTTTGTTGAGAAAAATCTCCCGAGTGATCTTGATAAGATAACCTCACTTTTAATGGAAAACGGGAATGAATTTGACAGGGAATACGTTGCCTCAAAATTAATAAGCTACCTTGATGAGTGTTATCTAAAATTTTTAAGGCAGGGAGTTTACTCCGTCGTAGCTGATTGGACAAATGAATGGGGAAAACTTAATGAGTTTGTTTCAATAGACGTATCCGGGAAGATTATCAGTGGTGTTGTAAGAAAAGTGGATAGCCATGGTTATATCTACATAGAAAAAACCAATGGCAGTCTGGAGAAAATAATAGCAGGTGATATGGTTTTCAGCAGTCAAAATTAACAATTTCTCTTTTTATACTTTTCATTAAGTCAATCCATCCATTAACTTGATCCTGGTTGTTGTCATCAATTTTTTTTCCGATGATTATCCCATAATCTCTATCTTCTACCGAGCAGTTTTTGTATTTGCCCTTAACAGATGCACCTAATTTATACAGAATTTCAATCACTTGTGGAGAGCTACCCTCAAACCTTGAGGTTAAGATGGTATCCTGATCAAAGCCCTCAAATATCTTGTTCCACAAGCCTGTACTTGATTCAATTGCAAAGGTTAGTTTAACAGAGTTCATTTTTTATTGGCTCGCTTTAAATCTGTTTATATGGTTTATGATTTCATCCACATTGTAATACCACTGGTACGGATTATTTTTACTATATAATTACCACAACACTGCGAAACTTTTACATTCCAATTTTTACTCTAATTTTTCAAGAACATTATAGAAACGCTTTACATTTTTTAACCGAGAATGATCGTTCATATCTACTTCATCTCTTAGATCTATATAAGTTTCTACTCAATTTAATTGTCAAATCCACAAAAAACTGATATAAATAGCCATAAAATATTGATCGGTAATTAAGTTTGGTTGCTATGTTCCATATTTTAAGTTGCTTCCGTTTTTTCTTTCCTCTGTTAGGAGTTTTTGCTAATCACGTAACTGATAATAGTGGGTTATTTGCTATAATTTCTATCTTCAATTCACCAATGGATGGATAAAATGTTAGAAGTTAAAGGTTTAGTTAAAGATTTCAAAACTGGTTTCTTTGGCAAGAAAGTCCGCGTGCTTCATGATGTGAATTTCACTGTTTCTCACGGTGAGGTGTTTGGTTTTATAGGTCCAAACGGGTCTGGGAAAACTACAACTTTTAAATCCATTTTAGGATTTTTTTCAATTACAAATGGTGATATTAAGATTGATAATATTCACAGTCATAGTGTTGATATAAGGTCCAAGATTGGTTACCTGCCTGAAAGTCCCTACTTTTATGAATACCTAACGGGTGAAGAATTATTAAAGTATATGGGACATTTGCACGGAGTTGAAGGAGCAGTTCTGGATAAAAGAGTTGACGATTTACTGCATAAGGTGAATATGAATCACGCCAGAAAGATACAGTTGAGAAAGTATTCAAAAGGAATGCTGCAGAGAATCGGGATCGCCCAGTCATTGATAAATGATCCTGAGTTTTTAATATTAGATGAGCCGATGAGTGGTCTTGACCCCCTTGGTAGAAAGGAAATCAAGGACATTATTCTGGAGCAGAAAGCCAATGGTAAAACAGTTCTTTTAAGCTCCCATATACTCTCAGACGTTGAATCTCTGTGTGACAGAGTGGGTGTAATTTTGAACGGTATAGTTGTCAGAGTTGGCATTTTAGCAGAGTTACTTGATGGTATTAAGACTGACTACGAGATGTTTCTAAATACCAATATAGCTACCTTAAAGCAAAAAATGAGCCTGGATGATATCATCTGTAATGAAAGGGCGGGTTATGTTGTGCTGAGATTTGATGAAAAACAGAAAAACAAGATAGTGAGGTTACTTATAGAGGTGGATATAGATATTGTTTCCCTGCATCCATTAAGAAAATCCCTTGAAGGTCTTTTTATTCAAGAGCAAAATAGGAATTAACAGTTCGATGGGTCAAATCTGGATAGTTGCCAAAAATACCTTTACAGAAGCAATACGGGACAGGGTGCTTTATAGTCTGGTGTTTTTTGCAATTTTGATGATCGTAAGCTCTCTGATTATAGGCACAATCTCTGCTGAGCAATACAATAAGATAGTAAAGGATTTTGCCCTGACGGCTATTTCTATCTTCGGGATAATACTTTCCGTGTTCTTAGGCATTGGGCTTGTTTACAAAGAGATAGAAAAGAAAACCGTCTATAATATTTTTTCAAAGCCATTGTATCGATACCAGTTTATAATTGGCAAGTATTTGGGTCTGTCCGTAACTATACTGATAATTACAATCTCAATGTTTGTGGTGTCAATACTGCTTGTTCTCTATATTGAAACCAAATATAAAGACTTTATTGAATTTTATTACAAGGGACATTTTTACAGCGAGTTCGTAGTTGCAGTTTATTTCCAATATTTGGAATTTCTGATCTTGATTGGAATAGCTCTTGTATTTTCGAGTTTTACAACTCCCATCCTGTCTATAATTATGACTTTGCTCGCATTTGTGGTTGGACGTTTTTCAAGTGATATAAGGTTGTTTGCTGAGGAAGTGAAAAATCCTGCCGTGTCGGTTGTCGTTGAAGTGTTTTACAGGGTGATACCCAATCTAGAGAAGTTTAATTTCAGAAGTGAAGCAGTTTACGGTGGAGAAATAACGCTGAACCTGATAGCAAGCACGACAGCTTATGCAGTAATTTACGGTTGCATCTTGCTTTTTCTTTCAATAATTATTTTTGAAAAAAGAGAGTTTAAATAGTGGCTTTAAGTTATTTGTCCAAGAAACCTCTGGCAATGCTTGTTGTGATTGTTGTCATGATTTGTGTATCAATACCGCTTCAGATCAATATAGATAAACACAGAGATAGTTCACAGATAATAAGCCAAACCCTCTACCTTAATTCATCGGTTTTAGATAAGGTGTCCCTTGGATACAGGGAACTGCTCGCCGATATATATTGGCTAAGGGCGTTACAATATTTTGGAAGCAACACAGATGGGATAAGAGACTCGGAAGTCCTCTACAAATACTTTGATATAATGACCGATCTGGATCCGAAGTTTTTTAATGCTTACAGGTTCGGCGGAACGTTCCTGGCAGAGCCTTTACCTACGGGATTAGGTGATTTTGAAAAAGGCGTTAAACTTTTTGAAAAAGGCAGGGCAAATAATCCTAACAGTTTTAGGATACCTCTTGAGGAGGCTTTTATCTATTTCATACATGATAAGAATTATGCAAAAGCTGCCGAGCTTTTTAACGAGGCATCCGAAAAACCGGGTTTGCCTGATACCTTGCGTGCTTCAATAAAAGGTATGGCAGGCAGCGCATTGATAAAAGGCAAAAGGAGAGAGTTGGCAAAGCAAATCTGGGAACAAATATACAATACTACTCTGGATGAAGGGAGAAAAGCTTTTGCGTTAAAAAATCTCAATGAGCTGAAAACAAGAGATATAGAGGACAAGCTGACGTTGTTGGCTGGCAACTACGAGAAAAAGCACGGCGGTCTTCCGGGCAATTTGACTGAATTGCTTAATGGAGGGTATTTGGACAGGTTACCAAAAGACCATAGTGGTGGAGAATTTGTTTTGATACCACTAATCAAGTCATTCAAAAGTAAAACATTGTTAAAAGCTGACCTTGAACACAATCTGAGGGTTTTGAATTCAAGAGCATTGAGTTATAAAAATTTATATGGTGAATACCCAGAAAAAATTGATGATCTGAGATATTTTATTACGCATGCAAGAAATGAAGATTACCCTGAAAATCCGTTCGGGGAAAATTATAACCTTGACCCCAAAACTGGTAAGGTTAGCTATAAGTCAGATTTGTTAGATTAGTGTATTAAAACAGAGACAATTATCTGTTCTTGGCTAATGAAAATCAAACTAATCAAATTTCTGGATTATTGTGTTGGCAAACCCCTTTGTTATCTACTTTCTACATTTGGAAGTAAAATTGGTAAGAGCAATGGTTATAACAAAATTCTGATCATTCGTCCCGGTGGTATAGGGGACGCCGTACTTTTATATCCCTGCTTAAAAATATTGAAGGATACATTTACAGATATTCAGGTTGATATACTGGCTGAAAAGAGAAATGCAGGAATTTTTAAGGACTGCAAATATATTGATGATCTCTATCTGTATGATGACTTTAAGAATCTGGGATTATTAAGGGTTTTAAAGAAAAACTATGATGCGGTTATTGATACTGAACAGTGGCACCGGTTGAGTGCGGTTATCTGTTTTCTTACCGGTTCAAATGTCAGGGTTGGTTTTGCAACCAACGAAAGACAAAGATTGTTTACCAACTCTGTTTTATACAATCAGGATGATTACGAAGCTGTTAGTTTTATAAACTTGCTGTCAGAACTTACCGGAAACAAACACGAATTTAACGGGGATAAGGCTTTTTTGGATTTTGAAACAGTATCGGCAAGTGTTGATTTTTCACGCTACAAAGAAAAATACGGATATGTTGTCGGAATATTCAGCGGTGCAACCGTAAGGGAAAGAAGGTGGGGAGTTGAAAATTACTCGTTTTTAGGGAGCAGGCTTCTGGATAGTGATACAGGAGTGGTGCTGCTGGGTGGTATGGGGGAAATGAAAGATTCCTTGGCTTTCCAGAAATTTCTTGGCGATCGAGATTACTTGAACTTAATCGGTAAGACAGAATTGAATGAAACGAAAAATATTATATCTAAATTAGATGTTCTAATAAGTGCAGACTCGGGATTAATGCACATTGCCTACGGCGTGGGAACACGAACAGTCTCTTTATTTGGTGCAGGTATTCAGGAGAAATGGGCTCCTTCCGGCGCTAAAAATCACACAATAAACAAAAGATTGAAATGCAGTCCTTGCACAAAATTTGGTTATACGCCAAGATGTCCCTATGGAGTTAAATGTCTTGAAGACATAGGACCCGAAGAGGTTTTTGACGTGGTTGCAAGTGTATTGAAAAACTAAATATCAACCCGTAAAAGATCTTCTCCCAGCAATGTTTCACAATTGGTATTATCTTTGATAAAGTCATAAATATTTTCCTCGTCGCACACGGGATAAATGTGAGTAAGAACCAGCTTTTTAGGTTTGGACAGATTGGCAATGCTTATTACCTCCGAAGGTGTAAGATGTCCGGGTTTTTTCAGATTATTAGTTAATGAGCATTCAATTATTAAAAGATCAACTCCAGATGCAAATTCGGCAAAAGAACCCACGTAATCCGTGTCGCCTGAATACACAATGGTTTTTCCTCCTGTTTTCAGCTTGTATGCGAGACTATTGTCCGTGTGAGGAGTTTTGAAGCACCATATCTTGAATTCATCTGAAATACCGTTGTCTTTATTATTAAATTCTCTGATGTTCAGACACTTAGGTTCAATCCACTCGTTGTAGGCATTTTTGAGTGAATTGAAGAAACTCTTGAATCCAGACGGTCCCCAAACGTAAAGAGGCTTTGTCCTTGCCTTACCGGCTGGATACTTGGTAGCAAATAAAAACGGAATCAGATCTGCATTATGGTCAGGATGAAAGTGCGTTATAAAAATATGGTCAATATCAAGGTAGTCAACCCCAATTTTTTCCAGCTTCCAAGTTGTGCCACTGCCGCAGTCAAAGAGGATCTTATTTGAATTAAAGGAAATAAGGTAAGATGATGATCCTCTTCTGTTATATGGGATGCAAGTCCCACTGCCCAATATCCATACTTTCATAATCTCTACGTAAGGTTAATATTTATTGAGTATGGCACAAATTCTGACATTGACAACTGATTTTGGCTTGACCGATTATTATGTTGGTGTTGTAAAAGGTGTGATCCTGTCAATAAATCCCTCTATAAAACTGGTGGATATAAATCATGGCATTGCACCTCAGGATATACTTGCCGCTGCTATAAATATAAAAAAATCATATAGATTTTTCCCCAAAGGTTCAATTCATCTTGTGGTTGTGGATCCGGGAGTTGGCGGAGAGAGACTTCCAGTAATTGTAAAAAAGGATGGGCATTATTTTGTAGGTCCTGATAACGGGGTGTTTTCCCTCATTTGTAAAAAAAATCTTTTTGAATTATATCAAATATCAAACGAGAATTTTTTTCTTGATAACATAAGTTCAACCTTTCATGCACGTGATATTTTTGCACCGGTTTCGGCGCATCTCTCACTTTTGGATAATCCTGAATTGTTTGGAGAAAAAATTGAAAAACCTCAAAAGATAGACATAAGGGATGTACAAAGGTCGGGCAATAAATTGATTGGAGATGTTTTGTATATTGATCATTTTGGCAATATGATCACTAATATCAGCAATAGAGACGTTAGCTTAAATAGTGAAATATCGGTTGACGGCGTTAGCATAGGACGGATTTGTGCAACCTATTCAAACGTCACGAAAAACCAACTTTTGGCGATCTATGGAAGTTCAGGTTTTCTGGAAATTGCAGAGAATCAAGGAAGGGCAATTGACAGGTATAATCATAAGCCTTCTATTGAAGTTAATAGTTAAATTGTTATCGTTAACATTGTTAGACAGGGAAATTAATTTGCAATCCAATGAGATTTAGCAGATAGTATTCTAAATACAGCAAATTCTTTGTAGCTAAAATCACTCAAAATGATCTCTACTGACCAAGCAGTTAACGGAACTTTAAAATTTCTTTATAATAAGGTCACAAAAAGGCCCAAGCTTGTAAATCTTGAGGTAACAAAGCTTTGTAACGCAACGTGTGATTTTTGTGACTACTGGCAGACAAAGCATGAAGAAAGGATTACTGACTACAGACCCGTAATTAAGAAGATCAACCCGTTGGTAACAGTAATTACTGGCGGGGAACCGATGTTGAGAAAGGACCTTCCCAATATTGTCAGGCAGATCAAGGAATGCTCAATGTTCATTTTTATTTCCATGGTGACAAAAGGTGATCTCCTGACCGTTGACAAGGCAAGAGAGCTTTTTGATTCTGGTATGGATCAGATAGCCATTTCTCTAGATTTTCCGGGAGAGACCCATGATAAATATCGGGGAATTCCCGGTCTCTGGAACCATATTTCTGCATTAATGCCCGAGCTCGCCAGAGGTTTTCCGGATAAAACAGTAGTTTTGAACACCATAATCATGGAGGACAACCTTGATCAAGTTGTGAAAATAGCCCAAAAAGCAAGAGAGTGGGGGGTAAGGATCTCGTTCAGTTCCTATTCTGTAATGAAAACTGATAATGAAAAGCATTTTATAAGGAAAGAACGGTTGGAAAAAGTAAGAGAAGTTATTGATGAGCTTATAGACTTACGAAAACAGTGGAAAGGAACTATTCTTTCCACGGAGTATTACTTAAAAGAAATACCTGCTTATTTTGAGAGGGGGGGAGTCCCCGATTGTTTTGCCGGACTGAGCCACCTTCAGGTTACCCCAAGTGGGCATTTGAAAAGATGCTCCGAAATGCCCGTGGTCGCACATTACGATGACTACAGCCCTGAATTGTTTGCCAAAACAAAATGCGAGGCATGCTGGTATAGTTGTAGAGGAGAAACGCAAAGTCCTGCAAACATCAGAAGAATGCTTGAATACATGGGTGTCTGGATATAAAATTTTTATATACCCTGATATTTTTATTGTCAGGCTGTTTTTTGGCGAGTGCGATGACTTACTTAACCTTCCATATAGTCTCGCCGGGTTTGTCTTCAAGAACTATACCCTTTGAATCAAGTTGATCTCTGATCTCATCGGCGTGTGTCCAGTTTTTTTCTACCCTTGCCTTTCTGCGTTCTTCAATAAGTGATTCAATTTCCCCGGTTGTTATATCTTCGAGCTTTTCAGTGGATCTTTTATTTTCCAAATACTTGGTAGGGTCTTTCTCAAGTATTCCGAGTACGTTTGCAAATTTTCTGATCTCCTCAAGAGTTTCGCCGAGTGTCTTTGTCCAACCGTTATTGTCAATGGATTTATTTATTGCCCTTATAACCTCAAACAAGTTGCCTACCGCGTTGGCAGTGTTGAAGTCATCACACATTGCCTTATTCCAGTTTTCTTTAAACTTTTTAAGGTTCTGCTCCAGTTCTGGGTCAGTAGAATTGGAATCAGTTTTAGTGTCGTAAGCTCGCTTCAGAGTTGTGTAAATTCGCTCCAGAGAAGTTTCCGTATCATCCATAACCTGTTCGGAAAAATCGGCAGGATTTTGATAGTGGTGTGATAAAAAGAAAAGCCTTATTGATTCGGGACTCCATTTTTTGACGGCATTCTGAACGGTGAAAAAATTCCCGAGAGATTTTGACATTTTTTCGCTGTTGATCTGTATAAGTCCATTATGCAACCAGTATTTGGCAAATTGCTCACCACTTGCAGCTTCAGATTGTGCAATTTCGTTTTCGTGGTGCGGAAATATCAGATCTTTACCTCCACCATGTATTTCAAAGCTATCTCCCAGATATTGCATGCTCATGGCTGAACACTCAATATGCCATCCCGGTCTCCCTTTACCCCATGGGCTTGACCATGAAGGTTCACCCTCTTTTGCACCTTTCCAAAGTGCAAAGTCAAGGGGATCTTCTTTCTTCTCATTAATATCAATGCGTACACCTTCAAGCATATTATCGATAGACCTCTTTGAAAGTTTTCCATATTCTCTGAATTTCCTCACGGAGAAAAAAACATCATTGCCTGAAACATAGGCATAACCGCGATCAATGATCTTCTGAATAATAGCTATTATATTGTCAATGTGTTCTGTTACCTTAGGCTCCATGTCAGGAGTTTGAACCCCGATTGAAGCCATGTCATGCTTATATTCCTGTATATACTTTTCGGATATCTCCTTACAATCCAAGCCAAGTTCTTTGGCACGGTTGATTATTTTGTCATCAATATCTGTATAGTTTCTCACGAATGTGACGTCATAGCCCGCATGTCTCAGAAAACGTTGAATAATATCAAACGATACTGCTGACCTCGCATGTCCAAGGTGGGCAGAGTCGTAAACTGTAGGCCCGCATGCGTATATCCTTATTTTTTTCCCCTCTTGAGGAACTAATTCTTCTTTTTTTTGTGTCAGGCTGCTGTATATAATTATTTTGGGTGTGTTGTCGTTCATTTTTTAACGGTGAATTATAGTTGTGAAAATGCTATCTTTCAATTTGGGCTATATTGCAATTTCCACTTTTGAAGATCAAGAATTGACCCCGTATTTTTTGGCATACTTAGATCACTATCTTCCTATATTTCCACAAAGTATTGACCCGTGAAGTTTATTGTTTGTCATTCTATTTACGTTGCTCATGTTTTTTCAGGGATTCCGTAAAATTTCTCCTGACAATCTCGCTTGCTCTGTTCAGAGGTTCCAGAACCATTTTGTCATATACTTCGAGTGCAGTTTTTTCAAGTTCATTTTCGCCTGTTTTTCTGGCGAGTCTGAGGACGGAGATAGAATTGTAGAAAACCGCCTTGAAAAGATTTTTGCGGGCTTCGTTAAAGTTAAGATTCTCAAGTTCTTTCTGGGCATCCAATATTGCATGAAAACCTATTCCACAAAAAAGAGTAATCAGTTTTGTTGCTTCTTTATCTGACATTCCTTCCATTAAATAAACGAGAGGGGCTTCCACGATTGATTCCAACTCTTTTTTATGCCCTGATAAGATTTTAGCAAGCTGTTTAATCTTGCCGTCATCCGAGCCTGATAACATATCCTGAAGTGTGTTTTGAATGTACGTAAGTGCAAAACTGTCCTTGATTTCATCTATACTAAGTCCTTCTGATTTCAGTGTTTTGACTTGAATCAATTTTTCAATTGTTCTTTCAGGATAGTAAATTACAGTAGCTTTTGTCCCTTTTTCTGCTTTTTTTCGTTTGGGTTTGGGTATCAAACCAAGCGTTGCATATTTGCGTATTGTTTGCTCCGGATTCTTACCAAGATCAATATTTCTCTTATCTGCTTCTTGGATAAGATCTTCTATCGTAAGATATTTCATGTTGAGAATGCTACGCTCATGAAAAAATATTTCAATCTTGTGACATGAGAGTATAGGGGTGTGCGTTCTTGATTTTTCTGAAGATACAACAGATAATGATTTATATGGCTACAAGCACGCTTATTGTTTATGAACCCTTGGACAGTTTTGGAGATCAAAGCGAATACTGGCTTGAATATTCCAAGTTTTACGAAATGTATTGGTGTGGTCCAACTTCACCTTTTGGTGTGTGGTTTGGCAATGAATACCAGAATTTCAGGGTTGCCTTATCAGAACACATGAATATTGAAGACAGTGAAATCAAGGATTGTTTCTTTTTAAAAAAGGGTGAACAGGATTATTTTATTGCACCACTTATCGGTTCAGAAAATATTTTTTCATTTGAAAATTCAATACCACATGAATGGTTTATAATGTTTGAAAGGGACGAAAGAAAAAATTTTTATACACATTGGGGTTTCAATACAATTCATTACGATACATCACTGGCTAAAGCCAGAAGCAGGCTGGATAAAAGGGGTAACATTATCAAGGATTTCATTTCCTCGGCTGTTGAGACGCCGTTTGCAGGTTATCTGAATTATCTGAATGATGGGGTTGATAATTTAAAAAGCTGGCTTAACAAATTTGAAAAAGAAGGATTTATCATTTTGAACTACGGAGAAATATGTACTCATATTCATATTTCTACTTTGCACAATGAAGAAAGTGTAGGGGAAATTTCAAAATTCCTGAAACTACTACAGCAGAAAAAGATTGAAGAAGCAGATTCTGTTTTAAGACTATTCTTTCAGAAATGGGAAGATATAAAGCATAAATGTGAAGGAGCATTGAACAGCGAGCTACTGCAATAGGGTCTGCCCTGCAATGACCTGAAAGTAATTTGTTACTTTGGGTCTAATCTACGATCGCGAGTCTTACATTTTATTCCTGTTGTTTTTGCACATAAGCCTGAAATATATTACTTTTTATCGTGCAAAAATTTGATGACGGAAATATAGATACGGTTTTAGACATTCTGAAAAAAGAGGTAAAAAAATGGAACGCTCCCGTCATCAATCTTGTTGCAGCTTCCACCGGAGATCCTTTCAAAGTCCTGATCTCTACACTTATCAGTCTGAGAACAAAAGATGAGACAACCGCAGAGGCTTCACGGAGATTGTTTGAACAAGCATCCACGCCCGGGGAAATTTTTCGTCTTGGGGAAAAAAAATTAGCCGGCCTTATTTATCCCGTGGGCTTTTATAGAGTTAAAGCAAGAAGGATAATTAAACTTTGTAAGCAACTCATAGAAGAACACAATTCGGTTGTGCCAGATGATCTTGAGGAGCTTTTAAAGTTTGAAGGTGTGGGTAGGAAAACTGCTAATCTTGTTGTTACTTCTGGATTTAACAAGCCGGGTGTTTGCGTGGATATACACGTTCACAGAATATCAAACAGGTTTGGGTATGTAAAAACCAAAACGCCTGAGCAAACAGAATTTGAGCTCAGGAAAAAGCTGCCTCAAAAATACTGGATTGATTATAACTATTTGCTTGTCTCCTTCGGACAACATTTATGCAGGCCGGTTTCTCCCTACTGCAGCACCTGTCCGGTGGAGAAATACTGCCTGAAAGTAGGAGTGAAGAGCAGCAGGTAGTAATTGTTTGACTATATTTGCACAGTAAATATAGTTCTCTCGTTGAACTACTGTTTGTATCAACATCTTTGATCTTGTATTTGAAAGCGTTCGTGGAGTGGATTTTGGTAGAAAGTCTGTTTTTTTACATATTTGCGGCACTTACGGTATTTGGATCAATGGTAGTTGTGTTACACAGGAACCCGGTTGTGAGTGCAATTGCCATGGTGTTAACCTTTTTTTTCACGGCAGCTCTTTTTATTCTGCTTAGATCCCAGTTTATAGCAGTAATTCAAGTTCTTGTGTATGCGGGAGCTATAATAGTTCTCTTTCTTTTTACCGTGATGTTCTTGAACATTAAGGAAAAATCACTTCAGTTTGACGCTGGGAGTCTTGCGAAAAAAATTACATTTTTGATTGTGATAGTGGCAGTTGTAGGATATTTTGCATCCAAACTCACTATTAACATGATTGTAGCATCTGAAACTTCAGAAAACTTCGGGACGGTAGAAAGTGTTGGAAAGGTATTATTTACCGACTACCTGCTTCCATTTGAATTGACTTCAGTGTTGATAGTAGCGGCAATTGTGGGAGTTGTCTCAATTGCCCGAAAAGGACAAAATCTGTAATGGAAATAACACTTACTCATTATATTGTTATCAGCACTATGTTGTTTGTAATAGGTGCTTACGGTGTTCTTACGAGGAAAAATCTCATTATTGTATTGATGTCTCTGGAGCTTATGCTGAATGCTTGCAATCTTGCCTTTATATCTTTTTCCTATCATCTTGACGATTTAGCAGGCCAGATCTTTATGATAATGGCGATAACTGTTGCAGCCGCCGAAGTTGCCGTAGGGCTTGCGTTTGTTGTTCTTATTTATAATCATAAAGCCAGTCTTGACATTGATATTTTAAAACTCTTAAAAGGATAGAAAGTATTAGACTATGCTCTTGTTTATTGTGCTTTTTCCATTGATCGGCGCGGTGGTTAACGGGTTACTCTTTGCCACACCGTTAAAAGATGTTTTATTCCGGAACAAGAATGAAAAATGGGAAAAAGATGCAGTTGGGACCATAGCATGCACAGTTGTTTTTCTCTCTGCGATCTGTTCCACAGTGTTGTTCTTCAAGATTCTCGGTATGGAGGCAGGACAAGGACCGATAGTAGAGGATGTTTTTGCCTGGATATCATCTGGATCTCTCAACATCAGGTTCTCATTGCTTTTTGATTCATTGTCAGCGGTTATGGCACTTATTATTACTTGGGTTGGATTTCTAATACATATTTATTCAGTCGGCTACATGAAGCACGATGGCTCTTACGCGAGATATTTTTGTTTTCTCAATCTATTTATCTTTTTTATGATGCTTCTGGTTCTTGGTGATAACTTTCCCGTAATGTTTGTCGGTTGGGAAGGGGTAGGGCTTACTTCATACCTGCTTATAGGTTTCTGGTTTGAGGACAAGAAAAAGGCTTACGCTGGCAGAAAGGCCTTTATAGTGAACAGAATAGGGGATTTCGGCTTTATACTGGGGATATTTTTGATATTTGTAACTTTCGGCTCCGTAAATTACCAGGAGGTATTTGGACAACTTGCCTCACCTCAACTAAATGGAGCAATTTCTGAAGCTACAATCACGGTAATCGCACTTTTGCTGTTTGTGGGTGCAGTTGGAAAATCAGCACAACTTCCACTTTACGTGTGGCTTCCCGATGCCATGGCGGGTCCCACTGCCGTCAGTGCACTGATACATGCTGCCACCATGGTAACTGCAGGCGTGTATTTAACGGCTCGTTGTAATATCATATTTACTCTTTCACCATTGGCACAATACACAGTGCTGGTTATTGCTACCCTTACTGCATTTCTTGCGGCAGTGATCGCTATTACTCAGAATGACATTAAAAAAGTACTGGCTTATTCAACCGTAAGTCAGCTTGGATACATGTTTATGGCAATAGGTGTTGGTGCTTATGCGGTTGCCATTTTTCACGTTGTTACGCATGCTTTTTTCAAGGCACTTTTATTTCTTGGATCAGGCAGTGTAATCCATGCCATGTCGGGTGAACAGGATATAAGACACATGGGAGGTATTAGAAAATATATTCCCGTTACATCCCTAACTTTTCTTATTGGTACATTGGCTATTGCGGGTATCCCACTATTATCAGGTTTTTACAGTAAGGATGGTATTCTCGCTGCTGTATATGATAAAGGTTTTACGGTGTTTTGGCTTGTTGGATTAATTACCGCGGGTTTTACAGCTTTTTATATGATGAGACTTTACCTGTTGACCTTTGAAGGAAAATCCAGGATCCCGGAAAAAGTTGAGCGTCATATCCATGAATCTCCCTCTACGATGGTATTACCTTTGGTCATTCTTGCATTTCTCTCGGTTATAGGGGGATATGTAGGATTTCCTGAGTTTATGGGAAAAGCCTTTGGGATTGCAGATAGCAATCTTATTGAAAATTTTCTCCGATCTTCCATGTATGAGTATGGCAACAATCTACTTTCCCATCACGGACAACTTGATCACTGGACACTTGCGTTTTTATCCGTTGTTGTTGCTGTTTCAGGTATTTGTATTGCTTTATACATATACTTAATAAGACCTTCCTCTCTGAACTGGTTCAGCAAGAGTTTAAATGTCAGA
Organism: Thermodesulfobacteriota bacterium; assembly: GCA_965203965.1. Lineage (GTDB taxonomy): Bacteria > Desulfobacterota_D > UBA1144 > Nemesobacterales > JAJCZQ01 > CBDBDR01. The sequence continues at coordinate 718,724 of CBDBDR010000017.1, read as the reverse complement.
GTATTATACGGATGGTCATACGCTAAATTTTACGTTGATGAGCTATATCAGTCTTTATTTATAGAACCATTTAACCATTTTTCCAATCGTTTCGCTGAGTTTGATAGAGCTGTTGTTGATGGGATGGTAAATGGTGCAGGCAACTTGATGAAGAGCGTGGGAACTATAGCAATATCCACCCAGAAGGGAATATTAAGATATTATGCAACCGCAATAGCTGTAGGGACAGTATTAGTAATAGTGATAGCATTTCTTATATAAAACATAAAAAAGGGCAGGCACTTTTTTACCAGAGTGCCTGCCCTTTTTTTAGTTCTGTTTTAACTTTAGGTCAGATGATGATCCATTCTATACGTCATAATAGAGCATAAATTCATAAGGAGCAGGTCTCAATTTAATCGGGTTGATCTCCGCGTCCATTTTATAATCTATCCACGTTTGAATGACATCCTCTGTAAATACATCACCCTTCAGTAAGAAATCATGATCATCTCTCAGGGCTTTTACTGCTTCTTCCAGAGAACTGGGTACGTTCGGAACATTTGCAAGCTCCTCGGGTCCAAGTGCGTAAATATCCTTGTCTAATGGTTCACCTGGATGAATTTTGTTCTCTATCCCGTCAAGTCCTGCCATCAGCATTGCTGAAAATGTTAGATAACCATTACAGGAGGGATCAGGGAATCTTGTTTCGATCCTCTTTGCTTTAGGGTTTGAAGAATACATTGGTATCCTTACTGCTGCACTCCTGTTTCTGGCAGAGTAAGCGAGGTTCACTGGTGCTTCGAATCCGGGCACTAGCCTCCTGTAGGAATTGGTCGTTGGATTGCTAAAAGCACAGATGGCTCTTGCGTGTTTTAAAATTCCACCAATGTAATGCATAGCAAGATCGCTCATCCCAGCGTATCCTTTGCCTGCAAATAGGGGTTTGTTCTTTTTCCAAAGTGACTGGTGAATGTGCATGCCGGAACCATTGTCTTCAAACAGTGGTTTGGGCATAAATGTGGCTGTTTTGCCGTTTTTGCGTGCGACATTCTTGATAATGTATTTATACCACATCATGCTGTCACCCATTTCGAGGAGTGGGGCAAATCGCATGTCTATTTCAGCCTGACCACCTGTGGCAACTTCATGATGGTGTGCTTCAACCTCAATATTCAGGCTTTCCAATACAGTTACCATCTCTGATCTTATATCGTGCATGCTGTCCGAAGGTGGTGTTGGAAAATACCCTTCCTTATGACGCGGTTTATATGCAAGGTTTGGAAATTCCTCTCTGCCGGAGTTCCATATACCCTCAATGGAATCTATGAAATAATATCCTGAATTTGCAGTTTGATCATATCTTACATCATCCAGAATAAAGAATTCTAGTTCGGGACCGAAAAATGCCGAGTCTGCAATCCCGGTGCTTTGCATATATGACAGAGATTTTCTGGAGATGTTTCTCGGATCCCTTGTATATGGTTCTCTTGTTATTGGATCCTCAATATTACATATAATTGCAACGGTGGGAGCAGACATAAAAGGGTCAATCTTTGCGGTTGTTGAATCTGGAAGAACCAACATGTCACTTGCGTTGATTGATTGCCATCCTCTGATGCTGGAACCGTCAAAACCAAGTCCCGAGTCAAATTTATCTTTGTCCATCTCTCGTGAAGGCACGGTGAAGTGCTGCCACATTCCCATGAAATCCAAGAATCTGAAATCAACAAATTCTATCTTGTTATCTTTAATTATTTTTAAAACATCAGTGCTGTTTCTCGGAATAACTGCACTTTTACTGGTTTTTTTATTTTGTGTAGCCATAAAATAAGACCTCCTTTTCTGTTTAGTAAAAACGAGTTATGGACATAATAGTAGCTCCATGAAACTCAGAGTCAGAATTTGTTCAGGATCAAATTGCTTCTGCACCTCTTTCTCCAGTACGAATTCTGATCGCCTCTTCCAGATGGAAGATGAAAATTTTACCGTCTCCTATCTTGCCGGTTTTAGCACTCTCGGTAATTGCGTCAATGACTTTTATCAATTCGTCGTCCGCTACAATTATTTCAAGTTTAATTTTGGGCAAGAAGTCAGTTACGTATTCAGCACCTCTGTAAAGTTCGGTATGTCCTTTTTGTCTCCCGAACCCTTTAACTTCTGTAACAGTCAGGCCATTGATACCAATATCCTTAAGTGCTTCTTTAACGTCTTCTAATTTGAAGGGCTTTATGATCGCCTCTATTTTTTTCATTTGATTTTAAACCTCCTGCAAAATTTAATAATATCCGAACTCAATATATTATTTGCCGATAAAACAACGTAACCAACATACCACTTTTTCAAATTATTTATACAGTAAATTTTCTAAAATTATTCATAAATTAAATCAGTAAATATTGAAAAATCAATTGTTCAGTGAATTTAACATGTCTTATGTTGTAACCAACTTAAATTATTGAAATTATTTAAGTTGAGTGTTTTTATATAAATCTTAGTTTTCCAAGATTTACCAATTTATAAAACAAAATTGCCAGTATAATGGACAGGAAATTTTATTCATACTTTTTAGGCATTATTTGCCCAAAGCAGTGGTAATTGATTTTGAAATAGCATTATGATAGTTTTTTCACCAATGATAGAGAAGAGGCTCAATTATGAATTCAAACGTAAAGATTTACTTCAGACGGCTCTTACTCATAGCTCGTATGCTAACGAGTTTCTTGTGGAGAGTAACGAGAGATTGGAATTTTTGGGTGATGCTATACTCGGGTGCGTCGTTGCAAAGGAACTTTACCGTATGTTTCCAGGGAGTTGTGAAGGTGAGTTGTCAAAGCTGAAGAGTGCTATTGTGAGTAGAGCCAATTTTTCACGTTATGCACGGATGCTCAAAATTGATAAGCAAATTTTGCTGGGCAAAGGAGAAGATAGCACGGGTGGAAGGTGCAGGGATTCCAATTTGGCTGGAGTCTTTGAAGCAGTAATAGCTGCAATATATATTGATGGTGGATACGGAGAGACTTTAAAAATAATTTCCGATATGGTGAGAGAGTGTGTTGAGGATGGTGCAATTTTTTCAGATCACAAAAGTGAGCTTCAGGAGATTTCTCAAAAAATATTTCACAAGATACCTGTATATTCGGTTACGGATGAAGAAGGTCCCGTTCATGATAAGAGGTTTTATGTAAAAGTTGAGATTGGTTTAAAGCTCAAAGGTGAAGGTGTGGGTAAAAACAAAAAAGAGGCAGAACGAGCGGCTGCAAAAAATGCTTTGTTGAATATCTCAAGGGGTTTGACTTAAAATGTTCACGCCGAATTCACACGGATTATTGGCAAAGGGGTTTCTGTAAATCCCAGCAGCACTTTTTCCTATTTATACGAAACTCATTGCTGTTCATATCTCTTCTATTCTGACAAAAACAGTTTCGCTTTTGGTTATGTTTCCTTGAGATTCTATTTTTTTCAGGGCACCCATAAGGTTTTTTTCTTTTGTCTCGTGCGTCATTAATATTATAGGAACGGTTTTATGTTTTTTTCTTCTCTGTATTATTGATTCAATACTGATGTTGAATTTCCCGAGTATGCTTGTTATTAAGCCAATGATGCCGGGCTTATCTTCTACCTCAAAACGCAAGTAATATTTGTTGGTTGTTTCCTTAATATCAATAAGTTTGATCTTTTCATCTCGTGCATACGGGTTTGGAACCAGATGTTTATTTGAACTGTGATGGTTGTTTGCTATTTCTATAAGATCACTCACAACGGCACTGGCAGTTGGCATCATTCCCGCGCCCATGCCGTAAAGCATTGTAGGTCCTACTGCGTCACCAACAATATGTATGGCGTTAAATGCCTCTTTAACATCCGCAAGCTGGGTTGCTTTCCTGACAAGTGCAGGATAAATTCCACTTTCAATACCATCTTTCACTCTTTTGGCAATTGCAAGTAGCTTTATTTTGTAGCCAAGTTCATCTGCAAACGATATGTCAAGAGGGGTTATTTTTCTAATACCTTCAATGTGGTATTTGTTAAAATTAAAGAACTTTCCCCAGCAAAGCATTATCATAATTGACAGTTTGTGGGCGGCATCAATTCCATCAACGTCAAAAGTTGGGTCTGCTTCTGCATAGCCTTCTGCTTGAGCTTGTTTCAAAACCGCTTGAAACTGGCTTCCCTCTTCGGTCATTTTATCCAGAATGTAGTTGCAGGTTCCGTTCATTATTCCGTGTATAGAAAATATATTGTTCGCAGCATAACTTTCCATCACCGATTTGATTACAGGTATTCCACCGCCAACGCTTGCTTCAAAACCCACTGCCAGACCTTTTTTTGACGCCAAATTTAAAATTTCTTTCCCATGATGTGCAAGGAGTGCCTTGTTTGCAGTAACCACGTGCTTTCCTGCACTTAGTGCATCAATCACGAAGTTCTTTGCAATCGTAGTTCCACCAACAAGTTCTATTATTACGTTGATACTTGGATCATTTATAAGTTCGTATGCGTCTTTTGTGAACAGGTTCTCCGGTATTTTTACAGCTCTTTTTCGCTTAGGATCAATGTCTGCGACCTTGATCAGTTTCAGATCAAATGGTCTTCTTTTTTTTATAAGTTTCAGGTTGTTTTTAAGCACCTTATACACGCCTGTGCCTACGGTGCCAGCTCCTATTAAACCCACGTTTATTGAACCCATTAATAGCTCTCCTTAAAATTTATGTGAAATTGACATTATACATGAGTTGTGATTTTTTTATCTTTGGAGTTGAAGAAACTTCATCCTTTTTTGATATTAGCTTTATTGATTGTAAAATTAACGTCCGATAAGGGGCTGTAGCTCAGTTGGGAGAGCGCATGAATGGCATTCATGAGGTCGAGGGTTCGAATCCCTTCAGCTCCATTGGTATTCTAATACGATACGAAGTTGAAAATTGGATAGTTAGATTGCTGAAATAGATTATTTACTTTCTTATTTCAAAAAATTTTCAATGGCTCCGGTTATCAGGCTATTTATGCTCATGTTTTGCTTATAAGATTCCACTGCCAGCATCCTGTGCAAATGCTCTCCCAATCTTAGTCTCAATTCACCAGAATATTCTTTATTTAAAATTGACTTGGGCAGATTTGAGTCATCTCTTTTCATTTCGTCTTCTACGTGAAAATCAATAACGTCACATAAATCCTTAAATAGCTTTTTCTGATCGTTGTCTTTCCTGTGAATTTTGATGTTTAGCTCTGGACAACAGCCTATGAAATGCTTGTCTGTATCAGACCAGTAAATGTATCTAAAATATTTATCGGATATTTTTTTAATTTTCATAATGTTTACGTGTTTACTTAAATTTTTTATTTTCTACCTTTAATAAATTTTGTTGTAACTGATCTTCTATGTAGGGTAGTGCATCGTCTTTCGGTTTACCTGATAAAATGACGGTTACACCGGAAGGATGTCTCAATTTGCGGTGACTGCCTTTTCCACCTTTTACTATCATAAAGCCTGACTTTTGGTAATCTGCTAAAACATTTCTGATCTTCCGCATATATTTGCAGTCTCCTCATTATTACTTGACCTCCTAATTTTGTATAAATGATACCATTACGATACCACTCGTCAATTCTCGTTAATAGTGAAAACTGCCCTCGCAGTCCGTTGACCAACTGGGCATACGATCTCTTTCTTTCCATTTTGCCACTGGATTAGCAGAGTTTTATGGCCGACCTGCAAACCAGATTTCTGATCAATTTCAAAATTGCCATAAAACGTGCAGAAGTTGGAATTAGTTATCTTATCCATCAATACCTGTTCATCAGTTGAGTTTGTTTCTTCTATGAATTTTTCCAGAATGATCCCCATGTTAAATGACTGTGCGGAAACGTAATCGGGAATTTTCTTAAATTTCTTTTGATACAGGTCGGCAAACTGTTTTGAGGTTACGCCGAAATCTATATTATGCTCAACGATTGGTTCCCACTGGGTAACTGAAAAAAAACCTTCGGCTTTTTTTTGCATACGGTTTTTAAACTCTTCAATTCCCGCGGCTACAAGGCATGAGCAAAATCCTTTGAGATGCTTTGCAAGGTTTAGATCGTCCTCAAAACGTCCCACACCCAACACATATTTAATCCCTTCCAACCTGAGTTGCCTTGCAATATCAATGAAATTTTCTTTTCCACTTTTGTACTTAAAAAGTTTATAGCTTATTCCAAGTTGCTCACAAATACTCATTGCACCTTTTGCGCCTTCGGTTGAAAAACCACTGTCTTTCGCAAAAGCGATTGCTACCGGTTTGATATTTTTCTCCCGTTCTTTTATGAAATATAGGAACGGTTCAAAATAACCACTTGCAGGTGTTATTGTTGAAACAATTTTTTTGAACCTGCCGCACGTTACCTCATCCGATGAACCTCCATAGTTCCAAAGCACTCTGTTGTAAAGATCGGTAGTTTCGGCTGAGGCAACCGTTAGGGTGCTTGAATATGGTCCGAGAAGTATATCAACTTTGTCTTCAAGGATCAGCTTTTTGGTGATCTTTCGAGTGTTTTCGGGGTTGCTTTTATCATCATGGTATATTAGCTCCACCGGTACCTTTTTTTGGGATTTTCCGACTAATATGCCACCGTAACTGTTTACCTTTTCTACCCACAAGCCCAAGCCATTAAAAGATTCCTTCCCCTGTGTGCTGTATTTACCAGATAAGGTTACAGGTAAGCCAACCTGAATTTTTTTCATTTTATGAAAGCAAGGCGACTGCTTGCTCTATTCTGTCCATACCTTCTTCAATGTTTTTCATTGAAGTTGCATAAGATATTCTCACAAAGTTTTCTTTTCCAAATGCTATCCCGGGCACCACTGCAACTTTGGCTGCCTCAAGTAGAAATTCTGTAAAATCTATTGAATTGGAAATTGTCTTTTCTCCGTGTTTTTTGCCTATAAAACCTTCTATATCTGGAAAAACGTAAAATGCACCGAGAGGGTCAAAGCATTGAAACCCCTCCATGTTGTTAAGCCGCGTTACAATATAGTTCTTTCGGCGTTGAAACTCTTTGGTTCTGTCGGCTACGACCTTTTGAGAGCCGTTAAGTGCTTCAACTGCAGCTACTTGTGAAATTGAGGTAGGGTTGGAAGTTGACTGTCCTTGTAATTTTGACATTGCCGATATAACGTTTTTATCCCCTGCTGCATAACCGATGCGCCACCCAGTCATGGAATGTGATTTTGAAACTCCATTTACAAGTATTGTAGAGGCTTTTGCCTTTTTGCTAAGCGTGGCAACTGGGGTGTGTTTTGTATCTTCTCCGTAAACTATCTTTTCATAAATTTCATCGGAGATCATAATAAGGTCGTTCTCAAGACATATATCACAGATAGCTCTGAGCTCGTTCTCATCATAAGTGGATCCAGTGGGGTTGTTGGGATAGTTTAGGATAAGTGCTTTTGTATTTTCGTTTATAGCTCTTTGCAACTCCTCCGTCTTGATCTTGAATTTGTTATCTATGGAAGTTTCCAAAATTACTGGTTTGGCACCGGTAAGAATTATTTGATCCGGGTAGGAAACCCAGTAGGGTGATGGAATAATTACCTCATCGCCTTTTTCAAACAGTGCTTGTGCAAGGTTATACAGCACCTGCTTGGCGCCGCATGATACTATAATTTCCTCTTTTTTGTATTCAAGCCCGTGGTTTTGCTTTAAGAAGTTAATAATTGCCTCTTTTAACTCGTCAATACCTCCGACTGCCGTATATTTTGTAAACCCGTTCTGAATAGCTCTGATCGCTTCTTCTTTTATATTGTGAGGAGTGTCAAAGTCAGGCTCTCCGGCACCAAATCCAATAATGTCTATCCCCTGAGCTCTCATCGTTTGCACTTTTGCCGTCGTGGAAAGTGTTGCAGATGGTTTAAGTCCCATAACTCGTTTTGAAAGTCTCAATTTTACTCTCCTTGCTCTATTGAAGTTTTTCTTTTAGTTTTGTTTCTACAATGTCAGGCACCAGTTGTTTGGCAGACCCCCCTAGTGTTATGATCTCTCTGATAAGTGAAGAACTTATATGAGAAAATTTGCTGTCAGTTACCATGAACACGGTTTCAATTCCTGGGTTCAGTGTTTTGTTTGCATTTGCCATCTGCATTTCATACTCAAAATCCGACACTGATCTCATACCCCTTAAAACGATTCTGTTTCCCACTTTTTCCACGTATTCAACCAGTAAACCTTCAAAGCTGTCCACTTCAATATTTTGTTGGTCTTTGAATATCTCTTTTATTATCCCAACTCTTTCATCAGTGGTGAAGGTGGTTTTTTTAGATACATTGCGCGCAACTGCGATCACGATTTTTTCAAATATCCCCGATGCTCTTTCTATAATATTCAGATGTCCAAGAGTAAAGGGGTCAAAAGAACCCGGGTAAATTACGGTTTTTCCCATTAATTCAGAAATTATTCCTTATTTAGGCTGTCTGTCTATAATTTTCTATTCATAGGTAGATGAATATCGTTGAGGTAATTACTATTTCTCTTTCAGTATTAGTATAAATTGTATATGGAAGATCAGCAATTAACTGAAATTTCTTCTTCAAGTTGTTCAAGTTGTCTTTTCTCTATTTCTTCATGCTTCATTTTTCCCCTATCCTCTCTCAAATACCAATATAGACTCTTGTTGCATAACATTATACAAACCATAAATTAACTTATTCACATTATGAACTAACTTAAATCCAAGTTTATCAAACACGTCTATACAATTTTGAGTAGTATTTATCTTACTTCCATTAACAGTGGCGTCTCCTATAACTATTGCTATTTTCCCAGAGGGCTTCAAAACACGTGCCATTTCCGTATACGCTTGAACCATATCCTGTTCGTAAAGTTCAATCTTTTCTTTACCCTTACCTCTAACACCCACAAATTCCTCTCTGATCTTTTTCAAATCATATCCAAGAGATTCAAGAGAATGGGCATCATTTTCTACATAGTCAAGTGCAATGGAATAAGGTGGTGATGTTATAATACCGTCCACACTTTCATCGAACATAGGTAGGTGTCGTGCATCTCCTACTTTAATATAAGCGGGTGTAGGTGAAATGCTTATTTCTTCACAACCATCTTTCATAAGTTGAACACTCTCAAGCATTTTATTTTCATTTTTAACAAGCATTTTATCAAAATCCCGTTTGCGTCTGGTAGCATCACTGGTTGCTATCATCTTTGCCAATAAGCCAAAACTTTCAACGGGATCATCCAAACATTCGGTTATATTATGGTTATTGTTTTTCCCATAATCTTTGTTCCTATGGTTTTGAAAGAGGACATCCTTTAGATAATGTCGTTTTATTTTTTCAAAATGATGAATGGAATTAGTTTTAACATTACTTATCAGAACACACAAAGGCGATACATCAAATCCAATTACTTCTAAGTTTAACAGAGACCCTTCCACAGCAGTTGTTCCACTTCCGATAAATGGATCAAGCAATGTATCTCCTGGTTGAAGACCTATTATATTTGCAAGAGAGCGAACCATTTGAGGATGATACTTACCTTTATACGGATAAAACCAGTGAGTAATGTATTGATTAAAAGCACGAGTTACATTGTATTTTATGAGTTGTGCATAGTCAGATGTTATAGTATCTACTTCACCTATATATGAAACTTCACCAACATATGCTGATTGTTTAAGCATATTACTCATAACCTCTATATCTTTTATTGATTCTGATATTTTTCTTGTTTCATTACTTGGTGTATATATAGGTTGAATTTGAAAAGAACGAAGGTCCGGTAGTTTTTCTATATACATCTTTGGTAGGAGCGATCTTAATTCTAATTCTGCAAGATGCAACTCGTAGATGAATTGGATATTGGGTAGGAGATTAAATTTGGTTTCTGACATTGTGATTCATAACTTCTTTATCCCATGTTCTTAAAAAAGGTGATGTTTGTCCCGCCATAGTTTTTCGTGTCAAGAGTAAATCTTGGATCTGAAAATTCAAAAGGTTTGTTATGTTCCACAACTACTGTTCCATTGTTGTTCAGCAGTCTGTTTATGGAGCCAATTATATCAGTGATGTTTAAATTGTTATAAAGTTCGTATGGAGGGTCAATAAATACCAGATCAAATTTTCTGTTTTTTTTTACCAGTTTTTCAATGGCTTTGCTGAAATCATCATCAATAATTTCACTCAGTTTTTCAAATCCGCAGTTTTTGATGTTTTCCCTCAGTATCCTTACTGTAACTCTTTGTTTTTCAACGAAAGTAGCTTCGGACGCGTTCTTGCTTAAAGCCTCAATGCCCAAACTGCCTGATCCCGAAAACAGATCAAGCACCTTGATCCCGTCCAGATCACCGAGTCTGTCAAATATGGATTTTTTAACTCTGCCGGTGGTTGGTCTGACTTTTCCATCTTTGGGAAATTTCAGTTTTCTACCCTTTGCCGTTCCGGTTTGAACCCTCATATCAACCTATAATCATAGCATGCTGACTTGGTTAAATGAGGTATTTATGAAAAAGACGGTTCATTCAGTTTGAAGAGGTATCATGTTATCTTGCAGGACGATTGATGTATAATATCCGCCTACAATGCCGACACTTGAGTTCAAAGGAAAGCAACTCGTTTACGCTCACCACCTGACCGTCCCATCAAGGACGATCGAGGTAGACGCAGAAAAATCCCTCTCACCGAAAGGGGAAAAACCGTCTCTCGACAATAATCTCATCATCCATGGCGACAATCTGCACGCACTCAAGGCGTTGTTGCCGCGTTACGCGGGAAAGGTGAACTGTATTTACATTGATCCGCCTTACAACACTGGCAATGAAAGATGGGTCTATAACGACAACGTAAACAGTCCGATGATGAAGGAGTGGTTAAAGGACAAAAACCCGGTGGATGGTGAAGATCTTGAGCGACACGACAAGTGGCTTTGTATGATGTGGCCAAGATTGCAGTTGCTGAGGGAATTGTTGGCAGAGGATGGGGTTATTTTTGTTTCTATTGATGACAATGAACAACACCGCTTGCGGATGGTGATGGATGAGATTTTTGGAGGAGAGAATTATCGAAATCTTATAGTTATTCGGCGCGGTGTAAAAAGCGTACAAAGGCAGTTTGAAAAAATCGACAGATTAAATTTTGGATGTGAATATGTTTTAACTTATAGCAAGGATATTAACTTTAAATTTGACCATCTGACTGAATTACTAGAAGAAACAGAAGGTGGATTCTGGAATAATCACTGGCGAGGAACAAACAGACCAACGATGCGTTACAAAATTTTTGATATAACGCCGGAGAGTGGGCAATGGAGATGGAGCAGAAAGCGTAGCATTGTCGCTATCGATAATTATAAAAAAATGCTTAGAGAAATTGACAAACCAAAAAGCATGATTAGCCAAGATGAAATTGATAATTGGTACATTTCTCAGGATGATCCGGATATTGATTTGTTACGTTTATCATCTACTAAGAAACCAGAACACTATGTACCACCATCAGACGCTAAGTATTTGAGCAATCTGTGGAGCGATTTAAAGCCTAATGGAAACAACCAAGTGACAAAACTTTTTGGTAAAAAGATTTTTGAGAATCCTAAATCTACTGATTTAATCAGACGTATAGTTCGTTTTTCTTGTAGCAAAAATAAAAATGCTATTATTTTAGATTCCTTTGCCGGTTCCGGCACAACCGCCCATGCTGTCCTTGCTCTCAACAAAGAAGACGGTGGCAACCGCAAGTTTATTCTTGTGGAATGTGAAGACTATGCCAACAAGATCACCGCCGAGCGCGTCCGTCGCGTGATAAAAGGTGTTCCGAAAGCAAAAGATGAAAATCTGAAAAAGGGGCTTGGTGGAAGTTTTACCTATTGCACTTTGGGTGATGAAATGAGTATTGAAAAAATGCTCACCGGCAAAAACTTCCCGGACTATGAAACATTAGCCCGCCACATCTACTGGACAGCAACCGGACAATCGGCAGATAAAATCCGCAAAGCAAAAGGCAAAGACGGCTTGTTCCATGAAACAAAAGACAGAATGTACTATCTGATTTACGAACCAAAACTTGCCTTCTTGCGTAGTAGTGAATCCGCCCTAAACAGCGAACGTGCCGAACGCATCGCAAAAGAAGCAAAGAAAAAGAACAAAACAGCGATCGTGTTTGCCACTCACAAGTTTATGGGACAGAAAGAGTTGACGGAGATGGGGATAGTGTTTTGCCAAATGTCCTATCAGATGAAAACCAATTGAAGTTCAATGGAAGAAAGAAGAAAACAAGAACTCATGGAACTTTTAGAGAAATCTCTAAAAATTATAAAGATAGAAGCTCCCCTTATAGGAGACATTACTTGTGAAAAGTATAAGGAGTTTTTCCATTCAAAGAATCAAGATTTCCGCAGATTAGGGTTTTCTATTAGCATTCCAGATAGCTCCATAGAGTCTCAAATCCTCGATTTTTTAGGATTGAACTAGCTGAATACATACAGGAAGATCGTATAGCTTCATACATTTATGAAATACGGGGAGGTAACGCTACACCATTCATATTGAAGAAATTTGTCCAATCATTGTTCAGAATTTCCATAATTTGGGGAGTTTCAAGAGCTGTTGATGTTTTTGAAAGCACCGTTAGAGAGAATCAAGTTAATTTTCAAAAAATGTCGGCACTTAATGGCCTGAAAGTTGAGCGTGAAATACAGATATCTGATGGAATCAAACTTATTCCTCTATCTAATTCAATAGGAGATATTGAATATTATCCATTTTGTGGGGTTTTTATTAGTTCTATTTATGAATTAGGCCCAAGAAGTCTTTTTGTTGGAAAAACGCCATTGATTATAGACTATCATGTATGTCCTGCATTCTCTAAACCTTATGATGTCTTGTCCAGTGATTCTCCGTTTCAGATAAAAGTAAAGAATGAAGAATTCAAAGAGGTGAATATCAATAACCTTTGTATGGTATTGTCTTTAGTCTCCGATAGTGCTGTTGAATCTTTTTTGACATGGGATCATTTTGGCGCAGATGATTTGTTTGGTTATGACAGTCCTTTCATACCAGATCAACCCGCGTCCATAAAAACGGAACCACAATTTAATATTATTTCTGAAGATCAAGCGAAGCAAGCCAAAGAGTTATACAAAGCAGTTTTTAGCCTTGAATCTAAGGTTCAGGAGAGGATTCTTATGGCAATATACAGGTGGATAGAGTCTAAGACAAACAAGGGATTGGCTGAAAAGATGGCTGACTTAGGAGTTGCGTTTGAATCTCTCTATTTAGATGTAGGAAATAGAGGGCCACTATCACTTTCTTTCGCTATTCGTGCCGCGTGGCATTTGGGGAAAAACGCAGAAGATAGAAAATATTTGATGGAATTATGCAGAAAGATATATCACTTTCGGTCTAAGGCTGTCCACGAAGGAAAGATTAGTGAAGAGTCCATGGCTATTGAGATAGAAGGAAGAAAAATCTTTCTTATGGAAGAAGCCCAGAATTTGTGCTGTGAAGCAATAATAAGAGTTATTAAAGAGGGAAAGTTTCCCAATTGGAATAGTTTAATAGTAGGCGGAGATGCAACTTAAAATCTATCAACAAACTGCCCTTGAACAGTTAGACCACTGGATTGATGCACTCAAGAAATCCCGTTTGAAGTTGGCAAAAGCAATTAAAGCCCTTCAGGATACGGGAATTGATGATATTCCCGAACAGTTAAAAAACTATCCCGCTTCCGCATGGCAAAATCTGAAAAAGCAAGGAGTTCTTCCCGGCGTTACACAAGATGGAAATATTGAGATCCCTGATTACATAAACCGAACTGCAACATCAGGTGAGCCAATTCCGCATGTTTGTATGAAAGTGCCGACAGGTGGAGGTAAGACACTTTTAGGTGTTGCCTCTCTTGAACGACTGAAAGCGGAAAAGGGTTTTGTCTTGTGGATTGTGCCGACAAAGGCAATTTACGAGCAGACAATCAAGGCATTCAGGACTCGCGAACATCCGTACAGGGAAATGCTTGAGCGACTTTCCGGTGGCAAGGTCAAACTTCTTGAAAAAGACGACAGATTTACAAAACAGGATGTTGAAAGTTACCTATGCGTAATGATGCTTATGCTTCCTTCTGCGAATAGGCAGAAAGGCAAAGAATTTCTCAAAATTTTCCGCGATAGTGGTGGTTATACATCTTTCTTTCCTGAACAGGATGATCTGAAAGCCAATAGCAAACTTACGGAAGAACATCCCGATTTGGAAAAAAACAAAAAGGGTGATTGGATAAAACACAGTTTGATCAACACATTGAAACTCATTCGTCCAACGGTGATCTTAGACGAAGCACATAAGGCGTATGGAACAAATGATGAAAGTAACAAGGAATTCGTGAAATCGGTCAATCGCCTAAATCCCCGTTTTGTGCTTGAACTTTCCGCCACTCCAAAAATTCAAATAAGCAACATTCTTGTCAATATAGGCGGAACGGAACTTAAAGATGAAGAAATGATAAAACTTCCGATAGAGATTCACAGTTTTCCCAATTCAGATTGGAAATACACCCTTACGCAGACGCAGGAAAAACTGAAGGAAATTGAAAGCGAGACTCTAAAACTACAACAAAAAGAGGGTCGCTATATTCGCCCCATTGCTCTGGTCAGAGTTCAAAGAACGGGGAAAGAACAAAGGCAGTCCGGATTTATTCATTCAGAAGACGCGAGGAAATATTTGATACAAAATCTTTCAGTGCCGGAAGGACACATAAGAATTCAGTCATCCGAACAAAAGGAACTTGCGGGAGAGGATTTACTGAGTGAACAAAGCCCTGTCCGCTGGATTATCACAAAAGACGCACTCAAAGAGGGGTGGGACTGTTCATTTGCTTATGTTTTGGCATTGCTTGATAACACAAAGGCAAAAACTGCCATTACACAGATGGTTGGGCGAATTATGCGTCAACCACACGCGAGAATGATTGATAAAAGCGACTTGCTCAACAAGTGCTATGTTTATTGTTACAACAAAGATGTGGGGGATGTTGTTGAATGGGTAAAAGGTGGACTGGAAAATGAAGGGCTTACGGGACTTGGGAGTTCCGCTGTTGACGGTGGAAGCGGGGTTGGCGTTACAACTCAAACAATTAAGCGGCGCAATCCCTACAAAAAATTAGACATTTTCCTTCCTCAAGTATTGCATAAAGACAGGTCTAAATGGCGCCCGATTGACTACGATCGCGACATACTTGGGGCTTTGAGTTGGGAAAGCATTAACGCGGGCGAGCCTGTCAAACTTGATGACAGTGCGATTATTGCAGAGATAAGATCCACAGTTGATATTCAGGGAGAAAGCGAAAGTTCAGAATCAGAAATTGACACCGGAGAGAGTTTGACGCTGGATTATTTTATTCATCGCTTGATTGATACGGTTCCCAATCCCTGGCAGGCGGCGCGTATAGCGGAGAATTTTCTCAAGAAGCATGAAAAAGATGATTCCAAACTTCTGAAAAACCGCATTTATCTTTCGGAAGTTTTGAGGCAAAGAGTTAAAGATGAAGTGGACGAAAAAGCAGAGGAAGTTTTCAGGGATAAAGTCGGCAAAGATGAAATCAGATTCCATCTCGTAACTGATGAGAAATTGAACTACGAATTTCAGAAAACACTTGAAGTATCAGTTTCTGATGATGAAAAACCTCTTTCCAGACAAGGCAAGCCTGTTCAGCAGAGTTTATTTGATAGTGTTTTTGAAAGTGATTTCAATAAACTTGAGAAAAACTTCGCACTTTTTCTGGACAGTAGCGACTCAATATATTGGTGGCACAGGATAGCCGCGAGGCAAGAATACGCAATTCAGGGGTGGAGACGCCACAGGGTATATCCTGATTTCGTTGCGTGTAAAAAAGACGGAAAATTGCTGATCTTGGAAACAAAAGGTATTCATCTCAAAGGCAATGAAGATACGAGTTACAAAAAAGATCTGCTTAAAACCCTTGAAGACACATACAGCACTGCTCTTGAAAGAGGCAAAATGAGAACGGTCGGTGAGACTCCAGCGACTTTCAGTATAATGCTTGAAAATAGCTGGAAGAGTGAGATGAATGAGTTGCTTGCTCCTTATGAATGATATTTTGCTAATTTAAGGAAGCAATACGTATTCAGGTCTTTTGTAAGTTGAGCAGATACAAACAATTGAAATATCACTTATAAACCAATAAACTATACCAGTTTATTGACCCCATATTAAAAATTCCGGAGGTTTAATATCTAATGTCAACAGACCCGCAGATCCTTCCCATAAATATTGAAGATGAGATGAAAGATTCTTATCTCAGTTATTCAATGAGTGTAATCGTTGGCAGAGCCTTGCCAGACGTGAGGGATGGCTTGAAACCTGTCCATCGTAGGATCTTATACGGTATGCACGAAGTCGGCAACGCATGGAACAAGCCTTATAAAAAATCGGCAAGAATAGTAGGGGACGTGATGGGTAAATACCATCCGCATGGTGACGCGGCAATTTATGACACACTTGTCCGAATGGCACAAGAATTTTCAATGCGGACTATGCTGGTTGATGGTCAGGGTAACTTCGGGTCAATTGACGGGGATTCTGCTGCCGCCATGAGATATACGGAAGTAAGGCTGGCAAAGGTCGCCGGGCAAATGCTTGAAGACCTTGACAAAGAAACGGTGGACTTTGTCCCAAACTATGATGAAAGTGAATCAGAACCCGTTGTGCTTCCGACAAAAGTGCCCAACCTTCTGCTTAATGGTGCTTCTGGTATTGCAGTTGGAATGTCAACTAATATCCCGCCTCATAATTTGGGTGAGTTGATTGACGCGGTTATAGCACAGATAGAAAACCCTGAAATTACCGTTAGTGGATTAATGGAGCATATCCCCGGTCCGGATTTCCCTACTGGTGGTTTTATACTGGGCAGGGAAGCCATAATATCCGCTTATGAAACTGGAAGAGGCATTCTGCGGATGAGAGCAAAAGCCAGAATAGAAAAGCAGAGGAAGGGAGATAGAGAGATAATAATAGTTTCCGAACTTCCATATCAGGTAAACAAAGCAAAACTCGCCCAGAGAATAGCCGAGCTTGCCAAGGATGAAAAGATCAAGGGGGTTTCGGATATAAGGGATGAATCCGACAGGGATGGTATCAGGCTCGTGATAGAGATAAAACGAGGAGAGCATTCGGAAGTCGTTCTGAACCAGCTTTACAAACACACTCCGATGGACACTACCTTTGGCGTGATAATGATAGCATTGGTCAGAAGTCAACCGAGAGTGTTGTCACTGAAAGAATCCATCAAACAATTCATAGAGCACAGGAAAGAGGTAATTACTCGTAGAACTCAGTTCAATCTGGCAAAGGCAGAGGCAAGGTTGCACATTCTGGATGGGTTAAAAATAGCTCTTGATAACCTTGATGAGGTTATCAGTCTCATAAGAGGTTCTGAAAGTCCTAAAGTTGCAAAAGATGGACTTATCTCAAAACTTTCACTGACCGATCTGCAGGCACAGG
Source organism: Thermodesulfobacteriota bacterium (assembly GCA_965203965.1). GTDB lineage: Bacteria > Desulfobacterota_D > UBA1144 > Nemesobacterales > JAJCZQ01 > CBDBDR01. The sequence continues at coordinate 701,246 of CBDBDR010000017.1, read as the reverse complement.
CAATTCTTGATATGAGGTTGCAAAGATTGACCGCTCTTGAAGTAGATAAAATAATTGAAGAGAGAGAAGAGATAATCAAAGTTGTCAGGGAGCTTAAAGAGATACTTGGTGATGAAAAGTTGGTATTGAATATTGCAATGGATGAATTGAAGGAGATCAAAGAGCAGTTTGCCGATGTTCGCCGAACCAAGATCATAGAGGACGTGGGGGAGATGTCCGTTGAAGACCTGATAGCGGATGAGGACGTAGTTGTTACCATAACGCATGAAGGATACATAAAAACAACGCCACTCAGCGTTTACAGAAGCCAGAGGAGAGGTGGGAAAGGTAGGACCGGCATCAATACGAAGGATTCAGATTTTGTTGAAAATATGTTCACCGCCTCAAGGCATAATTACGTTCTGTTCTTTTCTAATCATGGCAGATGCTATTGGTTAAGGGTGCACGAGATACCGGAATCGGGGCCGGCAACAAGGGGCAAGGCAATGGTAAATCTGCTCAATCTGGGAAAAAATGAAAAAGTGGCGGTGGTGCTGCCAGTAATAAAGTTTGAAGAAGAAAAATTTATCGTGATGGCAACAAAGAGAGGAATTGTTAAGAAGACGAAACTCATGGCTTATTCGCATCCTAGAACAGGTGGCATAATCGCGATAAATATAAGAGAACAGGATGAGCTTATAGGAGTAAGAATGACGAATGGGGACAATGACATTCTCCTAACCTCCAGAAATGGACAAGCCGTGAGGTTTAACGAGCACGGCGTAAGGGAAGTGGGTAGAACCGCCATGGGTGTTATTGGGATAAGGCTGGATAAAGACGACGAGGTGGTAAGTCTTGAGATCATAGAAAATGCCGAGGCACAGGTTTTGACAGTAACTGATATGGGATATGGGAAGAGAACGGTCGCTGGGGACTACAGAATCACCAGACGGGGCGGAAAAGGTGTTATGACGATTAAAACCACGGATAAGAACGGTAAGGTGGTGTGTGCGTTCCAAGTTACGAACGATATGGAAGTAATGATAATCACAACCCATGCTGGCAAGGTGATAAGGATGAAGGTGTCGGAGATAAGCACCTACGGCAGGGTCTCGCAGGGGCTCAGACTTATTGACTTGAAAGATGATGAGAAAGTTGCAGCAGTCGCAAAAGTGATGGAAAGAGATCAAGATCAATGATCAGGGAGATTGAAAATTCTTTTGCCGATTTTCCTGGCAATAACTGTTTTGCCTGCCATCCGAATAATACACATGGATTAAAGTTAAAATTCTTTGCAGACGATGAAAAGGGCGAGGTTTTTACGAGGATAAAACCCAAAGTTCATTTTAATGGATTTCCCGGCATCCTGCACGGTGGAATTCAATGTGCGATCCTTGATGAAGTGGCTTACTGGGCAATGTTTGATAAGATCAAAAAACTCGGTCTTACGTCAAAGATCAACCTTCAGTATCTGGCTCCCGTGCCTATGGGTGTTGAGTTGGAAATTACAGCAAAGGTCAGAGAGATACAGAAAAGAAGTGTAACGGTGGATACTGTTATAATAGGTGAAAATTCTGAAGTGTTCACAAAAGCTGACGTGGTTTACTTTCTCCCCAATAGAAGAACCGTGTTCAAGGTTTTTAGCGAGGGGAGTTTTAACGACAAGTTCCTCAGCTATATTATGGAATAAACTTGTTTGATATTTGCAGTTTTTTTACAAATGTTTTTACTGGAGATTGACCATGAAGCTATATGACCATCCACTTTCGGGTAATTGCTACAAAGTCAGGTTATTGTTCTCGCATTTGGGTGTTAGTTATGAGAAAGTAACGGTTGATATATTCAAAGGTGATCACAAAAGTGCTGATTTTTCAAAGCTAAACCCAAATCAGAAAATACCGGTTCTAGTTGATGAAGATCAAATTATTTGGGAATCCAACGCCATATTGCTATATTTGGCAAATAAGTATTCTCCAAACGATTATTTTTCAAATGACACTTTGAAATTCGGCTTAATATCACAGTGGCTTATTTTCGGAAAGACTTCAGTTGATCCGTATCTTGCTGTTTCAAGGTATTTTCTGAAGTTTCTCGGTGAGGGTAATTACGACCCGAAGTATTTGAGAACGTTACAGGATAATGGAAACAACTCTCTAAAAATTATGAATGATCACCTGTTGGAAAATGATTTTCTTGCTCATGATTATTCAGTAGCCGATATTGCTTGTTATCCCTACATAATGTTGTCAGATGAAGGTGGTTTTGACGTCTCCAATTATCCAAACATTGAAAACTGGTGTAAAAAAATAGAGGCTCAACCCGGATTCATTGGCTTTAGAGAGGAATAACGGTAGTTTCCTGCGTTTTATTATGGTGAAAGCCGCAGTTAGGAGAGAAGATCAAACAAGGCTAAAAAGAAGAATCGGGTTGTTTTAAGAACTCCAACTCTTCCGGCGTGGATTTTCTACCTAAGATCAGGTTGCGATGAGGGTACCTGCCAAACCTATCAATGATTTTCTTATGTTTTATTTCCCACTTTAAAGCTCCTTCCAAGCCTTTCTGACTGAATAATTGCACTGCCTTTTGATGAATGAGGCGGGATTCACTATGCATGAAAGGCATATACAAAAACCCTTTTTCGTCCGTGCTGAGTTGTCCTCCTGCTTTAGTCCGGATGGCTTCCTGAGATAAAATTAATGATAGTGGGTCATAGGCGAAGGCTTGGGGAGTGTTTCTGAACATATTGCGGGAAAGTTGATCTAATAATATAATTTCTGCCAGTCTGCCTCTGGCTTGTTCACGCCAATGTTCCAATTCGCCTCGTATTGCTGCTTCGTGCAACGTCAGGAACTTATCCCTGATCTCTTTATCAAACTGTGGATCTTCTTTGAATATTTTCTCAAGGGGAGTTTCATCAAACCAAAAGTGAAGTAGTTTTTCAGATTCCATTGACCTTCCTCTTATTTTAGTACGATGGTTTGGATGAGATTAGAATTGTAACCCAATTTTCTGGCAAATGCCAACGGAGTTTTATACTATGCGGTCTTTCATGATTGTATTTGCCGGTTCTCGTTGGATGAAAGTCCCGCATGCGCATGGATACTGTTTCAAACTAATGCCTTTTTGGACAGTCCGTTATCTTGTGGGTTGAATTGACGTGACAGTCCATTTAAAGAATAATACTCTTGGGTTTGGACATTATCACAAGAAAGCAACGTTCGGGAGAATTCAAACATGAATGATAAGAAGATTAGTGGTGCCGAGTACCCTTTGGCAAAAATATTCAGTTCAGATTTTGATTATTTCATTCCGTCATACCAGCGTCCCTATGCGTGGACAGTAGACGAAGCATCGGAATTATTTGATGACTTGTACGATTTCTATAAATCGGATCTGGAGGAAGTATATTTCCTTGGGAGTATTGTCCTCATTAAGCAGGAATCAGCACCTTATGCCGAGGTGATTGACGGGCAACAGAGACTGACGACATTGACGATATTACTGTCAACACTGGCTTCAGTTGTTGATGACGATGATCTACGGAACACGTTATGCAAGTACATAAAAGAACCCGGAAACAAAATTGAAGAACTTGAAGCCAAGCCCAGATTAGCGCTTCGCAAGCGCGACAAAGCGTTCTTTTCAAAGTACGTTCAAGGGTTGAAATTTGAGGAACTATCTAAACAAGATGACAAAAGCCTCGAGAACGAGTCGCAACTCAATATCAAAAAGAACAGTCAGCTCTTTGTTAACCGAATATCAGAGAAATTAAGCAACGATGCGAGTGAGATAACGAATTTTTCTCAATTCCTTATGCAGCGATGTTTTCTCGTTGCTGTATCAACTCCTAATCAGGAATCGGCGTTTCGTGTGTTTTCTGTAATGAACAGTCGTGGATTAGACCTTCAAGCAACCGACATCATTAAGGCGTCTATCATCGGTGAGATCCCTACGGCTAAACAAGATGGATATAACAAGCGTTGGGAAGACATGGAAGTTGAACTGGGACGTGGGGGATTTAATGACCTGTTCACCTATGTACGAATGATTTACGCCAAGGAGAAGGCCAGGAAATCTCTACTGGAAGAATTCGATTCGCATGTCTTGTCCAACAACATGGAACCGGATGATCTTATTGGAATCTTGGAACCATTTGCGAGTGCCCTCGCCACCATTAAAAGGGCTAACTATAAGGCTACTTCCAAAGAGGAAAAAGTTAATACTTATCTTAAATGGCTCAATCAAATAGACAATTCAGACTGGGTGCCTGTAGCTATACTGTTTCTTTCCAAAAATCAGGACAAGCCAGAAGACGTTGCTTGGTTTTTCAGACGATTGGAAAGGCTGGCTGCATACATGCACGTTTGCGCACTAAATGTCAACAAACGTATTGAGCGATATAACAATGTGATAAAATCCGTTGAAGGAGAGCATGATCTTTCATCGTCAGTTCAAGCTGTAGAACTAACAGATGATGAAAAGAATAAGATGTTAGAAGCACTTGGTGGCAACATCTACGAGTTGACGCCCATACGTCGAAACTATGTGATACTTAGGCTTGATTCATTCCTAGCAGACGGTGGGGCTTCCTATGATTCAAGTGTTTTGACCATAGAGCATGTACTTCCGCAGACGGTGAATGATAATAATAGCGGGTGGGCATCATGGTGGCCAGATGAGCAGGTAAGAGAGGATTGGATTCACAAGATAGCAAACCTTGTACCTCTCAATCGACGTAGGAATGCGCAGGCGCAGAACCATGACTTTGAAGAGAAGAAGTCCGCTTATTTCTCAGGCAAGGAAGGAGTTTCATCCTACGTATTGACGACTCAAGTGCTCAATGAAAACACATGGACGCCACAAGATTTGGAAAAGCGACAGAGTGATCTTCTGAAAAAGTTCGAAAAAGAATGGATGCTGGGTACTTAGTATTATGAGGTTACATTTTGAAGATAATCTGGAATAGATTCTCGCCGAGTGTGCAGGACATCATCTGAAAGAATTCAAAAGAGATGAATCGGCGAACGTGAGACGTTTGGAAGATCTTGTCCGTTTCTACGGAATTCTTGGCCATTAGCAGGTTGCTTTGTAATGTCGGAGTGTGCTACTGTTCAGTAAATGATCAAATCTCATGATCATCTGAAGTGGTGTCATCAGTCCTACTTCCAATGATCGCATATCTCAGCAGTTCAGAGTTTGAGTTTAGTTCACCCTAAAAAAAGGCTGCCCATTTGCCTTGCGTTAGAAGAGAGGAATTTTACTGTGAGGTTATTACGTTTGGATTTATAACTACCTCGGAATTCTCTCTGAGATCAATGAGCCAATCATTAAGAATCTCATTAGTCCGTTTTTGTAGCTGGTGAATTCTTATTACGGGCTTTTGTCTTTCATACTCTTCGGTGTCTATTTCGGATTTTTCTTTCAGGGAAATGATAAAGTAGGAATTTCCTTTCCGATAGATCTTTTTTCCAGTCGGGTTTGAATTATTTAGGAGGAAAGCGTCATACGTTAAATCTTTTATATCTAGATTTTTCGGTGGGTCTGCCCTTGTGAAAGGAGCAGTTTCATTGACTTTAATTTTAAGTTTTTTAGTTGCATTTTTGAGAGGTATTTGGGATTTGGTAAGTTTGTTCAATGTTTCCTGTGCCGCTATTTTTGCAGCCTCACGTCCCTTTTTTATGCTCAGTATCTCAATAATGTGGTCTCTCGATCCTTCAAGCATTATTTGTTTTGGTGGCTCAACGTCTGTCAATTCAAATATCCACAACTCTTCTACCGATTTGATATAAGATGTATCACCAACCTCAATAGAGAAAACTTTTTTGTGAACTTCGTCGGGAAATTCTCCCGTGTTTTGATTCAGAGAAAAAAATTCAGACTGTTTGCTTTGTCCAAGTGAGTTTTCAGTTAGTATTTGATCAATCTGTTCAAGATCTTCTTCATCGGAAATTGAACGCATAAAATCCTCATAGTATTTATAAGTTCTTTTGGTTTTTAATTTTTCTGCTATTTTAGACTTCACGTCATCCAAACTTTTAAGGCTTCCGTCATCGTTCCTAAATTCATCACTGTAGTATTTATAGTAGTCTCCAATCTCACCGTCGCTCACTATTGTGATGCTTGCAAAAGCATCTTTTGAGATTTTTGCAAATTTGATCTTTCTTTTCTCAAGCGTTAGAAATTCGGTCGGATTGTTGACGTAATAGTTTTTTATCTCGTCATCGGATACAGAATCTGGATTTGCAATGTCTTCCGCTTTAAATTCAGCATAATAGAGGCTTGTTTTTTCATTCTCAATTTTGTAGATATTGTAGAGTTCATCTTCGGTTACTTTTACCGATCTGTTAATAAGTTCTGTTATTTTTTGCCTCAGAAGGTCTTCTTTATAGTATTCTTCAAAGTCTCCCACGCTGATGTTCAAATTCTGTCTTATAAAACTTCTGTATGCCTCGGCACCTATGAATCTCCCGTCAAACTGAAGATTTGGGTCATTTGTTATTGCATTGTTCAGCTCGTCGTCTGAAATATAAAACCCGAGCTCCCTTGCTTTTTGTGCAAGCAGTTTGATCTCCACCAACTGCTGTATGGCGGTGCCGTTAATGAATTGTCTCAGATCACTGTTCAAATTGTTCCGTAAGACACCTAGCTGTTGATGAAGGCTTTGTCTGGCATTATAAAATTGAGCCAGTGATATTTTCTCCCCATTAACTTTTGCAACCGTCCCAGTGGGCACACTTGAGTTTTGCAGGTTCGTAACTCCAAAATATCCAAAACTGAAAATGAAACTTACGACTATAATTATAAGAATGACACGCGTCATCCACTTGTATCTTTCCCTGAAAAATGAGATACTCATGATCAATTCTAAACTTATATTAAAGGTTTAAAGTTTCAAGCAAATCTTGCATAGGGTACTTTACTTTAATTCTTTATACAAGTAGGTTTCACGCCTTAAATCTCTGACTTCCGTGTAAACAATGATCACTGCGTTAGGTGGTGGGGTAGGGGCATCAAAATTTATAAAAGGGTTATCCGGTGTTGTTTCACCAAAGGATATTACGGTTGTGATAAACACCGGGGATGACATCAACCTCTACGGTTTTAGGATATCTCCCGACGTTGATACAATGATCTACAGGCTCTCGGACAAAGTTGATAAAGAAAAAGGTTGGGGGCTTAGAAACGATAGTTTCAACTGCCTGCAACATTTGTCAGAATTAGGGTTTGAAACGTGGTTTCAGCTTGGAGACAAAGATATAGCCGTGCAGATGTTCAAAAAAGGTTTGTTAAGCCGGGGCTATTCCACAAGACAGATCACAGCAAGGACCGCAGAACTGTTTGAATTAAAGGGAACTACTCTGTTGCCAATGACCGAAGATGACGTTGAAACTTGGATTGAAACGGATCAAGGTGATATGCACTTTCAGGAATACTACATAAAACACAACATGGAGCCTGCGGTTTTTGGGATAAAGATCAAGGGTATTGATAAGGCTCATCCGTGTAAGGGTGTTATTGAGTCTATTTATCGTTCCAAATTGGTAATACTGTGTCCCAGCAACCCTGTAATAAGTATTGGCCCTATACTTGCGGTAAAAGGAATTAGGAAGGCACTGGTAAGTTGTGACGCGCAAGTGGTAGCGATCAGCCCTCTGGTTGGAGGCAAACCTGTAAAAGGTCCGACGGACAGGTTGATGAAGGGGATCGGTATTGAAGTATCCTCTTATGAAATAGCCAATCTTTATAAAGATTTCCTGGACTTGATGGTTCTGGATAATTCCGAAGGTAAAGAGGAGGAGAGGATCAGCAGGTTAGGTGTTCGCTCGTATGTGACCGATACATTGATGAATGACGATGTAAAATCAGTGAGTTTATCGGAAAATATAATCAGGCACGTCAATTATTGATCATTGTCGTTGTCCTGTTTTTCTTTGGGTATGTAAGGGAAAAGACTGTAAAAATAAAACTGTGGAATAGAAACAGGTTCATTGTCTTTGCAACTTGTCTTTATTTTGATCGCATCGTTCATCACAACTGAGTTGACGCTGTAGCCAAGATTTTCTCCTTGAAGTTTAAATTCAACCGCTGTATAGGCATCCCTGTCCTTCTCAAACTCCCATTTTATATCGTATATACCATATTTTCCGGTCTCTTTCCTGAGAAAATAATCAGAAACCTGTGAAGGTTGGCTATAGCAGCATCTTCCCCTAAAACAATCCAGATAAATTTCATTGTTCAGATGTGATCTTATCATTTTTCCTAAATTTTTCTGATCAATCCTGCCGTAGTAAATCCCTTCGGGAAGCATTACCACGTTGGATGAGAATCTGTGTGCGCCGACGTGAGTTGATCTCCAGACACTCAGATTCTCATTTTTAGAAATTTCATTATATACGGGAGTCCCGTTTTTACCGCAGCAACTGTCGTAAGAACCATGGGTGCAGATCAGAGCAAGTTTCTCATCGGATTCTACATCACTTATATCTCCACTTTTTATAAGGTTGAGCAAGTCAAGACCAATAATATCTTCGTAGCTGTTTAATTTGAATTTGTATGCCTTGGGATCAAACTCGGAGGAATCTATGTAATAAAAGCATATACTGGGATTTTTAAGACTGCTTCCTTTGATAAGCTGCAACCGTGAACTTGTAAATGATCCAAGCAGTTTACTCAGCTCATCCTTCACACTTTGTGGAAGTGAAGTATTCTCTGGAATATCTTTTTCCCAGTGGCCCGGGTATTCGAGCAAAAACCAGTGATCAACTCTCGGTGCCGTCCCGTATAGGTGCTCACCTGCACTACTGGATATATCTTTGCATGATAGTGTCTCGGACATTGGGTGTTCCAAACAATAATATAACCAGAAAAAGTGGTATGCTCTAACTTGTTACTATGTAGGGGGAACGAATGCAATAATAGTTTGATATTGCACCCTGTTTTATTACTCTTATCCACTATGAGTAAATACTTTTTTTTGCTACTCGCTTTAATTACCATTCTGTTCCCTTCTTGCTACAATGACAAAAAAAGCACGCGGGGAAAAGACACGCTAAATATCAACATAGGAACGGAACCTCCTTCACTGGATTGGTCCCTTTCCACCGACAGCACCTCATACACTATTCTTAACAACATTATGGAAGGGCTTACCAGATTCAACATGGAGCATGAGCCGAAGCCTGCATTGGCGTCAGGTTGGGATATAAGTGAAGACGGCAAGATATACACGTTCAAAATACGGGACAATGTTCTGTGGTCTGATGGTAAGCCTCTTAAAGCTCAGGATTTTGTTTATTCATGGGGGAGGATACTAGATCCTTTAACCGGTGGAGATTATGCATATTTTTTGTTTGATATTAAAAATGCAGAAAAATACAATGCAGGGCAGGTCAAAGATTTTAACAAAGTAGGTGTAAAAGCCATTGATGAAAGGACTTTGCAGGTTGAACTGGAGCGTCCTGCCAGCTATTTCACAAGTATTCTTGCTTTTATGTCCACCTTTCCCATGAGAGGAGACGTTGTAAAAAAACACGGTGCAAGTTGGACCGAACCTGAAAATATAGTAACTCTGGGAGCTTATAATCTTGCGGAATGGAAAAATCACAATTTTATAGTTCTCAAGGAAAATAAAAGATACTGGGGAGAAAAGCCTAAAAGTGTAAAAAAGGTTAGGATGATAATGAATGAAAATCCTACTTCTGCACTTGCGCTTTATGAAAGTGGCGAGCTTGACTTTTTGGACAGTAAGGGCATACCCGTGCTCGAAGTCCCAAGGCTTGTGAAATCAAGAGATTTTGTTAGCCGTGAGGCGTTCAGAGGCAGCTACGTGGCATTTAACGTAAAAAAACCTCCTTTTGATAATCCCTTTGTGCGCAAGGCTTTTGCGAGTTCTATTGATAGAGACAGTATTGTCAAATTGATACAGGGAGCAGGGCTGTCTGCAACTTCATGGATACCTAAAAACATGCTCGCGTACAACCCCGATATAGGTATTAAATTTAATCCTGTTAAAGCCAAAAAACTGCTCATGGATTCGGGCTACTCAGGAGGGAAAAATTTTCCTAAAGTATCATTTCTATACCCGGATATCAGTAACAACAGGATCGTGGCTGAGGCTTTGCAGAGCATGTGGAAAAAGTATCTTGGAATTGAGGTTAGGCTTGTTAATCAGGAATGGAAAGTATATCTAAAAACCCTTCAGACTAACCCACCTGAGATATTCAGAGGTGGTTGGGGAGCCGATTTTCCGGATCCTCATAATTTTATGAATCTCTTTGAGTGCAACAGCGGTAATAACGACACCAACTGGTGCAATCCAGAATACGATAGACTTGTTAGAAAGGCTGCGGGGGAGCGGGATAAGAACCGCAGAATTAGCCTTTATAATCAGTCCCAGAAGATATTGTTGGAAAAGGATGTACCTATTGTTCCATACATTAATCAAGTTCAGCAAAACATGATAAAGCCGTTTATCAAAGGGCTTGAACCTGATCCTCTGGATCTTATATATTTTAACCGAGTTGAGTTTGTTGAGAGTGGTTAGCCCTTAAAATAAGGTATGATCTCATTTGCATAAGTTTCAAGAGCCAACTCTGGATCAGGACTGAAGCGGTAAAAGAGAACAAAATTTCTGACGCCGACGTCAATAAATTTTTCAATCTTTTCAATACAGTCTTTTTTGGCACCGGTAATTGTAAAATCTAGGATTGCTTCTCTTGGAAACATTTGTCCCAACTCTCTAAATTTCTGCCTTCCTTTTTCATCGGTTGGTATGATATTAAAGTAGTTCAATCCGTGATACTCCTCCGGTATTTCAACGTCGTAACCAGCTTTGAGCAACTGGTCTTGCATGACAAGCACGTATTTAAACGGTTCAAGGGTTTTATATGCTTCATCAATGTTTTTGCCAAGCGATGTGAACACCCAGAGAGCAGGGTCAAAATCATCCATTGAACGCCCTATGTTGCTTGCTGCGGACTTTATATCCGAATAATATTTTGAATAAAGATCAGGATTAAGGTCAATTGGAAGCCATCCATTGCCTTTTTCTCCAGTCAGTTGAAGACCCTTGGGCGTGTGAGTGGCAATGTAAAATGGTATCTTTGTTCTTTCATAAGGTTTTATCTGTAAAAATGCGTTTTCAAGATTGTAAAACTGACCTTTGAAATTGGTTGGTTCATCCGTCTGCCAAAGGATCTCCATAACTTCCATTGATTCCCTAAGTTTTGCGAGAGGTTTATTCCACTCTATACCAAAGGCATCAAGGTTCATTGACTCACCAACTCCAAGGGTTAAAACCGTCCTTCCCTCTGATAGCTGATCCACCGTGGCGAGTCTCTGTGCAAAAACTGCTGGGTGCATCCTGTGCGGGTCGGAAACAGTGCCCAGATTAATGCTATTGGTCTGAGTTGCTGCGGCTGCTGCCACCGTCCAAGCCTCGGGTGCAATTGCACCAGGAGCTACAAACAAAAGATGGTCGGGATACCAGATGGTGTCAAAACCTAACTTGTCTGCTATAACAGAAAATTCAATTAATCCTTTAACGTCAGCACCCGGCATGGGGGCGGAGAGTCCAAATTTAATTTCTTTAGCCATTTAACTTCCTCACTATAATTTTTTCAAGTTGATTATAGCAGTATTTTGTTTGAAAATTCAACTAAAAAGGAAGTGATGGTATAATTTACACAGTTTATTTTGGAGGTGTCTAATGAAAATTGGAGTTGGACTTTTCAGTATGCAAACCCATAAAGATCTTCCAAACATTACGCACAGGGAGCTTTACAAGGACACACTTGAGAATGTCAAACTGGCGGAAGATTTGGGGTTTTACTCAGCATGGTTATCCGAACATCATTTCATGGAAGATGGCTACTGTTCATCTCCACTTGCAATGGCAGCTGCAATGGCGGCAGTTACCAGTAATATAAGGATTGGCACGGGAGCTTTAATATTACCGCTCCATAACCCTGTCCGCATTGCTGAGGATTCTGCAACGGTGGATATAATATCCGGTGGGCGATTTGATCTCGGCGTGGCAATTGGATACAGGAAAGAAGAATTTGAAGGGTTCAATATTCCAATCAACCAGCGCCCCTCAAGAATTGAAGAAGGAGTGGAAATTATTACAAAATCATGGGCGGATGAAGATTTTTCATATAATGGGAAAAGATTTAATTTCCAAGATATAAATGTTACTCCAAAACCAATTCAAAAGCCGATACCGATATACATAGGTGCATTTGAAGAACCTGCCATAAGACGTGCAGGAAAACTTGGCTACCCACTTTTAATAGGACCCGGAAGAACAACCGACATGATAAAGGATACGCTGAACTGGTTTAATGATTCTGCATCCAAAGCCGGACATGATCCCGAAAGCATTAAGCACGTTTTGCTCAGGGAAACATTTATTTCCGGAACAAAAGATAAAGCAATTGAAGGGGGAACAGAATACATAATAAATATGTATAAGTTTTACTTCAGTTTGGGTGTGAAAATATTTGTCAGGGGTCAGCAGGTTAAAAGTATTGATGATCCTTTATTAGAGCATATTCCCGAAGACAGGTTTATTATAGGGACTTCTGAGTATTGCGTTGACGAGATCAATAAATACAAGGAAGAAACTGGTATTGATTACATTGTCTGCAGAATGGTTTTCCCTCAAGCTCCAAACGGAGTAATTTCTGAATGTATTAAGTTATTTGGCAAGGAAGTGATACCACGCTTTTAAGAGTATCGGCTTTGTAGAATATCAATGTGATGTTCAGTTCGAGCGGTGTTTGCCCAGCAATATTTGCCATGGCGACACCGCTTGATTATATAGTCAAAAACTATATGCGAATTGAGAGTCCAGCTACAAAATTCAACCTGGGACTTGAAAATCCAAACACGTCTTCATAATCCTTATTAAAAAGGTTTTGTATTCTTGTAAACACGGTTGCACTGCTCAAATAAGAAAAATTCAGCGGCAGTTTATAGCTCCCAGCTAAATCGGCTTTGAAGTATCCGTCATTTTCCACACGTTTAGATGGAAATTCTGCAAAATTTAGGTCGTCTCGCTTGCCGATATAAGTTCCAGACGCGTTCAAGTTAAAATCTTTGTAGAAATAGTTTGCCACAAGTGAAAAATAGTGGTTGGGTCTCCTGATCAATTTAGACCCTTCAGAAAATCCAGCAGAGCTTAGACCTCCATCTTCAGTTACTTCAGAATCAAGATAGACGTAGCTTAAACCTAAAGTCAATTCACTACTGATATTAAAATTCCCCCCAATCTCTATACCCTTTGTTTTAGCCTCCTGAATATTGGCATAATCTGTCCCGTTGGCAAAACCTTCAAATTTATACTGGATCAAATTTTCAAACTTGTTCCAGAAATAAGTAAAATAAATTTCCAAATTATTATTGAAAAAAAGCTGATCTATACCTCCTTCAATACTTAATGATTCTTCAGGTTCAAGATTTGGGTTGCCTGTGGCAAATCCGCTGGCAAAATTCTCAAAGAAACTTGGTTCTTTGATCCCCCTTCCTACTGATGATCTCAGTTTTGTTCCATACTCCTTGATTAAATATGAAACTGAAACTCTCGGGGTAAATTCTGTTCCGTAATTTTCATTATCATCAAGTCTTACACCTGCCGTGATAAATAACCTTTCATATAATCCAAACTGTTCCTGAATATAGTAAGCATAGTTATTTCTTGAGTTGTTTAATCCAAAACCATCGTACTTTTCCTTTTCGTATTCAAACCCCAATGTTGTGACAGAGGAGAAGTTGTTGTTATCAAAAAATATATTAGACCTGTAATCAGCCGTTTGTCTCCTTTCTTCTACGTTACTTTCTAAGCCTCCAAATGGGTCTATTTCTATACCGTTATCCTCATCTTTGTTTTTCCTTTCCTGATCTGTCCAACCAAGAGAGAGGGTGTTCTCCCACCATGTAGTGGTTCTGTGGGAGATATTAGCACCTATGACAATTATATCGTTTTCCGAGAACTGACCTGGATCAAGAACATCAAATCTGTCTCCAGCGCTTCCCGTGGGAAATTCAAATTTAGAATCCTGATAGATTGCCGTAATAGAGAATTTTAATTTTTCATCCGGGATCAAATTTAAAGTGCCCGTGTAGGTGTTATTTGTATAATCATTGTTAAAATCCAGTATTCCTTCATCGCTTGATCTTCCAAAAGATAGAGAATAGCCGTATCGCTCGTTTCCAGAAGAAATGCCGGATTTATATTCCCATATAAGGTTTTTGTTCTCCTTTCTCGCTCCAACGGCACCTGACAAGTAAAGTTCGAGTTTTTCGTGTCCCTTTCTCGTGATGATATTGATGACTGATGATATGGCATCGGAGCCATAGATTGCAGAATGAGACCCTTTTATGATCTCGATCCTTTCTATGTTTTCCGTGGTAAGGTTAGAAAAATCAAAAGCACCTGCAGATTGATTAACTTGCACTCCATCTATCATTATAAGATTGTAGTCGCTTTCACCTCCTCTCACGAACAACGAGGAAGTACCTCCTTTGCTTCCGGACTGCGACACGATCAAACCCGGCACCTTCCTTAATAGATCTATTACCTCTACTGCGCGGCTTTTTTCAATATCATCACGTGTAATGATCTCAACTGAGGCTCCAAACTGCTCAGAAGGGGTCGGGATCTTTGTGGCTGTAATGATGACCTCTTGTAATCTTTCTGCTTCTTTGGCAAAAGAATTTTGTACAAAACATACAAAAGTTAAAAATGATAAAACAAGCATGAAATTTTTCATTTCAAATCTCCTAGTGCACAACACTCAAAGAGAACAGATTGCTAAAATGCTAATGGATTCCTGATTTCTTCAGATTGCCATATCATATACACGGCATAATCATCTGATGTTTTATAGTATGTCATCAAAAAGCCAATAACCTTGTTCCCGAGGTGATACGCTGACTCATTATATTTAGGCAGGTTTTCCGACTTAAAGGGATAGGTCTTTGAATAAGTCTTCCCAGTTTTCACCAGTGACTTGAAGCTAAATGGTTTAGCTTCAATAAGATCCAAAGACATACCTTATTACGGCTGCGGGCACAGTTCAGAACTTTCATCTGATTCCCTTAACCTATAAGTTGGCAAGCAACATACACGTTAATTTATCCGTGTCAAACGTTCATAGATATAAAATTTTTGTTAATGTTATAATTTTTATTTCTAATTTCTTATAGAATTACCAGTCAGAGGAGATGATACAAGTTGTCAATCGGAATTTTTGAACTTGAAATATTTAACAATATTCTCGGCACAATTGCAGAGGAGATGGGATCCATTCTTGTCAGATCAGCACTTTCTCCAAACATAAAGGAGAGGCGGGATATTTCATGTGCCATATTTAACAGTTCGGGAGAAATGATAGCACAAGCAGCACACATTCCCGTCCACCTTGGTTCAATGTCGTTTTCCGTTGGGGCAATACTGAACGAGGAGATCAGGGAAGGGGATGTATTTATTCTGAATGATCCTTTTAAGGGAGGCACTCATCTGCCTGATATTACCTGCATAAGTCCTGTTTTTTACAATGGAGAACCTAAATTTTTTCTCGTATCCAGAGCACATCATGCCGATATTGGCAGTAATACTCCGGGCTCAATGCCTCTTTCAAGCACTGTACACGAAGAGGGTATAATTATTTCTCCTTCCAGACTCTATAGGGGTGGAGTGCAAAACAGGGACGTTATGCAGCAGATACTTGATGCAACAAGGGACCCGCAGGAGAGGGAAGGAGACCTTAAAGCTCAGATCGCATGTCTTGAATTAGGAAAAGTAAAATTGCTTGAGGCTATTGATAAATACGGGATAGATACAATAAATGAAGCATCTTCCAAACTACTGAATTACAGTGCAAATATTATGAAGAGCGTTATCTCTGATATACCTGACGGAGTTTATAAATTCAGGGATTTTCTTGATGATGACGGACAGGGCAATGAAAATATTGAGCTAAAAGCCGAAGTTACGATTGATGAAGGGAATGCCACCGTGGATTTTAGGGGTAGCTCTGCAAAAGTGCAAGGATGTCTGAATGCACCCTACAGTGTTACGGTATCCGCCGTTCTTTATGTATTTCAGTGTCTTGCCCCGGACTATATACCTCTGAATTCTGGTCCGCTAAGAGCTATAAAGGTCAAAGTTGATGAAAACTCAATTCTGAATGCCAAATATCCCAGTGCAGTTGTTGGGGGAAATGTGGAAACGTCACAGAGAGTTGTTGACGTTGTTTTTGGTGCTTTGTCAAAATCCGTTCCCGATAAAGTGCAGGCAGCAAGCGCAGGGACTATGAACAACATTGCTTTTGGAGGAAAGATGCAGGGAAGTGAAACTGAATTTGCCTACTACGAAACGATTGGAGGAGGTATGGGAGCGAGAAAAGGAATGAACGGGGTCAGTGCGGTTCAAACTCACATGACTAATACGCTTAACACACCTGTTGAAGCTCTTGAGAAAGAGCTACCTGTTTTGATAAAATCCTACTATATACGCGGTGACTCCGGTGGCAGAGGAAAATACATAGGAGGAGATGGAATTGTGAAAGAGATACAGTTTCTTACCGACGTCAAAGTGTCTCTGATAACTGAAAGGAGATTAAACCCTCCTTATGGAATAAACGGCGGTGAGGAGGGGAAATTAGGCAGAAATATCTTGGTCACAGATGGCAGAGAGATTGAACTTCCGCCGAAAAAAACTTTCAGTGTTAAAAAAGGTGATATTGTTCGCATAGAAACCCCAGGCGGTGGAGGGTGGGGGTCAAGTGAGTAAATATGGATGATTTTTTTATAGTTGATGCACATGAGGACATAGCTTTTCATCTGAACTATTTTAAGCGAGATTTTGACGATACAGATGCAAATTGCATGATAACACTGCCATGGCTGCGTGAAGCTGGTGTAAAACTGGTTTTCAACACTATATTTGTTCATCCCAAGCACAGACCTCGCAGAACAGCACAAAAGGCAAAAAAGCAGGTTGAAATTTACGACAGCATATACGCAAAGCATAGAGACGTTGTTATGCAGGTTAATAATTTGAAAGATCTGAACGAGCTTGAAAAAAATGACAAGATAGGTTTTCTGACACTTATGGAAGGTGCCGATCCGATTGAAGGGTATATGAACGACTTGGAGTTCTACCACGGCAAGGGACTTAGAATACTGGGTCTTTCATGGAACAATCAAAACAGGTTTGCATCCGGAACTGATACCGAAACAGGGCTCACAAAAGATGGGGTAAAGTTGATTGCAAAGATGAACGAGATGGGCATTACTCTGGATCTTTCCCATCTTAATGAAAGATCATTTTGGCAATCCATAGAATTAACCCGACTGATCCCAATAGCCACACACTCAAATGCAAGAGTGCTAACTGACCATCCGAGAAATCTCACGGATGAGCAACTAATGGCAGTCTCAGAAAGGGGTGGTGTGGTTGGAATAGTTTTTTATAACTCTTTTCTCAAGACCGGGGAAAGTCCACCAACTTTGGAGGATATATTTAAACACACGGATCACATTGTAAATCTGTGCGGCGAGGATCACGTTGGCATAGGCACTGATCTTGACGGTGGAAACATAAAAGAGTTTCCCAAAGAAGTAAGACGGATTTCAGAACTTCCACTGGTAGCAAAATATTTTCTGGACCGTGGTTATGACAGGGAGAGAGTAAAAAAAATTATGGGTGCAAATTTTCTGAGGGTAATAAAGCAAAATTTTTCAAGAGTTTGCGATTTCAACAATGGCTCGCATTGACCCCATACTTCTTTCAAGTCGCCAATCCGGACCATGACAGAGTATTTGCTCTTTTTTGAGCTCGGCTTCTTCTCTGCGAGCCTTATGGACAATAACCCTGCCGGTATAATCAACTTCACATGCCATCTCAAAAGCCGTTGTCTTACTGTGACTAAAAAGCTCACACAACATCTCAATAACATAATCATAGGTGTGGTCGTCATCGTCTATCAATATGACGTTATAAAGCGAAGCTGTGTCAGTCTGCTCTTTTTGAATTTCAGAGAGATCAAAATTTGGAGAAATTTGTCTTTCGGAGTCAAAATACATTTAATAACTATATTCTGTATTTTCCTGGACCGACAAAAAACAGGCATACATAAACCGCGAGCAGTTCCAACGCATGTGAAGCTCCACTCCATCCTGCTGCAGGATTTTCAGGTGGCATATTCAAGTGCACTAAGACAGCCACAGTCATTGTAAACGCAAGAAGAATTGTAGCAGGTCTGAATAAAACCCCGATTATAATCAGGATAGAGCAGACAAACTCTGCAAAACCAGCCATAAATCCCCAGAAAACGGGTAGAAAATCTAAACCGAGCAAACCCATTCTCTTGCCGATATTTGCCCATGCTTCCGTGCCTCCCGTTATCTTTGAATAACCATGAAAGACAAGCATGCTAAGACCAATTATTACTCTTAAAATCAACAAGCCGAAATCTTTGTTGATTGCTGCACGGGAAGTTAAGAATTTTATAATCATCATTGTTTTGCCTTCAAGTGAGTTTATAAATACATTGACAGATTTGGCAAGTATTTGCAATTTTAGTTTAATTTCAAGGGATATGTAGGGAACAAATACAGTGTTCCTTCTGATAAAAAATATCTAATCATTTGTAACAGATGTATACAAATCGCTATTCTTATTATTACTGTCTATTTGTTCATTAAGGCTATTACGTTCCCAAAAAATATTATCGGAATAGCCTTGTATTGTTTTATTGGATTCTGCTATTTCAAGGCGTTTTTCGGCAAGGCAACAATAATACTCATCTATTTCAATGCCTACGTAATTTCTCTCTAATTTTTTTGCCACAACGGATGTAGTGCCAGAACCGAGAAATGGATCAAATACAACGTCCTTTGGTTTAGAACTTGCAAGTAGTATTTTTGCAACTAATTTTTCTGGCTTTTGCGTAGGATGATCCGTATTTTCTGGCATAGACCAAAAAGGAATTGTTATATCCGTCCATATATTCGAAGGATATGTTAAGCGATATTTACCATCTTTATCCTCATTCCAATCTTTTGCATTGCCAGAATTATCACGATATGGTGCAATGACCTTTCTTTTCATTTTTACCGCATCAACATTAAAATAATAATCCTTTGACATAGTGCAAAACCAAATGTCCTCAGAACTATTTTTCCAATTCTTTTTTGCCCCCCGCCCTTTTTCTCTTTCAAATGTTATGCGATTCTGGATTTTAAAATACTTTCTAACAATGTTGAAAATCGCACCAGATGATCTCCAATCACCACAGATATAAACTGACGCTGTTGGTTTCAAAAGGCGAACTATTTTGCTCATCCAAGAATCAAGCCATTTCTCATATTTTTCTGACTCCATCTCTTTGAAAGTGGTAAGGTTGAACATCTTGTTGAGGTTATATGGCGGGTCAACAAAAACAATATCTACAAATTTGTCTGGTAGATGATCTATAACTTCAAAAACATCTTGTTGTATGGTTTTGTTTAAAATATCTTCGATGGAGACTGGATTATCAGAAACTAATTTATTTAGTTGGATAAGATGTTTTTTGTATTTTGCTAATTCGCTATTATTTAAATTAATAGTGCGGTTGAGAGAAGCACGTTGTTTTGTTGTTTTGTTGGTCATATGTGAATCGGAGAGGGAGGGATTCGAACCCTCGAAGGAGTTTTAAGCCCCTTACTCGCTTAGCAGGCGAGCGCCTTCGTCCGCTCGGCCACCTCTCCTTGATGAATGAAAAGAAAAATAACCCAAGAGAAAAAAGTGTCAATTTGATACAGACACATCAATAATCAGGGGATATTGCGACCCATGATATTTGCATTTGTCAGACTATATTTTGCCGACCCTCTTGGTGAAGAATGCTCATGATAGATAAGACCTACGTCCTTTGCGTAAATATCCTTGAATGTTATAGGGGAGTTTGGTTTGGAAGATATAACAATTGTGTCCTTAAACTTTCCTGCCTTAACTTCAAATGGTTCTTTCGGGTTGGTTACAGTTATCCTTCCAGGGGTGTAAAATGTCTTCGTCCATTTACCTGAATGAATGATCAACTGTCCATGTGGAGTAAGTTGCATTCCGACTTTACTTCTTCCAAAGAAAAAATCAAAGATTGACCAACCGTTTGTGTGTGAGATCACGGAAAAAGTCTGGTATCCCTTAACAAAGTCCGACTCAATCTCGTATGTCCAACTGTTTCCTGTATCAAAGGCAATGTAACCCAAAAGAGATTCACTTGCAGTTCCACGGGTCAAAGTGTTCTTATAGTTTAGTGAGTTTCCAAGAGACTGATTGGCAAAAACGGGATCTCTAGGATTAACATTTTGAAAACTCACCTGTGGATTATCCTTTATAGCCGTTTTTAATGCCAAAACAATGTATGGTTTTCTCGGCTTATAATCCTTTTCAGGTACATAATGGACTGAATTTAGGGTATATTCAACGTTGATCCTATCTTCTGTTGGTTTATAAATTCTCTTTATCTCTATCTGATCTGGATGGAGTCCTCTATCAGGAACAATAATGCTCACGACTTGCTTGTTAAAATCTACATTGATAGATTCGGGCTTCTTCTTTAATTTCTCAAGCAGAATGTTCAGTGAATCCACATTGTTGATTGTAAAACTTTGTGATGGGAATTCTTTGCCAATATAATCGGTATATAGAACTGAATATTCAATGGTTTCAGCATATACATAGGGTTGAAACAGGTTTATAATTACAAATAAAAACGGTGTTAAAATGCCAATGCGGTTTTTTGTTATCATTTATTGTTTACTTCTCCCATAGTTATCTTCCAATATTATAATGTCATCATCTTCAAGTTTTTCTCCAAATTGCACCTCTGTAATATGAAGCTCCTCAGTGTCTATGTTCTCAATTCTTTGAGCATTTGATTGGGGGATAAAAACAGATTCGCCTTTCCTTATTATAGCGGTGTTGTTGTCATTAATCACTTTGGCAATGCCTTTGGAAACAATCCAATGCTCCAAGCCGTGCAGGCGTTTTTTAAGTGATAACCCACTGCCGGGATTTATAACTATTTTGCGTATTCTATACCCACAGTCGCTGTATAGTTCCGTGAAATACCCCCAGGGACTATAAACGGTATTATGTTTCAATACTTCATCTTTACCTTGCTTTTTCATATTGCTTACAATGGATTTAATATCGGGGGATGAATTCAAGTCGGATATGAGCAAGGCATCTTCAGTATCAATAATAGCCAAATTGCTTATACCATTGGTAACAATCAACTTGTTTTTAGCCTTTATAAGGCAGTTATGAGAATTTTTAGCCACAACGTTGCCTTCCAGAACGGTACCGTTATTTCCCTTTTTGGAATTATCATAAACTGATTTCCATGAACCGAGATCATTCCAACTGAAAAAGATAGGTATAACAGCAGTCTTTTTTGTATGCTCCATAATGGCTTTATCAAACGAGATATTCGGCAGTCCATTGTAAAATTCAGATGTCAGTTTGTCTAAATCTATATTACTTAGCTTATCAACAATTTCTCCGTGCCGTTTTTTATACTCCTCAATTATATTTGATGCTTTGAATGCAAATATTCCACTGTTCCAAAACCAGTTGTTGTTTTTAATGCACTCTCTGGCTTGAGTTTTACTGGGTTTTTCAACAAAACTGTCCACCAGCAGGGTGTGTTCATTTATTTCTTTGCCGGCTTTAATATAGCCATATCCCGTTTCGGGATATTTTGGCTTAATTCCGAGAGTTGCTATATAACCATTTTCTGCGAGTTGTGTTGCCATTTTTACGGCAGTTCCTAGTTTGTCGATATTTTCTATTACATGATCAGATGGGAATATAAAAATGATTGGGTCAGCCGTTTTTTGTATAATTTTTAACGTGCCAAGTAAAACCGCCGGTGCAGTATTTCTTCCATTTGGTTCTGTAATAATATTTGAGCCGATCTCCCGGTTGTATTTGTACAAGTGCCTTTGCACTTCAAATTTATGTTTTTTTCCCGTAACGATAGATATTTTCTGTTTGTTAAAAAGATCCAAAAGTCTTTTATAGGTGGATTGTATAAGTGATCCTGAGTTTGTAACTCTGCAAAACTGTTTTGGATAAGACTCTCTTGATAGGGGCCAAAGCCTCAAGCCGGCACCACCTGCGAGTAAGAGACAATGAACGTCTGGCCTGTTTTTAAGCATAATGGATCGTGTAATTACGTACCAGTGCTCTTGATCTGGTGATTTTTTCTCAGCAGATCAAAAACATTTTTTACCGGATTGAAAGTTATAAGCGGCACTTCTACAAAAACAGTTAGCCAGTCTGCCATTGCCCCATTCCAAAGTCCCGGTAGTTCAAGTGCCTTTATTTCTGTATTCCCACTGCTTTTAGAGGTAATTATTACCGCATTTGGATCAATGTAGTTGTTTAAGTTAAATTTATTTCCCTTATAGTCTTTGATCCAACACACTATATCCACTGGGTTAAAATAAGTGGACGAACGCCATATATCTACCTGCTGTTTAGAAGAAGTATCAACCTGTGCGGACTCTACAATTTGAAGAGACCTTTTGTAACTGCCATATTTAGTCCAGAAGGGACCGCCGCCCGGTTCATCTTCATTTTTTACAACGCCACAAATCCTAATAGGCTTGTTAAGCAACTCTTTATATGTGGATAATTTCTTGTTCAAATCAGTGCTTTGTTGTATATCAATGGACAGATGTTTTTGTATGAATTCTTCCATACCGTAGAAAATTTCTTTTCCCAATTTTCCAAGATCAATAAGTTTGAGAAAATTATGGCATTTGTTTTTTATGGATAACAGGTAGCCTCCGAGCAATTTTTTATATTTAACTGTTTCTTCCAGATGACTTTCCACTGTTACGTTGTCAATGTTTTTTATGTATATCATGTCAGCTTCAATTGAGTTTAGATTCTGAATTAGCGCTCCATGTCCCGCGGGACGGAAATTCAAATTCCCTTCTTCAGTAGTGATTGGCTCATTGTTCATATCTACTGCGATTGTGTCGGTTGACGGACCCTGAATTGAGCAGGTTATGTTGTAATGCGTTTTGTTATCTTCATATTTTGCACGTATTAATGACAGGTGTTGCTCTATTGTGAATTTTGCCTTTTGAGGGACTGTAAAATGTATATTGCATAAATTGTTTTTTCCCTTGGTGTAGAGCTTGGCTTCAATCAAATGCTCTTCAAAAGCGGTTTTACCTTTATTGTTATCTCCGTGGAATTTTATCAATCCCTTTGGAAGGTATGAGTAATTTAGGCCTTCATCAAAAAGCAGTTTTTTAACAATTTCAGCAAAATTTTTCCTGTCATTTATATCACACAGGAGTTTTAGGTCTTCAAAAAAGGCAAACCGTTCAAGATTTTCCATTAATCTGGTTGTATGTTTATAGTTTCTTAATTCGGCATCTTTTTCATTCACATAGTCGGAATATTCCGATAACAGGTCTTTGAACATTCTTGAGGCTGCGCCTGATGAAGGCACAAATTTTACTACATTTAGATCATTCAAATGTTTGTTATAGATATTTACAAGCTCTTCAACTTTATTGTCATTCAACTTGATAATTCCGTCTCCAACTTTTGCAGGACTTATCAATTCAAGCGGTATGTTTCCCTTTTTGAACAGGCATAGCTGGTCAAGGATATTTTTAGCTGATTTTTTCCTGTCCCTTAATTGGTTTTTGATGGATTTACTATCTAACAATTTTTCAATCTTTGTTGAGTTGATTAAAGCCTGTTCAAATGACATTGTGAATTAGGGTAAGAACTCAATAAATGGCGGGACCGACGAGATTTGAACTCGCGACCTCTGGCTTGACAGGCCAGCGTTCTAACCAGGCTGAACTACGGCCCCACCGACGACGTGGTGGGCGGTACAGGATTTGAACCTGTGACATCTTGCTTGTAAGGCAAGCGCTCTCCCGCTGAGCTAACCGCCCAAAATTTGGATAACGTTTATAACTGAACAAATTATTTTTGTCTAATGGAAATCTGAATGGTGGAATTATGATCCAAAGTGTTTCTTTTCTTCAAAGAAATACAGTGGACTACCCGTATTCTGAACCGCCTCTTCGGTTATGACGCATCTTTTCAAACCTTCCATAGAAGGTGCATTGTAAAATATATCAAGCATAATTGATTCAATTATGCTTCTCAGACCACGAGCTCCTGTTTTTCTTTTTATTGCCTCACAGGCAATAGCCTTCAGTGCCGATTCAGTTACTTCCAATTCAATTCTGTCCAGTTCCATGAGTTTTCGAAACTGCTTTATAAGTGCATTTTGAGGTTGAGTTAGAATCTTTACAAGGCATTGCTCATCAAGTTCGTCCAAAATTGCTACAACTGGAATTCTACCAACAAACTCCGGTATTAGTCCGAAATGAATACTGTCTTCCGGCTGCAACATATTCATCAGTGAACCTGTGTCCTGTTCTTCTATTTCATCTATGCTGGCTTCAAAACCAATTGATTTTTCCCCGATCCTGTTTTTTATAATTTTATCAAGTCCACAGAATGAACCGCCACATATGAACAGGATGTTAGAGGTATCTATCTGAATGAATTCCTGCTGAGGATGCTTTCTACCGCCCTTGGGAGGAACATTTGCTTTTGTTCCTTCCATTATTTTTAGCAAAGCCTGTTGGACTCCTTCACCTGATACGTCTCTTGTTATTGAAGTGTTATAACCGGATTTTCTTGCCAACTTGTCAATCTCATCAATGTAGATAATTCCCTTTGATGCTTTGTCCACATCATAATCAGCAGCCTGCAAGAGGCTGACCACTATATTTTCAACGTCTTCACCTACGTAGCCGGCTTCTGTGTAACAAGTGGCATCAACTATGGTAAAGGGAACATCAAGTAATTTTGCCATAGTTTGAGCTAAAAGGGTTTTTCCAGAACCTGTGGGACCAATCAGCATAATATTGCTTTTTTGGATTTCTATGTCATCGTCATCTGCTTTGTCATTGTTAGGTGCATTCAAATCTATCCTTTTGTAATGGTTATATACTGCAACTGAAAGGACTTTTTTTGCATTGTCCTGACCTACAATATATTCATCAAGAAATGATTTTATCTGGGATGGAATTGGTAGAGAGGTCTGGTTTAGTGCAAGTGAAACGTCTTTTTTTTGTTCTTCTAAAATTATCTCATTGCAGAGTTTTATGCACTCATCACAGATGTAAACGCCGGGACCGGCAATTAGTTTTCTCGCCTCTTTTTGGTTTTTACTGCAGAATGAGCATGAAAGTGCTGTGCGTTTTGTGTCTTTCTTGTTATTCTTCACTTTAACACTTCCTCTCTCCCACTGATTATACTATCAATCACACCGTATTTCAAAGCATCGTCCGGTGCCATGAAGAAATCTCTGTCTGTATCTTTTTCAATTTTTTTTAGATTTTGACCAGTGTGTTGTTCCAAGATTTTATTCAGGTCTTGCCTGATACGAAGTATTTCCTTTGAGTGTATTTCAATATCGCTGGCTTGTCCTTGTATGCCTCCCAATACCTGATGGAGCATTACCCGTGCATGGGGAAGAGCATATCTTTGTCCCTTTTCTCCTGAAGCGAGAAGCACGGCTGCCATGCTTGCAGCTTGACCGATACAGATTGTGCAAATCTCTGATTTTACATACTGCATCGTATCGTATATTGCCAATCCTGAAGTTACATTTCCCCCGGGCGAGTTTATGTAGATATATATGGGCTTGCCCGGATTTTCAGATTCCAGAAAAAGGAGCTGTGCAATTACCACGTCAGCAAGGTTATCATCTATTACTGAGCCTATAAAAATTATCCTTTCTTTAAGAAGTCGGGAGAATATGTCATAGGCCCTTTCTCCCTTGTTGGTTTGCTCAATAACTATGGGGACGTAACTTGACATCAACCTAAGAACATGCCGATTTTAAAGACTTTTGTCAATTTTATCCTGACTGTCTAACCCTTCCGTGATAATGGCTTTTTCTTTTATAAATTCAACGACCTTGTCTTCGGTGATTGATGCTTCAAGGTTTGCCATCATATTTTTGTCCTGATACATATCCAGCATCTTATCCATTGGTACGTGTAGAGAGTCGGATAGGTTTTTCAATCTATCTTGTATTTCTTTGTTTGAAGGGTTTATGTTTTCTCTTTTTGCAATTTCTGCAAAAATAATAGAGCTTTTGACGTTTGTAGTGGCGATCTCCCTGAATTTTGCTTGACCTTTTTCATCAATATCCTCAACGGGTATTCCCTGTTGCTGGAAGTGAGCTGCGAAATCTCTCTTCAGTCTGCTTTCCTCTGCCTCTATAAGGCTTTCAGGTATTTCAACTTTTGTATTTTTGTTGCATATATCAATGATCTGTTCTTTCAACTTGTTCTGCTCTACGTGGTTGAGTCGTAATGTAATATCTTCTTTGATCTTATCCTCAAGCTCCTTCAGGTTTTTGAATCCCAGTTCTTTTGCAAAATTGTTATTTGCCACAGGGACTACCCTGTCATATATATCCACCAGATTTAAAACATAATTTACAGTTTTACCTGCAGCTTCCTTGTATTGAAAGTCCTCTTTATACTCAACGTTAAAACTGCTTTCACCACCTTTTTTTAAACCAATAATGTTTTTTTCAAATTCTTCTAACAACTGACCTGTGCCGATGGTAAATTTTGCATTGTCCTGCTTCAGGTATTTGACCGTCTTACCGTCAATTTTTCCTTCAAAGTTAATTATGACAATGTCTCCCGTTTTGACTTCCCTATTTTCTTCAACTAATTTTTCTTGTGAAACTCTCTCCCTCAAACCAGTCAACGCTCTTTCAATATCCTCTTTTTTAACCTCAATTTTGGATTTTTTTAATTCCAACCCTTCATAGTTTGAGACTTGAAATTTTGGGATTATTTCAAATACTGCTGAATAGTGAAATTCTCCACCTTTTTCTATCTGACCCGGCATTAATTCCGGCTTGCTCACTGGGGAAACATCCGCTTCTTTTAAGGCGTTTTCAAATGATTCGGAAATAAGTTCTGAAACTACTTCCTTATTTATGGATTTTTCATACATTGATTGTATAAAGTGGTTTGGTGCTTTGCCCTTGCGGAATCCCTTGATATCTGCATTGTTCTTGAACTCATTAAATATTGATGACCTTTTTGTCTCAACAGTGTCCGAGGGGATGTAAACATTGAGTTTTTTCTGTGTTTCTTTCAGATCTTCTAGATTGATCCTCATAAGTAGTTACTCCATAAACAGATTTAAAAATCCTTGAGGTGTGCTATTATACTTCCACCTCGGGAAATTGTAAATATCGCAATTCCCCTATTGTTGTGGAATTATAGATGAAAAGAGTTTTATTTTTAATTTTATTTGTTACGGGATGTGGGGTTACTCAAGATACGTCAAAAGGATTGAGTGAGGAGATCAAGTCAAGTTTCAGAAGAGCTAATGAAAAGCAGGACTTGTTGCGAGCTAGAGATCAAGTAAGAAAAGCAAAATCAAAATATAATGATTGCCTTAATGATAATTCAACCAGGCGATCGGTTTGTGATGGATTAAAATTGGAATATGAGCAGAAAGTGGAGTATTACACCGAGATACAAAGGAAAAAGTAAAGAGTGTTATTTCTCAATTCCAAATTGAATTGGGGCTATTGCCAATCCTGAAAAACTCACCCTGTTGTTTCTTTTCCTCGGTATGGATTTACATTTTTTGATAATATTGATTGCAAATTTATCAAGTTTAGGATAGCCAGACGTCTGTCTGATACTGACTTCACCAGCTTTGCCTGATTTTAGTATTTCTATATTTAAAACTACTTTTCCCTCGTAATTTCTGTGACGTACAAATCTGTCATACCCTTTACGGATCTTTTTTCTGCATTCTACGCTCATGGCTCTACTGGTCATTATGACTCTTGGAAGATTGGCTTGAAGTTTTGGGGGTGTCTCAACTGGGGCAGGTTTTTCCTTCTTTATGTCTTCTACCTCTACTTTTTTTGCGGGTATTTCAGGTCTTTCAATTGGTTTTTCCTTAGGGATCTTTTTCTTCTTGATCTGCTTTGGTTTAACCTTTTTTGGAGGCAATTTTTTATTAGAGGGCGGGACGACTACTTTCTCTTTTGGGATGTCATAAATTTGAATGACGTCTTGTGTAATAATTGGTGATTTCTCCCAAACTCCCAGAGAACTCGCAAAGACAAGTATAGAGGCGTTAATTATCAGCGAAGAGAAGAAGTATCTATTTAGTGGGGTCAGCAAGTTTTTCATTGGAGTTTTTGGATAAAATGCGAGAGGGGAGAGTCGAACTCCCACACCTTTCGGTACTAGATCCTAAATCTAGCGCGTCTGCCAATTCCGCCACTCTCGCAACACAGATTGTAAATTAAATTTGCTTAAATCTTTTCATTACAAACAACAATGGGCTGTGTAGGATTCGAACCTACGACCGACTGATTAAGAGTCAGCTGCTCTACCGGACTGAGCTAACAGCCCCTTTAAAACTGATATTTATATAGCAAAAAAAACTCTTTACAAATAAGCAACTAATGATTAGTTTCATTGTTCAGGTGAGTTAAATGGAAAAGAACAGTAATTTTACTGCAATTCAGACAAACGAAGGTTTTCAGGTTGTGTTTAGTGGATCTGGAAAAAAAACGGTTGAGCTGACGTTTGATGAAGTAAATCAGTTTGCTTACAGATATACTCTGGCACAGGTTAGTGGCGAAGAGATTGAAATGAATGAAAAAAATGAACTCATGCTTTCTATCTGGGCAATGGCTTTAATTCCAGATAATAAAGTTCATTAAAAACGCTTTATAAATTAAATATAGAAGTTACTTCCCGTCCTCTGGTCATGGAGCCGTATAACGTCATTGGAAAATTCTACGATGAAATAATGGGTGACCAGAAGGATGTCGCAAAACAGATAAGAAAATTCATAGAGGAACGTAACCCCGATGCCCGCTCATTGCTTGAGGTTGCATGTGGCACTGGCACCCTGATGAAACAACTTTACGGACGTTATGAAGTAACTGGATTGGATATTTCCCCCATAATGCTTGCGATGGCACACCATAAATTCCGCCACGTTACTCTATACCAGAACAACATGGTCAACTTCAGTTTAAATCAGAAGTTTGACGTTATAATCTGCATGAATGATTCTATCAATCATCTCTTAAAATTTTCCGAATGGAAAAAACTTTTTTTCAACGTGCATAAGCACCTGAACAAGAGAGGGGTTTTTATATTTGATACAAATACGGAATACAAGTTGAAGAAACTTTCAAGATCATCCCCTTTAGTTCATGAATTTGAAAGGAACGTGTTGATAACGAACGTCTCTCATTCCAGTTCAATATATGAATGGCATCTGAGGATATTTGAGCATTTGGACAATAACCAATATCTGGAACATGAAGAGACGCTTTATGAAAGGGCTTTTTCTTTGCAGAAAATAAGAGATGCTCTACGTGGTTGGTTTACGGCGATCAAGTTTTTTGACATGGAAAGAACCAAGATCTCTTCTGGATCCGAGAGATTGTTTATTGTTGCAACAAAAAAGATTTGAAATTGACTTGTTCATAACTCTTTGTAATTGTTGAAGGAAAAGTTTACTCTGTTCAGCAGAGGGAAAAATCATCAAAAAGAAGATGACTACCATTAAGACCATTCAATTTTTGCTGTTACACTGAACTGCAGGGAAAGGTCAAACTGTAACTGTAAAAACTCTAATAGCTGCCGGGACTAACATTGAGGCTAAAGGTAATGACGGTTTTACGCCTTTATATTACATTTAATTAGGGATTATATAATGACTAAAATTGAAGCTAAAGATAATAAAGGCATTACACCTCTACACGTGGCTGCTGGGGAAGGTCACACTGAGACCGTAAAATCCTTGATAGCCACAGGGTCTAACATTGAAGCTAAAGCTAAATACTACGGTGATAAGCCTCTACACATGGCTGCTGGGGAAGGTTACACAGAAATCGTAAAAGCCTTAATAGCCGCGGGGGTTAAAGTCAATACTAAAGATAAAGAAAAAGGCAATACGTCTCTACACTGGGCTGCACAATATGGTCGTACTGCAACCGCAAAAGCCTTACTATCCGCCGGGGCTAAAGTCAATACTAAAAATAAAAACGGCAATACGCCTCTACACTTGGCTGCACATTACGGTCACACTACAACCATAAAAGTCCTGAAAGAAGTCGATCTACATTTGGCTGTACGGCGTGGTCATACCGCAACCATAAAAACTCTAAGTTATGCTGGTGTTAAAGTTAATATTAGAGATAAAGACTACAGTACACCCCTACATTTTGCAGCACAGTACGGTCATACCGCAACCGTAAAAACTCTGCTATCCGCTGGGGCTTATATCAATGCCAAAGATAAAGACGGCAATACGCCTCTACACTTGGCAGCACAGTACGGTTACAACACTACAACTGTAGAAGTTTTAATAGCTGCCGGGGCTAAAGTCAATACTAAAAATAAATCCGGTAATACACCTCTACGCTTGGCTGTACAGTACGGTTACAACGTTACAACCGTAAAAGTTTTAATAGCTGCTGGTGGGGCTAATAACATTGAAGCTAAAGATGCCAATGAAGGCTTTACACCTCTACACGTGGCTGCTGGGGAAGGTCACACTACAACCGTAAAAATCCTAATAGCCGCCGGAGCTGATGTCAATGCCAAAGATAAAGACGGCAATACGCCTCTACACTTGGCTGTACGGAAAGGTCGTATTGTAACCGTAAAAGCCTTAATAGCCGCTGGGGCTAACATTGAAGCTAAAGATGCTAATAAAGGCTTTACACCTCTACACCGGGCTGCGGGAGAAGGTTACACTGAAATCGTAAAAGTTCTAATAGCTGCCGGGGACAATATTGAAGCTAAAAGTAAATCCGGTGATACACCTCTACGCATGGCTGCATTTGGGGGTCGCACTGAAACGGTGAAAGTCCTAATAGCCGCCGGGGCTGATGTCAATACTAAAGATAAATCCGGTTATACACCTCTATACTGGGCTGTATTTGGGGGTACTGAAACGGTGAAAGTTCTAATAGCCGCCGGGGCCAATATTGAAGCTAAAAGTAAATCCGGTGATACACCTCTACGCATGGCTGCATTTGGGGGTCGCACTGAAACCGTAAAGGCCCTGATAGTGGCTGGAGCAAACGTCAATACTAAAAATGAATTCGTTGGTACGCCTCTACTCATGGCTGCAGTGGGGGGGTACACAGAAACCGTAAAAGTTCTAATAGCCGCCGAAGCTGATGTCAATACTAAAGATAAATACGGCAATACGCCTCTACACGCGGCTGTAGAGAAAGGTCACACTACAACCGCAAAAGTCCTAATAGCCGCCGAAGCTGATGTCAATATTAAAGATAAATCCGGCAATACGCCTCTACACGCGGCTGCAGAGAAAGGTCACACTACAACCGCAAAAGTCCTAATAGCCGCCGAAGCTGATGTCAATATTAAAGATAAATCCGGCAATACGCCTCTACACGCGGCTGCAGAGAAAGGTCACACTACAACCGCAAAAGTCCTAATAGCTGCCGGGGCTAACATTGAAGCTAAAGGTAAATCCGGCAATACGCCTCTACACGCGGCTGCAGAGAAAGGTCACACTACAACCGCAAAAGTCCTAATATTCGCTGCTGGGGCTAATGTCAATACTAAAGATAAATACGGCAATACGCCTCTACGCGCGGCTGTATTTCACAGTCACACCGAAACCGTAAAAATCCTGGAAGAAGCTGGCGGAATATGATGAGCAGTTAATACTTGGAACATCATAAAGATTAAACAGCAAAAACCCTCTTCTTGATTCTTATACGGATCAAACTCATTTTCTCCAGCTATGACAACACCAAGTGGTTTTAGTGTGTGAAATATTTTAATAGTATTCTTACGTTAATTTAGAACATCTGTATCCGAGAGGTTGTTTATTGTTGCAACAAAAAAGATTTGAGGCTGATTTATTTATAACTCTTTGTAATTGTTGAAGGGAAAGTTTACTCTGTTCAGCGGAAGTAAAATCATCAAAAAGAAGGTAACTACTATTAAGATCATTCAAATTTTGCTATTAAACTGGGCTGCAGGGAAGGGTCACACCAGAACTGTAAAAGTTTC
The DNA here is from genome assembly GCA_965203965.1 of Thermodesulfobacteriota bacterium. Classification (GTDB taxonomy): domain Bacteria; phylum Desulfobacterota_D; class UBA1144; order Nemesobacterales; family JAJCZQ01; genus CBDBDR01. The sequence goes on along the minus strand of CBDBDR010000017.1, from coordinate 669,095 downwards.
AATAGCCGCTGGGGTTAACATTGAAGCTAAAGGTAATGATGGTTTTATGCCTTTATATTATGTTAATTGGAGATTATATAATGCCTAACATTGAAACTAAAGATAATAAAGGCCGCCTTACACCTCTACACTTGGCTGTACGGGAAGGTCACACCGAGACCGTAAAAACCCTAATAGCCACAGGGTCTAACATTGAAGCTAAAGCTAAATACTACGGTGATACACCTCTACACTTGGCTGCGGGGAAAGGTTACACAGAAATCGTAAAAGCCTTAATAGCCGCGGGGGCTAACGTCAATACTAAAGATAAAGAAAAAGGTAATACGTCTCTACACTGGGCTGTAAAGTACGGTCGTACTGCAACCATAAAAGTTCTACTATCCGCCGGGGCTAAAGTCAATACTAAAAATAAATCCGGCGATACACCTCTGTGCTTGGCTGCACATTGTGGTCAAACTACAACCATAAAAGTCCTGAAAGAATCCGATCTACATTTGGCTGTACAGCGTGGCCATACTGCAACCATAAAAACTCTAAGTTATGCTGGTGTTAAAGTCAATATTAGAGATAAAGACTACAGTACACCTCTACATTTTGCAGCACAGTATGGTCATACCGCGACCGTAAAAACCCTACTATCCGCTGGGGCTTATGTCAATGCCAAAGATAAAGACGGCAATACGCCTCTACACGTGGCTGCACAGTACGGTTACAACACTACAACCGCAAAAGTCCTACTATCTGCCGGGGCTGATGTCGGTACTAAAAATAAATCCGGCGATACACCTCTGCGCTTGGCTGTACAGTACGGTTACAACGTTACAACCGTAAAAGCCCTACTATCTGCCGGGGCTGATGTCGATACTAGAGATAAAGACGGCAGTACGCCTCTACGCTTGGCTGCACAGTACGGTTACAATGTTACAACCGTAAAAGCCTTACTATCCGCCGGGGCTAACGTCAACACTAGAGATAAAGACGGCAGTACGCCTCTACACGTGGCTGCAGATAAGGGTCGCACCGAAACGGTAAAAGTTTTAATAGCTGCTGGGGCCAATATTAAAGCTAAAGATGCTAATGACGGCAGTACGCCTCTACACGTGGCTGTGGGAAAAGGTCACACCGAAACGGTGAAAGTCCTAATAGCCGCCGGGGCTAACATTGAAGCTAAAGATAAAAACGGTGGTACGCCTTTATACCGGGCTGCAGATAAGGGTCGCACCGAAACGGTGAAAGTCCTAATAGCTGCCGGGGCTAACGTCAACACTAGAGATAAAGACGGCAGTACGCCTCTACACGTGGCTGCAGATAAGGGTCGCACCGAAACGGTAAAAGTTTTAATAGCTGCTGGGGCTAACATTGAAGCTAAAGATAAATCCGGTAATACTCCTTTATACTGGGCTGCATTTTGGGGTCGCACCGAAAACGTAAGAGCTCTAATAGCCGCCGGAACTGATGTCAAGACTAAAGATAAAGACGGCAATATACCTCTGCATTGGCATGTAAATAGGGGTTACACCGAAATCGTAAAAGCCCTGATAGCTGCTGGGGCTGACGTTAGTACTAAAGATAAAGACGGCGATATGCCTATACATTTGGCTGCGAGGAAAGGTCATACCGAAATCGTAAAAACCATAATGGCTGCCGGGGCTGACGTTAGTACTAAAGATAAAGACGGCAATATGCCTATACACTTGGCTGCGCGGTACCGTCACACTACAGTAGTAGAAATCCTGAAAGCTGTTGGGATTAAAGGTAAATACGGTTTTACACTTCTACATGATGCTGCATTTCTCGGTCAAACTGCAACTGTAAAAGCCTTGATTGCTGCCGGGGCTAACACTGAAGCTAAAGCTAATGACGGTTCTACATCTCTACACTTGGCTGCACAGTACGGTCAAACTGCAACTGTAAAAGCCTTGATTGCTGCCGGGGCTAACATTGAAGCTAAAGCTAATGACGGTTCTACGCCTCTACACTTGGCTGCACAGTACGGTCAAACTGCAACTGTAAAAGCCTTGATTGCTGCCGGGGCTAAAGTCAATACTAAAAATAAAGACGGCAAAACGCCTCTACGCTTGGCTGCACAGTACGGTTATACCGAAACCGTAAGAGTCCTAAGAGAAGCTGGCGGAATATGGTAAGCAGTTAATGCTTGAAACATTATAAAGATTAAACAGCAAAAACGATCTTCTTAATCCTTATATGGATAGAATTCATTTTTTCCAGCCATAACAACACCAAATGGCTTTCAATGTATGAAGCACATTTTGGTGCAATTTAGTGGTATAATGTCTGCTAATCATAAAATTTATTTCAATTAAGGAGGATTTATCAAATGGCACTATGGTTTGAAGAGAAAGCACCAGATATGGCAAAAGGGTGGTGGGAGTTTTACAATTCCTGTGAAGGTGAAAGCAAATTAGACCAGAAATCAAAAGCGATGATAGCACTTGCCGTTGCTATTCAAGGTAGGTGTCCCCACTGTACCGGTTCAAGGATAAAAAAAGCTATGGCAGCGGGTTTCAGTAAAGAGGAAATAGCAGAGGCTATAATGGAAGTGGCATTGGTATCGTCCGGCACTGAGTTGTTCTGGGCAAAAGAAGTTTACGATAAATATTTGCTTGAAGGCGAGTAAACAACTTGTGCTGAAAAAGTTGTTTGTTTTTTGAGCCCATTAGATGGAATTACGAGGGTTTTAGTCTCATATTTCTTAATTGGATTAATTATCCTCGTTTTTCACGATTGCGAGCGTGTAGGCATTAAGGTCAAAAAACTTTTTTGCTACTCTCATAACGTCATCTTTACTTACGGCAAATATTTTTTCCGAATATTTGGAATACGAATCCCATCCTATGCCATAGATCTCATCAGAAGCGATCCTACTAGCTTGAGCGGAGTTCTGCTGTAAGGCTATTTCAAAGCCACCGACAAGGTAGTTTCTTGCTCGTTCTAATTCCTCATCCGTGATCCCATTCTGAAGCAGTCTTGTAATCTCATTTTTTATTCCTTCTATTGCTTCTTTTTCCTTACTTGGGGCAGTTCCTATATAAATTCCAAAAAATCCATTCTCAATTCCAGGAGATAGAAACGAGGTGATTACATAAGCCATACTTTTTTTGTCTCTCAATTCAATGAACAGTCTGCCTCCTTGCCCTGCAAGTATTGCATTGAGAACCTTAAAGGCGTGGTAGTCCTTATCGTAAAAAGTGGGTCCCTGAAAACCAAGTATAATGTGAGTTTGGGATTTGTCCGTTTCGTAAGCTGTTTTTTCCCTTATATCGTCCTGTTTTTTCTCATTCTGGAGAGTAAGTCTAACAAGACCTGACCCTTTCATGTTGCCGAAATGTTTTTCTATTAATGCCATTGCTTCATCCGTGTTCACACTTCCAACGATAGATATTACAAGATTAGAGGGGTCAGCTAATTTTTTGTAAAAGGTGATAAGGTCGTTTTTATTGAACTTTTTAACATTTTCCATGTTACCAAGTGTGCTGAAACGGTAAGGGTGTTCGGTATAGAGAGATTTTAGAAAAAGATTGATAGATTTTCTAAGCAGGTTGTCATCCTGTTTTTTTATGTCCGAGATAATATTTCTCCTCGCCCTTTCTATTTCCTCCTCTGGAAAAGAGGGATTTAAAACAACGTCTCCAAACAACTCCATTGCTTGATGGAAATTCTTGCTCAATGATTCAACTGTAACCCCGACGCTGTTTCTTCCTGAAAACCCGTTAAGCTCTCCGGCGATAGAATCAATTTCCAGTGCTATTTCCTCTGAAGTGCGATTGTTAGTTCCCCTTGTAGACATCTCGGACAGGAAATTTGAAAGTCCGTTCGTGTCTTCATTTTCATATCTTACACCGCCTAAGAATATCGCTTTTGCGGAAAATATAGGGACAGAATGATTTTCCTTGATCAATACCCTTATTCCATTTTTCAATACCTTTCTGGTGGTTTTGTTTTCAGCACTCGGTATTGGCTTTTTGGCATACTCGGACTCAATAAGTCTCACTTGGTCAAGTACAGTGCTTTTCAGCTCGTCTTTGGTGGTTGTTTTCTGGTCGGATGGAAGTAATACACCTGCCGTGATATTTGAATCCGTAAAATACTTATTGGCAACTTGCTTTATTTTCTCAGGTGTTACATTGCTTATCTTATCAATATACTGATGTTCATATCTGTAATCACCAGCGTCAATTTCAAATGTCCCGAGCTTTTGTGCTTGTCCCTGCATTGTCTCTTTTGAGTAGATAAACTCACTTTCAATATTGACCCGTGCTTTTTTAAGCTCTTCATTGCCAACGGTCAGATGCTTCAGTTTATAAACCTGTTTGATAATTTCTCTAAAAGCGTCATCAACCTTGTCCGGTTGAAGAGTTCCACCAACTACGAAGATGCCGCTGTGTTTTGGAGTGTATGAGTATGAGTAAATTGAGTTTACAAGACCCATTTCCTCTTTTACTTTCCTGTTCATCCTTGAGCTTTCTCCTCCACCCAGAATATTGGATATAACGTCGATTATCGGGGTGTCCTCGTGCTTAATATCTGGGACGTGAAAGGCAAGGGAAAAATATGCTTCGTTTATATCCTTGTCTATAACAAAAGTCTTGATTGTTTTCTGCTTTGGCTCAACGGGAATTTTGCATTCAGAAAAATTTCTTTTTTTGAGTTTTCCAAATGTTTTTTGAATGACCGGAATGATCTCTTTGCTTTTGAAGTCTCCCACAATTACCAGTGCCATATTTTGAGGGCTATACCATTTGTTATAAAAATTCAGGATCTTTTCTCTGGTAAACGAATCAACGCTTTCTTTTGTGCCAATTATAGGTCTTTTGTAAGGATGTTTATCATAAACCGTTGAAAACAATTTCTGGCTCAACACTCTGCCGGGCGTATCATTGCCTCTCCTGATTTCTTCTTGAACTACCTCAAGTTCTTTTTCAAGTTCTATGGGGTCAAAAGTGGAGTTTTGCATTACATCTGCAAGGATATCCAACGTGGACCTTAAAAACCTGCTTGCACTGACAACGTAATAAACGGTTTCATCAAACGATGTATAGGCGTTTATATCTCCGCCTCCTGCTTCAATAGTTTTAGCTATCTCTCCCAGAGCACGTTTTTCAGTTCCCTTAAAAAGCATGTGTTCGTGGACGTGAGCCAATCCGTATTCTCCTTCAACTTCGCAAGTGCTTCCGGTTTTTACCCATACGTTCACCGCGGTTACCGGGGATGAGTTGTTTTCTTGTAATATTACCGTCAATCCATTGTCCAAAAGAAACTTGGATACTCCTTGTTTATCAGTAAGCTCTGCACTCATTAGATTCTCCTTGAATATATTTGAGGAAAACAATATCAAGACTATTATGATAAAATTCTTCATATTAGCTAAACGGACTCTCAAAGTCAGTTCTGAATTCATTTTTTAGGTTTGGATGCGTCAAGCACTTCTTGTTCTGAAAGTGGTTTTTTCAGTCCGCGGCGATCCCTGCTGAAGTTATAAATGTATGTTGCAATACCCAACAGGAAATACAGATAGACTATGATCAGCACCATTGCGGATGGATTGGAAACAATGGCAGATATGATTATTGCGACAATTACCAAAGTATTGAACTGTCCTTTAAGTTTTAACTCTAAGAATTTTCTATACGGGATGTTGCTGACCATTATAATACCGGCGAGTGGTGCTAAAATTAGGTAATACCATACGACTTCCTGAGTTGGGATGCGATTGAATTCTGAAAAAAGCATTACTGGTGCAAACATTAACCCGGCTGCCATAGGACTTGGCAGTCCTGAAAAGTTGTATTTTTCCTCTTTTTGAGCCTGTATGTTAAACCTTGCAAGTCTCAGTGCAGTGCAAATAATGTAAAACAACAAAGCCATAAGTCCCATTTTGCCTGCGTCGGCGAGACACCAAACGTATAACAAAACTGCGGGTGCAATCCCAAAAGAAACCAAATCTGACAATGAATCATAAGAGACGCCAAATTTACTATCTGATCCAAGCGCACGTGCGACCTTGCCGTCAAGCATATCAAATACGATCGCTAAACCAATAAAGCTGGCAGCCCACCAGAATTTACCAAAGAGTTGTTCAAGATCGGCACCTGGAACTGATTTAATAGATAAAATCTGGAGTGAACTCATAATTGAAGCAAGCCCAAGGGTTAGACTTCCCGTTGTTATAATATTTGGAAATAAGGGAATTAATTTTTCCTTTTTCAGTTTCAGATTTTTTCTGCTTAATCTGTTTTTTCTATGAGCCATGCTATTATGGTTTCTCCTGCTCTTACTTTGTCTCCTTCCTGAACCTCCAAAACGGAATTGACCGGTAGGTAAATATCCATTCTAGAACCAAACTTTATTATTCCAAATTTATCACCCTGATTATAGTAACTGCCAACGTCGGCATAAGATACGATTCTGCGAGCCAAAAAGCCGGCAACTTGAGAAAATACTATATTTAAGCCGTCTTTAAGTTCTATATAAGTCATCAATTGTTCATTTTCACTGGAAAGTTCCGACTTATAAGCCAAATTATATCTGCCGTGTTTATATTTTGTAGCCAGAACTTTCCCGGAGACTGGAAAACGGTTTACATGACAATCAAGGATGGATAGGAATATACTTATTTTCAAGCAGTCTTTCTTTAAAAATTCTGTCTCGGTGGCATTTAATATGCTTATTATTTCCCCATCGGCAGGTGATACAACAGCGTCCGGGTCATTGACGGTATTTCTCTTGGGATCTCTGAAGAAAAAAATTAAAGCGATTGTCAGTACAAAAAGAACAAAAGATAGTAATTGAAACTCAAAGAATGCCAATATCCATCCTGCAATACCCGTGAGCAATATCATTGGCACACCTTCAGGAGATATTGGTGTGAATTTTTTAAACATTAATTTTTGGATTTATCAACAAGTTTGGACTTGAATAGACAACTCATCATATCTCTCAGCTTTTTACCAACTTTTTCAATTGGATGATCTTCTCCTTTTTTAAGCAGTGCATTGTATACCGGACGTCCTGCTTTATTTTCCAGTATCCACTCTCTGGCAAAAACGCCGGATTGTATATCATCAATGATCTTTTTCATTTCTTTTTTGACAGATTCATTGACGACTTTCGGACCTCTGGTAATATCGCCGTATTTGGCAGTATCGCTTATGGAATATCTCATATTTGATATTCCCCCCTCATAGATCAGATCAACAATGAGCTTAACTTCATGGCAGCATTCAAAATATGCCATTTCGGGTGGGTAACCGGCTTCGGTCAGGGTTTCAAAACCTGATTGTATTAGAGCGGTGATACCACCACACAGAACGGATTGTTCACCAAAAAGATCGGTTTCCGTCTCGTCTTTGAATGACGTTTCAATAATACCTGCCCTTGCACATCCAATAGCACCTGCGTAGGCAAGTGCAATGTCTTTTGTTTTTCCCGTTGAATCCTGATGCACCGCAACAAGTCCCGGTACGCCTGACCCCTGCTCAAATTGACCTCTGACGGTGTGACCGGGGGCTTTGGGTGCAACCATGAACACGTCAACGTATGATGGTGGCACAATCTGACCATAGTGAATATTGAAACCATGGCTAAATGCGACAGCATCCCCAGATTTTAAGAAATCAGCTATACAGTTGTTGTATATGTCAGGCTGACTTGTATCGGGAGCAAGCATCATGATGATGTTCCCCCACTTTGATGCGTCCGTTACGGTCATCACTTCAAAACCTGCTTCAGATGCCTTTTTCCAACTGTCGCTACCTTCTCTGAGACCTACAGCAACTTCTATTCCGGAGTCTCTCAGGTTTTTTGCGTGTGCATGACCCTGACTGCCATATCCTATAATTGTGATCTTTCTTCCTTTTACGTGATTAATATCTACGTCTTTGTCATAGTAAACCTTCACTTGTTAATATCTCCTTAATTGATTTGAATTACTTACTTAGAAGCCTGTTTTTTTTTCACGAGCCATTGCAACGGTGCCCGTGCGAGCAATTTCTTTTATCCCAAATGGTTTTAGCATTTCAATAAATGCGTTTATTTTTTCAATATCTCCAGTGAGTTCCAGAGTGTACGTTTGCTGGCTGATGTCAACGACTTTTGCTCTGAAAATGTCCGATATACGGAGAATTTCAGCACGGTTGTTAATTAATGCATCAACTTTTACAAGCACCATCTCTCTTTCCACGTGTTTCATTTCCGTCAGGTCTGTAACTTTAATTACGTTGACCATATTGTTAAATCGCTTGATGACCTGTTGGATAATATAGTCGTCTCCCGTTGTAACCAGCGTGATCCTAGATGTTTCTGGGTCATGGGTTGGTGCGACGTTCAGATTCTCAATATTAAACCCACGTGCACTGAATAGACCAGCAACGCGGGAAAGAACACCTGATTTGTTATCAACTAATAATGATATAGTGTGTCTCAATTTCTTTTTCCCTTGTTGATTGATTGTCTAATTATATAAAAGAGGATGATAATACCAAACAGACAAATATTACTTACATTTATCTAAAACTCTTTGGATCGGTTTTGCAGAGCCTTTTAATGAAACCCTTATAGTATCTGAATTACCCACTTTTATGATCATTTTATTGCCCCGCATCATTCTTTTCGCTAAACCGTGAGGATAGCCTATGAAAACCCTTTGACTTCTTCCTGACATAACTTGTGCTTGATAAATTTCCATATTGTCTTTGTCAATTCTTATTTTTACTTCATCACTATCTTTTAGACTAAAATAACTTTCAGGACTTATCACAAAAAATAATAAATTCTCTTTTTCTTTTAACAAACAGGTTACTAATGCGACCAAATTACCTCCTTTGTGGATTCCTGCCCCAACAGAACTAAGTTCATCTGTAAATTCGTCAACAGATTCGTTATAAATCCACCCAGATAAAGTTTCTGAATTAACCTTTACAGGTAACGAAAAGACTGAAACAATAACTAAAATTAGTAAAAATCTTAACATTGTCATATCCCTTCACAATTTAAGAGCATTAGCTTCTCAGGCAACGTCAACCGGCTGCATTATCATATCGTTCATTGCTCCACCTGGGGTTATCATTGGATATACCATCTCCGTGGGATCTACAACTATTTCCATAAGTACGACGCCCTCTGTATTTATTCCCTCTTTTAGAGTGGATTCCAGATCTTCGGGTCTTTCTGCTTTTATACCTTTTGCCCCAAAGGCTTGTGCCAGCTTGACGAAATCCGGCAAAACCTCAAACTTGGATGCGGAGAAGTTGCTTTCAAAAAACATCGTCTGCCATTGTCTTACCATTCCGTGATGCTGGTTGTTGAATACAATGATCTTTAGGTCCATGTTGTTTTCAACTGCGGTTGCAAGCTCCTGAAAATTCATCTGGAAGCTACCGTCACCGCATACGGCTATAACAAGGTCATCGGGCTTTGCGAATTTAGCACCCATAGCGGCGGGAAATCCAAATCCCATTGTTCCCAGTCCTCCTGAGTTTATCCACCTTCTTGGTTTTTTGAATTTATAGAACTGGGCAAGCCACATCTGATGCTGGCCTACGTCTGATACAATGATCGCATCGCCTTTTGTCATTTTGGACAGCAGATCAACTGTATAAGAGGTTGAGATCATATCCCCGTTCTGATTGGGATTGAGGGGATGTTTTTTGTCCCATTCATCTATTTTAGCAAGCCACTCTCTGCGGTCTGTTTTGATTGTTTCCGGCAGGGCTTCCATTATCTGGTTTAAAACCTGCTTTGCATCTCCGACAATTGGACATTCTACATATATGTTTTTGTCAATTGTTGCAGGGTCTATATCAATGTGAATAATTTCGGCTGTTGGAGCAAATTCGTCAAATTTTCCACCCGTTGCCCTGTCATCAAACCTTGCACCGATAGATATAACAAGGTCGGATTCGTGTATCGTCATATTTGAAGCATAAGAGCCGTGCATGCCGAGGAAGTTTACATACATTGGGTCATCGGGAGGAAAAGCACCAAGTCCCATTAAAGTAGAGCAAACGGGTATCTGCGTTTTATCCACAAACTTTTTCAGTTCTTCTGTTGCATTTGCGCAGATCACCCCACCTCCGCAGAAGACCACAGGTCTTTTTGATTTTAGTATAAGATCAACTGCTTTTTTGATCTGAGATGGATTGCCTTTTAAGTTGGGTTTGTATCCCCGGACATTTATTTGTTTTGGTATTATAAATTCATCTTCTCCCACCAGAACGTCTTTTGGCATATCAACAAGTACGGGACTTGGCCTTCCAGTTGTAGCAATGTGGAAAGCCTCAAGCATTGTGCCAGGTAGGTCAGACGTTTTTCTTACAAGATAGTTGTGTTTGGTGCAAGGCATTGTAATTCCTATATGGTCGGCTTCCTGAAATGCGTCGCTGCCCAGATATTGTGTTGGAACCTGGCCGGTAAAAATAACAATGGGGGATGAATCCATTTGTGCCGTTGCTATACCTGTTACCGTGTTTGTGGCAGCCGGTCCTGACGTGCATAGTACAACGCCGGGTTTTCCTGAAGCTCTGGCATAGCCGTCTGCCATGTGTGTTGCAGCTTGTTCATGTCTTGCAAGCACGTGATTTATCCTGTCAGTATAACCGGTCATTACGTCATAGACTTTAAGCACGTATCCACCGGGCAGTCCGAACACTACGTCAATGCCCTGGTGAAGAAGCGTTTCAAAAAACATTTGTGCACCTAACATCTTAGCCATTATAAACTCCTATAAATTCGCTCAAAGTCTTTGAGATAAGCTACTGAAACCAAATAACGTATATGTATAATAATATTTTTCAATTGGTTATTAAGGCTATGGGTTATTTTTCGCTTTGAGTTTTACTTCAGACTTTCTTAAATAGTTGGGCGTCAATGTAACTGGGTCATCTTCCAATCCATCTTTTATCTTGTTATACCCAATTAAAGCACAGCGTGATGAAACCGACATGTTAAATGGCTCACCTGCTATTATTGCAAGACTGCCAAGGTAACTTTTTAGATCATTTTTATAAATTGATACTGCGTCTCCAACAAAGACAGTGCCGTCATTTATGTCGTTGCAGAGTTCTGCGACCGTTTGAATTTTTTCGCTTCTTATTTGTTTAATTGACCCTTCTTTGTATTCAAATATTGACGAATATACCTCTTTCCGTTTGGCATCCGTTAAAACGCATATTTTTTTATCGGTGTAGGCAATATTTGATGCAATGATCTCAAGCGATGATACTCCAATGATTTTCAACTTTAACGTGTAGGCAAGAGATTTTGCCATCGTTACTCCAACTCTGAGCGATGTGAATGAGCCGGGACCGATAGATACGGCCACACCTTGAAGTTCATTTCTTTTTATTTTTAGGGAATTAAGTAGCCAGTCAGCAGAAGCAACCAAATTTTCAGAATGAGCAGGACCCAAGTTCAACAAACATTCCCCAAGCAGTTTGCAGTCCTCAAAAACTGAAACACTTCCCAAGTGAGAGGACGTGTCTATACCGATTAATTTCATGTTTTGGAAGAAAGCAGGAAAGACTTTATTCTACTTTCCAACACCTCTGATCTTGAGATCCAGATCCTCTTTATTAGTAGCTTGTTTCATTGTCTCTTCATAGGTGATTAATTTTTTATTATGAAAATCCAGCAAGCACTGATCGAACGTCTGCATACCGTAGTGATCTTTTCCCTCTGCAATTGCATCGTTTATTGAGCCGGTTGTTTCGGGAGAGGATAACAGAGCTCTGATCCTTGAAGTGCACAACAATATTTCCACAGCAGGAACTCTACTTTTTCCATCGGCGCAAGGCACCAGTCTCTGGGATATAATTGCTTTCAGTGTATTACAAAACTGGTGGCGGACAGCATTTTGCTGGTCAATGGGGAAGACACCAAGAATACGGTTGATAGTTTCCCGTGAGTCAAGTGCGTGCAAGGTTGCAAGCACAAGGTGGCCAGTCTCGGCAGCGGTCAGGCAAAGCTCTATTGTTTCCAAGTCTCGCATTTCACCAATAAGTATTACATCTGGGTCTTCCCTGAGAGCCGATCTTAAAGCACCGTTGAATGATCTTGTATCTACTCCCACTTCTCTTTGATTGATATAGCTGAGTTTGTCTTTATATACATATTCAATTGGATCCTCTATCGTTATTATATGTTTTTTCGAGTTGCTGTTGATGTGATCAATTATTGAGGCAAGCGTTGTTGATTTGCCACTACCCGTGGTTCCCGTGACTACAACCAACCCCCTCTCTTCTTTGGCAATGGACTCCATGACGGGTGGCAAGTTCAACTGGTCAAAATTAGATATTTCGTTTTTGATGACCCTTGCCACAATGGAAATGCTACCCCGTTGTTTGAATATATTAACTCTGAACCTGGCTTCGGGAATATCATAAGTTATGTTAGATTCAATATGTTCACTTTTTACTGATACATAGTTTCCGTCCAGTTTATAAGTCAAGTCCATTTCAAAGTTTTCATTAAACTTATTCTTTTGCCAATCGTTCATAACAGTATTGGCGTATTCAACGCTTTCACTTGAATTGACTGGAGGGACTTTCTTTAGATCTAAGAGTTTTCCGTTAATCCTGAATACAGGGGGACTACCTACTTTGATCAGAATATCAGAAGCATCAAGACGCACGGCGAGTTTAAATATTTCATTAATACTTATTTTATTAACTTGTTTTGTTTCACTGTTAGTTTGATTGGTCATTTGCTTTCTTCTTTTGTATTATTCCACTTTCCTCAAGTATTTTTGAGTATACTTCGTTTCTTATATCAGGGTTTTCGGAGAGAAAAGTTTTAGCATTATCTCTTCCCTGACCCAGTCTTTCATCTCCGTAGGAAAACCATGTTCCGCTTCTCCCAACTACTTTGTATTTGACTCCCAGATCCAAAATCTCGCCCAGTTTTGATATTCCTCTTCCAAAAATCACGTCAAACTCCGCTTCCTTGAACGGAGGAGCTACTTTGTTCTTAACGGCTTTAACGCGGGTCCTATTGCCCAAAATCTGCTCAGCGTCTTTTATGGATCCAATTCTGCGGACATCCATTCTTACGGACGAATAAAATCTGAGTGCCGTTCCTCCAGTTGTTGTTTCGGGGTTCATATAGGAGGGAACACCGATCTTCATACGTGTTTGGTTGATGAATACAACAATGGTCTTTGATCTACTAACGTTTGCGGTGATCTTCCTGAGAGCTTGAGACATTAACCTTGCCTGTAAACCAACGTGAGAATCTCCCATTTCGCCCTCAATTTCAGCTCTAGGTGTCAATGCTGCAACGGAATCAAGCACAATCATATCAACGGCACTGCTTCTTATTAGAGTATCCACTATCTCGAGTGCCTGTTCGCCAAAATCGGGCTGTGATATGAGTAGGTCGTCGGTCTTGACTCCTAGTTTATTGGCATATATGGGATCAAGAGCATGCTCTGCGTCTACAAAAGCCGCAATACCACCTGATTTCTGACATTCTGCTATTGCATGCAGTGCTATTGTTGTTTTACCGGAAGATTCGGGTCCGTATATTTCAACTATTCTTCCTCTAGGGAGTCCTCCGACTCCCAGTGCAATATCCAAACCCAATGAACCGGTTGGGATTACGGAAAGGCTCGGGATGGCAGTATCAGAACCCAGCCTCATTATAGAACCTTTCCCGAACTGTTTCTCTATGGAAGAGATTGCGATCTCTATAGATTTTTCCTTGCCGTCATTACTGTTTGCCGTGTTGTTTTTTGCCATTATTATTCTCTAATCCTTTTTTATTGTGACTTATTTTCTATTTTCTTTCTTATAATATCAAGTGCATATTTGCTTGACTGTAACTTAATATCTCGTCGGTTTCCACTAAAACTGTATCTTTGAGAGTAAACCGGTTCATTTTTGAAAGCTATACCTATGTGAACCGTTCCGACTGGTTTTGCTTTACTGCCTCCGCCGGGTCCCGCGATACCAGAGATCGCAATGCCTACGTCTGTATTGCTCGTGTTCTTGATTCCCTCTGCCATTGCTTCTACAACTTGAGAGCTAACGGCACCATACTTTATAATAAGTTCATTTGCAACGTTTAACAAGTCTGATTTTGAACCGTCACTGTAACTTACAACGCCCCTTGTAAAATACCCAGAACTGCCTGGAATATCAGTGAGCATACTTGCAAGTAACCCGCCCGTGCATGATTCGGCAGTTGAGATTGTTAAACTATTTTCCAGAAGTAATTTTGAAACAACCTCCTCAAGGTTCTTGTCATCAAATGCAAATATATATTCGCCAAGTTTATCTTTCAGCAAGTTCGTGTATTTCTCTATATTTTTTCTTGAAACCTCTTCATTTTCATTTTTTGCCATTAGTTTCAGATGTATTTCGGGATGATATATCCTGTAGCTCAATTCCACATTGTCAAAAGCAATATCTTTCAGTTTTTCTGCTATTTCCGACTCGCCAAGTCCAACTGTTTTGATAGTGTTTTGAATTATCCTGATACGCAAATTAGAACTGGTAAGTATGTCCGGCAGAACAAAATCTTTAATCATAGGCTTAAATTCTCCCGGAACTCCCGGAAGAAAATAGAAAGAGACACCACCTTTGCTAAATTTAAATCCTGCGGACGTGCCAACCTCATTTTTAATAATGACAGAGTTTTCGGGGAAGATCGCCTGTTTTTTGTGTATAGATAGAAATTTCCTATTTCTGTCGTGGAGTTTTTTCTTAATATCCAGTAAGCATTCTTCATTAAGTATAAGAGGAACATTAAAAAAATCAGATGCAGCAGCTGAAGCCAGATCATCATCCGTTGGTCCCAGTCCGCCCGTCATTATCGCAAAATCCGATCTTTTTGATGCGTTTTGCAATGCTGAAATAATATCATCTTTATAATCACCTACGGAGCAACGGTGTTTGATGGATACCCCAAATTCAATTAACTTTTCCGCCAGCCATGAAAAATTAGTGTCAACCGTCAAGCCTGACATTATTTCATTGCCCGTGGCTATAAATTCAATGTTTTTCATAAGTTTTAGCCTTTATTTCACTATATAATTATTTATTACAATCAGAACCAGATTTGTCCATATTCCGGCTGCAACATCATCCATTACAATCCCAACTCCCCCCTTCAGTCTCTCAAGTTGATTTGAGGGGAAAATTTTTACAATGTCAAAAAATCTGAACAGTAAAAAACCAATCGTAATATTTATAGCAGTTGGCGTTATAAAAACCATTGCTACGAGGTATCCGACAACTTCATCTATCACTACTTCTTTTGGGTCATTATTTTTGTATATACCGATAGCTTTTGAGGATACGAACGTGCAAAATGGAATTAAAATTATTAAAACAAATAGATATTGAACACTTGTTAAAAAATGGGACATGAGGTAATAAAGGGGTAATGCACCGATTGTTCCTATGGTGCCAGGTGCAAAAGGTGAGTGACCAAGATAAAAGAAACTCGCAAGAATAGTTACTAATCTGTTTTGCAATTTAGCTGGGGTCTAACTTAGAAACGAGTAAGAGAAATACTTTATCTTTAATATTTTTTAGTTTCATTTACAATAATGTCTATCATCCTTAAAAGCAAATTTTTCTAACTTAAGATGACAAAAACGATATGCGTTGTAAATCAGAAGGGTGGAGTAGGTAAGACCACCACCACCGTGAACCTTGGTGCATCTTTAGCGGCTGCCGATAAAAAAACCCTTGTTATAGATTTTGACCCTCAAGGTAATGCGTCAAGCGGGCTTGGTATAAACAAGCAGGATATTGAAAGCAACATATATCACGCTTTGATTGGGGAGATATTAATTGAGGAAACTATATACCCAGTTCATAAAAGAGAACTTAACAATTTTCTTGATATTGCTCCTTCTGACACAGAACTGACCGGTGCCGAAGTAGAATTGTTCCAGTTTGATGAAAAAGAATTGGTCTTAAAAAATATGCTCTCAACGATCAAGGATAAATATGAATACATTATAATTGATTGCCCTCCCTCACTTGGGGTCTTAACGGTTAATGCACTTACCGCGGCAAATTCGGTCCTTGTGCCTATACAGTGTGAGTATTACGCTTTGGAAGGGCTTGGTCAACTTCAGAGTATACTTTCTTTAATACGTCAAAGACTCAATCCCTACCTTAACGTAGAGGGGTACCTTCTTACCATGTTTGACAAGAGGAATAATATTTGTCATTCCGTTGCAAATGAGATAAAGAACTATTTTGACAAGCAAGTTTTTAAATCCGTGATAACAAGAAACGTCAAATTGGCAGAGGCTCCTAGTTTTGGCAAGCCTCTTATGCTTTACGACCTCAGGTCATCCGGTGCGGAAAACTATCTATCGCTGGCACGTGAGATCATCAACCATGACAATGGGGGATACCTGATTTGAAAAGATCCGTGTTGGGTAAAGGATTGGATGCATTAATACCCAAAAAGGACAACGCGGAGGTATCAACTGAGAGCACTGTAATGATACTTCCGATAGAAAAGTTAAAACCTAACAACCTACAACCAAGGAGAAATTTCAACGATTCATCTATCAAAGAGCTTTCAGAGTCAATAAAGGAAAAGGGGATCATTCAACCTCTTGCCGTAAGGAAAACAGGTGATTCGTATGAAATAATAGCGGGGGAAAGAAGATGGAGAGCGTCCCAGATAGCGGGGATCAGGAGTGTCCCAGTAATAGTTAGTGAAGCGGATGAGAAAGAAACACTTGAGATTGCTCTTGTAGAGAATATACAAAGAGAAGACCTTAACCCGGTTGAAATAGCTGAAGCATATCAACAACTGATAGATAACCATAGTCTAACCCACGATGATATATCAAGGAAAATAGGAAAAGACAGATCAACAATATCAAACCAACTGCGACTTTTGAGTTTGTCTGTCCGCGCCAAGGAGGCACTTGTGGATGGCACGATCTCAACTGGTCATGCAAGGGCACTTGTTATTTTGGAAGACCAGGATGAAATAGATAAGGCACTTGACCTTGTAATTCAAAAAAAATTATCCGTAAGGCAGACTGAGAACCACGTTAAATTGTTGAGAAAACTACAATCATCCAATAGGCAAGGCAATGTATCAGTAGAAAACGACATGTTTATCACCGGCATGGTGGAAGAGCTTAAAAGAACCTTGGGCACCAAAGTCAGCATCAAAGGTAAGAGGGATAAGGGCAGAATTGAAATTCAATATTATTCCGATGAGGAATTTGAGAGACTCATGGGACTGCTTACCAAAAGGGTATAGACCTTCAAGCCACTATGAAAAAATTTCTGGTTAAAGTTGAAGTGAAATTAAAGCCCGTTGTTCTTGATCCCCAAGGGAAGGCAGTGCTTTCTGCTCTGCACAATCTTGGTTATAAGCAGGTTACAGATTCAAGGATAGGAAAACTAATAGAGATGAGAATTGTCTCGGATTCTTTAGATGAAGTCCAAAATTCCGTTGCGGATATGTGCCGCAAACTGTTATCCAATACTGTAATTGAAGACTACTTCATTAATGTTCAAGAGGAGTTGTGAGCCGTATGGCTAATTTCGGAGTTGTTGTATTCCCCGGATCAAATTGCGACCGCGACTGTTATCACGTTCTAAGAGATTTCCTGTCTCAAAGTTGTGAATATATCTGGCACCTTGAAACGTGTCTGGATGGTCTTGACTGTATCTTGATACCCGGTGGCTTTTCCTATGGTGATTATCTCAGAACCGGCTCCATAGCCAGATTCTCCCCAGTGATGGAAGCGGTAAAAGAATTTGCAGAAGATGGCAAGCCCGTAATTGGAATATGTAACGGCTTTCAGATACTAGTTGAGTCGGGAATGTTGCAGGGTGCGTTTATAAAAAATTCATCATTAAAATTCGTTTGTAAGTGGATAAACCTTGTAGTTGAAAACACAAATACACCTTTCACGTGTAATTTAAGAAAGGGTGATATTTTGAGAGTTCCCATTGCAAATGGTGAGGGAAACTATTATGTGTCTGATGAGCAGTTTAAATATCTTATAGATGACTCAAGAGTGGTGTTCAGGTATTGCGACGACAAGGGCAATATAACAGATGATGCAAATCCCAACGGCTCCGCTCACAACGTTGCGGGGATCTGCAACTCCGGACATAACGTTCTTGGTATGATGCCTCATCCCGAGAGAGCATCTCACTCAACAACTGGGGGGAGTCAAGGCAGGCTTATATTT
Organism: Thermodesulfobacteriota bacterium; assembly: GCA_965203965.1. GTDB lineage: Bacteria > Desulfobacterota_D > UBA1144 > Nemesobacterales > JAJCZQ01 > CBDBDR01. The sequence goes on along the minus strand of CBDBDR010000017.1, from coordinate 650,896 downwards.
GAATCGGTTATTTCATGGGTTGGGTCTCATTAGTTGGTTTAGTTTTAGAGAAAGAGAAAAATTTCAGTTTTCTGTTTCATAAAGTTATTGCACAAGATCAATTTGAGGGTATCCCGTCAGTGGTTTTTATATTGAGCAGAATTTTTGAATTAAATTAAAAAAGACTCTACCAACCTGCTTATTCTGACGTGGGTGGACTACCTACCATCACCATTTTTACTTTCAATATACACGTTAATATCTTAACGTGCGGTTACAACTTTTTCTTGAACTCACTTTATTTTGTTATAGACGGTTGGTTGTGATAAAGTAAGACAGGATACAATATAGATACTCTTTTATCGTTATGGCAGAATATAAGCACGATCAGTCAATTGATGTTACCAAAGAAATATGTCCTATGACCTTTGTTAAGACGAAGCTCAAACTTGCAACAATGGAGAAGGGGCAGATACTTGAAGTTAGTCTGAGGGAAGGTGAGTCATTAGCTAACTTACCTAAAAGCATTAAACAAGAAGGACACAAGATATTGGAGATTTACATGACTGATTCTCATCTTTACAAAATTCTGATTGAGCGTTGCTGACCTATAACTGTAGTATTTCCAGTTAAAACCGTGAAAAACAGCAGAAATATTAAAAACCTGCTTGACTTGATAGGCAATACGCCTCTCATATCACTAAATAATATTGACCCTGATATTAAGTCAAACGTTGAGATATACGCAAAAGCCGAATGGTTTAATCCGGGTGGTTCCGTAAAAGACAGACCGGCGTTTGGAATGATAATGGATGGGATTAACTCGGGTGAGTTGACCGAAGATAGAATTATAATGGACTCATCTTCTGGCAACACCGCGATCGCTTATTCCATGATCGGTGCCGTACTTGGATATAAAGTTGAGTTAGTAATACCGGAGAATGTCAATTTTGAAAGAAAAAAGGTAATTCAAGCATACGGAGCAAAGATTATAAACTCCAATCCTTTTGAAGGCTCAGATGGTGCCATTAGGCTTGCAAAGAAGATAAAAGAGAAAAATCCCGACAAGTATTTTATGCCAGATCAATACAATAATCCTGCAAATCCCAGAGCTCATTACAAAACTACGGCACCCGAGATATGGCACCAGACTGGGGGCAGTGTAACACATTTTCTTGCCGGGATCGGCACCAGTGGCACATTGATGGGAACGGGAACCGGATTGAAGGAATTCAACAAAAATATTAAGGTAATTGCTATGCAACCTTCGGAACCGCTTCATGGACTTGAAGGTTTAAAGCACATATCCACTTCAATAGTGCCCGAAATATACAATGAGGCTTTTGCGGACGAAATAGTTGAGGTCGAAACAGAGAAATCATATACAATGATGAAAAAGGTCATGGATAAAAAGGGTCTTTTTATTGGTCACTCAGGAGGTGCGGCGGTGCACTGCGTGTTTGAATATGCAAAAGAACTGGATGCAGGAGTGATCGTAACTGTCCTGCCTGACAGTGGTTTTAGGTATCTGAGTGAGGGAATATGGTGGTAAAAATAAAAAAAGCCGCCTATGAAGGTATGATGGGTCATGCCGAATGCGGTTATCCCTATGAGGTTTGTGGTGTTATGATCGGAAAAGGAGAGGAGATAACTAATCATAGGGAATGCAAAAATTTAATTTCTCAAGACAGTGTAAAGACGGAATTTAAGACCTATAATCAGCTTAATAAGGAGCGTCTTAGGGATCGGTTTGAGTTGGATCCAAACTCATTTATTGAAGCTGATAATTGGGCAAGGCAAAACGGTCTTGATATAATGGGCATTTACCATTCGCATCCTGATCATCCTTCAAAACCATCTGAAACCGACAGAAAAATTGCCTCGCCGGGTTGGGGATACATTATTTTTTCAATAAATAAAGGGAAATACAAAGATGCAAGACTCTGGTATTTAAATGAAACTGACTCTTGCTTTGAACGTGTCGAATTTGATATTATAGATTGACTTTCTCTATCAATGGTTCTTGACAATAAGCATCGTTCAAACATACTAAAACCCTCAAATCTTATTTTCGCTTTGCAACTAAAATGGAGCTGAGTTCTTTACTTACCAGTGTATATTCTATAATCCCCGAACTGATTTTAGTTATTGCCTCTTTAGTTGCTATTCTTGTAACTTCTTTGGTTGGAGAAAAGAGCAGGTCTTACGGTTTTGCGATTGCCGTTGTTGGTGTTTGTCTTTCCTTCTTCTTTAATTTAGAACGGTTCATAACTCCCAGCGAGAATTGGATTGCTTTTGACGGTGCACTTTCCCTTGACGTTTTCTCCGCCTATTTCAACTCTCTCTTTCTTATTGGGGCTTTATTTACAATATTGATCTCAAGGGATTATATGCAAAATGATGAGAACATAGGCGAATATTTTTCCCTTATTTTGCTTTGTACAACGGGGATGATGTTTTTGAGTTCTGCGAAAGAGTTTATATCACTGTTCATAGGATTTGAGATTATGTCAATTTCAGTTTACGTGCTCAGCGGGTTCAACAGGAAATCGGTCAAATCTACAGAATCAGGTATTAAATATCTGGTATTAGGCGGTTTTTCATCAGCAATTCTTCTTTACGGCATGGCGCTTCTTTATGGTGCAACAGGCTCTGTTTTTCTGGACAATATACTTGCCAATTTTGATTCCGGGGACCCTCTTTACCTTACAGGGTCAATTCTCGTATTAGTGGGGTTTCTTTTCAAAATAGGTGCGGTGCCTCTTCACCAATGGATACCTGACACCTATGAAGGTGCACCCACTACCATAACCGCTTTCATGTCAGTTGCTGTTAAAGCCGCAGCTTTTGCAGTTTTATTGAGGGTTTTATTTCAAGGGATAAATATATCTGGGTTGGGCGTGGAAAAAGTGCTGATAATAATATCAATTCTGACAATGACGATCGGTAACGTATCTGCTATCGTTCAGGGAAGCATAAAGAGAATGCTTGCCTATTCAAGTATAGCTCATACAGGCTATGTTCTTATTGGCATAATAGCCCAAATGAAAGGTCAGTCAAATGCGTTGAGTGAGGTGCTTTACTACATTTGTGCCTACACTGTTATGAACATGGGAGCTTTTGCAATTATCTGCTGTCTGATCAGAGAGGGTAAAGAGAGAAATGATTATGACGGTATATCAGGTTTGTGGATAAAAAAACCATACACTGCGATCTGTCTAGGGATCTTTATGTTCTCTCTTGCTGGAATTCCTCCTACCGTGGGCTTTTTTGCAAAATACAGGATATTTCTTTCCGCTGTCGACGTTCAGCTATACACTTTAGTTGTGATCGGGGTAATAAACAGCGTGTTATCAGCCTACTATTATTTGAAAGTTCTGGTTTATGCCTTTATGCGGGATGAAAAATACAGTTTTGAGCCTTATAGTCGGACTTCAGCGATTTCCATAGGAGTTCTATCACTGGCAACTTTGCTCTTTGGACTGTTTCCTCTTTATTCAATAGAATTTGCGGTTAAAGCTGTAAATCCTTTTTGAGTAAAAATTTTTGTGTTATAAGTTACGGGGTGTTAATCACTGAGTTCCTAAATTTTGTAGGGGATAATTCCCAGATTTTTATATGGTAAGATTGTTTGCAGTATAGTTAAAAGTTTGTTATGGCTAAAAGGAAAAATCAAGCATACAAGAACACAGGTACTACTTTAGTCAATGAGATACTTTCGGCTATCTTGTTTACAATCGGAATTTTTTCTTTTTTAAGTTTATTCTTTTACAGTTCAGAATCGGGATATGACATTGAAAACACCATGGGTTCAATAGGTGTTTTTATATCTGGAAAATTGGTGGAGTTTTTCGGGGTTACCTCCTTTTTCATTCCGTTTGCCATGTTCTATTTGGCTTACATTGTTTTCACAAGTAAGCCGGGACAAAATTTATACAGAAAGACTCTTTCTTCTTTTATTTTTATTTTGTCCCTGACAACTCTTATGGGACTGATATTCGCGGGAGATCTATTTGGTTACAACTCAGCCGGCGGTGCGGTAGGAGCAATTTTATCATCAAAAATGGAGAATATCTTTGCCGGGACAATAGGGTCTTACATCATAGTAACGGTGTTTCTCTTAATGAGTGTGATGTTAATAACGGAATTTAAATTATCCCATCTTTTTGCGTTACTAAATGGAGCTATAAATCATACGGCCAAAGCCACTTATAATTCAGTTGCAAAGGTCTACGGTCTGTCCGTGGTCATAAGCAATAGGAATAAAGCTAAGGTTCAGGAAAAAAGAGAATACAATCAAAAAGTTTTTTCTGCACCGGTACTTGACGTTCCCACCAACGGGTCTGAGATTGATGAAACCATGACGGGGGATAAAGATTTCGAGCCTGAGATCGTTTTAGAATTGGAGACGGGGAGCAATGGATCGGATCAGATTGAGTTGGCAGACCCGCCTTTAAGAAGGAATTTTGAACTTCCTCCACCGGATATGCTTGACCCGGGCACCAATACTCAAATAGAAGTTGATAAGGAAGCCGTTTATAGAGAAGCAAGACTTATTGAGAATAAACTGAAGGACTTTGGTGTTACGGGTAAGGTAACGGAAATCAGGCCGGGACCCGTGATCACGATGTTTGAATACAAGCCCGCGCCCGGGATAAAAATAAATAAGATAGCATCTTTGGACAGTGACCTTGCAATGGGTCTTAGTGCGTTAAGCATAAGAATAATTGCTCCAATACCTGGCAAGGACGTGGTCGGTATTGAAGTGCCCAATCAAGAACGGGAAACAGTTGTTATAAGGGAGCTTATTGAATCTCCTGACTTCATGGATAAAAACTCGGCACTCACTATTGCACTCGGTAAAGATATTTCAGGGAAGCCACTTTACACTGACCTGAGAAAATCCCCTCATTTAATGATAGCTGGAACCACGGGATCAGGAAAAAGTGTGTTATTAAATGCGATCCTTGCGAGTCTTGTTTATAAGTCGACTCCGAGAGAGCTAAAGTTCATTATGATAGACCCCAAGATGCTTGAGTTATCAATTTATGAAGGAATTCCTCATTTATTACATCCTGTTGTAACGGAACCGATTAAAGCGGCAGCAGCGCTTAAATGGGCTGTAAACGAGATGGAGAGCAGATACCAGTTGCTTTCTCAAGAGGGAGTAAGGGATCTGGAAACCTACAATCAAAAGATTAAGATTGAGGACCCAGAAGACAAGTGGGATAAATGGATGCCCTATATCGTTATTATAATTGACGAGTTGGCTGACCTTATGATGGTTGCACCGAGTGAAATTAAAGAGTCTATCACAAGACTTTCCCAAAAAGCACGGGCGGCGGGTATCCACCTTATAGTTGCTACACAAAGACCTTCGGCGGATATTGTAGCTGGTCTCTTAAAAGCAAATTTCCCATCAAGAATATCATTTCATGTGTCGTCCAAAGTTGATTCAAGGATAATCCTTGATACGGGTGGGGCTGAAAGTCTCCTCGGAAAAGGTGATATGTTATTTTTGAAGCCGGGTTCTCCGTTACTGATCAGGATACAAGGGGCTTTAATATCAGATCGTGAGAGGGAAAGGATAACTGATTATCTTAAACGTCAGGGACATCCTGAATATAATGAAGATATTACACATATTGACGATTCTGAAGAGCTTGGGGACTTTGATAGTGAGAAAGATGAGTTATACAAAGAAGCCTTGAAAATTATTGTTGATACAAAACAGGTTTCTATTTCCATGTTACAAAGAAGACTTAAGATAGGTTACAACAGGGCTGCAAATATAGTGGAGATGATGGAAAGGGAAGGGATCATAGGACCGCAGGAGTCTGCGGGAAAACCAAGGGAAGTTTATATTGACGTAGATCGAATAAAGGAGTTAAGAAGTTGATAAGAAAAGTTTATGCAGTTCTAATTTTTACATTTGTTGCTTCAAGTCAGGTGGTTTTCTCAAGTCAGGAATATGACTTGAATAGGATTGTGGATAAATTACAAGAAAAATATAAGAACATAAGTGATTTCCACGCTGACTTTTCTCAGGAGGTTGAGGTAAGGGCTCTTGGAAAGACACAGAAATCTTTCGGAAAAGTTTGGTTTAAGAAGCCGGATAAAATGAAGTGGAGCTACCATTCACCTACAAAGGATAAGATAGTTTCAGATGGCAAGAAGGTTTTTTACTACTTTGAGCAGGACAATCAGGTAATGGAATCCACACTTGAAAATATCAGCGAGGATACAGGTTCTGCAATGCTCCTTTCAGGTTTAGGAGAAATAAGAAAACTATTCGAGGTTAAATTTGTAAATGATAAGAGTTTGAGTGTAAAAAATGGTGACCTGCTTGAATTAACTCCAAAGGAAGGGAACAAAGAAGATGTTAATAACCGAATTGTCATAAACGTAAACAGGTCAAGTTCACTTGTAGATACGATTTACCTTTTTGACCCATTTGGTAATCAAACCAGTATCTCGCTGTTAAAGCCCCGGACGAACACAAATATCTCCGACCGTGTTTTTAGGTTCAAACCTCCAAAGGATGCGGAAGTTATAAAACTGCCTGCAAGAAGATAAATGCCACCCCGTCAGGGAAAGGGAATAGGAAATTTACCTACTACGGATTAGGGTGTCAGGCACAAGTCTGACAGGACAATTAGATCTTTTCATATTATTTTCATAAATTGAGATTTATTGTATTGACATCGGTCATTTATTGACTATTATAAATCTCCCCTCGTTATTACGAGGTTTATTATTGATCTTTGAAAATTAAATAGCAGCAAGAAGCGAGTTAAGGGTAAATTCCATTAGTTTATAAATTGTTTTTCAGTTTTTTGAAGAGTTTGATCCTGGCTCAGAACGAACGCTGGCGGCAGGCCTAACACATGCAAGTCGAGCGAGAAAATTCCTTCGGGAATGAGTAGAGCGGCGGACGGGTGAGTATAATATGGATAACCTACCCATAGGTCTGGGATAACTTAGGGAAACCGAAGCTAATACCAGATAAGACCACGGTAATTTAGATTATTGAGGTAAAAGTTTTTCGCCTATGGATGGGTCCATACACCATCAGGTTGTTGGTGAGGTAAAAGCTCACCAAGCCTAAGACGGATAGCTGGCCTTAGCGGGTGATCAGCCACACGGGGACTGAGACACGGCCCCGACTCCTACGGGAGGCAGCAGTGGGGAATATTGGGCAATGGGCGAAAGCCTGACCCAGCCATGCCGCGTGAGGGATGAAGGCTTTCGAGTCGTAAACCTCTGTCAGGGGGGACGATGGGACTTTTGTCTTGACGGTACCTCCAAAGGAAGCCCCGGCTAACTCCGTGCCAGCAGCCGCGGTAATACGGAGGGGGCAAGCGTTGTTCGGATTTACTGGGCGTAAAGGGTCCGCAGGCGGTCAAGCAAGTTAGATGTGAAAGTTCAAGACTTAATCTTGGAATTGCATCTAAAACTACTTAACTAGAGTCCAAGAGAGGTTGGCGGAATTCCCGGTGTAGCGGTGAAATGCGTAGATATCGGGAAGAACACCAGCGGCGAAGGCGGCCAACTGGCTTGGTACTGACGCTCAGGGACGAAAGCGTGGGTAGCGAACCGGATTAGATACCCGGGTAGTCCACGCTGTAAACGATGGATGCTAGGTGTGGGGATTTTATCTCCTTGCTATAGCTAACGCATTAAGCATCCCGCCTGGGGAGTACGGTCGCAAGGCTGAAACTCAAAGGAATTGGCGGGGGCCCGCACAAGCGGTGGAGCACGTGGTTTAATTCGATGATAAGCGAAGAACCTTACCAAGACTTGACATGATAGCTTAAGCCAGTGTGAAAGCATTTGGTGGATTCAAGTTCGCTTGAAACAGTTATCACAGGTGCTGCATGGCTGTCGTCAGCTCGTGCCGTGAGGTGTCCGGTTAAGTCCGGTAACGAGCGCAACCCCTATTTTTAGTTGCCAGCATTTCGGATGGGCACTCTAAAGGGACTGCCGGTGACAAACCGGAGGAAGGTGGGGACGACGTCAAGTCAGCATGGCCCTTATGTCTTGGGCTACACACATGCTACAATGGCTAGTACAATGGGTCGCGAAGTCGCGAGATGGAGCTAATCCCATCAAAGCTAGTCTCAGTTCGAATTGCAGGCTGTAACTTGCCTGCATGAAGTTGGAATCGCTAGTAATCGTGGATCAGCAATGCCACGGTGAATACGTTCCCGGGCCTTGCACACACCGCCCGTCACACCACGAAAGTCGGTTCTGCCCGAAGTGGATAAGCTAACCCTCGGGAGGCAGTCTCCTAAGGTAGGGCTGGTAATTGGGGTGAAGTCGTAACAAGGTAGCCGTAGGGGAACCTGCGGCTGGATCACCTCCTTTTTAACGGAGAATTTGACTCAAAACTTTCTTCTTTGCTGCTATTTATTAAATTAAAATTTTTTGTGTTCTCATAAAAGTTTTATCAGGGCGGGCCTATAGCTCAGTTGGTTAGAGCGCACCCCTGATAAGGGTGAGGTCGTTGGTTCAAATCCAACTAGGCCCACGCTAATCTATTGGGGGGTGTAGCTCAGCTGGGAGAGCACCTGCTTTGCAAGCAGAAGGTCAGCGGTTCGATCCCGCTCACCTCCATAATTTTGATCTTTGACAACTGAATATAATGCTGAGTAATTAAACGTGCCATTAGGTATTACGATAGAAAGGTAATTTTGAGGATTTTTATGCCTCGCAGATAAGATATGAAGGGCAGAAGGTGAATGCCTTGGCGACGGATGGCGATGAAGGACGTAGTAAGTTGCGATAAGCCTCGGGGAGCCGCTAAACTGGTTTTGATCCGGGGATTTCCGAATGGGAAAACCTGACCAAGCAGACCTTGGTCATATTATTGTGAATACATAGCAATAATAGGCAAACGAGGGGAAGTGAAACATCTCAGTACCCTCAGGAAAAGAAATCAAAAGAGATTCCCAAAGTAGCGGCGAGCGAAATGGGAATAGCCCAAACTGAGAAATTTATTTTTCAGGGTTGTGGGACCTTAACATGAGACTCAGATTAGTAGTGGAACATTCTGGAAAGTATGGCCATAGAGGGTGATAGCCCCGTATGCAAAACTTTGAAGAGCTCTAAAGGTATCCCAAGTACTCCGGAACACGAGAAATTTTGGAGGAATCTGGGTGGACCACCATCCAAGGCTAAATACAAGCCGTCGACCGATAGTGAACTAGTACCGTGAGGGAAAGGTGAAAAGAACCCCGATGAGGGGAGTGAAATAGAATCTGAAACCATCTGCCTATAACCAGTGGGAGGGCTATGTTCTGGCTTTATGTCAGAAAATGCCTGACCGCGTGCCTTTTGCCTAATGAGCCGGCGAGTTATCTTTAGTGGCAAGATTAAGCCGTTTAGGTGTAGTCGTAGCGAAAGCGAGTCTGAATAGGGCGTTCAGTCACTGGAGATAGACCCGAAACGAGTCGATCTATCCATGACCAGGGTGAAGCAGAGAGAAAACCTTTGTGGAAGCCCGAACCAGTCAGGGGTGAAAACCTGTTGGATGAGTTGTGGATCGGAGTGAAAGGCTAATCAAGACTCGTGATAGCTGGTTCTCCCCGAAATATATTTTGGTATAGCCTCATACGATGACTAACGGAGGTAGAGCACTGGTTGGGCTAGGGGGTTGAAAAATCTACCAAACCCAGTCAAACTCCGAATGCCGTTGGGTTGAGTATGGGAGTCAGTCAGTGGAAGATAAGTTCCATTGGCAAAAGGGAAACAGCCCAGATCGTCAGCTAAGGCCCCAAAATCCAGGCTAAGTGGTAAAGGATGTAGATTTGTTTAAACAGCCAGTAGGTAGGCTTAGAAGCAGCCACCCTTAAAAGAAAGCGTAACAGCTCACTGGTCGATGCGAATTTGCGCCGAAAATGAATCGGGGCTCAAGTCTGGTGCCGAAGCTACGGGTTGTACTATTAGTACAGCGGTAGGGGAGCGTTCCCAATGGATTGAAGAGTTACCGTAAGGAGACTTGGACTGTTGGGAAGTGAGCATGCCGGCATGAGTAGCGATAAAAGTGGTGAGAATCCACTTCGCCGAAAACCCAAGGTTTCCTGGGCAAGGCTCGTCCTCCCAGGGTAAGTCGAGACCTAAGGCGAGGCCGAAAGGCGTAGTCGATGGAAAACGGGTTAATATTCCCGTACCACTTTGCATGAGCGATGGGGTGACGGAGAAGGGTAGGTCATCCGGGTGATGGATATCCCGGTTTAAGCTGGTAGGAGAAAGAGACAGGCAAATCCGTTTCTTTATAACTCTGAGAAGCGAATACGAAAGGCGTCAGCCTTATAAAGTGATTGACCCCATGCTTCCAAGAAAAACCTCTAAGTGTTGATTGTAAAGTGCTCGTACCGTAAACGGACACACGTGGGTGAGTTGAAAATACTAAGGCGCGTGAGAGAACTCTGGCTAAGGAACTCGGCAAATTTGCCTCGTAACTTCGGGATAAGAGGTGCCCATATTATGTGATAGCCTTCGCGGCAGGAGCAAAAATGGGCCGCAGTTAATAGGAGGTGGCGACTGTTTACTAAAAACACAGGGCTCTGCAAACACGTAAGTGGAAGTATAGGGCCTGACACCTGCCCGGTGCCGGACGGTTAAAAGGACGGGTTATCTTCGGAGAAGCTCGGAATTGAAGCCCCGGTAAACGGCGGCCGTAACTATAACGGTCCTAAGGTAGCGAAATTCCTTGTCGGGTAAGTTCCGACCTGCATGAAAGGTGTAACGATTGCCTCACTGTCTCGGCCAGAGACTCAGCGAAATTGTGGTTCCGGTGAAGACGCCGGATACCCGCTACGGGACGGAAAGACCCCGTGAACCTTTACTACAGCTTGGCACTGAATTTTGGTGCTGCTTGCGTAGAATAGGTGGGAGCCTGTGAAACTTTGCTTTTGGGCAGAGTGGAGGCATCAGTGAAATACCACCCTAGTAGTTCTGGAATTCTAACTTAGGTCCGTTATCCGGATCAAGGACAATGTCTGGTGGGTAGTTTGACTGGGGCGGTCGCCTCCTAAAGAGTAACGGAGGCGCGCAAAGGTTTCCTCAGCCTGTTTGGAAATCAGGCGTAGAGTGCAAAGGCATAAGGAAGCTTGACTGTGAGACCGACAGGTCGAGCAGGTGCGAAAGCAGGTCTTAGTGACCCGGTGGTTCTGAGTGGAAAGGCCATCGATCAACGGATAAAAGGTACTCCGGGGATAACAGATTAATCTCTCCCAAGAGTCCATATCGACGGGGAGGTTTGATACCTCGATGTCGGCTCATCGCATCCTGGGGCTGGAGAAGGTCCCAAGGGTTGGGCTGTTCGCCCATTAAAGCGGTACGCGAGCTGGGTTTAGAACGTCGTGAGACAGTTCGGTCCCTATCTGTAGCGGGCGTAGGAGAATTGAGGGAATCTGTTCATAGTACGAAAGGACCTGAGTGGACGAGCCTCTAGTGTACCAGTTGTGGCGCCAGCCGCAGTGCTGGGTAGCTATGCTCGGAAAGGATAACCGCTGAAAGCATCTAAGCGGGAAGCCAATCCCAAGATTAGTTCTCCCGAAGCATTAGCTTCCTTAAAGTCCCTTGAAGATCACAAGGTTGATAGGCCAAAGGTGTAAGCATCGCGAGGTGTTGAGCTGATTGGTACTAATTGACTGTGAGGCTTACTGCGGGGCTTAAAAATTCTCAAACTAATGGCGTTTTTCTCAGCATTATATTTCAGTTATGTCAAAAAAAGAAAAGGTAAACCTATAAGATCAAAAAGGTTGAACAATTCTGATGTCGAAAACATGTTTTTAGACTTTTGGTCTTCAATGGAGGTTTAAATTCTATGGAACGATCAGGTCGCGTGATTTTCTATTTTTTAGCTTTGATGTTAATTGTGAGTGGTTTTTTGTTATCTGCCTGTGATGATGACGAAGGTAATGAATGTGCGTTAGATGACGAGACTCTTTGTATAGGGGTAATTCTGCCCGAGGATGACCCATCAGTAGCGGGTGCCAGTCTGGCAGAGTCTGATATTAATAATGCTGGTGGAAATATTAAGATTATTTACAGAGATAGTCGTGAAGATCCGGAAGTAGGTTTTCTCGCAGCGGAAGAGTTATTAGATCTTGGAATTGAAGGCGTACTTGGAGCCGCTTCTTCCAGTGTTTCTGGCCGAATTTTAACAAAGGTGCACTCGAGTCGCGTAGTTATGGTATCTCCTTCTGCCACAGCACCTGCTTTTACTGCATTAAACGAATTTATTCTAAGTGATCCTTTTGCTCTTCAAAAGACTTTTTTCCACAGAACAGCTCCTTCAGATGTCTTTATTGTACCATTTATGATAGAAAGAATAAAAACAGATACCGGTGCAACAGAGTCAAATAAAGCTCAGATAGCCTTAATCTATCGTGATGATCGGTGGGGAGAAAGTTTATCACAGGGGGTGGAATTTTCGATTGAAAATAACCCAAATTTGACTCTTATCAAAACAGTAAAATACCCTGAAATTACATCAGAGAATCCTATAACTAATATCCAAGTTAGGACGATAGTTAATGACCTTAAAGATAGCGCAACTGGAGATATAGGGGAAGCGGATGTAATAATCCTCTTTGCCTTTACTGAAGGAGCTAATATATTGAGAGCTATGTTAGAAGATGATGGTATTCCAAATCCAACGAGTGCGACCGGCACAGCGTCGTTGGGTGTTCCTGGTCTAGCTAGATACTATACAGGGGATGGGTTTGTTCCTTTGGACATCGGTGAAAGATTGGTAGAAGTAGAGAGTATTTTAAGTCCTCCACCTCCTTCCTTTAACAAAGATTTAACCAATGGCATAATTGCAATTGCATCAGCCCCAGATAAGTGTAAAGAAGGAGACTTTAACAGACGTCTTCAGAATGAAATCGTTGGATTGACAAGTTTTGCATTCTCACATCATTCTTATGATGCCCTGGTACTTATGGCTCTGGCTTCTCTGGCTGCCAAGAGTGACGACCCAGAAGTCTATGTTGATTATATGAAGCCAGTTTCCGAAGTTGGGGAAACTTGTGAAAGTTACAGGGAATGTGCCGATCTGCTAACGGATGGTGATGAGAATAATAACGATATTAACTACGAGGGAGTTTCGGGTCCGATAGATTTTAACGATGTGAAAGATATAACCAAAGGGTTCTATGCCGTTTATGAGTATGATACTACTGTTGCCGGTAGCAGGACTGAAACGGTGTACAATTTGGATGGAACTCCTACGGGAGACTGCACCTAAGCCAATTGAACAGCATCAATTTTTATTGACTTAAAATAATTTTTCTGCTTCAATACACAAGGGTAAGCAATTTCATTAAAGGAGTTAGAAAATTGTATTTTAGAAAATTAAGTTTTTTGATCGTTTCAATTTTAAGTTTAGTGAGTTTTTCGTTGTTTAATGTTGGTTGTGAGGAAGATGATGATACAACATGTGTGGATTCTCTCTGTATAGGAGTGATATTGCCTGAATCTGGCACAGATTTCCCGGCCATGAAGGCAGCTATTGATGTTGCGGCGTCTGATATTAATGGAGCCGGGGGAGACGTCGAGTTAATTTTTAGGGATAGTGAAGGTAACCCTGGTGCAGCTTATCAAGTTGCAGGGGAACTTTTAGATATAGGTGTTCATGGTATTGTCGGAGCTTATGCTTCTGGAGTTTCTCTTGGCATAATCTATCGGGTGATCGGAAGCGAGGTAGTTATGGTATCGCCTGCTAACACATCTCCAAGCCTAACTGAATACAATGAGCGTTTTTTAGCCAGAACGGGACTTGATTATCCTTATTACTATAGAACCACTGTTTCGGATTCTGTTCATAAAACAGAATTAATTGTAGATACTATAGATGAGGACACTGCCTCTCTTGACACAGTTGACATAGCACTTGTTTATCGTGACGATGATTGGGGAAGGAGATTGTCGGAAGAGATAGAAAGGATTATTGATTCTGATGATTATTTCGTTGGTAGAAATGTAGTAGTGTCAACACTGTCTTATGCCCCTTCCGCAGATACCGAGTCTATAATCACGGATATTTCAGGTATTACTGACAGCAATACTGACGTTATAGTTCTCCTCTCTTTTGGAGAGGGTAGGGCCATATTGGCAGAAGTGGTAGACAGGAATGATATCCCCAACGGCGCCGAATACTATCTGGGAATTGGTATAGATTTAGACCCTGAGGTAATAACGTCAATTAATGGTGCTGGTGGTAGTATCAAGTCTGTACAAATATCCGGTGATCTATGCAGATCTGAAAGTTTTGAAGCAGATTTGAGAGAAGTTAATCCAGAATTGGATCGCTTTTACTATGGGTTTCAAGCGTATGATGCCTTAGTGATTCTTGCATTAGCATCTTTGTCCGCTGGAAGTAATGAACCGACCGAATATGTTTCTGAGATGATCAAAGTTTCCCGTGGTGGAACACCTTGTAATACTTATGGAGAATGTGCTAGATTTCTAACAGATGACGATGAAACGAATGATAATATTAACTACGATGGGGTGTCGGGCGCTATAGAATTTGATGAGAATGGAGAGGCAACCAGTACGTTCTATGAAATTATTGAGTATGCTAACTCAGGCATGATTGAAATTAATAAGGTGGTTGAAGCGAGCACTAATGCTGGTAATACTCAAATTACTAAGGTTACTGAAGATGGGTGTTAGCGATAATATCGTCTTGTTTCTCAAAAGCCAAACAAAACTCTCTTAGCCTTAACCTACCTTACAGTTCTATGGGGAGCGATCAGGATCTGGTCTGTTCTGTCCGGTGCAAATGGTTAGGAATAGAGGAAATCCGATGACTGAGCTTAATGAAAAACAACTAAAAATGTGTGAAGGGAGTAAGTGGGATTTCAATGATCTTAAAGCTATTTTTTTGAATTGCACACTGAAAAAATCCCCTGAATTATCACACACCCAGGGTTTGATTGATATTTCAAGGCTTATAATGGAAGAGAATGGGGTAAGCGTTGAATGCCTTAGACCCGTGGATTACAAAGTTGCTTTTGGAGTATGGGGTGATATGACCGAGCATGGATGGGATAAGGATGAGTGGCCTGATATTTATAAGAAGGTGATTGACTCGGATATTTTGGTCATTACTTCCCCTATATGGCTTGGAGAGAAGTCTTCCGTGTGCACGCAGGTAATAGAAAGGCTTTATTCAACATCCGGTGATCTGAATGATGCAGGACAATACGCCTACTATGGACGCGTTGGGGGATGTTTGATAACTGGTAATGAGGACGGTGCAAAGCACTGTGCGATGAATATTCTTTATTCATTGCAACATCTTGGCTACGTGATCCCTCCACAGGCAGATGCTGGTTGGTTGGGTGAAGCTGGCCCAGGCCCATCTTATCTTGATGAGGGGTCTGGCGGTCCCGAGAATGATTTTACCAATCGTAACACTACTTTTATGACGTGGAACTTGATGCACCTTGCACGAATGATAAAAGACGCAGGAGGAATCCCCGCACATGGTAACCAGCGTTCTAAATGGGATGCGGGGTGCAGATTTGATTTTGAAAACCCGCTCTACAGGTAAATAATTTTGGATGTATGTTTTTGCATAAATTATGGCAAAATTCTGTGATGAGTATGAAAAGATGCCAGTGGTGCCTCAGGCATGATTTGTATATAAAGTATCATGATGAAGAGTGGGGGCTGCCGGTATTTAATGACCGAAAGCAGTTTGAGTTCCTGGTTCTGGAGTCAGCACAAGCGGGTTTAAGTTGGTTCACCATATTAAAAAAAAGAGAGAATTTCAGAAGGGCTTACGATGATTTCAACGTGGAAAAAGTTGTGGGTTTTGGTAATGAAAAAATTGAAGAACTATTGCTGAATCCCGGGATCATCAGGAACAGGAAAAAGATAGAGGCATCCGTCAATAATGCGAAAAAATTCATTGATATTCAGGAGAAATATGGAAGCTTCAGTAATTATCTCTGGGGTTTTGTAGATGGGAAACCAGTTATTAACAACTGGAAAAACCTGTCGGAAATACCTCCCAACACCAAACTCTCTGATTCTATTGCAAAAGATCTAAAAGGCAAGGGATTTCAATTTTTAGGATCAACCATTCTGTATTCTCATATTCAGGCCGTTGGTGTTGTGAATGATCACGTTATTGACTGCTTCCGCCATAGTGAGGTTCAAACCTGATCGGGAAATATCTTGCCGGGGTTCAAGATGTTATTGGGGTCAAAAACTTTTTTTATTCCCCTCATTATATTGATCTCTTCCTTTGTTCGTGTGTAGGTCAGGTAGGGTTTTTTGATGAGACCAACGCCATGCTCGGCAGATATGCTACCCTTGTATTTTGACACGACCCCGAATAATGATTTGTTCACATTTTTACAGGTTTCCAAAAACTTCTGCTTGTTGAGACTTTCAGGTTTTAAAATGCTTACATGTATATTTCCATCTCCTATATGTCCGAACAAGATCGTGCTGAAATCTGGGTATTTTCTTTGTAAAGTTTCTTCTATCTCTTTTATAAAAGCAGGGATTTGCGACGTTCTCACGGAAATATCGTTTTTATAAGTTAAAAACTTTGATATTGACTCCGTAACGTTTTCGCGCAGCTCCCAGAGTTTGGAGTTCTGTGCTGTGCTCCGGCTGATCACCGTTTCTCCAATCAGTTTCTTACGAGCAGCTTGCCGGTATATCTTGTCAACTTTTTCCAATTCAATATCCGTAGGTGTTTCAAAATCCATTAACAAGTAATACATATAGCTGTTTTTTATGGGAAAGTTCTTTCCAGTCTTTGACGTTATGTGTTCAACGGCATTTGCCGAAAAAAACTCAAATGCGTTTAATGTGATCTTTTCTCTGAACATATTGAGAATTTCAACCGATTTTCCAATTTCATCCGTCCCGGTCAACATTACGGATGATTGGCGAGGTTTACTGGTCAACTGTAAGGTGGCTTCCACTATAAACCCCAAAGTTCCCTCACTGCCGATAAAAAGATTTTTTAGATCATATCCCGTGGCGTTTTTAGTTAGACCCATGTTAAGATCAAGCAATTCACCTCTACCGGTTACAACTTTTAACCCCGTTACCCAATTCCTTGTTGAACCATACCTTATGACGTGTATCCCTCCTGCATTTGTGGCAATGTTCCCACCTATCTGGCTTGATCCTCTGGATGAGAAGTCAACGGGGTAGTAAAGCTCCTTTGTTGAGGCAAATTCCTGCACCTGTTGCGTGGTAACACCAGCTTCCACTTCCAGTGTACGGTCAATTTCATTGAAAGAGAGAATTTTGTTCATTTTTTCAAATGAAACTACAAGCTCTCCTTCTGATGCTACTGCACCTGCACTTAAACCTGTTCTTCCTCCCGAAGGTGTCAACGGGATTTTGTTTGCGTTGGCAAAAGTAGTTATTTTCCTGACGTCTTCTACAGTTTTTGGGAATGTTACCGCCAGTGGGTTGGGAATGAACTCCCTTGTCCAGTCGGTTCCGTATAGCTCAAGAAACTCTTTGTCCGTTGAGATCTTACAACTTACTAATTCCCGCAGTTTCAGAAGGAGGGAGGGACTGCTCATACTGTTTTATTTTAAGCAGTTTCAAACACTTTTAAAAGGTAGTTACCGCTTTTTCTGGTTATGCTAATGATCCTTTCAATATCATTTACTGAGATGTCTTTTTCTATTTTTCTAACTGTTCTCTTAATTGCCTGAGAGTGTCTTGGGTCTTCTTTTGCATGAACCTCTATGAACTTTGAAGGGAAATTAAGGGGGTTGTTCTTGGGAAATAAAATTCCCGAGACATTCTCAAAAAGATACGAATGACCAAGTATGCCCAGTGGGTAATCATCAGCGTTCCTTTGAAGAAAGTCATCGTATTCGTCAACAATCTGCTTGTTGTTAAGTTCAAGATCCGTTTCGCCAAGATCGGAAAGGTCTTTTAAGGCGATCTCAGCGTGACCAAGTTCTCCCTTGGCGCACAGATCAAATCTTTTGCTCAAATAGGGGTGTGAGTTGGTAGTCTTTTCACTTGCCTTTTTTACGGCTTTATGACTTAAATATTCAACAACGTAGAACGTTTTGAGGAATTTACTATAAACGTCTGATGTAATACTCCCGTTTTGTAGTTTTTGCACTTCAGGGTTGCTTTCAACAATTTGCAGATAGCTGTTGACCTCTCTATCCAGGTTTTTTTCAAGATTGTCCATTTTTTCCTCTGTTATCTATAAATATAGCTCACTATTATATGGGTTGGTTTAGCTCTGTAAATAATTTGATAGTTCAACCTGCCGTGATTTGGTGTAAGGATAGAAAATCAAGCTGGTTTGGTATCAGGATTGTTCCCGTGGACGTTTTGGAATTAAGGTGCAAATTGGGTATTTTCATAGTTAGCACATCTTGTTGTGCTTGGGCTTTGAATTCATGGTTAAATAGATTTTCCCTTTTTGTTTTTATGAAAACCGATCATCAAATCGTCATAGGAGATTCTAGGAATATGGACTTGATTGAGGACGCTTCGGTTCATATTGTAGTTACATCTCCACCGTATTGGCAGCTTAAAGATTATGGGGACAGTGATCAGATAGGTTTTGATGATTCTTATGAAGATTACATCAACAATTTGAATCTTGTCTGGAACGAGTGTTACCGTGTGCTGGATAACGGATGTCGTCTCTGTGTAAATATTGGCGACCAATTTGCTAGGTCTGTTTATTATAGACGGTATAAGGTTATTCCCATAAGGACTGAAGTAATTAAATTTTGTGAAACTATTGGATTTGATTATATGGGGGCGATCATATGGCAAAAGATCATTACATCCAATACTACTGGTGGGGCGACCATAATGGGTTCGTACCCTTATCCAAGGAACGGTATTTTAAAGATTGATTATGAATTTATATTGTTGTTTAAGAAACCCGGTAGACCAAAGAAAGTTAGCAAACATATTAAGGAAAAGTCTAAGCTCACAAAAGAAGAATGGAATAAATATTTTTCCGGTCATTGGAATTTTTCGGGTGAGAAACAGGATAAACACCTTGCGATGTTTCCCGTGGAGCTACCAAACCGTTTAATAAAAATGTTTTCTTATGTTGATGATACTGTATTGGATCCTTTCCTGGGTAGTGGGACAACCTGTTTAAGTGCAATTAACTTAAAAAGAAATTCCATTGGATATGAAATAAACGATGAATTTATGCCGATCATCAAGGAAAAACTTGCCGTATCCAAACCAGAACTTTTTGAAGGATCTTTAATTAATTTTACTAGTGCAAGCAACGTTGTTAAAGACTACAAAAAGGATATAAGTAGTTTGCCCTATATTTTCAAAGATACTGTAAAAATAAGTAAAGAGGTTGATCCAAGAAAATTACAATTTGGCTCAAGAATTGACAATGGTTCAAACGGTAAAAGAGATGAATATTTTTTGATTAAAGAGGTTCATTCCCCGAACGAAGTAGTTTTAAGTGACGGCTTGAAGGTCAAGCTCATTGGCGTTAAACCAATCAAGGAGAAATTATCTGCCGCGAAAAAGTTCTTAAAAGAAAAAACCAAAGGTCAGAAAGTATTTTTAAGATTTGACGAAGTGAAATACGATGAACAGAACAATCTGCTTTGTTATCTGTATTTAAAGAATAAAACATTTATTAATGCACATTTGATCAAAAATGGCTTTGCTGAAACAGATAGAAGTTTTGAATATAAGCACTATAAAAGATTTTTGAATTATGAAAGAGAGGCAGTAATAAATGGCTAAAGAATGGATTTTAAACAGTGTAATGAATCGTTTTCAGTTGAATTTTAACTGTTTAGTAGTTTCAACGTGGGCTTATTGGTGTTGTTATGGCTGGAGAAAATGAATTCTATCCATATAAGGATTAAGAAGAGCGTTTTTGCTGTTTAATCTTCATGATGTTTCAAGCATTAACTGCTTATCGTACTCCCCCAGCTTCTTTCAGGACTTTTACGATTTCAGTGTAACCTTTCGTTTCAGCCCAGTATAGAGGCGTATTGCCGTCTCTATCTTTAGTATTGACATCAGCTTTGGCGTCTCCTATTAGGACTTTTACAGTTGTAGTGTGACGGTGATCTGCAGCCAAATGCAGAGGTGTAGAACCGTCATTAGCTTTAGCTTCAATGTTAGACCCGGCGGCTATTAAGTCTTCTACCATTGCAGTTTGACCTTGCGCTGCAGCCCAGTGTAGAGGCGTATGACCGGATTTATCTTTAGCTTCAATGTTAGACCCGGCGGCTATTAAGACTTCTACCGTTTTGGTGTGACCCTCCTGTGCAGCCCAGTGTAGAGGCGTATAACCTTTATTATTTTTATTAGCATTGACGTTAGCTCCAGCAGTGATCAAGGCTTTTACGGTTGCAGTATGATCCTTCGATGCAGCCAAATGTAGGGGCGTAAAGCCGTATTCATCTTCAGTATTAACATTAGCCCCTTTGGCTATTAGGGTTTTTATGGTTTCAGTCTGACCTTCTTTTGACACCGATAAAAGCAACTTTGACAACTTTGCTTTTTCCGGGTTTTGGTCTGCAAGAACATCAGTAGATGGTTTTTGAGTTTTCATTGTAGTCTCCTTCTTTTTGATGATTTTTCCTTTTGCTGAATATGGTAAACTTTTCCTTTAAAAATTACAAAGAGTTATGAATGAGTCAATTTCAAATCTTTTTTGTTGCAATAATAAACAACCTCTCGGATTCAGATGTTCTAAATGAACGTAAGAATACTCTATTAGAATATTCCATACATTAAAACCACTTGTTGTTATTATGAGTGCTGGAAAAAATGAATTTGATCCGTTTAAGGATTAAGAAGAGCGTTTTTGCTGTTTAATCTTTATGATGTTTCAAGCATTAACTGCTTATCGTATTCCGCCAGTTTCTTTCAGAATTTTTACTATTTCAGTTTGACCGTAATGTGCAGCAAAGTCTAGAGGCATACTGCCGTCTTTATTTTTAGTATTGACTTTAGCCCCGGCAGCGATCAGGACTTTTACGGTTGCAGTATGACCGTACTGTGCAGCCAAGTGTAGAGGTGTATTGCCTTTTTTATCTTTAGTATTGACATAGGCTCCGGCGGCAATTAGGGCTTTTGCGGTTGCAGTACGACCGTACTGTGCAGCAAAATGTAGGGGTGTACTACCATCTTTATCTTTATTATTGACTTTAACACCAGCATGACTTAGGGCTTTTATGGTTGCAGTATGACCACGCCGTACTGCCCAGTTTAGATCGGCTTCTTTTAGGACTTCTACGGTTTTAGTACGACTGTAATGTGCAGCTAAGCGTAGAGGCGTACGACCGTTTTTATTTTTAATATTGACGTTAGCCCCGGCGGCTATTAAGGCTTTCACGACCCCGGTTTGACCGTACTGTGCAGCCAAGTGTAGAGAGGTATTGCCATCTTTATCTTTAGTATTGACGTTAGCCCCAACGGCTATTAGGGCTTTTACGGTTACAGCACGACCGCGCCTTACAGCCAAGTGTAGAGATGTATCACCGTATTTATCTTTAGTATTAATGTCAGCCCCTTTAGCAATTAGAGCTTTTACAGTTGCAGTATGACCTCTCCTTACAGCCAAGTGTAAAGGCGTATTGCCGTCTTTATCTTTGGTATTGACGTTAGCTCCTTTGGCGATCAGGATTTTTACGGTTTCGGTTTGACTTTTCCTTACAGCCAAGTGTAGAGAGGTATTGCCATCTTTATCTTTAGTATTGACGTCAGCCCCTTTGGCAATTAGAGTTTTTACAGTTGCAGTACGACCTTTCCCTGCAGCCATGTGTAGAGGCGTATTGCCGTCTTTATCTTTAGTATTGACGTCAGCCCCTTTGGCAATTAGAGTTTTTACAATTGCAGTACGACCTTTCCCTGCAGCCATGTGTATAGACATATTGCTGTTTTTCAGGACTTTTACAGTCGCAGTGTGACCGTTTTTTGCAGCCAAGCGTAGAGGTGTATTGCCGTCTTTATCTTTAGTATTGACATTAGCCCCGGCGGCAATCAAGGCTTTTACAGTTTCGGTGTGACCGTGCCATGCAACCCAGTGTAGGGGTGTAAGTCCGTCTTTAGCTTTAGCTTCAATGTCAACCCCTTTGTTTATTAGGGCTTTTACAATTTCAGTGTGACCTTTAGCTGCAGCTATGTGTAGAGGCGTAACGCCGTCTTTATTTTTAGCTTCAATGTCAACCCCTTTGTTTATTAGGGCTTTTACAATTTCAGTGTGACCTTCCAATGCAGCCGCGTGTAGAGGCGTATTGCCGTTATTATCTTTAGCTTCAATGTTAACCCCTGCGGCTATTAGGGCTTTTACAATTTCAGTGCGACCTTCGAATGCAGCCCGGTGTAGAGGCGTATTGCCGTTATTAGCTTTAGCTTCAATGTCAACCCCTTTGTTTATTAGGGCTTTTACAATTTCAGTGTGACCTTTAGCTGCAGCTATGTGTAGAGGCGTAACGCCGTCTTTATTTTTAGCTTCAATGTCAACCCCTTTGTTTATTAGGGCTTTTACAATTTCAGTGTGACCTTCCAATGCAGCCCAGTGTAGAGGCGTATTGCCGTTATTATCTTTAGCTTCAATGTTAACCCCTGCGGCTATTAGGGCTTTTACAATTTCAGTGCGACCTTCGAATGCAGCCCGGTGTAGAGGCGTATTGCCGTTATTATCTTTAGCTTCAATGTCAACCCCTTTGTTTATTAGGGCTTTTACAATTTCAGTGTGACTTTCCCCTGCAGCCGCTTGTAGAGGCGTATTGCCGTTATTATCTTTAGCTTCAATGTTAGCCCCTTTGTTTATTAGGGCTTTTACAATTTCAGTGTGACCTTCCAATGCAGCTAAGTGTAGAGGCGTATTGCCGTTATTAACTTTAGCTTCAATGTTAGCCCCTGCGGCTATTAGGGCTTTTACAATTTCAGTGTGACCTTTCCCTGCAGCCGCGTGTAGAGGCGTAACAACGTCTTTACTTTTAGTATTGAGGTTAGCCCCAGCAGCTATTAGGGCTTTTACAGTTGCAGTGTGACCTATCAATGCAGCAAAGTTTAGAGGCGTAATGCCGTTATTATCTTTAGCTTCAATGTCAACCCCTTTGTTTATTAGGGCTTTTACAGTTGCAGTGTGACCTCTCAATGCAGCCGCGTGTAGAGGCGTAACAACGTCTTTACTTTTAGTATTGAGGTTGGCCCCTGCGGCTATTAAGGCTTTTACAATTTCAGTGTGACCTTTCCATGCAGCCGCGTGTAGAGGCGTAATGCCGTTATTATCTTTAGCTTCAATGTCAACCCCTGCGGCTATTAGGGCTTTTACAATTTCAGTGTGATCTTCCCCTGCAGCCGCGTGTAGAGGCGTAATGCCGTTATTATCTTTAGCTTCAATGTCAACCCCTGCGGCTATTAGGGCTTTTACAGTTGCAGTGTGACCTCCCAATGCAGCCGTGTGTAGAGGCGTAATGCCGTTATTAGTTTTAGTATTGACGTCAGCTCCTTTGGCAATTAGAGCTATTACAGTTTCGGTTTGACCTTCTGCTGACGCCGATAAAAGCAACTTTGACAACTTTGCTGTAGGCAGTTCTTGAGCTTTTGCGTAACCGCACAAAATGAGAATTAACAGCAAAAAATTAATGATCTTAATGGTGGTCATCTTGCTTTTGATGATTTTTTTCTTCTGCTGAACAGAGTAAACTTTTCCTTTAACAATTACAAAGAGTTATGAATGAGTCAATTTCAAATCTTTTTTGTTGCTATAATAAACAACCTCTCGGATCCAGATGAGATCTTGGTTCTTTCCATGTCAAAAAACTTGATCGCCGTAAACCAACCACGTAAAGCCTCTCTTTTTTCATCAGGAATGAAATGTCGGTGCTGTTTCGGAGGAAATCAGAAAGTGCAGTACAAAATTCTTGATGATTGGAAAAAGTATTATTTTGAGAAGGTTCATGAGGTTTAGGTTTTCATAACAATCTCAATGTTATATCTGTATTTTCCCTTTGTTTGTCCCTTCTTTGTAAGAAAACTCTATATACACTTTTGCGTTGCAAATTTCCGCAAGTTTTCTGATATTCTTTAAACATGTTTTTGCATTTACACCATTAAGAGAAAAATTGCCATTTGTGTTGTATTGCCAACCATATGGTTTCTTTATTCCTTGTACAATACTAAGACCTGGAATTGTTTCATTAAGTTCTTCCAATGAAGAGCCAGTCTGTATCGCAAGTTTGGTCAATTTTGATCTTAATTTATTCCAGTTTGTCTTATTTAATTTTTTATCATTCAAACTTGCAGTTATTATTTTAGAGTGAGTTACATCAGTGGGATTATCTATTCTTTCAAATTCCATTTTAGTTCCTCCATTTTTTAAATAAACCTTTATATAAAAAGAGCCAAAAAGGGAACTCCGTCCGCTCTTTGGCTCTTTGGCTCTTTGGCTCTTTGGCTCTTTGGCTCTTTGGCTCTTTGGCTCTTTGGCTCTTTGGCTCTTTGGCTCTTTGGCTCTTTGGCTCTTTGGCTCTTTGGCTCTTTGGCTCTTTGGCTCTTTGGCTCTTTGGCTCTTTGGCTCTTTGGCTCTTTGGCTCTTTGGCTCTTTGGCTCTTTGGCTCTTTGGCTCTTTGGCTCTTTGGCTCTTTGGCTCTTTGGCTCTTTGGCTCTTTGGCTCTTTGGCTCTTTGGCTCTTTGGCTCTTTGGCTCTTTGGCTCTTTGGCTCTTTGGCTCTTTGGCTCTTTGGCTCTTTGGCTCTTTGGCTCACAATATGACTGATTTTTTTAACTTTGTCAAGTTTTGTTAAAAGATTAAAAACTATTTAAGGATAATTTGAAGATTATATTGATATAGTAATAATTACAAAGTTTCCACTTTTAATTGCGCCCGTAGCTCAACTGGATAGAGCGTGTGATTACGGATCACAAGGTTGGGGGTTCGACTCCCTCCGGGCGTGGTAATAAAAAAGTTTTTATTGATCCAATATGAACGATAAGAAAATACTTGTAACGGGAGACAGACCAACGGGAAGGCTTCATCTGGGGCATCTGGTTGGATCACTGCAAAACAGGGTGAAGTATCAAAACGAGTATGAATGTTTTTTTCTTGTTGCGGATTTGCACATGCTCACAACCCATTACGATAAGGTCAGTGAAGTTGAAAATAACACAATTCAAATGACGCTGGACTGGTTAAGCGTTGGCATGGATCCTGAAATATCCACGTTCTATATTCAATCTCAGGTTGCCCAAATATCTCAACTCTCAACAATATTCTCAACGCTGTGCTCAGTTGCGAGGTCGCAAAGAATACCGACCCTGAAAGAAAAGATTCAGGATATGGGAGTGGGAGAGAACTATTCCGTGGGTCTCCTCGGCTACCCGATATTAATGGCAGCGGATATATTGATGTTCAAAGCTACGAAAGTGCCTATTGGCGAGGATCAACT
Organism: Thermodesulfobacteriota bacterium; assembly: GCA_965203965.1. Taxonomy (GTDB): domain Bacteria; phylum Desulfobacterota_D; class UBA1144; order Nemesobacterales; family JAJCZQ01; genus CBDBDR01. The sequence goes on along the minus strand of CBDBDR010000017.1, from coordinate 625,494 downwards.
GAGCCATATTGAATTGACCAGAGAGTTGGCAAGAAGGTTTAACCATTTATATGGTGAGTATTTTGAGGAGCCCGAAGCCGTTATCAGTGAAACTTCAAGGTTGATTGGAACTGACGGGAACAGGAAAATGAGCAAGAGTCTTGAAAACTGTATATACATCTCGGATGACCCAAAATCTGTTCAAAAGAAAGTGATGAGCATGTTCACCGACCCGAACCGTATAAGGGCAGATATACCGGGAAAGGTAGAAGGGAACCCAGTGTTTATTTACCATGATGCTTTCAATAAAGATAGGGATGAGGTTGAGGACTTAAAAGAAAGATACAGAACGGGAAAAGTGGGAGACGTTGAGGTTAAGAAAAAGTTATCAAAAGCCATTAATATTATGCTTGAGCCTTATATTGAGAGAAGAAATGAATATGAATCAAAACCCAAGCAGGTTAAAGAGATCCTTTATGAGGGAACAAGAAAAGCTCATAGAATAGCAAAGCAGAATATGCAAGAGATAATTGAAAAGATGGGTTTGTACATACCCTGAAAAATCTCTTGATCATCTACTTATGAAACAAGATTGGAATATTTAAATATAGCAGTTGTTTTTCCCTTTGATGATCCCTATTTTTTCAATCAGTAAAAGATATACACGGCAAGGAAAGCAAAGAAAAAACCAATTAGCCAGATTATCACGGAGCACCAATACAATCGCCGATTCCATACGTTTGTGTATTCACAAATTCTTGAAAGTTCAGGATCGGTTGAGCAGTATCTATCTCGTCTGTATAAAAGCCACCCACTTACTAGTAATAGCAATCCCGAAAAAGCAAAAACCCAGTTTTTATACATACTCAACTTAATAAGCAAAGGGGCATTAGCTGCAATTGAGGCAACGGCCATGCCCATCCCCAAACTTACAAATAATGTTGGTAAGGCACAGCAAAGAAGTGTGCTTGTGGATGTAAACAATACTAACCATCCCCATTTTCTTGGTTTGATTTTTTGGTTCATTTAATATTTCCTAAAATGCAAAGCCAATACCTATATTCAGCTCTGACCCCCTTGAGTTTGAAACACCATCTACATTTTCATAGACAGGGTGCTTATATTCTGCCCTGAACATTATATTGTTTTTGTATAATACAAGTATCGGGCCCGTTTGAACTAACTTTCCACCAGTAAAAGTTGTGAGGTTCGCTGCACTGGGTGCACCGTTATTTCTTAATATGAAGTCCCACATAATGAAGATTCCGGTGTTTGTTACGTTGTTGTGATACGGGTGGTATCCAAGGTCAATCTCAACCCCAAACTCATCTCCCAGTCTCATGTCATTTTTACCTGAGTTGTTTTTCCAATAGAATATTTCAGCTACCGAATAAAGTTTTGGTGTTTCCAAACTATAGGAAATACTTAACCCTGCATCCCAACTGCCGTCTGTGATCGGAAAATTTCCCGAACTATCACCCGTGGGTATCCTCAGCGAAGGTGTTATACCGAAATTGTCCGTATAAGCACCTTTATTCCTGTAATATTTCAGTGGGATACCCAGAACCAAATCTCCTAAACCACTGTTTTTCTGTTCAATACCGACGCCGTTTACATTCCTGACCCGTCTTTGATATACGAAGGGCAACTTAAGCGTTGTACGTATTGAGCGGTTGATTGTATAAACGCCTTCAAGCCAAGTTTTACTGACGTATCTCTCAAGCCCCAGAGGATTGTTAATTTTCTTGTTACCCTTGAGCAATTTATCAGAGCCATAAAACTCCTGCCTGATCTGAATTCCGTAACCATTTTCCCAGCGAGGTGCCATATCCATCACCGGCTGGTCGGCTTTTGCATTACATATATTGATCAACAACAATATGAGGAGAATGAACAGAATAGTTTTCATTTTGTTTCTCTTCCGTCAGGATGTATTGTAACAGTTGCGTTACCCAGATTTTTGTAAGCAACTACGGGTTCATAACCACCTGATCTTATTGATTTGAATACTTTGTCAATATCAAAGTTTGATCCTGATTTGACAGCGATTGTTACCTTCTGTTTGTCAATCTCAACCTTGATGCCGTTTGTGTATTTGGAACTATCTATAAAAGGCAGTTTGGATAGTTTTTTTGCCACACCTTGAGAACAAAATGAACAAACAATCCCATGCACAATTATTACTACTTCGCCTTTTTGTGCATTGATATTGACGGTATCAACTGCTTTTTGTTCGTTATGGGTCTCATCATGTGCTGCATAAGAAACTACTTCTGTAAAAAGCATTATTGCTATTAATGAAATAATGATATTGGTCATATCACACCTCCAATTATTAGTGATATAAAGACATATATATTGTGATCCACGGTACAGTTCCCGTGTAATGAAGGGATCAGATCAGCATTTTGGAGGTCGTTCAGGTGTTCCCGGAACGTATGAGGTAAGGTTATCGGCTGAGGAAAGTTGCAACAAGCCAAATAAAGCGGGACTAGTTAAAATGCTAGAGGATAAAGCGATTATTTGCATTTGACACCGTGCCATATCACAACAACAATTATCTGGGTCCTGTGATCTGTTATCGGAGTTTGACTTATGCTCTTCGCTCTTGGAATGGCAGGGCTCATCAGCACTATTTGGTGTAACTTGAACGGTATTGCTTACATCCTGACAACACGCTCTGGCAATCCCCGCTATAACGTGCAAGGTGAATATTAATAGTAATGAGACTATAAAAATTCTTGAACCCATACATGTCAATATATCAATTTAGGATCAAGAAAGCAAATGGGCGTTGTGGAAATCTCATCTCGGCAATACATATAGTGTATTCATTGTTCTATGGCTTTTATATTCCACCGTTACCTGATACTGTAATTTCAGGTGGATATTAAATTTTTTGTCCCTCAAATAAATTTAAGGAGATCTTATAATGATAAAGCACGTTGTTATGTGGAAAATAAAAGACAGCCATGATGGGCTTAACAAACATGAATTGGGATTAAACCTCAAGAGTATGCTTGAGGAACTCACGGGGAAAATTAGCCAAATTAAAGAACTTGAAGTAGGGATAAACTTCAATCAGTCTGAAGTTGCCTGTGACGTTGTTCTTTACTCGTCTTTTGACACAAAAGAGGATTTGGAAATTTATCAGAAGCACCCAGATCACGTTAAAGTTGCCGAGTTTGTATCACAGGTAAGAACTGAAAGGAGAGTTGTTGATTATAATGCCTAAAAGACGACTAAAAATTTGTCCGTCCACGAACTATTTTAGGCCTGGAAGTGGAATAGGGTGAAATATGCAGACCCGATATTTTATCTTCAATAAATCTGAAATAGCCTATTGATGCTATCATTGCGGCGTTGTCAGTGCATAATTGTGGAGAAGGGTAAAGTATTTCAATGTCCAAATTATCACCTGATTCACTAGTAAGACGTCTTAATCTTGAATTGCATGCCACCCCACCACAAATTACTATTCTATCAATTTTATGTTTCAGTGCGGCATTGAATGACTTGTTAACAAGACTTTTTACTATAGATTCCTGATAGCCAGCACACACGTCGCGTATATCTTTGTCCGTTTTGATACTGTTTTTCCTTAAAAAATTTGACAGGGAAGTTTTAATCCCGCTGAAGCTGAAATCAAAAGAGTCTGTTGTGTCAAATGGGATTGGAAATTTGTATTTTTCAGGATTGCCGAGCGAAGCAAGTTTGTCAATGACCACTCCACCGGGGTAGCTCAGCCCCATTAGCTTTGCGGCTTTGTCAAAAGCCTCTCCTGCTGCATCATCTCTTGTTCTACTGATCGGTTCAAAATCCGTATAGCCCTTAACGTGGAAGAGGTTTGTATGTCCTCCTGAAGCTATCAGTGCGATAAAAGGGAAATCCACTTTGTTTTCCAAATGAATTGCGGATATATGAGCCTCAAGGTGATTCACTCCGATAAGGGGTTTTTGAAGTGCAAAGGCAATGGTCTTTGCGGCGGCGAGTCCCACAAGCAGCGAGCCAATAAGTCCTGGTCCCTGCGTAACTGCGATTCCGTCAACGTCTGCAAGGCATAATCCGGCATCGTCCAATCCGCTGTCAATAACCGGCAAGATAGACTCAACGTGCATTCTGGACGCTACTTCCGGGACAACCCCACCGTATTTTGCATGAGTTGACATCTGTGATGCAACCACGTTTGAAAGAAGCTCTTTACCATTGCGGACAACCGCCGCCGCTGTTTCATCACATGATGATTCTATGCCGAGTATATTGGTTTTCATAAAATAGCTGTAATACTTCAAACTGATATTTTGGTTTGTAAAAATAACATAACTTTGGCTCAAATTATAACTTAGGAAAATAATGCCTAATAATAGTTCTTTCTGATATAATTAAGATTAGTCTTAAACAGATCACAACGGGAGAAGATAGTGTCATTAAATCGCAAAAAGGAAAAAACACCTGAAACATCAATTATTACACGTGATCCTTTTCCCAACTCTGAGAAGGTTTACATAGACGGCAGCATCCATAACATCAAGGTTGGTATGAGAGAAATATCGGTTGGTGGAAGCAATGGCGAAAGCTCTACAATAACTGTTTATGACACAAGCGGCCCATATACAGACCCTGAAGTTGAAATTAACGTGCGACTGGGTCTTCCCTGCATCAGGAGTAGTTGGATCAAAGCCAGAGGAGATGTTGGAGAACTTTCAGAGCCTACTTCAAAGTATGCAAAAGACAGAATTGGAAAATCAAATGGGGCTATGTTTAAATCCGTAAAAAAACCTCTGAAAGCCAAACATGGTCATAACGTTACTCAGATGCACTATGCGAGAAAGGGAATTATTACCCCCGAGATGGAATATATTGCTATTAGGGAAAACCAGCGGATAAATGAACTTGATAATAAGTATAGGCATCTTTCAACTTATCACCCGGGTGAGAATTTTGGTGCCAATATGCCGAGCAAGTCGATCAGTCCTGAGTTTGTGAGGGATGAAGTGGCATCTGGCAGGGCAATAATACCGAACAATATAAATCATCCGGAGTCGGAGCCTATGATAATAGGAAGGAATTTCCTTGTTAAGATCAACGCAAATATTGGAAATTCAGCCGTTACTTCAAGCGTTGAAGAGGAAGTGGAAAAAGCGGTCTGGGCTTGCAGATGGGGCGCCGACACTATAATGGATCTTTCAACCGGTGACGAGATCCATGAAACACGTGAGTGGATAATAAGAAATTCTCCCGTGCCAGTGGGAACCGTGCCAATTTATCAGGCATTGGAAAAAGTAAATGGCAAGGCAGAGGAATTAACGTGGAAAATTTACAGGGACACACTTATTGAACAAGCAGAGCAGGGAGTGGATTATTTTACGATCCACGCTGGCGTGTTATTGAGATATATTCCGCTTACGGCAAATCGGGTTACTGGGATTGTTTCGAGGGGTGGTTCCATCATGGCAAAATGGTGCCTTGCACACCACAAGGAAAGTTTTTTATATACGCATTTTGAAGATATATGTGAAATAATGAAGCAGTATGACATTGCTTTTTCGCTTGGAGATGGACTCAGACCCGGGAGTCTTGCAGATGCAAACGACGCCGCTCAGTTTGCCGAATTAAAAACCATCGGGGAATTAACTGAGATTGCATGGAAGCACGACGTGCAGGTAATGATAGAAGGACCCGGCCATATTCCCATGCAGATGATAAAGGAAAACGTTGTCAAAGAGCTTGAGTACTGTCATGAAGCACCGTTTTATACTCTGGGACCTTTAACAACCGATATAGCACCGGGATATGACCATATAACCTCTGCTATTGGTGCCGCTATGATAGGGTGGTATGGAACTGCGATGCTGTGCTATGTAACTCCTAAGGAACATTTAGGACTTCCCAATAAAAAAGACGTCAAGGAGGGTGTTATCACTTATAAAATAGCAGCCCATGCAGCTGATCTTGCAAAGGGACATCCAACTGCTCAAATAAGGGATAATATGTTGAGTCAGGCGAGATTTGAGTTCAGGTGGAAGGATCAGTTCAACCTGTCCCTTGATCCGGATACTGCCAAAGAGTTTCATGACGAAACTCTACCGGCGGAGGGAGCAAAATCTGCTCATTTTTGCTCCATGTGTGGCCCTAAGTTCTGCTCAATGAAGATCACACAGGACATAAGAGATTATGCACAAAATCATGGACTTTCGGATGCCGACGCAATTCAAAAGGGGCTTGAGGAAAAAGCAAAGAAATTTAAGGAAAAGGGAGCGGAGATTTACGGAAAAGTGGAATAGAAAGGTGAATAATAAACTTAATGGCAAGTTTCATAAAGTTATACGTAACGGCTATTATGAGGCTTGTCATCACATCAACCCATATATCATCATTCATACGAAAGCAGGGATTCATAACCAGAAGGGGAAGGGGAATGATTTATTTTTGTTTTGAAAAGCAAAGGTGCTTGCAAAGCTACTCCATAGTATCTGCATTATATAGTTGCCACAATACCCGTTTTGAGGTATAAATCTTATGATTTAGGAGTTTCTCGTTTCCTTTCCATCTCTTGAAATAATTTACAGATATGCCAAAAAGAGAAGATTTAAACAGTATATTGATCATTGGTTCCGGACCAATTGTGATAGGTCAAGCATGTGAATTTGACTACTCGGGAGTTCAAGCGTGCAAGGCTCTTAAAGACGAGGGCTACAAGGTAATACTTGTAAACAGCAATCCAGCCACAATAATGACCGACCCGAGCCTTGCGGATAGAACTTACGTTGAGCCTATTGTGTCGGAAGTAGTTGAAAAGATCATAGAAACTGAAAAGCCCGATGCACTTTTGCCTACTCTTGGGGGTCAGACTGCTTTGAACCTTGCCGTTGAGTTGGCAGAGTCCGGTGTGCTGGCAAAAAACAACGTTGAACTTATCGGTGCAAAGTTAGAGGCTATAAAGAAAGCCGAGAACAGAGAGCTTTTTAAGGACGCGATGCTGAGGATAGGTTTGAAAGTTCCAAGAAGTGGTATTGCCCACAATATGGATGAGGCTTGGAAAATATCAGAGGAAGTGGGCTATCCGATCATAATAAGACCCTCATTCACTCTGGGAGGTACTGGAGGGAGCATTGCATACAACAAAGAAGAGTTTGCAGAGCAGGCAAAATCGGGTTTGGATATGAGTCCAGTATCAGAAATTCTGGTTGAGCAGTCCGTAATAGGATGGAAGGAATTTGAATATGAAGTAATGCGGGACTGTAAAGACAACGTTGTGATTATATGCTCAATTGAAAATTTTTCCCCTATGGGTGTTCATACCGGAGACAGCATAACCGTTGCACCCACCCAGACCCTTAGCGACAAGGAATATCAAGAGTTAAGAGACGCTTCAATAAAAATAATAAGAGAAATAGGAGTTGACACAGGGGGTTCCAACATTCAATTTGCCATTAACCCTGAAAACGGTGATATGGTCATAATTGAGATGAATCCGAGAGTGTCTCGGAGTTCTGCACTTGCCTCAAAAGCCACCGGTTTTCCGATCGCTAAGATAGCGGCAAAGCTCGCGGTTGGTTATACGCTTGATGAAATATCAAATGATATTACAAAATACACTCCAGCTTCGTTTGAACCAACGATTGACTACGTCGTGGTAAAGATACCAAGATTTGCATTTGAAAAATTTCCTCAAGCCGACCCAACCCTAACCACCATGATGAAGTCGGTTGGAGAGGTTATGTCAATTGGAAGAACATTCAAGGAATCACTTCAGAAAGCCATAAGGTCTCTTGAGATTGATTCTTACGGGCTTGAAACCAAATGTTCAGACCTTGATAAGATAAAGGAGAAGTTGAGAGTTCCCAATGCCGAGAGATTATGGTTCATAGCTGATGCCTTCAGACGTGGTGTGGATCTTGAAGAGATATACGGTTTGAGCGGTGTAGATCGCTGGTTTTTATACAATATAAAGCAGATCGTTGATTTTGAGTCAGAAATAAAGGGGATAAAAATAGAGGGTTTGAACGGGGATATTTTGAAAGAAGCCAAGCAGATTGGGTATTCGGATATTTATCTGGCTGATTGTCTCGGTTGTAATGAAGATGAAATAAGAGAAAAAAGAAAGTATTTTGGTATTGATCCGGCTTATAAAATGGTAGATACTTGCGCCGCTGAATTTGAGGCATACACTCCCTATCTTTACTCCACGTATGAATCCGAGAGCGAAGCAACACCAACTGAGAAAAAAAGCGTTGTCATACTCGGATGTGGCCCAAATCGCATAGGGCAGGGCATAGAGTTTGATTACTGCTGTGTTCACGCGTCTTTTGCCTTAAAGGAAGAGGGTTATGAGTCAATAATGGTGAATTGCAATCCAGAGACCGTAAGCACGGATTATGATACGTCCGACCGTCTATATTTTGAACCGCTTACACTTGAAGATACGCTTGAGATACTGAATAGGGAAAAACCCGATGGTGTGATAGTGCAACTTGGAGGGCAAACTCCTCTGAAACTTGCAATCCCTCTTGAAAAAAATGGAATAAAAATTATAGGCACATCCCCTGACAGTATTGATCTTGCTGAGGATCGTGAGAGATTCAGAGAAGTAGTTCATAAATTAAATCTGAAGCAGCCTAAGAATGGGATCGCAAGGAGTAAAGACGAAGCCGTAAGGATAGCGAAAAGGATCGGCTACCCCGTCATAGTGAGACCTTCTTACGTGCTTGGAGGCAGGGCAATGGAAGTTGTGTATGGCGTGGATGCTCTCGGAAGATATATAAAAGAGGCAGTTCAGGTATCGCAAGACCATCCAGTTCTTATTGATGAATTTCTAAAAGATGCAAGGGAAGTTGACGTGGATGCGATCTCAGATGGTGAGACCGTTGTTATAGGGGGAATATTGGAGCATATTGAGGAGGCAGGCATACATTCGGGGGATAGTGCAATGGTATTACCACCGTTCTCAATTAAGGATAATATCCTTGAAGAGATAAGGAGACAAACCAAAGAACTTGCTCTTGCACTCGGAGTCAAGGGGCTTGTCAATGTTCAATTTGCAATAAAAGACAGCACCATTTACTTGATTGAAGCAAATCCAAGGGCAAGCAGGACAATACCGTTCATTAGTAAGGCAATAGGTGTTCCGCTTGCAAATCTCGGAACAAAGGTCATGACCGGCAAATCATTGAAGGAACTCGGATATACTGAAGAGATCATTCCTACTCATTATTCCGTCAAGGAGTCGGTGTTCCCTTTTGTAAGGTTTTCGGGAGTTGATCCAATGCTGGGTCCCGAAATGATGTCTACGGGAGAGGTCATGGGAATTGACGTTGATCTGAACGGGGCTTTTTTGAAATCTCAGGTTGCGGCTGGAAATACTCTCCCCCGCAGTGGTTCAGCGTTCATAAGCGTTAAGGATGAGGATAAAAATAGGGTGGTGTTGAACGTATCAAAAAAACTGCATGAGTTGGGTTTTAAGCTGATGTGCACGAAGGGAACCTCAGCTTTTCTTGCAGATAACGGTATAGAGAACAAAAGGATAAACAAGGTGATGGAGGGCAGGCCTGACGTTACCGATCATTTGAAGAACGGTGGCATTCAACTTGTGGTAAATACGACTTTTGGAGAAAAGGAAGTGGCACAATCCTTGTCTATCAGGAGAACTGCCCTTATGTATAACGTGCCTTACTTTACGACCATACCGGGAGCAAAGGCAGGTGTGGGAGCCATAGAGGTTTTAATTAAGAAAGGACTTAATGTAAAAGCAATACAAGATTATAAAACGACTAATGGAGGAAAAAATGTCGGTAAGTAGAGTGCCAATGACACCGGAAGGTTATAAGAGCTTGCAGAGTGAGCTGCAAAAACTAAAAACTGTTGATAGACACGAAGTCATCAAAGCAATTGAATATGCCAGATCGCTGGGAGACCTTTCTGAAAATGCAGAGTATGAAACGGCAAAGGATAAGCAGTCTTTTGTTGAAGGTAGGATAAGGGAGCTTGAAGCGAAACTGGTGATGGCGGAGGTAATTGATCCCAAGAGCATAACAAGCAGGGACAGGGTTGTATTCGGTCTGACAGTAACAATTGAGGACGTTGATACGGGTGAGAGAAAAAAGTATCAACTTGTAGGTGCAGATGAATCGGATCCAAATGAGGGAAAGATCTCAATTACGTCTCCACTTGGAAGGTCTTTGATCGGTAAAGAAGTAAATGACAACACGCAAACAAGAACTCCCGGGGGAATAAGGGAGTTTATAATTATTGATATAGAGTAAGTGGTATTTGCTTAATCCTATGAAAAACTTCGAAGAATTGAGCAGAGTATTTGAGCAAAGAGTGCGTTAACATTCTTTTTTCTTGACCCGCCATACATCTGCAACACGTCTAAGATTACGATTGTAACGTAACGGATAACGATCATGAGAGGCTTATTGACATTGCTAAGAAAAAAATAGTCAATCGCAAAGAGCAAATAAGTTCCAGTATAAACCCCAGAGAAACGCGGATTAGAGAGGTCTTTTGGCGGAATTATTGACGGTTTAAATGGGGATTAAACGGTGTTTAACAAGCGATTATTTTTCCCGTTTGAACCCCTTGAAAGTGAGGGCAGGTATTCCCCCAAGAAAAATTAAGTAATTACTTAAAAAACGTCTCGGTCATTTTTCAGTTTTTCCCCCATAGAGAAATATTTCTTTGTCAGGCCTTTATTGGGAGATTGGTGTTAATTGTCCTATCTTCACCCAATCTTCTTTGGGTTCCAATACAACTGAAATATAGATATTGCCGTCAACAATCTGTGAAGTAGAAACCATTTTGGTTAAATTTGCAGTTATCTGGTTAGGTTCCAATTTGTACATCCCTCCAGTCATAGCGTCTACTACCAACCCAATTATGCCACCAAACACAATATTTCCTGCTAACCAACCGGAAACTGTTTGATTTAGGGCAAGCTCATAAGGTTCATAACCTTGCAAATTTATTTTTACAATGTGTTCCTTCTTTCTTTTTAACTCTGTAACCAATGGGGTCAAGCCTTTGTACACGCCGTTTATGTTAACTGTAGCTTTACTGGGCGAACTGTTAACGCTAACACTTTGGGTTCTACTGTTTATTATGGTTGCACAACTACTTACTGATATAACAACTAAAGCTAAGAGCAATTGATAAACAAAAAATCTCATGATGACTAAGCACCTCCTTAAATTTTTTACCCTGACGCACGGGCGTCGGGCCTTGCTTAGTCATCAAAACGAGTTTTGGATGTTCCATTTATTTCCCTGTTGGGTTTTTTATTCATGGAGACCCGACAGATCGGGTTCTCGTTTTGAAACTAAGCGACAATAATGGTAGTTTGAACAATGTCAAAGTCAAGTATTTAATTAACATTTTGTGAATGAAGATGTTTCTTATTTACTCTTGCTTCCTCAAAATTCATTAATATTTTAAGACCATGAAGTTTGACAAACTGACGATAAGAGCACAGGAAGCGGTTGCTAATGCACAAAACATAGCAATAGACGGAAAGAACCAGATAGTTGATGTTTCTCATCTAATGGTTGCTTTATTGGAAGAATCAGGAATTCCCACGGAGATCATTGAACGGATTGGATCAAAGATACAGGAAATCAGGCAGTTGGCATCAGATGAAATTAAAAAACTTCCTAAGGTTGAATCTGGATCCGATCAGGTTTATGCAAGTAGGGAGCTTAATCAATGTTTCAATACTGCCGATAAAGAAGCCAAAGCCTTCAATGATGAGTATATAAGCACCGAACATCTGCTTATTGGTATTGTAGAAAATGCACCGGCGGGATTGAAAGACGGGCTTAAAAAGAGAGGCATTACCAAAACTGCGATAATGGAAGTGCTAAAAAAGATCAGGGGGGATCAAAAAGTGGACACACAATCACCAGAAGATACTTTCCAGTCTCTTAAAAAATACGGCAAGGATTTTACAGAACTTGTGGATCAGGGGAAAATTGACCCCGTTATAGGAAGAGATGATGAAATAAGAAGGGTTATACAGGTAATTTTGAGAAGAACAAAGAACAATCCTGTCTTGATAGGGGAGCCAGGTGTGGGAAAAACTGCCATTGTTGAGGGGCTTGCCCAGCGTATTGTAAAAGGGGATGTTCCCGATGGATTAAAAAATAAAAGGCTGATAGCACTGGATATTGGTTCACTACTTGCGGGTGCAAAATACAGAGGTCAGTTTGAAGAAAGGCTGAAAGCCGTGTTGAAGGAAGTATCTGAGTCGCAGGGTGAGATAGTTCTTTTTATTGATGAAATTCACACTGTCGTTGGTGCCGGCGGTGCCGAAGGCTCGCTTGATGCTTCAAATATGCTAAAACCTGCTCTTGCAAGGGGAGAATTGCACTGTATTGGTGCAACCACTCTTGACGAGTATAGAAAATATATTGAAAAAGACGCTGCACTTGAGAGGAGATTTCAACAGGTGTTCGTTAATGAACCTTCAGTGGAAGACACAATATCAATTCTGCGTGGATTGAAAGAAAAATACGAAGTTCATCACGGTGTCAAAATAAAAGATGAAGCAATTATTTCAGCGGGTGTTCTTTCCAGCAGGTACATCTCCGGGAGATTTCTGCCTGATAAAGCGGTTGATCTTATTGACGAAGCAGCAGCCAAACTGAAAATGGAAATTGACTCAATGCCAACCGAGATAGATGAAGTTGAGCGAAAGATCTTGCAGTTGGAAATTGAAAGAGAAGGGCTAAAAAAAGAGAAGGATAAAGCTGCAAAAGAAAAGTTGAAATCCATTGAGGAGAATATAGCGAATTTGAAGGAAGAATCGGGAACTCTCAAATCACACTGGCATAGAGAAAAAGAGCTTATAACAAACATCCGTAGCATCAAAGAAAAGATAGAACGGCAAAAAACCAACGCCGAAAAAGCACAGCGGGAAGGAGATCTGTCAAAAGCGTCGGAATTTCTTTATGGAGAACTGCCTAAAATGAATAAAGAGATTGAGGATAACAGTCTTAAACTTTCCGAACTACAAAAAGAGAAAAAGATGCTCAAAGAGGAAGTTGAAGCCGAAGACGTTGCTTCAATTGTTTCCAAATGGACTGGCATTCCCGTTTCCAAACTTATAGAAGGTGAGGTTGAAAAACTGGTTCACATGGAGGACAAACTCAGCCAGAGAGTGATCGGACAGACCGAAGCCATTAAGGCGGTATCAAATGCACTGAGGAGATCGCGTTCGGGCTTATCGGATCCAAATAAGCCAATAGGTTCATTTGTATTTCTTGGCCCGACGGGTGTGGGTAAAACCGAACTTGCAAGGGCACTTGCAGAGTTTATGTTTGATGATGAGCATGCAATGATCAGGGTTGATATGAGTGAGTATATGGAAAAGCACTCGGTTTCAAGGTTAATGGGTGCACCTCCCGGATACGTTGGTTATGAAGAGGGTGGTCAGTTGAGCGAAGCCGTGAGGAGACGTCCCTATTCCGTGATACTGTTTGATGAGATTGAGAAAGCACACAATGACGTTTTCAATATATTGCTACAGATCCTTGATGACGGAAGACTTACGGATGGACAGGGTAGAACCGTAGATTTCAAGAACACGGTGATAATAATGACCTCTAATCTGGGAAGTCACTACATTCAGGAATTTTTATCCGATGAAGATAAGATGGTTAAAAAAGTCAACGAGGTTTTAAGAAGTTCATTTAAGCCTGAATTTATAAACCGTATTGATGAGACAATAATTTTCAAGCCGCTGTCCATAGAGCAGTTGGTAAAAATAGTCAGTATACAAATTGGGCATCTGAGGAAAAGGCTGGCTGAGAAAAACATCGGGATAGAGCTTAGAGATGAGGTAAATGAATATATTGCAGAACTTGGTTATGATCCGGTGTATGGTGCAAGACCTCTTAAAAGAACCATACAAAAATATATTCAGGATCCTCTGGCTTCAAAGTTGTTGAAAGGGGAGTTTGAGGAAGGGAATACCGTGTATGTTTTTTTGAACAATGAGGGGAAGTTAGTTTTTATTAAAGGATGAGAAGTTGATGGTGTTTAACGTAGCCACTTCTATCTCTCCGTCATTCCTGCGGAAGGATGCTAATTCTGTTTGCCTTTAACTTCAAGTAACAGGTAACGGAAAGTCGTTCGCTTGTCTGAGTAATAATCACACCATTCTATTTTATAATTGTTGCGCAGGTTTATTGGGTCTTCTCGTCCTTCGATAGTTCCTTCTGCTGGATCATTTTGCCATTTTAACTCATTGCTATTGACATCACGATTATCATGCAAGCGGAAGTCTTTATCTTTCACATTACTATTTTCAGATTCTTCCCAGTACTGATTATCGTTTGTGAGTAATATGACATAACCACCTGAATTTTGTCCTTCAATGCGTTCAACATCTTTCCAAAAGTCATAAAGATCTTGGGGTTGAGCTGATTGGTTTTTTAGAGAAAATGTTTCATTAGGAAATGTTTCATTATCTACTGTCAGTTTAATACCTTGTGTCTTGTATTTCAGTTCAATAACGGTTGTTTCCACACTCAGGTCGTTTTTTTTTGGTGCTTCGCTGCAGGATCTTGATGTCAGCGTACTCCCGCTTATCTCCCCTCAGCGGGTACGGAAACTCAAGGCGAACATCAATGTTGAAACATTTTTGTTGCTTTTTTATCTCCCCAGCGAGTGCAGATTGAAAATCTGCTTCTGAATGGGAAACAGGCCTTTTCTGTGCCAATTCTTTCAAAATATTTTTTATGGTTTCCTTCTTTTTTATGGTTTCCTTCTTTAGCATTATTATTCCGCGAGTGGAACTTAACTTAATAATTTATTAACTTCCCCAACAACCTCATCAATCTTTACTCTTTGTGACTCCCCGGTCATTCTGTTTTTCAACTCTACTTCTTCATTTTCAAGAGTTCTGGGACCAACGATCACTTGTTGAGGAACTCCTATAAGATCGGCGTCTTTAAACTTAACTCCTGCACTTTCATTACGATCATCAATAAGCACGTCAAAACCGTTTTTTTTCAGGCTTTCATAAATTTTTTCAGATACGGATTTCACCTTTTTATTTTTCAGATTAGTGGGAACAATACAGATTTCAAAAGGTGCTATTGAAGGGGGGATCTTAATTCCCGCTTCATCGTTACCCTGCTCAATCGCGGCTGCCACTGTTCTACCAATACCTATTCCGTAACAACCCATTATAAAAGGTTTTTCTTTTCCATTTTCATCCGAGAAGGTTGCGTTCATAGCTTCGCTGTATTTGGTTCCGAGTTTAAAAACGTGTCCCACTTCAATGCCCCTTGTTGATTTCAGCGTGCCGTTTTTTGAAACCGGGCATTTATCACCGTCCTTTGCGACGCGAATATCAGCATAAATATCCGCTTCAAAATCCCTTCCCGGATTGACACCTTTTATATGCTTATCTTCCTTATTTGCCCCGGTAACCATGTTCCGAACATTTCGCAGGGATTTGTCTGCGATTATCCTTATTTTTCTCTTCATACCAACGGGACCGCTAAATCCGAGCGGTCCACCTGTAAACTCTCTTATAGTTTCCGGGCTTGCGAGTTCTATAAATTCCGCACCGATCGTCTTTTTTAACTTTGCTAAACTGAGTTCCGCGTCACCTTTGACCAGAGCGGCAACAGGTTCTTTATCAGTATGAACAATTAGCGTTTTTATTAACCTGTCGTTTGTAACGTCAAGGTTTTTGGCTACTTCTTCAACGGTTTTCATATCTGGCGTGCTTATTTCAGTTAAAACTTCCAAGTTATTTCTATGCCTCTCACCTTCTTTTTCATCATCGGTAATACCAATTTCCGCAAGCTCAAGGTTGGCTGCATAATCCGATCCCGTTGAGCTCATAATCACGTCTTCACCAGTTGGTGCAAGCACCATAAATTCATGGGAGAAACTCCCTCCTATGTTGCCCGTGTCGGCAAGGACTGCTCTGAATTCAAGCCCACATCTTTCAAAGATATTATTGTATGCCTCATACATGAGCACGTAGGATCTGTCGGCAGCTTCATCGGTGGCATCAAAACTGTAGGCATCTTTCATTATAAATTCCCTTGCGCGCATCACCCCAAAACGTGGTCTAATCTCATCTCTGAACTTTGTCTGGATCTGGTATAGATTTATGGGTAGCTGTTTATAGGAGCGTATATCTTTTCTGACAACGTCGGTGATTATTTCTTCATGGGTGGGACCTATACAAAAATCCCTCTCGGCACGATCCTTGAACCTTAACAATTCTTTTCCGTAAAAATCCCATCTTTTACTTTCTTTCCAGAGCTCTGCTGGCAATACAGAAGGCATAAGAAGTTCAATGGCTCCAGCCCTGTTCATCTCCTCTCTAACTATGTTCTCTACTTTTTTTATACATTTAAGCCCAAGAGGTAGATAGTCATAGATACCAGCAGCCAGCTTTCGTATCATGCCCGCACGTATCATAAGTTTATGACTGATTATTTCTGCATCGGCGGGGTTTTCTTTTAATGTTGGTATAAAATAATTGGATAATTTCATGAAATTTATTCCCAGATTATTAAACTACTTTATCCTGTTATTTATTCAATTTTATGGTTAAATCCTCTCATAATTATCTTGATTTATTGCGATAATGGTAGTTAGTATAAAAACCACTTGATCGGGGATAAAGAGATGAAACATGATCACAGTTCAAACAGTTCTAACGTTCACCAAGTTGAAACTGAAGGCATGAAGCTGAATTACAATACAAACTATCCTACCGTTGAAGACTTACGGGAAAGAGCAAGGGTCAGGATGCCGAAGTTTGCGTTTGAATATCTAGATGGGGGATGCAATGAGGAAATAAATCTGCAGAAAAACAACTCCGATATAAGCAAAGTTGAACTTAAACCTGTATATCTGAATGAATATAAAGGTTCGGATATGAGCACCGAGTTGTTTGGCAATACTTATGATGCCCCTTTTGGTATCTCACCTATTGGACTTCAGGGACTTATCTGGCCTGATTCTGCAAACATACTTGCAAGAGCGGCTTATGATCATAACTCGCCGTTTATTTTAAGCACGGTAAGCACAAGTAGCATAGAGAAAATAAGCGAGATCACCGAGGGTAGATTTTGGTTTCAATTATACAACCCAACCGAACGTGAAATGAGGGATAAGATAATAAAAAGGGCAGAAGATTCAGGATGTAAAGTACTTGTGGTTTTGTGTGATGTTCCTACTTTTGGATACAGACCAAAAGATATAAAAAACGGTCTTGCTATGCCTCCTAGAATGACGATCAAAAACGTTGCTCAGATGATCGGTAAACCCGCATGGGCAATTAACACTCTTATACACGGTCAACCAAAATTTGAAACTTTAATCCCTTACATGCCCAAGGGACTTGATCTAAGAGGTTTGGGACGGTTCATGAATGAAACTTTTTCCGGAAGACTAAACGAGGAGAACGTATCGCGTATTCGTGATATGTGGAAGGGCAAGTTAGTGCTCAAAGGCGTCGCAAGTGAGGAAGATACCGAAAAGGCAATAAAATTGGGGTTTGACGGGGTAATCATCTCAAACCACGGAGGAAGGCAACTTGATGCCGGACAATCTACTATAGAAGTTCTAAAGGCAGTGTATCCCTTATACGGGAACAAGATAAAAATTATGATGGACAGCGGTATCAGGTCTGGTGCTGATATTGCCAGGGTTCTTGCCTGCGGTGCGGATTTTGCATTTATGGGAAGAGCTTTTATGTATGGTGTTGGGGCACTTGGTAAAGAAGGTGGGCAGCATACTATTTCTATTTTCAAAATACAGCTAAGGCAGGTTATGGAGCAGATAGGCTGTGAAAAGATCTCTGATTTCCCAAAACATCTGGTAGGGAAATAGATTGATAGAATGAAGATTGTTTTTGACAGATCTGCGCTACTTGCAATCAGCGGGCGGGCAAGAGTGCTTACCGCAAACCGGTCATGGGCTACTCTTGATCTGGGGGTTGAGGTGAAATTAACCCACTGAACTGATGAGACAGAAAGTTATTTCGGGAATTGTGTTTTATTATCTTTGCTGCTCAACTCGGCAATTTCCTTTTTCATCTTGTCGTTTTCGCTTACGAGTTTGTTGATCTTGTTAATGATCTGATCTGTGTTCACCTGAAGTGTTTCCCTAATATCATTCAGCAGGTTTTCCGTCTCTTTAATCTTTTCCCATTTTTGCTTGCTTAATGGTTTCATCAGTTCAGTTAATACTTTTCCTAAAAATCACAACATATCAATTATCGAGTTGTTTGATAACAGCAATTAACACTGAACGTAAGATCTTTGAGATTGTTAAAATGATTCAAAAACTATTATACTTTCCTAAATTTGATACAAGGAGTTTTTCTTGTTAACAACTGTTTCTATAGCACTTATTGCAGGTGTTACGTGTCAGGTCATCTCCATCTGGCTTGGTATTCCGAGTATTATTATTCTTCTATTATCGGGGGTAGCACTAGGTCCGGAGTTTCTTAACCTTGTTAATCCTGGAATGTTTGGTCAGGGATTTGAAACTCTAATCAAGATTTTTGTTGCGTTAATTTTATTTGAAGCGGGGCTTAATCTAGAAAAACAAGAGATAAAAAATCACAGATTTATTATCTTGCCACTCATTACGGTAGGTGCAATTATCACGATGCTTGGTGCCGCTTTCTTCGCGTGGTTTATAATAGATCTTGACTGGAAACAGGCATTCCTCTTCGGCTCTCTTGTAGTTGTCACGGGTCCCACTGTTATTCAGCCTCTGATGAGAAAGATCCACGTCAGATCAGATCTGAAGAACATTCTTGAGCATGAAGGTGTATTCATTGATCCAATTGGAGTAATTGGAGCAATTTTTGTTTTTGAGATTGTTCTTCAAACACATGGGTCATTCTTTATGGATATTAATTTTGTATTTTTAAGACTTGGGTCTGGAGTTGCCATAGGGTTGATCGGGGGATACCTGATTGGTTTTCTTGTAAATAATCTATCAAATTATCTCGATGAGAACCAGGATTTTTTCGTGCTGGCTTTTGCACTCGGAGTTTATGCCGTGTCGGAACTTTTATTGATTGAATCCGGATTAATGGCTGCCGTTGTTTCGGGGATAGTGGTAGGTAATATGGATATTCCGAACAAGCAGGTATTAAAGAGATTCAAAGGCAAAATATCAATCTTATTTATTTCATTGCTGTTTATAATGCTTACCGCAAGTGTCAACCTGGAATATGTGTATGAACTTGGTTACAAAGGAGTTCTTGTAGTAATTGCTCTAATGTTTGTTGTAAGACCTTTGACGGTTTTTATCTCATCTATGAAATCCGGTCTGAAGATAAACGAGAAAATGTTCCTCTCTTACATATCTACAAGGGGTATTGTTGCAGCCTCCATTGCTTCACTAATTAGTATAGAGCTGAAAAACAAAGGGTTTGCAGGTGGTGAATTGATACAGGGACTTGTATTTTTAACCATTACCATAACAGTGATATTTCAGGGACTAACAGCTGGTCCCGTTGCGAAGCTACTCGGTGTAAAAGCGGATGCAAAAAAGATAGTAATTGTAGGGGCTAATGCCCTCGGGAGGCTCGTGGGAAAACTATTGGTCAAGAACAATTTAGATATATGTTTTATAGATACAAACGACGTGCTTATCCAGAATGCCCGGAGTCTAGGATTTGAAGCAATTGAAGGTAATAGCCTCAATATAAGTCAACTGGAAAAAACCGGTATTGACAACGCCCAAAGCATGATTGCGGTGACAACAAGTGACAAGGTAAACCTTTTCGTCAGCAAGTTATCAAAGATAGATTTTGGTATAGAGGAAGTGTTACCCGTTATAAATAAAAAGAGGGGCAGGGCGGATATTGAAACGGTTTCAAGACTGAAATTGAACGTGGCTTTTGGCAAACCTCTGAATGTTTTCAGTATAAACAGTAATATCTCGCGTAAAAATTACGTAGTTATCTCTGTCCAAATAGATAAAAGTTCCAACCTTGATCAACTTTACTCCCTGTTTGCCAAAGATCATATTGTTCCGTTGCTCTATAAAAATAAGAAAGAAGATAAAATATTCATATACAGGAAAGGTATAAATTTGAGTAAGGAGGGAGAAATAATACTTGTGGACTTTGACCCAGCTTCAAACGAGACTGATCTTGAATTTATACGCGATAACAAAAAAAAGATCATAGACGTTTGATCTTGTAATTTTTTGTTTAATGATCTAGAGGGTATAGAATAGCAAGTTGAGATGAAAAAATTTGAAGAGAAATTAGATGGATTAAAAAAAATTGTTGGCGAGTTGGAAACGGGCAATATCCCGCTTGATGAATCATTGGAACAGTTCGAAGCGGGAATTGAATTGATTAAAGATTGCCACGCTCAGCTTGAAGAGTTTAAAAGCAAAGTCTCGCTTTTGATTGAAAACAGTAACGGAAGTTTGGAGTTTAAAGAGTTCAACGCTGATCGGGAATGAGAATGACGTGCAGCAACATTGAAAGTTATATTTCCAACAGAAAAGAACTGGTTAACTCAACTCTTTACAATATTTTCCCGCTAAATGGGAGTGGTCAGACAACCCTTGATAAATCAGTAAGGCACAGTATTTTTGCCGGTGGTAAAAGACTGAGACCCATCCTCTGCCTTGCGGCTTGTGAGACTTTTGACAAAGATTATTCAAGAGCCTTGCCCGTTGCCTGTGCAATAGAGATGATACATACCTATTCGTTTATCCATGACGACCTTCCCTCAATGGATGATGATGACCTGAGAAGGGGAGTGCCAACAAACCATAAAGTTTATGGTGAGGCTACGGCTATACTTGCAGGTGATGCACTTCTTACAGATGCGTTCAATTTAATAGTGAGAAACGGTAGGCTATCCGGTATTGCGGATAAAACCTTGCTGGACATTATTGACGATGTTTCCCGTGCAGCGGGTTTACAAGGAATGGTGAAAGGACAGTTGAAGGATATGGAAGTTGAAAACAATGGTGAAACCACGTTTGAAGAATTAAAACATATCCATTCCCTAAAAACCGGCTCATTAATTGAAACATCAGTGATCTCAGGAGCTTTGGTGGGTGGTGCAGGCATCTCCGACCTAGAGACTCTGCGGAATTATTCCCAAAGTATTGGCTTGGCATACCAGATCATAGATGATTTGATTGATGATAATAGTGTCCTGATTACTGGTAAAACAAGTGGTTCGGACACTCAAAAGAACAAGCCAGTTTTTAAGAGAGGTGATAAGTCTAATAAGTTAGTTAAAGAGCTGACAAATAAAGCTGTTTTGTCTTTGAAAAACATAGATAGGGACACGTGTATCCTTCAAGATCTGGCAGAGTATCTTGGGCAAAGAAATTACTAAAACGTATTTAACTAAACCTGTTGCTCAGCAATCAGTTATTTTTTCTTCCAGTCTAAAAGGAATTTTTCAAGTCCGATGTCAGTTAGCGGGTGCTTGTAAAGTTGTTTGAAAACCTTGTAGGGCATAGTTGCAACGTCAGCTCCCAGCAGTGCAGATTCTGCTAAGTGCATTGGATGCCTTACACTTGCGACAAGTATTTCGGTTTTGAGGTCATAGTTGTTATAAACCGTAACAATGTTTTCTACAAGTTCCATTCCCGAAGATGACACGTCATCCAAACGACCAACAAAGGGACTTACATATTTTGCACCTGCCTTTGCAGCCAGCAAAGCCTGAGTGGTTGAGAATACCAGAGTTACGTTAACTTTAATTCCTTTATCTGATACAAATTTTGTTGCTCTTATTCCATCTTCGGTCATAGGCATCTTTACAACCACGTGCTTATGAAGATCTGCAAGTATTTCAGCTTCCTCTACCATCTTGTCAAACTCTGTGCTTATTACTTCAGCACTTACGGGTCCGTTTACAATTTCGCAAATCTCCACTATTAGTTTCTTAAATTCCTTTTGGTCTCCCTCTTTGGATACAAGTGAAGGGTTAGTTGTTACGCCATCAAGGATACCGCTTGAGGCAGCATCTTTTATTTCTTTCATGTTGGCAGAATCAAGAAAAAATTTCATGTTGGTCTCCTTTAAAATTTATAATACTAACTGCTATTCTTAATTTGTTACGTTATTTTTTGCCTTTTTAGTAAATATAATTTGACAAAATGTGTAATAAATGTAAATACTAACCTCTAATTTTCAGGACGATGTAGAAATTATGGGTTTAAGAAAAGCATCAGCAAAGAAAAAGCAAAGACAGAGCATTAAAAGAAAAGAGAGAAACAGCTTTGTTAAAACCACTCTGAAAACTAAAACAAAGTCATTACTTTCTTTAATTGAAGAAAAAAATACCGATAAAGCCAGTGAGCGGTTGAAAGACATTATCTCTGCTTTTGACAAAGCTGCAACCAAAGGCGTTATTCATAAAAGGAATGCATCCAGAAACATTTCTAGACTATCAAAAAAAGTTCACGACTTGCAGCCGGCAGAGATGAGTATAGTGGATAAACTTAAAGACGCAGTTAGTATTGACAAAGCAGCCATAGACAAAATAGACAAAGAGCTCACAATACTGATGGATAAGCTTAAAGACACAGTTAGTATTGACAAAGCAGTCATAGACAAGATAGACAAAGAGGTCGCAAAACTGATAGATAAGCTTAAAGACTCAGTTAGTATTGATAAAGCAGTTGAAACTATTGCCGGGATCGGAGTTCCAGCTCTCGTCCTATTCATAGCGGTGCACATGTCTGCCTATACTGGTGGTGCTGCCATTATATCTGCTCTTGTGGCAATTGGTCTGGGTGGAATGATTGGCGGAGTTCTTTCCCTTGTAGCGTTAGCTATAATCTCTGCCGCGATAGCAAAATATGGTTTTAATGAGCTTTATCAGAAGATCATCCAGAAATTCAAAGAGCAAGGTATAACAACAGAAGAAATCCTCAGCAAAATTGAGAGTTACCCAATCTCTAAAGAAATGAAATTGAAACTGAAGGAATGGGTCAACGAGAATTGGGAAAAAATATCCTAATTCTATTTATCACTTCTATCACTACACAGGTTTACGATAAATCTACTCAATAAGTTGTATTTATTTTGATTGTAGGACTTCAGTTCAGTATCAATTTTCTTCAGTTTAGACGTAATTTCTGCAAGGGATTTAATGCTGAAGTTTGCAGCCTGCTTTTTTATGTAATAGACTGCACCACTTGAGATTTTCATTTTTTTCATAATTTCATCATCACTTTTATTCAAACTGATAAGCTCTTTCACCTGCCAGATTTGCCTGATACGCCATGACAGAGTTGATACTATTGAAAGAGGTTCGTATTTCTGATCCTCAAGGTTTTTGAGAATTTTGACGGCAGACTGAAGTTGACCGTTGGAAATGGAATTTACCAAACTGAAGACGTCTTCCTCTTTTCTTTTCAGGATAAAATTTTCTATGTCTTTTTCATCGATCAATTTTTCATTCCCGAAATAGCTTGAAATTTTAAGCAACTCGTTATTGATCAAGGTAAAATCGTCACCTACCAACCTGTGTATTTCCATACACGCCCTCCTTGAAATGTTAACACCGAGTATTTCAGCCTCTTTTTGGATTTTGCTTTCAATCATATTGATCTTATTAAAGTTCACAGTTGTTAGGTTCTTGTTTTTTTTCAATTTTGGCTTGGTCGTTCCCTCAGAAACGAGAACTAGCAGTGTGTCAGGAGAAGGGGTGTTAATATAATCATTCAACTTTGAAACCTCTTTTGAATTCAGAGATTCAACATTTCTGGCAACCAGTAATTTGCGACCTCCAAACATTGGAACGGTATTTGCAGCTCTAATTACTTTCTCAACTGAGTCAGTGTCCAGATGAAAAGTCAAATGATCAAGTCCGGGAGAGTTAAGGGATTCAATCTCTCTGATCTTTTCTATTTCCCTGTCAATGAGAAGGGACTGTGTGCCTTGAAATAGTGTTACGGGAAATATTTTGTTATTTTTTTTCATATTGTTTACTCTCAGAGAATAGAGAAAATCACGAACTATTTTAATTAAATACTGAATGTAAATGAAGCAAATAAAAAGAATAGGTTTTAAGTATCTCGGATTTCAGCCCTATCAAATATCAACTCAAATACAAGATCAGCTTCAGAACCTTCTGGTCAAAGGAGAAACTGATCTTGAAGGGTTCCTGCTTTTTTTATACCATGAACCGATCATAACACTCGGAAGGTATTCTGACTGCTCCCATCTTTTAGTCGTCCCTGAAAAATTGGGAAGTTTAGGGGTTGCTTTGCATCGCTCCGACCGTGGAGGTGATATTACCTGCCATGAACATGGACAGCTCGTTATTTACCCAATAATTAACATTGGAAAATTCAACTTAAAATTAAAAGATTATGTTTTTTTGTTGGAAAAGGTTGTAATGGAATTTTTAAAGCGATTGGGGATTAGATCGCACAGAGTGGGAGGCAAACCTGGATTGTGGATTGGCAACAATAAGATAGCCTCCATCGGTATCAATGTTAAAAGACGTTGCACAAAACACGGAATCGCTATAAATGTAAATAACGATCTCAAGACCTTTGATCTTGTAAACCCATGTGGTTATGAGGGTGTAGGAGTTACATCCGTTAAAAAGGTGTTAAAAAGAAAAATTGATATTGAAGAATGTATTGAAACTATTCTGAATATCTTCTCCGATACATTAGGTACCTGTGTGGAAGAAGTGGATATTAGCAGTTTTATATCTTTAAATTTATTAGAAAGGACTAGCGGTACAAATGACGCAACGATACTGTAGTTGTATAATAACGTGTAAAGTGATGACTGGGTGTTTTACGTCAAATTAACTTTTTGCGGTGAAATTTGCAGTAAAAAACTTTTGAATAAGCCTAAGTTTATAACCATCCAATAATAAATTGACTATCTCCCCTGATTTTTTTGCATCTGAGAGAGAATGAATTATGAATTTTTCCAAAGAAGAGGCAATCAAAGAAGTATTAAGATCAAGCAAATAGTCCTTGACCCATTTATGGGTAGTGGAACTACTGCAGTGGCAGCAAGACTACTAAATAGGCGGTTTTTAGGTTTTGAGGCTAATAAGGAGTATTGTAATAGCTCAAGAGAGCGATTGGAAAAAATTATTTCAGATAATGGGGCTAACAAGTTACCTGTTTTACAGAAGACATTATTTCCTCAAAACACCTCAAGAGAGTTAAAAAAGTAATTTATCTCATATTTGGCTGATTCTGGTGAGTCAGATCCGTGAACAGTGTTCTGCTCAATATTAGTGGCAAAATCTTTTCTGATAGTTCCCTCGGCTGCCTCCTCAGGATTGGTTGCACCCATAATTTCCCTTACCTTTGAGATGGCATTCTCTCCTTCCAAGACCATTACAACTGCTGTTCCTGATGACATGAACTGTGTTAGGCTTTCAAAAAACGGTCTTTCACGGTGGACATAGTAAAAACCTTCAGCTTGCTTTTTGGACATTTTTATCATTCTGAGTGCGATAACTCTTAATCCATTCTGTTCATAACGTGCAATAACTTCTCCTACAATGTTTTTATTTGTCCCATCCGGTTTTACGATAGATAAAGTTCTTTCCAACTGGCTTCCTCCATTTGAATTTGGGGTGTAATTGTTCAGCTTAAAGAAAATAAGTCAATATCACTTAAAACAGCCACTGATCGTAAAAGATTGTGATTTAATAACTCATTAGTTGTGATACAATACCAAATCTCATCTTACTACTTAGGAGGCTCACAATGGAAAGGTTTGTAATTCCTCATGATCATGACATTCATAAAGGCGATAGAAGAAGACTTAATAAGCACGGTTCTGCAATTCTTTGGTTCACTGGACTTCCAAGTTCCGGAAAATCAACTCTTGCAAATGAAGTTGAAAAAGTGTTGATTGAGCGACACGTAAGAACCTATATTCTGGATGGAGATAACGTCAGGATGGGACTTTGTAAGGATCTCGGTTTTTCAGCAGAAGACAGGGAAGAAAATATCAGGCGAATAGGTGAAGTTTCAAGGCTGTTTGTGGACGCGGGGATGATTGTTCTTTCCGCATTTGTTTCGCCATACAGGGCAGACAGGGATAAAATAAGGGAATTGGTGGAGGATGGAGAATTTATAGAAGTATTTGTGGATTGCCCAGTTGAAGAGTGTGAAAAAAGAGACGTTAAAGGTCTGTATAAAAAAGCTCGTGAGGGAATTATAAAAGGCTTCACGGGTATTGACGACCCTTATGAAGAACCACTTGATCCCGAGATAAATATACGGACTGATTTAGTTAGTATTGAAGAAGGCACGGGACAGATAGTTAAATATCTTGAAGAAAAAGACATTCTAACAGTCTGAAAAACGGGTGAATTGTTTATGTCTGATTTTTCTCAAGAGAGGGTCGGGAAAATAATATGAGTTCTGATACTCGTGAATTGATTAAAAATATTGCATTTAGTGCCAAACAGTCTTCGTTAGCTCTTTCTGCAATTGATACCAGATTAAAAGACCAGGCTCTCTTGTTAATTGCAGAAAAAATTGTCAGTCAAAAAGGCGTCATAAAATCTCAAAACGAGTTGGACGTAGAAGGGGCAAAAAGCAAGGGACTAAGTGATGCACTTGTGGACAGACTTATCTTGAGTGATAAAAGAATTAACTCCATGGTGGAGGGACTCAGGCAAATTGCCTCTCTTAATGATCCCGTTGGGGAAATTATAAAAACTTGGAAACGTCCTAATGGTCTTGTTGTTGGACAAATGCGAATACCACTTGGTGTGATTGGGATAATTTACGAATCAAGACCCAGTGTAACTGTTGACGCAGCCGCACTGTGCCTGAAAGCAGGCAATTCCGTTATACTTCGCGGCGGCTCCGAGTCTATAAATTCAAATCTTGCCATTGGACAAGTAATAAATGAAGCTCTTGATGAAGTTGGAATACCTGTAGGGTGTGTGCAGATTGTTCCCATAATGGACAGGAATGCAATCCTTGATATGTTGAAACTGGATGAATTGATTGACCTGATAATACCCAGAGGAGGTGAAGGTTTGATCAGATTTGTATCCGAAAATTCAAAGATACCGGTTCTGAAGCATTACAAGGGGGTATGTCACGTGTTTGTGGACGAGAGTGCTGATGTTGAGCTTGCAATCAGGATTGCAGTGAACTCTAAGGTTCAAAGACCCGGGGTCTGTAACGCCATGGAGACACTTCTTGTTCATAAAAATATAGCGAAGGGATTTTTGCCGTTGGTTGCCAGAGAGTTAATAAAGCACGACGTTGAAATCAAAGGGTGTGATGAAACACGTAAAATAATAAAAGAAATCATTCCTGCCGAGGAAAAGAATTATTATGAAGAGTATCTTGACCTGATACTGAATGTGAAAGTGGTTGAGAGCATGGAAGATGCAATAATACATATTCATAAATACGGTTCCATGCACACTGATTCAATTGTTACGGAAAGCTATAAAAATTCTCAATATTTTTTGAGCCGTGTTAATTCTTCTGCCGTAATAGTAAATGCTTCCACCAGATTTAATGACGGATTTGAGTTGGGGTTGGGAGCTGAAATAGGAATCAGCACATCCAAACTTCATGCTTTTGGACCCATGGGTGTAGAAGAGCTGACGTCCAGAAAATTTGTTGTTTATGGTGAAGGGCAAGTAAGAGAGTAGGGCTGAAAAATTCAACCGTGCGTGGAAGGGCAAAATTTCGTGTTCTGAAAAATGCTTTAAGTAATTGTTATGCTTGTTCAGATCTCTCTAAAGGATTACACAGTAATAGACAGCTTAACCGTGGAATTTTCAGATGGTCTTAACATAATTACAGGTGAGACCGGGGCTGGAAAATCCATAATTATTGATGCTATCAACATACTTTTAGGTGATAGGGTATCTCCAGATATTGTAAAGACGGGAAAGAAACAGGCAATGGTAGAAGCCTTGTTTGATATAAACAATAGCAATTGGATTGTAGAAAAGTTGGAAGAACGAGGATTTAGTGCAAATGATGGACAACTCGTTATCAGAAGATTGATTCCGATTGAAGGGAGGAGCAAAGTTTTTATTAACGGTAGTATGGCTACCTTGAGCGTACTTGCCGACCTAACAACTAATCTGGTTGACACCTTCAGTCAGCATGAGCATCAGTCATTAATAAAACCAAACAATCACTTGAAGTTTCTGGATTCTTACTCGGACAATATATCGTTACTTGAAGAGTGCAAAAGTTCATATTACCAATATTTGAATACCGATAAAGAGCTTGAGAGATTGCTTGTAAAAGCAAAAGATCAATTTGGAAAAGGAGAATATTTAAAATATCAACTCAACGAGTTGGACGACGCAAGCCTGCAAAAAGGGGAAGAAGAAAAGCTTGTGCAAGAGGAAAAAATACTTTCCAATGTTGAGAAAATAAGCAGTTATTTAAGCCGTTCATACAGTGCAATTTACGAATCAGGATCGTCAGCATATGACACGGTTAAAAACGTGTCCAAAGAGATTGAAGAACTGGGTGAAATAGATCCAGGCTTGAGCGAACTTAACGATTCAGTGAAATCAATTATATTTGAGCTTGAAAATGTTTCTTTCAAACTGAATGACTATTTATCCAGAATGGAATTTAACCCCGAAAGGCTGGAAGAAATCAACAGCCGAATAGCGGAGATCAATGGCATAAAGAGAAAATATGGTGGAACAGTTGAAGAAATACTGGGAAAAAGAGAAAAAATATCCCAAGAGCTCTCAGATTTAGCAAACTGGGATGATACAGTTGACCAATTGAAGCAACAACGTGAACAGTTGTTCACCAAGTTAGATTCTTTAGCAAAACAGCTTTCTTTGAAAAGAAAAGAGGCATCTGAAAGACTCATGTGCTTTTTTGCTGAAGAGTCTAAACACCTGGGGCTTAAAGGTGCAGTTCTGAAAGTGGAAATGCAAGAAAAACCTACTTCTCCTGATGGTATTGACAAGATCTCCTTTTTATTCTCAGCAAATCCTGATGAGGTTCCAAAACCTCTGGTCAAAGTTGCATCAGGAGGGGAATTATCAAGAATAATGCTTCTTTTAAAAGATATTCTTTCAAATAAAGAGATAGGATCAATATTAATATTTGACGAAATTGATTCAGGTATCGGTGGTGTTACAGCAGAAACCATAGGGAAGAAAATTAAAGGTTTATCTGAAAACAACCAAGTCATCTGCATAACGCATCTGCCTCAAGTAGCAAAGTTTGCCAAAACTCATTTTAAAGTGTCAAAATTTGTTGAGAATGATCGCACAAACGTGGTAATCAACAGATTGAATGATGAGGAAAGAATTGAAGAGATAGGCAGAATGCTTACGGGAAAAAACATTACTGAAAAAACACTTGAAGCAGCGAGGGAAATGTTGTCCAAGGCTTCTTGAACGGGACAGTTCTTACCTATAGCTGCAAAATACCACGGCAGCTATCACGGTTGTCCATAAACTGTTCTTATCGCCAACTGCTGTTTGAGTGATGTTTCTTGATTTGACCTTGTGTCCGCTGATCTCCCAGATATCTTTTTGTTCATCATAGCTTTTGTCCGGGTCAAACATGGCACCAAGAGTTGTTGCAAGCATATATGCAGCCAGATCTTCGGCATAATCTCCTGCTACCGTCTCTTTTTGTCCAAAACTATGGTGCTCCGAGATATAGCCATGATATTTTTGATTTTTTGGAATAGCCAACCCTGCAGATGCAGCAATAAGACGGTTTGGCTCATTTGTTGAGTTTTCACTCATAACAACATAAACAACCTGTCCGGGTGATAACATGGTTAAACCGTTATCTCTGGAAATCAGCTTGCAATACGGGGGAAATATACTGGAAACTTTTACAAGATTGAATGAAGCAATGCCGGCGTTTCTGAGTGCCATCTCAAAACTGGTTAACTTTTCTTTGTGCTTACCAACGCCCTTTGTAATAAATGCTTTGTCGGGGATCATAATTTATCTTTTCACCCTTATCACGGGAAAAAATTTCTGGATACTATATCTTAATAAATAAATTTTGACAGTGAACGTTTTGTTTTAACCACAACGCCAATGTATTTTGGAAGCCATGTGTCAATTGCAGGTGGAGTTGAGAAAGTACCAAGCAGGGCTTTTGATCTGGGCTGTGAGTGCTTTCAGATCTTCACAAGATCCCCACGGGGAGGCAAAGCCCCCGTGTTAAGTGATAATGTAATTGGGAAATTTTTGTCGGATTGTTCAAAATATAGGTTGAGTAGCTACTATGTTCACACTCCTTACTTTATTAACTTAGCTTCCATTGATGAAGAAGTAAGAAGCAATTCAATAGGAATTATCAGCAAAGATTTAGATAGGTCATCATTGCTCAAAGCAAAATATGTAATGACCCATCTTGGAAGTTCAAAAGAAATGACACGCCAGAGATCAGTTATCAGGGTTGCTGATTCTATTCTGAGGATATTGGAAGGATACAATGGAACCGCGAAACTGCTACTGGAAAACTCAGCAGGGCAGGGTGATACGATTGGTGATAAATTTGAGGAACTTGCTCAAATACTGGATATCGTTGATAACAGTGAACTGGGTGTTTGTTTTGATACTGCACATGTGTTTGCAGCAGGTTACGACCTCAGAGATGACAAGGAGTTAAATAGGACACTTGATCAGGTGGAAAAAACATTTGGAATGGACAAACTGAAGTTAATTCATGGTAATGATTCAAAAGTGGGTTTGGGTGGGAAAAAAGACAGGCATGAACTTATAGGTGAAGGTAAAATAGGTTTGGGGGGATTTGAAGCAATTATTGGAAACGAGAGTCTAAGGCATTTAAACCTTATTGTTGAAAACCCACCCAACCAAGTTGCTGCTGATATAAAGCTACTGAAAGATATGAGAGATAAAAGTTGAATAACATTTGGTGTTTCTTTCAGAAAGTTTCGGATAAAAGGAATGCTTTTAAAACACATTGATTGGGATTTAAATATCTGAAACATATTTTAGGGGTCAAGTCTTGTGTTAATTTTAATATTGGCTAGAATATACGATTATGGCACGTTCATTAAGAATTGAGTTACCCGGTGCAGTTTATTTTATTATTACCAAAGGCAATGCTTTACAGAATGTGTTTTTGAAGCCCGAGGATGCTGAAGCATGGTTGGAAATTTTTGAAAATGTTTGCGGGAGATTTGGCTGGGTCTGTTATTCATATTGTCTTATGGGTAACTACTACATGATTGTAGTTGAAACACCAAATCCTAATCTATCCAGAGGAATGAGGCAGTTGAACGGGATTTATACCCAGAAATTTAACAGGGAGCATAACAGAGTTGGTCATATTTTTCAGGGGCGATACAAAGCAGTTCTGGTTCAAAAGAACAAATACCTTACAGATTTAATTAAATATATTTTATTCCGTCCAGTGAAGTCAGGATTTGTTTCTTCTCCCTATCAGTTCAAGTGGAGCAGTTGTAAGTATCTGTTTGACAGGGAAGAGTGTCCCTACTGGTTCAGTAAAGATTATGTAGAAAGCCTCTTTGATGATTTCAAATCAGAATTTTCAGCAATTACAGATTCAGAGGAAAACGTTTTAGAGCAGGTAAGAAAGCAGATATTCTTAGGCGATGAGGATTTTATAACCGAAATGCTAAACCATATTGATAATAAAAAGGATATGAGAGAGATCCCAAAGATACAGAGATCTGTTCCAATTCAGCAGTATGTAGATTCCTCTAATTCCAGAGAGGCAGCAATTTCAAAAGCATATCTGAGCGGTGATTACACTCTTAAACAATTGGC
This sequence comes from Thermodesulfobacteriota bacterium, assembly GCA_965203965.1. Lineage (GTDB taxonomy): Bacteria > Desulfobacterota_D > UBA1144 > Nemesobacterales > JAJCZQ01 > CBDBDR01. The sequence goes on along the minus strand of CBDBDR010000017.1, from coordinate 593,764 downwards.
TGATTATTTTTCCTTACACTACTCCACTCTAAGTAGGATAGTAAAAGAATATGAGAGAATAAATAAAAATAGAAAGTTCATTTAATGTTGGATGACCTTCTAATTTTTAACTATCTTTCCATCAAAAATTTTTATTGCCTCTTTGAAAACACGGTTGTCTGCCGTAGTTTTTTCATCTCTTGTGACGAGCCTATTTTCACTGTGTTTAGCTGATGCTTGTCCGTCGCTTAATTCAACCCTGACATTCATTTCAGTCTTATAAAAATCACTGGCTAATGATTTCAGGTTGTTCAGTGAGTCTTTTTTACTTATTTTTTCAAAACTGATTGAATTGTCGTTAAATACAATTTTAAGAGTTTTTTCATCTCTGGTTATTGAATCTGATTTTTCCAAATACAATCCCAATATTGTATTTTGGCTTTTAATAAAAGAGGTGAATGTATCAAAAATTTTTTCCTCCGTTTTCTCTTCATCGTTAACTGTTTCTTTTTGAGTGGATTGAATTGTTGGTGCAACATTTACTTTTTTGTTCTGGATAGTGTTGTTATTGAGAGCCACAGAGAGATTCTCTATTTTTTCCATAATCTGGTTTATTGGTATCGTAGTATCAATTGAGGCAAGCTTTATAATCATTGATTCCAGAGCAAGATCAGGGAAGTATGACCTGTGCACACTATCGGCATTTTCAATTGCGAGACTGAAGAGCAACTCAATATCCTCTGCACTCTTGCCGGAGACAAGGTTTTTAATATTTTTAATATCGTCGTCGGTTAATTCCATATCCAATTCATCTCCGCAGATTTTTATGAAGAGAGAATTTCTCAGCATGTTTACAAGGTCGTCTGCAATCCTTTTGTGTATTATTCCCCGACTGGTTATATGCTTCAGTGTTTCAATTGATCTACTGGTTTTTTTTTCTATTATGCCTTTTAACAGTTCATACAAATGGGTTTTATCCAAAAGCCCCAGTGCGTTGAGAGTTTCATCGTAACTGATATTGCTACCGAATGTTGCCATTAGCTGATCCATTATACTCAGTGCGTCTCTTATACTCCCGTCAGCTTCTTTGGATATTGTGATCAGCGTTTGTTGATCTATTGATACCTCTTCAAATTCTGAGATTTGCTCAAGCTGTGACTTTATTTCGTTTATTGAGAGTTTTTTGAAATCATAACTCTGGCATCTTGACCGGATAGTTGCTGGAATTTTGTGTGATTCCGTGGTTGCAAGTATAAAAAGTACGTGATCGGGAGGCTCTTCAAGCGTTTTCAAAAGTGCATTAAAAGCCGATTGAGACAGCATGTGTGCTTCATCAATTATATAAACCTTCTTTTTTGCAGAACCCGGGAGGTATTTTACGTTTTCCGTTATTTCCCTTACGTCGTCCACACCTGTATGAGATGCAGCGTCTATTTCTAATACATCAACACATCTGCCCTCTGATATTTCGGAGCAGAATGAACAAGTGTGGTCTCCGTTTTCACACGTCAATTTTTCATTTTCCAAGTTAATGCAGTTAAGGGCTTTGGCTACTATTCTGGCAGTGGTTGTTTTGCCAACGCCTCTGGGACCAGAGAATATAAGAGCGTGGGCAAGTTTTCCGGAAGTTATAGCGTTTTTCAATGCAATAGTTATATAACGTTGACCTGTAACATCGCTGAATGTTTTTGGTCTCCATTTTCTTGCTAGAACTAGATATGACATGATTTGTGAATTGACCGGCTTGCCAGGTTACCGTAACACTCAGGAGCTTTTGCTACCGTTGCTCCCTTCCGGGCCTGGCGGGGTTTACAAATTCCTGCCGTACGGGCCCAGCTCGCCGGATTTTTTCTATCAATCTTTGAGGGTGTATTCTACATGGAACACCACTATTTATGTAGTAGTTTTTATCAAATAGAATTTTATTGATTAGTGGCAACTTACGTTGAATTTCAATAGTTATAAATTAACTTAAAAATAAAAGCATTAACTTAAAAATAAAAGCATATATACTCTCTCTTACTTAACTGTAGGTCAGGTTATCCTGATAAAAAACATAATGAATGTGAATATAAGGAAATGACCTATTATTCTTTGACAATAATAATAGGTGTGATAATAATAAGAGGTTCACTTGCAGTGTGGGTATGTAGGAAAGAGGAAGAGAGTAAAGGATAGAGATAAGAGATAGGAGGGAATAAAGGATGTCCAAGGAGAGATTTGAGAGAGGGAAGCCTCATTTAAACATAGGGACAATAGGACATGTGGATCATGGTAAGACGACGTTAACGGCGGCAATAACTAAGGTATTATCTAAGCAAGGGCAAGCAGAGTTTGTAGAGTTTGAGAATATAGACAAGGCACCTGAGGAGAGGGAGCGGGGGATAACGATAAGCATAGCGCACGTGGAATATGAGACAGATGGTAGGCATTATGCGCACGTGGATTGTCCGGGACATGCGGATTATGTAAAGAACATGATAACGGGAGCAGCGCAGATGGATGGTGCGATATTAGTGGTGAGTGCACCAGATGGGCCGATGCCTCAGACAAGAGAGCATATATTGTTGGCGAAGCAGGTAGGGGTGCCGTATATGGTAGTTGCCTTGAACAAGGTAGATATGTTAGATGATGAAGAGTTGTTAGATTTAGTGGAATTAGAAGTGAGAGAGTTGTTGAGTCAGTATGAATTTCCTGGGGATGAGGTTCCGGTGGTTAAGGTAAGTGCACTAAAGGCGTTGGAAGGGGAAGAGGAGTATGAGGAGAAGATAAAGGAGTTAATGGGGAGTGTTGATAATTATATACCGGAGCCGGAGCGAGATTTGGATAGGCCGTTTTTGATGGCGATAGAGGATGTGTTTACAATATCAGGGAGGGGGACGGTAGTAACAGGAAGGGTAGAGCGAGGCAAGATAGTAGCAGGAGATGGTATAGAGATAGTGGGGTTTAGGGAGACACACAAGACGGTAGCTACGAGTTTGGAGATGTTTCGTAAGATACTTGATGATGCGCAGGCAGGAGATAATGTAGGAGTGTTGCTGCGAGGCATAGGGAAGGATGAAGTGGAGCGAGGGCAGGTGTTGTCTGCACCTGGTTCGATAACGCCGCACAAGAGATTTAATGCAGAGGTATATGTGTTGAAGAAGGAGGAAGGGGGGAGGCATACGCCGTTTTTTCCTGGATATCGTCCGCAGTTTTATTTTAGGACAACAGATGTAACGGGGAGTATAAAATTACCAGAAGGAGTAGAGATGGTAATGCCTGGAGACAATATAAACATGGAGGTAGAGTTGATAAGTCCTGTTGCGATGGATGAGCAGTTGAGGTTTGCGATAAGAGAAGGGGGAAGAACTGTAGGTGCCGGCGTAGTTACAGGAATTATAGAATAAAACCCAGGTGATTATATGAGTGCAGCTTCCAAAATAAGAATAAAATTAAAATCTTTTGATCATAAACTGTTGGATAGATCTACAGTAGAAATAGTTGATACAGCCAAGCGAACCGGTGCAAGAATATCGGGACCTGTTCCCATACCAACTAAAATAAGTAGATACTGTGTATTACGCTCACCTCATGTTAATAAAAATTCAAGAGAGCATTTTGAAATAAGAACACACAAAAGGTTGGTTTATATACTTGAGCCAACTCAGCAAACGATCGACGAGTTAATGAAACTGAATTTAGCTTCAGGAGTTGAAGTAGAAATTAAATTAACGGGAACCTGATTTTTATGATTCAAGGCATAATTGGAAAAAAGATCGGTATGACACAGTTTTTCAATGAAGAATCTGTTATGGTCGTAGCAACTTTGATAGAGGCTGGGCCTTGTTATGTTGTGTCAAAAAAAACAATAGAAAAAAACGGTTACGGAGCCATTCAGTTAGGTTTTAGTGAAGGGAAACCTCAAGGTTTTAACAAAGCTATGACAGGGCATTTTAAGAAATCAAAAACTCCTTTATTGAAAACTCTGAAAGAATTTAAAATTGAAAAGGTTGAGGATTACAAACTGGGGGACCAAATTAAAGCCGATATTTTTAATTCGGGGGATATATTGGATATTACAGGTGTAAGCAAGGGCAAGGGTTTTTCTGGCACGATGAAGAGGTATGGGTTCAGAGGCGGACCTAATTCACACGGAGGCATGGCTCATAGAAGACCGGGGTCAATTGGTCAGGCTTCTTATCCTGGCAGGGTTTTCAAAGGAATAAAAATGGCGGGAAGAATGGGAGGGGAGAATATGACTGTACGGAGTGCTGAAGTAGTTAGTGTAAACCCAGAAAAAAATTTGATTGCAGTTAAAGGATCAGTTCCCGGACCCAATGGTGGGAAGTTATTTTTAAAGCTGATTTCAAAAAAAGGAGATAGATAATTGCCACAAGTTGAAGTTTATGACTTGGAGAAAAAAAACACCGGACATGTCGAACTCAAGTCAGAGATATTCGAGTGTCCGATTAAAGAAGCGCTTATACATTTAGTTGTAAGATGGCAGCTTGCCTCCAGACGTTCAGGGTCTGCTTCCACAAAAACCAAAGGAGAAGTAAGTGGAGGTGGTAAAAAACCTTGGAAGCAAAAAGGTTCAGGCAGAGCAAGAAGTGGTTCTAACAGATCACCACTATGGAGAGGGGGTGGGGTTATTTTTGGTCCGAAGCCAAAGGATTGGTCTTTTTCTATTCCCAAAAAAGTTAGGAAACAGGCTATCCAATCTGCACTGTCGCATAAATACAATGAAAATGAGATATATGTTCTTGATAATTTTGATCTTTCAGAGGTCAAGACCAAACAAGTGTCCAGTTTTATGAAAAAGTTTGATATTACTGAATGCCTTATATTAGTAGATGAAAAAAATGAAAATTTAGAGAAATCGGCAAATAACCTAAAAAATGTGAAAGTTTTAAGGGGTGGTGGTTTGAACGTTTACGATTTATTGAATTTCAAATATTTGGTAATGACAAAAGGTTCTCTGGAGAAAATTCAAGAGGTGCTTGTAAGTTGAAAGATTACAGAAATATAATAAAAAATCCTCTGCTAACTGAAAAAACAACTGAATTAAAGGAGTTAAGTTGGTATGTTTTTTCTTTTGACAGAAAAGCTACAAAGCATCAGATCAAAGACTCCATAGAAAAGGTTTTCAAAGTAAAGGTTGAAAAAGTAAGAACGCTGATAACCCCAGGTAAAGTTATAAAGAGGTTTGGAAGGAAGGTCGGAAAACAATCAGCAGTGAAAAAAGCGTATATCAAATTAAAAGAAGGCACCATAGAGTTTTTTGAAGGCATCTAGATATGGGAATAAAAAAATACAAACCCAAAACTGCCGGAACCAGATTCAGATCTGGGCAGGACTTTGCAGAAATAACAAAAAATAGTCCGGAAAAGTCTCTAACCGTTTCGATCAACAAAAAATCGGGCAGGAATTCTCATGGGAGAATTACAAGTTATAACAGGGGAGGTGGGCATAAAAAGTTATATAGAATAATTGACTTTAAAAGAGATAAACATGACGTCCCGGCTAAGGTTGCTTCAATAGAGTATGATCCGTACAGATCTGCAATAATAGCCTTGCTTCATTATAGAGACGGTGAAAAGAGGTATATATTAGCTACAGAAGGTTTAAAGGTCGGAGATATTGTTACTTCAGGTCCAAATTCTGAGATTCAAGTGGGAAATTCTTTGCCCATAGAGAAAATTCCTGTTGGGACAATAATTCATAACATTGAATTAAGACCGGGTGGGGGAGCTAAACTTGTAAGGTCAGCAGGAGGATATGCCCAGATTAATGCAAAGGAAGGAGATTATGCTCAAATTAAACTGAGTTCGGGTGAAATCAGATTAGTACACATCAAGTGTAATGCCACCATTGGGCGAGTGGGAAATTCGGAACATCAACTTGTTAAACTGGGTAAAGCAGGAAGGAGCAGATACATGGGTAAAAGGCCACACGTAAGAGGCGTGGCGATGAATCCGGTAGATCATCCGCATGGTGGTGGAGAAGGTAAAGCAACCAAGGGTAATCCACATCCTGTATCTCCGTGGGGTTGGATAACCATAGGCTACAAAACAAGAAAAAATAAGAAGACGGACAAATACGTGGTCAAGCCAAGACGAGTCGGTTACGGAATGGATTAAGGAGTAGATATGCCAAGATCAAGTAAAAAGGGAATATATGTTGAACCAAAGCTGATGAAAAAAGTTGAATTGCAAAAGAGTTCTGACAGCTCTCGGATCATAAAGACGTGGTCAAGATCTTCCATGATAGTTCCCGAGATGATAGGGCTTACCTTTGGAGTTTATAATGGAAAGAAATTTATTCCAGTCTATGTAACTGAGCACATGATAGGGCATAAACTGGGGGAATTTTCTCCAACCAGAGTTTATCATGGACACACTGCTGGAGATAAAAAAGTCAGGAAGATGAAAGGAAAATAGCACCGGAGTAGAGTTATGGTTTCAAGATCTATCTTAAAATTTATGAAAGTGTCTCCTAAAAAAGTGAGATTAGTATTAGACCTTGTAAGAGGCAAAAACGTTGAAGATGCTTTTAGCTTACTGTCAGGGTTGAAGAAAAAATCTTCTCCTATAGTTGCGAAAGTGTTGCAATCCGCAGTAGCCAATGCTTCTGAAAAAGGGCATTCAGAAACGGATTATCTTTACATTAAAACTGCCACTGCATCTGGAGGTCCGGTATTAAAGAGATACAAAGCCAGAGCTATGGGTAGAGCAACACCGAGGAAAAAAAGAATGAGTCATATTACGATTGAGTTAGAAAAGAGGGGGCTATAATATTGGGTCAAAAAATTAATCCAATTGGATTCAGATTAGGTATTACTACTGATTGGAGTTCAAGGTGGTACGCGGAGAAAAGAAGCTATACATACCTGCTGCAGGAAGATATGAAGATCAGATCTTTAATTAAAAAGACTTTTTATCAAGCAGGTATTTCAAAAATTGAAATTGAGAGGGCTGCCTCTGATCACGTAAGGGTTGTTATTTATTCAATACGTCCTGGCATACTTATTGGGAGAAAAGGACAGGAAATTGAGGCACTTAGGAAAAAATTGAGCAGAATTACCAATAAAGAGGTATATCTTGACATAAGAGAAGTAAGAAGACCTGAAATAGACGCTCAATTGGTAGCGGAAAACTGTGCTCTTCAGCTTGAACGTCGCGTGGCCTACCGTAGGGCAATGAAGCGGTGTATTTCTTCGGCGATCCGTATAGGTGCTATTGGAATTAAGATCATGGTTTCTGGGAGACTCGGAGGTGTCGAAATAGCAAGGAAAGAATGGTATAGAGAAGGTAGAGTACCGCTTGCAACCCTGAGAGCCGACATTGATTATGGTTTTGCCGAAGCTAATACAACATACGGAATTATCGGTATCAAGGTGTGGATATTTAAAGGAGAGATATTAGAGAAAAAACCAAAGCAGGGTAATCAATAAAAAATGTTACAGCCGAAAAAGACAAAATACAGAAAAGTACAAAAGGGAAGGATAAAGGGTAAACCTACAAAAGGCGTGAAGATATCTTTTGGGGAACTTGCACTTCAAACAACTGAAAACGGGAAAATAACTTCTCAGCAGATTGAAGCAGCGCGTATTTCTATTACCAGAAAAGTTAAAAGAGGTGCAAAGCTGTGGATCAGAATATTTCCGGATAAACCTATTACTAAGAAGCCGGCAGAAACTAGAATGGGAAAAGGAAAGGGTGATATTGCTGGATGGGTTGCACCGGTAAGAAGAGGTCAACTATTATATGAAATCAGTGGTGTATCTGAAGAATTGGCACGTGAGGCTTTCAGACTTGCTTCGCACAAGCTACCCGTAAAAACAAGAGTTGTATCTAGAGATTACAGCGGGGGGTTGTTCTAATGACAAAAGCCAGTGATTTCAGGGAGTTAACAGAAGATGAACTTGCAAAGAAAGAGAAAGATATGAAGGAGGAGCTTTTCAATATCAGGATTCAAGTTGCTACAAAGCAGATAAATAATTATGCTGGAATAAAACAACTCAGGAAAGATATAGCTCGTTTGGAAACAGTTAAGAGAGAGGAAATTGCAATGAGGAGACGTTAATGCATAGAGGAAGATTGAAAACATTAACCGGTTTAGTGGTAGGCAATAAGATGGATAAGACAGTAGTGGTTGATATAAGCAGAATCAAAAACCATCCCCGTTACAAAAAACCTATCAGATGGAGATCAAGACTGAAAGCTCACGATGGTCTTAATCAGTGTCAAATAGGAGACAAGGTAATGATAATAGAATCAAAACCTATTAGTAAGACAAAGAGATGGAAAGTGAGAAAAGTAATAGAAAAAGTGGTTGGGCAGAGTAGTCAATAACTTGCCCAGGTTAAAGATAAGTACATGATTCAATCAAGCACATATTTAGAATCTGCAGACAATACTGGAGCAAAAAAACTTTTTTGTATAAAGGTTTTGGGTGGATCCGGTCGTAAATATGCACGTTTAGGAGATGTCATAACTGTTTCGGTGAAAGAGGCAATACCCAACGCCAAAGTTGAAAAGGGTGGCGTGCATAAAGCAGTTATAGTGAGAACTAAAAAAGAGCAAAGAAGACCTGATGGGACGTACGTAAGTTTTGATGATAATGCAGCCGTAATAATAAGCAAGGATAATGAGCCAATTGGAACAAGGGTGTTTGGTCCTATAGCAAGAGAATTAAGGGTAAAAGGATTTATGAAGATAATTTCTCTGGCTCCCGAGGTTGTGTAATTTTCTGTTGTTTGAGAGGATTTTATTGATATGAAGAAAGTTAATATTAAATCGGGTGATACTGTTTACGTTGCTGCTGGTAAAGATAAAAGTAAGGTAGGTAAAGTAATTAAAGTTTTGCCCAAAAAGGGAAAAATTATTGTGGAGAAAGTTAATTTAGTTAAGAAACACAGCAAACCCACACAGAAAAATCCGACTGGAGGAATATCGGATAAAGAGCTTCCTATAGATATATCAAATGTAATGCTGTACGATCCCCATACCAAGTCTCCAACCAGAGTCAGATTTGATATTATGAAAGACAGCAAAAAAGTCAGAATCAGTAAAAAAAGTGGTGAGACAATATAATGGAGCCAAAACTTAAAGTAACTTATAAAGAAAAAGCTTTGCCTGAGCTAATGAAAAAATTTTCATATAAAAACATCATGCAGGCGCCAAGGGTTACAAACATAGTGCTTAATATGGGTCTTGGCCGTTTGTCCGAAGCTGGTAGGAATACAAAGGTAATAGATGAAGCTGTTGAAGAGTTGGCACAAATTGTTGGGCAGAGACCTGTTATAACAAAAGCAAAGAAATCCATAGCAGGGTTTAAGTTGAGAGAGAATGTGAAAATAGGTTGCATGGTAACATTACGAGGCAACAGAATGTATGAGTTTCTAGACAGACTTGTCAATCTGGCACTGCCAAGGGTAAGGGATTTCAAAGGAGTTAATCCCAAATCATTTGACGGAAGGGGTAATTACACACTTGGAGTAAAAGAGCATGTAATCTTTCCCGAGATTGATTATAGCAAAGTTCAGAATGTTAAAGGTATAAACATAACTATAGTAACAACTTCTAATACGGACAATGAAGCGTTGACAATGTTGGAATTATTGGGAGTGCCGTTTTCAAAAAATTAAGAGGACACCATGACAAGAAAGGCATTGTTAGAAAAATCAAAGAGAAATCCTAAATTCTCAGTCAGGAAAGTGAACAGATGTAATGCTTGTGGAAGAACAAGAGGCTACATGAGGAAATTTGGAATATGTAGATTGTGCTTCAGGAAAATGGCAAGTGCAGGATTGATTCCAGGTGTGAGAAAGGCAAGTTTGTAAGGAGGAATTAATGACTGATCCAATTGCAGATATGTTATCCAGAATAAGAAATGCAATCATTGCAAATCATAATGAGGTAAAAATTCCTCATTCCACGATTAAATCACAAATAGCCAAAGTATTAAAGGAAGAAGGTTACATCGTTGAAATTATTCAAGATCAAGATGGATTAAAGAAATTTTTAACGCTAAAATTAAAATATACCAAAAGCAGGCAACCTGTAATAGGTGAAATAAAGAGGGTCAGCAAACTCAGTAGAAGGATCTATGTTAATAAACATCAGATACCAAGAGTTAAAGCTGGCATGGGAATATCTATTCTCTCTACTCCAAAGGGTATTATGACTGGAACAGTCGCAAGAAAAGAAGGAGTTGGTGGGGAAATTATATGTATTGTTAATTAAAAGAAAGGACTGGTTTATATGTCTCGGATTGGAAGAAAAATTATTAAGCTATCAGATAAAGTAAACGTAGAAACAAAAAACGAGGTTGTTTATATAAGGGGACCCAAAGGAGAGTTAAATATCAACTTGCCAAGAGGGATTGAGGTTATAATTGAAAACGGTAGTATTGAGGTAACGAGAAATAGTGATGAAAAGGAAATCCGTACTTATCATGGATTGGCAAGGTCATTGCTTCAAAATTCAGTAACCGGTGTTTCTGAAGGCTTCACTAAAATTTTGGAGATAGTAGGCACTGGTTACAAAGCAGAGACGGTTGGGGATAAAGGGTTAAAACTTACTTTGGGTTATTCACACACCATAAACTTTGAATTACCAAAAGGAGTTGGGGCAAAGGTGGAGGAAAGAGGAACTGTTTTAACTCTTCAAGGAATAGACAAGCAACTGGTGGGTGAAACTGCTGCAAAGATTAGGCATTTGAGAAAACCCGATGCTTATAAGGGTAAAGGAGTAAGGTATAGAGGAGAACAACTCATATTGAAGCCCGGCAAGGCTGGAGCAAAAAAATGACCAGTAAGCTTTCAAAAAATATAAGAAGGAAATTCAGGCATAAGAGAATTAGGAAAAAAATTTCCGGAACTAGTGACATTCCAAGGGTTTCAATATATAGGTCAAAGAAAAATATTTATGCACAAGTTATAGACGATAAAAGACAGAAAACAATTCTTCATGTTTCTTCTCTGTCTTCGGGTATTGCAAGTGAAGCAGAATATACAAGCAGTGAAATGGCAGGAAAAATAGGAGTATCGAAGTCGGTTGGTAAAAAATTGGCAGAACTTGCAAAGGAAAAGGGTATCAAAAGGATTTGTTTTGACAGGGGGGGCTATTCCTATCACGGAAGAGTTAAGGCTTTAGCAGATGGATTAAAAGAAGGTGGAATCAAGATTTAAAGTTCAGGAGGAAAGTGATTGGAGAAAAAATATGTAGATCCAGCGGGTTTAGAATTAGAGGAGAAAGTAGTCCATATAAGAAGGGTTGCAAAAGTTACAAAGGGTGGTAAGAAGTTTCATTTTACTGCCTTGGCTGTTGTTGGCAACGGGGATGGTATAGTTGGTTCCGGGTTGGGAAAATCCAATGAGGTTCCTGATGCTATAAGAAAGGCAATTGAAAAAGCAAAGAAAACGTTGTTAGAAGTACCGCGAAATGGAGCAACAATTCCTCATGAAATAGTTGCCGAACATATTTCAAGTAAAGTTAAACTGATGCCCGCAGCTCCAGGTACTGGAGTAATTGCAGGAGGTGCCGTCAGGGCAGTAGTGGGACTTGCAGGGATACACGATATTCTATCAAAAGTGCTTGGGTCGAGGAATCCTATGAATGTGGTTTTGGCAGTTATGAAAGGTTTATCCGAACTGAAAGTGCCAACTCAAATTGCTTCAGTCAGAGATAAGAATTTGGAAGATCTTGATATACCTAAAAATTACTTGGCAAATTAATAGAGGTTTTTATGCTTGAAAGATTATCACCATCAAAGGGTTCAAAAAAATCTTCAAAAAGGATAGGTAGGGGCTTCGGTTCACAGGGGAGACAGAGTGGAAAAGGTCATAAGGGTCAGCTTTCAAGATCTGGAAAGGGTGTTTCTCGTTGGTTTGAAGGTGGGCAGACTCCACTAAAACTCAGGGTTCCTAAAAGAGGCTTTAAAAACAGGTTTAAAAAATCTTTTGATATTGTGAATGTTTTGAATCTGTCTGTCTTTGATGAAGGACAAACGGTTTCACTTAATGACTTGATATCCAGAGGTTTGGTAAGTGGAAAGAAAGGAGTAAAACTACTGGGAAAGGGTGGATTAGAAAAAAGGCTTACAGTTCAGGTAAATGCTGTGAGCAAGTTAGCAAAAGAAAAAATAGAAAAGTGCGGTGGTAAAGTAGAAATTATATGAGCACCAGCATTTCTTCTGTTCCAAGAATACCTGAGTTAAACAAGCGGCTGTTGTTTACAGCTTTTATACTTGTTGTGTATAGGCTGGGTGTATTTATACCAATACCGGGAATAGACCCTGAGCAGATTTCACGCCTATTTGAGCAAACACGAGGAACTATATTTGATATACTTAATATGTTTTCCGGTGGAGCTTTAGAGCAGGCTTCAATATTTGCGCTTGGTGTAATGCCTTATATAACCTCGTCCATTATTATGTCTCTTCTTGTTAAGGCATTTCCGTCTTTAGAGGCGATGCAAAAAGAAGGAGAGGCTGGTAGAAGGAAAATCAATCAGTATTCAAGATATGGGACTATTCTGATTTGTGTTATTCAGGGATTTATGCTTGCTATTACATTGGAAGGTGGTGGTTTTGGTGAGGTGGGAATTGGCTCATCAGTAGCAACGGACCCAGGTTGGGGATTCAGGGTTACAACAGTATTGACGCTTACTGCCGGTTCAATGTTTGTAATGTGGCTTGGTGAACAAATATCAGAACACGGAATAGGAAATGGAATTTCCTTGATAATAGCTATTTCAATCTTAGCAGGTATTCCAGGAGCTTTCTGGAACATGGTCAGATTGGTTACAACTGAGGAATTGACGGTGCTGGGTTTGGTGCTGATTTTGTTGTTTCTTACTCTGTTAATATCAATGATTGTTTTTGTGGAAAGGTCATATAGAAAGATTCCCGTTCAGTATCCAAGGAGAGTTATCGGGAGGAAAGTTTATGGAGGTCAATCTTCCCATCTGCCCTTGAAAACAAATCCTGCTGGGGTAATACCTCCAATTTTTGCCTCCTCGTTATTAATATTTCCCGCTACTATACTGACTTTTATTGACGTCCCATTTTTAAGAAATGTATCTGAGTTAATGTTTCAGAACATTTTATTTTACAATGCCATATTTGCAGCACTTATAATATTCTTTTGCTATTTTTATACCGCGATAATTTATGACCCTGACGATCTGGCGGATAATCTGAGAAAAAATGGTGGAAATATCCCTGGTATAAGGCCGGGTAAAAAAACATCTGAGTATATTGGGACAGTACTGAATAGGATAACTTTTATAGGTGCCATTTATGTATCAGCCGTGTGTGTTTTACCTGCATTTTTGGAAAGAGAGCCTTTTAATCTTCCCTTTTATTTTGGTGGCACGTCTCTTTTGATAGTTATTGGTGTTACGCTTGATTTTTTACAGCAGATAGAATCTTTTCTAATTACTCATAGCTATGAAGGTTTTGTGAAGAAAAAAGGTATGAAAGATCCAAGGAGGTTTAGAACCTGAATAAAACAAATATGCAGATAATAATATTTGGACCACCGGGAGCTGGTAAAGGGACACAAGCAAGTTACATAACAGAGAAATATAAAGTATCTCATATATCTACGGGGGATTTATTAAGGGAGGCTGTTAAAAATAGAACAGAAATTGGGTTGCTTGCCATGTCATTCATGGATAAAGGAGATTTGGTACCCGACTCCGTTGTGATTAAAATAATCAGGCAAAAACTGGCAAATTTAGAAAATGGCAGGTTTATGCTTGATGGTTTTCCAAGAACGATTGCGCAAGCCAAAGCACTTGATGAAATGCTTGGGGAAATTAATTTCAAATTAGATTTGGTGATATTTCTCGATGTTAATGATGAAGAAGTCATATCAAGAATATTGAAAAGACAGAAAATTGAAGGCAGACAGGATGATTCCCATGAGGTAGTAAGGGATAGGTTGAAAGTTTACAGTGAGAGGACGTCCCCGCTTATCAGTTATTATGAATCAAAAGGTATTTTGAGGAAAATAGATGGAACAGGTGATGTTGATAAAATATCACAAAGGATAGATAAGTTACTATCAGCGTTTTCATGATGATACATTTGAAGAGCAAGGAAGAATTGAAAAAAATGAGATTAGCTTCCAAGGCAGTAGTTGAAGTATTATCCTGCTTAAAAGAAAAAGCAAAAGAAGGGGTATCAACTTGGGAGTTGAATAAAATTGCTGAAGATATTGCAGATAAAAGATCTTTTAAGACAGCTTTCAAGGGTTATTTAAACTACCCTGCTTCAGTATGTTTTGCCTTAAATGATGAGGTTGTGCATGGAATACCTTCAAAAGACAGGATTTTAAAAGAGGGAGATATCCTCGGAATAGATTTTGGTGCTTGTGTAGAAGGGTATTATGGAGATTCTGCTATAACGGTTTCCGTGGGAAAGGTCAATGCTCAAGCCAAAAAATTGCTTGAGGTTACGGAGGCATCATTACTCAGTGGAATTGATAGTGTAAGATCAAAAAACAGGATAGGGAATATTTCCAAGTCAATACAGGACTATGTAGAGCAACAAGGATTTTCAGTTGTAAGATCATTTGTAGGTCACGGGATTGGAAGAAATTTGCACGAAGAACCACAAGTACCTAATTTTGTAACCGAAGCATTACATCTTGGAGTTACCCTTAAAAGTGGTATGGTTTTAGCAATTGAGCCAATGGTCAATGTTGGAACTGCCGAGGTGAGGATTTTAGATGATGGATGGACTACTGTTACAGCAGATGGTAAACTTTCAGCTCATTTTGAGCACACTGTAGCAGTAACCGATAATGGTGCAGAGATATTGACCAGCTTAAATTGAATAAATTACGAGGACTGGATGCCCAAAGAAGAAATATTAGAGTTTGAGGGAACAATTTTAGAGGCATTATCGAATGCCATGTTCAGAGTTGAAATAGAAGGCGGACATAAAATTATTGCTTATGTATCTGGAAAAATGAGAACAAGATTTATTAGAATCCTTCCCGGAGATAAAGTTAAACTTGAACTATCGCCTTATGATTTAACAAAAGGCAGGATCACTTATAGATTGAGAAAATAGTATGGGAGAAAAGTTGTGAAGGTAAGAGCATCAGTAAAGAAAATTTGTGATAAGTGTAAAATAATTAAAAGAAATAGTATCTTGAGAGTTATTTGTGTCAATAAAAGACACAAACAAAGGCAAGGTTAATTCAGGAGGAATATATTTTATGCCGAGGATTGCAGGAGTAGATATTCCCTTAAATAAAAGGGTAGAAGTAGCACTAACTTACATATATGGTGTTGGAAGGAAAACCTCACGGGATATATTAAAACTCGCAGATATTGATTTTGATAAAGCGTCAAAAAATCTAGAAGATAATGAAGTTGCCAAATTAAGGGAGATAATAGAAAGCAGTTACACAGTTGAAGGTGATTTAAGAAAGGAAATCCAAAGCAACATAAGGAGATTGGTTGAAATAGGTTGTTACAGGGGAATAAGACACAGGCAAGGATTGCCAACCAGAGGACAAAAGACAAAGTCAAATGCAAGAACTAGAAAAGGACCAAGAGGTTCAGCAATCGCCAAGAAAAAGAAGGTAGGTAAATAATTTTTGAGAGTCGGAGTTGAATAATGGCTAAAAAGAAGACAGCAGCAAGAAAGAAAGTTAAAAAATTTGTTGAGGATGGCGTAGTTAATATCAGGGCGACGTTTAATAATACCATTGTTAGTATTAGTGATAAGAGTGGAAATGTGCTTTCATGGTCAAGCGGTGGAGCCAGAGGCTTTAAAGGCACAAGAAAGGGCACGCCGTTCGCAGCTCAGGTAGCTGCAGAAGATGCCGCAAAGAAAGCTTCATCAGTAGGTATGAAATCAGTTCAAGTTTTTGTAAAAGGTCCGGGACCTGGAAGAGAACCTGCTATTAGATCGTTGCAGGCATCAGGACTACGTGTTTCATTTATAAGAGATATTACTCCTCTTCCACATAATGGTTGTAGGCCACCAGGAAGGAGGAGGGTTTAGATAATATGGTAAAAATTATGAGACCAATATTTTTAGTTTTTGAGGAGGTTCGATAGTTTACATGGGAAGATATACAGGACCGACTGACCGACTTTCAAGGAGAGAGGGAATTAACCTTTTCCTTAAAGGTGAGAGGAGCTATAATGGAAAATCATCAGTAGAATCAAAACATCCACCAGGTGAACACGGTCAAAGACGACCCAAATTTTCTGAATACGGAGTGAGGCTCAGGGAAAAGCAAAAGGTAAAAAGGATGTATGGAATAAGAGAAAAACAGTTCATAAGATATTTTAAGAAAGCGTCGAGGTTGCAAGGTGTAACGGGATCAATTTTATTATCAGTACTTGAACGAAGGCTTGATAATGTTGTTTACCGTTTAGGTTTTGCCAGTACAAGAAGCGATGCACGCCAGCTTGTGGGGCATAAGCATGTTCTCATTAACGGTAGTGTGGTAAATATTCCGTCTTTTCAAGTTAGTCAAGGGGATGTGGTTGCAATAAGAGACAAGAGTAAAAGGCTTTCCCGTATAAATCAATCCTTGGAGTTACTCACAAGGAAGCCTGTGCCTCTATGGCTGGAGCATGACAAGGATAATTATAAAGGTGTTGTAAATAGATTACCCGAAAGAGAGGATGTAACATTTCCGATTGACGAGCAATTGATTGTAGAGTTTTATTCAAGAGTATAATAAAAGGAAAAAGGATTATAATTATGGAGCAATCAGTAGAAAAAAATTTAAAGGAAATAAACTTGAAACAGTTTCAAAAGAATTGGAAAGATCTGAAGCATCCTCAGAGAATTGAAAAGGATGAAAAAGTTTCCACTCCAACATACGGTAAATTTGTGTGTGAACCTCTTGAAAGGGGTTATGGAACAACACTTGGTAATTCTTTGAGAAGAGTTTTGCTTTCTTCCATTCAAGGTCCTGCAATTACAAGTGTTAAGATTGACGGTGTGTTGCATGAATTCTCTACCGTTCCAGGAGTAAAGGAAGATGTAACCGAGATTGTTCTTAATCTTAAAAGCCTGAATTTTGAAATACATACATGTCAGCCACAAGTTTTGACCTTGAATTTTGAGGGACCCGGCGATGTCAAGGCGTCGGATATAGAGGAAAACCACATGGTGTCCGTAATTAACGGTAATCAGCATATAGCTACTGTGTCTGAAAACAAAATGCTTCAGATGGAAATCATGGTTGAAATGGGAAAAGGTTATGAACCTGTTGAGAGAAGAAGTGGAATATATAAGAGGGATATAGGTTCTATACCAATTGATGGATTGTTCTCGCCTGTGAGAAAGGTTAATTATACAATTACCAATGCAAGGGTGGGAAGAAGGACAGATTACGAAAAATTAACACTTGAAATATGGACAAATGGCACAATCTTACCTGAAGATGCACTTGCATACGCCGCAAAGATCATTAAACAGCATCTGAATATTTTCATTAATTTTGATGAAGTAGCTTTTGAAGAAGAAGAAAACGAGAAAATAGACGATAGTAATTATATTGTCAGAGGTAATGAAGAGGTTCTTTTTGATTTAGTTAAAGATATGAATTTATCTGCAAGGTCCTTTAATTGTCTTAACAAAGCAAATATTATTTATCTGGGTGAACTGATACAAAAAACAGCGGAAGAGCTCTTAAACATAGAGAATTTTGGCAAAAGATCCCTTAATGAAATCAGCAGCAAACTTGAAGAAATGTCACTGGAACTTGGCTCAAATATTGATGTTGAATTGTTTGAACAGGAAAAACTAAACAGGTCAAGTATGAATGAAGATGCTGAATAGAAGTATTGGAGAATTAGTATGAGGCACAGAAGAGTTGGTAGAAAACTTGGAGTTGTAACAAAGCATAGGACGGCTATGTTGAGGAACTTGACTATGTCTCTTTTCAGGCATGACAGTATAAAGACTACGGATATGCGAGCAAAAGAGGTACGAAGGTTTGCCGAAAAACTAATAACTATGGCTAAAAAAGGCACACTACAACATAGAAGACAAGCAGCTTCTCATTTAAAAGACAAAGAGGTTTTGAAGAAGTTGTTTTCCGAGATTGCTGAAAAAAACAGAGACCGTCCGGGTGGTTACACAAGAATAGTAAAACTTGGTTTCAGAAAAGGAGATGGTGCTCCAATATCTCTTGTTGAGTTAATTCAGGATAAATATAGAACCAAATCTAAAAAGAAAGGCACCAAAGTGAAAGCTAAAACTGAAACAGGAAAAAAAGATTCCAGTTCAGTGAAAAGCAATAAAAAAGAGTCTGCCAAAGAGCTTGGCTTGGTTGAAAATACTTTAAAAGATTCTGACGCTAAAACAATGTTATCAGATAAAGATGTGCGAGACGATGTGCCCGTTGAATCTATGAACGTCACAGACCAGTCTTCCGAGAAGAAAGTGTTTGAGTCTGAAGCAGGTAAGATCGAATCTGATGTTGCGGATGAAGTTGAAATAGAAGAACCAAAATCTGCTGATGAAAGTCCAGAAACCTCCTCACAACGTGATGAAATAAAAGTTACTGAACCTGATTCTAACAAACAGAATAAAGAGAAGAATTAAAGACTTTTAAAGTTCAACAAAGTTGAGGTTTTTGTAACCATTTAAGTTCTCCATCTCCAAATTTAATTTTTTTCCACCTTTCTTTGTTAAAGTTAATTCGTGCCATTGTTGCTGTTTTAAATACGGTGTTATCGCTGTTGGTCATTAAGTTGGCAAGAGTAGATAATTTTGGTTCGTGTCCTACCAGAATAACACTACTGTATTTGTCTGAAATGGATTTAACAGTCTCAAAAATTTCTTCAACAGGTCCATAATACAGTTTTGCATTTTCTATTACATCACAATTCCATTTGCCTGCAAGTATTGAAATTTCAAGTGTTTGTCTAGCTCTAACGGCAGTAGATGTGACTGCAAGATCCGGTATTTGATTGGATTTTGCCAATAGCCTTCCCATTATTTTTGCGCTTTTGATACCTCTTTTGGCAAGAGGTCTATCATGGTCAGAGCCATAGTCAGCTAACCAATCAGATTTGCCGTGACGGTAAAGTGTTATTTTTTTTATCATAAAAGTTGTTACAAAGTTGGTATTATTTTCAGTGCATTTAATTATATGTTATTTTTTATATTTTGTTTTCAAAAATTCTATATAGTTAATTAAAAGTTAAAAAATTCCTCAATTTCCAACCTTTTGAGTATCAAGTATTATTAAATTATACTGGCTTTTTTTTTCAGTTTTTGTATTATATAAAGTTTTATCTACATAGATGAGGAGAAGTTTCTATGAGTTTGCATGTAATAGGTGATTTAAAAAAACAATACCCAGATGTATATACTCCCGAGTCTTTGGAGGCTCTAGAATTACTTTCAAAATTCAATAAAGATCAAAAAAATCTCATGAATAAGAGGTACCAATTAAGAGAAGATAGGTATAAAAATAAAAAAAGAATTACCTTCCTCAGGCCGGATGAAATAATACCTGGAACAAACCTTAAGGTTCAGGATGTACGAGATGGCAAATTTGAAGGAGGAGAAATACCACATGATCTTCAAAGACAATGGATACAGGGAACCGGTCCCGCTGCAAAACCTGGTTCTCCTGTGAAAGCCAGTATACGGAATGTGGCTTATGCTCTTCTGTCTGGTGCAGATGGTTGGATGTTTGATGGTGAAGATGCTCTTGGACAGATCAACAGTATGTCGCTTGATAACATCAGGAATCTTAAACTTGCAATATACAGGGACACATTATTTCTTAATGTTGCTGAAAAAATTGCAGACACTATGAATAAATGGGGCAATGAGTTTTTTGGACACAATATAATTGAAAATTGGAAAGATCAACTTGATTTTACAACTGTAATTTTCCGGGCGAGAGGGCTTCATCTTGACGACAGGCATATTCGCGATGAAAACGGTATAGCAATGTCTGCATCTATTGTGGATTTAGTTTTATATGTTGTAAACATTTATAAAGAACTAATTAAAAATAACAGGTCTCTTGTTCTTTATCTGCCTAAAATCCAGACTGCAGAGGAAGCAGTGCTTTGGAATAAGATTATATCCGCACTTGAGAATCATTTGAATTTAAAAATAGGGACTATTAAGGTTTATGTTTTGATTGAACAGCTTGAAGAAACATACCAATTGATGGAGATTCGTGCTGTGCTTGGGAAACACTTTGTAGGTTTCAATACGGGTAGATGGGATTACATAAATAGTGTAGCGGATGCAATGGCATGGGACGTCGATTTTATAAACCCCAATATTGAGTCAATTACAATGACCTATTCCTACATGAGAAACTATGAAGATCGTGTCCGCCGTGCTGTGAACACTCCTGATGCTAACGGCAAATATGCTCTATGGCAGGGAGGAATGGAACCAAATATTCCAGTTGGCAGTGAAGAAGGAGTATCAAATAGTATGGAAAAAGCAATTACAGGCGCAAAGCGAGAGCAGCGTGAAGGTGCAAGTGGTAAATGGGTTGCTCACTGGAAAATGGTTCATATTGTAAGACCTGTCTGGGAAAAAATGGGAGAGAATAATCAACTCGGCAGGAAATTTCTTCCCCTTACTTATACTGAAAAAGATGAATTGGGTCTTACTCAGCTTGAACCGGAAGCGAGAACAATCAGGGGAGCAAGAAATTTGTTGAGCGTAGCACTTCAATATGGTAATGCTTTTGGACAGGGTTTTCAGGCGGCTGCACTCAAGCCGGCGGATTTCTTTGAAGATGATAACATACTTTATCTCATGGAAGATGCAGCTACTGGAGAGATTAGGTTAAGCATACTTTGGGAGTGGCTACACAAAGGCGCCAGAATGACTGAAGATGATTCTGGTTCAGGAGTAAAAGCCGGGGATATTTTTACACTTGACCTGTTTAAAAGGCTTCTGGATGAAGAATACCAAAAACTCCTTAATGCGAGAGACAAAGATGTATATGATATATCCAAGGATACCACACTTCCCATTGCCAGGGAGATAGTAAGATCCTATGTAATTGATGAAGTGAAAACTCCTTGGTATATTGATTTACTCAACATTAATTTAAACAATCATAATTTGGAAACAGCAAAGGAAAGAATTGAACTATATATGAATAAATTTAAAGAAAACGGAAGTAGAATTACCGAGAACCTTGATTTTGAGTTACAAAATTGAGTTTCAATTAAAATCAAAAGGAGATTAGTTATAGAATGTCTTTATTTGAAAAAGAAATTAAGCAAACTCAGGAATATTTTGACAGTCCCCGTTTTATGAATATCACACGCCTTTACTCCGCAAGGCAGGTTGTTGAGCAAAGAGGAACAATCCAGAGAGAATATTCCATTACCAGAAAAATGGCAACAGAGTTTTATGACCTTTTAAGAAGTTTGTTTAAAAAGGGTCAACAAATAACAAGTTTTGGCCCCTATTCACCTGGACAAGCAATAATGATGAAAAGAAAAGGTATAAAGGGAATATACCTCGGAGGTTGGGCCACTTCCGCCAAAGGGTCCGTTACGGAAGATCAGGGCGCGGATCTTGCAAGCTACCCGTTGAGTCAGGTGCCAGATGAGGCAGCATCAATAGTAAGAGCACTCCTGTCAGCTGATAAGAACCAGAAATATATGAGATCAAGAATGACACCAAAAGAGAGAGCGGAAACCTCGGAGATAGATTATAGGCCTTTTATTATTGCAGATGCAGATACGGGACACGGAGGGGATGCTCACATCAGAAACTTGATTCGCAGATTTGTTGAGGTCGGTGTTACAGGCTACCACATTGAGGATCAAAGACCCGGCACAAAAAAATGTGGGCACCAAGGTGGAAAGGTTTTAGTTTCTGTTGATGAACAGATCAAGAGGCTTAACACTGCAAGATTTCAATTGGATATTATGGGAGTGCCCGGGATTATTGTAGCCAGAACAGACGCCGAAGCTGCCAACCTGTTGGACAATAAGAATGATGAGAGAGATCATCCGTTTATACTTGGTGCTACCAATCTGAATGTTCCAAGCTATAAGAGTTGTTACATTGCAATATTGAGAAGAATAAGCAAAAAAGGTGTGAAGGATGTTAGCGGTCATTTACTTTATGGTTATCCATCTAGTCCTACTGAAGAAAGAGTTGATAAATGGCTTGAGAATTGCGGTATATTTGACTTTATTGACGGTAGTATAAAGTTTTTGAAGACAAAAGAGACATCTGAATTT
Source organism: Thermodesulfobacteriota bacterium (assembly GCA_965203965.1). Classification (GTDB taxonomy): domain Bacteria; phylum Desulfobacterota_D; class UBA1144; order Nemesobacterales; family JAJCZQ01; genus CBDBDR01. The sequence goes on along the minus strand of CBDBDR010000017.1, from coordinate 571,568 downwards.
GAAAGTACATTTGATAAAATTGTCACTCAATTTGTGAAAATATGGGAATCGGAATCTGGATTGACCACAATTGGAGAGGCTGTTACAGATATTATGGAGTTCAGTATTCGGGAAGGGGCAAAGTTTAGTATGACGGTTGGTGAGTGGCAAGAGTTTGCCAGGACTGCATCTATTGAAGAGGCAAAAATAAAGGCAGAAGACATTGGAGTGAACCTTAAATGGGACTGTGAGCTTTCAAGCACACCAGAAGGGTATTACCAGGTCAGAGGAGGTATTGAATACGCAATAGCAAAATCGTTGGCCGTTGCACCATTTTGTGATCTGTTATGGATGGAAACAAAAACCGCAGACATTAAGGACGCAAAACAGTTTGCAGATGCTATTCACAAAGTACACCCTGAAAAGATGCTTGCCTATAATCTTTCCCCCTCGTTCAATTGGGATACAACGGGTATGACCGATGAGGAAATGAAAAATTTTCCAAAAGAAATTGGAAAATTTGGATTTGTTTTTGATTTTATTACTTATGGTGGTCATCAGATTGATGGTCTTGCAGCTGAAGAGTTTTCACAGGCACTTCAAGAGGATGGTATGCTTGCACTTGCCCGTGTTCAGAGAAGGCTTAGGCTGATAGATTCACCATATAAAACCCCTCAAACGCATGTTGGTGGACCAAGACTTGATGGTGCCCTGGTTGCGAGTTCGGGGAGAACTGCAACAACAAAGGCGATGGGTAAAGGTTCAACTCAGTTCCAACATCTTGTACAGACAGAAGCCTCGCCTAAGATTTTGGAAGAGTGGATTGCTACCTGGGTTAAACATTACAACATTAGAAAGAAGCTACGTGTGGAATTGAAACCCCATACAGTGGGTATGAACGTGCTTGAGTTGAACATTATTGACAAATCCAATACCAAGATGGCAGATGTTATTTTTGAAACATTTCAAGACAGAGAAGGAAAGGTAATCCTTTCCATAAGAGATCAGAATACGTTTAATCTTGATTTCAGACAGAAGAGACTAATGACTTTGATTAGCCTGTTTTTGTTTTATCGTTATAACGCACTGTCAGTTCATTATGTTAGTCCGACTAACGATAATATGAAGCAGACACAAGGTATGAAAAAAATCAAAATTTTTAATGATGTCAATACGGAAATCGGTCATATAATTGTCTGCAGCATCAGCAAGGAAAATGTAGAAAGACTTGTGGAACCTGATCAAATTGCATTAAGAGATCTTATTGCCAAAAAAGACATCTCCTCTGTAAAGAATGTAAATAAAAAAGGGTCTACTAAGAAAAGAAACGGCGATGGGTAAAAGACGAACCAAGTAACATAACCAACTAATTTATGGTTTTTCCATACAATTTAAAAAATCTAAATTTCGTCACATTCTTTCGGAAGCATTACTTTCTTTTTCTTTGAGTTTGTAATTCTTTTTATTCCTTTTTTGTGTGCCTTTTTTGAAAACCACCATTCCAAATCGCTTCCACAACCTGTTCCTTTTGGAATTTTAGGGCTGGGATCACATTTTATACTGTTCACGGGACACTTGAGTCTTAAATGAAAATGTTTGTCATGTTTCCACCATGGTCTGATTTTTTTAAGCCATTTTTCGTTGTGGTATTTCAAGCAAAGTTCCTTCTTTATTAAGGGATTGACAAAAATACGATCAACATTGTGGTGAAATGAAGCTAATTTTAAGATCTCACCGTTGACCAAATCCCATTTGTTAGGATCAACTGTCGTTTGGGTTGTGTTAATAACTGAGCGCGGTGAGATCTTTTCTCTTTCCTTTGTTGAGTATCTTTGATTTTTACTCTTGTTTTTATGTATGTAGAGTATATCAACATCCAACCCGTTCTGATGGCTATCATGGTATTTAGGCATGGGACCGCCGTTTTTCTTGGATATATCCGCTACTAAAAGAGTTACATTGTGAGTTGATTTAGCCTTTGACGCGAGGTTTTCAATCAAGATTATAAGTTGTTTATGACCGTAGTTACTCTTTCTACTGGTTCTGATTACCTGATAACCAAAACCATCAACCGGCAATATTGCAGAATTTTTTATACACCCTGCCGTTCTCTTTCCTATTGAGATGGACTCACCAGTTGGTTTTGTGAAGCCAATACTTGCAATAAAAAATAAAAGAAAAATATGTGAGAAAACAATTATTTTCATATGGTTGACAAAAAACTCTGGAGCGGGGAACGGGATTCGAACCCGCGACCCTCTGCTTGGGAAGCAGATGCTCTGGCCAACTGAGCTATCCCCGCATAGGTGGGTGCCAAAGATAGCTTGAGGTTTGTTTTTGTCAATTAATTGTATTAGATGCTGTCGGAAAATGGAGCGGGGAACGGGATTCGAACCCGCGACCTTCTGCTTGGCAAGCAGACGCTCTAGCCAACTGAGCTATCCCCGCATAGACGGATGTCAAAGATAGCTTGAGGGTTATTATTTGTCAATAGATACAACTCTTTTCATTATTTGGTAAAATAACCTTTCTATTAGATGAACAAGTTTGATCGTAAAGTATTTTTATCAAGAATTAAAAGAATTGTCCTTAAAATTGGAAGCAGTATTTTGACTGATAGCGAGGGTAATCTTGTTGAAGAGAGGTTTGGCGACCTGGCCTCTCAGATAGTTGAATTACAGAGAAATGGTCTTAAAGTTATTGTTGTGTCTTCAGGTGCAATTGCTTCCGGAATGAAGAAATTAAACCTCAAGAAAAAACCTCCTGAAATACATTTAAAGCAGGCGATTGCAGCTTGTGGGCAGGGCTTGCTTATGTGGAATTATGAAAAGGCTTTCTCATCTTTTGGTGTAAATGTTGCCCAGATACTTCTTACCCATGACGGATTGTCAAATCGTAAAAGATTCCTGAATGCGAGAAGAACAATACATAAACTCCTTCAAATGGAAATTGTGCCGATTGTTAATGAAAACGATTCTGTTGCTGTGGAAGAGATTATGATTGGAGATAATGATAATCTGGCTTCCCTTGTAACCTCACTGACAGGATCAGATCTTATGATATTGCTTACCAATATTGACGGTATATACAGAGAATATTCAAGCAAAACCAGTGATGCTTTGCCTATTTCTCTAGTTGAAGTTATTGATGATAGTCTTGAAAAACTTGCCAGAGATACAATGGGCACCACTACTACTGGGGGGATGATAACAAAAATTGAAGCAGCAAGAAAGGCTTCAGCTTTTGGGGTGCCTTCTGTCATTGCTAATGGATGTGTTGAAGACGTTATTTTAAAAATATTAAAAGGTGAGAACATTGGTACATTTGTGCTTCCGTCAAAGGATAAATTGAATGCAAGAAAGCACTGGATTGTTTTTAATTTACAGGTCAGTGGTGAGATAATTGTAGATAAAGGCGCAAAAGATGCTCTTGTTGAAAAAGGGAAAAGTCTGCTTCCATCAGGGATAAAAGAAATAAGAGGTGATTTTGAGATTGGTGATTCGGTGTTGTGTATTGATGATAAAGGTAATGAAATTGCAAAAGGGATCGTTTCATACGACTCTGATGAAATAAGAAGAATCATCGGTGTTAAAACATCTGAAATTGAAAGGATACTGGGCTATAAATACAGCAACGAGATTGTTCATAGGGACGATCTTGCAGTGATAAGCAAAGATAATGAAGAAAAATAGATTCATATTGACGTTTTGCACAGTGATAATTTTATTTTTTATATTAACTGCCTACTACTTTGTTTACATGGATGGATATCCAAATGATTCAGTAGTATTGGAAATTCCCAAGGTAGCAACTTCTGATGAAATAGGTTCTATTCTTAAAAGTAACAGTATTATCCGAAGCAAACATTTGTTTCTCCTGATCGTTTTACTGAAAGGTTCGGAAGGCAAACTGCAAGCTGGAGAGTATAAAATAACTTCAGGTATGAGTCTTAATGAAATTGTAAATACTTTTATAAGTGGAAAGGTTTGGCTTAGGAAGATCACAATACCGGAAGGTAAAAACCTGTATGAGATCTCGGAAATTTTAGATGAGCAAAGTGTTGCAAATGGAGATGAGTTTATCCGATGGGCTATGGATGGAAATTATGCGAGCCTACTTATCGGCACAGAGGTAAAAAGCCTTGAAGGTTACCTTTACCCTGATACCTATATGTTTTCAAAAGATACTGATGCTCGTAAAGTAATAAGAGTCATGACGGACAGGTTCAGAAATATATATGATCAAATTCGCAAAGAGAACAGGATAGGACTGTCCGACCATGAAATTGTTATACTTGCCTCAATGATAGAGAAAGAAGCAGCAAACAGCAATGAAAAAGAACATGTATCTGCCGTTTTTCATAACAGATTGAAAAAGGGAATGAAACTTGAATCTGATCCGACCGCTGTTTATATACACGGAAAATCTTTCAAGGGAAGAGTCACCCGAAAGCACCTAAAGACTAGTTCTATTTACAACACCTACAAAATTTATGGTTTGCCACCGGGACCCATCTCAAATCCCGGCAGAGACTCAATTTTAGCTGCTTCAAGTCCATCGGATGCCGATTACCTGTTTTTTGTTTTGAAAGATAATGGAACTCATCATTTCTCAAGAAATTACAAAGAGCATGCCGGTGCTATAAGGAAATATATAAAAGGGAAGGGGAAAAATTAACTCGTAAATACTTTTATAAAAGGATCAACCTGCATTTTCGGTTCTTTACTGTTTTTTATTGCTTTGTCTTTTCTTTCTATTTTTATATTGCCGTCTTTTCCTCTTGATGCAATAAATTGTGTGCCGATAGTTTCCTCGGAGACGACTTGCAAAATTTTAGGGTAGTTTTTTGAGCCGATAAAAATAGAGTGAATACAAACGCCAAGTTTTTTTGCGAGCATTCTCTGAGTGACAACGTCGCAATCACCGGACGTGGGGATACCATCAGTGATGAATAAAATATGCTTATTTCTCAATCCTCTGCCTCTAAATTCCGAAAGTGCCTCTCTCAAAGCATCTTCATAGTTGGTATTACCGGAGCATTCAGTGTTAGATGACATGTTTAGTATCCATTTGTAATCTCTGGTAAAAAATCTGCAATCTTTCTTGTATTTATAGGATTTGTGATTGAATTCCAAGTAACCCACCCTCATGTTTTTTGAACGGCCAAGTTCTATAACTCCCTGAACAACCGATGAAGACCATTCACTATAAACTCCCATCATTGAGGTACTGACATCCCTAAGGATCGCTATTTCACCCCCTAGACTCTCTTTTTCTCTCCTCTGGACTCTTGGTAGATGGGGAGATGCGCAATCAGCCCAGATAAATGCTTCAAGTGGGTCAATATCTTCCACTTCATCAAAAGAAACCATTGTTTTCCATTTTCTCGGGACACCTCCAGGATGATTTGTTCTTCTTGCAATATTTCGCTGGAAGTTTCCCTCAAGTACTTTCATTATCATCTTAATGTTATCAGCACCTTCTGTGTTTCTTTTCCCAGGTGTTTTCAGGTCGTCATCTTTGCCGGAATTTTTTGATTTACTCGCAAATATCTTATCTGTACTGTTGTCTTTGCTTTCATTGCTACCATCATCAAACGGTTGACCAGTTGGATCGGATGGAATATCCAAATCATCAGGAGGAGCCATGTCGTTTTCCTGATCAATATTGTCTTTAAGTTCTTTTAGGGCTTGAAAGAAAGTCTTTCTAACTTCGGAAATACTTTCTTCCTGGGCTTCCTTGTCGGATTCTTCATCAGGTTTCTCCTTTAATTCCTCATCGGGCATAACCTGTTCAAATTCCGAAAGCTGTTCTTCGTCGGGTTTTTTTCTCAGTTGTTCATCTTGACTTTTTTTTTACGGTCAAGATTGTTCAAGATTTCGTCCAGATTGTTATATATCTCCTCTGGGATCCTAAAAACAGTCATATACTTCAGGGCTTTCAAATCCTCCATAGTGCAGGATTCCCTGTTAGAAATAAGTGCGTGAGACCTTATGATTTTTAATGACTTTACAAAGAATGTTCTGTCGGAGATCAGGGAATTGGATTCATCCAATCCATAGTCTTCAACTAATATTGTAATGAAGTTGGCAAGACCTTCTTGGACTTCAACAGGTATTTTCATCTCTCCAATTCTGGAATAATATTCATCAAACAGTTTTTTACTCACTGCGGCAGGTATTTCCTTGCTTGGTGGTTTGTCTGAATAAAGCTCAATTATTTTTTTTGCATCATTCCATTTTTTCCCATAAGAAATTCCAAGCGATTTTACCTGAAGAACGAACCTGTCCAGATTAGCAGGGTCAAGGGGTTCATTGTAGTATTCATCAGCGGTCGGATTGCTTGTAGCAATGGCGGTAAGTAGTGGGATTGGTTCGTTAAAAAACTTTCTCTCATTAAGTATTCTCAATAAAACGTTGAGCGATTCACCCGGGGCCCTTGATATATCGTCCAGCAAACATATTTCAGACTTGAGAATTCCACCTTTGACAATCTTCTGCTTGATTATTTCACCTTCTTCGGTCTGTTCCTTGGAAATTACAAGATCGCCTATTAGCTCCGAGAGTCTTGTATCCCTATGTAGTTGGTAGAAAAAGAAATTCAGTTGGGCAGCGGAGGAAATTATCTCGGACAGCATTGTTTTTGCGGTTCCGGGAGGTCCTTCAATGTAAATGTGCTCCCTTGAGACAATACCAAGGAGTAAAGCCATTTTCACGTCGCTATGGCCGACCACAAGCCTGTCCATTTCATTTTTCAGCTTTAATATAGGGTTGTTGGTGTGCATACTCTGTTTGTTAACCCCTTTGCCGTTTAGTACTAAAAATATACTTTACAGAAAAAAGAACTTGTTTGCAATAGTTGTTTGTTCGTCTCTGTTACTTATGCTCGAAGGTAAATTTGAACATTTATGGTAAGTTTGTATGTATAAAAGATGCTTGACTGCATTAGAATTATTTTATAGCCTTCTACAAGTTGATTTTAATATTGGTACTGAAATCTACCTGCTTAAATTATGATTATTAAATGTCAAGAATGTGATGCTGAGATAAGGCTTGATGAGGGGGAAATAAACCCTCTTGGAATGGAGGTCAAATGCACGAATTGTGGAGTTGTTTTCTTTTTTGAAGGTGAGCTTTTTGATGAACACGAAAACGATAAAGCATTAGAGATTGAGAAACAAAACGTTACTCTACCATTGTCAGACACTGATGACAGCTACATTGAAGATTTATATGAAGAAATGAATTCTTATAATGAACAGTTGGTAGAAGAATCGAGTTTCTCAACTTCCGGTCAAGGTGAGCAGTTAAAGAAAGACATTGATGATACACAGCCTCATGAGGATGTTGAGACATCTGCTTCTCCAGATCAGTCTTCTTATGATAAAACTCAAGGGTCTTCAAATGATGAACTGAAATTTGATTTAGATGTATTGGATAAACTGAAACCTGAGTCTGATAAAATGACAGAGGATGTTGAGGAATCTGACCCTCCAGATCAGTCTTCTTATGATAAAACTCAAGGGTCTTCAAATGATGAACTGAAATTTGATTTAGATGTATTGGATAAACTGAAACCTGAGTCTGATAAAATGACAGAGGATGTTGAGGAATCTGACCCTCCAGATCAGTCTTCTTATGATAAAACTCAAGGGTCTTCAAATGATGAACTGAAATTTGATTTAGATGTATTGGATAAACTGAAACCTGAGTCTGATAAAATGACAGAGGATGTTGAGGAATCTGACCCTCCAGATCAGTCGAGTAGGATTGAAAGTTCTGAACAAAAGCAGTCTCGTGGTTTTTTGGGAAAAATATTCGTACTGATAATTGTATTATTTTTCTCAGGTGTATTAATCACACTCTCGTCATTTTTATTAGATAAATCGAATGTCTACCCGAATGATTATTACTCTAAAATCGGACGTGAGGTGGTTGTTTTCTTTGAGAATCCAAATGATTATTACAATAAACTCAAATCTACAGCAACTGACTTGATTGAGGATTATACAAATTTATCCATGAAGATGTTGGAGATTGTTGAAGAAAACGGCAGATGGATCAGTTCAAAGCATGGACAGATATATGTTGTTTCGGGTAGCGTCGTAAATCGTTCAAATGAACCAATCAGTTTTGTTAAGTTGAAAGTGGGCTACATTTCAGAAGATGTGGCTGTTTATTCTCAGGAAATTTATGCTGGGAACCTTCTTTCAGACTGGGCAATGAAAAACCAAGCTTTAGATAAGTTGTATTCAAAACTTACAAATAAAAAAGGTCAGATAAATTACAAAAACTTTACTAGCGTGAATGGGTTAAACTCTGACATAAAACCGAATGAAAAAGTGCCTTTTTCTTCTTTTTTTCCAGCTCGGAATAAAATATTAGGTTTAAAATTCAAAGTTGATATCATAGGTTACGAATCGTCTTCAAAATGATCTGATTAACATTGTCTTGCTAATTCTCAATCTTCCCTGTATTGTAATATCTTTTACTTAAATAATATAATTTAATTGTAAGAAACTCCCTGATATAAAAAGAGATGTTGCAATGGGAGTTTCTGATGAACTATGAAAACTACCAAGATAAAAATAAGTTTAAGTCAGGATGGATTATTGCCTCAAGAAACTATGGAGGTTGCAACCATGCAGCTTCCTGTTTTCCAAAAAGGATTGCTTAAATCACTCGGATTTGAGAAAGTTAGTGCCAATACTTATGTAGGTGTTTTGCCTGTATTCTTTCATCTCATAGGAAAAAATCAGGAGATAGAGTTTGAACTTGGAGTTGCTATTCCCGAGACGAGAAAAAAAACTGTGGAATTATTTCAAGAAATTGTTGTTGCCAGAATGGATACAGGAAAAGTAGTTGAAAAAAGTAATAAAAGCATTGGGAGATCTGCTCCAATCTCTAAAAAAACAAAGACTGAAAATAGTAAATCCTCAGTAACAAGTTCAAAAAAAAAACAATCTCCCAAGGATAAAAAAACACCAAAAGCCAAGGCTGCAACGAATGTAAAAAAGCCAGCCAAGACAAAAGTAAAAGGTAAGAAGCAATGAACAAGGGCAAGATAGAAGAAGCCCTGACATTTGATGACGTTTTATTGATCCCTTCCTACTCTGAAATTTTGCCAAATGAAGTAGATGTATCAACAAGTTTAACTCCTCGAATAAAATTGAATATTCCACTTGTAAGTGCAGCAATGGATACTGTTACAGAAGCTAAAACCGCTATCACTATGGCACAAGAAGGTGGTATTGGAATAATTCATCGTAATGTGAGCGTGGAGAAACAGGTTGCAGAGGTTGAAAAGGTAAAGAAATTTGAAAGTGGCATGATAGTCAACCCACTTACCGTAAGTGGAGACCAACTGGTACGTGAAGCCCTGGATATTATGGTCAAGCACGATATAACAGGTCTTCCCGTAACTGACGATGATGGTATTTTACGTGGAATAATTACAAACAGGGATTTGAGATTTGAGAAGAACCTTGACTATAAGATAAAACGGGTAATGACTCCGCAGAAGAATTTAATAACATTAAGGGAAGGTAAGACACTTGAGAGTGCAAAGGATTTGCTTCACAAGTATAAGATTGAAAAACTTCCCGTTGTAGATTCAAAGTTCAAGCTTCGCGGTTTGATAACCATGAAGGATATTGAAAAAATAAAAAAATTTCCAAATGCTTCTAAAGATGATATGGGAAGGCTCAGATGTGGTGCCGCAGTTGGTGTGGGTACTGAAAGAGATGAGAGAGTTGAACAACTGATCAAAGTGGGCTGCGATTTTATTGCTGTTGATACAGCCCATGCTCATTCCAAGAGGGTTATAGACAGCGTTAAAGATATAAAGAAAAACTTTAAAGATATTGAGGTACTGGCTGGTAATATTGCAACTTCTGATGCGGCAGAAGCATTGATTAAAGCAGGGGCAGATGCTCTAAAAGTGGGAGTTGGTCCCGGTTCAATATGCACTACTAGGATAATTTCCGGCATTGGAGTTCCGCAGGTAACTGCAATTAATGAAGTGTTCAAAGCTAGCGAGAAGAAAAAAGTTCCAATAATTGCAGACGGTGGAATAAAATATTCAGGTGATATTACAAAAGCCCTCGCATTTGGAGCTTACTCTGTCATGATCGGCAATTTGTTTGCAGGAACAAATGAAGCTCCTGGTGAGGCGGTTTTATTTCAAGGGAGAACTTATAAGGTTTACAGGGGAATGGGATCCATAGAAGCAATGAAGCAGGGCAGCAGTAAAGACCGTTACGCACAGGACGAAATGATTGAATCCAAATTGGTTCCGGAAGGTATAGAGGGAAGGGTGCCATATAAAGGCTCGTTGGGTGGAGTAATTTACCAGCTTGTCGGTGGTTTGAAATCCGGCATGGGCTATATGGGTTGTAAAAATTTAAAAACACTCAGAAGCAGTGCTAATTTCATAAAAATTACAAATGCCGGGTTCAAAGAAGGTCACGTGCATGACGTGATTATTACGAATGAGGCTCCAAACTACAGAATAGAGTGATTCCTTCGTTTTCTATATGTCCGAGACTGTATTAGTACTGGATTTTGGTTCTCAATATACTCAGCTCATAGCCAGACGAATACGTGAGCTGGGAATTTTTTCAGAGATTAAACCTTTCAACACAACCATCGAGGAAATCAAGAAATCTTCACCCGGGGCGATTGTACTTTCGGGTAGTCCTTCAAGTGTATGGGACAAGGATGCACCCAGTATTGATAAATATTTGTTGGAAATAGATATTCCAATACTCGGTATCTGCTACGGTATGCAGCTTATTGTTCATGTGCTGGGTGGAGAGGTTGAAATATCTAGTAAGCGAGAGTTTGGTCCTGCTCATATTGAAATATTAGAAAATGATCCTCTTTTTCATGCTATTCATAGCAAAGAAGTGTGGATGTCTCATGGTGATAAGATATTGACTCTCCCTGAAGGCTTTTTATCTTTGGCAAAGACCGCTAATTCACCCATTGCCTCCATAAAGCATAAAGCAAAGCAAATTTATGGTATGCAATTCCATCCTGAAGTTGTTCATACTCCCTGTGGGAAAGATATACTCAAAAATTTTCTACGTTTGGTATGCAATTTAAAGAGTGAATGGAATCCCGGTTCATTTGTTGAAAATGCAATAAAGAGGATTAAGGAAGAAGTCACGGAGTCAAAAGTCATTTGTGGGTTGTCAGGAGGTGTAGATTCAACTGTAGCTGCCGTGCTCATCAATGAAGCAATAGGCGATAAGTTAACCTGTATTTATGTTGATACAGGATTAATGAGGCTTAATGAAAGTAGAGAAGTTGTAGAAGGATTTAAAAATCTGAGTCTTAATCTTATGACAATTGATGCAGGAAACAGGTTTATAAAGAGACTGAGAAAAATTACCGACCCCGAGGAAAAAAGAAAAATAATAGGTGATGAGTTTATAAAGGTATTTGAGAAAGAAGCCGCACAGATTTCAGGAGTTAAATATTTGGCACAAGGAACCCTTTATCCAGACGTTATAGAAAGTGTGAATGTAAAAGGACCTTCAGCAACTATAAAATCACATCATAACGTGGGGGGATTGCCTGAAAAAATGAAACTCAAGCTAATTGAGCCATTAAGAGAGCTTTTTAAGGACGAAGTCAGAAAGGTAGGAAGTGCAATAGGGATTTCCCCTGATTTGCTGAACAGGCACCCGTTTCCGGGTCCGGGACTTGCTATCAGGATAATAGGGGAGATCAATGAAGAGCGTTTAAATATACTGAGAATGTCGGATCGTATATTTATTGAAGAATTAAAAAACTCTGACCTGTATAATGAAATCTGGCAGGCGTTTTGTGTTTTTCTTCCTATAAGAACCGTTGGTGTTATGGGCGATAAAAGAACTTATGACAATGTTATAGCACTGCGTGCTGTTACAAGCATTGATGGCATGACGGCAAGTTGGGCAAGAATACCTGATAATGTTCTTGAAAAAGTTTCAACTCGAATAATTAACGAAGTTGAAGGGGTAAACAGGGTTGTGTATGACATATCCACTAAACCGCCAAGCACAATTGAATGGGAATAGTTAATCCCCACTATTTTCAGATTTTTTGCGGAACTATGTCCCGTACTTCCTGTTTTTACTCATCTTCTACTAATTCTGTATTTTCTTCTATCTCAGTTTTTTCATCTTCTATGATAAGAGGTTCACTTTTATCCTCAATATCTGGAAGATTTTTTATGAAACTGTCATACTCCTTTTTGGTCAGCATACCTTCTTTTATGTATCTGTTTGAAACTCTTACATCAAAAAATTTTTCATCTTTTTTGGGCATTTATATCTCCTTAACGTGAAAGAATACCAATTAGTCAGATTGTTATCAATTGGTAAGTAGTATTGTATGGAATTATTTATTTTTATTGAACCATTCCCAAGTTTTTTTTAAACCTTTATTAAAACTAATTTGAGGTTTCCAATTCAACTTTCTGGCAGCTGATGAACTATTCAGTGAAATTCTTTTAACTTCTCCTAAATTCCCCGGTAGATATTCAGCCTTAGAAATGCTCCCGGAGATTTGCTTTAGATTTTCAAATATTTCATTAATGGAAGTTTCAACCGATGTTCCAATGTTGTATATTCCATCCGTATCCGGGTAAGTAAGGGACAAGAGATTCGCTCTCGCAACATCTTCACAATATACATAGTCTCTTGTTTGCTTCCCATCGCCAAAAATTTTACAATTAATTCCGTTGAGCATGTTATTACAAAATATTGCCACTATACCAGCACCACCTTGTGGATTTTGTCTTCCCCCATAAACATTTGAATATCTTAGAGCGGTGTAACTTAATCCATATAACTCCTTGTAATAAGCCAGATAGGATTCGGCGCATAGCTTTGAAACTCCGTAAGGTGAAAGAGGTTTTTCGTCAGTCGTTTCATCTGCAGGCAGTATTTCCGGTTCCCCATATATCGCTCCACCAGTTGAAGCAAAGATGATTTTTTTAACGTCTGACTTCCTGGAACTTTCAAGGATATTAAGCAAACCCATTATATTAACGTCGGCGTCAAGGTACGGGTTGTCAACTGATAGTCTGACATTTTTTTGAGCGGCATGGTGATTTACTATTTCCGGCTGGAATTCTTTAAAAACTTTTTCCACAGTGGACGCATCTCTGATGTCACATTCAACAAATTCGGCATCAGCGGAAATGTTTTCCTTACTTCCACCGTATAGATTATCCATAACCAACACTTTATGATTGTTCTTCAAGTAGCAATCAACAACCCATGAACCAATAAATCCTGCACCGCCAGTTATTATAATTTTCATTTTGCAAGCAAGGATAATTCAAAAGTTTTATAAAATAAGACACACTGTGTAACTACAACCTTCGCAGGTTTTGCAAATTTTTATAATTATCCTTTATTTCTACTCAAAATAAAGAATAATAAAATCTCATGCTGCTAGCCATAGATATTGGTAATACAAATATAGTAGGAGGAATCTACAGAGGTTATAACCTGCTATTAACTATTAGGATTAACACCAATAAGAATAAGACCACCGATGAATACGCCGTTATTTTTTCAGATTTGATAGTAAAGAACGGAATTGACATAACCAATCTAAATTCATCAATTATTTCCTGTGTTGTTCCTGATCTTTCTGATGTTTTTATGGAGATGGTTAAGAGATATTTTAATATAGAACCTTTGATGGTAAGCAGCGCCATCAAAACAGGTATGCCAAATTTGTACGATAATCCCGATGAAGTCGGCGCAGATCGGATTACTAACTCAGTTGCAGCATTTAGGGAGTATAAAACGGGGCTTATAATAGTTGACTTTGGAACTGCTACAACTTTTGACTGTGTATCAAGCAAGGGAGAATATCTTGGAGGTGTAATTACGCCGGGGATAAAAATATCATCAGATGCACTCTTTCATAAAGCATCCAGACTTCCCAGAGTTGAATTTATAAAGCCGAAAAATATTATTGGAAAAAATACGGTTGAGAGTATTCAATCTGGCATAATCTACGGTTATGCAGCTTTGATTGATGGATTAATAGACAAAATTAGTCAATGCTTTGATGACAAGCCAAAGGTAATTGCCACAGGCGGGCTTGCAAGGTTCATTGCCAGCGAGTCAAAGAAAATTGAAGAGGTGGAAGAAAACCTCACATTAAAAGGGCTCAAATATTTACACGAGATAAATGAATAGCTTCAGCCTCTATAGGTATCAAGACGATAAACCGTGTTTAAAATTAACGCTGGAAATTTCAGAGGAAAGAATAAGTTGGTTGATACCAAAAACCGATCCGTTAAGAAAAAACGTTAAAAGATTGGCAATTGAGACGTCCAGCAGTGGAAAAAGTGAAGAAACCAAAAACTTATTGTTAATTGATAAAGGTGATATTGAAGTAAAGTGCTTGAGAAAAAGAAAAATCATATTTAAACCAGTGCAAACAAAACTGTATGTAAGTGAATTTGTTTTGCTGGTACCTGGGTGGGGAACAAGAACTAAAAATAAAATGTGGGTATTGATACCCCATCTTAAGTAGAAACCAGGTTATATTCCTTAATTGTTCAGTATAAAATGGATTATTTCTTTAGGTATCTCACTGTTCTTTTTACTGATTTGTCTAAGAATACTTTTAATGTCATTCCAAGAGGCATCCGGTTTTTTTACTTCATTTTTCAGTTTTAAGAGCAAGATTTTTAACTCCTGGTCGGTTAACTTGCTGATATATACACTGAGTGGTTCATTTTTATTTTTCTTATCTTCAGACATACTTTAACAATATACCTTAAATAACAACCGAACGGTGAGCAAACAAAAACACCAAAAAAATAGATCCCGTATAAAAAAAATCATAAAATGGTCTTTTGCGGCCTGTATGATTACGTCGTTTTGTGTTTCATACCTTGTCTATAGGTGCTATTCTGCTGATCTACCAAATTTGGAGGGAATAATCAAATATGAGCCAACGTTGGTGAATGAAATATATTCATCAGATGGAAGGCTTGTAGGGAGGTTTGGTTACAGAAAAAGAAATCTGGTTGATCTTGATAGTATTCCCGAATATGTGGTAGGTGCATTTATTGCTGTTGAAGATAAAAGGTTTTTTGATCATGTTGGACTGGATTTTAAGGGGGTGTTGAGGGCGATTGTTCAAAACATAAGGGAAGGGAAGGTTGTGGAAGGTGGTAGCACAATAACACAGCAAATTACCAAGAACCTGATTTTAACTCCAGAAAGAACGTTTTCACGAAAGTTCAAGGAGGCAATACTCTCATACAGAATTGAGAAAAATCTATCCAAAGATGAGATTTTATATCTTTATCTTAATCATATTTATCTTGCAGAAGGGATATATGGCGTAGAGGCGGCAAGCAACAGGTATTTTGGAAAATCCGTCAGGGATATTAATGTTGCTGAAGCTGCATTGCTTGCTGCAATACCTAGACGCCCCAAAAAATATTCTCCCAGAAAGTACTTAGACAATGCTTTAAATCGCCAAAAGTTGGTTTTGAATATTATGAGGAAAGAAGAAATAATTGACGACCGTCAATTCAAAGAAGCTGTTGAATACCCAATCAGTATCATTTCAGAAAGTGATTTTAACTATCAGGTTGCACCTTACTTTGTTGAATATGCCAGAGAATACCTTGAGAATAAGGTGGGCACAGAACAATACAGATTCGGGGGATATAAAGTTATGACAACTATGGATGTGGATCTGAGTCTATCTGCTCATTGGGCTGTAAAAAGAGGTATTTATAATTATGAATCCAGATGGGATAACAATTTTATCAAAGAAAAACTGGACTCAAGAGATTCCATAGAATTATATTTGCATGGTCAGAATGAAGCTGGAACAGATTACAAAGATGGAACGACAACCGATGCAGTAGTAACTGAAGTAAGAGAAGTAAGGGGGCACATAAAATCAGCAACTGTTTCCTTTTCCCACTATAATGGTGAGATCAAATATGTTGTTTATAACAAGGAAAATAGTCTGTTTCCTGAAGAAGGCATTGGATTCCATTTTTCAAAAAAGTATTTGCCTGTCAACTCCTATAAAGATATTTATATTATCCCAGAAGAGTTTTCTATTGGGGATATTATCAGTGTTAAAATCAACGGTATTACTGATGAGAATATTGCAAAAGTAGAGCTAAAGTTTCAAAACAATGCTCAATCTGCTCTTATATCAATTGATAAAAACGGCAATGTTGTTGCAATGGTCGGTGGAGTTGAATTCAAGGATTCACAGTTTAATAGATCAACTTTTTCATTAAGACAGCCAGGATCTTCTTTTAAGCCGTTGATTTATTCCGCAGCCCTTGATAAAGGTTACACTCAGACGTCTTTGCTGTTTGATGCACCTGTTTCAATAGACGAATGGGAACCTAAAAACTATGATGATGAATACATGGGTGCTATTACGCTGCGGGAATCACTAATAGATTCAAGAAATTTATCATCTGTAAGGCTAATTCTGGATATTGGCACAGAATATGCAGCGGATTATTGTAGAAGATTCAAATTTAGTTCCAAACTGAATCCATACCCATCTTTGGTATTGGGAGGATCAAGTGTAACTCTTTTAGAAATGGTGCAGGCTTACTCCATTTTTGCAAATGGTGGTTTATGGGTAAAACCAAGATTTATTTTAAGAATATATGACAGGAACGATCAAATAATAGAGGATAACACAGGGGAATACTTTATTGATAAGGAGAAAATATTAAAAAAAGAGAGAGTGGCACAACGAAATGAATTGTTGAAAAAGTTAGCAGAACAGAAGGGAAGAGTGATACCACAAAGTGTTAATGAATATGAAACCATACAGGAAGGAGATTATATTGCCTTAAACGATGAAGATATTGATGAAAAGAGCGGTTTTTTAACAAGTAATGAGTTCATTGAAATATTAAAACAAAATAGAAGTTTAATCTTAGAAACAACCAATAATCCTGAAAGAATAATAGCGGAGGATATATCCTATTTGGTTACCGATTTGCTTCAAGCCGTTGTTAAAGAAGGAACAGGTATAAGAGCCAATTTTTTGAACAACAAATCACCTATTGCAGGAAAAACTGGTACATCTAATGACTTCAAGGATGCGTGGTTTATTGGTTATAGTCCGGATCTTGTAACGGGTGTTTGGGTTGGAAAAGATAATAATCTTTCTCTTGGAGAAAAAGAGCCTGGTTCTAAAACTGCACTTCCAATATGGATAGATTATATGGATTATGCACTTGATTTATATAAGGCAGACAGCTTTAGAGTTCCTGGTGGTATAGAATTCTCTGAAACTCAATATGGAAGGATAGCATACAGCATCAAGACGTTAAGAGAGAAAACTTTAAGAGATATTAAGTCCAAGTTAGGTAATATGGACCAGTAATATTGGCAAGATTTTAAAACAACCCTTTATTCAATCCACCATCTAACTGGATAGTATTTCCTGTTATATAGCTGGCTTTTTCTGAAGATAGAAAGGCTACCATTGAAGCAAGTTCCCGGGGAGTGCCAATTCTTCCAACCGGTATATCGGATTCCATACTTTTTATAACTGATTTTACGCTTTTCTTTATTTCTTTGGCTCTTTTTTCAGCAAGTTCGGTTATTCTGTCGGTCATTATTCTCCCGGGACATACATTGTTGATCAATATATTATATTTTCCATATTCATTTGACAGCGTTTTGGCAAAACCAATTACTCCTGTTCTTGCCGTATTGGAAAGTATAAGTCCATCTATGGGCTGCTTTACGGCGATTGACGTGATGTTAATGATTCTACCCCATTGTTGTTTTTTCATATATGGAATAGCCTCTTTAGTTAAATTAACAACACTTAACAGATTTAATTCCAATGCTTTTTGCCAGTCGTTTGAATTGAAATCCTCAAAATAGCCAAAGGGTGGACCACCTGCATTATTTATGAGGATATGAACGGTCTTATACTCTTTTATAGTGAATTTAACGACGTTTTTTATGTCTTTAGAATTGCTAGCATCGGCTTTTATACATAAAATATTGACTTTGTATTTGTCTCTTATTTCATTTGCTGTCTTGGTAATATTTGCCAGATTTCTTGAAAATATCGTCAAATTACATCCTTCAGCTGCCAGTTCTTCGGCACATGCTTTACCCAATCCCTTGCTAGATGCTGATATTATCGCAATTTTATCTTTTATACCTAAATTCATATAACTTTTGATCCTTTGGCTTTGGCAGTGTCCTTTTTTATTGAATCAATAGTAGCGGAAGAAGACTCTCCATCAGGTGTTCCGGATGTTACGGTTTCCGTGGCAGTATCTCCAGTTTTTTCTTTTTTGGATGGAGATGGACCAGTTGAAGCTTTCTTTTTTTTACCGTAATCAGTTTCATACCAGCCTGATCCCTGCAGATGAAAAGCTGAAAGGGATATTAATCTTGTAACCTTATTTTTTTTGCATTTCGGACATTTTCTTATTGGTTCGTCATTGAATCCCTGTATTTCCTCAAACATGTATTCACACTGTTGACATTGATATTCATATATGGGCATTTTGTATCTCCATAAGTAATTGTGGGAATAGAGTTAATTATAATCTCTGAGATAAGTTTGTTCAAGATTATGGTTTTTTTGTTAATAAAAATATAGTTTACATAATATATCTTATCAGCCATTTAATATAGTTAGAGTAATATATTAAAAATAAAGTATAATACATTGTTATTATTGAATAATATTAAACTTAACCTAATTTATTAAATTTTGTTAAAGAAAATCTCAATAACAAATTTGTCAATTTTAATGTATTGTTTACTTCTCATTCAAAGGGTAAATCAATTCAATGAGTACAATATTTAGGCAGATAATAAATAGAGAGATTTCCGCTGATATAGTTTACGAGGATGATATATGCCTTGCATTCAGGGATATAAAGCCGCAGGCACCCGTTCACATTCTTGTAATACCGAAGAAAGAGATTGTATCTTTGGCTACGGCAGAAAGCGAGGATCTGGAAATTTTAGGGCATTTAATGGTTAAAACGTCAGAAATAGCAAGGCAGGAAGGAATTGAGGAAAGTGGCTATCGCGTGGTAACAAATATAAATTCAGATGCTGGTCAGAGCGTCTTTCATCTTCATTTTCATCTTTTAGGTGGACGAAAAATGACCTGGCCACCCGGATAAAACCTTAATTAATTTCAATTGCCTCGGCATCTCTATCGCTGAGCATTCCACCATCTGCTCTTTGTTTTACAGTTTCGTCACGTTTCCATGACCTTTCACACCGAACCTCTGTAGTTAAACTATAAACTTCAACGCTAATAACCTTTGGCGTGATTGCATGACCACCTTTAATAACCTTTGGCGTGATTGCATGACCACCTTTAATAACCTTTGGCGTGATTGTAACAACATTGAAACGACTTACTCCACAAAGATCGGCAAGTTCAGGCTCATAAGGTTTTATGATACTAAAGAAATCAGTGTTAAAAAAATCAGTGTTAAAACTCACCTTAATACCAGCATCCAATGGATTTGAGACCCCGTCATTTTTGGTTTTTTCAAGTTCCTTGAGGGATTCGTTTCTTATGCTGAAAATTTCATTCCAGACGTTATCAAGTTCAATA
Source organism: Thermodesulfobacteriota bacterium (assembly GCA_965203965.1). GTDB lineage: Bacteria > Desulfobacterota_D > UBA1144 > Nemesobacterales > JAJCZQ01 > CBDBDR01. Next base: position 551,970 of record CBDBDR010000017.1, on the reverse strand, counting down.
CTAGGAATGGTAGGAAATTCAGTAAGATGTACACTTTTTACTTCATCAGTTCCACGTAGTTCACCAAGACACCTATATGCTTCATCAGCCGTGGTTACAAGTATGGGAGCAAGCAGTCTTATTAAACTGTCTGCTATTTCATACATAACTGTCTGCGAGCGTCTGCGGCGCCTGCTGTTCCTTTTATCACAATACAGCCTGTCTTTTATAGCTGCCAGATAAACCGAACTTAATGTATCACTGCAGAAGTTAAACGTTAGTTCACTAACACGTTTATAATCAAATTCACTATAGGCTTTTTTAGCTTCCAAAACAAATTTTGAAAGATTGGCATAAACCCAGTAATCAATGGAAAATCTGTCTTCATCAGTAAATATGATTTTATCTTTTACGGGATCAAAATCACTCGTATTACCCAATAAGAATCTTATTGTATTCCTGATCTTTCTGTATTCATCGGCTGCGACTTTGAAGTATTTCCAATCCGTTTTTATATCGTTGGAGTATTTTAGCGTGCTGACCCACCACCTGCATATATCTGCCCCATAGTTTTTTAATAGTTCGTCTACCTCTAATGCATTGCCGCCGGATTTGCTCATCTTTTTGCCATCTGCATCAACCATGAAACCATGAGTAAGGAGTGCTTTGAATGGAGGTATATCTGTTGCTCCAATAGCAGTGAGCAATGATGACTGGAACCAGCCACGATGCTGGTCAGAGCCTTCAAGATAAAGGTCTGCTGGATAGCCTATATTTCTATCTGGATGTTTAAGAACTGCCTTCCATGAAGATCCAGATTCAAACCACACGTCAAATATATCCGTCCCCTTCTTTAAGCCGTTTTTCACCAATTCAGGATTTTCTTTTATCCAATCTGGAGCGTCAGGATCATCTAGAGGATCATAACCCTCAAGCATATTTGCGGCATCTTCTAAAAACCACACGTTAGACCCTTTTTCAGCTATTCTGGAGGTGATCAGCTTTACAATCTTTGCCGTTAAGAGATATTCTCCCTCATCATTAACAAAATAAGGTATTGGCAACCCCCATGATCGTTGCCTTGATATACACCAGTCTGGTCGTGCTTCAAGCATGCCTTTTAACCTGTTTTTTCCCCATTCAGGAAAGAATTTGATCTCGTTTGTAGCACTTTCAATCGCTTTTTCTCTCAGCGTCCTCTTATCTTTGCCATAAGGTTTATCCACGTTTATGAACCACTGTTCAGCAGCCCTGAAGATCGTCGGTGTTTTGCTACGCCAGTCGTGTGGATAGCTGTGTGTGTATTCCTCTTCAAAAAACAGGTTTTCACTTTGCTTTAAACTATCAATTACCGATTGATTGCCTTTCCAGACGTCTACACCTTGAAGCCAATCTGGGACGGTTTCATCAAATGTGCCGTCGGCCAGAACGGGACAGTAAACATCCAGCCCTTCTTTCAATCCGGTCTGATAATCCTCAATTCCATGCCCCGGGGCAATGTGAACAAGTCCTGTTCCATCCTCAAAAGTAACGTATTCTGCACTTACAACAACTCCATCCCTTCCCGCAAATGGATGGTCATAAGTAATGGTGCTTTCAACAAGTTCTTTTCCCGTACAGCTTCCGATCTTTTTGAATTTACTGACACCTACTTTGGCAAGCACCTTTTCAGCAAGTAACTCGGATAGAACTGCAAAAACCTTCTTTCCCTTGTGATTTAACTCGTATAAGCCGTAATTACCTATTGGTGAAACAGCAACTGCGAGGTTTGCCGGGAGCGTCCAGGGCGTTGTTGTCCATATCATTAAAAAAGTGTCTTCCGATGAAGCATTTAACGACTCGGGTAGATTTTCAGTTTGATTTATACGAAAAAGGACAAATGCACTTTTATCTGTTCTTTCATAGTATTCAAGTTCTGCATCTGCAAGAGCGGTCTGGTTTTCAATTGACCAATGGACAGGTTTCAAATCTCTATAAACAAGACCGTTATCCATGAGAGATGCAAATACTTCTAAAACGCCCACCTCATACCCAGAAACCATGGTCATGTAAGGGTCATTATAATTACCAATTGTCCCGAGCCTCTTCATCTGCTTTGATTGTATTTTTACAAATTTGCTCGCATAACTTTGGCATTTGTTCCTGATCTGCAGTTTAGTGTAATTTTTTGCCTTATCTCTCAAGTCTTTAAGGACTTTATGCTCAATGGGGAGCCCATGACAATCCCATCCGGGAACAAAATCCACATCATACCCTTCCATTGTCTTTGATCTTACCACGAAGTCTTTAAGGACTTTGTTCAAAAGGTGTCCAAGGTGAATTGGACCGTTTGCATAAGGGGGGCCATCGTGAAAGATGAATTTATTTCTACCAGCAGACTGTTTTCTTATATTTTCATACAGGTTTTCCCGATCCCATATTTTCTGCATATCGGGTTCTTTATGAATTAGATTAGCTTTCATTGAAAAGCTGGTTTTAGGAAGGTTCAAACTGTTTTTGTAATTTGTTTTTTCTTTTTTAGACATCATTCATTTATAGGTCAAATGCAGTAAAATTCAGTTTTCTTCCTCAAAAAATGCTTCAAGTTCCTCGTAAAGTTCTCTGGAGAATTCCACCCATTTTTCCCATTCTTCCATGTAGTCTTTTTCACTATCAACCTGCTTTTTCAACTTAAAACCTATATCAGTATATTCCACTGCATAGTTTCCACCTTTGTTGAGCTTTTTCAGCAGTATTTCCCCGTATCTTTTAAGTAAATTGATGGTTTTGTCGTCCGACTCTCTAATTTCAGCCACAAAGTGACCATTAACCTGAGTTGCAGGCATATCCATCTGAAGATTGCGGAACTTTGTTCTGTTCATGTCGTCGGCTTTCATAGATATGAGAATTTCCATAGCAAGCTCGCTCAATTTTATCTTATTAAATGTGTGCTGTTTCCATGAAACATTTCCGCCGCTTCCATAAAGGTTTCGGTAAGGGTTGGGTGCGGGTGTATGGACAGTGATATGTCAGACACAAGAGACCCCATTTCCACTGCAAGCACTCCCTCAGATATAAGCTCTCCTGCTCCTGCTCCTACTATTCCGACACCAAGCAACCGCTCAGTTTCAGTTTCAAAAACCAGTTTTGTCAATCCATCTGTTCTATCAAGGATGGTTGCTTTGCCAGATGCCCCCCAGGGGAATTTAGTTACTTTTACATCAATGTTTTTTTCCTTTGCCTCTTCTTCGGTTAATCCGCACCATGCAATTTCAGGGTCTGTAAAAATTACCGCTGGTACAGAGGAGGCATCGTATGCAACGTCTTTGCCGGCAATAACCTCGGCAGCCACTCTACCTTCATGTGTAGCCTTGTGAGCAAGCATTGGTTCGCCTGCCACGTCCCCAACCGCATAGATATTAGGCTCATTTGTTCTTCTCTGCTGATCTGTTTGAATAAAACCTTCTTTGCTTATTTTTACGTTTGTATTCTCAAGACCAAGACCGTCAATGTTAGGTTTTCGTCCTACTGATATGAGTATTTTGTCGTATTCACGTTCAAAAATACCGTCTCCTTTGTTTTCAAATGTTACCTTCAAACCCCGCTTCGTATTGTTGACTTCAAGCACTTTTGTCCCAAGCAGAATTGATTTAAATTCCTTCTCTAATTTTTTATGAAGAATGTTGGATAGGTCTTTATCTACTGTCTCAAGTATGGAATCAAGCATTTCCACTACTGTAACGTTTGACCCGAGTGCTGAATACACCGTTCCCATTTCAAGTCCTATGTATCCACCTCCCACGACCAATAGTTCTTTCGGCACCTTTTCAAGGTCTAAAGCACCTTTTGAATTGAGTATTTTTTTATTGTCAACTTTTATTCCCGGTATATCACTCGGTCTGGATCCCGTTGCGATAATACAGTTTTCAAAGCTGATAGTTTCCTTATCCCCTTTTTGCTTTGTAACTTCTATTGTTTGAGTATCACTGAGTATTGCATTTCCTTTTATATAATTGATCTTTCTCTTTTTCACCAAAAAACCAGTTCCTGCCGTTAGCTTGGCTACAACTTCATCTTTCCATTTTGCCACTTTTTTCACGTCTATTGTAGGTTTGGCGTAAGTTATACCGAGTTTTTCTGCGTGTTTGGATTCATTTATGACTTTTGCAACGTGAAGTAGTGTTTTTGATGGTATACATCCACGGTAAAGACACACGCCTCCTGGGTTCTCCTCACGGTCTATAAGTGTAACTTCAATTCCCAGATCTGCTGCTCTGAAAGCCGCGGGATAACCACCTGGCCCTGCACCGATTATTGCAAGCTGTGTCTTTATGCTCATTAGTGTCCTTCAAAAAGAATTTTGAAAGGTTCTTCAAGTGCTCTTACCAACCATCTAAGAAACGTAGCAGCAGCTACACCGTCAATTATTCTGTGGTCATAGGAGAGTGACAAAGGCATCATCAATCTCGGCTCAAACGCCCCGTTTATATAAACTGGTTCAATAGTTGATTGTGAGACACCGAGGATTGCAACATCCGGATAGTATATTATGGGTGAAAAATAAGTTCCTCCCACACCTCCAAGATTACTGACGGTAAATGTGCTGCCTTTTAATTCATCTGGTGTTATTTTTTTATTTCTCACTCTGTTTGATATATCTGATAATTCCGCGGCGATCTCTATTATGTTTTTTTGATTTGCGTTTCTTATGTTTGGTACAAAAAGCCCTCTATCGGTATCAACGGCAAAGCCGATATTGTAAAAATGTTTGTAAATTATATTGTTGTTCTCTATGTCTATGCTTGCATTAAATTCAGGAAAAACCTTCAACGCTGAGGCAACGACCTTTATTAGGATCGGTGTGATCGTTAGATTTCCTCCTGCTTCCTTCGCCTTCTGCTTGTTTTTCTTTCTAAGCTCATCCAGTTCTGTAATGTCTACTTTATCGTGCTGCGTAACATGCGGGATCGTCCACGCCATTGAAAGATTGTCTGCTGTGAGCCTTCTTACTGTGTTCATTTTTACCGTCTCTATCTTTCCCCATTTGTTAAAATCAGGAAGATCTGGAAGATTTGGTATGTAAGCTCCCCTGTGAGTTGACGTTTGTTGGTCATAGCTACTTATTATATTTTTAGCGTGTTTTATGACGTCCTCAGTTGAAATTCTACCTCCGGGCCCAGTTCCTGATACCCGACCAATGTCAATTCCAAGTTGTCGTGCCAATTTACGCGTGGAAGGAGAAGCTGGAACAGAGACTTTTTTCTCATCTTTATCAATAATTGGTTTCAAGTCGCTCTGTTTATCATGTTCTTGAACTTCTTTATTTTCAGGTTTAACTTCCTTAGTTATCTCTTGATCTGTTTCTATTGTTGGCTCGGTAGCTTTTTTCTCTTTTGCTTTTTTGGTGGGCTTTTCCTTGCCATTTACTGCTTCATTTTCTGCTATTTCTACTGTTGTCGGCTCGGTAGCTTTTTTTTCTTTTGCTTTTTCAGTGGGTTTTTCCTTGCCATTTACCGCTTCATCATTAATTTTTGCTATGAGTTGCCCAATACCTATGGTATCACCTACTTTTACAGCCACCTCACTGACTGTTCCGTCATAGGGGGATGGAAGTTCAATGGCAGCCTTGTCTGTCTCTATTTCTATTACCGGCTGTTCCTTTTGTATTGAGTCTCCATGAGATATAAAGACGTTTACAACTGAGGCTTGCTTTATTCCTTCACCGATCTCAGGAAGGGTTATATCATTCATTACAACTCCTTATACAAATATTGGGTTTGGTTTATCAGTGTCTATTTTAAGTCGTTTCTTTGCTTTATCCAGCAATTTTTTATCAATTACACCTTTACGGTAAAGTTCTACCAGACTTATATAGGCTATGTATTCTGGATTGACCTCAAAATGATATCTCAACATCTCTCTGTTATCACTTCTGCCGAACCCGTCCGTACCAAGTGTCGTAAAATTCTTGCCAAACCATTTTGAGACCGCACCAGGAACCGCTTTTATGTAGTCGCAGACCGCAACGTATATTGTATCATCGTCTTTTTTATCAAAGCATTGTTCAATATAATTTTTTCTCGGCTCCTTATCTGCATTCAAAATGTTCCATCTTTCCACGTCCTGTGCATCTTTGTAAAGTTCCTTGTAGCTTGTTACGCTCCAAATATCCGCCAGAACCCCGTATTCTTCTAGTATTTTTGAGGCAGCTATAGCTTGATTCAAGACACCGCCGCTTCCGAGAAGATTTACATGTTTACCAGAATTTTCCCCGTTGTTTTTTTTGAAGCAATACATGCCTTTGATTATTCCTTCTTCCACTCCTTCAGGCATTGGAGGTTGTTCATATATCTCGTTGAGCAGCGTTATATAATAAAAAACATCCTGGTATTCCATATACATACGTTTTATGCCATCTTTGATAATAACCGCAAACTCATAGGCGTAAGCAGGGTCATAAGCCATTATTGTAGGGTAAGAAAAAGCAGTGTGATGGCTGCTTCCATCCTGATGTTGCAAACCCTCTCCCGCAAATGAACTCTTACCTGATGTACAGCCTATAAGAAATCCTTTACATTTCATGTCTAATCCCGTCCAGATCAGATCCCCTATTCTCTGGAAACCGAACATTGAGTAAAACATGAAAAATGGGATAGTATTTACGCCGTGAGTTGCATAAGCAGTGCCAGCAGCTATAAATGATGAAAAGGCTCCTGCTTCAGTGATCCCTTCCTCAAGTATCTGTCCGTCTTTTGCTTCCTTATAATAAAGGAACTTGTCTGAGTCAACAGGTTCATACAACTGTCCTATATGTGAATATATACCTGCCTGCCTAAAGAGCGATTCCATACCGAAAGACCTTGCTTCATCAGGAATAATAGGCACTATCAACTTACCTATTTGTTTGTCTCTGAGAAGTTTTGACAACATTCTTACGTATGCCATTGTAGTTGCAACAGGCCTGCTTCCCGATCCCTTGTAAAACTCGTCAAATATTGTTTCATTAAAACTTTTTATTGGCTCTCCATATACTTTTCTTGTAGGGATATACCCTCCGAGTTTTTCCCTTTGTTGTTTTAAATACTTAGTTTCAGGACTGTTATCATCGGGCTTGTAGAAAGGTGCCCTCGCAACTTCTTCATCGGATATAGGTATGCTGAAACGCGTTCTGAATTTTTTTAACTCCTGTTCATTTAGTTTTTTCTGATTGTGGGTAACGTTCCTGCCCTCTCCTGCTTCACCCAAGCCATATCCTTTTATTGTTTTTGCAAGTATAACAGTTGGTGAATTTTTATGGTCTACCGCTGCCTTATATGCTGCATAGACCTTTTCACTATCATGCCCTCCTCTTCTCAGTTTCTTAAGATCTTGGTCTGAATATGATTTTACAAGTTCCTTTAGCTTTGGATGTGTGCCAAAAAAATGCTCTCTTATGTATGACCCATCTGCAACGGTATATTTCTGGTAATCACCGTCCAGAGCACTCTCCATTCTTTTAACAAGTAGTCCATCTTTGTCGTTTTCCAGTAACTGATCAACGTCATTTCCCCATATCAGTTTAATAACGTTCCAGCCTGCGCCTCTGAATATTCTTTCAAGCTCCTGTATTATATTCCCGTTTCCTCTTACAGGCCCGTCCAACCTCTGCAAATTGCAATTTACAACAAATATCAGGTTGTCCAGATTTTCTCTTGATGCGAGGGTTATTGCTCCAAGTGATTCAGGCTCATCTGTTTCACCATCACCCATAAAAACCCAGACCTTACTGTCTGTTTTCTCTTTTAATTTCCTATCTTCAAGATACCTGTTGAACCTTGCCTGATATATTGCCATGATAGGTGAAAGCCCCATTGAAACAGTGGGAAATTCCCAAAAATCTGGCATAAGCCATGGATGAGGGTATGACGACAGCCCATCTTTATAAGTTAATTCCTTTCTGTAATGCTTTATCTGTTTAAGTGTGATCCTTCCTTCAAGAAAGGCTCGTGAGTATATGCCGGGAGCCGCGTGTCCTTGAAAATACACAATATCTCCGTCCTGATCTTTATTTTTTGCTTTCAGGAAATGGTTGAAAGCCACTTCAAACAAAGTGGCACAGGATGCGTAGGTAGAAATGTGTCCACCTATACTTTCATCTATCCTGTTAGCCCTTACGACCATTGCCATTGCGTTCCATCGTACAATGTTCCTTATTCTCCTCTCAAGATTAAAATTGCCTGGGTAGGGCGGCTGATCGTTGACGTGGATCGTATTTATATATGGTGTGTTAGCAGTATAAGGAACGGTCACACCAGCTTTTTGCGAATATACCTGTAGCTTTTTCAATAAATCTCGCACTCTGTCGTGCCCCGAACTTGTAAGAACGTTTTCTAAAGACTCTATCCATTCCCTGTCCTCTATCTCTTCTTGAAGTGCTGTTTCTTTGTTTTTTTGTTGCGACATAGATAATCTCTCTTTATAAATTTTAATTGATAATGATAAAAGTAAAAGGTTTTATGTATTTATAAGGGTTTGATCTGTAAGTTGTGTTGATTGATATAAATAGTTGGTATAATATGCGTTTCAATGAAAAAATTTGACTTAACTATTATAGGATCCGGACCGGGTGGCTACGTAGCGGCAATACGTGCAGCACAACTCGGTATGAATGTCGCAGTGATAGAGAGAGACAAGCCTGGAGGTGTCTGTCTAAACTGGGGGTGCATACCTTCCAAGGCAATACTGAAATGCGCAGAAGTTTACAACTACATTATCAATTCGGAGAAATATGGTATCAAAACAAGCGGGATCTCATACGATTACTCAAAAGTAGTGGGTAAGAGCCGAGATGCGTCAACAACTTTGAACAAAGGTGTTGAGTTTTTACTTGGGAAAAACAATATCACTTTGTTGAAAGGGGTTGGCAAGATCATAAAAGAAAACCAAGTGGCAGTTCTTAACAAGGAAAACCTTGAAATCCAGACGGACAAAATACTGATAGCCACCGGATCGGTTCCAAGGACGATCCCCGGGTTGGAAATAGACCGCAAAGTAGTTATGACCAGTGATGAGGCAATTATGAACCGTGAAATTCCCAAATCCGTGGTGATCATCGGTGGCGGTTACATCGGGGTTGAATTTGCTTATGTTTACAACTCGTTTGGCAGTAAAGTTACGATCGTTGAAATGGAAAAAAATATTATCCCAGGCGCAGACGAAGAGGTTGCAATAGAACTTCAAAAGGTATTTAAGCGACATGGCGTGGAAATACGTTGTGGAACCAAGTATAAATCCATAAAAAAGCAAAGAACCTCGGCAACTGTAACCGTTCAAGACATAGAAACAGGTGAGGAAGAAAATATAAAAACCTCTTTGGTACTGGTTGCGATCGGGCGGAAGGCAGTTGCAAATACTGCTCTATCTTCTTTTAGTCATTACGGCAAATCAGACGGCTTGGGGCTGGGTGAAGTTGGTGTTGAACTTGACAGTGTCGGTTTTATCAAAACAGATAAGGATTATATGACCACTAAAAACGGTATTTATGCCATTGGTGACGTTATAGGCCCCCCTCTGTTGGCACATAAAGCCTCTGAAGAGGGTGTCGTTGCCGTAGAAATAATGAATGGGATAAAAAAAAGTAAAGTTCACTACAACAGGATACCGGGCTGCGTTTATTGTCAGCCTGAAGTTGGTATGATCGGACTTACTGAAAAGCAGGCAAAGGAACAGGGTTTTGATTACTCGGTTGGAAAGTTCCCGTTTAAAGCCGCCGGTAAAGCAGTTGCAGTAGGTGATACGGAAGGTTTTGTGAAAATACTATCTGATAAAAAGACCAATGAAATACTCGGTGCCCACATTATTGGCAGCGGAGCTACTGAGTTAATAGCCGAACTTGGATTGGCGTCTTCCCTTGAAGCTACACCACTTGAAATTGCATACACATCTCATGCCCACCCTACTCTTTCCGAGGCAGTTATGGAAGCTGCATTGGGCACTTTGGGTAGAACGCGACACCTGTAAGTTCTTTTCACTACCATCTACGGAAAGATGAGCAGGTTTTTACAATGAAGACACTTGATGTATACCGTCTTGGGGTAATGAGTTACAAAAATGGGATGGACTTGCAACTCAAACTCCTTGAGAAAAGGATCAATAACGAGGTAAACGATTCTTTTCTGTTGATTGAGCATCCGCCGACCATAACGATCGGTAGGGGGGGCAATAGGTCTAATCTCATTATTTCCGAGAGCTATCTAAAAAGTAAGAATATAGAATTTTTTGAAGTAAGCAGAGGTGGAGATATAACGTTCCATGGTCCCGGACAGGTTGTCTGTTACCCTATCATCAATCTAAATGACCATGTAAGAGACGTCCATAAGTATATAAGGGACTTGGAAAAGATAATTATAGAAGCTCTTAAGGAATTTGGTATTGAAGGGCAAGTGATAGAAGGACTTACTGGGGTCTGGACAAAAGGATGTAAGATCGCATCTATTGGGGTGGGAATAAAAAGATGGGTTACCTATCACGGGCTTGCAGTTAACGTAAATACAGACCTTGATTTTTTTGACCTAATGATCCCATGCGGAATAAATAACGTTAAGATGACGTCCATAGAACAGTGTGGTGATCGTGGAGAACTGGTAGGAACGGATCTTGTTAGTGGAGTTGTTGCAGAGAAGTTTATCGGCAAGTTTGGATATACTGAAGTCATAGAAAAAGAAAAGAGGCTATTCAGTTACGAATAACCTCTTTTCTTATATTATTTTTCCCTTATTTTTACTACCTACAAAGTAGGGTCGGGAAATAGTCTGTCATCTAATCTTACGCAATCGGCGTCATCCGCAAAGTCTGGTAATGCTTGGCAAGCAGCAAGATTTATAGCTGCATTTTCAGCAGTAATACCGGCGCCGTCTATTATAGTAATATTAGGATCATCTCCTTCTAGATACAGAACATAAGGACAAATAAATCTTGTCCCTGAACGAAAAGCCGGTCCTGTCCAGAATCCATTAAATGCAGTGCCGTCTCCACCTGTTTGCTCAAGGTAATACGCCCCCGCGTTAAACCCGTTATCGTTCGCGTAACCAAGTGCAATCTGGCTTTCACCTGTCGCATCCTGAACGTTCCCTACATATCCTGTGAGTGGAGAAGAGAAACCGGCAAATGTAGCATCCGTGCTAGTTGTATATAGCCCATTTGACAATTCAGCTAGCGTGAATCTTTCTCTTTGACAGTCACGATTTCCTTCCGCGGTGTCACTGAGAAAATACCCTACATAGTTGACCCTATCTACTATGGTAACTGTAACCGAAGCGCCATCACCTGCTGGCGCTGCCGCAGGTGAATCATCATCATCGTCGTCACAGGACGATACCAACAGCATCCCTCCGATGGCGAGAACTAAAAACAGTGAAGATAAAATACTAAACCTTTGTCTCTTAAACATGATACAATACCTCCTTCAAATAAAATTTTCTTAACTTTACAGTTATATTATACCCCATCATAGATCTATTTTGCAATTATCATCTCAAAATGAGTAAGAAAAGCAGACTTGAACAATTTAAGAGCCTTCTAGAAAAGAATCCTGATAATTCTTTGATACGTTATTCGCTTGCCAATGAATACTTTAAACTCAATGAGTATGAAAAAGCAATAAATGAGCTTCTGCATTATCTTAACTCATATAGTGATGAGGGAGCAGGATTCAGGCTTCTGGCGGAATCCTACTTGGAGATTGGAGAGGTTGAAGCGGCGAAAAAGGCATATAAAAAAGGTATTGCTGCCGCAAGGCGACATGGGCATCCGGGAATGGCAGATGAATTTGAAGAGGCTTTAAAGGACGTTGACCAACAATAACTATGTGTCATTGTCATAAACTTTTATTTTCAAGTTTTTGCATGATCTCGTTAAGGTTGCTTATTTTATCACTTCCATTGTAGTTACTTTTGCCTTCCCTATCAAGGAACAGTGCATTAATTCCAATGGTTGTCGGGCAAATATAATCGTTTGTGAAATTATCACCTATGTGAACGCATTGATCGGGGGTCAGATCATTTCTTTTTAAGGCAGCAAGGAAAATTTTAATGGAAGGTTTTGCATAACCTACTTCACTTGATATAACAAAATCGTCAAAATATTGTTTTATTTCAAGATCTTGGCAAACGTCATACACTCTTGAATCAAAATTTGATACCACGATCATTTTGTATCCCCTGTTTTTAAGGTGAGAAAGCACGTCTTTTGTCTCTGGAAATATAGCCCACGCATAAGTTCTAAAAATTTCAAAAAGGTCGTTAAAATATTCATCAAATCTTTCAAACATTCCAATATCGGTGTAAACATTACGCACTACTTTATACCACCAATCCTTTTCCAGATTTTTTCTTTCCTTGTGGTCATCGGTATTAAAAGCCAATGGTGGAGCCTTGGTAAAATGCTTTGAGAAAGCCTTTTTCAACTGTTCCGGTGATGGGTTCGCACCGTATCTACGAGCTGGTTCGGCGTAAGTCTGCCCCAAGCCGTTCTTGATGTAGAAAAGCGTATCTGCCGCGTCAAATAAAACAGCTTTTATCTTATTCATGGTTCACAGGGCTAAAATACAGCATATTGAAGTATTTCAATCACTTTTTTTGGAGTTCTTACAGTGTTATTTGAGGCAGAGTCAGCCTCAAGCGTGGCACTCAGTTGTTTATACTTCTTACCGAGTTCTATACCAATTCTACTTTGTTTGTTCATTAGGAAGAAATTTTACCATAGTTTTTTGTTTTCCCGTGGATGGATAAGAATTACTTGAATATATCTATATTATGTTCTACTGTTCAAAGAAGTTTTTAAACATAGGTGGAGGTTTTTATAAAGTGGGGAAGTATATAATGCTTACAACCCTTACGGATGAGGGCAGGAGAACTGTCAAAATGCGACCTGAAAGGATAAAGGAAGTTAATACGGAACTTGAGAAAATGGGTGTAAAGGTGCATGCGCAATATGCTGTGCTGGGACCTTATGATTTTATAAATATTCTTGAAGCCCCCGACAACGAAACCATCTCTCGCGTAGCAATAGAACTTGGTTCAAGAGGAACTTTAAAGTTGGTTACTATGTCCGCTATACCAATTGAAAAATTTGTTAAAAAATTGGAAAACAAATAACTTTGAATTAGATAATTAAGGTATCAAAATCTGATTGTCATATCTACTGTGTAGCTAAATCTGGTATTGTCGTCAGTTGTCCCATTTAACGGGAAACGAGCTGTAAATCCGGGTGAAAACCTTCTTCCTATCCTTGTCCCGACTGCAAGTGAAAGATCGGTATTTTTGAATGTATCGGCAGTAAAAGTAGTTATTCCGTTAAACTCGCCAAATATTACGGCATCCGTCAGTTCCCATGGGGGAGATACACCGACTGAAGAGTTGTATTTTAACCTTGTTTCAATCCCGTCCCCCTCAAGTTTTCGAGCACGCGTCACCACGTCTAGAGCGATATTATTCTGAATACTCAACCATTTATGATAATGCAGCGTGGAAATATAAGGGGTAAAAGTTAAAGTTTTCCTGACATAAAAAGGAAAATCTCTTAAACTGTTATCAAAAATGGTTTTCAGCCTGTTAACGTTATCTTTATATGCCAACGGCAGTATGACTTCCAAACCCGCTGTGTAAGCCGAATTTTCCGTCTTGTATAGTACGGATTTACCTCCAAGGAGGATGTTTGCAAGTTCAAATCCATCTCTGACCCTGACTTTTTCACCGTTTATGTTGTTTACACCTGCCTGTGAAACTCTGATGTAAGCACTGTACAAATGATCGTTAGAGGGAAACTCTGCTTTTACGTGATAAAAAATAAACTCCCCATTATTAAACTGGTCTCCCATTTCTGCAACTTCTATAAAAGCACGGAAATAACCAGTGGGTAAGGCTGGTTCAAACAAAACAGGGTAACTGTATTGAATGGACTTTTGCTTGTGGGTCGGCAAAGTGGTCTGAAATGTACCCTTGAACTCATACTGCCCTGTAAGAGGGTTAAAGAGAGCAATTTTTCTGTCGTCAATAAGGTTCCTCATTGGATTAATTAAGTGTGCGGCGACTTTTCCCAATTTGCTATTTGTGTTATAAAACCAGTCGGATGTTCTTTCCAATCCGTATCCGACCGGCACCCCTATTAGTGGCGTGAATATGAGGTCGGACAAGGATGGAGTCTCCACAAGTCCTTCAATGGTGTATTCAAATAGTGTGCTTTGCAATGCCGAACCCAATGCTGCAACCCATAATTCATGCTCCATTTGACGGTAATACAAAAAAGACATCATCCCTGCAAATGGATGCACAACGTAATTTGTAAAAAACTGGTCTCCGTCATCACTAACCGGAAATTGACTTATATTGTTTCCCCATTTGGAAAGTGAAGTGTCAAATATCCTCGCGTTCTTATTTCGGACGTAAAACATTCTAAATATCCACAGGGCGGAGTAGTAAATTGTAGAATCGCGCAAAAATTCCCTCGTGCCGGGCTTACTTGTTAGATCTTCGTCAGTTAGTTCTGTGCTATCATAGATCTCTGTGTTTTCTATGGGATCATCCACTTTTTGGTCTGCAAGGAGTATTTGCCGGGCTTGCAAACTGGAAGGACTGATACAGGTATTTAAAATGATCAATAGGAAAATTATAAGACGATACATGAAGGCACAAATTATAATGCTGAAGCTGAACTAAATCAATTCAAAGATCTTTTCCACTCTGGCTTCCCACGTGTAGTTCAGCACTTGAGATGAGACATTTTCTGACAAGGTTTTTGAATAATCCGAGTTGCTTAAAACCAAATCCAATTTTTCGCAAAATGAACCAAAATTATCTGCTTCAAAGAGAGCTGCCGTTTTTCCGTCTTCAAGTATCTCGGTTATTGTAGGAAGTGCACTTGAAACAATGGGTTTGCCTGCTGCCATGTATTCAAACAGCTTCATTGGCGAGGTGAATTCAGTAGCTATTGTGCCACCTTTGATCGTCATACCTGATGAGTAAGGTATAACCAATACGTCTGACGCTTTTAGGTATTTTGGAACTTCAGTGTGGGGGACAAATCCTTTTATTAAGAAATTTTTCAGACGTCGCTCGCCCGCCATAAATTCATATCGTTTATTGTCATCCTCAAGCCCACCCACGATTAGAAAAATAAGGTCTTTATATTTTAATGCGGCTTCTATCAGCATCTCAATTCCTCTGCCGCTATAAGTGTTTCCGCAATAACAGACTATTTTTACGTCAGCAGGCAATCCAAGCTCTCTTCTGAGGTCAGAAATTGACGCGTCGGTTTGAAACCTTTCAATTTCCACCCCATTATGGGAAACGATCAATTTTTCTTTGTTTAACCCTTCCTTGATATACATATTTGCAAGTCCCCCAGAATTGGCAGTAACTTTCAGTAGATTGTCAGAATCTTTAAAGCTCTTGAACATCTTCTTCGCAATACCGTTGACCAGTGGGTGGTGTGCGTCATAGATCGTCGGAATGTTAAAGAATTTGGTTGCAAAATAGGTGCAAATAATGTTTGTAGTTAGGATCAGGTCAAAACTGTCTCTATTGATCTTGCAGTAAAC
Source organism: Thermodesulfobacteriota bacterium (assembly GCA_965203965.1). Lineage (GTDB taxonomy): Bacteria > Desulfobacterota_D > UBA1144 > Nemesobacterales > JAJCZQ01 > CBDBDR01. The sequence goes on along the minus strand of CBDBDR010000017.1, from coordinate 536,438 downwards.
CGCACTTGCAAAACCGTGGACGATCTGACGATTGATGAAATTAGTATAGGGGATTGCAGTGATCTTAAAACTCTCATCCACCCCATAGTAGTCAAAAATATCTTTATTCCTGTCGTAACTCGGAAAGACCAATTCAATTTGAAAACCCATCTTGCTCATTGCTTGACACATTTTCATAATATATATTGAGCTTGCGCCCTTTGAAAAAAGCTCTGGGCTTCCGACGTAGCATACTCTTGGTTTTTTCATTTTAATCAGGCTGCAAAATTGTATCGGTTATGTTTTTAAGTCGTATGCTGGGATATAATAACACGTTCAAGTATGAAGCATAAATCAGTCAGGGGATTTCATGACGTCCTGCCCTCGCAGGTCAAAAGATGGCAATACATTGAGGCACAAGCAAGAAATGTTTTAGAGTCTCATGGTTTCAACGAAATACGAATACCAGTTCTTGAGTTTACCGATGTATTCCAATCAGGGATAGGCAGCACCACCGATATAGTTACAAAGGAAATGTATACTTTTGAGGACAGGGACGGCTCTTACATTACTCTCCGCCCCGAAGGGACTGCTGGTGTCGTCAGGTCTTATATTGAGAATTCTTTAGGAAAAATATCCCCTACGACAAAACTTTACTACATTGGCTCTATGTTCAGGCATGAAAGACCCCAGAAAGGAAGATACAGGGGCTTTACGCAAATAGGCTGTGAATATTTTGGCTCAGGCAGTCCAAACGCAGACGTAGAAGTCATAAGTGTTTTATGGAGTTTTTTTGAACGTATCGGCTTTGATAGTTCAGTAAAGTTAGAGATGAACTCAATTGGAGATGAAACTTCCAGAGAAAACTATAAGGATGCCCTTGCAGAGTTTCTTTCCCCGCATAGAGAAAGTATGTGTGAACAATGCGGGAAGAGGCTAGATACAAACCCACTGCGGATCTTGGACTGTAAAAACGCAGAATGCAAGAAGTTGACCGATGACGCCCCTGCTATAATTGATTTTCTTACTACCAACAGCAGGGATCATTTTAACAGGTTAATTGACGTTCTAAACTCTCTCTCCATTCCTTTTGAGATAAACAGCAGGATCGTGAGGGGATTAGACTACTATACCGAGACGGTATTTGAATTTGTAACTGATCTGCTTGGATCCCAGAACGCCATTGCAGCAGGAGGCAGGTATAACGGTTTAGTGGAGCAGATGGGAGGTAATTCAACACCGGCGGTAGGCTTTGCACTTGGTCTTGAGAGAATAGTTATCCTGCATGAACAACTGCAAAAAGACGGCTTTGAACCAAGTGCGGATGTTTACATAGCATGGATCGGGGATAACTCTTTCATTGAAGGGTTTAAGGTCGCGGGTGAAATAAGAAAGACCGGAAAAACAGTGGTTATGGAGCATGATCCAAAGAGTTTAAAAAGCCAGTTGAAGAAAGCTAACCGCCTAAATGCTATGTTTGCAATAATAATTGGTGAGCAAGAGGTGCAAAGTGGTGATCTGATAATTCGTAATATGTCAGAGAGTAGTGAGGTAAAGGTAAAGATCGGGGATTTGGATAGGATTTTTGAAGTGATTGGCTAATTGGACTTTTTTTGTTTGCGTCTTTTTATTTCCGCACTGATCTCAGTGGTTGGGCTTAATACGGTTTCGATATTATTAGTGCTTTCAAGCCCCTTTATGTTGGTGGTGTTTACACTTGTAAAGTTTGCTTCTTTCAAGTCTGCCATTTCCAAATTTACTCCCACCAAGCCTGCCATTTCCAGATTTGCTCCTCTCAAATTTGCCTCTTTCAGATCTGCTCCGAACAAATTCGCCTCTTTCAGATTTGCTCCTGACAAATTCGCCTCTTTCAGATCTGCTATCGATAAATTCACCCTTTCCAAATCTGCTCCTGACAAATAGACCCTTTTCAGAATTGAATTCCACAGTTCTACTTCCTTTAGATTTGCTTTATTCAAATTGAATTTACTGAGATTTTTTCCATAGATCCATGGTGCACCCCTCAGATCTGTGGCAGATAAATCTATTTTGGGGTTGTTGTTTTCATCAAGTCTTTTTGTATTATCAATCTCACTCAAGAAATCTATTATTTGTTGCAAATATTCGGGAAACTTTGATGGAGTATCCTGAGTATCTTTGCTTCTTTCTTTTATTGGACGATTTTCTCTGACATAAGAACACAGAGTTTTAACCACGTCTTGGAATGTTTTTTCATCTGCTTCATTGGCGACCTTTTGCAACGCTAATATAGCCACCATGCGGACGGAATCGCTTTTGCTGTCAAGTTGCTCGGCAGCACGGGCAAATCGCTCGGCTACTTGTCTGCGTTCTTGTATTTCTATTCCCCGCTCTTGTAATTTTATTCTGCGTGCTGCTAACATAATCCCGTAAAATGCCCAAATACCTCCTAATATGAGCATATTATTTCTTATGATCTCGTTTATGGGTGTGTTTTCGGCAAACCAACCTTCCCAATGTAACCAATAGGCAAGTACATTTATACCTATATTTACGACGCTCAGATATACAAGGGCACCTTCAAGAGTCAGAGGATTGAGCCATTTCTTAATAAAATTTTTTACTTTGCTTTTGATTGTGTTCATAACTTGCCTTAAATAATCTGTTTTTCATTTAAGTTTTTAGACAAAACATTTTATTATCATTTAATTTTTCCTGACACAAGGCATAAGTGAGGAATAATCCCTTGTTAAACACTGTTTAAATCCCATTTAAAGGGTCAATAATCAACGTAATGCTCGTGTTTAGGAATGCGAAGCAGGATGGACTTACCCCTTTTATTGACCACCCCGTCAGTCCTTTTGGACTGCCACCCCTCCACAGGAGGGGAATGGACTGCTTTGTTAGGAGTTGCCTGAGCCTCTCCGTAGGAGGGAAATGGGAACGGTCAATTCCCCTTCTCAGAAGGGGTGGCATTGCCGTTAGGCAATGACGGGGTAGTATCTCCAACGGGGTAGCAATAAAAGAGGGAATCATAGATTGCTGGCTCTGCCTCAGTCTGTTATTTCAGTAACTTCATGCGCTTCATTATAAGTCATTTCTATTTCCTCTATTGAGAAATTATTGCGCACCTGTTCTTCTTCATCTGAACAATCAATACAATTTCCTAAATAATGTTCAGCGAATCTCATAGCTTTATTTTCACTTTCTGCTTTTACGGAAACAAGATAACCTCTTGTTAAAACTACTTGATAGGTTTTCATTGAGTAATTACCTCTCTTGTTTGTTTTTTAACTGAGAAGAATTAAATCGTAATAACTCTTCCCATTGAATTGCTCCGTCTTTACAAAAACGTTCCATAAAAGATTGAGAAAACTTATTAACAACTCGTACATAATCTTCCATAAATTCATCATTTTTCTTTTTTGCATTATGGCCAAGGGGTTCAATTATTTCAGTGTATAACTCAGGGTCATTGGATATAAATTCCCAAAACCTTTGCCCACAGTATTTGAAATAGCCTTTTTTGTCGGGTCTGGTATCCCTTCCATAACAACAGCCGTTTACGGCTTGAACGTTCATATTTCTATTTTTTTGCTTGAGAATTTTTTGAGCTTGAAGGAATGCATCTTTCATTTTTTTGATCTGACTGGAGTTCCCCCAATTGGGGCCAGATTTAATGGAAACTATGTATCTAATGTTGTCTGTGTTAAACTCAAGGTCTATGCCTTCGGCAGATGATTTCCAACCTTGATACACTTTTTCATTTACAAAGATAGCAAGACCTTCCAGAAAATCTCCAAATATTGTTTCTTCCTGTGATGATAAATGAGCATCAAGAAAAGTTTTAACAAGGTCAGAGGCGTTAATTAAGTTTTTGGCTCTGAACAAATAAGGGTTTTTTCTTTTCAGTATTTTATCAAGTTTTAAATCATTCAAACTTTCAAGTCGAGTGAAATGAAAACTTGTTATATTATTTTCAACATAGCTTCTTACCTGATCAAACGTGATCTTTTTCATAGTTCCTTGCTTTCTTTTCCAAGAGCCTGCGGTGTTTTTCTCGTTTTTTTAAGGTTTGCTTCATAAGTTCGTAAAAATTGTGATTGATTTCAATACCAATGGAATTTCTGTTGAGCTTATGTGCTGCCTCAAGAGTTGTTCCGGAGCCGGCAAATGGATCAAGAACTGTATCGCCTTCCTCTGTAAACAAGTTGATAAACCACTGCGGAAGTGCTTTTGGAAAAGTGGCACTGTGCCCTTTATTTCCGCATTCCGTAGCCATGTGTAAAACGTTCGTAGGATATACCCTATCTCTACCTATCCAATTTGAAATATTTTTTCCGAAACCACTACCAACCCTCGATTCATCCCGTATTTTATCGGTTTCACTCAAACTTTTAAGCCTGTTTTTTGCCCAACTTCCCGTAGGAACCATCACGGATTCCTGAAGCATTTTAAAATGTTTGTCTTTATTAAACTGTAAAAGCCTTTCCCAAGAGTCTCTAAACCTGTTTGGCCATTTACCCGGGTAGCAATTCTTTTTGTGCCAAATAAACTCTTCCGTCCAAAACCATCCTTGCTCACGCATTGCCATTATTAGCTCAAGCACGTAAGTATGACGTTCTCCTCTTACTACTCTTTCTTTGATATTGAGGATAAAAGTTCCAGAGGGTTTCAAAACTCTTAAAAGTTCCTTAGAGATCGGTAGAAACCATTCAACGTATTTACTCGGAGAAACACCCCCGTAACTATTTTTTCTCTGATCAGCGTAAGGAGGAGATGTAAATACGAGATCAACTGAATTGTCTCTTAGATCTTTGAGTTTCTCACCGCAATCTCCAAGCAATATTATCAATTCAGGAATGTTAATTTTCATTATGGCAATATATGAACTCTTTCCCTTATAAGATACATCAAAAACGTAATATCAGTAACCCAAATTAGGTTGAAGCCATCTTTCCACCTCTTCAACCGTCAAGTTCTTTCTTTTTGCATAGTCTTCAACTTGGTCTTTTTGAATTTTTCCCAAATTAAAATATTTTGATCCGGGATTTGCAAAATAGTATCCGGCAACTGAACTGCCGGGCGTCATTGCATAAGTTTCAGTAAGCGTTACGCCCGTGTGTTTTCTGGCGTTGAGCAACTTCCAGAGCTTTTCCTTTTCGGTGTGATCAGGACATGAAGGATAACCCGGAGCGGGTCTTATTCCTCTGTATTTCTCTTTAATAAAATCCTCACGTGACAGATCTTCACCTTTTGAATAACCCCATATCTCCTTTCTGATCTTTTCATGGAACATTTCAGCCAGAGCTTCGGCAACTCTGTCACCAAGTGCTTGTACTATTATTGCGTTGTAGTCGTCATTTTTATTCTTATAGAATGAGGCAAATTCATCTACCTCTTCACCTGATGTTACAACAAATGCCCCAACGTGGTCAATAATCCCACAATCTTCTGGTGCAATGAAATCCGACAAGCAGAAATACGGTTTGTTGTTGCCTCTGAATTGTTGTTGTCTTAAAAATCTCAGGTGAATTAGAGCCTCTTTTTCTGCCTCATAAACTTTCACGTCATCACCAACGGAGCATGCATGCCATATTCCTAAAACGGCTCTGGGGTTGAACCTTTTGTTTCTCACGATGTCTTTAAGTAGTTCATTTGCGTCATTGTAAAGTTGCCTTGCCTGCTTTCCATAGTTCTTATTTTCAAATATTTTGGGAAATACTCCTTTAAGCTCCCAGACCCAGAAAAATGGCGACCAATCAATATATTTGGTTACTTCATTTATGGATATGTCCTTAAAAACCTGTATCCCAAGTTTTTCAGGCTTAATAACTTCAGCTTTTTTCCAATCCGTCGTAAACCCTTTTTTCTCTCTGGCTTCGGATATTGTGAGATAACTTTTTTCCACAGAACTTTCGGCGTGAAGTTTTCTTAGCTTATCCTGACCTTTTTTTAGTTTTAACTTATATGAGTCTGCTTTTTCAGGATTTAAGAGGTCATTGCAGATCCCTACCACAAGCGAGGCATCTCTAACGTGTTCAACGATCCCTTTATAATTGGGTGCTATTTTTATGGCAGTATGGGCACTGCTGGTTGTAGCGCCCCCTATTAGTAGTGGTACATTGAATTTTTGCCTCTCCATTTCAGCCGCATTATAGACCATTTCATCCAAAGAAGGAGTTATTAGACCACTAAGCCCTATGATATTTGCCCCTTTATCCTTTGCCGTGTTCAATATTCGGTCGCATGAAACCATAACTCCCAGATCTATAACCTCGTAGTTATTGCAACTTAATACAACGGAGACAATGTTTTTTCCAATGTCGTGAACGTCACCCTTGACGGTAGCTATCACGAATTTACCTCTTGTGTTTTGAGAGTTGACTTTATGGTCTTTCATGAACGGCTCAAGATAGGCGACCGCTTTTTTCATCACTCTAGCACTTTTGACCACTTGGGGAAGGAACATCTTGCCCTCACCAAAAAGTTTGCCTACCGTCTTCATACCATCCATCAGGGGGCCTTCAATTACGTTCAAAGGTTGATCATACTTCACTCTCGTTTCTTCTGTATCTTTTTCAACAAAGTCAGAAATGCCATTAACCAAAGAATATTTAAGCCTTTCTTCTACGGTCTTTTTTCTCCACTTTTTATCGTCTTTTTTCTTATTTGAGCCTTTAACTCCCATGAACTGCTGTGCATGATCAATGAGGTCTTGAGTGGCACCGGGTTTTTTGTTCAACAAAACGTTCTCAACCTTTTCCAAAAGCTCTTTCTGCACGTCATCATAAACTGCAAGCATTCCTGCGTTTACAATGCCCATGTCCAATCCTGCCTCTATTGCATGATATAAAAATGCACTGTGCATTGCCTCCCTTACTATGTTGTTGCCACGCAGTGAAAAAGATATATTGCTGACACCACCGCTTGTGAGTGAACCCGGACAACTGTTTTTTATCTTACTGACCGCATTTATAAAATTGACCGCATAATTATCGTGTTCTTCTATCCCAGTTGCTACGGTGAGGATGTTGGGGTCAAATATAATATCAGTGGAATCCATCCCGACTTTTTCAGTGAGAATTTTATAAGCCCTTTTACAAATTCTTATCTTGTCCTCGGTCTCCGCAGCTTGTCCATCTTGATCAAATGCCATGACCACGACTGCCGCACCGTATTTCATTACGGTTTTTGCCTGTTTGATGAACTCTTCTTCCCCTTCCTTGAGGCTTATTGAATTCACAATGCACTTTCCCTGCACACATTTGAGCCCGGCTTCAATTACTGAAAATTTTGAACTATCAATCATTATTGGCACCTTTGCAATATCGGGTTCAGAGGCAACCAGGTTCAGGAATTTTTCCATGTACTTTTCCCCATCAAGGAGACCCTCATCAAAGTTGACGTCAATTATATTTGCACCGTTTTCCACCTGCTGTAGTGCAACGCTAATAGCTGATTCAAAATCGTCCTCTTTTATTAATTTTGCAAACTTCATTGAGCCGGTGACGTTTGTTCTCTCGCCGATCATAATGAAAGGGGAATCTTTCCCGGGTTTAATTGTTAAAGTCTCAAGCCCACTGATACGGGTGGCAGGTTCAACTTTGGGAATTTGCCTAGGTTTGAGGTTTTTTATGTTTTCCACGATGCACCCGATATGCTCGGGTGTGGTTCCACAGCAACCGCCGACTACATTTAAGAAACCACTCTTTCCAAAATCTTTTAACAACCCAGCAGTGATTTCTGGTGTTTGATCGTAGCCGGTTTCGCTGAGTGGATTGGGTAGCCCAGCGTTTGGATAACAACTTATGTAGCAGTCGGCAATATTGGAAAGCTCCTCGATGTAGGGTCTCATATCTTCTGCCCCGAGTGCACAGTTTATCCCGACACTTAAAGGTTTGGCATGCTTAACGGAATTCCAAAATGCACTTATAGTTTGTCCGGACAACGTTCTGCCCGATTGATCAGTTATTGTTACGGACAGCATAACGGGCAACCTTTTTCCATAGCTTTCAAAAAACTCCTCTATGGCGTATATGGCTGCTTTTAAGTTAAGTGTATCAAACGTTGTTTCAGGAAGGAGTATATCAACTCCTCCCTCCACAAGTGCCTCTACCTGTTCACGATATGCTGCTGATAGCTCCTGAAAAGTCACGGCTCTGTATGCGGGATCGTTCACGTCAGGTGACATTGAGGCGGTTCTGTTCGTCGGCCCTATAGCACCCGCAACAAAGCAGACGCGCTCGGGATTTTTCTCCATCACCTTTTTTGCGGCTTTTTTTGCGAGTTTTGCCGATTCAACGTTTAGATCCTTTACAATATGCTCAAGTCCATAGTCAGCCTGAGCGATCCTTGTGGCACTGAAAGTATTGGTTTCAACTATATCGGCACCTGCCTCAAAATACTGGGTGTGTATATCAAATATGACGTCGGGTCTTGTCAAAGAGAGAAGATCGTTATTACCTTTGAGATCAATACCGTGTTCTTTGAACAGATCTTTTCTAAAATCAGCTTCTTCAAGTTGGTATTTCTGTATCATCGTTCCCATAGCACCATCAAGGAACAATATTCTTCTTTGGAGTAAATCATTTAGGAAGTTATAGACTTCCGTTTTAGCTATTGCTTCAAACATTATTTTGGTAGTGTAATAATTAAGGTCAGATTCTACCAGTTATTTCTGAGCTCTCTTAATTTGGTGAATACGGATCTTCCGTCCGTCTTTGTGTCAGGATACTTTTTCAGCAGGTTGTCAATCAGTCCTTCGTCCTGCACTCGCATAAAAGGATTATATGTCTTTTCTTCTCCGATCGTTGATAAAATCTCATTTTGATTGTTAATTTCTTTTAATTTATTTTTTATATGAGGGTTATTTTGATCAATGCTTAAAGTAAATTCTAAATTATTTTTAGCATAATCATGGCCGCAAAATATGTTATAGTTATCGTCTAATTTAATGAGTTTATCTGAAAAAGTATCATAAAGATCATCAACGTTACCCCCAAATCTTGTATTTCCACATCCGGAGACAAAGATCGTATCACCAACAAATATGTTGTTGCCAATAATCAAAGAAATGTGTTCAGCACAGTGTCCCGGGGTATGTATAACCTTCATATTAATTTTTCCAAACGTGATCATATCTCCTTCTCTTACTGCTTCTGCCCTTGGTGCAACAAGATCCATGCCCGAATCGTGTATTAAAATTTTGGATTGCAAGAAAACCTTAATAATAGGATTATTCCCTTCAATATGGTCAGGATGTCCATGTGTATTTATCACGTAAGATACCCTCATATCGTTTTTTCTTATAAATTCAAGCAGAACAACTGGATCAATTGGATCTATTACAGCACACTCACCTGTTTGGTTGCATCTTACTATGTAATTAAAATTACTGTCGCTACTTTTCACTTTGAACCTGTATATGTTGAAGTTATCATTTTCTGAAATATACATATCTGTCTCCTTTGGATATAATTAGGGGAATCATAGGTGTTGATAAAATGTTTAATGTAACAAAATTGCTGATATTTTCCAGTGTGTTAATTATTGTAGGATGTTCAAAAAAAGAACAACTGGAACCTGTCTTTAATATAAAAGGAATTAAGACGTCAATTGTAAAAATTCAGTTATCTCCTCTTGCTTTTGATAGAGCACAAGTGGTAGTGCTGGGATTTGTTAAAGAAATTAAGAGTTTTGAAGATGATAGAAGAATTTTGCTTATAACAGACGAGTATGGAAATAGCATAAACGTAGAATTTTTGGGAGTGCTTGAATTTAAGGAAAACGATACCGTAGTTGTTGGTGGAAAATACAGTAAAAACAGAAACGTTATTATATCCGAGGAAGTGGTTAAGGTAATATTGGACAAAGACGGTATAAAACCTGCAGGTGATTTAAGAAAGTAACTTTGACAATATTGACAATAAGAGGTATTTTTTCTCTCCAATTTTATCCTTAAAAACAGTGTAAAAATGAGTTTTGTTAAAGGCTTAAAGTGCAAGGAGTGCGGCGAGGAATACTCCACAAAACCCATATATGTTTGTGAAGCCTGTTTTGGCCCTCTGGAAGTCTCATACGATTATGAAAAGATCAGGAAGTGTTTAACAAAAGATACTATCACATCCCGGCAAAAAAATATCTGGAGATATGCCGAACTTTTACCCATTGACAACGAGCCTACTATAGGAGATCAAGTCGGTTATACACCCTTGATAAAGGCTGATAACCTGGCAAAGAAATTAGGGCATTCAAATCTTTATGTGAAAAATGATTCAGTGTGTTTTCCGACCTTGTCCTTTAAAGACAGAGTGGTATCAGTTGCTTTATCCAAATCCAAAGAGTTTGGTTTTGATACTGTATCCTGTGCTTCTACCGGCAATCTCGCCAATTCTGTCTCTTCACTTGCAGCGTCCGGCAATTTAAGAAGTTTTATTTTCATTCCCCATGATCTTGAGCAATCAAAGATCATTAACAGCATTGTTTATGGAACCAACCTTATAGGTATAAAAGGTGATTACGATGATGTTAACAGGCTTTGTAGTGAAATTGCTGGGAAGTATGAATGGGCGTTCATAAACATAAACATCAGGCCCTACTATTCGGAGGGTTCAAAGTCTCATGCCTTTGAAATAATGGAGCAACTTGACTGGAAAGCTCCCGATAACATTGTAGTGCCAATGGCAAGTGGCTCGCTTCTTACAAAAATTTGGAAAGCAATAAAAGAATTTGAATTACTAGGAATTATAGAACCCAGCAAGACAAAAATGTATGGAGCTCAAGCTACGGGATGTTCACCAATTTCAACTGCTTTGAAAAATAACTGGGACGTATTTAAGCCAGTAAAGGCTGATACAATTGCTAAATCGCTTGCTATTGGCACTCCTGCGGACGGTATTTATGCAATGTCGGTCATCAGAGAGAGCGGTGGCTGGGCTGAAGACGTATCTGACGAGGAAGTGATAGAAGGGATAAAATTGCTTGCAGAAACAGAGGGTATATACACCGAAACAGCAGGTGGAGTTACCGTTGCGGTTACTAAAAAGCTCATAGAAGAAGGTAAATTACCCGTTGACGAATTGACCGTTATTTCTATAACAGGTAACGGCTTGAAAACTCAAGATGCCATTGTGGATAGCGTTGTTAAGCCAAAGATTATAGAACCCAGAATTGAAATATTTGAAGAATTGTATAATAACTCACAGAATAGGAGGTAAAACTATATGCCATCGGTAAAAATCCCTACACCACTTAGAAAATTATCTGGAGATAGAGATGAGATAAACGTGAACGCTTCAAACGTAAGTGAATTAATAGAGAATCTCGAAGAGGAATGTCCCGGTATAAAAGAAAGAATATGCGATGAAGAAGGAAATCTTAGAAGGTTTGTAAATTTATACGTGAACAGTGAGGATATAAGATTTCTAAATGGGAAGGACACTGCGTTAGCTGAAAATGACAGCGTTTCCATAATACCTGCAATCGCTGGAGGATAACTGCTTTTTGAGTCTAAGTCTTAATCCTTTAAATATTTTTCCATAGTTTCGTTAAAATCATCAATGTTTTTCAGTTGGTCAGGTTTAAGTTCTGTTGCAAATTCTTGCAAGAGTTTTTTCTGTTTTGAGTTTATTTTTTTAGGTATTTCAATGTTGACTATTACTGCCATATCACCCAGCCTGCCTGTTTGCAGATTGACAATTCCTTTTCCTTTCAGTCTAAAAAGTTGACCATGATTGGTGCCAGATGGTATTTTAAGTGTGTCTTTACCCCCCAGAGTTGGAATTGTGATCTTATCGCCCAGTATTGCTTGGATAAAATTGATTGGAACCTCGCAGTATAGATCGCCATTTTCTCTTTTAAATATGGGGTGATCCTCGACAAATATAATGATATAAAGATCTCCGTTTGGTCCACCGTTAATTCCGGCTCCCCCCTCGTTCCTGATCCTTAACCTTGACTCATTAGAAATACCGGCGGGAATTTTAACTTTTACCTTATGTTTGATTTTTACGGATCCAGCTCCATTGCATTCATTGCAATATTTGGTGATTATATATCCCCTGCCTCTGCACTCCCTACAGGTTTGACTAATAGACAAAAAACCATTTGCGTAGTCTACTGAACCCCTACCCTTGCATTCGTTACATCTGGACTCCCCCTCTGGTGCTGCTCCATTGCCTTCACATTGGTTGCATGTAACATTTTTAGAAATTGTAATTTCTTTTTCAATTCCAAATGCTGCTTCTTCAAAATCTATTTTGATCTCATATTTTAGATCATTACCTCTTTGCTTAACAGAACTACCGAAACCACCGCTAAATACTTCATCAAACAAGTTTCCGAATAGATCATTGATATTGGAACCAAAATCTCCAGATCCAGAAAAAGAGCTATCGTTATAAATGTGTCCAAAACTGTCATACTGGGCACGTTTATTTTCGTTGCTCAATATCTGGTAAGCTTCATTTATCTCTTTGAATCTTTCCAAGGCGGAATCATCATTGGGGTTTCTATCCGGGTGGTATTCAAAAGCGAGCTTTTTGTATTTTTTTCTTATTTCATCAACACTCGCATCTTTTTTAATATCTAGTACTTCATAGTAATCTCTGTTCATAAAAATCTCCGGGTATTCTCATTTGAAGCCCTTTAAGATTAATGTAGCTCTGTTGGGTCAGATTTTTCAACGGATTTAGACTTGAATTCAGGTTCAGATTTTCTATGAGGTTTAAAAATTGACTCAGAAAATTTGTGAAGTGCTTCATTAAAAGATAATAAAGCGGTATCAATTAATTTATGATCTTCTCCGTCTAATGTTTTTTCCAAATCTTTTAGTTTTATTTGCATGTCTGATTCAAGTTTAATATCTACTTCACGCTGACTCTGTGTTAATTTTTCCAATAATTTATTCATAGAGTAAATTGAGTTGTCTGCCTTATTCCTTAATGAGGCTATTTTTTTCTTCTGCTTATCAAGTTTCATATTGTCTTCACTTTCTTTTATCAATTTTACCAGTTCTTTACTACTTAAACTAGTCGAATCTTCAACGTTCATCTCTTGCATGTTGCCAGTCTTAAGATCACGAGCGGAAACTTGTAAAATACAGTTATTATCCAAACTAAAGTTGACTTCAATCTCAGGAACACCTCTTAATTCAGGAGGAATATCTAAAAGACTAAATTTTGCAAGAGAAGTATTGTCATCTGCCATTTCTCTTTCACCTTGTAGGATGTGGATGTTTACAACGCTTTGATTATCCTTAGTAGTAGTAAATGTCAGCTTTTTTTCAATCGGTATAGGTGTATTTTTTTTAATAATTTTTGTAAAGATCCCATTCTTTGTTTCAACTCCAAGCGATAGTGGTGTGATGTCATGTAAAATAGTTTTATTTGTGTTAAGTTCAAGAATATTTCCCTGAATAGCTGCCCCGATCGCTACTGCTTCTTCAGGATTCATGTTAGTGTCAGAATACTTGCCAAATATTTCTTCGACTTTTTTTCTTATCAGAGGCATGCGCGTCATACCACCTACGAGAACTACATGATCAATCTCTTCAATTGTTAGTCCAGAATCCTGTATCGCCTGTATGCAAGGGGGTGCTGTTTTCTCAACCAGATCTCCAGTCAACTCTTCAAGTTTGGTTCTGTTTATCTTTAAATTAAGATGTTTTGGACCAGATTTATCTACTGCAATGAAATTCACTCTTATTTCCGTTTCATCAACTGAAGAAAGTTCATGTTTTGCCTTTTCACATTCAAGGTTAACTTTTTGTAATGCTACTTTGTCCTCTTTAAGATCAATACCGTACTCATCCTGAAAGTCTTTGATTACGTATTCCAATAGTTTCAGATCAAAGTCATAACCGCCAAGGTAGTTATCTCCATTTGTGGATAGAACTCTAAAGACACCATCTTCAACTCTGAGTATAGATATATCAAAAGTGCTCCCACCTAAATCATAAACTGCTAATGTTCCTTTGCTTTCTTTGTCATAACCATAAGCAAGAGCCGCTGCAGTAGGTTCATTGATGATTCTAACGACATTTAGTCCTGATATAATTCCGGCGTCTCGCGTTGCACTTCTTTGTATATTGTTAAAGTGAGCGGGTACTGTTATTACTGCATCTTGTACGGTTTGGTCTAAATATTGCTCTGCTATACTTTTAATCTTTGTAAGTACAAATGATGATATTTCCTGCATACTGTAGACTCTTTCATTCACTTTTACGCAGGCATTGTTTCTATTATCTGGAACTATAGGGAATGAAGAAAATTCTAAAAAATTTTTGATACTATCTGAATCTATTTTTCTTCCTATAATTCTTTTTACTGCAAAAAAGGTACTTGTTAAGTTTACCACCAACTGCCTTTTGGCAGCTGCACCAACAATTTTCTCCCCATCTTTGGTAAATGCAACAACGGAGGGAGTTGTTGTACTTCCTTCTTCATTGGGGATTACAAACGGCTCACCCCCTTGCATAATTGATACACATGAATTGGTTGTCCCTAAATCTATTCCAATAGTTGCCATAAGCTATTTTTGATCTGTTTTTTTCCGACCTTTTTTGCTTTTACCTTTATTGACATTACTACTTTCTGATCCAATAGCACTGGTTGATACAACTACAGCTGCCGGCCTTATTAATCTTTCATTCAGTATATAACCTTTGACCAGTTCATTAAGGATCATATCTGGTTTTGTTTTGTTTTTTTTAATTTTTTCAACTGCCTGATGCAACATTGGATCAAATTGAGTTCCTTTTTGTGCGTTAACTTGGATTAATCCAAACTTTTGAAGAGTTGTTTCCAATTGATTTTGCACCAATTTCACACCTTCAACCAGAGAATTTACATCTCCCTTGGGGTCAAAATAATCCACTGCAAGCTGAAGATTATCCAATACAGTCAGCAATTCCTTTATAAGTTTTTCATTACCATACTTGGAAATATCTTCTTTTTCCTTTAATACACGTTTTTTATAGTTATCAAAGTCTGCTGCAAGCCTCATAAAACGGTTATTCAAGGCTTCATGTTCATCGTTATTTTCGTTTGGTATTTTTTCTTCTTTGCTGTTGTCAGTAGTCATTTTTTCTCCTAAAACCATTACGATTATGTGCCATAATATAATTAATAAGCTGTCATGATAACAATTTAAGGCAGTGTTTTCAATCTTTGTCAAATATTAGAACGGTGCAATAAAACCTTGAAAATTGGTATTCATGAACTTTTTTAACTTTTTGGAAGGATATTATTTGTTTTCCGTAAATTCAGCATCTATTACATCATCGCCTTTATCTTCTTCCACATTTTCTTTATTTACCTGCTGTTGTTGGTCTGCAGTATTTTCAGATTGAGGCTCTGCTTGTTGCTTATACATGATCTCAGCTAATTTATGCGATGCTTTAGTGATTCTCTCTATTGATCTGTCAATTTTATCTATATCACCAGATTGAAGATTTGCCTTTCCATCTTCAAGAGCATCTTCAAGCTCTTTCTTTTCTTCGTCAGAGAGTTTGTCTCCCATATCCTTAAAATTCTTCTCAGTCCTATAGATCATTTCATCCAGTTTGTTCCTTTTTTCAACTGCTTCATATCTCTTCTTATCATCCTTAGATCTCGATTCGGCCTCTTCTACCATTTTATCTACTTCTTCTTTAGATAATCCGCTTGATGCTTCAACTTTCACTTTCTGTTCTTTACCTGTTGCCGTATCCTTAGCGTGAACGTGCAATATTCCATCAGCATCAATATCAAATGCTACTTCAATCTGAGGTATCCCTCGTGATGCCGATGGGATGCCATCAAGAATAAACTTTGCCAGAGTCCTGTTGTCCGAAGCCATCTGTCGCTCACCTTGAAGGACATGAATATCAACTGCCGTCTGATTGTCCTCTGCTGTTGTGAACACTTGGCTTTTCTTGGTAGGGATTGTTGTATTTCTGGAAATAATGGTCGTCATTACCCCACCCAGAGTTTCAATACCCAATGATAAAGGAGTCACATCAAGAAGTAACACATCCCTCACTTCTCCACCGAGAACGGCTCCTTGAATTGCTGCACCCATTGCCACAACTTCATCAGGATTTATACCCTTGTGTGGTTCTTTTCCGAAAAACTCTGTAACAACGTTCTGAACAAGCGGTATCCTCGTAGACCCCCCGACTAATATCACTTCGGAGATATCTGAGGCTTTTAGACCTGCGTCTTTTAAAGCCTGCTTACATGGACCAAGAGTTCCTTTGACCAGATCTTTGGTTAATTGTTCAAATTTTGAACAGGTTATCTTTAAAACCAAATGCTTGGGACCAGAGGCATCTGCCGTTATAAAGGGTAAGTTTATCTCAGTTTCCAGAGTAGTTGAAAGCTCTATTTTGGCTTTTTCTGCAGCTTCTCTAAGCCTTTGAATAGCCATCTTGTCATTACTCAAATCAATGCCTGAATCTTTTTTGAATTCACTTGTTATATACTCAATGATCCTATTGTCGAAATCATCACCACCCAAATGTGTATCCCCGTTAGTGGATTTCACTTCAATCACGTTATCACCAACTTCAAGTATGGAAATATCAAAAGTCCCTCCCCCTAGATCATAAACGGCTATTATTCCTTCATTCTTCTTATCAAACCCATAAGAAAGAGCCGCGGCAGTAGGTTCATTAATGATCCTTTTAATCTCTAACCCTGCTATTTTCCCTGCATCTTTGGTTGCTTGTCTTTGACTGTCGTTAAAATACGCTGGCACTGTTACCACGGCCTCTTTTGCTTCTGTTCCAAGGTAATCTTCTGCAGCTTTCTTCAGTTTTGCCAGAATATGAGAAGAGATCTGTGGCGGTGAATATTGTTCATTTTCAACCTCAATCCAAGCATCACCATTTGAGGATTTTACAACGTTGTAGGGTAGAGTTTTAATTTCTTTTTCTACCTCTTCAAATCTCATTCCCATCAATCTCTTGTTTGAATATATTGTGCTTGTTGAATTAATTACAGCCTGCCTCTTTGCCGGTCCACCTACTATAACTTCTTTGTCTTTACCAAATGCAACTATTGATGGAGTAGTTCTGTGTCCTTCTTCATTTATTATGATCTTTGGCTCACCTCCTTCAACTACAGCTACACATGAGTTCGTGGTGCCTAAATCTATCCCAATTATTTTTGAAATTGCCATTAATAAACCTCCTGAAAGCCTAATTGGCTATCGTCTTTATCGATCTTTTTAGTTTTCTTAGAGCAACCCCCTCAATTTGCCTTACTCTTTCCCTAGATATACCCAGTTCGCTACCGAGCATATGAAGTTTCTTGGGGTTTTCTGAAAGAAATCTTTCATTTATTATTTTTCTCTCCCTGTCATTCAACTTTTGCATGCCTCTTTCAATTCCCTCTTGTGCTAATGATCTAAACTCAATCTCTGAAACCAATAATTCTTGATTCGGATTTTCATCCTCAAGAATCTCAATATAGTTCTTAGAACTGTCTTCTTCACTGTTTTGATTGAGTGAAAAATCCCTGGACTTGTACCGTAATTCCATTTCAACAACATCTTTTTCTTTCACTCCAAAATGACCTGCAAGTTTTGAAGTATCACCCTCACTCAAAGTATCAGAATATATCTTTAATTTTCTTTTTGCGTTACTTATCTTCTGGAACAACTTTCTCTGTGCCTGAGTTGTTCCTATCTTCACTGCACTCCAAGATTTCATAATATGATCATGTATCCTCGCCCTTATAGACCAAACTGCGTAACTTATTAACTTGTAACCTTTATAAGGATTGAACTTTTTTACCGCATACATTAATCCTATGGTTCCTTCCTGTATTAGATCCATGAGCGGAAACCCATACGACTTGTATTCTCCAGCAACTTTAATAACAAACCTCAAATTAGATAAAACAAGCCTGTTAACTGCATTTAGATCATTTTTCTCATAGTATTTTACTGCAAGTTCGTGTTCTTCTTCTCTAGATAAAAGTGGATAACTTTCCACTTCTTTCAAAAATGTCTTATAAGGTGTATTTAATTCTAATGCCTTCATATTTATACAACCCTCCAGATTCACAAAATAAGTATCACGAGTGAAATTGTCAAGGGCGATAAACAGGGAGAGTTAAACGTTTGCAGCTTGAACTGCTTTTTGAGCGGCGTCTTTCATATTGATCCCTGTTTTTATATTTAATCCAGAGTTTGAAAGCAATTCTTTTCCCTTATCAACATTTGTTCCCTCAAGCCTGACAATAAGGGGTACTTTAATGGACACCTCATGAGCCGCTGATATTATGCCTTCTGCTATGGTATCGCATTTCATAATGCCTCCGAATATGTTTACAAATATAGCCTTCACGTTCTTATCGCTTAAAATCATCTTAAAAGCCTTGGTTACTTGCTCTTTATTTGCACCACCGCCAACGTCCAGAAAATTAGCTGGTTCGCCTCCGTGCAGTTTAATAACGTCCATTGTTGCCATTGCAAGTCCTGCCCCATTTACAAGACACCCTATATTTCCTTCCAGTTTTACAAAACTGATGCCCATCTCTTTTGCTTCAGATTCCAGTTCATTTTCTTCGGAAGTATCGTTTAGATCTGCAATATCTTTATGTCTAAATATTGCATTATCATCAAAGTTTAGCTTTCCATCTAGAGCCAACAATGCTTTATTATTTGTTAAAACAAGAGGGTTGATCTCGGCCAGGGAACAGTCCTTTTCAATAAACAGATTATAAAGTCCTGTAATAAGAGGAACAATCTTATTGACAACTTTGCCTTCTATTCCCAAAAAATATGCAATTTTTCTGCATTGATAGGGCTGAATACCAATTGACGGATATGTATAAACCTTGATTATTTTTTCAGGTGTTTTTTGTGCTACCTCTTCAATCTCAGTTCCACCCTCGGGACTTGCCATGATTACTATTTGCTCTTTTGATCTGTCAATCACGATTCCCAGATAAAACTCCTTTTCAATGTCTGATGCTTCTTCAATTAATACCTTACTTACAAGTTTTCCCTCTGCACTCGTCTGGTGAGTTATAAGTCTCATCCCAAGCATATCAGAGGTTATTCTATCAGTGTCTTCGGGTGAATTTGCAACTCTTATACCCCCACCTTTTCCTCTTCCCCCTGAGTGTATCTGAGCTTTAATGACTAATTTGTCAGTATTCAGATCCTCACTAATCCGCTTTGCTTCTTCGGCTGTGAATGCTACCTTTCCAACTGGCACATTTATATTGTAAGAGCGGAACAACTCTTTTGCCTGATATTCATGAATATTCAAATTGCTTATCCTCCAAGCTTATAAAACTGTAATCTATTCACCTTTAATTTTTTTGATAATCCAACTTAACGGGTCAAAATATTTATCTGCTACTCTTTCTTTAAGAGGGATTATGCCGTTATCAGTTATATGTATTTCCTCCGGACATACTTCTGTGCAACATTTTGTTATATTGCAAAATCCCACACCTGCTTCGTTTTTCAAAAATTCTGTCCTGTCTATTTTTTCCATTGGGTGCATAGCTCTCTCGGCTATTTTGATCATGGATCTCGGGCCGAAAAAGGCATCTTTTCTTCCATGATCCCTCAGTATATGACATACGTTCTGGCACATGAAGCATTCAATACATTTTCTGAATTCCTGAATTCTATTCACATCTTCCTGATACATTTTGAATGGTTTATCGGTAACCGGTGTAAAAGGTGGTATTTTTTTATTTACTTCATAATTCCAGGACACATCGGTCACCAAATCTTTAATCACAGGGAATGTCCTTATCGGATATACTGTAATTGGTTTATTCTTCGGTAGGTGGTCTATTCTTGCCTTGCATGCCAGTTTTGGTTTTCCGTTTATTTCCGTGCTGCATGAACCACATTTGGCAGCCTTGCAATTCCATCTGACTGCAAGATCGGGATCATAATTTGCCTGAATATAATGAAGAGCATCTAAAACTACCATTCCTTCATCTACAGGCACACTGTAATCTTTTTCTTCTCCTCCTTCTGCATTTCCCCTGAATACTCTGAATACCGCTTCCGACATTTTAACTAACCTCCTTGAACAGATTTTTTAGGTCATTAGGCATATCGGGTATGGGTGATGTTTTTACACTCATGTTTTCTCCATCCATAACAACGCTGGAGTTAATTTTCCCCCATTTTTCATCGTCGGATTTTTTAAAGTCAACTCTGCTGTGAGCACCACGGCTTTCCTGACGTTGAAGTGCAGATCTTGCAATTGCTTCCGAGATAATTAACATTGATTTCAGATCTCCACAAAGATGCCAACCGGGGTTATACATTCTTGAGCCCTCTATTTTTAGGTTTTTTATACGGTCTTTAAGTTTTTCAATCTCTTCTACACCTTTTTTCATATTATCTTCGATTCTGAATACTCCTATATGCTCTCCCATTATTTCCTGAAGTTCCTGATGTATGGTATAAGGATTTTCACCCTTGGAATTGCTGAAAGGCTCTAAAAGCTCATTAATATATTTTTCAATATGATCTTTAGGTATTGAGATTGAAGTTTTGTTGCTATTTGCAAAATTGGCCGCAGCTTCACCCGATCTTTTACCAAATACAAGAAGGTCGGACAGTGAATTGCCTCCGAGTCTATTAGCACCGTGCATTCCCCCAGCTACCTCCCCTGATGCAAACAAACCTCTAACTTTGCTTTCACAAGTATCACCATTTACTCTAACCCCTCCCATAATGTAATGCGTGGTTGGAAAAACTTCCATTGGCTCCTTTGTTATATCTATATCGGCAAATTCTCTAAATTGATGATACATGCTCGGCAACTTCTTTTTTACATAATCAGCCCCTTTGTGAGATATGTCTAAAAATGCTCCTCCGTGTGAAGATCCTCTTCCTTCTTGAACTTCCGTGTAGATAGATCTAGCTACAACATCACGAGTTGAAAGCTCCATTCTATCGGGGTCATATTTTTTCATAAATCTCTCCCCGTCTTTATTTGTCAATAAACCACCCTCTCCTCTTACTGCTTCAGTTACTAAAACACCTTGTACGCTTGGTGGCCAAACCATTCCCGTTGGGTGAAACTGGATAAATTCCATATCAATCAAGTCAGCCCCCACTTCATAAGCCATTGCATGTCCGTCACCTGTGTATTCCCATGAATTTGAAGTGACTTTGTATGCTTTGCCTATACCTCCTGTTGCAAGAACTACCGCTTTTGCCTTGAATAAAACAAATTTTCCACTTTCTCTCCAGTACCCAAAAGCTCCTGCTATTTTGTCGCCATCCATGACAATATTTGTAATTGTGCATTCCATGTAAACATCAATACCTGAATGTATCCCCTTATCTTGTAGAGTTCTTATCATTTCCAGACCCGTTCTGTCTCCGACGTGTGCGAGTCTTTTCCACGTATGCCCTCCAAAAATTCTCTGCATTATTTTGCCTTCAGGAGTTCTGTCAAAAACCGCACCCCATTGCTCAAGTTCATAAATACGTTCAGGTGATTCGTGTGCATGGTTATACGGCATCTTCCAGTTATTGAGCATTTTTCCGCCCATCATTGTGTCTTTAAAGTGAGTTTTCCAGTCATCTTTTATATCAACATTTGCAAGAGCCGCTGCCACTCCCCCTTCGGCCATAACTGTGTGAGCTTTTCCCAATAATGACTTGCATACAAGTCCCGTAGATGCACCTTTTGCCGACGCTTCAATCGCTGCTCTCAAACCTGCACCCCCAGCACCAATTACCAGCACGTCATATGTATGTGTTTCAAAATTTTCCATTGTATTATATAAACCTCACATCCGTAATTGTTCCTTTAGCAACTAACATTACATATAGGTCGGCCAAGGCAACAAAAACCAGACTGGCCCAGGCGTATAACATATGTTTTTCGTTTAGCACACTTGCTGCTCCCCAAAGCCTAAACCTGGTGGGACAACGTGAAAATACATCCAGATTGCCACCAATAAGATGTCTAAATGAATGGCACGATAGGGAATAAAAAGTCAGTAAAACCGCATTAATTGTTAAAACAATTGTTCCAACCCCAATTCCTATACCGTCTTTGAATTTGAAAGCCAAAAATGCATCATACCACAAAAATACCAGTATCACTGTTGCGGCATAGAAGAAGAACCTGTGTGCATTCTGCAAAATGTATGGAAAAGCAGATTCCCCCTTGTAATTGTTATCTCTTTTAAGTGGATTGACTGCACAAGCAGGTGGAGAAAGAAAAAAAGAGCGGTAATAGGCTTTCCTATAATAATAACAGGTTGCTCTGAATCCTAAGGGTGCCCACAATATCAATATTGCAGGTGAAAAGGGCCACCAGTCCGCAAGAATTAGCGGAGAGTAAAAAGGAGAAAGATAATGAACTCCAAACGTAGCGAAATCTGTTTGGAAATCAACGTTTGACAAGGCTCTCCACGTTGAGTAAATACCAAATGCCCCCAGTACAGTTGCAGTAATCAAAGGTTCTACCCACCATGCGTCCCTTCTTTGAGTTAAAGTGTCTTGAGTTGTAGCACTAGACATTTTGTTTCCTCCGTCAGTGATAAATAATTAAATGATAACAATTTATTGCAGATCAAATTTAATAAATTTTATTAATAAATTCTGATTAGTAATTAAAAAGCAATCCAGAATCATCAATCAATTTGCATAACTCCCTGACGTGGCTTGCCGATACTTGTAATTCCTCGTTTTCTTTTTTCTGTAAGTCTATTTGCACTATCTCTTCAATGCCGCTTCTTCCGAGCTTGACCGGTAGTCCAACAAACGTATTTTCAATTCCGTATTCACCGTTGGCAAGCACGCAGCACGGGAGAATTTTCTTTTTATCTTTCAGTATAGCTTCTGCCATTTCGACAGCTGAAATACCGGGAGCGTAGAAGGCGCTACCAGTTTTTAAAAGCCTAACTATTTCTGCACCGCCTTTTCTGGTTCTATCAATTATTGATTCTATTGTGTCTTTATTCATTAACTCGGTAATAGGAATACCCGCTACTGTTGTGTATCTGGCAAGTGGCACCATGTCGTCTCCGTGTCCGCCTAACACAAACGCCTGTATATTTTCCACAGATACTCCCAATTCCATTGCTATAAAAGTCCTGAATCTTGCAGAGTCCAGTACCCCTGCCATTCCCATCACTCTTTTTTTTGGAAATCCACTGGTTTTGTGTGCAACATAAACCATTGCATCAAGAGGATTTGTAACAAGTATTAAAATGGAGTCAGGTGATTTTTTGGCAACATTCTCAGTAACTTCCTTGACAATTTTAGTATTTGTTGAAATCAGGTCATCTCTGCTCATTCCCGGCTTTCTTGGAATACCAGATGTTATGATCACTACATCAGAATCAGCGGTGGCTTCATAGTCATTGCTCCCAACAAATTCAACGTCCGACCCGAGAACTGGGCACATCTGATGAAGATCAAGTGCTTTTCCCTGTGGCATACCTTCCACTATATCAACTAAAACAACATCTGCTAGTTCACGGCTGGCGACCTGAAAGGCGGCTGATGCACCAACATTCCCAGCCCCAATAACTGAAATTTTATATCTACTCATTAGCTAATCTCCTGAATAAACTTCTTTGTTGTTTGACTAAACAAAAAAAAGGTTAATTGCTCGGAATATTATCCATATTTTCAACTATAGCTTCCGCGTATTCAGAGCACTTAAGCAATTTTGCCCCTTCCATTTGACGTTCTAAGTCATAAGTTACCGTTTTATTGAGAACTGTTTGTTCCATTGCATTGACAGTTAAGTCGGCTGCTTCATTCCACCCTAAGTATTGAAACATCATCACTCCTGAAAGTATTACTGACCCTGGGTTGACCTTATCCTGACCGGCGTATTTTGGTGCGGTACCATGAGTTGCCTCAAAGACTGCAAGGTAATCACCAATATTTCCACCAGGAGCAACTCCTAACCCTCCGACCTGAGCAGCACAGGCGTCAGACATGTAATCACCGTTCAGGTTGGGCATGGCAACAATGTCGTATTCATTAGGTCTTGTTAATACCTGCTGAAACATATTATCGGCAATTCTGTCTTTTATAAGTATTTTGTCTTTGGGCATTTTCCCATTAAATTCATCCCATAGTTCATCTTCGGTAATAGTAATATCGCCAAATTGCTCTTTAGCTATTTCATACCCCCATTCTCTAAAAGCACCTTCTGTAAACTTCATGATATTGCCTTTGTGAACGAGTGTGACGCTTTTTCTACCGTAGTCTATTGCATATTCAATAGCTTTTTTAACCAGTCTTTTTGTTCCGTAGGGGCTTATTGGTTTAATTCCTATTCCTGATTTTTCTCTTATACTTACACCATAGGTGTTTACTAAAAAATTCCTTATGTCTTCAGCTTCTTTTGTGCCACTCTCCCATTCAATCCCGGAATACACATCCTCGGTATTTTCTCTGAATATAACCACATCCAATTTTCCAGGATTTTTTACTGGGTTAGGAGTTCCTTTTATCCATCTGACTGGCCTTACACAAGCATACAAATCCAGAAGCTGTCGCAAAGCAACGTTCAGACTTCTTATTCCACCACTGACAGGTGTCGTCAGTGGTCCTTTAATGGCAACAATATAGCTTCGTATATCCTCCAATGTTTTTTCAGGAAGCCACTCTCCTGTTTGTTCATAAGCCTTTTCCCCTGCAAGCACCTCATGCCATATAATCTCCCTTTTGCCATTGTATGCTTTTTCCACCGCGGCATCAAATACTATCTGGGATGCGTGCCATATATCGGGTCCAATACCATCTCCTTCAATGAATGGAATAACTGGTCTGTCGGGAACTATTAGTTTTTTTGCTTTTTTGTCAATTGTTATTTTTTCCGCTTCTGATTTAGACATATTCTCTCCTGTATGAAATAAAAGTTTAGAGGGGAAATTATAATCAAAAAAGGTTGCTTTGCAATCTTGACTGCAACTTATGAAACCAGTTGCCTAAGAACTGTTTGCAATATTCCCCCATTTTTGAGGTAATCAACTTCAACTGAGCTATCTATCCTGCAAACTACTTCAAATTCTTTCTTGTTCCCATTATTGTTATCTGTTACGCTGATTTTCAGCATCTTTCTTGGTTTCAGACCATCAGAAAGTCCATATATATCATATCTTTCCAATCCAGTCAGCGAGTGATAATCAGCACTTTCTCCCTCTTTGAACTGAAGAGGCAGCACACCCATACCCACCAAATTGCTTCTGTGTATTCTTTCAAAACTCTCCGCAATAACGCATTTAATACCAAGAAGCACCGTTCCTTTTGCCGCCCAGTCTCTTGAACTTCCCGTGCCATATTCTTTGCCTCCAATTACTACTAGTGGAATGTTTTCCGAGATATACTTTTCAGATGCTTCATAAATGCTTATAGCTTCCCTGGAAGGAACATGTAAAGTAACACCTCCTTCAGTGCCTTCGACCATCTTGTTCCTAATCCTGATATTTGCAAAAGTTCCTCTTACCATTACTTCATGGTTGCCTCTTCTTGAACCAAAACTGTTAAAATCTGATTTTTCAACATCTTTTGATATTAGATATTTTCCGGCGGGACCGTCTTCCGGTATAGATCCAGCGGGAGAAATATGGTCGGTTGTAATTGAATCCCCCAGTAGTGCAATTGCATGGGCACCTTTTATATCAGATAGAGTGTTAGCTTTCAATGAAAAGTCCCTGAAAAAAGGAGGGTTCTGTATATAGGTTGAGTCTGATTCCCACTTGTATAAGTTACCAGTAGGGGTTGGCAGGGATTTCCAAGTTTCATCACCAGAAAAGACCGTTTTGTATTGGCTTCTAAACATATCAGGAGTTATAACACTGGATAATATTTTCTCAATTTCTTCCTGAGTCGGCCATATATCTCTTAAATACACGGCGTCACCTTCCTTGTTAATACCTAATGGCTCTTTCGTGAAGTCTTTATCAACTGTTCCCGCAAGTGCATAAGAGACAACAAGTGGAGGTGAAGCAAGATAGGAAAACTTGACAAATGGATGCACTCTGCCTTCAAAGTTTCTGTTTCCACTTATAACTGAGGCACACTTTAGATTATTTCCTCTGATGGCGGATTCAACCTCGATGGGAAGAGGTCCGCTGTTCCCAATGCAGGTAGTACATCCATAGCCGACAAGATTAAATCCTAATTGATTCAAATATGGCAATAGTCCTGATGCCTCTAGATAATCAGTTACAACTCTCGATCCAGGAGCTAAACTGGTTTTTACCGATGGACTAACAGTTAGACCAAGCTCAACGGCTTTTTTAGCTACAAGCCCAGATGCGATCATAACTGAAGGGTTTGAAGTATTTGTGCAACTGGTTATTGCCGCTATTACAACTGAACCATTTCCAATCTTAGTTTTGTTGCCGTTCATTTGAATATCTACTGTTTTCTGTTCATAAGAACCTGATGTATCATCCGTGAGGCTTTTTTGATAAACATTTTTCATATCACTAAGGTTTATTCTATCCTGTGGGCGGCTTGGTCCCGCCAGAGATGGCTCAACTGTTGATATGTCGAGCTCTACTATGTCGGTATATGAAGGGTCTGTCATACCATCAGTTCTGAATATACCTTGCTCTTTCGTATATGCCTCTACCAAGTCTATTAAATGTTTATCTCTACCGGTGGTGCGTAGGTATCTCAACGTTTCTGAGTCAACCGGGAAAAATCCCATGGTGGCTCCATACTCAGGTGCCATATTGGCAATAGTAGCTTTATCTGCAAGGGCAAGCTGACTGAGCCCGGGACCGTAAAATTCTACAAATTTTCCAACAACTCCTTTTTTTCTCAATATTTCGGTTACGTTCAATACCAAGTCGGTCGCCGTTACACCTTCTTTTAACCGTCCATGAAGTTTAAATCCAACCACATCGGGTACCAGCATGTATAAAGGCTGTCCGAGCATACATGCTTCCGCTTCAATTCCGCCAACTCCCCATCCCAAAACACTGAGACCATTTATCATAGTTGTATGAGAGTCTGTTCCTACCAGAGTATCCGGAAAGGCAATTGTATCTCCGTTCATTTCTTCCGTTGCTACTACGCTTGCCAATCGCTCGAGATTTACCTGATGAACAATACCGGTGCCGGGTGGAACTATCCTAAAATTATCAAAAGATTCCTGTGCCCATCTCAAGAATTGGTATCTTTCCCTATTTCTTTCATATTCACGTTCTACGTTTTTTTGAAAGGCATTTTCATTTGCAAAATGATCAACCTGAACTGAATGGTCAATCACCAGATCCACTGGGATAATAGGATTAATCTTGTTAGGGTTTTCGTTCATTTTATTCACGGTTGCCCTCATTGAAGCAAGGTCAACAACACAAGGCACACCTGTAAAATCCTGAAGTATTACTCTCGCGGGCTTGTATGGGATTTCTTTTGGTTCTTTGTTGTTGGGGTCCCACTTTGAAAGCAATTCAATGTGGTTGTCGTTGATGATATTCCCATCGTAATTTCTGAGAATGTTCTCAAGTAAAATTTTTATTGATATAGGTAAATTGGATAACTTACAACCACTGTTTTTTTCAAGCAACTTTAATGAAAAAATATCATAATCTTTTCCACCGACGCTAATTTTTGCTTTGACTTTATTGATTATCTTTGACATATACTGCCCTCTCTAAAATTATATTGCTAATGGAATAAAACTCAGTTTTACAATAGTAGCCAATTTAAATTATTGATTAATTCAAAAATGCTTCGGATTAGATAAATTTTCTTAATACAATACTTGAGTTAGTGCCTCCAAATCCATAAGTATTGCTCATAACGGTTTCAATTTTGTCCTCTCTAACTTCATTCGGAACGTAATCAAGGTCACATTCTGGGTCGGGATTTAAAAGATTTATTGTTGGTGGAACTACACCGTTATATATAGCCAAACATGATAGTGAAGCTTCAACGGCGCCAGCCGCTCCCAACATGTGCCCTGTCATAGATTTGGTTGAACTGACGGAAATTTTGTAAGCATGTTCACCAAACACCTCTTTTACCGCATTGGTTTCATTAACGTCATTTAGCGGTGTAGAAGTACCGTGAGCGTTTACGTAATTAACTTCATCAGAATTGATCTTGGCGTCACGTAGTGAATTTTTCATTGACCTTACTGGACCGTCAAGAGTTGGAGCTGTTATATGTCCTCCATCTCCACTCATTCCGGATCCAATCAACTCAGCATAAATTCTTGCCCCGCGTTTCTTTGCATGTTTAAGTTCCTCAAGAATTAATATTCCGGCACCTTCAGACATAACAAAACCATCACGGTCTTTATCAAAAGGACGAGATGCCGTTGAAGGGTCTTCATTTCTTGTGGAAAGAGCCCTCATTGCGTTAAAGCCACCAACTGTAATTGGTAGAATGGGGGCTTCCGCCCCACCCGAGATAATCACGTCAGCTTCACCTCTTTGAATAAGCATTTGTGACAAAGATAACGCATGACCGCTTGCTGCACATGCGGTTGTTGTGCAACAGTTAGGTCCCTTTGCATTGAAAAGTATTGAGACGTATCCGGAAGCCATATTAGTAACGATGTTGGGAATAAAGAAAGGAGACAGTCTTGATGGCCCCTTATTTAATAGAGTGGTATGAGTATCGCAGTAGGTTGCCATTCCACCTATTCCAGAAGCAATCACGCAGCCTGCCATTGGTGCAAGTTCATCGCTTATTTCAAGCTCTGCATCATCAAGTGACATTTTTGTAGCTGCAATTGAAAAATTGATAAAGTCGTCATTTCTCTTTGCTTCTTTGGCATTTACATATTTCAATGGATCAAAATTTCTGACCTGTCCTGCGATCCGGGTTTTATGATCCGAGGTATCAAACTTGTCTATGTTGGTGATTCCACTTTTGCCGTTACACACGGCTTCCCACGTTTCCAAGGTGCCAATACCAAGAGGTGTTACAAGCCCAATACCAGTTACAACCACCCTTCTATTCATCTATTTTGCATTCTCCATGATGAATTTTACTGCGTCTTTTACAGTTATAATGCTTTCGGCATCTTCATCAGATATTTCCAATCCGTATTCATCTTCCATTGACATAATGAGTTCAACCAAGTCCAATGAATCGGCATCCAGATCTTCAATAAATGATGAATCCGGTGTTATTTTATCTTTTGATTTACCGAGCTGGCTTGCAACCAAGTCCTTTACTTTTTCTAATATTTCCTGTATTTCCTGCTCTGACATTAAAAAATCCTCCTAGAATATAGTTTTTCATTTTAAGTATTTGTTTACATATGCACGCCGCCATTAACCTTTACAACTTCACCGGTAATATAAGATGCATTATCTGATAGTAAAAAAGCTATGATGCCCGACACATCCTCGGGTTTGCCAAATCTACCCAAAGGAATTGCATCCATATATTTCTTTTTCAAATCAGGTGTTAAATCTTTCGTAATATCCGTGTCAATAAAACCGGGACTAACTGCGTTAACAGTTATGTTTCTTGATGCAAATTCCTTTGCAATAGATTTTGTAAATCCTATCAAGCCGGCTTTTGTTGCTGAGTAGTTTGCCTGTCCTGGGTTGCCTATTTCTCCTACCACCGATACGACATTGACAATCCGTCCATATCTCTTTCTACTCATATTTCTGATAACTGCCTTAGTGCAGTTAAAGGCACCCTTCATGTTTATATTAAACAACATATCCCAATCTTCTTCATTCATTCTCATAAACAGGCTGTCTCTTATAGTCCCAGCATTGTTTACAAGTAGATCAATTTTACCCAGGTCGTCAATCAGTGCACCAATACGCTTCTGCACGTTTTCATAATTGCTAACGTCAAATTTGCATAATAACGCGCTCCCGCCATTATTTGATATTAAGCTTGCGGTTTTCTGTGCTGATTCGTCATCTTTTAAGTAATTTAAAATGACTTTAGCTCCTTTTGAAGCTAATTCCAGGGCAACTTCTCTGCCTATCCCGCGCGATGCCCCTGTTATTAATGCAACTTTATCTTTAAATTCCATTTTTTTTAATATGAGCTAATTGAGTTATGTTTTCAAGGTTAATCAAATTTACTTCTTTAATTGTTTTCCTAATAAGTCCCGTTAAAACTTTGCCCGGACCTATTTCTACGAAATTTTTGACTTTTTGTTCAGCTAGATACTGGATGGACTCAAACCACCTTACTGGCTTAACAACCTGTTGAACAAGTAAATCTTTTACCCTAGTTTTATCACTGTTGGCAATGGATTCTACGTTGGTAACCACCGGCGTTTCAATCTCTGATACCCGAATATCGTTTAAAACTTCAGACAGGTTTTCTGCTGCTTTATTCATTAATTTGCAATGAAAAGGAGCGCTTACTGACAAGGGAACGATCCGTTTTGCCCCTGCTTCTTTTAACATGCCTTCTGCTCTTTGAACTGCTTCTTTATGTCCAGATATAACAGTTTGCTGTGGTGAATTATAATTTGCTGAACTTACTATGCTTTGTGAACTCGTTACCCTTTCACAGATGTTTTCTATTTCTTCCTTTGACAGACCTATTACTGCTGCCATTGCACCAATGCCAATGGGAACAGCACTCTGCATGAATTCACCACGTTTTCTCACCGTGTGAACAGCATCTTTAAAATTCATCGCTCCTGATGCAACCAGTGCTGAATACTCTCCAAGGCTGTGCCCAGCAACAAAATCCGGTCTAATGCCTGTTTCTTGATTCAGTACTCTCAAAGCCGCAATGCTTGCGGTGAGAATTGCAGGTTGAGCGTTTGCCGTCAAGTTTAATTTCTCTGTATTGTCTTCAAAACACAATCTTGACATGTCAAAACTGAGCATATCACTTGCTTCTTCAAAAACTTGTTTTGCAGCAGGAAATTGGTCGTAAAACTCCTTTCCCATCCCAACGTATTGTGCCCCCTGTCCTGGAAAAACAAAAGCTATCATCTTATCTTAAACCTGCCCTTATTCAGGGGTTTCTTCTACAATCTCTTCCTGTTCTTTTGTGTAAGTCCTGCCTTTGTAAAAACTACAATCTGGGCATGCTCTGTGAGGAGGTTTTACCTCACCACAGTTTGGACACAAGGATTGCCCGGGTATGATTGCCTTGTAGTGAGTTCGTCTCTTTCTCGATTTTGATCTTGATTTCTTTCTTTTTGGTAGTGCCATTGTTGTTGTTTCTCCTACAAATTATTATCAAATTTTAATATTTTTCAACACTGCAAACGTAGATTTTTCCAAGTCTCTTTTACATTCACATTCTTCAACGTTAAGATCTGCCCCACACTTAGAACATAAACCTTTACATACCTCTTTGCAAATTACCCTGTATGGTATATTCATTGCAATTTGCTCCCTGAAATATCCTGACAGGTCTATTGATTTTCCTCCATAGAATTCATAGTCAATGTCAGCCTGATGATCCTCGCTCTCATTTTTTGGTGTTAAAGTCATGTTTACGTCAGCTTGCAAATCCAATTTAACCTCTTTCAGGCACTTGTGACAAAAAGTCTTTATTCCAAATCGTATTAACCCGTTTACGTTTATCTCTTTTAATACCTTTGTTGCTTTACAATCGATCTCAATATTTTTATTTAAACTCAGTTCCCGGGTTCCATTAAATATTTCAGGAATGTTAGTAACCCACTTGGCACTTTGGCAACTCTTTATCTCCAACCCGCTTTCAGTTATGTTATCAGTTTTTATTAGCATTCTATTACAACTTAAGCACTTGAAATTTCTTAATGTAATACATTGCAACTATATTTACAAGATATTAAACCAAATGACACGCTACCTTATGGTCTTGTCCGTGATCAATCAGTTTAGGTTCAGTGGTTTTACATTTTTCTTCTGCTATTGGACACCTTGGGTGAAAGCTGCATCCTATCGGTGGATTGATCGGATTTGGAACTTCCCCAGTTATAAATGAGTATTTTCTATCGGTATTTTTGCTCTTCTTTTTTATATCGGGAATAGCAGAAATAAGTACCTTTGTATAAGGGTGAAGTGGATTTGAGTAAGTTTCCTCACTACTTGCAATTTCCACTATCTTACCCAGATACATCACTGCCACTTTGTTGCTTATGTGTTTTACAACCCTGAGATCATGTGAGATAAATAGATAGGTTAAATTAAATTCTTGCTGAAGGGATGATAGCAAATTGATTATTTGTGCCTGAACTGACACATCGAGAGCAGAAATCGGTTCATCACAAATAAGAAAAGAAGGTTGCACTGCAAGTGCTCTAGCAATAGCTATTCTCTGTCTTTGTCCTCCACTGAACTCGTGTGGATACTTGTCCATAGAACTGTTTACTAAACCGACCTTATTTAGTAGATCACTTGCTATGCTTGCCCTTTCCGACTTACTGTATAAGTTGTGTATATCCACACCCTCGGTAATAAGACTTTTCACGTTCATTCTAGGATTGAGAGAGCCATAGGGGTTCTGGAATATCATCTGCATATTTTTTCTGATATGCCTTAAAGCAGAGGTGTTTAACCTTGTGATGTCTCTGCCATCAAATATTATCTGACCGTCAGTTGGTTCAAGAAGCCTTATTATTGTCTTTCCAAGAGTTGATTTTCCACAACCACTTTCACCAACTAGTCCAAGCGTAGATCCTCTTTCTATATTCAAATCAATACCATCAACGGCTTTAACGTGATCGATTATTCTGGCAAATAGACCACTTTTTACCGGGAAATGCTTCTTCAGATTTTTTATCTCAACTAAGCTCATTATTTACTATTTTGAAATTTCACCCGATCTGTAGCATGCTGAAAAGTGCGAGCCATCAAATTTTTCGAGTCCAGGTTCTTTTTCCCTGCATCTGTCAAAGACATACTCACATCTGTCCTGAAATCTGCAGGAAACTGGGAAATTTTTCGGAGACGGTATATAACCCGGAATTGTATGCAGACTTTCAGTTTTTTCACTGAGAGAAGGTATTGATCTCATAAGCCCAGCCGTATATGGATGTAAAGGTTTATTAAACACCATATCTCTTGTTCCTTTCTCAACTACTTTTCCCGCATAAAATACATACACCTCATCGGCAACTTCAGACACTATGCCAAGATCATGCGTTATCAGCAAGACTGCCATTTTTGTCCTGTCTCTCAATTCAAGAATCAGCCGTAGTATTTCCGCTTGAATAGTTACGTCCAGTGCAGTAGTTGGTTCGTCGGCTATCAAAAGCTCCGGATCACATGAAAGTGCCATAGCGATCATTGCTCTTTGACACATACCTCCACTTAATTCGTGCGGATAGCTGTTTATCCTTGTTTCCGGGGCAGGTATGCCGACGGTCTTCATCAACTCAATCACCTTTTCCTTTTCTTCATTCTTTGATAAGGACCTGTGTATCCTTAATGCTTCTCCTATCTGATCTCCAATGGTAAAAACGGGGTTAAACGAACTTATCGGCTCCTGAAATATCATTGATAACCTGTTTCCCCTGTAGCTTCTAAGCTCTTTTTCAGACAGTTCAAGCAGGTTTGTGCCGTCAAAAAATATCTTTCCATTATCAACGTTCCCAGGTGGTATTGGAAGTAGTCCCATTATGGAAAGAGCGGTTACCGTTTTTCCACAGCCACTTTCACCAACTACACATACGATCTTCCCTTTAGGAACGTTCAAAGAGACATTGCTTACCACCTCATATCTCTGCTTGTTGTCCGCAAAACTTATACTTAAATTCTTGATCTCTAATACGTTTTCTAAATTCATTAAACGTCCTTTAATTTTGGATCAACTGCGTTACGAAAACCTTCTCCTACAAGATTCAGTGAAGTGATCGTTAAGAATATCAACAGACCGGGAAACAATACAAGCCACCATGCAAAATCAACATACTTTTGGGACTGTGAAAGCGTATCTCCCCAACTCGGTTCGGGTGGAGGCACACCAAATCCCAGAAAACTGAGTGATGATTCAACCAAAATTGCACCGGCAATCCCAAATGTGGCACTTACAAGAACTGGGGCAAGGGAATTTGGCATTATGTGCCTGAATATTATTCTCAGGTTGCTACCACCAAGTGCTCTTGCTCCTTCCACAAATGCAAAATTTCTGAATTTCAGGAATTCACCTCTGACAAGTCTTGCTATCCCGGTCCAGCTTGTAAGACCAATTACTATCATAATGTTGTATATACTCGGGTTGCTGAATGCAAGAATTGTAAGTATCAGAAAAAAGACGGGAAACGTGATCATTATTTCAAATAATCTTGATATGATAAAATCTGTTGTTCCACCATAATAACCGGCTGTCGCACCCAGAATTATCCCGATCAACGTGGATATTCCCACTGCTATAAAACCGATTGAAAGAGAAACCCTTGTTCCGTAGATCATCCTACTCAGCACGTCTCTGCCCCTGTCATCCGTCCCGAACGGATGTTTTATAGATGGTGCTTCCAATATGGCATGAAGGTCATTCTCAGTTGGGCTATGTGCGAAAGGTGGAAATATTGTAAATGTATCTTTTTTCCCCATGTATGCTTCTTTAGATCCAAAGCTGCTTATTTCAGGATAATTTAATACGGCAGGGGTGTAAAACTTCCCGTTTTCTATGAGCAGGATCGGTTTGTTGCCCGCAATAAAATCCTGAAAAACTGCAATAAATCCCAGTAAAGCAATGAAAACCAGAGCAGCCAAAGCCATTCTGTCCTTTTTGAACTCTCTCCAGACTGTTTTCCAGTATCCTGAACTTTCATTATTCATGGCGTTTTTTAATCAAAACTTATTCTCGGGTCAACAAACACAT
This sequence comes from Thermodesulfobacteriota bacterium, assembly GCA_965203965.1. GTDB lineage: Bacteria > Desulfobacterota_D > UBA1144 > Nemesobacterales > JAJCZQ01 > CBDBDR01. The sequence continues at coordinate 501,758 of CBDBDR010000017.1, read as the reverse complement.
AGGCTATATCTGAGATCAGTATTCCCAAAAGGGTCAGGAAAGCTGAAATTGTCGCAATTGCCATTATAACGGGATAATCACGAGACAATATGGCTTCAAAACCTAGCCTGCCTATACCGGGAATAGAAAACATTGTCTCAATAATGACGCTACCCCCTATAAGTGCAGGAAGTATTGCACTCAAAATTGTAATAATGGGTATCAGGGAATTTCTCAAAGCGTGCTTAAATAGAATTTTTCTCTCATCAAGTCCCTTGCTCTTTGCAGTTCTTATATAGTCTTCTCTAAGCACTTCAAGCAGACTTCCCTTCTGAAATCGTGAAAGCGATGCGAGTCCTGCATAAGTCAGACAAAAGACCGGGAGTATAATGTGCCAAAGGAAATCCAGCACTCTCCCTGCAAAACTGTAATTTTCAGCTCCTTGTGAAGAAATACCGTAAACCGGGAAAACGTTCCAAAACTCCCCACCACCTAGAAAGAATATCAGTATCATTGCCATCCAGAAACTGGGGATTGAATAAAGTATAAACAGCAAGAATGTCGTCAGCCTTTCTGTTACCGTCCCTTGCCTGACTGCGGAATAGACACCCAGTGGTATTGAAATAATGTATATAAAAAAAATCGAAAGAAAGTTTAAAACCAGCGTAACAGGAAGCCTTTCGGCAATCTTATCAATAACAGGTCTGTGGTCTTTGTATGAATTGCCAAAATCCAATGTTATGATTTGTTTCAGCCAGATGATATATCTTTCGTGTATGGGTTTATCCAAACCATACAATTTTTTTGTCTGCTCTATTATGTCCTTTGTGATGGACTCAGCTTTAATTCCTTCATCAATTCCTAGTTTCTGCTGGATGGGACTACCGGGAGCAAGTTGGATTATACAAAACGTTATGATGGTTATTCCGAGAATCGTTGGAATCAATAAGATAAACCTTTTAATTAAATAGTCTTTCATAACTTATTGTAATTATTGAAGAATAATTATCATTTCATATTCATATTTAAACTAACTTGTTGAGGTGAACTGTAAGTGTAAATGAGACAGAACAAACTTTGAACTCTATAATATATCATATTTACTCTATGCGATAAGTTTTATAGATTAGATTGTATTATGACGATCATATCAACCTTGTGTCGAGGGGATGATAAGTATTGGAACCTACAAACAATTATCCTACTATAACGTGGGATTTTCATTGATGGCATGCGGATCGGGTGTGATAGTGAGCTGTTGAGGGATATTAAAGTCAGATTTACCGTTTTCTAAATGGCGAGACTACAGGTTCTGGATGCTCCAACAAACTTTCTAATAGTATTTCTGAAGTGATTTTGGGATATACCACTCAACTGGATCAAGTCCCAGAGGATAGACTGTTACGTTTTTGAACCTGTTGTTTACAGCAACCGTTGACTCACTACAGAAAAGAAAGGTGTATGGTTGTTCTTTGTGAACTATTTTGGCGAATTTCTGGTATAGATCAATCCTTTTCTTCCTGTCAAACTCCCGCCTTGCTTTGCTGATTAATTCATCGGCTTTTTTATTTTTGAATCCGATAAAATTGGAGCCACTCTCAGCTTGGGTTGAGCTCCATATCTGGTATGGGTCGGACTCAACGCCCATGCTCCAACCAAGCGTTACAGCATCAAATCTTCGCTCATTCAACCTTGTGGTGAACACTGCCCACTCCGTTTTGCGTATTTTCATAACTATGCCGGTTTTATCAAGTTCTTCCTTTAATATTGTTGCTATTTTCTCGCCGGTTTCTGAACCACTAGGTAAAAGAAATTCAAATTCAAACTTAACCCCATTCCTATCCCTCACACCGTCATTATCATGGTCTATCCAACCTGCTTCGTCCAGTAATTTCCGTGCTTTTTCAGGATCAAAATTTAAGTGCTGAATGGACTTATCATATTCTGGGCTGTTTATGTAGAAAGGATTGGTGATGATTGCGCCCAGACCAAGAAGTATTTTGTTCAGTATAAGCTCCCTATCCAGCAGGTGAGTCATTGCGGTTCTGACTTTTTTATCTTTGAAGTAAGGTTTGTTCATATTCCAGCCAATAAAGCTATAGTTGGGTCTGAAATATCTGTATTTATTGAATTTTTCTTTAAATGACCTGGTATTGCTTTGTCTGTCCCACTGGATCGGGGTAAGTCCGTAATAGTCCAGATCACCTCTTTTTAAAACTTGGAAAGCCACTGTCCTGTCGTTTATTATCTTAAAAACAATTTTTTGCAGTTTCGGTTTTTCTCCCCAGTAATTTTCATTTCTTTCAAGCACCACTTCACTACCTGTATTCCACTTTGAAAATTTGTACGGGCCGGTGCCAATGGGTTTTCTCCCATTGGGATTTTTATTGAAATCTTTATTAACTTTTGCTATGAGTTGCCCAATACCTATGGTATCACCTACTTTTACAGCCACCTCACTGACTGTTCCATCATAGGGGGATGGAAGTTCAATAGCAGCCTTGTCTGTCTCTATTTCTATTACCGGCTGTTCCTTTTGTATTGAGTCTCCATGAGATATAAAGACGCTTATAACTGAGGCTTGCTTTATTCCTTCACCGATCTCAGGAAGGGTTATATCTTTCTTGTTAAACAGGTGGCTTGGAACTATGGGCATTCCCCCACAAAACTCAAGAGCGAGGAAATAAGGCTTGGAATAAATAAACTCAACCGTATGGTCGTTGATGGCTTTTACGTCAATTATGTCTTTATAGTAGTTTCTTAGATGTGGTGCGTCAACACTTGGATTTATTATAGATTTATATGAAAAGACAACGTCCTTGGAAGTGAACGGTATTCCGTCTTGCCATTTAATATTTGACTTTAATTTAAATTTGTATCTCAGCTTATCAGCAGATATTTCCCAAGATTCTGCAAGAAGAGGTTTGAGATCAAGAGTCTTATTATCTCTTTTTGTAAGAGTTTCATAAATGTTACGGTTTATTATTGACTCATAAATATCCGTAGCGGTTATTGGGTTCAAAGTTGCAGGTTCGGACGACAGATGGTAGATTAACCACCCACCGGATGTTTCTTTGTTACTTGTATCTTCACTCTGAGCCTCAGATCTTGTACACGAAATGGCAAAGAGGCAAATAAAGATTAAAAAGAGCCTTATTATATTACTCGTTGCTATACACCTTTCCTTTCAAAAAATTTTATAGCCTGCTGAACACCTATTTACACACGGATTGATTAGCTGTTTTGTCCTTTTTCACCGGTGTTCTTATTTAGACCCAAAAACGGCGTCAGAAGATCTATTGGAAGCGGAAGGACGATCGTTGAGCTTTTTTCCGAGGACATTTCTATCATTGTTTGTAAATATCGCAGTTGAAGTGCCATAGGATTCCGAGACAAAATATTGGAAGCCTCTGAGAGCTTTGTTGATGCCTGATATTCACCCTCAGCAGCTATAACCTTTGCTCTTCTTTCTCTCTCTGCTTCTGCCTGACGAGCCATTGCTCTCTGCATTTCCTGAGGCAGATCAACATATTTTACCTCTACAAGAGTAACCTTAATTCCCCATGCATCCGTCTGTTTGTCAAGAACGTCCTGAAGTTTCAGGTTCAGTGTTTCTCTCTCTGCCAACAGTTCGTCAAGTTCAACCTGACCCAACACGCTTCTCAGAGTTGTTTGTGCTAATTGAGATGTTGCATAAAGATAATTTTCTACTTGTACAACTGCTTTTTCCGGCTCCATCACTCTGAAATAAACAACTGCATTTACTTTTACCGATACATTATCTTTTGTAATTACATCCTGAGGAGGCACGTCCATTGTAATTACTCGTAGGCTTATCTTCAACATCTTATCTATACCCGGAATGATCCATTTAAATCCCGGTCCCTTTGTCCCGGCTAATCTTCCGAGTCTGAATATAACCCCTCTTTCATATTCATACAGCACTCTAATGCCCGAAAAAACTATTAGTCCAATAATCAGTATAAAAACAATTGCGGGTGTCCCCATTTATTGCCTCCGAGTTTTATATTTTAGATATTTTTATATCCAAGTTTCCTTCACTTTCAACAACTTTTACCTTATCTCCTTTATTCAGTGAGTCATCGCTATGTGCGTTCCAGTATTCACCATTTATAAATACTTTGCCAATTTTCCCTTCCCAGTCGACTACTTCACCATGCTGATCAAGCAACCCTTCAGAACCGCTCATTGTTCGGAGTTTGAAGGTTCCGGATATAGAGTAAATTATGAGTAATAAAAACAGACCCAGAGCGAAAGACGTTGCTATTATTACACTGATACCAACCCTAAGATTTGATTCATCCGTATCAAACAGCAGTAAACTTCCAAAAATAAAGCTCACCAATCCCGCAAGGCTCAGAAGTCCGTAACTAGTAATGTAAACTTCAGCGGCAAACAACGCCAAACCAATAAAGAGCAGTGCCAAACCCGCATAGTTAAAAGGTAGTATTTGAAGTGAAACAAATCCGATTATCAAAGAGATCAAACCGGCAACACCAGGAAGTATTGTGCCGGGATTGTAAAACTCAATAATTATTCCGAGAGAACCGAGAGATAGAAGTAAAAATGCTATGTCTGGCGTACTCAAAACGTTGATAATTTTTTGTTTCAAGCTCATTTCAAGTTTTTCCTGCTTTGCACCGTTTGTAACCAGTGCAATCTCTTTACTGCCAATTTTTACTTTTTTCCCGTTGATACTTTTTAATAATGAAGGAATATCAGGGGATATAATATCTATTACGTTGTTCTCTAATGCCTCTTTTGCAGTTATGGAATCACTGTTTTTCACAGATTCTATTGCCCACTTAACGTTTCTTCCTCTTTCCTCGGCAATGCTCTGTATAAAAGAGATTGCAAAGTTCTCTATCTTCTCACCCATAATATCCTTGGACGTTTTATTCTCTTTGTCTTTCTCCTCGTTTTCTTTTTCTTCAAAAGGGTTTTTCACAGGTCGATTGTTTTCTCTCCCTATACTTACAGGATGAGCCGCTCCGATACTTGTCCCAGGAGCCATGGCTGCAATGTTACCTGCCAGTGTGATAAAAACGCCTGCAGACGTGGCTGTAGCGCCTTTTGGATAAACATATACAATGACCGGAACGTCTGAATTAAGCAGTAATTTAACTATATCCTTTGTTGAATTAAGCAGACCACCGGGAGTATCAAGCAGGATGAGCAGCGCCTCAGATCCGCTTTCTTTGGCTTTATGAATACCTGCTCTTATGTAGTCTGTCGTGGAAGGGTTTATGGTGCCGTTTATCTCAACGGTTATGACTTTTCCGACAACACTTTTCTCTGGAATGGATACATCCTGCGCTTGTGAAATTCCATAAAAAAAAATAAGAATCAAGGTCAAAAAACTCACTATGCTTGGATACATCACTTAGTAAACTATACCTTATATGTTTCAGTAACTCTACTCAAGTAGTTAGATCAATATGGGTTGTTGAGATTTTTCATTCACGATTCACTGCTTAATCTCTTGAATAACTTGTCTGCTTATTTATAGTTTTTCCACAATGTCATCACAAAAGATACAATATACCCAAAAAGAGTTGAAGCAGCCGGATAAATTCAGGGCTTTTATTATTAAAGTCGTGAATAAGGCTGAAGAAAATTTTAGCAAAATACTATATATTTTCTCTATCGCTGTGGTAGTTTTGCTTGTTGTTCTTACATTTACCTCTTATCAAGACAATCTTAGTGAAAAAGCTGGAGTTGAACTTGGAAAAGCACTTGAGTTTTACAATAATGGCAATGCTAAAGAAGCATTGGGGAGTTTTTCAAATATAATATCAGAATACCCAAACCAGCAGGCTGCCAAGCTCGCCATGTATTATTCTGGGACAATACACTACGAATCGGAGCAGTATGAAAAAAGTATCCATGATATGTTGAGATACCTGAGCAGTTCTCCTAACACACGGATACTTGAAGACAGTGCCAATCTCACAGTCGGACTTGCTTATTATAATATACAGAAATGGGAGGATGCGGTTAAATTTCTCTCAAAAATAGATGATTCAAGCAGTCTTTACAGGCATCAAGGTAAGCTCAATCTTGCTTTGAGCTATGAAAAGCTCGGACAAGATAAAAAAGCACGCGAGATATATAAAAACGTGCTTTTAGAAAGTGTATTCTCTCCAAATGTCCCTATAGATATCCAAAAATTCTAAATTAGTCTTAATAGAATTTAAGAAGAATTATTAGTTCCGGGCGTTACCACTAACACAAGGATAATGCCGAAGGGGAGACTCGAACTCCCACGCCCTACGGGCACTACCCCCTCAAGATAGCGTGTCTACCAATTCCACCACTTCGGCTTTGTAACAAATTGTAACCACTTGATCAGTCATTTTAAAATTCATGTATAATCCGCTAAAATGTTTTTCATTGTCGGATGTCCCCGTAGCTCAGCAGGATAGAGCACAAGATTCCTAATCTTGGGGTCGGAGGTTCGAATCCTCTCGGGGACGTAACTATCTCGCTCATCAGGTTGTTCTCATTTGCTGCTCTATGTTCTAAAATGAAACAGGTCTTTTGTTAATGAACAGGTTACTTCTTACTCTATGGCTGATTGCGTAATTGAATCCATTATTTTTTTCACCGCATCTGCAAGATCATCAGCCACAAAATCAGCTCTTTCCGAGCTTTGTGCAAAACCAGTTCTAACCAGTATTGTTCTGAGTCCTGACATGCTGCCCGCTGTAATATCTCGCTCACTATCTCCTACCATCCATGACTTTGATCTATCCACTTTGTATTTGTCTGCTAGTTTTTTTATCATACCGTCTTTAGGTTTTCTACATGAACACACAACATTGTATGGATAAATGTTACCCATTGGATTATGTGGACAGTATGCGAAATCTTCAAAGCAAAAACCGTGATCTTTAAAGTGCTTTTCCATATGTTGATGAACCCCTCTTACATCATCCTCGGTCATGCAACCCCTTGCCACCCTACCCTGATTGGTAACAAGGAAGAGTTTGAACCCATGGTCATACAGATTTTTGAGTGCCGTAGTAAATTTCTCTGGAATGTAAAAATCACCCACTCTATAAATGTAGTTGTCAGCATTAGGCATTGTTATGGTTTTGTCTCTGTCAAAAAATACGGCTTTGTTCAACATGCTGATATCAAGTATCACAGATGTTTAATAATAGTCCATATAATTTTATAGCCGGCTTTTACAGTTCCAGACACGGTACCACTAATTTTAGAAACCCCTATCCGTTTCCTGTAACTCACGGGAACTTCAAGGCATTTGAAGCCTTTTTTTGCAGCTTTAACCTGCATCTCAACGGTCCAACCAAAGGTTGTGTCCTTCATTTCAAGCTCAAGCAATTTGTGGTATTTAATTGCTCTAAATGGTCCAAGGTCGCTAAACTCAACGGAGTAAAACAGCTTGATAAGGAAGGTTGCAATGAAATTGCCCACAATAGCCTGCGGAAGCATTGAGAATTTCTCCCTGTTTCCTGTAATTCTTGACCCGATTACCAGATCATAATTATCATTAACTATAGGTTTTACTAAAAAAGGCATCTCTTTCGGATAGTCGGAGTAATCAGCATCCAAAAACACAACAACATCTGGCTGGTCGGAAATGCTTTTCGACTTCAGGTATTCAACCCCCTTGAGACATGCACTTCCGTATCCTCTTTCAGGCTTAAAAAGCACCTTCGCACCTCTTGTAGAAGCAATTTCAGAAGTTTTATCAGTGGAGCCGTTATCAACGACTATAATTTCGTTGACAAGGTCGGTTGAAATGTCATCAAGCACAAGTCCAATGGATTTTTGCTCGTTAAACGCTGGAATGATCACGTCAATTTTATTCATATCAACCTTGAAGAACTATGCAAGACGTTATTAACTCACAGTCTTTCATTTAAAGACCAGTCATAATAAGTGTATTGAATTTGGTAGTTCTTAATATCTCCGGGTTTTCTGGAGTAATAAGGAGCAATAAAATCAACTACTGAACCATATTTGTTGTTAAAATCGTTTTTATACCAGTCAAATATCGGTGAGAGCATAATTATTTTGTTTTTGTCATCAAGACTGTTCTTCTTTTTTGTAAGCAGGAATTTTTTTGTTGCACTTTCAAGCTGCAAATTGATCTTGCTGCCCATGTAAGCCTCTTTTCCCAGTTTGGGACAGCCTCTTGCTGCACATACTAACGCAAAATGGATGCGCGGCTCATTAAACTCTTTTCTTATTAGATCATGCTCAAGTTGGTTCAAAGAAATTTTTTTGTCAAAAATATCTACTATCTCCACGTCCCACGGTTTCTCAATATCCTTGATGCTTTTTAACGGATAGTTTTCCACGACTAGCTTCAAAGTTGCGGCGTTGTAGGTGTTTATTAAAAAAGCAAGTTTTTGCGAGTTGCTCCATGAACTGTAAACATCTCTGGTTATTCCGTAAAATCCTGCAACAATCGTATTCAGATCCCTGAATTTTTGCTTTATTCCCTTATAATCCACCTCTTCATTATCTACATTCTTGTTTAATAGTTCGGTATATTTAGTATATTTGTGGTCAAAATCATCTCTGGCAAAAGCAAGGTTTTCATAAATGATCAGTAAGAATAAGATATGGATTAATAGAATTTGCTTTTTCATTAGTTGACTATTTTACTGGATTAATTTGCAATCTTATAATGAACCTGAAATTAGACGTAAATCTTGAAAAAAGGCAAATAATTAACACCAGCGGAAATATTCTGGTAACTGCCAACCCAGGAACGGGTAAAACCTTTTTACTCGCTTGTAAATACATTTCATTGATAAATAAGGGAGTAAAACCTGAAAACGTCCTTTGTCTTACATACACGGAAAAGGCAAAGACGGAGATGAGAGAAAGGATATTAAATATCAGTAAAGAAGTTGGAATTGATCTGGATGTATTAAAACTGAACGTCAATACGTTTCATTCTTATGCACTCGGCAACCTTAACAGCAGGGAGATAATCTCCTCCAATCTTCTCAGATTCTCAATTTACACTTATGTAAAGAAAAAAAATATCTTTAATTATGCAGATCCCTATATTCTGCAGACACTCGTTCCCAAGATAGAAAACCTGATCAGGTATTTAAAGAGTTTTGGCATTTTGCCTGAACAAATTGATAAAAGTAGATCAAGGGAATTGCTACCAAAAAATGAGAAAGTTACTCGTGACGAACTTGAGAATTTTCTTGAAGAATTTATAAAAATATACAAGCACTATGAAGAGGATAAAAAACGATCTGAAGGTTATGATTATGCCGACCTACTCATAGAATTTTTAAAACTGGATAAAAAACCACGATTTGATTACGTGCTTGTTGATGAACTTCAGGACGTGAACAAAATGGAGGCGGATATAGCATTAGGATCAGGGGATAATTTTATAGCGGTCGGCGATAAAAAACAGGCAATTTTCGGCTTTCAAGGTGGATCAATAAGTAATTTTGAACTTTTTAAAGACTCTTCTCACTTTGTTCTATCTGAAAACTTCAGGAGCACCAATCAAATACTGAAATTTGCCAGGGAGTATTTTATATCTAAAACCAAAAACGACTCTCATCAAAACGAGCTTGAAGACCTCTTAAACCCTATGGGACTTAATGGAGATGATCCGACCGTTATAGAAGTTAAAAAGGAAAATACGTTAAAAGAAGCCATTCATCTACTTGCTCAAATAGCTGATGATAAAAAAACTACCGCGGTAATTTTAAGAACGAACCACCAGATAGATGAGCTCGGAAAACAGTTGGACAAGTTCGGGATTGATTTTTCAATCACGCTTTTCAGTGGATCTGAAGATGCAAGAAAAGACATTATAAATTTTTTGAAAGGCATATTAAGCAAAGAGGTATCCGATGTTAAAAATGCCATGTTCACACCGTATTTCCCCATCTCAATTCAAGATGCCTTTGAGTTTGCAGATAGAAATTATGATACCCTTGATAATTTACTTTCAGATTTAAAAGAATTTAAAAACCTCAGAGATGGAACAAGGAACAAGTATGATCTGATAGAGCTTTTTGAGAATATTATTATACCGATCTCAATCCCTTATGGTAAACAATACTACTTTGTAGCGGAAAAGATGAGGGAGGCATTGATTGAATCATGGGAGTTATTGGGAAACAAAACATTGAACTTGCTTTTACTGGAAAACGGGACGTTGAATAATATATTTGCATACCTCGGTTCGTGTAACCTGACAACTGAAGACGTGGAAGATGAAAAGCCGATAATTTTGACGACGATACATAAGGCAAAGGGAAGAGAGTTTGACAACGTTATATATGTTCCATCTGTTCCAAAAGATCAAAAGAACTTTATTGATGACGTGGTTAAATCAATACTATCCTCCAAAGGTATTAACACTGAAGAAGAGCTTGAAGAAGAATTTTTCAGGATAAATTTTGTTGCTTTTACACGTGCCAGAGAAAAGCTGTTCATCATTACCCATGACGGTTCAGCATACAAAAATTATTAGGTATCTCCCTGGTTTGTTCTTATTATCTCTACGGATGTAGTAGAATTAAAATAAACAAGATAGAGGGTGTAAACTAAAATGGGCATGTATACAATATGGAGGGGTACATTGAGGGACATGTATGGAATACCGTATTTTCCGAAATACAAAATATTTATGTATCCCCCATACAGAGAAAATTATTCATATATCTCAAAACCAAAACGCAAGCGCAGTTCAAGGCATCCCACTCGTAAAAGTCATTCATATTCTTCAAGACGCAGAAGATATCGTTCAAGCTATCTTTCACGTATTTATCATCCCATATCCTTGAGTAAAAAGCGTCACAGTTATCAAAGTAATAAAGCTGCTGAAACCAAAATCTCCGACCTTACTCACTACAAAAAAGAAGCCTACAAGCTATTTGTCAACAAGAAATATGATGAAGCAAAAGCAATACTGGAGAACAATAACGTCTGGTTAATTGATTTTATTTGTGGCTATTTCAGCAAATTGAACAGCGGTTCCTTTTCATCCGTGGGAATGAACCCATATCAATACATGGTAAATAACATTCTGAAAATAAGGGAGTATTCACCAGCTCTGGAGCTTGGTAAAGAAGTTCACGCCGCCGCAGAGAATTTCATAGAGGGTAAAGATCACAGGGTTGAAGAGCAATTTGTTCCATACGTGGAGAACGTTGAAAAGCTAGTAGGCGAAATCAAGAGCGAGTATTCTGAAGTTGAGCAGGTGGAAAAATTTTTTGAAATTCCTTTTTCAACCATTGCCGATATTCCTAGCGATTTGAAATTCAGAGGAAAAATTGACGCAGTTTTCAAAAATGCAGGTTCTCCAAAAAAATATCTTATTGTAGATTGGAAAACCGATAAGGATATGGAAAGATCTTCAATTCATCGCCGACAGCTTGAAGTGTATAAAAGAGTGTTCTGTAGGATAAATGGCATTTCCCCTGATAGTGTTAAAGTAACAATAGCTTATGTTGGACTTAGAGCAAAGATAAATATAGATCAGAAAATTGATACTAAGATAGACGAAAAACAGCCGCAAGCATCGGCGTTTAGAACTTTTACAAAGCATGTAGAAAAAATTATTAATTGGAAAAACAACCCGAGATTATTCCTAAAGGATTTGTCGGAGTATAAGGTGAATGCCAGTAATAATGAAAGGCTTTGGAGAAGTATTGTTGAGCAATATCTGTATGAAAGTCAGTTGTCTGTGTAATTCCATCCCAAACAAGAGATATAACTCGCTTGGCAATCCCTTTATCTTGATTATAATACCCCGTCATTTTGGAGCCTTCTATGAAAATCCTTAACTTGTTTCTACTGATCTTTACTTTTTTTCTAACCGTTAATGTGTCTGCAAAGACCGAGTACGATACAAGAGACTCTATAGTCAAAATTTATACCCAAGTTGTAAACCCTTATTACTCCGATCCATGGACTATGGACAGCGCTCGGTTTCAGACGGGTTCAGGTTGTATAATTTCCGGCAACAGGATACTTACAAATGCCCACGTTATAGCCAACAATACTTTGATACAGGTCAGACGATACGGTGAGGCAAATAGATACACAGCGAAGGTGCTTCATGTTTCCCACGAGGTTGATCTGGGAATTCTAACGGTTGAATCCCCTGAATTTTTCAAGGGCACCCAGCCTTTGCAAATTGGTTCTCTGCCAAAAACACAGGAAGAAGTATTTGTATATGGATTTCCAAAGGGTGGAGATACTCTAAGCATTACCAAGGGTGTGATCTCCCGTATAGAGCACGAGCCATATGCTCATAGCAACCTCTCATTCCTTGCAGCACAGATAGATGCACCTATCAATCCGGGAAACAGTGGAGGTCCCGCGATAAACAACAATGGTGTCATTGTGGGAATTATAATGCAGGCACTCACCAGATCTCAGAACATAGGTTATATGGTTCCGCCACCTGTTATCAAACATTTCATTAAAGATATTGAAAAAGACAACTACCATGGTTTTCCCTCTCTGGGAGTAAGAGTGCAGAACATTGAGAACGAAGGATTAAAAAAGAAATACGGATTAGAAGGTGATCAAACCGGAGTTCTTGTGATAAAAGTGATACCCGGGTCAGTGGCAGAAGGTAAGATAATGGAAAAAGACGTTTTACTTTCAGTTGAAGACAAAGAAATTTCAGGAAATGGCACGGTGGAGTTCAGGCATAAAGCAAGAACTCATTATTCGTATTATATTCAAAACAAGCAGATAAATGACAGGTTGAATCTGAAAATACTAAGAGACGGCAAACAAATGAATATCAGCCTTGTTCTTTCCAAACCAATTCAGGAAACACATTTGGTAAAATTTCAGCATGATGTATTGCCGAGCTATTTTATTTACGGTGGCTTGGTTTTTTCAACTCTTACAATTAACTATCTTAACGAATGGGGAAGAAACTGGCTCAATAAAGCACCGAGTGAGTTGATAACAATTGCCAAAAGTAACTTAAAAACAAAAGAGGATGAGGAAATTGTCATTCTTGTAAAGATACTGGCTTCAGAGGTAAACCTCGGATACCATGGGAATAAAAATTTGGTAGTCAAAAAGGTGAATGGAAAGGAGATCAGAAATATAAGAGACTTGGTCAATATAGTTGAGTCAGCCAGCAGTGATTTTGTAACGTTTGAAGTTTCTTCTGGCAGAGAAATTGTACTTGACAGAGAATTAGTAGAAAATATGAATAACAAGATATTAAAAATTTACAGAATAAATTCAGACAGATCGAAGGATCTAAAAAACTAAAATATGTGGGACTTATTTATATACTTTAAGAGAGGTGTAGCAGGCGTATTCAGAGCCTGACGAGGTAGTGAACAGGGAAGCCGCCCTCCCCTTAACCCCTATTGATCCTGCTTCTATAGGAATAGCATTTCTCAGAGGTCTATTGAATATGTAGGGAACGCAGATCTGTGTTTCCTACCGAAGATCTTTGGATAATAAATACACTTAGTATAAACCAACACCTTATTAGAGATCGGATAACTTTGTATGTAATTCCCGAATATGTATTTTCTTTGCTTTCATAACGTTATTGTATTTTTTGAATAAGAATTTCTTCTTTTTATTGTATTTTCCATAAATTCTTATCTTGGAACCATCCTCAATTTCTTTAACAAAACCTCTTGCATAAACTTTTATTTTGCTGTTACTGTCATCCTCCAAGTTAAATAAAGTGAATTTTCTACCGTTGAAAAATTTTTTGTATTTCAGATCAGATACTTTACCGTCAATTATTATATTTTTTCCGTGATAAAGAGAGGAATTGGATATAACACTCGAGACTGTCAAGTCAGACATTTTCAACTTGCCAATATCCGTATAGCTTTTATAACTGTTGTCCTTGGAAGAGGCATAAACACTGGCAATTGGCAATACGATCAACAGGAATATAAACAAAACAAACATTGCATATTTTTTCACTATGTTCCCCTAACTTTAATTTTATAGTTTACTAATTAATAAATTTTATTCTGACGGCTCCGTCATTGACCATGGATCAAGCACCTTATTGAGTTGTTTTTCGGATAGAAATCCCTTCTCCATTGCAACTTCTCTGACAGTTTTGCGAGTATCGTAGGCTTCTTTAGCAATTGCCGATGCCTTGTCATACCCTATGATCGGTGCCAGACTTGTGCACATTGCAAGACTTTTATCAATCATCTCCTCGCACCGCTCTTTATTGACTTTAATCCCATCAATACATTTATCAACAAACACCCTTGAGACATTTGAAAGCAGTTGTATAGATTCAAGTATATTATGAGCCATCATGGGCATCATTACATTCAACTCAAAATTGCCTGCCTGTCCTCCAACTGTAATTGCTAGGTCATTGCCTATCACGTGAGCTGAAACTTGTGTCACGGATTCTCCGATCACAGGATTTACCTTGCCCGGCATGATTGAGGAACCCGGTTGAATTGCAGGCAATATTATCTCTCCAAATCCGCATCTCGGTCCGCTGCCAAGCAGTCGGACATCGTTTGCAATCTTCATAAGACTCACCGCAACTGTTTTTAATGCCCCACTTGCCTCAACAATTGAATCTTTTGAAGCTTGTGCCTCAAAATGGTTCTCAGCCTCTTTGAAACGAATCCTCGTCATTTTACTGATCCTGCCGGCAACTTTAGAGCCAAATTTCTTGTTTGTGTTTATTCCGGTTCCAACTGCCGTGCCTCCAATTGCAAGTTCAGACAGGTTAGTTTTTATGTTCTCCAATCTCCTTATATCGTGTGAAATCATGCTCGCATAACCACTAAATTCTTGCCCAAGTCTTAGAGGTGTTGCATCCATAAGATGGGTTCTGCCTATTTTTAATATTTTATCAAACTTTCTAGCTTTTTTTGAGAGTGCCCTTTCAAGGTATTTTAAGGAAGGGATCAAGTCTTTATGAATTGATACCAGTGTGGATACGTGCATTGCAGTAGGAAAAGTATCATTGCTTGATTGTCCCATGTTCACGTGGTCATTTGGATGAACGCGGATATTATTTCCGGTTTTACTGCCGAGAATCTCGTTTGCTCTGTTGGCAATAACCTCGTTAACGTTCATATTGGTAGAAGTCCCTGAACCGGTCTGAAAAATATCCAATACAAAATGCTCATTCAGTTTTCCTTCTATCACTTCACTTGCAGCTTTCACTATTGCACTACCTATATTTTTTTTGAGGATACCAAGTTCCACGTTTGTTTGGGCAGCAGCAAGTTTTACCATACCCATAGCTTTTATAAGTTCTTCTGGGATCGTTATACCGCTGATGGGAAAGTTATCCAGTGCTCTGGCAGTTTGTGCACCATAATAGGCATTTTGGGGGACTTTCATTTCGCCCATTGAGTCAGATTCAGTTCTGTAACTCACTTTTGGCTTGGTCATGGGTATAGCTCCCTGAAAAGATAATCAAAAAAAGCAGATTATCAGGGATGAATTACAAGTCAAATAAGTTAGTTCCGTCAATAAAAAGTAAGTTATAAAAAGCTTATAAATAAGTATTTATTGACTATTTTAAGTGGAGATATGCGATGAATTCAGATGGACTTTACGGCGTAGATTCATTACCAGACTGAAAACCGATGGCACCAAAAACACGGTGAATACGGTTGAAAAGATCAACCCACCGATGATCACACTACCAAGTCCACGATATAGCTCCGAACCTGATCCTGGAGAGACAACAAGGGGCATCATGCCAAAAATACTTGTCATCGTGCTCATAAGAATTGGCCTGATCCTTGAATTAACGGACTGGATTATTGCCTCATCAGGTAGTAATCCTTCGTTTCGTATAAAGTTCAACGACTGGTGAACAATAAGGATAGCGTTGTTTACAACTATACCTATGAGAATTACAAACCCAAGCATGGTTATGATATCAAGTGATTGATAGGTGAAAAGATTTAAAACTCTTAACCCTATAAAACCTCCCATTGATGCGAGCGGCACGCTAAACATGACTACAAGAGGATACAAAAAACTCTCAAACAATGACGACATTAACAAAAAGGAGATTGCAATGGCAAGGAGAAAGTTCCATTGGAGTGACTCTCTTGTTTGAGTGAGTTTATCTGCCGTGCCTGTCAATAAAACATTTAAATTTGGACGTATCTGATCACTTTTTTTCAGAGGGATCAAAACTTCATTATGTATTTTGTCAACTGCAGTCTCCAAAGGCATTTTTTCGGGTGGATTAACCTGTATTGCAATAGTTCTTTCTCTTTCGTAATGGTCAATTCTGTTAGGACCATTGGTCAGTTTGATGCTTGCCATTGATCCCAACGTTACCAATTTTCCGTTACGTGTATGGATCATTACATCCTCTATGCTCTGTGTTCTACTACTGAATTTATCTTCTCCTTTTATAACAAGGTCAATTTCCTGTCCATTGATCGTGTAGTCCTCAATTTTGGCACCACTTACAATAGCTCTGACAAGAAACCCCAATTCCTGATTTGATAGCCCCGCTTCGGAAGTTCGCTCTCTGTCAGTAACAAGCTGAAGCTCCGGATTGCCCAGGTCCAGACTTGGTATAGGTCGTAACTGAGCACCGGGGATCACCTGCATAGTTGTAAAAAATATGCTTTGTGCCGCACTTAACAACTCTTTTAGATCGGCACCTGTTACACGGACTTTTATAGATCTACCTTCCCCAAGCCCACGACTGAATAGGCTTGCCTGTGTAACCACTGCAAACGTTCCTGGAATTTTAGACAAGCTCCTTTGCATCAATGGTATAAGCTCTTTTACTTTTCTCTCATCTTCAGCCACTGCTCCCATAAATACCTGACCATCTGTTGCAATGTAAAAAAAGTTTTTGATCCTCGGTAGCTTACCCTTATCTGTTTCAGTGTTACCATCCCGGCTAAAATGTGGAGAGAAATCTGACTCTATCTGCTGACCTATTGTTATAAACTCATCAACGTTATATCCGGGTGGCGTGATGAGTATGCCAAAGACAAGATTTCTGTTACCAGTGGGAAGATACTCTGTTTTTGGTATAAGTAGATAACTTAAAAGAATAGAACCCACCGTAAACGTTATTATTACAACTATTTTTATCCTGACATTTTGTATTATAAGAGTTACCGTTGAAGAAATTAAACTGGAAACATTTCTGCCAAACTTATAAAGAAAATATGGTCTGTATGTCTCGCTTTTTCCAATATTTTTAGAAATGTTCAAAATACTGGAAGCAACCGTGGGTATAACTGTAATGGATACCAATAAGCTCAAGAAAACGGAAACACTTACCGCAATTGCTATGTCCCTGAAAAGTTGACCTGCCTGTTCTTCAACAAAAATTATGGGCAAAAATACTGCTGCCGTCGTTAGAGTACTTGCAAACACGGCACCCCAAACCTCAACCGTGCCGTCATAAGCAGCTCTCATTCTTGTTTTTCCCATCTGCATGTGTCTGTAAACGTTCTCAAGCACGACGATTGAGTTATCTATGACCATTCCGACCGCAAAACTCATACCTGCAAGACTTATAATGTTTATTGTTCGCCCCATGAGAGCCATAAGGGCAAACGTGCCAATAACACTTATTGGAATTGCAGTTGCAACTATTAAAACACTGCTCCCGCTTCTCAAAAAGATGAACAACACGGATATAGCAAGAAATCCACCAATAATTAAATTTTGCTTTACAAGGTCAATTGAATTTTCGATATAGCTTGCTTCTTCATAAACATTGTATAGATAAAGCCCGTTATTCTTTAACAATCCGTTGTTTAATCTTTTTACCTCTTCCTGTAATCCTTCTATAATCTCAATTGTATTAGCCCCACTTTCTTTGAGTACGTTTATAGCAATTGCAGGATTACCGTTCTGCCTAACTGCGTATTCCGGGTCTTGATAACCAAGTTCAACCCTTGCTACGTCCCTGACGTAAACTGGGCTCCCGTTCTCGTTCCTTATTACAATATTCTCTATATCGCTTGCTGAAGTGTATTCCCCAATTGTTCTTACAGTATATTTTCGCTTGCCTTCATCAAATGAGCCGCCACTGTAGTTTTTATTTTCCCTACTCACGGCATTTGCAAGCTCTTCAATGCCAATACCCCTAACGGCAAGTTCGTCAGGGTTGAATACAATCTGCATTTCCCTTTCGCTGCCACCAAGCACGTTTGATGATCCAACTCCAGGAATCCTTTCAAGTTTTGGCTTGATAAATTCATCTGCAAAATCATGGTAATTATAAATGTGTGACTTGTTACTCGGAAGAGTTCTCAATATAAACCATGCTATGGCGTTGGATCTAGTGTCAACGCTGCTTATAGTAGGATTATCCGCATCATCTGGATAATCAGCAACCTGATCAAGCCTGTTTGAGATCTTAACAAGTTTTGCATCCAGATCCGCTCCAACTCCGAGCTCAAGTACGACCGTTCCCCTTCCCTCTGAGCTTTCACTTGTCAACTCAACAAGACCCTCTACGCTTTTTAGTTCTTCTTCCTGTTTCTTGACAATCTCGCTTTCCACTTCAAACGGACTTGCACCGTTCCAAACCGTGTTCACAGTAACCTTCGGGTTGTCAATGTCAGGGGTTAATTGGACAGGAATTCTAAACAGTGAGATAATGCCGAACAGGATTATGAATATAACTGCAACGGCAACGGTTACTGGGCGACCTATAGATGTTTCAACTAGCTTCATTAATTATAAGAAACTACCTCAACGGGCTGCATAGGATATAATCTTTCATTTCCTCTGACGACAACCTGCTCTCCAGCGTTAAGTTCACCCTGAACTTCTACAAAGCCACCATAAGACAGACCAGTAATAACGCTGACCGGTTGGGCAGCGTTTTTTCTTACAACAAAAACAGTCTTACTGTCGCCGTTATTGATAATAGTGTCTTTTAACACCAATTTGACTTTTCTTTCTTCACCAAGAAGGAAGGCAACTTTTGCTGACATTGAGGACTTTATAGTATGATCTTTGTTCTTTATCTTGATTTTCACCGGAAATGCTCTTGACGCTTGGTCAGCCTGAGGAACCACTGAAACAACTTCACCTGTAAATGCTTTATCGGCTAATGAATGCAATGTTACCTCCACTTCATCACTGGTATTTACCAGAGATATATATTTCTCTGGCATTTCCACAACAACCCGAATGTTATCAATGTCTATAAGTTCAATAACACTGTCACCTCTTTTAAGCCATTCACCAATCTGACTGTGTTCACTTGTTATGTAACCGTTGAAAGGAGCCTTAATATCTGCTTTGGATATGTCATATTCAAGCTGCTCAATTTTGTTTTGAAGTAATTTTTGTCTTGCAATCAAAGCATCTCTTTTTGAAACCACCATGTCTAAATGACTCTCGGAAACTATACCCTTTTCGTGTAGGTCTTTTGTTCTTGTCAATTCATCTTGAGCAAGTTTTAATTCTGCATCGGATTCACTTTTAGCGTTTATCGCTTCATTCAGAAGTATTTTTGTTTTTTGCGTGTTCTGACGTGCAATTGTCTGTCCAGCTTTTACATAATCTCCTTCGGAATAAGGATATTCAACTACTATCTCATCAACTATTGCTGAAACTAAACTCTTTCTAATTGGCTCAACAGTTCCGATCAGATAAACAGGCCTTTTCAAATTTTTTATCATAACTTCAGAAACTACAACCGGAGTTTTTGGTGGGGTTTGCGTCTGCACGTATTGGGAAATAGAAAAAAGGAAAATCAGTATCAACGCAAATGTTCTCATAATTGTAAAAATAACTTAATTAAATAAAAAAACTATAATCTTTTGTAGGGATTAAATTTATCCTTAGTTTTACTGACCAAGAATGAAAAATTTAGCATCACGTGAAAGAAATCGCATATAACTTGACAAGTAATTTCAAAGGCATAAATTCTTACCGAGAAAACAGGTAAAGGAGCTTTTTATGGCAAGTGAATTAATAGTTGAAATCAGTGATGCAAGTTTTGAATCAGAGGTAATAAAAAGTGAGAAACCAGTTTTAGTTGATTTCTGGGCACCTTGGTGCGGACCATGTAAAGTTCTTGCTCCAGTGGTTGATGAAATATCTACTGATTTTGCCAATAAGCTTAAAGTAGGTAAGATCAACGTTGACGATAACCCAGAAACTTCCGTGAAATTTGGTATCAGGAGTATACCAACGTTAATAGTGTTTAAGAACGGCGAAGTAGTTGAACAACTCGTTGGTGCCGTGCCTAAAAGTGATATAGAAAAAGCACTGGGTAAAGCAGTGTAGAGATCAGGATCATGAATGGGAACACCAATATCAAATTTGGCGTGCTGACACTCATAATAATAGGGGCGGTTTTCTTCCGTCTTGCATTGCCACTCATGCCAAATTTTTCACCACTTGGAGCAACATGCTTACTTGGAGCTGCACATTTTGACAAAAGATGGAAAGCGTTTCTCGTTCCAATTGCTGCAACTTGGTTAAGCGACATATTTGTCATTAATGTAATTTATGCAGATCACTATCCCGAGTTTACATTGCTTTACAGTGGTTTTTACTGGCAATATGCCAGCTACGCCTTGATTGTATTGTTTGGGCGTTTCTTATACGCAAAAAATATTTCAGCCATTAAAATTGCAGTTGGTGGTGTGGGAGCGGGATTGATATTTTTCATTGTTTCTAATTTTGGCGTTTGGGCTTCAGGTTCAACATACTCACCCGATCTGGGAGGCTTGATCAATTGCTACGTGGCTGGAATACCTTTTTACAAAGGATCACTTCTCGGCAATCTGTTTTATTCCGTGCTACTTTTTGGCACTTATTACCTGCTACAAAAAAGATTTGTAGTATTAAAGTCACAGGGCTTGAAATATGTTTAACTGATCAGGTAGCGGCTTGCCGAATCAATACAGAACTTATTTCAATTGGAGCAGTGGTAAAGATTCTACTCTTGCATTGCATTATTTGCTTGAAGAAAACAAGTTTCATGTTGATCGGCTGTTAACTACGGTTAATTCATACTACAACAGGGTGTCAATGCACGGCCTTCGCAGAGAAGTTTTGGAAGCACAGACAAGATCAATAGGGATACTACTTGATATACTTGAACTGCCTGAAAACCCTTCAATGGAAGAATATGGTATGAAAATGAAGGGAAAAATCCAAAATCTCAAATCTCAAAACTACACGCACGCTGCATTTGGAGATATTTTTTTAGAAGATCTGAAAAAATACCGAGAAGATATGCTATCTCCCTATGGGATCAAAACTGTTTTCCCTTTATGGAAAAAAAACACGAAGACTCTTGCTAACGACTTTTTAAGTCTTGGTTATAGAGCTGTTATCATCTGCATCAATAGTCTTAAACTAAGTGAGTCATTTCTTGGAGAAGAACTAACAAAAAGGGTGATTGAAAGATTACCTGAGAATGTTGACCCATGTGGTGAAAATGGAGAATTTCACACTTTATGTTTTGATGGTCCGATATTTAATGAACCACTAAATATTATTATTGGTAATAATGTTTTCAGAACTTACAAAAACCCTTACGACAAAAATAAGGATATCAGATTTGGCTTTTGTGATATAGCCCTGAAAAGTCAAAATCTATCTATTAACGGTCGTCTTTAGTTGTCTGGTTGAACTAAACCTTCGTTTCACTCAAATACTTTACAACGTCTTTTTGTATTGAAGAATCAACCAGGCTTTTCCATTCATCATTGCCCTCGGTGACCGATTCTCTTATACGAGTTGCAGAAATAAACCCTATATTATCCGGGGGAAAATACTCGTTCATCTCGTATCCAACCCCCCTACCCCAATTAACCGATTCTATGTCGGGAATAGGCATAACTACAACGTCATCACCTTTACTTTCATGGTATTTTTTGATCATGCTAACGGTTTGCTTGGTAGTGAACGGATTTTTAGGATCAGGTGGTATGTCTCTTACCATTATAAGACACGGAACGCCTTCATCCAACTTTTGTCTGACAAGGCTTATATGCCCAAAATGGTAAGGTTGATACCGTCCTATAAAAATTGCTCTTTTACTTTTAGATGCTTTGACATCAAGATGTCCATGATTTTTAGATTCCCATTTAGCCATTTAACTCTCCTGCGGTATTTCTTTTTAATTTTCAAGTAAGGCGATTCTTCAATCGGGAACTCAAATATACATACGGCATTCTCTTTTTCAATAACTAAGTTGAAGGTAATACATGATTCTTTTTCTTAGTGCTTAAATTTTTTATATATTTACTGAAAACCAAGTTGCTGAGCTCTTTCAGCCTATCAATGTATATGGGGGTATCTTTCCTAATATCTTCAGGATAAATAATTCCCTTTAAATTACTTAATTCCTCAACATTGACAGAATTTTTGAGCCATCTTTCTATCATAATTTTATCAACTTCAAGATGAAACTGGAAACCGTAAATTTTTTCTCCATATTTAAACGCCTGATTTTCGCAACGAGGAGATCTGGCTAAATGCACTCCACATCGGGGTATATCAAAAGTATCTCCATGCCACTGAAAAATTTTTTCAGTTTTACTTAATTGAGAGATCAAGTTGTCATCTACTCCTTCTTTGGTAGGCATTACATCATACCAACCAATCTCCTTCATTTTATTTTTTTTAACCCTTGCTCCCAAAGCTTTAGCAATAAGCTGGGCACCAAGACAAATGCCAAATATTGGCATTTCTTTCTCTATTGCTCGCTCAATAGCTTTTAATTCAGGAATAAGATAGGGGTATTTGTCAACTTCATTTACGCCCATCGGACCTCCTAACACAATGAGTCCGTCATAATTATCTAATTCAGGTATTTTGTAGTTTTCTCTTCCGAAATTTACATATCTGATCCTGAAGCCGGATCCTTTGAGTAAAGGGTTCAAAGTTCCTAAAATCTCATGTGCAACGTGCTGAAATACAAGAATTTTAGACATTTTGGTCTTTGTAAATTCCATTATTAGAAACTGACTCAATTTACCTCGTCACGTTTCATTTTATAAAGGGAATGTCCCCTCAATATCTGATAAAAATTTTCATTAAATATCCGAATGCCCTAACCCCTTTCCTGGAGCTATTTCGTCTCTTATTAGTCTTTTTAAGACTGTAAGTTCTGGAAAACCATCTTTTTCTTTCCTAGACCAAACTATTTTATCATTGGCATATATTTCAAATATTCCACCAGTTGAAGGAATCAAAGCCAGTTCATCAATTTCTTTACTGAATGCTTCTAATAATTCCTGAGCGATCCATGTACTTCTTGTCAGCCATCCACACTGTGAGCAATAGATTATTTTTACTTTTTTCATCGTGAAAATGCTAAATTATATACTATATATAATGTTTTATATACCCTACTTAAATCACTTTTTTGATTGTGTCGGTTTGTTTTAATGAAAGCGGAAATCTGACCCGCTAGCACCTTATTGGTATTAACGTGTAAATTGTGTTAGTAGTTATTTTTCTACATTCTGGTTAAAGGAGCAAAATTTATGAAAATCCCCGAAGGATTTTATAAAGCCATAGAACACAGCCTGTTGGACTCTATATTTTCAAGAAGATCTAGAAGATTTGGTATGGGAATGGAAGTGCCGGAGGGTAATTTAAAATACAGATCAAAACACAATCCTCATCCGCTTTCAGAATTGGAGGAAGCATTTTTAATATGGGCAGGAACAGGAACAACCGGACTTTCACTTGGTGATCTGCCAAGAGCGGGAATATCTTGGCTTTTTCAGTGGACAGGGAGGAGCTGGCCGTGTTCATGCAATTCTCACTCCACAGAACTTTTTTATACTAACGACAAAGGTTTGTACATGATAAAACTATTTGATTTCATGCCGAATGATACTTCAATTTTTACCAATTTGACCAGAGAGCAGCAAATGGAAAAAGTATTGGAGTTATTTAATAAAAGCAGAATCAAGCTGGAAGATAACAGGGCAGACCTTCCTGAAAGTGAACCGGGGCTGTTTGATTTTAACGCATGGAACTGTAATAAACCCGGTTCCACTTTTTTCATACCTGTAACAAACACAACGGTTGAATATATGGTGCTGCTTTTTATATATTTTGGTGCTAAATACGGCTTTAACATTGTTGATGAATTGAATGGAAGTAGATCTTGTGGTTTAGATAAATGGATTGACAAAGGATACATAAGGAAAGACGTTCAGTTGTCTCTTTTTGATCTTGAACTTAGAGTTCTAACAACACTTAATGTGGAACAGGCTTTTATAAGCCAGAATATGAACCTTGCACTTCAAACTCTTGGCCTTGGAGGGTGGACATTTACAGGCCTTCTTCCACACTATGCCCTAGGACTTGATCCGAAACACAAGGGGTTGGGTTTTAGATTTAACCAGACTGAAAAATCATGCAGATCAACTAAAGCATCCTACCCCGTGGGACTGGATGGAGTTTTTGAATCTCTATGTCCACCTTATGTAAGAGACATGAACGAAGCAGTAAATAAGTTTCTAAAACTAAGAGGGGAATTCTGGAAGGAAGACAATCCTTATCCATACAAAGAGCCAAAGTCAGTTCTCAAGGATGAATACACACCTTCGGAGATCAGGGTCCAAATCGTTAAGGATTTTTGCAGTTATGTTTATGAAAATTACGGAAGATTCCCAGCTTTTCTTGACCCAATGTTTGTCCGTTTGGTTTTTCAAGCACATCATCTAGACATTGACTTTTATGATAAACACTATGAAAAAGGAGCTTATACTGATTTACACAAAAACCACTTTAAGCTCTGGCATCCTGAGATTGAGGATCCTTTTGAGAAGCAAGTTTAGTTTCACTATGAGATAAATTTACTGACCGAGTTATCAAATTGTAACCAAGAGGTTAAACTTTAGAAAAAGCTAACTTCAAATGATACATCAAATTAACAAAATCTTTAATGATCCAGAAACAGTAAAGAAAGTTCAGTTGAAACTTCCTTACTTATTTCAACTTGCAGAGATGGAAAGCCAGAGAGCAGGTAAAACTGGTATGGAAGTTGGTACATTAAGAGAGCGTATTTTAGTATCTCTATTAATCTACAAATTTGGCGAGAATAATGTGGAAACTGAAATACCTATAACACAATCTGAAACAGACCTATTGCTTTTCAACAAACCCATATCAATAAAAACAAAAACTGGTTCTGGTTATTCGGGAATTAAAATTATATGGACAGTAGATCGTGAAAAGGTATTGAAATTCAGAGAAAAATATATTCCGTCATGTGGTATTATTTTTGCACAAATTATATGGGATAATACAGGTGGGTTATTTTACATACCCATAGAAGTTCAAAGAAATATTTTTAATAAACTTGGAAGAAATGAATATATAAAAATACCTCCTCAAGGTACAAATCCAAGAGGTGTAGAAATAAGTGGAAAGGCATTAAAAGAGATATTGGAATGCAAACAAACCCTAAAAATTAATGTTAGTTGGAACAAAAAAGAAATAGATTTTAATCCTTACTCAAGGTGGTTACAACATTGGCAAAGGAATTAAAGATAAAAAGAATATCAACTGAGACAAGTTCTTTTGGTTCACCAGGACGTATTGGTCATAATTCAGCAAAATTTTACAGTTCAAAACTATATGAAGGATTGAATAATGAGAAAAAAGTGGAATACGTGGAAAACAAAATTCCTGAAAAATACCTGAATAAAATATTTACTAAATCCAGTGAAAAAATGAATGAAATACCCGACAAAAGCATTCACGTTATGATAACTTCACCGCCTTATAACGCAAACAAAGATTATGATAATGACCTTAATCTTGAAGAATACTTGGATTTGCTTGAAAGAGTTTGGAAAGAAACATACAGAGTTTTAGTTCCCGGCGGTCGTGCATGTATCAATATTGCCAATCTTGGTAGAAAACCTTATATACCTCTCCATTCTTATATTATAGACACAATGCAGAAAATTGGATTTCTTATGAGGGGAGAGATTGTATGGAATAAAGGTTCAAGTGCAAGCCCATCTACTGCATGGGGAAGTTGGTTATCAGCCGCTAATCCGGTTCTACGAGACATACATGAATATGTATTGATCTTTTCCAAAGACACTTTTTCGAGGCAAAAAAATAATAAGCACGCAACAATTAGAAAAGAGGATTTTTTAGAGTGGACTAAAAGTGTCTGGACTTTTCCCGCGGTTTCGGCAAAAAGAATTGGACACCCAGCACCATTCCCAGAGGAGCTACCCCATAGATTGATCCAGCTATACACATTCAGAGACGATGTAGTATTAGATCCATTTGCTGGTAGTGGAACCACATGCCTTGCAGCATTAAAAGATGAACGGCAATATGTGGGCTATGAACTAAATTATGAATACACAAGGTTAAGTGAAAAAAGAATTACAGATGCTCAAAAACAGATAGAATTGTTTGTTTAGTAATACAAATAAAAAGATAACGAGTATCTCTAATCAATTTCCTTTCTGGATAAATTCTTTAACCGACTCCGCAAATTCACCGGCAAAATCTCTGAATTTCTGGGCAATGTCTTTATTGTTTGTGGCTTTCTCATAAGTATCAGCCATTTTCATCATAGTAAAGTAGAAGTGGGTGTTCATTTCGTTAACTTGCATTGATTTTGTCCATAGGTCAATTGTAAGCGTGTTTTTTTCTTTCCTATCCCAAAGAGAAAGAAACATTGCATCACACTGCTTTACTTGTTGCTCTTTCTCTTCACTTGCCTCCCAGAGTATCTGTTCGGGAATATTGTCTTCGTTTAGGGTAAATCTCAAGTTAATTTCAGCTTCTCTTGCCATACAGATTTTCCATGAAAGTTATACAAGTTAAGTTTAGAAACAAAACGGTACAAAAATAGTCAGGCTACCAAGGTAGTTTATTCATAAAAGGGGCGATTTTAGGCCCAAAGAGAGCAACCGAAGCAATGACAAATACAAGTGTGGCTACAATTCCTACTACGTTTACCACTACAAATTTTGCGACTTTATCTAACTGTTCATCGGTTAAGTTCATCAATGATGACCTCCCTGTCTAATTTTGCCATCAAAAAACGGATCCCCAAACGGTATTATGGGATATTTATTTATAAAAATCAGAAAAGTGGTTATAAATGCCCCCATAAAACCTAAAGTAACCATAATATAAGAAATTCCAAAACTCAACTCATCAGCTAAAGACGGAACAACAAGCAGTAATTTATCCATAAACAGTCCAGTAAAGGATACGGTTGAAATAAACACAAGTATAGGAGTGACAATCTTATGGGTTCTTGGGATCAGTGAAATAAATGGAAATATGAAACAGCACGTAAGCACCACCCAGGAAAAGGTTTTAAAAGGTTCTTCAACAACTCTTCTTATAACAAACCCCGTTTCCTCTGGCATATTTGCATACCAGATTGGAAGAAATTGAGAAAACATTAAATACACCCAAAATAGTGAAAAGCCCTGAAGTATTTTCCCCATATCCCAGTAATGATGTTGTCCTAGATATTCATTGAGTCCAAGGTATCTTTTAAGTAAAACTGATAGAATTATTGTGCATCCTATTGCGGCAATAAAACTTCCCATAAAATAAAACGGGCCAAACAACGTGCTGAACCAATGTGGATTCAAAGACATCATAAAATCCCATGCAAAAAAACTGAATGTTATAGTGTAAAAAATAACAATTGCCGGGGCGAGTTTTCTTAGCTTGGGAAAGTAACCGTTGTTTTTATCATTATTAACTCCGTTGAGGTCCTGATCAAGTGATATCCTGACGTAGAAAAAGCTCAAAACGATAAGAATAGCAAAACCGATTATATTTCTTGCCGATACAAAGTTCATATTCAACCAAATGTCTTTTGGGTGATGATAATGCTCTGTGGCATAAGGTAGAACGTGGTTTTTACCTATAAACAAGATTACCAAAAGTATAATAAAGCCAACTGGTATAAACGATCCAAATCCTTCACTTATTCTTAAAAAACTCCTACCCCATCTCGCATCCGTTATTCTAAGTACACAGGAAAATACTATTCCCGCTTGTGCTACTCCAGTCCAGAAAAGAAAATTAACTAGAAATATCTGCCAGATATCTGTTGAATTTTCACCACTGACGTTAATGATAAATGATCCAAATCCCACAATTGAGAATCCCAGAAAAAAGTATATTACCCATTTAGGTATCTGGTTTCTCTTACTTAATATTTCGTCTTTTATAGCAGTGTCCATTCTGTGCTTAATTCTCCTCAAACCATTTATTTAACGTTTTACTTCTGCTTGCAGTTCTCTGATGTAGTTGACCACATTCCACGCATCCAATTCTGAAATACTCTCCCTGTAGCTCGGCATCATTACCTTTCCACCATATCTTATATATGCGTAAATATAACCATCGCTCCTCTTAACCGTAACCGGGGATGCAAGATTGACTGGATAGAATCCCTTACCTGTTCTTACTATGATTCCATCTCCTTTGCCTTTAGACCCATGGCAGACAGTGCAGTATATCTCATAAACCTGCTTTCCTCTTTCAATAGATTTCTTATTGTACGGAACAGGGTTTTTCTTAATAGTTTCCGTTTTTTCTCTGGATTCAGAATGAGATGTACCACCTTCCGTGGTAACAGATTTCTGTGGATATATAAAGGGTGATTCATAGGGATGTATAGCGGGTTGTTCCCACATATCATAGTTCCACGGAAATGAGTACAGTTCGGCACTATATAAAAACAAAATTCCAAATGCTAAAATTATTTTCAGCTTAAAACTATTCAACGCCTTCTTTCCTCCACGGAATTTAGCTATCTACCGTGTCAACTTTTATCTTTTCTGCTCCTGCTGAGTTCAAAATGTCTTTAACATTTTCCATATTCTCAGTGGCGCAAACCACCATTATTCCAAATTTGTCATCTGAAAAACTCGGGTCATACATATTTACGGGCACTCTGTTTCTGAGCAGAGAATTGATCAACAATCCAAGCAAGGTAAATAGTGCACCGAACAAAATTGTTAGCTCAAATACTATCACCATGTATGGAGGTATTGAAACTATTGGTTTGGCGCTCACCGATATAGGCCAATCAAGAGAGGTAAGCACTGTAAATCCAACCCCGCATGTTGCACCCAGTAGAGCACCAAAAAGTGTAAAGAATCTGACAGGACTCGGTGGTAAATTCATTTCATCTTCAATTTCATGGTTTGGAAAGGGAGAAAAAACTCTCAATTCATCAAAACCGTTTGCTTTCAACTTCCTTACCGCATCAATTACGGAGTCAAGATAAGGATATATGCCGAGTATCCCTTGTTTTTTGTTCATTTTTTTAATTCCCTTTTAGGCACTGGTAGTATCTCTTTTATTTCTGCTATTGAAATTGCAGGCAGTGTTTTTATAAACAACAAGAAAAACATAAAGAACCATGCAAAGCTACCAACTGTTATACCTATTTCAACCCAAGAAATTTTATAAACACCCCATGCAGCAGGATCAAAGTCCCTTGAAAGAGATATAACAATTATATTGAATCGCTCAAACCACATACCGATATTTATGAATATTGATATTATGAAAAGTATTTTCAGATTCTTCCTTATGCTTCCCCACCAAAGTGGTATTGGTGCTACCACGTTACAGAAGATCATAATCCAGTAAAAAAGTGCATATTCGCCAGTAGCTCTATACATGAATTGTTGAAACTCAAAAGGACTTGAACTATACCAAGCCATGAAAAATTCCACACCATAGGCATAGCCAACTATTCCTGATGTTAAAAGGATGAGTTTTGCCATACCGTCATAATTGTCAAGGGTAATATAATCTTCCAAGCGGAATATTTTCCTTATAGGTATTGTCAGAGTAATGACCATACCAAGACCAGAAAAAATCGCACCTGCCACGAAGTACGGTGCAAAGATAGTGGTGTGCCAACCTGGCACGTTACCCATTGCAAAATCCCATGAAACCACACTATGGACCGAAAGAACAAGTGGCGTTGCCAACGCGGCAAAGTAAAGGTAAGCCCTCCCGTAATGGAGCCATTCCCAGTTGGAACCTTTCCAACCAAATGATAATATCGTATAAATTACTTTCCTCGGTGTTTCTTTTACTTTATCTCTGATAGCTGCAAGATCAGGGATCATTCCAACTAAGAAAAACAATGAACTTACAGTTAAATAGGTACTGACCGCAAAAACATCCCATACAAGAGGCGACTTGAAATTTATCCATAGCTCTCTTTGATTTGGATAGGGAAACAACCAGTAAAAGTTCCAAGGTCTTCCCAAGTGCATAATGGGGAAAAGTCCGGCGGTTAAAACTGCAAACACAGTCATAGCTTCAGAAATTCTGTATATAGACATTCTAAATTTTGCCCTAAACAGATAAAGAATTGCTGAAATCAGTGTCCCAGAATGAGCAATACCAACCCAGAAAACAAAATCCGTAATATAAGTGCCCCAAAATACTGGGTGTCTGTAGCCCGCTACACCGAGACCCGTGTAAACCTGATAAATAAAGCACATCAATCCAATACCAACAAAGGAAACTGATATTAAAAACAATACCCACCATTTTACGGATGGCTTATCAAGCATTCTTACAACATCATTTGTAACTCTTGAATAAGTTAAGTTAGTCTCTGCACTCATTATGCTTTATCCCATTTTATTTTCTTTAGATAGGTTATGCCGGGTTTTGTATTAATAGCTTCAAAAACTCTGTATCCTCTTTTATCCTTTGCAAGTTTTGAAACCTTGCTGGATTTATCCTTGAGATTGCCGAACACAATGGCATCAGTAGGACAAGCCTGCTGACACGCGGTAAGAATATCCCCATCTCTAACTATCCCGTCTCCATCCTTAGCAATATCTTCTCCAAATTTAATTCTCTGCACGCAAAAAGTGCATTTTTCCATAACACCCTTGGTTCTCACTGTTACATCTGGATTCAACTGCCAGTTTAGTGGTTCAGGAAACTTGTAGCTATACCAATTAAATTTTCTGACCTTATAGGTACAGTTATTTGCACAGTATCTCGTTCCAACGCACCTGTTGTATACCATACCATTCAAACCTTCGGGGTTGTGATACGTTGCGTAAACTGGACAGACAGGTTCACAGGGAGCGTTGCCACATTGTTGGCAAAGCATCGGCAAAAATCTGATATCCAGATTGTTGTTCTGATTTTTTTCAAAATACCTTTCAATCCTTATCCAAGCCATGTCGCGGCGTTTTGCCACCTGTTCTTTTCCTACAAACGGAATGTTGTTTTCTGCATAGCAAGCGGTTACACAAGCTCCGCAGCCAGTACATTTATTGAGATCAATGTTCATTGCCCATCTATATTTTGGATATTTCCTATGAGGGTAAAAATCAACCTCTTCGTGATGTTCATCATGGACACCATGTTTTAGTTCATTTATAGTCAGGTCTTTTGCAACGCTCCTGTCATGTTGTGTTTTTGTATATTGTGTCCTTACGAGCAGATCGTGCTTGCCAGCATTTGAAACTGACGCCTTTGTTGAAAGAAAAGCAAAACCTCCTGATATTTTATCTTTAACGTTTGGCAGCAAGTCCAGAGGATTTACTCCCCTTCCCTTGGCATACCTACCATAGCTCGTATGTCCCTGACCCATAGGTATTGCTATTGTATCGGGACGTATTCCTTCATAAACAAAGGACTGGATTTTGAATTCACCATCGGGTGATTTGATATTCAGGTATGAACCTTCCCTTACACCAAGTTTTTTTGCCGTATTGGGATGTATCTCAACGTAGGAATCCCATACGGAGGTTGAAAGTGCTTCTGGCAATTCTTGCAGCCAAGGTTTATTAGCACCTGAACCGTCATAATACCTGTAGGAAGGATAGGTAATAAAATAAAATTCACCGTCACCCTGCATAAAAGGTTCAGAAATTTCTAATGTCTTTACGCGTGACGACATTGAAACTTTTCTTGCAGGTGTATTTAATTCAATTCCACCTTTTTTAAGTGCATCTTTCCAAAACAACTCAAAACTTTTTGCAGATGTTTTGTCATAAGCAATTTTTTTCCATGAAGCTCTTAAATGATCATAGTATGTTGATTCAGAAAAGAGGTTTTTTGTAGAATCCACTTTTTTACTTAACTCTATAATTACATCCCCGACTGATCTTGTATTGAAGACAGGACTCATTGCAGGCTGGATTATCCCCCGGAAAGATTTACTTGATTGGAAATCTCCCCAACTTTCAACTGGGTGATTGTCTGGAAGAACGAGAGAAGCCATCTCGGTTGTTTCATCTACAAATGGGGACAAACTGACCAGATAATTAACTTTACTCAAAGCCTGAGTTGCGTTTAGCGACTTTGGTAGCGTAAAAGCTGGATTAGCTCCTTGAACTATAAGAAGTTCAACTTTACCGCTATTCATATCTTCAAATAGTTTTGTAATATCCTTAAACGTGCTGACACTGGAAATAGATAATGTATTTGAAAAATCAACGGTGCGGCCAATATTGCCAACAAGGTAATTTAATATATTTACGGCAACCATTGTTTCAGTTGCATTGGTTCCGCTAACTGCTACTCCTCCACCAAGTGCAATGCTTCTGCTCTTGCTGAATTCCTGTGCGATCTGATTGATAACTTCCACTGAAATATCTGTTATTTTGGAAACTGTCTCAGGGTTGTATTTTGATAGCAATTCTCCCACAAACGAGGCATTTGTTTTATTCAATCCTTTTTCTACTATTACATTTGCAATTCCTAGAGCGAGAAAAACTTCGGTTCCAGGCTTAACAGCAATCCAAGAATCTGCACTTGCTGCCGTAACAGAAGCTCTTGGTTCTATTTGAACCAATTTGCCAATACGACCGTTTTTATATGTTTTGAGTTTGGAAAAACCTTTGGCAAAACGTACTGGTGACAACCATGTTTCAAGAAAATCAGCACCAAAGGAAAGGACGTATTTAGCTTTCTCTATTTTGTAGGTTGGTATTTCATCAATACCGAAGCAAATCCTGTTAGCCTCTTTGATTGGGTCATAAGAAAATGACTCATAGGTGTAATGACGACCCCCTATAGCTTTTGTCCAATTTTCAACAAGGCCATTTAATGTGCCAGCGATATTATTGCTTAGATAAACTATTCTGTCTCCCTTACCTTTTTTGACGAGTTCATTTATTTTTTTAGACAATTCGTCAATGCCTTCACTCCAACCGATGGGGACAAGCTGTTTTCTGTTTTTCTTTTTGCCAAGCGGAGATCTTACGCGGTCAGGGTTGTAGAGACCTTGCAGAGATGCCTGCCCCATTGCACAAGTCCCTCCATTATTTGGAGTCAAGGGGTTGCCTTCAATTTTTATAGCCCTTCCATCTCTGTTTTTTACAATTACTCCGCATCCTGATGGACACTCACGGCATGTAGAGGCATAGAATTTAGGTAACGCAGGTATATAAGATTCTGGAGGTATGACATAAGGTATTATCTGTTCAACAGGCTCATTTGAACATGCACCAGTAACAGCTGCTGTGCCACTGGCAACGCCAACTACCTTTAAAAAATCTCTTCTGCTTAATTCACCCTTTTTCTTTTCAGACATTTATACCTCCAACCATTTAATAATGGCAGGTCAGACAATCTTTCAAAACTTTTAAGTGATCTTCATTATCAGCATTTTTTTCATGACAGCTTATACAAAAACCCATGTTAAGTCTCTCAGCCTTATAAACGACGTCCATTTCTTGCACCTGTCCATGACACGTCTGGCATTCAAAACCCCTTTTAATATGTCTCTTATGATTGAACCTTACGTATTCACCCATACTTGTGACTTTTATCCACGGTATAGGCTCTTTTCTTTCCCAATACTCCCTGACTTTGGCAATTTCATCCTTATAGTTGATTACCTGTCCCTCATTGGTTACATAATCCTCATCTCTTCCGAGCACGTGCTGGTGACATCCAATACATTTCTGAAGTGAAGGAATACCCGGGTTAGGTGATACATCTACAAAACTGTGGCAATACTCACATGGTATTTCATTCTCCCCTGCATGTATCTTATGGCTGAACAGGACAGGTTGAGAGGGACCTTTGTTACCGCTTTTCGCCTTATGCTGATATATGCCTAACGAGATCAAGATACACAACATAATAACTGGGGTAAGTTTTATAAAGTAGCTCATATTGACCTGATCTTTATGTAATAAATTTCCAGAACGAACTTTTTGGAAATCACAGTGCTGCTCCTGAAAAATAGCAATTACTTATATCACGTTGTAGTTGTCTGTCAAGTGTATCAGGGTCTTATCTTGTAAGGTTGATCATACTTTCTATATTAAGATTGCCACCAAGTTGATTTGTGAAAAAGTTTTGACTTTTTTCATTCAATTCTCCTATTTCTCCTTCTTCCACAACCACGTTGTCCAGTGATGGTATGACCCCAAGTATTTCAACACCAAGTAATTCTCTTAATTGAGAAATATTGGTAAGGTCAGCCAGATTTGGTTTTGTCGGATAATTGGATATTACAACTCCCATGATTTTTAAACCGTGAGATCTTGCATGATCAATAGTCAAAAGAGTATGGTTAATTGTCCCAAGCCCTGGCCTTGCAACAATTACCAGGGTTGAGCCCAGATCCTTTGCCAAGTCACTCATAAAATAACTCTTTGTTATCGGTACCCTAAGTCCACCTGCACCTTCTATCAGATTTATACTGGTTTCAGATATTCGACCTTTCAGTATTTCTATAATATCAGGGATGCTGTAATCAACCTTTTCCAGTTTGGAAGCGTAATAAGGTGAAAGGGGCTTTTTTAATCTAAAGGGACATGCCTTGTTAATATCAAAGGTTTTACCAATTACTTTATGTATGAACTCTATATCGTGAACAACTGGGTCTTCTGTACCGGTCTGAAAAGGTTTTAAGGGATTGACACTTAAACCCTTTTTTATTAAACAACTGGAAATTGCAGCCGTAACCACCGTTTTTCCAACTCCGGTATCAGTTCCAGTAATAAATATCTTTTTTGGAATGTTTATCACAACAACACTATGGCAATTATTCTAAAGATTCAACTCCCTGACCTTATCTGCGATTTCATCTGCATGTTGAGCCGTCTTAACCTTGTTCCAAATGTGTTGTATTATGCCTTTGCCGTCTATCAGGAATGTTTGTCTTTTTGCTGACCCAAACGCACTTTTTACACCATACATATTTATAATAGTTTTGCTTTTATCGCTCACCAGAGGAAAATTCAAATTGTATTTTTTCCTAAAATTTTCATGTGATTTCACACCGTCTGTGCTTACTCCAACAACTTGAATTCCCAGCTCTGAAAGCTCATCCATTCCATCCCTTATAGAGCAGGCTTCTTTTGTGCATCCGGGAGTATTGTCTTTAGGATAAAAGTAAAGAGCTACAATTTTCTCCTTGTAATAATCACTCAACTTTACTACTTCACCACCGTAAGTTTCAGCCTCAAAATCAGGTACAGTGTCCCCTACTTTTAATTTTTCGGACATATTTTTTCTCCTTGAAATTATGTAAACTAAATCATTAAACATAAACGTTTGATTGACACAATACTATATTTTTATTATAAATATGAAAAGCATTTTAAGTGTGTTGCGGCAAAAACTGCTCGGCGCGATTGCTGAGGGCATGCCTGATGCCCAAAAAAGTTCTGTAGGGGAGTTACCCGAGTCCCCCTCGCACACACAAGGGAGCGTCAGGGGCTCCCTTTTTTTATAGTTTTTCTTGTGATAGAAATTCCTCTGCTTGAGATGCCCGCATTCTGTGGATTGTATTTAAAAAAATCTCATCCGAATCATCTACAGCTTTTACAACTGCCCTTAAGAACTTTCCGGGTTGATCTTGCTGTATAAAATGCACTTCTCGCCCTCTTAACACTGCCTGCGAATTATCTATGATCTTCTGCATAGCAGCATAGTTTGCAAGTTTAATATCTGAGTGTTTTTTAAGGTGGGTGATCAAGGTCTCCTGAGACAAAAGCAACTTATGCCCATTGGTGTTAAGGGCTTTTGAGACCCCTGCGGGGACAATTCCAACGGGAAAGAACTCTTGACTTTTTTTACTCATCCAGCGCGTAAAAACCTTACTATTGACCAGCTCCTGCACATAGTGGCGGGCGCTGACAGGTTCGTAAAAATTCAAGTTAGGCAGATAGTAGATTTGTATGATAAATAGTTTTTAGGCAGTGCGGTGCAAACTTTGTTATCTCGCCCGTTTTTGGGTTGATGAGCTTTTTGCAAATTGCGTAATTAGAACAAAGAAATAATCAACTGCAAACAGTATATAAGTTCACACTATGAATCCCGGAGAAGTTCGGATTAAAGAGATCTTTTGGTGGAATTATTGACACTTTAAATAGGGTTTAATCGGTGTTTAACAAGGGTCGTTTCCCCGTTTGAATTCCTCTTAAAAAAGCCTTGAAAACAAATGGGTAATAGCCCGCCTATGGGGAGAGATAAGCAATGCCCCCGAAAACAATTAACCTGAACTTTATGTTTAGAAGGACGCCCGAGCAGGCAGTCAATTACCTAAGATCAAGGCAATACAAGGTCTCGCGTGGTTGGCGTGAGGTGCTTGGCGAAGCTCATGCACACGTTTTCACCGTTGCAAATGTCGCAAAAATAGACCTTTTAAAAGATATAAAAACGGCACTTGACGGGGCTTTGACCGATGGCAAGACTTTTCAGCAGTTCAAAAAAGAACTTGAACCAAAGCTACAAAAGGGAGGCTGGAAAGGTGCAGAAAAAATAAACAAAAAAACAGGAGAGGTAATTCCTCAGAAGTTCCCCCCGCACCGCTTAAAAACTATCTATCGCACAAACCTACTATCTGCCTATGCTGCGGGCAGGGAAGCGTCTATTGAGAAAAATAAAAAGCGCCGTCCTTTTGCTCAATTTATCGCACTGCATGATTCCCGCACTCGGGAAAGCCACGCTGAGCTTGACGGCAGTATATTTCCGGTTGATGATCCATTCTGGAACACTTTTACTCCACCGCTGGATTACAACTGCCGTTGCAACAAACGGACGTTGACCCAACAACAGATAACCAGCAGAGAATGGGAGGTTAGCAGTTCAAAAGGCAAGCTGGTGAGAAGCAAGGTTGAAATTGGCACTGTCAACAACCCAAAGAGCGTAAACCTTACCGGATACCGCCTTCCCACTGGCAAAGTAGTGTTGCCACACGCCAGCTTTGGCTTTAATCCGGGCAAACGGTCTTGGTTGCCAAACTTAAACAATTTCACGCCACGTATCGCTCGTGATTTTACGCAGGATATGTTGTCTGGAGATCAATTTAAAATATGGGTGAACAAAAAAAGCGAAGAGTTCTTTCCAGTTGGGGTCGTCCCCGCAGAGGTCTCCAAAGCCCTTAAAACTAACGGGCATACAGTGCTTCTATCTCAGGAAACGCTTGTAGGTCATCTTGACAAGCATTCAAATATCAAGATCGCAAACTACGCCGATACGCAGAAGATCATAGATAACTCACAAGCGATTGTTGCAACAAAAGGAGTAGAGTCGCACTTCATACAGGAATACCAGCCAAAAAAGTTTTTAAGAGCGATCGTGAAATCTGTAGAGGGGACTGACGAAATCTTTTTGACAACCATCCATCGGATAAGAACGTCTCAAGTGAAAGAACTTCTGGCACAAGAAAAGCTACAAAAAAAAGGGAACCCCTGACGCTCCCTTGAACATGCTTAAGGACTCCAACAACCCTTTCTGACCATCCTGTGGCTAACCTTTGGATATCAGGAATATCCTCAGCGTTTCGCATGGAGAATTTGCCACATGCTCTTAACTGTTTATATAGCACGTGTAGTGCTATTTGTCAACCACTCTGCCCTGACAGGGATCCTGACCAATAGTAGTTGTCAAGTTGGTTGGTATAGTGTTATAGTTTAAAACATTACTCCAAAAAAACGACAGGAGGTGTCCTGTGCAGCAAAGCACATACAAAGCAGCACACATAGCTAACTTTATTTTGGACAATGCAGAGAAGGACAATGTTACAGACGTAAGTATTTTGAAACTTCTCAAATTGGTCTACATCTTTTTCGGTTGGTTCAGTGTAGCTAAGAATGCCGATCTGTTTACTGATCGCATAGAGGCTTGGAGATATGGTCCGGTGGTTCCTTCGCTTTATTATGAGCTTCGGGAATATGGCAAAGGCCCTATAAAAGATCGTCGTGCGACTTTGTATGATCCGTTTGGTAACGAAGAGCCCAAAAAACCAACGGAAGAAGATATTACTGACAAAGAAGTGCTTGGAATTTTGAAAACCATTTGGAATGCGTATAAACACGCTCCGGCTGAACATCTGATTGACCTAACACACAAAAAAGGCACTCCGTGGTGGGACACCTTTGATAACACTCCTAGCAAAGAAATACCAAAAAATCTCATTCGGAAATATTATACAGATCTGTATGACAGTTTGAATTGATTGGGTATGTGCAAGAGCGGGGAACAAAGAACAGGATTTCCTGAAACACTTGAAAAGGCTCAGAAACAACCGAGTAAAGACTCGCCTGATGAGCAAACCATACTGCAAGATCGCTTGCAAAACCTCCAGATCAATGCGGAAAAGCAAAAGCAGGAGTTGCGAGGAAAGTTTGCAACTTGGGCAAGGCGGATAGTTTCCAGTTGGCTTATTTTTATAGCAGTGGTGTTAATATTTGTTGGAGCGTCCAATTTCTTCTACTCCATAGCCCTTTATTCCAACACTGTCCTCATAACCTTGTTGGCAGCAACTACTATTAACGTGATTGCACTGTCTATGGTTATTATCAAGGGGTTATTTGCAGACAGATAGCTATTTGTCAATTCCCCTCTTTAAGCGCAACGCATTTGTCTTAAATGGAAATATAGCAAAAAATGCAATAAATACAGTGAGTTAGCAGTTGCAAATAAGAGTAGATGTTTAAATAATTCCCCTCCTATGGAGGGGTGGCAGGCAAAGCCTGACGGGGTGGTTAAAAAAAGGTGGTTAAAAAAATCCCTCCCCTTGGGAAAACCCAGCGAGGAGGGAAAGGGGATTTCAAGGGGAGATAAACTCTACCTCTACTCTCAACCCGTCGTTTGCCACATTTTTCGGTGGCGTCAAATTTTTCATCTACGAAAGTAGAAATTTGGGGAAAATGTAGCGTTTTGGGGAAATTTGTCTTTCCAGAAGGTATAGCATTGCCGTCAGGCTTGGAGAGACAAAGATCGTTGCAGACCTTGTTACCTCTGCGGTCAACGCTTACGTGCCCGAGGTGTGGTTACAACATGCCTTGTGAAAAAATGTTAGAGTTGTTTCCGTCAGAATTTAATGAGTGGTTTGATTCTAATAATTCTTGAAATTTAAAACATCCCTAAACTCTCTTTGGCATCATCACTCATCATACTGGGACTCCAAGGTGGATCCCATACAATTTCTATGTTTGCTGCAGATATTTCAGGTATATCTTCAAGAAGCAGTTTTGCTTCGGTTACTATTTGGGTTGCTGCGGGACAGCCGGGAGATGTCATTGTCATGTTCACGTTGACGGTGTTATCTTGTATTTCCACTCCGTAAACCAAACCAAGATTGACTATGTCAACAGGGATCTCTGGGTCATATATATCACCGAGTATTTCATAAACCTTTTCTTCAGTTATGGGCAATTATCTTTTCTCCTAAAAGCTCAAGTATCACGAAGTGTTAAATGAACTACTCTGTAATCATACCAGAGACCTTACAACGTCCAAAGCTGCATTATAATTCGGTTCTTCGGATATTTCTTTCACGTATTCAACGTGTTTTACAATGTCATCTTTATCAACTACAAAAATTGCTCTTGCCAATAAGCGGTTTTCTTTGATTAACACTCCATAGGACTCTCCG
This sequence comes from Thermodesulfobacteriota bacterium, assembly GCA_965203965.1. Taxonomy (GTDB): domain Bacteria; phylum Desulfobacterota_D; class UBA1144; order Nemesobacterales; family JAJCZQ01; genus CBDBDR01. Next base: position 461,941 of record CBDBDR010000017.1, on the reverse strand, counting down.
AATGAAGCATGCTGGTGATCAGAAATATTTCTTAATTTTTCAATCCCTGCATTTCCACAATACCTGCTTTGTGCAAAAGGCAAGTCCATACTGACGGTCAATACTTCAACGTCATCCGACAAAATTGAAGATTCGTCATTGAATTTTCTGGTCTGAACATCACACACGGGAGTATCAACAGAAACTATCACATTAAACAACTTTATCTTACCCTTGAAATTGGACAGAGAAACAAAATTGCCAAGACCTTCCTGTGCCTTAAAATCAGGAGCTTTGTCTCCAATCTTAATTTCCCCTCCTATTAATGTTAGCGGATTACCTTTAAGTGTTACAACTGATGTTCTTTTCTCCATTATAATTAAACTCCTCGCAAACTATGTTTTATTAGTTTCCTCATTTATTTTATATGCGTTTTTTCTTGCATCAACTATTGCGTATATCCACAATACAGTTCCTGCTAGTAAATACCCTGTGAACACAATCATATTATGCCGACTGACGTTTTCTGGATCACTCATTACCGCTGATAAAGGCTCTTTTATCAAGAAATTTATGACTATATTAAGCCCAATGAAGAAAAGCCCTTTTCTCACCTGTGAATTGTATATTTGCCCGAGACCCGGCAGAATCACAGACAGTATAATTGCAACAATCGGCTTCTTCACATTTCTATTGACTTTTTTATCTTCATCACTCATTGAATTACTTGGGTCTCTGCTTTGATCTCACTGATAAATTCGCGGAGTTTATCCCCGGGATACGGAGAGTTCATAAAAGTCTCTCCGATTAAAAAACTATTTATTCCTAATTCCATCAATCTTTTGACGTGAAGCGGTTTGCCAATCCCACTCTCGCTAATTACTTGTGTGTTGTGTGGAACATACTCAATCAAATCTTCCGTGGTGCTCAGATTCACTTGAAAGGTCTTTAAATCTCTGTTGTTTATGCCGATGATCCGACTCTCAGCTCTAATAGCTTTTTCAATAAGCTCGTTTTTATCGTGCACCTCAACAATTGCACTCATTCCAAGTGTATGGGTGATACTTAGAAATTCAATGATCTGTGATAGATCCAGCACAGAAGCAATTAAAAGTATAATATCCGCACCGTGTAAACGTGCCTCATAGATTTGATAAGCATCAATTGTAAAATCCTTTCTCAGGAGTGGTAAATTAATTTCTTTTCTTATGTTATATAAGTATTTTAGGTCGCCGTCAAAAAACTTCTTATCGGTCAGCACGGATATTGCAAAAGCACCGTTATCATCGTATGATTTGGCAATTTTTACAGGATCAAAATTCCTGCACAGCATACCTTTGGAAGGAGAGCTCTTTTTTACTTCCGGTATTATCTTTAAGCCTCTGTTTTTTGACATCAAGTCATAAAAATCTTTCGGAGGGGAAACTTTTTTGATTTCTTCTTCTATTTCCCTCAAGGGTTTTATTTCAATTGAGTTTTTCAGTTCGGATTTTTTATACTCAATAATGTCATCAATGATCATTACGGTTTTTTCCAGCTACTAGTAAATTCTACTAATTTTTCTAATTTCTTCATAGCGTTACAGTTATCAAGTGAGTCTTTTGCAATCTCTGTAGCCTCGCTGAATTTGGCAACTTTACCAGACACCAAGATACCTGCAGCTGCGTTCAACAAGGTAATATCTCTTCTTGCTTCGGAGCCTTCTCCTTTTAAAATAGAAAGTATTATATCGGCATTTTCTCTTTTGTTCCTGCCACCGATAAGCTCATTCAGCTTGCGCTTCTTAAATCCCATTTTCATTGGGTCAAACAGGCGTTTTTTAACTATTCCGTCTTTTAACTCTGCAAATAGCGTTGTACCTGTAACCGTGATTTCATCCATAGAATCAGAACCGTGAACAACAAGCACATGCTCGGAGCCTAAACTTCTTAAGACTTTGGCAACGGGTTCCAGTAAAAATTCACTATACACACCAACGACCTGACGCTTAACTTTTGCAGGATTTAACATTGGTCCAATCAAATTAAAAATTGTTCTGATTCCAATCTCTTTTCTTACTGCTGCGACGTTTTTCATCGCCGGATGATAATTTGGGGCAAATAGGAAGGTAATTCCTACTTCTTCCAGACATTTTTCAGCACCGACGGTGTCCAGGTTGATATTTATACCAAGCTCTCCAAGAACGTCGGCACTACCTACTAAACTGGAAACAGACCTGTTCCCATGTTTAGCAACTGGGACCCCGGCACCGGCAACCACAAATGAAGCTGCAGTTGAAATATTAAAAGTTCCGTGATTGTCTCCTCCTGTTCCACAAAGGTCCACAACATTGTCATAGGAATGATTGATTCGGACAGCTTTATCTGACATGGTTTTTGATACGCCTGTAATTTCTTCTATTGTTTCACCTTTAATTCTCAAGGCAACAATAATCGTTGCTATCTGACTGTTAGTGAGTTCCCCATTCATCATCTTTTCAAATATTTGTGAAATCTCATTCTCCTCTAAATCCAATCTTCTCACCAATTTTGAAATTGTTTCAACAATCATTTGCATTCACCTCTTTCAAAAGCTATTCTGACCCTGTCTATAATCCCATTAATAAATGCCCCGGACTCATTGGTTCCGTATTGTTTAGCAATATCAACGGCTTCATTTATAGTAACAGTGTGGGGGATATCAACTAAACTCATCATCTCATAAACGGCAAGTCTTAAAACATTGCGGTCAATTCTGGCCATTCTTGAGATACTCCAGTTATCAGAATATTGAGCAATAATCCGATCAATGTTTTCAAAATTTTCATACACGCCAGTTGCAAGAAAGGTCATAAATTCTTTTGTGTTTTCATCTAGGGTATTGTTTTCTTTGGAAAGAAAAAAATTGCTCAATTCCTTATCAAAATCCAAATTCTCCTCATCCTCATTATAGGACAAAGTGTCTATTTGATAAAGAAATTCCAGCGCACACTCTCTTGCGAGTCTTCGCTTTCCCATCATTGAAGTCAGATTGATTTAACGAGATTTGCCATTTCAATTGCGGACAGAGCAGCATCACTTCCCCTGTTACCACCCTTAACCCCTGCCCTATCAATTGCCTGTTCTACACTATCAGTTGTTACAACACCGAGAGTTACGGGTACCCCAGTATCTAGAGAAACTCTGGAAAGATCATTTGTAACTTGTGTAGATAAGATCTCATAATGTAAGGTCTGTCCCTTGATAATAGTACCGATAGCAATCACAGCATTGTATTTTTTCGTTTTAATAACACTTAAAACAGCAAGAGGCAATTCAAAGGAACCTGGCACCTTGATGATATCCAGATCAGATTCCAACGCGCCGTGCCTTATCAGGGTATTTTTTGCACCTTCAAGTAACTGTTTGGTAACTAATTCATTGACCTTGCTTTTGACTATTGCAAATTTCAGACCTCTTGCGTTTAATGAACCTTCTTTGATTGCCATTTTCTACCCTTTTATTTAATTGAGTATATCATTTAACAGTTCTATTAGCTGATTTTTTTCAATTCAAAGCAGTTATTCCCTTTCTCGGGTTTCTTAATGGGGACTCTCTCTACTATTTTCATGCCAAATCCTTCTAATCCTTTTACCTTCTTTGGATTATTTGTTAGGAGCTTAATTTTTTTTAAGTTCAAGTCACGTAAAATTTGCGCACCAATACCGTAGTTTCTCAATTCATTTTTATAATCATGATAATTTCCTTCATCCAGAGGATCGGGAAATTTTCCATTTTTTGCATAGTTGTTTATTTTATTGACAAGCCTATCATCATAACTCTCTGACCTTATATACAATATTACTCCCAGACCTTCATCTTCTATCATACTCATTGAATTGATCAGATTTGCTCTGCTGTCAAAGTTTTGAGTATTAAAAACATCACTGACAAGACATTCAGAGTGTACTCTGACCAGAACCTCTTCATCGGGATTGATGTTTCCTTTTACGAGGGCAATATGGTGAGCCAGATTAATTTCGCTTTCATAAACCATTGACCTGAAACTCCCATACTCAGTGGGCAACTCCGCTTCTGCAACTTTATTAACTAACGTTTCATTTTGAAGTCTGTGGCTTATTATGTCTGCAATAGTTACGACTTTTATGCCGTGCTTCTCTGAAAATTTCTTCAAATCTTTAAGTCTTGCCATATCGCCGTCGTCTTTCATAATTTCACAAATTACGGATGCAGGCTTAAGTCCTGCAATTCTTGCTAAATCCACCGAACCCTCTGTATGACCAGCCCTGACAAGAACACCACCTTTTCTCGCAACCAAAGGGAAGACGTGACCAGGTCTTATAAAATCACGGGGAGTTGAATCTTCCGATATAGCCAGGCCGATAGTTTTTGCTCTATCAAAAGCGGAAATACCCGTTGTGACTCCTCTTATAGCATCTATTGATATAGTGAATGCAGTATATTCGGGCACGTCATTATTTTCTGGCTTAATAGGCTGCAGTGATAACCTGTCGGCATTCTCTCTAGTTATGGCGAGGCAGATTAAACCCCTGCCATGTATTGCCATAAAGTTAATAATTTCCGGAGTTGCATGTTCTGCTGCAATTACAAGGTCACCTTCATTCTCGCGGTCTTCATCATCAACCAGTATTACAAGGTTACCTTTGCTTATCTCCTCAATTGCATCTTTAATATCTACCATTTTTATTATTCTAGCACCTTCAAATTGGTTGGTATGCTTGTTTCCCCTAACTAATTTATATGGCTGTTGTTGGCTGAATTAAATTGTCTCTGATTGTTGTATTACATAGATTGTAAATGTTTAGTAATGATATGATATGCTCAAGTTTTGTCAACATTTATAACTCCTTATAATAACTGGATTTTTCACAATTTTGAGCAACATTACTCTGGGAAAAGAGTTCAATATCCTTATATATAAAGCAACGTTTATTTAAGGTTAATTTATCTTGACATACAGTCCTTGAGATGTATGGTTTGTGTAATATTTTATCGGTGGTGGTGCAGGAGTGTCATACAAATTTAATGTTTTTCAAGATAATGAACTAAGAATTGAAGACGAGTTTGAAGATGACGAGTTTTCCGATGAAGATGATCTTGATGATGAAAATTGGGATGAAGATGATGAGTTTGATGAAGACGATCTTGATAATGAAGATGATGAGTTGGAAGAAAAACATGAAGAAATGCTTCATTAAGTCTGATTCATGTTATTATCACCAAACTCGGTTGTGTGATATTCATTTGCCACCTTGCCGAGAGTTTTTATTCCAAAATAATTTCACAGTTACTACATCTGTGTTTCACTGAAATTTATCCTGCTGGAAACCACTTGCTAATCGGTGTAAACAACCTTACCAGAAACAATTGTGTATTTGACTTTGCCTCTCAATTTATAATTATCAAAAGGGGTGTTCTTACCCATTGAGTAAAATTTGCTTTTATTGATCGTGAAATGCTCTTTCGGATCAAAAATCATTACATCCGCTATTTTATTTTTACCAAGTGTTCCCCTGTCAATATTTATGATTTTGGAAGGCAGCACGGTGAGTTTTTCTATAATTTGGTTCAAGGTAAGAATTTTTTTATCTGTCAGAGTTAAAGATAATGGCAAGGCTGTTTCCAAGCCAACAATGCCAAAAGGGGCTTTGTCAAACTCTACATTTTTTTCATCTTCACTGTGTGGTGCATGATCAGTGGCAATGACGTCGATAGTGCCGTCTTTAAGACCTTTCTGTATTGCTTTAACGTCTTTTTCAGATCTCAGTGGCGGATTCATTTTGGCGCTAGTGTTGTAATTTAACACCTCTTCGTGAGACAATGTAAAATGATGAGGAGTTGCCTCTGCACTTACGTTTACATTTCTCTTTTTAGCATCCCTAATTATTCTCACCGAACCTTCAGTTGAGACATGGCAGATATGAAGGTGTGTACCAGTTAATTCTGACAGGTGTATGTCTCTTGCGACCATTACCTCCTCGGCAGCATTGGGGATACCCTTTAGTCCAAGGAGAGTTGAATATTTTCCCTCGTTAACAACGCCATTGTCTGAAAGGTATTTATCTTCTGTATGAGAAATTACAGGAATGTTAAAAGACCTGACGTATTCCATAGCTCTTCTCATAAGATTTGAATTTATAACGGGCATACCATCATCAGATATTCCTATACATCCAGCTTCATACATTTCACCGATCTCAGCCAATTCTTCACCTTTTTCCCCCTTTGTTATCGCACCAATTGGGAAAACATTGACAACGCCCTCTTTGAATGCTTTGAGTAAAATGTAATCCGTCACTGAGGCATTATCATTGATGGGATCTGTATTGGGCATGCAGGCTATGGAAGTGAATCCTCCAGCTGCTGCTGATAATGTCCCTGTTTTTATTGTTTCTTTATGCTCATATCCCGGTTCCCTTAAATGAACATGTATATCAACCAGTCCGGGAACTACTATCATTCCAGTGGCATCAATGATTTTTAAGTTACGCTTTGATTCAAGCAGGTTTGTATTTTTCGGGTAGTCATTTATACGGTCTTTGTTTATAAAAATATTTTTAATATTGTCAACATTATTGGCCGGATCTATTACCCTGCCATTTTTAATCAGTATCACTTTTTTTAGATCTCCAACTGGCAACCAGATATATCATCGCCATTCTGATAGCTATCCCATTTGTGACTTGATCCAAAATCACCGACCTTTTATCATCTGCAACTTCAGAAGTCATTTCCACACCCCTGTTAATTGGACCAGGATGCATTATCATGATGTCTTTCTTTGCCAATTTGAGTTTCTCCTTTGTCAAACCAAAGAATCGGGAATACTCCCTGATTGACGGAAAGTAGTCCAGACTTTTTCTCTCTTTTTGAATTCGCATCATGATAATTACGTCCGTGTCCACAAGTGCATCTTCAAGTCTGTAAAAAACATCAATCCCCATTTCCTTAAAATAGTTTGGTATTAAAGAACCTGGCCCCACTAATTTAATGTTTGCACCGAGTTTCAATAATCCGTAAATATTAGATCTTGCCACCCTGCTGTTTAAAATATCGCCGACTATTAAAACGTTCAATCCTTCGAACTTTCCCTTTATCTGTCTTATTGTAAATAGATCAAGTAGTGCCTGACTGGGGTGTTCATGAGATCCATCACCTGCATTAATAATTGATGCTGTGGACTTTTTTGACAATACCCATGGAGCACCCGACATAGGGTGTCTCATTACTATTATACTTGCACCCATAGACTCCAAATTCCTTGCCGTATCAATCAACGATTCTCCCTTTACTATGCTGCTTTGAGATGAAGTGAAATTAAGCACGTCTGCACTTAATCTTTTTTCTGCAATCTCAAATGACGACTTTGTTCTGGTACTAGGCTCTAGAAAAAGGTTAACTACGGTAACCCCTTGCAACGTGGGAACTTTTTTCATATCTCTGGTTGTTACCTGCTTCATGGACACAGCAGTATCCATAATCTGGTTTATTTCATTTACAGATAGCTCGGAGATTGAAATTATATTTCTCCTATTAAATTCATCCATTTTTTATAAGTGTTACTTCGTCTTTTTTATCATGCTCTTTTAAATACACTTTAACTTCTTCCTCTTCCGAGGTTTTTATTTTCAAACCTACAAAATCAGGATGAATGGGCAATTCTCTCAATCCACGGTCAACCAATACCGCGAGTTGTATATTGGAAGGGCGACCGAGACTCATTATTGCTTCTATTGCAGCCCTTATCGTCCGCCCCGTATAAATGACGTCATCAACAAGTATTATTTTGAGTTTGTTTATATCAAAACTTATATTTGTTCCCTTGAGTTTGGGTAATTTCAGGCTGTTTCTCAGGTCGTCTCTGTAGAGTGTTATATCCAATGTGCCAAAGGGAATATCTTTCTTTTCTATTTTGTATAGGTGGTTGCTTATTCTCTTACCTATATACTCCCCTCTTGTCTTAATCCCTATTATGGCAACATCATTTACAACACGATTCTTTTCAATAATTTCATTAACAATCCTCTGTATCTTTCTATCAACCTCTTTAGAGTTTATCAGAGCTTTTTTATTCACGGGTTATCTTCGTCCTGCAATGCTGTCAGAACATTCTATAACGAAATTAAAATCCTTTTTATAATAATCAAGAAGTTGTAGTTGATCTTTATAACTAATTTTAACTGTCGCCGTTCTTGTATTATTAATGGTTACGACTATCTTTCTCTTATTCTTGGGAATTTTGAACCTTTCCAATTCTTCTTTGACTAAATTTCTCACTTGCTCTTCATCTGAATTTTGAAGCAATTTAACGTGAGGCTCACATACAAGCTTAACACTGTAGTATTTGTAGTATATTGGCACTAGTTTATAAAGTGCTACTAATACCACTAATAATAATAAGTAATAAAAAATCTTCATATTTAATCCTCTCCTAAATCAATTTATTGAAGAAAATATTCTAGTCCATCTAATCTTTTTTAATATATCACTTTGGTAAAAATTCCATGACCAATGTATAAAGAACGCCTTCCCTAATATATCATACGATGGTAAAAACCCCCAAAATCTGCTGTCATAGCTGTTATCCCTGTTGTCTCCCATGACAAAAACCTGCCCTTCTGGAACTGTCACAGGGAAGTTAAGTTTGCCTTTTTTTGTATTGAAAAATCCATTTTTGTATACAACGCTAAAATTATGGTTTCCCAGAGCACTGGTGTATTTGTCTGTTCTTATTTCATTATTTTTTTCATAGTAAAAATAGTTTTTATCAAATACCTTGTTCACTTTTTCACTATTTATATATACATCTCTTCCTCTTATATCTATTGTATCACCGGGAATACCTATAACTCTTTTTATATAATGAACATTTTGAAAAAGACGTATTCCTTTATCACTTAACTTCTTTTCCTTAAATTTAAAGACTACTACGTCCCCCCTCTCAATTTTTTTCAGTGGAAATATCTTAATATCTGTGAAAGGTATGTTGGTTCCATAAACAAACTTGTTCACAAGCAAGTGGTCACCAACTAGTAAAGTTGGAACCATGGACACGGACGGAATTTTGAACGGTTGCACAATGAAAGTTCTTATGAAAATCGCCAGAAATAAAGCAATTAAAACTGATTCAATATTCTGTGCTAAGCGGCTTTTTTTGATTCTACGTCGGTTATAAAAAAATTTGAGCATATATATACCGGTTAAATATATTATAGTATTGTATTCGTTTCAATATGAGTTATTTCTGCCAGGAATTGACTTGTGATTTAAAAATTCTTTCCACGGCTACCACACTCTTCAATTTTTGCAGAGAATCTATAATAGAGTTCAAACACGTTATATTTTCCACTGATATTTCAAAATTGCTCCTGACCTTTTCAATATCAAATTTAAATGTTTTTACATTTATAATATTTGCACCATTTTTTAAGATCACTTTCTCTAACTTTGGCAATTTTTTTGGAATATCTGAGTACACAACGAAAATTGTTGCGAGTAGTTGTCCAGCGAAGTCTTTATCCCACTCTACGTCTATCCTTCTTTCAGGGTCTACGTCAAGCAGGTAAGAGCAGTTGTGTTTGTGGATTGTCACCCCTTTACCTCTTGTTGTATAACCCAAAATCAATTCTCCAGGAAGCGGCAGACAACATTCAGCAAGTCTGACCATAATATTGTTGAAACCTTGTATTTTTATGGCATTTTTGAGCCGATCTTTACTTATCTTATTGATAATACTCTTAATTCTGTCTCTTTTACCCTGAGACATAATATCGGTTCCTGGGGACATGAGGTTTATTATTTCACTGGCGGAAATTCTCCCAAAACCCACAGCTCTGTAGAATTCCTCTATGCTATCTAAATTCAAAGTGCCTACACCTCTTAAATTCAAAGTCTTTAATGAATCTAAAAGTTTTTTGTCTTTTTCTATCTCACCCAACTGTATTCCGTGCTTTTTTAATTTCCTTTGAGTGATGTTTCGTCCGCTTTCTTCAGATACCTCGTTTTCCTCTTTTCTCAACCATGATCTTATTCTCGTTCTAGCTTTGGAAGTTACAACAAACGAGAGCCAATCCCTGCTTGGATGTTTGTCTTTATGGGTGATGATCTCCACCGTATCACCTGTTTTTAATTTCCGGTTCAAGGCAACAAGTCCACGGTTTACCAGTGCTCGGTAACAATGATGACCAATTTCGGCATGAATTGCATAGGCAAAATCCATCGGTGTCGCACCTTGCGGAAGTTCAATAATGTCACCATTCGGGGTAAAAACGTAAAGTATCTGTGATGCGAGTTCACCTTGAATAGCCTCCATAAATTCAGTTGAATCCTCTATATCTTTATGCTCCAAAAGCTTTCTAAGCGAGTCATACATTTTCTGACTGGTATTTGCACCCATGTTTTCCTTGTAGTTCCAGTGTGAAGCAACTCCATATTCTGCGTATTTATGCATGTCCTTGGTTTTAATTTGAATCTCCATCCGCTCTTTTAATGGATCCAGAACTGTGGTGTGTAATGCCTGATATCCGTTGGCTTTTTGCAGTGCTATATAGTCTTTGAATTTACCCGGAACGGGGCTCCAGAGACCGTGTATAATTCCCAGTGCTTGATAGCACTCATTTTTACTATCCGTAATAATTCTGAAAGCGAGTATGTCGTAAACCTTGTCTATATCTAGACCTTGCATCTTCATCTTTGTATATATCCCATAATTATGTTTGAATCTACCTGTCACCTCTGCTTTGATTCCGACTTCGTTCAGTTTTTCTGTGAGAGTGGTTTTAACCTCTTTGAGGTAGTTTTTCCACTCTTTTTTCTTGCTGGATACAAGGTTATGTACCTTTTTGTAATCTCGTGGGTTGGAATGTGCGAATGCTAGATCTTCAAGTTCTATGTGAATCCAATTCATACCAAGCCGGTGCGCAAGAGGGGCATAGACATTAATTGTTTCTTCTGAAATGCTTTTTATCTTGTCTTTATTCAAGTATTTGAGAGTTCTCATGTTATGCAGACGGTCGGCAAGTTTTATCAGAACAACCCTTATATCCTGCGCCGTTGCAAGAAAAAGTTTCCTAAAATTTTCTCCCTGAGTCTTAAGATTTGAAATGTAATGCAATTTGCTGATCTTGGTTGTACCATCAACAAGAAATGCTATGTCTCTACCAAAGAGTTCTTCAATTTCATCAAGTGTGGTAAGTGTGTCCTCTACCGTGTCGTGAAGCAACCCTGTCGCAATTGTTGCAACATCAAGTTTTATCTCTGCTAAAATTGAAGAAACCTCTAGTGGGTGACTCAGATAAGGCTGACCGGATGCTCTTTTCTGACCTGCATGCACTTTGGCAGAATAGACATAAGCCCGATTGATTAGATCCTTATCACTCTTTGAAAGATCACGGTATGATGCAACTTTATCTATTATATCATTCAATCTTATCATAACAATAACCTTAAAGTAATTTCTATATATGTATTGTATCTATAAGAAATTATTATTTGTTTTTTCTATTTTTATAATTTTTTCTATTTTCACCAGAGATTGTTTTAATTCATCATTTATAATAGTATAATCATAGCCTTTAGCCTCTGCCATCTCTTTATCTGCTAAGTTTAATCTGCTTTTTATTTCATCACTGCTGTCGGTTTTTCTTTTCACAAGCCTCTGACCCAGTTCTTTTATGGTCGGAGCAAGTATGAAAACGTGTATTGAATCACTGAATTTTTCCCTGATTTGTCTTGCACCTTTGACGTCTATTTCAAGCAAAACATCCTTTCCTTCGTTCAAAAGGGTTTTCACGGTTTCCATTGGTGTACCGTAATAATTTCCAAACACTTCAGCCCACTCTGCAAATTCATTGTTTTCTATCATATTTTTAAACTTCTGAATATTAATAAAAAAATAATCTTTACCGTTCAACTCTCCCTTTCTTTTGGGTCGTGTGGTGTAGGATATTACAAAATTCATATTACCAACCTGTTCAACTATCTGTTTAGCCAGAGTGGTTTTTCCGCTTCCAGAAGGACCTGAAAATACAAATAAGACACCTCTTTTCATAGCAATTTACTGTTTTTGTTGTTGGTAATTACTAAGATCATCTGTAAAGAAGTATTTTTCAATGTAAACCAAATATACTAATTACTGAGTGACAATTAATCAAAAAGAGCTTCTACTTTTTTCATCTCTAATTCTTCAAAACTGTTTGAGATAATGTCTGCCTCACAAAGCATTTCTCGGCTGTAACTATTGGTAATTGCCACACATTTCATATTTGCAAATTTTGCAGCTTTTACACCAGAAACGGAATCCTCGAACACCAAGCATTCTTTGGGCAGAATGTCACTGTTACTATTATTGATTTTATTCAGCGATTTTAGAGATTTGAGAAACACCTCAGGATTGGGTTTACAGATAACAACGTCATCTGCTGCGGTTATAGAGTGAATTTCATCTTCTATGCCAAATTTTTTTAAAACCAATACAATTTCAGATTTTAATGCTCCTGAACCTATGGCAATCAGGTATTTGTCTTTAACTGTTTTTAAATAGCTTAAAAATCCCGGGAAAAGAGCAATTTCCTCGTTAAATATTTCGGTCACAATCCTATTTTTTTTCCTTATTAGTGACTGTATTAGAACATTATCAGGTTCCCTTTTAGAGTGTCTTAAAATCTCGGTAAACAATGTTTTGTCATCATAAGCGAGATATTTTTCGTAATAATCTTCATCCGTCAGTGATATATTTATGTTATTCAGTACCTTTTTAAAAGCCCCAAGATGGATCGGTTCTGTATCAGCTATAATACCGTCAAAATCAAATATAATTGCTTTCAGCACGGGTTTATAAGGATAAAGTTAAATTGATAACAGTATGAGGATACATTAGTATTTAAGAATATATAACAATTAAGATAGGTTAAAACTATATTATAAAGCCGGAAGTTGATAATGAACAAAACTTTACTAACACATCAATACAGAGGAAACAAGTAACTGTTGCTAAACAAATGGAGGAAAAAATGGACTACTATAATTCAGATGACCTTAAAAGATTTGCAGAAGTAGGTAATTTCAGCAAAGAGTTAATGGATAAATTTTTTGAATACTACAATGCAACAATTAATAGCGAAGGGGCTTTAACCAAAAGAGAAAAAGCGTTGATTGCTTTGGCAGTTTCACATTCGCGTCAATGCCCCTATTGTATTGACGCTTACACCACTCAGTGTCTTGAATCAGGAGCAAATCCCGAGCAAATGACCGAAGCTGTTCACGTTGCAGCCTCGCTTGAAGCCGGGATAAAGCTGATACACGCTGTCCAAATGCACAACAGTATGAAAAAACAAGGTGCATTGTAAAAAATAGACTAATGTCAGAACACCAAGATAATTCCAGATACAATTTCAATAAGTTTATAAAAAACAGCAATCTTGAGCTTTCACCACTTTCTATAAATACGCTTCAGGTCAATGTTACCAAACTTTGCAATCAGGCATGCGTGCATTGTCATGTAGATGCTTCACCCAAAAGGACTGAACAGATCAGTCTTGAATTGGTAGATAGATGCCTGCAAATTTTGGAAAACGATGAATGTATAAAAAACCTTGATCTCACGGGAGGGGCTCCGGAACTGAACCCTCATTTTGATTATTTTGTTCTCAGAGCCAAAGATCTAAACAGACACATTATGGTGCGTCATAATCTCACCGTAACCATAGATGGTAACCCCGTAACTGGTGAGGATAAATCTTATCTTCCCAAATTTTTTTCAGAAAATAAAGTCGAAGTAATAGCCTCCCTTCCCTACTATCAGGAATATTTCACTGACAAACAAAGAGGAAAAGGAGTATTTGAAAAAAGTATTGAATCTATCTCCATGCTCAACAAAGTGGGCTACGGAGTTGAAGGAACAGGTTTGATGTTGAATTTTGTTTATAATCCCGTGGGTGCGTTTTTACCTGCAGATCAAAAAACACTTGAAGAAGATTTTAAAAAAGAGCTTAAAAACAGATACAACATAATATTCAACAATCTGTTTACCATTACCAACATGCCTATAAATAGGTTCAAAAAACATCTCTGTAATCTCGGTTCATACCATGATTATATGAACAAACTGGTAAATGCCTTCAATCCCGCAGCTGCAAAGGGAATTATGTGCAGAAATATGATCAGTGTAAGCCATGACGGAAAAATTTACGACTGCGATTTCAATCAGATGCTTGAAATGCAGATATACACAGAAGATCATCCTGCCGTTATATATGATTTTGATCTGAAAAAACTTTTAGAAAGGAAAATAAGATTTGCTTCCCACTGTTTTGGCTGCACTGCCGGGCTAGGGAGCAGTTGCGGTGGCTCTACAGTTTAAATTCTCGGATGAAAAACAATCTGGTAATTTTTGTTAAATATCCAGAGTCAGGGAAAGTAAAAACACGTATCGGCAAAATAATCGGTAATGATAAGGCATCAGATATTTATTCAGCACTCGTATATCACCTTGTAAACGATCTGATATATCCGGCCGACTATAAAGTTTCAATTTTTTTCACTCCAACGAACAAGGAAAAGTTGATCAAGATCTGGCTTAGTGGCATCAGCAATAAGATTGACTATTTTCCACAAAAAGGCATGTGTCTTGGAGAGAGAATATCTAATTCATTTGACCGCTCTTTTTCAAGTGGCTTTGAAAACACTATTGTTATAGGTTCAGATTGCATTGAATTAAATCATGAGACCATTAAAATAGCTTTTAACTACTTGAACAATTACTCAGATTGCATTATCGGACCTGCCTATGATGGGGGGTATTATCTAGTTGGATTAAGAGCTAAAAATTTCCCCTACATCTTTGAGGATATTTCATGGAGTTCTGAGTCAGTATTTAGCAAGACAATGGAAAAGATCAACTATCTCAACTTAAAATGTATAGTCCTTGAAAAACTGAACGATGTTGACAATATCTGTGATCTGGATACCAACGTAATAGAACTGGTCAAAAAATATAAGCCGGAGTTTAATATCTGATAATGAAAGCAATAAATATAGTGCTCTGCATACTAATTCTTTCGCTGTTGACCGTATGCAGCCGCAAGCCCGATCCTAACAATTCCTTAAAAGATTTTAAGCTACAGAGTCTTATGAACGATGAGATTTACGAGCTTAGATATTTTAACGGCAAGCCATTGATATTGAATTTCTGGGCTTCATGGTGTGAGCCGTGCAAAAAAGAGATGCCATTTCTCGAATCAATGTGGAAAAAATATGAAAACAGTGGACTAGTTTTGATCGGGATAAACGTTATGGATAGTAAAGAGGAAGCACTGAATACGTTAAAGGAATTTAATATAAGCTACATAAACCTGCTAGACCCTGATGGCAATGTATTAAATTCTTACAATATCTTTGCTTTACCTGTAACATATTTTGTAAGAAGGGACGGGACAATATATAAGATCAAACACGGACCTTTTCTTGACAGATCAAGTGAGGATCTTTTCAATTCTAATTTGGAAGAGATAATGAAATGAACGCGCCTGGTATTGAAGTAAGCTGGGTTGCCGCATTTTTAGCAGGTTTGGTATCTTTTTTATCTCCCTGTGTCCTACCTCTAATACCTGGTTATCTCTCGCTTGTTACAAAGCTGTCTTATGACGAGCTTTCATCTGGCGATGAGACAAAATACAAAATAACTGAAGTGTTGATACCCAGCTTTCTTTTTGGATTGGGTTTTACTACTATTTTTGTCTCTTTTGGAATTTCAGCTTCGTTAATTGGACAGCTTTTGAAAGCAAATAAAGAAGTTTTATTAAATATTTCAGGATTGGCGTTGATAATACTTGGATTGTTTACCATGGAAATTATAAGAGCGCCCAGGCTTTACAGGGAAAAAAGGCTGAATATTCAGAGTAGCCCACTTGGGCTCTTTGGCACTTTTCTGATGGGGTGTGCATTTGGTTTTGCATGGACACCATGTATAGGTCCAATACTCGCCTCAATACTGATCTATGCCAGCACGGAAGCCAGCGCATCAAAAGGGGGAATGCTTTTACTGGTTTACTCACTTGGCTTGGGGATTCCTTTTATACTAACGGGAATTGCTTTTAACAAGGTACTTACAACCCTTAAATCCGTAAGAAAACACTATAAATATTATAAATACATTGTGGGAGTAACACTTATTTCTGTTGGTTTGTTAATGATCTTGAATAAGGTTTTTTACTTAAATATTTATGGACAGAAGTTCTTAAACTTACTTGGGATAGATTTCTGGCAGAGATTTTAAGCAGTTGAGCCGTGTTTAAGATTTATTACAACGAGGGTAAGTCATAATTAACATCAAAGAAGGAGCTATAATGAAGGTTATCCATAGATACTCAATGGTTTTGTTGATATGTGCTATTCCATTTTTAGCACTTGCCTGTATTAGTACTATGAGTATAGAACAAAAAAACTATCTAACAAAATTAGCCACTACTCCCATATACTGCAGTACTGCTAAGGAATGTGAAATAAAATGGAGTAAGGCAATTCAGTGGATAGTGAAATTTTCTTATTGGAAAATAAGAATACAGACTGATAACTTGATAACCACTGAAGGTCCCTTAGACACAACAGAAGTAGCATATCGAGTTCAAAAAATACCATTAGGAAATAGTCAATATAAAATTACTATGGATTTAGGGTGTGGAAATATATTCGGATGTGTTCCGGATACATTGACTTTGAAAGCAAGTTTTGTAAAGTATGTCAATGCTATTGAATAAAAACTGAGTAGAGTATACAACTATTAAAATTCTTTTTAAATAATTACTGTTTACACTAATTAATTTTGAAGTCACCTTAAAATCGGAGGGTTTTTTTATTATGAGCGACAGTCACAATGATATGAAAAAAGCTGCTCTTGAATATCACAAAAGAGAAAGAAAAGGAAAACTTGAGGTCATACCCACTAAACCGTGCGACACCTCTTGGGATCTCTCACTGGCTTATTCCCCTGGTGTTGCCGAACCGTGTATTGAAATAGAGAAGGATGAAGATTTGGCGTTTGAATATACCAACAAGGGTAATCTAGTTGCAGTTGTATCAAACGGAACAGCTGTCCTTGGATTGGGAAATATTGGTGCAATTGCAGGAAAGCCCGTTATGGAGGGAAAAAGTGTTCTCTTTAAGAAATTCGCAGACGTCGACGCTTATGATATTGAGATAAACACCACGGATTCTGATGAACTTATAAAAACTGTTAAATATTTAGAACCTACGTTCGGGGGTATAAACCTGGAAGATATAAAGGCACCCGAATGTTTTTACATAGAAGAAACACTGAAAGAAGAGATGGATATTCCCGTCTTCCATGATGACCAACATGGAACTGCCATAATTTCTGGCGCAGGGCTTTTGAACGCATGTGAGCTTGTAGGCAAAAACATGGGTGATCTGAGATTAGCATTCAACGGTGCAGGAGCTTCCGCGATTGCTTGTGCCGAGTTTTTTATCTCCCTTGGAGTAAAAAAAGAAAATATAATAATGTGTGACAGCAGGGGAGTAATATACAAAGGTAGAAAAGAAGGTCTCAATCCTCAAAAAGAAAGATTTATTACTGATACGCATTGCAGAACAATTGAGGATGCGTTGAAAAATGCAGATGTATTTGTAGGG
Source organism: Thermodesulfobacteriota bacterium (assembly GCA_965203965.1). Lineage (GTDB taxonomy): Bacteria > Desulfobacterota_D > UBA1144 > Nemesobacterales > JAJCZQ01 > CBDBDR01. The sequence continues at coordinate 444,317 of CBDBDR010000017.1, read as the reverse complement.
TTGTCAAACGGTGGCGCAATAACAAAAGATATGGTAAAAACTATGGCCGATAATCCAATAATATTTGCTATGGCAAATCCGGATCCAGAAATTACCTACCCTGACGCTCTTGATGTAAGGGATGATGTTATTATGGCAACTGGGAGATCCGATTATCCAAATCAGGTAAACAATGTTTTGGGTTTTCCATTCATTTTCAGAGGTGCACTCGACGTTAGAGCAAAGAGAATAAATGAGGAAATGAAAATTGCAGCTGCAAAGTCTCTTGCTGCTCTGGCAAAAGAGCCTGTGCCTGAAAGTGTTGCAAAGGCTTACGGTGTGGAAACTTTTGAATACGGCCCGAACTATATTGTGCCAAAACCATTTGATCCAAGGGTGCTGGTATGGGAATCAGTGGCAGTTGCACAAGCGGCGATTGATAGTGGTGTGGCAAGGATCAACATAGATATAAATGATTACAGAACCAAACTGGAAGATAAGATCAAAGACAGGTTGTAGGGAATAATTTCTTTTCTTTACTTTTCCTTAACTCCAACGTATATGATAGCTATTCCAAGGGTCAGTTCTTCGTATTTACAATCAATAAACTTGCTGTCCGTCATGATTTTTAAAAATTCCCGTCTCTGAGGAAAACTGAGCGTTGACTCCGACAGATATTTATACTCTTTTTTGCTATCAAATATTGAGCCAATAAGCGGTATTATATGTTTGAAATAAAAGAGGTATAATTGCTTTATAATTGGGTAATTTGATATAGAAAACTCCAGAATGGCAATCTTACCCCCCGGTTTTACAACACGAAACATTTCCTGGAGAGATTTTTGATAATTCAAAGTGTTCCTTATACCAAATGCAATGGTCACAGCTTCAAAATAATTATCTTCAAATGGAAGATCTTCTGCATTTCCCCTGATCAATAAAAAAGAGTTTTCTGCATGTCTTGATTTCAATTTAGCAATGCCGATTTTGAGCATTTCCATACTTGGATCCAACCCTACACTTTTGGAGAAGATCTTACTCTTAAACCCCTCCGAAATCACTTCGGCTGTTCCAGTGGCTACGTCCAGAACCATAGACCCCGGGTCTATACAACTTACAAGTCTTTTACGCCATCTCCTATCAATTCCAACACTTAAAACAGTATTAAGGAGATCATAATACTTGGAGATTTTATTAAAAAGGTTTTGTGTATCAGGCACGAGACCGTTCACCCAATACGGATTTCAGGATTTTTTTGATATGATGAGATTTATTCAGAACGTAAAAATGTATTCCGGGTACATTATTCTTTAAAAGCTCTTCTATCTGTTTTATGCAATGATTAATTCCAATTTCCTCAATATTATCACCGGCATTTTTCAGATCGTTATCCAATTCATTTGGTAGAGTAGCTCCACATTTTGTGGTCATTTTTGTTATCTGGCTTGCCGATAAAATGGGCATTAAGCCGGGAACTACCGGAATGTCAATTTTTTTGCTTTGCACCTTTTCTATAAATTTAAGATAGTGATCATTGTCAAAAAAAAGTTGAGTAATGATTGTATCTGCACCCGCGTCTACTTTTCTCTTGAGATTTTCAAGGTCAACCTCAAAATTCGGAGCCTCAACGTGCTTTTCAGGGTATCCGGCAACTGCCACGCCAAATTCATAGCCCTTTGAACTTTCAAACTCTCTTATTTGCTGCACAAGTTCATTTGCATGTGAAAAACCATTTTCAGACGGTCTAAATGAGGTTTCTCCTTTGGGTGGATCTCCTCTTAAAGCCACGATGTTACTTATACCGCATTCATTAATTGCGATGAGAATAGAATCAATCTCGCTGCGGCTTGAATCAACGCATGTCAGGTGGCAGGCTGTTTCAATCTTTAATTGGTTTTTTATATAGCTCGCTATCTCCAAAGTTTTATCTCTGGTTGTTCCCATTGCGCCGTAGGTAACGCTGATAAAGTCTGGTGAAAGGGATGCGAGGTCATCTAAAGTAATTTTTAGCTTCTCAAATCCATTTGACGTGTTAGGGGGAAAAATTTCAAATGAAATGACCGGTCTGTTTTTATTTTCATAGATATTTGAAAACTTCATAATATTATTAACCAATGTAGTATAACATGTTATTATTGTTAAATAATTATATTATCTTTCCAACAAATATTTTCTGGTATAAATATATCCTTACATCCGGCTTGTCTTGTTTAGAAAATAGAGTTTTAAGGTTTATACCTTTTTTCAATCTTCTCTAATTCCATGCAGTAGATCCATCTTTTTAACGTAACTCTTTCCCTTGGTTGTCAGAACAAGATGGTCGTTTGACATCAGTATCAAGCCGTTTTTCTGAGCCATATTTATAACTTTTTTCCCAAATTTTTCACTCCAGAGCATATGACCGTAAAGGTGAGAAATGCTTGATTCAGATTCATATTCCGGTGTTCCTTCATGGTTTGAAAGATGAGACAGAAGCAAGTGCTGGGAAAAGAAATATCTCTTTTTTATATTTTCTCTTATACTAAAAATTATCCCATTTTTTGGTGAAAAAAACATCGTCAACATAAACAACGATCCGCAAACAACCGATATTGAACCCGCTATATTTGCATTAACTAGATCTGCCAAAAAAAAGCCGATAACCGATGCTACTACTCCAATAATTACACTGACAATGATCATAAGAGATAACCTTTCAGTTATTAAAAACGCAGTTGCAGGAGGAATTATCATATAGGCAATAACAAGCACTGAACCCACTGCATCAAAAGCTGCGACGCAGGTGATTGATACCATGGCCATCAGCATGAGGTTGATCCATGACGGGGAAAATCCAAATGATTTTGACAGAGATCTGTCAAAAGTGGTGATTTTCAATTCCTTGTAGAAAATAACCACAAAAAGAAGGTTGAGAACAAATAATGTCGCCATAACGTAGAGTGATTTGGGGCCAATATCCAACCCATTTACCATAAATCTATTAAAAGGTGCAAATGCCAACTCTCCAAGCAGAGCAACATTTACATCAAGGTGCACATTCCTTGCATACATGGAGATTACTATTATTGCTATACTGAACAAGAGGGAAAATACAAAACCAATTGAAGCATCTTTATTTATATATTTTTTCCGATTGAAAAGATCAATCAATAAAACTGTTGCCAACCCGCTTAGGGCAGCTCCCACTATTAAGAACGGTGAGTTCAAGCTTTGGACAATAAAAAATACAAGAACAATACCAAGCAGAACTGAATGACTGATCGCATCTGACATCATAGCTGTGGATCTAAGAATTAAAAAATTGCCTATTACTGAACAGGACGCGGACACAAAAATAGCAATTATCAGTATTTCAACCTGAGCTATACTCATATTTCCAGAACCACTAGACTATTTCTAACCCTGTCGTGACCCAGTTTTGTAAGTGCCCATTCATTTTCTCTGGTCTTGGTTACAAGCCCTTGCTGTTTAAGTTTTTCCAATGCTGAATCTACGTCCATGCGACCATTTCCCATTAGTTTGAGAACACTGGTCGGGTGAGAATAGAACGGGTCATCGTGATTTTTAGATAGCTTAAATAAATTTTCAAGTATCACGTTCAACCTAAGTGTCCTTTTATCTCTATAATTTCTTATTTTCTGTATAAGTAAACCGTATTTAGGGGAAAAAATGATAGAAATTAGCACAGTTACTGATGCACATACAATTATTGATGGACCTGTGGGTAACCCATTGATCTTGCTGCTTAAAATGGAGCCAACCATACCTGCCCCAACACCAAACACGGCTGAGAGCACCACCATCAAGCTGAAACGATCAGTCCACTGCCGCGCTGCCAAAGCCGGAGCAATGAGCATTGAACTCATAAGAATAACACCGACTGTTTGAAGTCCGATCATTATAGCAATGGTAATTAAAACAATCAGAACTGTATTAACTAATCCTGTATTGATCCCAAGGCTTTTTGCATAAATGGGGTCAAATATTAAAATTTTGATCTCTTTCCATAAGAGGAGTGTGATGAAAATGGAAACTGCTCCCAGTATTATCATTACTTCCAGATCTTCATGTGTCAGGGCAGCAGCATGTCCAAAAAGAAATTTGTTCAGACCTGCTTGATTGGCATTTGGAAAATGCTGTATTATCGTCAGCAGAACAATACCTAAACCAAAATAGGTTGAAAGCCAGATCGCCAGAGCGGAATCAAATTTAACTTTGGAGTAATTAACGGTCAGATGAATGAAAAAAGTTGCTAAAAGTGCAGTAACTCCAGCTCCCAGAAGAAGAACAAACGTGCTTTTGGTGCTGAAGAATAGAAAAGCTAAAGCAATACCGGGAAGAGCAGCATGCGACATTGTATCTCCCAGCATGCTTTGCTTTCTAAGCACGACCATAGTGCCGAGAAATCCACTTACAACACCCAGCACACCGGATCCGAAGGCTACGTTTCTCAAAGTGTAATCAAATATCAATTCTTCAAGGATCATAACTTAGCCCAGCCAGTTTTGATCAAGTTTTCCCTCAAAGTGTTTAACGCTATCACCATAGGTGTCAGCCAGTTTTTCAGGATTAAAGATTTTGGCAACGCTTCCACTTTCAATCAACCTGACATTTAAAAGTGCCACGCTGTCAAAATACTCTTTGACCGTCTGAAGATCGTGGTGAACAACTACAAGAGTTTTTCCCTGTGACCTGAGATCCTTCAAAATAGCAACAATTGCCTTTTCCGTTGTAGCATCAACTCCCTGAAAAGGTTCGTCCATTATGTATATTTCTGCATTCTGCACCAGTGCTCTTGCAAGAAAAACCCTCTGTTGTTGTCCACCTGACAGCTTGCTTATCTGCCTGTTGCAATAATCGGTCATTTCTACTTTTTCAAGTGCTTTAAGTGCAAGCGTATGCTCCTTGCTTCCCGGTCGCCTGAACCAACCCAAAGAACCGTAAGTTCCCATTTTAACAACGTCGATCACACTGGTTGGGAAATCCCAATCAACGCTACTTCGCTGTGGAACGTATGAGACAAGTTTTCTGTTCTCAAAATATTGCTTGCCAAAAACCAGAATCCGTCCCGCAGCAATTGGCACCAAACCTTGTATAGCCTTTATTAATGTTGTTTTTCCGGCACCGTTCGGTCCCAGAACAGCCATCAGCACACCTTTTGGAATATTAAGGTCAATGTCCCACAAAGCCGGTTCGTTATCATAAGCAACTGTCAGATCTGTAACTTCTAATGCGAGTTTGTCCGTTTTCATAATTTTAAAGAGTTTATAATCTTATTTACGTTATGTTTGAACATTCCTATATATTCCGCTTCAGGTGTGCCCGGGTTTCCCAGTGTATCGGAATACAACACCCCCCCTATTTCAACATTAAATCCTTTTGCTTTTACGGCTTTTTTTACTGCTTCAATATATTTGGGTGAAATGGATGACTCAATAAAGATCGCAGGGATTTTTCTTTCAACTATCAGCTTTGACAATCTCTGCACGTCAGATGCACCTGCTTCTGAATCAGTGCTGATCCCCTGAACTGCCATAACCTCAAAACCGTAAGCCGAGCCAAAATACCCAAATGCATCATGCGCAGTGATAAGTACCCTCTTCTCCCTAGGCAGTATGCTTACCTTTTTGTGCACGTAACTTTGAAGCTCGTTTAGCTTGTTGATATAGATTTTGGCATTTTTGACGTAATGCTCACTATTTTCAGAGTCTTTTTTTATCAAAACATCTTTTACTACATTTACTGCCATTATCCACAACTCAACGTCAAACCATATATGAGGATCATAATATCCATAGAACAATTCGGATCTTTGTAGTTTGGATTTGTCAATTTTTTCCGCTATTGGAATGGTTTCAATACCTCGACTGTACATATTTTTGAAAACATCCGTCATTTTGCCTTCAAGATTAAGACCGTTGTAGAAAATAACATCTGCCTTTAGTAGGGTACTAACGTCCCATGCACTTGCCTTGTAAAGATGCGGGTCAACTCCTGGACCCATAAGGGATTGTGTCCTGACTTTATCACCGCCTAAATTCAGAACAACGTCGTTGATGATCCCGGTAGTTGTAACAATGTTAATCTTCTTCGTTTGATATTCTTCAACACTCGCACTATCACCTCTGGAGCAAGATAGCAATGCAAAAATTATCAAAATTGATAAAATAGATCTCATTGGTTTCTCTAGTTACACTATTTTCTCAATTTTTGTTACGGCAATATGCTTTGCTACTTCCGCGCCCAAAAATTCAACTTTATTGTTAATCTCTATTTTCATTGGACCATTAAAAGGTTCAACTGAATCAACCTTGATCTTTGTTTGAGGATAAAAGCCAAGTTTTCCCAAATATCTGAGTATGCGAGGATCATGGTCGCTAACTTCTGCAACTACGGCAGTGTGTCTCGGTTCAACCTCGGTCAGTCTCATACATTTTCTTTCAATAACCTCTCCGTTCTTTCCTGGGATTGGTGAGCCATGCGGGTCGGAAGTCGGGTGGCCAAGAAACTCATCCATTTTGTCCTCTATATCTTCGGATATTACATGCTCTAATTTTTCCGCTTCTTCATGAACCTTATCCCACGTAACGCCAAGTGCTTCTTTAAGATAAAGTTCAACAATTCTGTGGTGTCTGATAACTTCCAAGGCTATTTTTTGACCCATGGGTGCTAGTTTTACCCCTTGATATTTTTTATAAGTGATTAATTTTTGTGATGAGAGTCTTCTCATCATGCCCGTAACGGACGCGGGTGTAACGTTCAACTTTTGCGACAGGGAATTGGTTGTAACTTTGCCTTCCATATTCTGAATTTCATAGATTGCCTTTAAATAATCCTCAACCGATTTAGATAACATTGTTATCCTCCGTTCAGATGTTCATTATCAGAAAAGATCAAGTAAAACCGTTAATTTTTCATCCTTCACTAATAATATTTTTAACTTTGCCTAAATTTTAAGAATAAATCAAGAAAGTTAAAAAAATTATGAGAGTATTGGTACTTGTTTGTATAATTTGCACCTTTTTCAGGAAGTGGTTAATTTACAACTCAAATGAAGTTATATTTTAATCATATTCTCTTTATGACACTGGTTTTTGTCCTGCTAATCCCTTGTGCATTATACGCGGAAAATTCATCTTCTTTATCCACCGTAAAAAGCGTAACGGTAATTAAATCATATCCTCATGATAAGAATGCATTTACACAAGGGCTTGTATTTCATAATGGCAATTTGTATGAAAGCATTGGAATATACGGCAAGTCTTCACTGCGGAAGGTTGATCTAAGAACTGGCCGGGTTGAAAAAAACCACGATCTTCCGAACGACCGTTTTGGTGAAGGAATAACGGTGTTTAATAACAGGATCTACCAACTGACGTGGAAGGCAATGACCGGGATAATATATGATATTGAGAGTTTTAATATCATTGGCTATTTTAATTATCCCTTTGAAGGCTGGGGAATAACGAACGATAAAAACAATCTTATAATAAGTAATGGAACAAATATACTTTTCTTTTACGACCCTGTGTCTCTGAAACAGGTTAAAAAAATTGTTGTTTCTCACGATGATAGAGCGATCAACTTGCTTAATGAACTTGAATACATAAACGGAAAAATTTATGCAAATATATGGAAGTCCAACAACTTGATCTCCATAGACCCCGATACAGGGAAAGTCGTTGACTGGTATGATTTATCAAGTTTGCATGACCTTGCCAGTAAAAATAATGAAATTGACGTTCTAAATGGGATTGCCTTTGATAAAACAAACGGCAAGATATTTGTAACTGGTAAGTTATGGCCAACACTTTTTGAGATAAATTTGTAAGAAAAAACTGACGACTTCCCTACTCTATTCCAAATATAGTGCTATGCAAAAATTATCAACATGAACAGTAGAAATTATATTGACAAACCGCTTGTTGCAATTGTGGGTAGTACGAATGTTGGAAAATCTACTTTGTTTAACCGCATAATTGAACAACGCAAAGCAATAGTTGAAGACGTTCCCGGTGTCACCAGGGATAGGATATATGGTACAGTCGAATGGAAGGGATGCATGTTTGACGTTGTTGATACCGGTGGTTTGTTAATCAATCCAGAAAATAACAACGAGAAACTCGTGAATGAGCAAGTGCAAATAGCTATTGATAATGCAGATCTCATATTATTTGTTATGGATGGTAAAAATGGATTGATGCCCGAAGATGGTGAGGTACTTGATCGCTTGAGAAAGTCAGAAACGAATATTATCAACATCATAAATAAGATTGACCATGGTAAACAGGAGTTAAAAACTTATGAATTTTATAAGCTCGGAGTGGATGATTTTATTCCACTCTCAGCTCTTCACAATAGAAATACCTATGAGCTTATGGAAAAGATCGTAGAAAACTTACCTGAGTGCCCTTCATTACAAGATGAAAATACAGAAGATATTGTAAGGATCTCAGTTATCGGCAAACCAAACGTTGGCAAATCAACTTTGGTAAATTCAATTATTGGAGAAGAACGTTTTATAACAAGTCCAGTCCCGGGAACCACGCGTGATTCTGTTGATACACACTTTGTCTTTAGTGGCAAGAATTACCTTATAGTTGACACTGCCGGAATAAGAAGAAAATCTAAAATATCAGAGCAACTGGAAAAGCACAGCGTTTTCAGAGCTATAAAGTCAATTTCAAGGTCGGACGTGGTTTTATTCCTTGTAGATGCGATTGAAGGACCCTCTCACCATGACTCGCAGCTTGGAGAGTTGATTGAAAGAAGAGGTATTTCCTCAGTGATTGTGTTGAACAAATGGGATTTGGCACCAGAAGAAGCAAGAAATGTAGAAAACGTAGATTTAGTAACAAAGGAGAATCTAAAGTCACTCGGATATTCACCCGTGCTAAAGTTATCGGCTTTGAAAGGCGAAGGCATTAAGAGGCTTTTTAAAACAATTGAAAGGATATATGAAAATTATAGCCGAAGTATAAAAACAAATGAGCTTAATAATTTTCTTGACGAAATTAAGAAAAAATATCCCCCTAGAATATACAAGGGTCATCAACTGAAATTTTACTACATGTCGCAGCTTCAATCCAAACCACCAACTTTTATTCTCTTTACAAACGCACGCAAGGGAATACCTCATAATTACGAGAAGTTTATAGAAAATCAACTGAGAATTAACTTTGATTTTGAAGGCACACCTATAAAACTGATAATAAGAACAAGAAAAGATGAAAATAAGAAAGCTACTTGACGCTCAGTATGATATTCTCAATATCTCTGGTTATGTCAGGTGCATTGCACATTTCCATAACTCTTTTTCGTGAAGCTCTACCCATTTTTTGCCTCAACTCTTTATCACCTATAAGTCTCACAATGTTATCTGCCATGCCTTGTATATCATCTTTTTTGCTGAGATAACCCGTAACCCCATTCTTGACGGCTTCGGCAATTCCTCCAATCTCAAAACCTACCACTGGAAGACCATAGCACATGGCTTCAATCACCGATCTTGGAAATGGATCGGGATAATTTGATGGTATAACAAAAATATCAAAATTCTTGAGATATGGTCTTATGTCGTCCATATAGCCGGTAAATATAAATTTATCATCTAGCTCATTCTCGTTCACTTTTTTCTTCAAGTATTCCAGATGGTCGTATTGAAAAAAGTGTGGAGTGTCTCCAACTATAACAAATTTGTAGGTTGAATTTTGGGTCTTATTGTTGATGTAGCTTGCAACTCTAATAAGATTTTCATAACCTTTTCTTGGAACTATCCGACCCGTGCTACCGATGACCACTGTTTTATTATCAATACTGAGATCTTTTTTTAATCGACCCTTTGTTTTAGCTGCACTATAATCCCGCGGGTCTATGCCGTTGTAAACAACGTGTAACTTATTCCTTACTTTCCCAAATTGGGACGCTGTGGCATTTGAAACACATATTATTTTCTTGACTATATCAAACTTAGAGAGAGTGCTAATTATTGTCTTTAATAAAAAGGTCTGTTGAATATTCCTGACGTGCCATACAACTGGAACTTTGTTATACATACCAATAAACACACCTACTATCTTTGCAACCGTCCCGTTGCAATAAACAACGTCAATTTGATTTGAGTTGATGTGTTTGTGGGAAGTAAAAACAAGCAGTATAAGCTCAAAAATGTTTATTGTGGCACAAATAACCTTCTTTATCTTCGTTGTAGGATCGGGATTATCCCTTTTGCCTGCAAAAACGTCCAAGCCTAAACGTGGACGGAATATATTTTCTGGAAAACTGCTTTCCACGATGATGTTTTCATATATCCTTTCCCGCTTCAGGTTTTCAGAAAAAATATCATCTTTAGGTATTAAAACAAACGGGTTTATCTTTTTTCTGTTCAGGTATTTAAGAATATAGAGAAGGCTTCTGCCAGGACCACCATCCCTTACGGAGTGGTTGATGAACAATACATTCAAAGGTTGTTTTTTCATAAAATTTAACAAATAAATAACCGATCAACTTAAAACCTGATACAATGTTGACAGTTGTTATTATACAACCTGCAAAATAAATTAAGAATTGGTATTATAGTTACGATAATGAAAATATACAGCACCTTTATATTACTTAGTTTAATAATATTCTTCACTGTCGGTGTCGGTGGATGTGAATTAGAACTTGGAGATGGAGATGGAGATGGAAATAACAGAAGCAATAGAGGTGAAGTAGAAGTAAAGGGAGAAATAACAGGAATTGTTCCACCCAGAGCCAGTGACTCTGTAGAAGGAATACGAGTTGCTATTGGAGAGTTAAGCAGCACCACAGGGTCAAATGGGGTTTTTAGCGTAGAAGGAGATATATCAGGTAATACAGAAATACAATTTCAAGATACAGAGGATCAAGACACAGAGGATAATGATCGTATCCTTGCAAGACTGCGACTTAATATTTTTCCAGGTTTCAAACTAGATCTTGGAGAAATAGAAATAAATAACGGCATGGTAGAAAATCTCGAAGATATTTTAATTGAGTTCACAGGAGACGTTACTGAAAAAGACTGTGACAGAGACACTATTACCGTAGAAATAGATGACAGCGACGATAACTCAGTTCTTGTGCAGATAGATGGTTCAACTGATATTATGAGGGGAGAAGATAATATAGATTGTGAAGAGATCACAGACGGACAGGAATTACTCATAGAAGGTATGTGTAGTGGCACTGACTGTAGCAACGTCAATGCCGACGATATTGAGATCAATTAAGTCTTCTTTCTGGCTTGTTACTTGACATTTTTTTCTAAAATTGCAGTATTTCCCTTTCTGAAAAACCCATACACAGCTTGGAGATTTAATGTCAGATCACCCCGAATTAATATGGTTGGATGGTAAATTTGTTCCTTGGTCAGAAGCAAATGTTCACGTTCTCACGCACACTCTGCATTATGGTTTAGGAGTTTTTGAAGGATTACGTGCCTATAAATGTGATAATGGCAAGACGGCTATCTTCCTAATGGATGAGCATATTGATCGTCTTTACAAATCCTGCCATATAGCTGGAATAAAAATTCCCTACGATGAGGAAGAAGTTAAGCTCGTAATTAAAGAGTTGTTAAATAGAAACAAGCTGGACGAAGCATACATAAGACCCCTAATATTCATAGGCAACGGGAGCTTTGGAGTTCACCCTAAGGACAATCCTATCAGATTGGCAATAGCTGCGTGGTCATGGGGAAAATATCTTGGAGAGGATGGGATCAATAAAGGTATCAGAACCAAAGTTTCGTCTTTTACCAGAATGGGTGTGAATTCTTTTATGACCAAGGCAAAAATTTCCGGTAATTACGTTAATTCAATTTTTGCAAAAGTGGAAGCAACAAAACTGGGTTTTGACGAAGGATTGCTACTTGATAACGAAGGATATTTGGCTGAAGGTAGCGGCGAGAATATTTTTATAGTCAGGAAAAACATTATAAAAACCCCGCCTTTAACCTCAATTTTAGAAGGACTTACAAGAAACTGCATTATACAGATAGCAAAGGATAAAAATTACAGAGTAGTTGAAGAGAGATTTACAAGGGATGAGCTTTACATATCCGATGAAGTTTTTCTTACTGGCACAGCGGCTGAAATTACTCCCATAAGAGAAGTTGATTTCCGCATGATCGGCACGGGCAAACCCGGAAAGATAACAAAAGATCTACAGTCAACTTTTTTTGAGATTGTTCACGGAAAGAGTGAGAAATATTCAAAATGGCTTGAGTATTTGTAAATTGATGGGCATGGAAATGAAGAAAGAAAATATTGACCCTTATTTCATAAATCCTGAGAAGGAGAAGCGACTATGGGAAACTGCTATTTTCGTATTTGATTCTTCAGCGATTCTTGATTTCTATTTTCTGCCAAATCAGACAAGAGATGAAATTTACAAAAAAGTTTTCAAGGAATTATCTGAAAGATTATGGATTCCATCTCATGTTGAATTTGAGTTTTTAAAGAACCGAGAGAAAACCATTGGAAAACCAATTTTAGAGAATTACGATCCTCTAAAATCAAAAATCCAGAATTTAGGAAAATCTTTTTCCTTAGATATACACAAACGTATTGAAGAAATCTCTCGTGAAACTATTAAGGATGACAAACACCCTAATATTGACCAAACTGAAATCGATTTAATAAAAACGCAATCCGAGGATTTTAAGAAAAAACTAAAGAAATTTGAAGAATCCATTTTAGAAAAGGTAAAAAAGGTTGAGAAAGAGATTATAGATGTAAAGGACAACGATGATGTTCTAAAAGCTTTTGAAGACTACTTTCAAGTTGGAGACGAATATACATTTAATAGGGTTCTAGAAATAACCAAAGAGGGTAAACATAGATATGAGTTTAAAATACCACCAGGGTATGGAGATAAAAAAAAGAAGGGGACTCAGATTTTTGGTGACTTGATAATTTGGAATCAAATTTTAGATTATTCTAAGGAAAAGAATTTACCAATAGTTTTTATCACAGATGATATTAAGAAGGATGAAGATTGGTGTTATTTAGACCCTAAAGCTACTGAAGATAGAATTTTAAGACCTAGAGAAGAATTGATAAAAGAAATCAAGGACTTCTCTAAAGTAGAGTTTTGGATGTATAATTTGCCTCAATTCTTATATTATGCTAACGAATACCTTGAAGCCAAAATAGACAAGCAAACTATTCAAAAGATCACCCAATCCTTGTCCTTGAACACTAAAGACCTCAAAGGTGAATATTTAGAATTCGAGTGTAATAGTTGTGGTAAAATCCATTCATACCACGAATCTGATTTTGACTTGAGATTTGAATGCATAGACAGATATGAGAGAGAAATAGGCACTGAAAGTCATTATGAGGCTATCGAATATTTCAATTGTGATTGCGGAAATAAAATAGCAGCTTCATTTAATGTTTGGGAATATCCTATGGGTATTCACAATTATAATGAGACAGAACTTGATGGAGCAGAACTTTTGGAGTCATTTTATCTCACATTTGACTTTTTTTGAGGAATAATACGAATCTGACCTTGACTCCAACGGGACAGAAACCTGTGATGAATGTGAAGCGAAATATAATGATGAATAATACTATGCTTAACAAGGTGTTATAAGCTACCTTGTGGAATAGCTACACGACACCATGCACAGACCCCCTTAACTGTAATAGAAAGCTTTAAGGCATGACCAAACACATTAGAAAAATTAAGACTATAGCAAAAAAACAGTGTTGCTCTTTGCATCAAGTAAAACCTATAAAGAGTTTGTGTTTAAAAAGAATTCAAATCTAAGTTTTAATAATCTTTCAGAAGTAGATACAATTACTTTAATCCTGAAACATTTTAAAGACTTCAAAGTATATCAACAATTTCTATTTTTTTCATGGTAAGAAAAATTCACATTTGATACAATTGAAAAAGTAAATGCAGAAATACAATTAATTAACACAGAATAAAGACTATTAAAACAGTGTTTATTCAGACCGTTCTACTATATTAAAAAACATTAACAATTAAAAATGACAATTATGAAAAAAATGACATTCTTTTTAGGAGTAATCGTAATTCTTCTTTCTTCTTGTACTAAGGAAATAGACGGTTCAAGTGAAGAAGCAATGAAATCGTCAATTGAAAAAATTAAGAAATCGTTAGATGCTGAAAAAAAGGAAAAATTTGAAGAGTCAATGAAACTGATTGTGTTTCACGGACTTGATTTTAGAAAATTAATGCAAGAAGGCGGTACAGAAGAAACAGTTTCGGATATGAAATTCAAACTTGACGGTAAAACCGCTGATGACATTATCGAAGAAGGCGAGAAAATCCAAGTTGAAATCGAAAGAAAAAAGAAAGAACAAGCAAAAGGCGAGATTGAAGAACTTTATCAGAAAATGGAACAAGCAGAAAAAGACAAAAAAATGCTTACTAAATTTGAAGTGAAACGCTCTCGATTCTATAAACGAAAAAAAGGAACATACTACGTAAGAGAAAAACCAATTATAGAACTTACTGTAGTAAACGGGACAGATAAAGCTGTTTCAAGAGTTTATTTTACAGGAATATTAGCAAGTCCAGATAGAAGTGTACCGTGGATAAAGGACTATTTCAGCTATGAAATTTCAGGCGGACTCGAACCAGGTGAAGAAGTTACTTGGTATTTAGCACCTAATATGTTTAGTGATTGGGGAAAAGTAAATGCTCCTAAAGATGCGATTCTGACTGTTGAAGTAAGGCAATTAGACGGACCAAATGGAGAAGAAATCTATTCTGTGAATAATTTTGGCGAAGACGAACAAGAGAGACTCGAAGAATTGCTTGCAAATTACCCTGAATTCAAAAATAACGTGGCACAACATTGAATATAGCTTATGGCAGGTAAATCCTAATTTTAAGGTTTTCGGCTACTTCATGCAAATAATCAGAAAAGAGTTTCGCTTGGTTGGTGGGTATGATATTTTGTATGAAAAAGTAAAAAAATTTAGTAATTAATTTTCTTTCTGACAAGAAAGTTGATTTAGAAAACTTGAATATCTTGCAGAATTTGTCAGAACTGCAAGCAATAAAAACAATCATTATAAAATCAGCAAATCAAGATCGTTTGTCTTTAAGGAACAGGGCTTTATTGTTCCTAAAAAGAGTTTGTTCAATAAAGTTGTCGGCGATAGCCGCTTTGAGTTTCAGTTTGCCAGTTTTCTTGAAGAATGCGATGACATAGTTTCCTACACTAAAAATTATTTTGCGGTGCATTTCAAAATTGATTACAAAGATGCGGAGGGCACACATGACTGATAGGCTGAGTGTCTCACATTTTTACTTCTATGCCCAGGGCCGGACTCGAACCGGCACGGGATTTCTCCCGAGGGATTTTAAGTCCCTTGCGTCTACCAATTCCGCCACCCGGGCAACTCTATCTTAATGGTTGGAGGCGACGCCCGGATTCGAACCGGGGTATTACGGTTTTGCAGACCGTTGCCTTACCACTTGGCTACGTCGCCAACTTAAAGAGCGTAAAATCCGGCTATTAAATTATCTGTAAAAAATCCAGATTTCAAACAATAAACTTCCCTTTTGCAACAGTTAATGCTTTTCCACTCAATATAACCTTTTTTTCTCTAACTGATACTTTTACAATTCCACCCCTCTTGGATGCTTGATAACCGATCAACTCGGTTTTTCCCATTTTTTTACTCCAATATGGACCTAAAGCACAATGGGCTGATCCGGTAACTGGGTCTTCAGGTATACCAAAGCGGGGAGCAAAAAATCTTGATATAAAATCATAATTGTTGCTTTCAGCATTACTTGTAACAATTATTCCCCTGCATTCTATCTTTTTAATAATTTCAAAATTCGGTTTTATGCTCTTGACAGTACCTTCTGATCTTAATTCAACAAAATAATCAAATCTGTTCTTACCAGTGTAAATAGGTTCAACCTTTAGTGCGTCCACGATCTCACTCGGACACTTTGTGGTAATTGGCATCTCGATCGGAAAATCCATCTCAATATGCTCACCAATTTTTCTGGCAGTTAAAACTCCACTTTTAGTATTAAACCTTGCTTCCTGGTCTTGGTTTAATATATCCATTTCCCATAATATATGAGCGGAAGCCAGCGTTGCATGACCGCATAAGTCAACTTCCGTTACCGGAGAAAACCACCTTAAATTAAAAATACCGTTTTGCTCAAGTAAATATGCAGTTTCAGAAAGATTGATCTCCGAAGCCATATTTTGTAACAAAGCATCGGGAACTGCGTTATCAAGTATCACTACTGCTGCGGGATTACCCGTAAATGGTATTTCCGCAAACGCATCTATGATAAAATAGTTCAGTCGGTGTATCATTGAGTATTATATTAGAATATAAATCGTTAAGCATTACAAATATAAATTGTCTGAGGAGAAAGAGTGATGTCAAAAACCGACCAGTCTCACAAGGAAATAGAAATTTTTATGGGAGATCTGATACAAAAAAACCCCGGGGAAGTTGAATTTCATCAGGCAGTGCGAGAAGTGATCAGCGACCTTATGCCTTTTATTTTACAGAACAGAGAATACAAAAAAAATCGGATACTTGAGAGAATAACAGAACCCGATAAGACGGTAACATTCAGGGTAAGCTGGGAAGATGATAAAGGTGACGTACAGGTGAACAAGGCATGGAGAGTGCATTTCAATAACTCCATAGGGCCATATAAGGGAGGAATGAGATTCCATCCTTCCGTTACATTAAGCATATTAAAGTTCCTTGGTTTTGAGCAGATCTTTAAAAACAGCCTTACTGGATTGCCAATGGGTGGTGGTAAAGGAGGCTCAAATTTTGATCCAAAAGGTAAAAGCGAGAGAGAAGTTATGCGTTTTTGCCAATCATTGATGACGGAACTTCACAGACACATTGGTGAGGACACGGACGTTCCCGCTGGAGATATAGGCGTCGGAGGCAGGGAGATCGGTTATCTATTTGGTCAGTATAAAAGAATTGAGAACAGGTTCAAAGGAGTTCTTACAGGAAAAGGTTTGTCATTCGGTGGAAGTCTCGTTAGAAAGGAAGCAACTGGTTACGGCTGTGTTTATTTCTGTGAAAAAATGCTAAACCTCAAAAATGACAGCATGAAGGGAAAAACCTGTCTTGTTTCAGGATCAGGCAACGTTGCGATCTACACGGTTGAAAAAGCAATAGAGATGGGTGCCAAAGTTGTAACCCTTTCAGATTCTTCAGGTTTTATTTATGACAAGGATGGAATAGACAAAGAAAAGTTGGAGTTTGTAAAGGATCTGAAGGAAGTGAAAAGAGGAAGGATCTCAGAATATGCAGACAAATTCAAAGGTGTCATTTTTTACAAAGGTGAAAGACCTTGGGGAGTGTCTGGGGATGTAGCGTTCCCAAGCGCCACACAAAATGAAATATCCCATGAAGAAGCCAAAACAATGTTAAAGAATGGAATTATTGCGGTCAGCGAGGCTGCAAATATGCCCACTGTTCTTAAAGGAGTAAATGAATTTAGAAAAGCGAAGATCCTGTTCGGGCCGTCTAAAGCTGCAAACGCCGGAGGTGTTGCAGTATCGGGACTTGAGCAGAGTCAGAACGCGATCGGTCTTTCCTGGCCGCGTGAAGAAGTGGATACAAGACTGAAAAAGATCATGGAAGATATTCACCAGAAATGTATGGAGTATGGTGATGAGGGAGACGGATATATAGATTATATTAAGGGTGCCAACGTTGCAGGTTTTGTAAAAGTTGCTGATTCTATGCTTTCGTATGGGATCGTGTAGAACTGGTCTAAACAGATTATCAATTATTTTCAAATCTGACTTTTTTATCTTTTAAGGCTCTAATAGCATCATTGATGCCTGCAAGCGTCAAGGGAAACATCCTGTCTTCAAAGAACTCTCTCAGCATACCGATGCTTTCTGTCCATTTCCATTCTTCTACCGGAATGGGGTTTAGCCATACAGTGTATGGAAAATGCTCTTTGATCCTTTGCATCCATTGAAAACCCGGTTCCTCATTGTGATGCTCCACGCTGCCGTTTGGATACACAAGTTCCCATGGAGACATTGAAGCGTCCCCCACGATGATACATTTGTAATCACTATTGTATTTATGAAGTATCTCAAACGTAGGTATCTGCTCCTGCCACCGCCTTTCATTATCCTTCCAGAGCCTCTCGTAAACGCAGTTATGGAAGTAGTAAAACTCCATGTGTTTGAACTCGTATTTAGCTGCAGAAAACAACCTTGAACAAAGCTCTATGTGATCGTCCATTGAACCTCCTATATCAAAAAGCATGACCACTTTTACGTTGTTCTTTTTTTCAGGAACCATTTCAAGCTCAAGGAATCCGGCATTTTTAGAAGTCTTATCAATTGTTCTATCCAGATCAATTTCATCTTTTTGTCCTTCACGCGTCAAAATGCGAAGACGGCGAAGAGCCATTTTCATATTTCTTGTCTGAAGCTCAACCGAATCATCAAGGTCTTTGAACTCTCTTTTGTCCCACACTTTTACAGCTCTTCTGTGTCTGCTTCCATCTTGCCCTACCCTTATCCCCGCGGGATTGTAACCATAAGCACCAAATGGAGACGTTCCACCTGTCCCAAGCCATTTATTACCACCCTGATGCCTTTCTTTTTGCTTTTCCATGATCTCCTTTAAACGATCCATAAGCTCGTCCAGGTTGCCCATTGACTTAATAAGTTCTTTTTCTTCTTTGCTGAGCATATTCTCAAAGTTCCTTCTCAACCAGTCTTCGGGTATTTTCATAAATTCTTCATTGCTGATCAGTTCAACGCCCTTAAAATAATGTCCGAAGAGTTGATCAAACCTGTCAATGTGCTGTTCATGCTTGATCAATGCCGAACGGCTAAGATAGTAAAAATCATCCACACTGCATTCAACAATGTCCTCGTCAAGAGCTTCAAGGAGGGTTAAATACTCTTTGATCGTAACGGGTATGCCGTCATTTTTGAGTAAGAGAAAGAAGTCTAAGAACATGATTGATTGTTCCGATTTGGACTATTAACTTTCTCTTTCATTTTTTCTATTGTTAAAATTTGATCTCGGTTGTAGTGAATAACTGCATGGCAATTTGGACAAACGGGCATCATGTCTTGTTTTGGTTTAACTTCATACCCTTTTTTTACATCTGAAAGTGGTTTGATGTGGTGAACATGGATAAATCCTTTGTATTCCTCACCATAATATTTGCCAAAATCAAAATCACAAATACAACATTTTGAACCATGATGTTCTATGCAGGCATCTCTGGCTTTACGATTTCTCTCATAGGAATTAACCGTTATTTGTTTTTTTGCCCCTTCCGTATACCTGTCCTTTTCATCTTCAGGTATTTCCTGTGGTATTGATATTTCTTCTTCTACCGCATACCAATCCTTTCCATTTTTTTCGAGTTTTTTATCTATAAGTTTTCGTTGAAATCTTTTTATTTTCACTGAAGAACCTGATTGATTTGTTTTCCGTTCTTGTAGGAAAATTTTTAATTTATAACCTTCCTGTTCAATAAGTTTTATGTGTTTAATAGCTTGGGTGTAACCAAATTTTCTGCGGACTTTAGAGTTGTGACTCTCCTTTTTGGTGGATAATATTTCTAATTTTTTCTCATGATGGTTGGTACTTAAATCAGGAACCCACGCACCAAAAGCAACTAATCGTTTGTTGGTATTGACAAATGACCAACTTTGTTGCCAAGGTTCTACTCCTTGCTTACTCCCACAAGTAAAACCTTGGTTCTTTAAAAATTCTGTTCTGCTCATCATTTACCTATTACCTCAACTTCTCCTATATCTCAAAGCATTAAGCAGTTCATGATCCTGTTCATTTTTCAGTAGCGAACCTAAATAAGGCGGCATCTGCTCCTTGAAATCAACAGACTTTAATTCATCTGCGTTTATCTTTCCCACAGTTAAAAGTTTTAGCCAATCTATAAGCTCACTTGTGGAAGGTTTTTTCTTAAAACCACTTACTTCCCGCAGGGAATAAAAAAGGGCAAGTGCTTGATCAAGTAGCTTCTTTTCCAGATCGGGGTAGTGAACTTTGACGATCTCAACAAGTGTTTCTCTTTCAGGAAATGTAATATAATGAAAAAAGCACCGCCTTAAAAATGCGTCCGGCAACTCCTTTTCATTGTTTGACGTGATTATGACAACGGGACGGTTCTTAGCTTTTATCGTTTTTCTAAGCTCGTAACAGTAAAACTCCATCTTATCAAGTTCAAGTAGCAGGTCATTTGGAAATTCAATATCCGCCTTGTCAATCTCATCGATCAAAAGGACGGTCTGCTCTTTTGACCCAAATGCCTCCCAGAGTTTTCCTTTTTTAATGTAGTTTGATATATCATTGACCCCGTCATCACCGAGCTGTGAATCACGCAGCCTCGCAACGGCATCATACTCATAAAGCCCCTGCTGTGCGGTTGTTGTTGATTTAACGTGCCAAGTTATGATCTCCTTTTGCAGAGCTTTTGCCACTTCAAATGCAAGCATTGTCTTACCAGTTCCCGGCTCACCTTTTACAAGAAGGGGTCTTTGCAGGGTAATTGAAGCATTAACGGCAAGTGTCAGATCTCTGGTTGATATATAATCATCTGTTCCTTGAAATTTCATATAAACCTCTCTTATAGTGAATGAACGGTATTATAACTAAAAATTCACGGTAACGACTGCCGTCTTTCTCTTAAGACCAGGGTTCTTTGAAATAATAAACAAAGTTGGCAACCTGAGGACGCTCACTCCAACCCAACTTCTTGTAAAACTCTCTTTTGTAAGACGGCTTCTCTTTTCCGTTGGTTACCATAAGCCTGTAGGCATCTCTGCTTTTTCCTTCCCTGATGATCTCTTCAATCAACAATCTACCCGCACCTTTTCCACTTGCCGAAGGACTTACAAAAACATCAGACACGTAACCCTCAATACTGCCAAGCATAATAAAAGGAACCCAGTGCACGTTGGTAAATCCAACGGCTTTGCCCTCATGGTCAACTGCAACGTAGATCGTATGCCCTCGTGGGTCTTTTATTGCATGGTCTATAAGAAGTTTAATTGGCTCTGCAACCTCTGACTGGGACATTGAGTTTCTCTTTTCAGACCATCCTATTTCTTGTAAGATACCAGCCATAGAATAAGCATCTTGGGTAGTTGCTTTCCTGATCTTTAGCATTTATGCAGAATTTCCTTCTTGGGATTTTAGACCATCTAAAACGTTTCTTAAACTGCTCACGGTTTCATTAGAAGCTAGACTATCAACTATTTGTTTATCTGTAACTTTTGACAGTCCGCAGATCCTATCTAAAACTTCATCCCTCATTGCTTTTTTTGCAATAGAATAAGAATGGATATTACTGCCGTTAAACTCCGAAGCATAACTCAACGCCATATCCATCAAGTTGCTTTGAATGGTAACATTATGAAAAATACCAAGTTTTAGTGCTTCATCCACATTATAAAGATTTCCTCTGAACAGCATCTCTTCTGCTCTTCTGGCACCAATTGCGTGCTTGATTATTTCCGCAAAAACTCTCGGAAGCGGAAACCCGATCGTTATCTCGTTCAATCCAAATTTTGCACTTGTGTTTATGGCAAACCTTATATCACAACAAAGTGCCAGTATAAGTCCGCCTGCTATAGCATGACCATTAATTGCAGCTATTAGCGGTTGGTCAAAGGTAAAAACTCTCAATATAGAGTCTCTGAACTGGTCAAACCAAACTTGGATCTTTTTCTTATCGCCACTTTCAAAGATCGGCAGACAGTGCTTTAGATCAACACCAGCGGAGAAAACATTTCCCACGGAAGTTAGCACCACGGGTTTATCCTTGTGGTCGCTCTCAATCATGTCAAAAGCATTGTTTAAATCTACAAAGAAAGTGTCATTCATAATATTGAGCCTATTGGAACTCATCTTTACAACCACCACACCTTCTCTTTCATCTATACGCCAGTTCATTATTATTTTGAATATTTATAGTTTTTTATTAAAGTCTCATTTGTTCATTTTACTCCATGAATCCCTAAGTGTAACCGTCCTGTTAAGAACGATCTTATTATCAGAGCCATCTCTGGAGTCTAAAATAAAATAACCTTTTCTCTCAAGTTGATAATTAACTCCTACTTTTGCATCAGCCATTGCTGGCTCCAGACGGGCATTGTCAATTATTTTGACAGAATCAGGATTTAAAAAATCCTTATAGTCTTGGTTATCAACATGGATTGGGTCGGGAACTGTGAACAACCTATCGTAAAGCCTCAATTCCCCTGTTACACAATGTTTTGCAGAAACCCAGTGTATGGTGCCTTTAACTTTCCTGCCATCTGGAGATTTTCCACCTCTTGTTTTAGGGTCGTAAACACAGTGTATTTCTTTTATCTCCCCTGTTACATCATCTTTTACATGATCAACACATTTTATATAGTATGCGTATCTTAATCTTACTTCATTGCCCGGGGAAAGCCTGAAATACTTTTTAGGCGGGTCAATCATAAAATCATCCCTTTCAATATAAAGTTCCTTGCTGAACGGCACCAGGCGACTACCATCATTTATGTTCTCGGGATTATTAACTGCTTCAACGTATTCGTCTTGATCATCGGGATAATTAACTATCACAACTTTTAACGGCTCTATCACTCCCATGACTCGCAAAGCCTTTTTATTCAAGTCGTCCCTTATGCTGTGTTCCAATAATGAAACATCAATAAGACTGTCATTTTTTGTAATACCGACCTGGTCGCAGAAATTCTTTATGGATTCTGGCGTATATCCTCTTCTTCTTAGTCCCGCTATTGTAGGCATCCTCGGATCATCCCATCCCGATACGTGCTTTTCGTTTACAAGCTCGGTAAGCATTCGCTTGCTTAATACCGTGTAACTGATAGAGAGTCTTGCAAACTCTATCTGCTGCGGGTGGTGTATTTCTAACTGGTCTAAAAACCAGTCATAGAGAGATCTGTGGTCTTCAAACTCCAGAGTGCAGAGTGAGTGGGTAATACCTTCAATTGAGTCCGATTGTCCATGTGCCCAGTCATAAGTGGGATACACGTGCCACTTTTTCCCCGTGTGATGATGAGCAGTGTCCAGTATCCTGAACATAACGGGATCCCTCATGTTCATATTTCCATGAGCCATGTCAATTTTTGCCCTGAGAACGTGTGTATGCTCAACGAACTGACCATTTCTCATCTTTTCAAAAAGATCAAGATTCTCCTCCACCGACCTGTTTCTGTGGGGACTTTCCCTACCCGGTTCACTCAAAGTCCCCCTGTATTCTTTGATCTCTTTAGCATTTAGACTGTCGATGTAAGCTTTTCCTTTTTTGATAAGATTTATTGCAAATTCACACAACTTTTCAAAATAATCGGACGTGTAATAAATCCTGTCCTCCCAGTCAAAACCCAACCATTTTATATCTTCTTTGATAGATTCAACGTATTCCTCATCCTCTTTGACCGGATTTGTATCGTCAAAACGAAGATTGCATACACCGCCAAATTCTTTTGCTATTCCAAAATTCAGACACACTGATTTTGCATGTCCTATATGAAGATAACCATTAGGTTCCGGAGGAAATCGTGTTATAACCTTTCCGTTGTTTTTGCCTTTCTTTATATCATCGGAAATTATAGATCTGATAAAATCATACTTCTCTGGTATTGTCATTGAAATTCAAGAGGCAATTAATAAGCAAAAATCATTAACTTTTCCACTTTATATTACAACCTATGCTCGGGATTTGGTTAGCAGATACTTCATTTCCTGCAATCAGATCATCAAGCACCTTTCTTATATCTACACCCGTGACGGGTTTGCCGTTTCCAGGACGTGAGTCATCCATTTGTCCGCGGTATGTGAGTTTTGAATCCTTATCATAAATAAAAAAGTCGGGTGTGCAGGCAGCACCGTAGGCTTTTGCTACATTCTGAGTTTCATCAAATAAATATGGAAAAGGATAACCCAACCTCTCTGCGTCCACTTTCATATTATCAGGAGAATCATCAGGGTAGTTTTCAACATCATTGGAATTTATTGCAATAAATTTCACTCCCCGTGGCAAATAATCATTTGCCAACTCAACCAGTCCAATCTGAACGTGTTTTACGTAAGGACAGTGATTGCATATAAACATTATCACCGTTGCAATATCCGATCTCATTTCATCAAGACCCATAACCTTTCCACTTACCACGTCCAGGAGTTCAAATCCCGGTCCGATTGAACCAAGCGGCTTCATTGTTGATGGTGTAAGAACCATAATTTTTCCTCCAATTAAATATTTTCATTGTGAATTTAAGACAGTATTCTCCTCGTTTTCTCTATACGACTCTCATCCGATCCCTGTTCCGTAGTGCTTACTGGCACGTTCTTTCCCTTGATCACAGCGTGCCTTTTACCTACCTGCTCATGCCACCTTGCAAGATTGGGGAACTGTTCTAATCCGACACCTGACCAATCATGTGCATTTATCCATGGCCAGTGAGCAATATCAGCTATTGAATACTCACCTGATATAAATTCATTCTCAGATAACTGTCTGTCCAAAACTCCGTATAATCTTTCTGTTTCATTATGATAACGGTCAATTGCATATTGTATTTTATCAGGAGCATATCTGTAGAACACATTTGCTTGACCTTGCATGGGGCCAATGCCCGCCATTTGAAACATAAGCCACTGTATAACACGCGATCTGGCTTTGTCTGATTTGGGTAGGAATTTCCCTGTTTTTTCAGCAAGATAAATAAGTATTGCCCCAGATTCAAAAACAGGAAATTCATCATTATCACGGTCAATTATTGCCGGTATTCTCCCGTTGGGATTTATTTTAATAAACCAGTCTTCTTTCTGTTCCATTTTGTGCAGATCAATCTTGTGGACGTTGTATTCAAGCCCCGTCTCTTCAAGCATAATTGAGATCTTTCTACCGTTGGGTGTGGCTGCCGTGTATAGCTCAATCATTTTTTTTGGACACCCGCAGATACATGTTCAAGTATATCGTATATTCTTCCAACCATCATTTGCGGTTCATCCATCAAACCGGCAGCAAGGAGTGCATTATCATATAGCTGTCCCGCAACCAGTTTTGCCGTATCTTCATCTTTTTTTCTGAGACCGTCCAATTTTTTTATCAAACTGTGTGAACCATTGATCTCAAGTCTGATTTTATATTCTGTTTTTTTATCCTTATCCTTGTTCATAACGTTAATAAAACGCCTCATGCTATGCGTCATGGTCTTATCTGCATTAAGTGCAACCACCGGACTGTCAACCAGTCTTTTACTGATCTTTATTTCCTCAACTTTATCTCCTAGTGTGTCTTTCATCCAACTGCAAAGATCATCTACTTCCTTATCGCTCAATAAACTCTTGTTCCCTTTAGATTTTTTAACGTCAACGTCAGCAGCATCCACAGAGACAACTTTTTTGCCATCAAACTCCCCAATGCCATTGATTACAAAATCATCTATCGGGTCATAGATATAAATAGCTTCCACTCCACGTGACTTAATAGCTTCCATTTGTGGACTGCCGTCAATCAAACTCCTATCACTGCCAAAAGCATAGTATATTTCCTTTTGATCTTCTTTCATACCAGAAACATATTCTTTAAGAGACTTTAGCTCATTCTTGTTCGTTGCCGAGGTTTCAAACCTGAGCAATTTCTGCAACTGATCACGATTCTCAAAATCGGAAGATGCTCCCTCCTTGATAAAGAAACCGAATTTATTATAAAAATCTGAGTATTTCTTTGCATCTTTTCTTGCCTCATCGGATAAGAATCTCAAAAATCTTTTTGTTATTGCCCTACCCATACTGCTCATAAGTAAACTATCCTGCATACTTTCCCTTGATATGTTTAGTGGCAGATCCGCACTATCAACAACGCCTCTTAAAAATCTGAGCCATTCTGGCAGAAGATATTTTGGACTTGGATCGATCAATATCCTCTTGCAATAAAGGCTTACACCCGGTTCCATTCTTCCAAAACCGGGGAGTTCAGGGTTTTCCGTTGGAACAAACAGCAATGAATTGATCTCAATTGGAGCATCAGACTTAAAATGCAGCACGTAACGAGGTTCATCAAAGGCATTTGATTGAAATTTGTAGAACTCTTTATATTCATCTTCTTTTATATCAATCTTGTTTCTTAACCAGATCGCTTCAACTTTGTTTACCTGCTCGCCATTGAGTTTTATTGGAAACTGAACAAATCCTGAATACCGATTTAACACGTCTTTAACTCTTTCAGTATCTGAAAATTCCTTATGTTCATCCTTTAAATGAACTACAATTTTTGTACCTCTCCTGTTACCTTTGACCTTTTCAATTTCAAATGTTCCCGATCCATCGCTTTTCCATAAAAGATGCTCTCCTCTCTTGCGCCAGACATGTGTATAAACCTCCACTTTTTCTGCTACCATAAATGCACTGTAAAAACCTACACCAAATTGTCCTACAAGGTTTTCATCAATTGATTTTCCCTTTTTGACGGATTCCAGAAACTGCTTCGATCCCGAATGAGCGATTGTGCCTAAATTTTCCACCAATTCCTCTCTTGTCATACCAATCCCAAAATCAGTTATCGTAATTGTTTTATCCTTATCATTGGTTTTTATATCTATTTCAAGTGGAAGTTGTGTCTCAAATATTTCTTTTTCCGTTTGCTGAACGTAACGAAGTTTCTCAAGTGCGTCCGAAGCATTGGATACCAACTCTCTTATAAATATCTCTTTGTCCGTATATAAGGAATGGACAACAATATCCAATAGTTGCTTTACTTCTGCTTGAAATTCGTGCCTGCTTGATGTTTTTTGTGACATATTAAAACTCTCCTGTATTTATGAAATGTGCATAAAAAATAATTACGGGACATAAATATTCAATAGTAATTACCAGGAATTTATACAGAATGTAGGGATTTGTATACTTTACTGCTCAAAAGGTGTCTCATAATTTACTACCCCGTCATTGCCTAATGGCAATTCTACCCCTTCAAGAAAGGGGAATTGAATGTCCATTACCCTCCTGTGGAGGGGTCGCAGACGAAGCCTGACAGGCTGGTGAAGAAAGGGTTTGACAATTTCGGGGGTATTTGCCTTAACTTTTGGCCGGTTTTTTGAGGAATTTAAATGAAGAAAAGATGGTTGTTAAATGCCATTTAAGGTGTCAATAATTCCGCCAAAGAAAGGGAATGCGTTTTTTTTTCTTCCATTATGCTCCAAACTTGTTTAATCTACCGGAGTGTGCCAGCAAAAGAGGCATGATTTCAGTTGACCTTATAATTCCAAGAGAGCCCTTATTGCATTCTGTTTCGTTAAAACCGTTAATACTGCTTAACCGTGGATATTTGGAACTGATCATTAAGGGAACCGGGTGCCAACTATGGGATTTCATTACAGAAGGAGTTGAATGATCACCCGTTACGGCAAGAACATCCGGATCGGTGGACATTATTTTGGGAATTAAGCTGTCGAACTCTTCTATAACTCTCACTTTTTCATCAAAGTTGCCGTCTTCACCACAACTGTCCGTTTTTTTTATGTGCATGTAGATAAAATCATAGTTCTTAATTTCCCGTTCCAGAGTTTCAATCTCGGTTTTAATGGTTTTATCCTTGACTTCCAATATCTCCATTCCAACAAGTTTGGCAACCCCTCTGTACATTGGATAAGTCGCTATACATCCCGCTTTTAATCCATAGATTTCTTCATAAGAACCCAGATCGGGAAGTGTTGATATGCCTCTAAGTAAAACGTAATTGGCTTTTTTTTCGCTAACTATAATTCTTGAAATATTATCAACCAATTTGTTTATAACCCTCGCTATTTTTGAGGATTCACCGTTTGAACCTGTTGGAACTAACGGAGATAAACCAACTTTCTGTGGGTCGGTATCGTTAATTTTATCTCCACCTGAAATAACCTCTCTTGGAAAAGTGAGTTTTAATACAAACCTGTGTTCCAGTCCAGGATAAAAACCCACTTTAACACCATCAATATCCTTTATTTTTTCAGATAACAGTTCAGTAATCCTTTTATTCTCTGCAGTTGAAAGTCTTCCTGCCCTTCTGTCCGTAACAACCACCCTCCCACCTTTGTAAGAAACCGTTGCAAAATTTCCCCTTACGGCAAGGTCATTTGAATTTAGATCAATACCAAGCCCTAGTGCTTCAAGCACACCTCTACCGATCTCGTTAGCGATCGGGTCATAGCCAAATAACCCGAGATGCGCAGCACCGCTTCCGGGTGTAATACCTCGTGCCACGGGAGTATGCAACCCACAGGATGAACCCCTGGCAATTTCATCCAGATTTTGTGTGTTTGCCATCTCAAGTTCCGTTTTTCCATCTTTTGGCAACCCTCCCAATCCATCCAGAACACAAAGAATAATTTTGGTTTTGTTCCTGATCACTAATTTCTTTATTATTTCCTGCATTTATTAACCTCATTAACCGTTTAATATGAAGGTTTGCCCATCATAGGCAGGTGAAATATTTTCTGGAAGTTGACTGTTAAGCAATTCATAATCAAGTTCATGCCCCATGTGGGTTAATATAGCCCTTTTCGGTTTGATCTTTTTAGTTATATTAACCGCCTGATCTACATTGAAATGTGCTACGTGTTCCTTGTATCTTAATGCCCCAATTATAAGCAGGTCAAGATTTGTTAATTTGCTTAACGACTTATTAGGAATACCGCTACAATCTGTCAAATAAGCCATATCTCCAATTCTGTAGCCAAATATTACCCAATTTGCATGATTGATCTCAACGGGTCTTATATCAACACCTTTAAAGTGAAAATCTTTATCGACAATATTAAAATTAAGTCTCGGCTTGCCATCTGCCGCGGGAAAATCATCAAATATGTATTTGAAATTTGATCTTATATTATTGACTGTAAAAGCATTACCATAGCAGTTAATTTCAATTCCATTTATGAAGTTGAAAGTTCTCAGATCATCTATCCCGTGAGTATGGTCTGCATGAGAGTGAGTGTAAAGAACTGCGTCAATTCTGCTTATATTATTTGCCAAAGCTTGAGAGTGAAGATCTGTTGAGCTATCAATCAGTATATTAAGACCTTCCTTATTGATAAGTATGGAACTCCTTGTTCTTCTATTTCTTGGATTATCCGAGGTGCATACATTGCACTTGCAACCTGCTATTGGAACACCTGTTGAAGTGGAACAACCGAGTATCGTTACCTTCATGGACTTGGAAATTTAGCACTACTGACTTAACATTGCAAAAGTATTACGGAACGAGTCTAGATTAAACTGTTAAATATACATTTTAATCTGTTTGCATATAGCTTGAAATCGCATAAAATAGACTGCTTAAGGTGTATAGAAAAACAAGCAATACAATCGTATATACTATTTTTGCCTTAATACTATCCTGCTACCTTACACAAGTTCAAGCTAAGGACAAGGGAACAATACTATTCAATGAGGCAAATCAGCTTTACAGTCAACTTGCATCAAATCCCGCAAAAGCAAAGGATAAAGAGATATGGGAAATTATAGCCCGGGCATTTTATAGCGTTTATGAAACATATCCAAGCAGTAAAAAAGCACATAGTGCGCTGTTTCTATCCGGGAAAATATACGAGGAGATCGGAAACAGATTCAAGTCAACACCTGCATACGAAAAATCAATAGATTTATCAAAAAGATTTGTTGAAAGCTACCCTTCAATTAACCTGACAGATGATGCACAGATCAGAATTGCAAGGATATATGAAGAACTTGGCAATAGAACGCAGGCTTATGTTGAATATAGGATGCTTACAGAAAAAATGCCTAGAGGTGATATGGCAGGCATAGCAAAAAAAGCACAAAAAAGACTCGCAGGATACAAGCCGAAAAATATTGATAAATACAAGTATAAAAGGTCAAAAGATAAAAGAGCAAAGATAACAAAGATCAGACACTGGTCAACCCCTGATTCAACCAGAGTTGTTATTCAACTTGACAAAAAAGCGACATACAATTCAAGATTTCTAAGAGCCGATCCCTCCATAAACAAACCTCCGAGACTTTATGTTGATGTTTACAATACCTATACAGACAACAAACTGCACGTGGAACCTATAACAAGAGGTCTGCTTGAAGATATAAAACACAGCAAGAACACAAGGGACAAATACCGTGTGGTTTTGTATATAAACAGCTTTGATGACTATAAGGTTTTTTCATTGCAAAATCCATTCAGAATCATAATGGATATAGAAGGCAAAGCATCAAGATCTGCCAAATCACCTTTGAAGAAACAACCAAATCAGAAAGTCGATACTTTTCCATCCACTGAACAGGTTGGCAGCATCAGGCAGGCTCTCGGGTTAAAAATAAGAACAGTCGTGATAGATCCGGGACATGGAGGACATGACCCAGGTGCAATAGGACCAAGGGGAATTAAAGAAAAACATATCAACTTAAAGATAGCCAAAGAACTTAAAAATATAATTGAAAAAAAGGGAAAGGAAATTGGTATAGAAAAAGTTTACCTAACAAGATCAACTGACCGTTTTATCTCACTTGAAGAAAGAACTGCCATTGCTCAAAAGCTCAATGCTGACCTATTTATTTCAATTCACTGCAATGCTTCAAAGAATAAGAAAGCCATAGGTTCAGAGTCCTATATTTTAAGTTTTACGAAGAATAAAAGATCACTTGAAGTTGCAGCGAGGGAAAACGCTACTACTACAAGAAGGCTCAGTGACCTTGACAACATACTGCAAAAATACCTTTTAAGTTCCAAAATTGAAGAATCTGAAAAATTCGCAAAACACGTCCAAAACTCAATTTACAAAAACGTGTCGTCAAGATACAAATATTTTAAGAATAAAGGCGTCAAGAAGGCACCTTTTATTGTTCTAATTGGCGCTGATATTCCAAGCATACTTGTTGAAACTTCCTTCATAACCAATCCAACAGAAGAGAAAAGGCTCAATAATTCCAAGTATAGAACAAGGATAGCACAGGGCATATATGAAGGTATAAAAAAATATTCCTCTGAAATTCACACGGTTTCAAAAAACATTTGAACCTCTCATAATGAACGTTAACGGTGAAATTGCCCGTATTTTTAATAATATTGCCCGTATGCTTGATATTGCAGATGAAAACCCCTTCAAAATACGTGCTTACAAAAACGCTTCAAGAAACATACTACAATTGGATGAAGACCTTTCATTTTACCCGGGTAAAGATGAGATAGAGAACATCAGCGGTATAGGCAAAGACCTTGCAAAGAAAATTAAAGAGTTCATTGATACGTCAAAAATCCAATACTATGAAGACCTGAAAGAGAAAATACCAGAATGTCTGTTGGATTTACTTAACGTTCAGGGAATTGGACCAAAACTCCTTAGGACTCTCTATGAAGATTTTGGAGTGCGCAGCCTTGATGATCTTGAAAAAATTATTGACAGAGCAGAGTTACGGGAAGTCAAAGGTATTGGTTCCAAAAAAATAAAGGAAATCAAGGTTGGAATCAAACTCTTCAAATTCTATCTGGATAAAACACATCTCGGGTTTGCTTTGCAAGTTGCAGAGATGCTAAGGGACGAATTGATACAAAATAAAAAGGTGGTAAATGTAAAGATAGTTGGAGAGCTTAGACGAGGACATGAAACTGTTGAAAGCATAGAACTCGTTGTTTGCTCTGATGATGTAACTTCGGTAAAGACATCAATTACCCGCTTGCCGTTTGTAAAAAAGATACTAAAAGACGACAAGTATCACCTCTCTCTTTTACTGGACAAGAACATAATGGTAAAAATAGATTTCAGTCCTACGGAGTATCTTGTCTCTTCGGCGTTTATCAGCACCGGCTCAAAAGAACACGTCGAAAGAATCAAAGAACTGGCAATTCAGAAAAATATTGAGATAGAAAAAAGCAATTTTAATTCGGAAGCCGATCTTTATAAAAAGCTCAATATGCCTTATATCCCCCCGGAAATAAGAGAGAATAAAGGAGAAATAGAGCTGTCAATATCAGGTAAGTTCGGGGACCTGATTGAACTCAAGGATATTAGGGGTGATCTACATACTCACAGCACTTGGAGCGATGGCAGATCCACAATAAAGGAAATGGCAATTGAAGCTAAACGACTTGGATATGAATACATAGCAGTTACCGATCACTCGGTATCATCACGTATCGCAAATGGTTTGGATATAGATAGATTGAATCAGAAATGGGAAGAAGTTAAAGAAGCGGATATGGCCGTTGAAGGGATCAGAATAATTATGGGATCAGAAGTTGATATAAAGCCGGATGGTGAACTGGATTATACAGATGAAGTGCTAAAAAAACTTGATATGATTGTTGTGTCGGTGCACAGCAATTTCAAAATGAATGGGGATAAGATGACCGAAAGAATAACAACTGCACTGAGCAATCCTTATGTTGCTGCACTGGGGCATCCAACCGGAAGACTTATAGGTGAACGAAATCCTTATGATCTAGATATTGATGAAGTAATAAATACAGCTTTGAAACACGGTAAGGCGCTTGAGGTCAACTCTTCTTTCATGAGACTTGACCTGAAAGACGAGCACGTAAAGAAAGCAGTTGACAAAGGAGTGAAGCTCATTATTTCAACTGATGCTCATCACATTGGTCAGCTCGCACAAATGAGATATGGTGTCACAACAGCTAGAAGAGGTTGGGCAAAAAAGGACGACGTCGTAAATACCGCCCATCTGCAAAATATAGAAAGCTGGATCAACAACTTTAGATGATGAATAAAAACATATCTCCCGAGAAAATCAGGGAGAGAATTTTATATCTGGTCTCGGAGCTGAATGAACACAATTACCATTATTACGTGGAGAACAACCCGCTAATCTCCGACCAGGAATTTGACAAATTGCTGCAAGAGTTGATTGATTTAGAGAACAAGTATCCCGAATTTGCTATCCCCGATTCACCATCAAAGAAAATAGGAGGAATTGTGGCAGATGGTTTTACACCTTATGAGCATATTTCTCCCATGATGAGCATGGATAACATTATGAATGAAAACGAGGCTGCCGACTTTGACGGCAGGATAAAGAGGTCTCTTGAAAGCAGTGATGATATACAGTTTGTGGGACAACCCAAGTTTGATGGTGTTTCTGCTTCCATCACTTATAAAAAAGGTATACTGGCTCACGCCGCGACAAGGGGAGATGGAAAAACCGGTGAGGAAATTACTAATAATATAAAGACTATTGGTTCTATACCGTTAAAACTCAGAAATGATTTAGAACCACCACAGTTGATCGAAATACGGGGAGAGGTTATATACCCGATCAAGTCATTTAACAACCTGAATAAGCAGTTGGCAAAGGATGGTGAGCCTCTATTTGCCAATCCGAGAAATGCGGCTTCAGGTGCGTTAAGACAGTTTGATTCAGGCGTAACAGCAAAAAGACCTCTGGATTTTTACGCATGGGGAACCGGGCACGTTACAGGTCGCATGTTTAAAAAAGAAACAGAGGTAGTTAAACGGTTAGAAAAATGGGGATTCAAGGTGGAAAACAAGATTGAGACATGCCGTAATATCGGCGAGGCAATTTCCTATCATCACAGAATGGAAGAAAACAGGGAAAATTTTGGTTATGAAGTGGATGGTGTAGTGATAAAAGTAGATGATATAAAACTGCAGGGCATTCTCGGTTCAACTGCAAAACATCCAAGGTGGTGTGTGGCTTTCAAGTTCAAACCCCGTCAGGCTGTTACCGTGATAAACGGCATTACCGTACAAGTGGGTAGAGTCGGTCTACTGACACCGGTTGCCGAGTTAGAACCAGTGAATATAGGTGGAATAACCGTTAAACGTGCTTCCCTGCATACGGAAAACATTATTAAATACAAGGACATCAGGGTTGGAGATAAGGTAGTAGTTCAGAGGTCAGGCGACGTAATTCCAGATGTTGTCAAACCAATTGTGGAAAAACGCACTGGGAAGGAAAAGATCTTTACAATGCCCAGGCATTGCCCTGTATGCAATTCAGCAATCGAACGGGAAAATGTTTATATCTACTGCTCAAATGTCTCTTGCAGTGCACAACTAAAGGGAAAAATACAGCATCTTGTCTCAAAAAGCTCATTTGATATTGAGGGACTCGGAGAAAAGGTAGTTGCCCAGCTTGTAGAAAAAAATTTACTGACCGATCTGGGGAGTGTCTTTTATTTGCAGAAAGAGGATTTAACTGATCTTGAGGGATTTGCAGATAAGTCTTCAGGGAAACTCATTGAAAATATACGAAAGAGTAAAAACGTGAACTTTGAAAGGTTTATAAATTCCCTGAGCATTAAACACATAGGATGGAGTGCAGCACAGTTGCTTGCACAGAATTTTAGCGGCTGGGAAGAGTTGAAAAATGCCTCTTATAAGCAGTTGACTGCCCTGCGTGGCATTGGACATGAAATGGCAGAAAGTATCATAAATTTTTTCAAAAACGAGAAAAATATTCAGATAATAAATAAGATCTTAGAGTCTGGGGTTTGCATTGATAATGATCGTAAGAATATAATAGGAAATAGTCTACAAAGTCTCACTTTTGTTATTACTGGAACATTGGAAAACCATAGCAGGGATGCGGTAAAAATATTAATTGAAAAAAACGGCGGCAAGGTTGTGTCTTCCATCTCAGGAAAAACTGACTACGTGCTTTACGGTGAGAATCCAGGCTCAAAACTGGATAGAGCAAACAGACTTGGTATTAAAACAATCAACCAAGAAGAGTTAAACGAGTTGTTAAAATCATAATAACAGTTGTTACTATCTAATTTATTGCAAGCGGAACGGGAATAAAGCACCCTATCAATATTAAAAGCGACAGAAAGGCAAGCAGTTTTCTATTAAATCCAATTTCTTTTTCCTCATAAATACTGGGAGGATGACGCGTTCCTATGAGTTTCAATGCTAATGCCCAGATCAACCAGCCAGGCCATCCTTGAAATATGTAACTGCTGTTTATACCCCCACCGTCCATTCCCATGGCTTCAAGCAGATATACAAACGGCTTTGTGCCAAGTCCAAGGATAATAAGAAGAACTATTGATATTCGGGAGACAAGTAAATGCGCTTTCTTGCTGAACAGCGAAAACACGAGGTGTCCACCGTCAAGTTGACCTGATGGTATAAGGTTGAGAGCAGTTATAAAAAGCCCTATCCATCCCGCAAAGGCAACAGGATGCAGCATTATTTCATATCCGTCTTTTATACCTCCATTTCCGAAAACTACTCTAACAAACAGTTCAAAGATCAGTGATGAACCTAATTTGACAAAAGAGACGGAATCATTCTCAAATTCTATCAAAGGAACAACTTCCGATAACTTCAATCCAATTATCAAAACAGGCAATGAGGCAACTATTCCAAACAGCGGCCCGGCAACACCAATGTCAAACAGTGCTCTATTTGACGTTATTTGCGATTTGATCTTTATAAAAGCTCCCATTGTACCAGCTATAAATGGCGGAGGCACAGGTATAAAATAAGGTGGAGATACCAAAACCCCGTATTTTCTTGCATAAAAGTAATGACCAAACTCATGTGAACCAAGTATGAACATAATTGAAAGGGAAAAATGTATGCCACTTTCAATACTTCCTCCCTGCAAATACCCGGAGAAAAAAGTAGTGAAAACTGTCGCAACAAAAAGTATTATATGAATTACTGTAAGTTTCATTGTTACAACTGGACGAGTGGGCTCAAATCACCTTGCCATTAACTATTCAAGTGTGATTAGCAAAGGGTCTATGCTCTCCAGCATTTCATAGATATAACGTTCAATCTCTACCTTCTTTTTTTGTGTTACTATTTCAGACCTTATTTGCTTGACGGTTTCCCGATCAAGTCTCCTCATAAGGAATCTTACAAGAGGAGCTTTTGAGGGGGATACACTCAAATTCTTGTATCCAAGCGCAAGTAGCATTAAAGCTCCTGAGGGAGATCCTGCCATTTCACCACAGACGGATACTTCCATACCAAGTGACAGTGATTTCTGGTATATATCGTCCATAATTCTTAATACTGCCGGGTGAAAAGAGGAATAGAGATGACCTACGGCGTTTGAATTTCTATCAACGGCAAGAATATACTGAATCAAATCATTTGTGCCGACCGAAATAAAATCCACAATATCTTTATAATCCTCAAGCTGGTAAACCAGAGCGGGAACTTCTATCATCAGCCCAAGTGAAGGTATATCGTTTCTGTTAAGACCTATTTCATTTGCGGTATCCTCAATAATACGGGTGGCAGTTTCCACTTCCCACATGTAGGAGATCATCGGCAGCAGTATCCTGAGTTTGCACCCTTTTCTTATGGAAAGCAAAATTGCTTTAATTTGGTCTTTGAACAGATCAAGATATTCCATTGAAAACCGTATGGATCTCAATCCAAGCAAAGGATTTTCCTCCTCTGGAATATTGAAGTAAGGCAGTATCTTGTCCGCTCCTATGTCAAGAGTTCTTATATTCACCACACCATTAAAATGTTTGGAAACCTCTTTGTATATTTTTATTTGGTCTTTTACCCTGGGCCATTTTTCAAACTGCGTGAATGCAAATTCAGTTCTGAAAAGTCCCACGTTTTCAATCTCATAATGCTTTGCAAGCTCTATATCAATGGGGAACCCTATATTTGCAGTAATATTTACATTCAGTGGGTTATAATTTCCTATGTTGCCTTCTTCAATTTTCTC
Organism: Thermodesulfobacteriota bacterium; assembly: GCA_965203965.1. Lineage (GTDB taxonomy): Bacteria > Desulfobacterota_D > UBA1144 > Nemesobacterales > JAJCZQ01 > CBDBDR01. Next base: position 407,616 of record CBDBDR010000017.1, on the reverse strand, counting down.
TTTTAATGAAACTAATTTCTTTTCTGTATTTTCATATTCCTCTATGAGAATGTCGTCAGGATTCACAAATACAAACCCCGTTGTTCCGTCAACTATCATCTTTTGACCAGGGTTGATCAAATCACATATTCTTTCAATACCTACAACCAGTGGTATTCCGAGAGATTTTGCTATTATCACCGCATGCGAGGTTTCACCACCTTTTTCTGTAATAATTGCTGCAATATTGTTTTTAATCAGCATGGATATAAATGATGTCCCGATCTCATCAGTAATTAGCACTACTCTTTCACTGGAGTTAACGGGAATGTTTTTTTTACTTTTAGAACCTGCAAGATCATGAAGCAGTCTTTCCCCAATATCCCTAAAATCCTGTGCTTTATCCCTGAGATATCTGTCATTAAGATTTTCAAATTGTCTGGCAATCATTTCTATTCCCGATACAACTGCCTGCTCGGCAGTGATTCTATCTTGCTGCAACTTACCGTATATGTTTTTCCACAGGGAATCACTGTTTAATACCATTAAATGGGTGTTAAATATATCTATTTCACTTTCTGAAAGAATGCTCCCCGTTGAAAGATTGTCTATAAGCTCATTCAGTTCATTTTCAACGTTCTTAAAAGAGCGAGAGAGTCTATTTGCTTCCTCTTCTCGTGAAGACGGTTTGATAGAGCTTTCATTGCGTATTTGGTGAAAAAGCCCTCTCATCAAAAATGCACTTCCTATCCCAAGCCCTGAAGACACACCTTTGCCCTGATAAGTCTTGGTTTCATGCTTTAATATTGATGGTGTTTTAAGTCGTTCCAGTGTATCAGCAACCTCAAGCAGTCCTGCCAGTCTTAACGCAATTATCTGGAACAGAATTTCTTCCGCCGGGTTTATATACCGTGACTCAATAGTTTGACCTACCAACACTCCTACACACTTGTTGTGAAGTATGACAGGAATACCCATGTAGCTCTCATATTTTTCCTCACCTGTTCCGGGAAAATATTTATAGTTTGGATGACGTGAAGCAGGAGTAATAGTCAAGGGTCTCATCGTATTGTAAACCAACCCCGTTAGACCTTCGTTTGATTTTAGAGCAATCCCATTTTCAACAATTTTCAACCCACTTGTTGATCTTAATACGAGTTCCTTTCCTTTTTTATCCCAAACGTAGACAGAGACAACATCAAAGTTAAGAGAATCACCAATTTTATCCACAACGCTCTTAAGAATATTTTCTAATCCACTTGACTTGTTGATTAAGTCACTGATCTCATGCACTAACTTTAAATGAAGATGCTCTCTGTCAATTAAATTTCGTGTTACCATAATCAAGTCCAAATAAGCTATACAAATAGCTGTTTGATGATTTCATTGAAATATTAAGTTGCAAAGTTAAATTATAACTTATCAACCAATATTCCCAATAAGATATAATCATAAAAAACGGTTGTTATGAAAAGATAAGACTGAAACTTGTTTTCACCCATTAAATCAGAGAGTTTGAGAATACAATGAGTCATAAAAATCAATACAGAATAGCCATTATAGGTTCTGGACCCGCGGGGTTTTTCTCGGCAGGTCATCTGTTTAACAATAAGAACTTAAATATTGAAATTGACATGTATGACAAGCTGCCAACACCTTTTGGACTCGTCAGGTCTGGTGTAGCTCCTGATCACCAAAAGATAAAAACCGTTACAAAGGTTTACAGCAAAATTGCAGAAAATCCGAGATTTAGGTTTTACGGTTTGGTTGAATTTGGAATCGACATTACCCTTGAAGACATGAAAAAGCATTATCACCAGATAATTTTTGCCACCGGCACGCAGGCGGATAGGAGGATGAACATAGAGGGGGAGAATCTGAAAAGAAGTTACACTGCAACGGAGTTTATTGCATGGTATAACGGTCATCCGGGTTATGCAAAACTTGATTTTGATCTGAACGTGGAAAAAGTAGTAATTATAGGTATGGGCAACGTGGCAGTTGATGTGGCAAGAATACTTTGCAGATCCAAAGACGAGCTTTCAGTAACAGATATTACTGATTACGCCTTTGAAAAGTTAATTAAAAGTAAGGTGAAAGAAATATATATGATCGGAAGACGTGGGCCGGCACAAGCTGCGTTTACAAATTTAGAGATAAAAGAACTGCAAAACCTTGAAAAAGCAGATATTATAACACTGAAAGAAGAAGTTGAACTTGATGAGATAACTTCCCGTTATTTATCAGAAAATCCAGACAAAACAACGGAAAGAAAAGTGGAAATACTGAAAGATATTTCAAATAACAACTGGACTAAAAATAAATGTCTCACTCTCAGATTTTTCCTATCACCCTTGCAGCTTCTGCCTGATGACAAAGGTGGTGTTAAAGCTATTAAATTGGCTAAAAACAAACTGTTTATGTCTGATAATGGTTCACTGAGACCAAAACCTACTGGTGAATATGAAATACTTGAAGCAGGCACAGTGTTCCGTTCCATAGGATATTATGGAACCCCTCTTGCTGGTATACCTTTTGATGAAGTTCATGGAGTCATACCAAACCAAAAAGGCAGGATAACAGAACTTAAAGGCAATAATATCAAAGGCTTATACACTGCTGGATGGATAAAACGCGGACCCACAGGCGTTATAGGAACAAATAAGACAGATTCGGCAGAAACGGTATCAGCAATGATTGAGGATATTGAGAATAATAAGACACTTTCCCCTGAATTTCCCAACTCAGATAAAGTAGAAGCATTGATAAGAAAAAACAAGGTAGAAGATTCAGATACTATCAACTATGAAGATTGGCTCAAAATAGATAAGGAAGAAGTAGCAAAAGGAGAAAAAAAGGGGAAACCTCGCGTGAAATTTACTACTGTTGAACATATAAGAGAACTTTTGAATAAATTATAATGTTATTAAAATCTCCCCTATTGATCTTTTGTCAACTCATATATCAATATACCTGATGCAACGGAGGCGTTAAGGGAGTCAACTCTCCCATTACCGGGAATAGATACGAGAAAATCGCATTTACTCTTAATATTTTTGCTTATACCCTTACCCTCGTTACCGATTACCAGTGCAATTTTTAAACTGCTAATGTTCTGATTGTAAACTGCTTTTTTTGCAGATTTATCTGCACCTACTACCCAGAAGTCATTTTTCTTCAGTTCATCTATAGCATTTCTCAAATTGGCAACTCTACATATCGGAATAGTGGCAGCAGTACCACAAGATGTTTTCATAACGGCAGGCGTAATACCCGCTGCTCTGCTCTTTGGAAGTAATACAGCGTCAACGTTGAAAAAATCAGCAGTTCTTATAATTGCTCCAAGGTTGTTCGGGTCTTCTATACGATCAAGCAACAGATAAAAACTGTTGTTACTATTTCTCAATAAATCCGGAAAACTGATATATTCAAAATCTTTTACATCCGCTGCTATTCCTTGATGGTGTGAGTTGTTGGAAAGCCCATCAAGATTATTTTTCCCCACAAAAGACAGTTTTACCTGATTTTTTCTGGCAGTTTCAACAATCTTTTCAATTCCTCTTGTAGAAACGTTGCGTAATACAAAAATCTCTTTGACTGAGGCAGGATCGTAATTTAAAACCTCATACACAGTATTTTTACCATAAATTATCAAGGTTTACTGTATTTCCATTCCTTGTTCCGACTTTATAGATTCAATCCTGTTATCTATATTTTGCTCAATCCACCTTGCATCCCACCATTCAAGTGGTCTTACAGGTGTGCCATGAACATATACGCCAAAATGAAGATGATCACCAATTGCAAATCCAGTAGTACCAGTTCTCCCTATAATATCCCCCTTCTCTACATTGTCTCCTTCCTGGACCAACATTGAACTTAGATGAGAATAAAGCGTCATAATGCCCAAACCATGGTCTATAATCACAGAATTACCATAAAGTCCGATCATATTTGCATACACTACAATGCCGTCGTTGGAGGCTTCAACCGGGTATCTTTTTGTAACTGAAAGGTCATAGCCAAGATGATACTGCGTATCTATAATCTCATTCTCAACTTTGTATGTCCTTTTATCAGCAAATTTCGCTATAACCTTTGAATTGGACAACTGTGTGAATTTTCCATTCCAGAATCTTTTATCCGTTGATTTTTTTGTTATTTCTTCAATCTGCTTGTTATTTTCTCCTCTAATGTCACGATTTACCCTGAGAAAAATTTCCTTGATACTTTTCTTTGATTTAATCATTTCCCCTTCAACAAAAGGGAACATTCTTCTCATAATAAATTCTCTGCTTATGTTCAATTTGCTTTGCTTATTAACTGCTTTGAAAAGGGTATGATAAACAAAATTTGATCTTTCATTTCCAGCCTCATCAACTGCGTACAAGTAAAGCTTTTGATCATTACTGAGATTATAGGGGTAAGCAAAAAAGCAGACACGTATCTGAGAGTCCTCAAAATAACCATCGTAACCGGGAAAAAAGTGATCCCCCAACTTTATACCGCTTCGCTTTGTATCTTCAGAAGTTCTATAAACTATAAAGCCTGAACCACCATGTTTTATATACTGAGAACTTGAAAGTTCAGTTAATATTGGTTTTGTAAGATCAATTATTAGATCTTTTTCAATCGTCGTTTTATTACCCCTGAAAAACCTAAGTTTTGAGTTATCTGTAGCAACTATTCTCAGTCGGACTTCACCTTCTATCTCATGCTTTTTAATACTCTTTCTTTTAAATTCGAGCTGAATTGTATCTTTTTTCAGGCCGGGAAGGTATTTTCTCTCCTCTATCAGTATTTCGTTGTTCTTTTTGCCTAAGTAAACACTGACATTTTTTAACCCCTCACCATCGTCCGTGACAATTATTTCATACGGTTTTAGGTTTATGTAACCATTATCGCTTGTAAGTTTCACAGCAGGAGGGTTCCAATCTAATTGCAGATTGGTAATAATTAAATAGCCAACGACACAAACAACAATTATTAAAGTGAATTTAAGCATCAGTTGATATTTGTAAATTTGAGATAGACTGTCTTAAACTTTCCAAAACCAACTTCTTATTTTACCCGTCTTAAATCAAAGTGAAAAATCTAAATTGTTGAAAAATTATAATTTTATAAAATAATCTTTTTAAGCATGCGCCATATTTTATATAAATCACTAATAATTATATTCTTAATTGTAACTCTCATCATTCCACCTCTGCTGTATATCCATACTGACCACTTTAACAAATTCCTTAAAAATGCATTAAGCGAAGCAGTAAACTCCTCAATTAATCAGAAATTCACCGTTGGAAGCATAGAGTTAAACATCCCATCTGACGTTACATTAAGGGATATTCAGCTTACGATTGATGGAAAAAATTTTGTAAAAGTTGATTATATCTCCTTACAATCTCCCATATCCACACTACTGTCTTTTTTTCTCAGTGGGAACATATCTCTCCAAAAAACCCACATAAAGGGTGCCGAAGTAACACTTACCCGTAGCGAAACTGGTGTCTGGAATTTTAGAAAAATAAAGAAAACAAAGAAAAATGAGAAGAAAAAAGAAAGAAACATTTACCTCATCAATTCTACGATTAGCAATTCAAAACTTACAATTGATGACAGTTTCAGGGACAGATACCTCAAATTTCTGTTTTATGATTCAAGGTTCACACTTGACCTAATCGGGATCAAGAAAAAGTTTATTTTAGCTGCTGATGATCTGAATGTTGATTTTAATAAGATTGGCGGATTAAAAGCGAGAAAATTGAAAGTAGATGCACGTATAACAAAGCATGACCTATATTTTGAAAATTTAGATGGTTTTATAAACGGAATTGATATACAAGGAAAAGGCACTGTAGCTAATTTCAAATCACCTGATTTTACAACTGATATTTTTGTCAGCAATTATAAACCAAGCGGTATTGGTGTTTTCAATGCAGAGATCAAATCTCAAGGCAAAATTCATAAATTAAACAATATTGAAGCGAAAGCTGAGGTAAAACTTGTTGACTCCACATTGAGGGAAAAACACGTATGGACTTCTCTTAAAAATATACATATGAAAGGGACAAAAATAGAGATTGATGGAGATCTCAACTCTGAATTTGGCAAATCAAGCATTGACGGTTTTGTTGACATAAAGAGATTGTTGACCAAAAAAGGGTTAAATAGATATTACTTTCAATTAAACCTTGCCAATTTATCGGTGAAAGACCTGCAAGAAGTAATAACCAGAGAGTCTAAATTTCTGAATATCAACGACAACTTCAATTCAGACGCTATGTTTACAGTAAGCGGGTCGTGGTCTAAAAAAAGCGATTTTATAGCTGATTTTGATATAAATCGTCTAAACTTGCAATTAGATGAGAACAATTTTTTAATTGCAGGTGGCAAAATATCTGCTTTTTCTGACCGTTTGACTTTCAGTTTGCAAACCAAGTCGGATAATTTCCCCATTTCTACTTTTCTAAACCTGGAATTGGGTGGCAATTCAGTATTTCTCAATTCAGAACTCAATATTTCGGGTGATATACCCTACAAAAACAGCAAAAGTAAAATGGGTATTTCTGTCAGTGGGAATTTTGACAATTCCAGAATAAACGGATTTTCCGTTATAAAGGGCATTATAAATTCAAAATATGAGGACCAAACTCTCAAGCTGACTTCACTTGACATCTCGTCAAATTTCTTTTCGCTGCACGTACAAAACCAAGGAAGCAAAAATGGGGATATGGACCTCGCTTTCAGTGCAGAATCTGACGATCTGACGTTTTTGAATTTTTACTATAAACCACTCAAAACTGAAGGCTCTGTGAAAATAGACGGCACACTGAAAGGTAACAGGAAGAATCCAAAAATAAGTTTTGATGCGGAAGTAAAAGATTTGAACTACGCAGATGAGTTTTATTTTGACAAGGGAAAAATCAAACTGGTTACAGAATTACGTGAGAATAAATTGTTTAGCCTCGGATTGAGTTCATATCTGAAGGAAATCAGATACAGAAAAATGCATCTGACAGATTTAGAACTAATTGCAAAAACTTCCACGAAAGACCTTGAAGTTAAAATTAATGGCAAAACCAGCAACAAGAGCATAGTAAAATCTGACTTCACGGTTTATAACTTCACAGGCAAGAACAAAAAAATTGAAATTGACAAACTAATACTGAACCACGGTAACCAGTTTTTGCATAATACTAAAAATTTAACTGTCTCTTTAACTCCCGACAATATCTATCTGGATTCGTTTTTACTGAAAAACGGACAAAGTGAATTGTATGCAGATGGTTTTCTGAACTATAACGGCGGAAATTCCAATTTGAAGCTCAAGGTGAAAGATCTTAATTGTTCTCTAATTTCTGGCATTATCTTAAATGACTTAAGTATTGATGGAATTATTAATCTGGAATTGAAATTAAAGGGGCAGATTCACAATCCCCTTTTAGAACTAGTGGTAATTTCTAAAAATTTTCGAATCAACAGATTAAAACCCTATAACTTAAAAGTAAAAGTTGTAGGTTCGAAAAACAAAACAACCTTTGATCTACAAGAAAAAAGCAATATTGACGGCAACTATTCAATTGCTAATGGTGTAATTCACGCTCCGATTAACTTTTACAACACAGATAGAATCATGAATTCAAAACTCAATATGAAGCTGCAACTTAACAACTTGAACATAGATCTATTGATTGCATTAAATCCTAAAATAAAAGAACTGTACGGAAATCTAACAACGCAGATAGATATAAGTGGCACATTGCTCAATCCTGTATTGAACGGCACAGCTCGACTCAATCAAATTGGTATATCAGTTTTACCGCTGGAAAATATACTGATACTGAACAGTGCAGAGATAAATTTTCAAAATAACCTTGTAACTCTTCCAAAAACTGAAATTACTTCAAAGAATGGTAAAGCGGAAATATTGGGAAATGCAACCCTGGACGACTTAAAATACCGTGCACAAATCAGATTGAGTGACTTATACATTAAACACCCGATATTTGATACAAAATTGGCTGGAGAATTTACCTTAACAGGTGAAAAGAAACGTATGAAAGCAAATGGAAAACTGAATCTGAATAACTTAAGTGTTGAAGTTAAAAATCAACAGGGTACCGGGGAAAAAGGCGAGATTATTTTTATGGATGATGACGAGGTAAAATATAAAACTACCGATGTAAAAGCAATAAATACAAATAAGAATGGAAATTACTACAAGGACAACTTTGCAGCCAATCTTAAGCTAAGCATACCAAACGACACATGGGTATCTAATGCAAACGCCAAAATTGCTATAAAAGGTAATTTATTCATTCAAAAGGAATATGGAGTTGATAACATAATATCTGGAACCATCAGCAGTAATAAAGGCAACTACAAAGCTTTTGGAAAGTTGTTCAAGGTGAAAAAGGGTTTAATCAACTTTCCTTCGATAACCGATTTTAACCCACAGATTGACGTTACAGCCAGTTATGAAATTCAGAATATAGATATACTGGTAAATATTATCGGGACTGCAAAAGAGCCTCGCATTAACCTGACAAGCTCTCCTCCGCTGAGTAAGGAAAACTTGATATCGTACCTTATATTTGGAACTTCAAATACCAAACTCGGTTCAGACCAGAGGAACGTTACACAGGAAATCGCATCTAATATAGCCATGGTAGAGTTTAAAGAGTCGATTCTGCCTAAACTTGGTTTGAACATTGTAGACGTTCTCAGTATACAAGGCAGTGAAGATAGTGGATTTTCAAGACCACAAATAAAGGTAGGTTCCTTTATTAACGACAAGTTTTATCTTGGATATGAAAGAAATTTCTCTGTTATTACTAACAATCTACAAGAGCAAATAAAAGTGGAATACAGTATCAGTAATTCATTTCTGGTTGACAGCATAATCGGCGGTGAAAATACAGGAGCGGATATATTTTATCACTTTGATTTTTAATGGTTAAAACATATCTCTTTTCATGTAAAAGAAAAAAATCGTCAGGTAGTAAACTACAGGAAAAACAAAAAATAAACTGTCTATTCTGTCCAAAGTTCCACCATGTCCCGGGAAACTATTGCCTGAGTCTTTAACTCCCACTTCTCTCTTGAGTCCAGATTCCACAAGGTCACCTAGAGTGGCTGCTGTTCCAATTACCAGTCCGTAAATTACGCACCATTGCCAATTAAGTGGATTTGAAAACAAGGCATTGAACATCAAAGCACTCAACACGGATACAAGCAATCCCCCTATTGTTCCTTCAACTGTTTTATTCGGACTTATAGCCGGTGAAAGTTTGTATTTTCCAAAATTTTTTCCCACGAAAAAAGCACCTGTATCACTAAGAAAAGAACAGGCAAAGGTGATGAGAATAAAGAAAAATCCGGGATCCTGAAGCCCTAGCTCTTTATTTGAAAATTCCATTATACTGCTGTCGAAGCTGATATTACGTATCAAAATCCCGTGGCTTAAAAACCATCCAAAATACAACACTGGAAAAACAGATACACCAATTGAGCGTACAAAATCTGGTATATCGTCTGAATTTAATCGGGTTGTTACAATTACGAGCATCATTAGTGTAAAAAATGCCATGAGAGTAATAAATGAATTGTAAGCCCCCACAGCTATAAGCAGTGAACAAATCAGGACAACTGAAAAATAAGGTTTTTTAGGGTGATCTTTAATGAGATCGAAATATTCTTTGACTGCAAGCACAATAAAAACTGATGTAAAAAACAAAAATACAATCTCGCCAAGATAAAGGACAAATACTAAGATTGGCACAGCAATAAAGGAAGTGATCAATCTTGTTATCAAATTGTTTATCTTTAATTTCATTAATCTATAAATCAACTAGTGTGGAACAGATGTGGCTGTTATCTAAGTCCATTTTATAACTTACATGTAATAATTCAATGGGTTAAATCTCTTATAACTCCAGCCCTGTCAGTTTCTTAAGGGTTATTACTACAATAATTCTGGTCGCTTTGTATTTTGCAGTTATTAACTGTTGTTTTTTGTATGTGAAAACAAAGATAAAGATTCTCTGTCAGTTTCAGTATAACTATTCGAAATAGTATACTTCCCCGTATTTTCACCTTTTTGTTTTCTTTCTTTAAAAGTTTTGAAAACTTTATGAAGTTCTAATTCTTTTTTAACTATACTTCTTTCACTTTCTGCATTAAGAATCCTTTTTTCAGCATAATCAATATATTCCTTGCCGATATCTATACCTAAATAATCATAACCGAGTAATTTTGCTGCAACTGCTGTGGTTCCACTTCCAAGATAAGGGTCTAACACGAGACCTTTTTGTTTTTCATCTACACCTTGTTTTTCATGCATAAGAGAAATTATAATTCTGGCAGGTAACCAAAGTGGAAAAGGTGCAGGATGTGGATTTTTATTCTCAGGAACGGCACGCCATACAGAAGTAAGTTTTGCATCTTTTGATAACAACTCTTTACCTTTCTTATTGGAATTTACAGGTTTATACAACCAGTAAATTCTTTCATCCACCTGCCAAAATCGCCAACCTCTGATATTAGCTGCAATCGTTCTATCCCATACAATTTCTTGTTTTACAACCCAATCTGTTTTTCTCAACCAATCCATGGGATGAAACATTTCCCCATCTTCCCATCTGATCTTATGATTATAAAAAAATGAACCACCTTTATTAGTTACACGATAAATCTCATTTAAAACTTTAACTTGATTGGATTGATATTTATCCTCTGGAACTTTGTCAACATACTCGGAATAAACAACATTTTTTACAAGCCACCCTTTGTTCTTTTCTTTCTTGTTGTACGGAGGAGAAGTTACCCCAAGATCAACTATATCATCTGGCAAACCTCGTAAAACTTTAAGAGTGTCGCCTTTAATTAAACTGTTTTTGAGATTTTCGCGGTTTAAATGTTTTTGCATTAATTGCATTTTTGGAAGTGTATTTTTCAATAAAAGAGTATAACGGTTTAGTAATACTTCCTCTATAATCTAATAACTCTTCTTTGCTGACAAAGACCTTAACTTCAAGATCAACAGAGTTTTTATAATGTTTTAAATTAAAAGAGGCACTTCTTAAAAAATATCCACTCCTATCTCCATTAGGAAACTTTTCTTTTAATTGGTGTTCAATCCTGTCAATAAAATTCTGTGATCTAAATGGAAATTTAAATATGTAAATGAGTCGCCCATTATAAATCCACCTATTAGCATAGTTGGGTTGTTTTTTTTGTCTTTTTTTAATCTCCCCCACGTATAATCTGTAAAATTTCCTCCACCGTTTAACTTTTTAGGACTTGTGTCGTTAGTATTGACATTTTTTGGCTTTGCTTCACAGTATTCAGTTTTTTCACCTATGCTGTTGTGTTTGTAGCCATTATATCCAATTTTGTTTGGGTTTGATTCAAAACCACTTAAATATACAACTACAAATTCCCTCAAAGTTGAGGAGTTTTTGTCATTGTAATACATAGTAAGAAGGTCAACAAGAATTGAGATAGTATTCTGCTTTGACTTGTCAATTAACAAATCGTTCAATTCTCTATGAGATCCGGTTGCGTAAGTTTTTATAACTTCTATAAGATCTTTGTTCAACTAGTGTTCAACCTTTTCTGAACTAAAATTATAGTGAAACTTATTAAATTCCAATCGCTTGCTCGCCTTCAACACTGCGGATTTTGATCATTACTTCATCCCCTTCTTCATATTTACCATTTGGAAGGCGGACGTTTATATAGTTATCAGTTGTCCCTCTTGATTTACTTTCAATCAATGTATTTAACTTCTTCCCTGTGAATTTTTTGTAAAAACTGATTTTCTTTCTTGAACCGAGTTCTCTTAATATCCTGCTCCTTTCCTTTTTTACTTCCGTTTCTATCTGTTTCTGCATAAAGGTAGCGGCTGTGTTCTTCCTGATTGAGTAGGGAAATACGTGAAAATAAGTAAGCTCCGACTCATTCATCAAATTGTAAGTGTTATTGAAACACTGCTCACTTTCGGATGGAAAACCTACCATTACATCAGTGCCAATGGAAGCATCGGGAATCTTTTTTCTGATATAGTCGGTGCATCCGATAAAATCCGATGGCTTATAACGCCTTTTCATTTTTTTTAAAATAGTTTCATCTCCACTTTGTAGCGATACATGAAAACTTGGACAGATTGTCTCAGATCCTGCACACAGGTTGATCATATCTTTATTTATATCTGCTGGGTCAAGCGAGCTGAGCCTGATTCTGCCGATAATTTTTTCCTTTTCAAGCTGCTCGAGCAAAGTCAAAAGGTCACTTCCAATATCTCTTCCATAACTTGCAAGATGGATTCCCGTTAAAACAATTTCCTTGTAGCCATGAGATTGCAGATTTTTAATACGAGATTTAATCTCCTCAATTCCAAGACTGCGAGACCTACCTCTAGCTCTTGGAATAATGCAAAAAGTGCAAGCATAGTTACAACCGTCTTGCACTTTTAAAAATGCCCTTGTCCTACCGGGGAAAAAACTTATGTCGGGTGTGTCAAATTTTCTTTTTTTCTCTTTGAAAATATCCGATATATATACTCTCGGTTTTTCCTGTGGAGATGCTTCCCTTATGACTTTTAAGAGAGATGATGATTTGTGTGAATTTCCAACTATGTAATCAACTCCTTCCATTTTGCCAAGCTCTTCTGAGGAAACCTGAGCGTAACACCCTGTAACAATCACAACGGCTTTAGGATTGGATTTTTTCGCCCTGTGTATGTAATTCCTTGCTTCTGAATCGGCTTTATGCGTTACAGTACAGGTGTCTATCACGTAAATATCTGCAGGAGCATTAAAATCCCTGTTCCTTTTATATTTAGCTTCAGATAGCTGATTCAAAATAACTGCAGTATCATATTGATTTACTTTACAACCAAGAGTAACAACGGAAATTCTTTTCATTTTTACAATGCCTTTTTTATCCAGCCACCCCCTACTACCTTGTCATCATTGTAAAAAACAATGGCTTGACCGGGTGTTATTGCTTTTTGAGGGTTATGGAATTTTACCATTGCCCTGCCTTCATTTACGGAGACAATAGCAGACTGTTCTTCATGCCTGTATCTTATTCGAGCTTTTAATTCAACTTCACCACTGGGTTGTGCTGAAACCCAAGACAGATTTTCAGCAGATAAAGAGCTACTGTAAAGATCAGATTCTCTGCCGACAATAACCCTGTTTTTTTCCGCGTCAATTTTAATAACATACATCGGCTCACCAGATGCAAACCCCAATCCTCTTCTCTGTCCGACAGTGTAGGATGAAATACCATTATGTTCTCCGATTGTTTTGCCTTCTGTGTTGACCATCTCACCCTTTTCTTTTCCCTTTTGCAGATATGGCTCCAAAAATTCCCTGTAATTTCCACCCGTTATAAAACATAATCCCATACTTTCTGTTTTTTCAGCAATTCTCAATCCCATTTTTCCAGCCAATTTTCTGACTTCAGGCTTTGTTTTATCACCAAGGGGAAACTTTAATCGTTTAAGCTCTTTCTGCGCTAGAGTAAACAGAAAGTATGACTGGTCTTTGTGCTTATCTGTGCTTTTTTTCAATTCATATTCACCATTTTGTTCGTTACGGCTTATAATAGCGTAATGTCCCGTGGCTAAGTAGTCTGCTCCAAATTCTAAAGCTCTTTTAAGCAGAAAATTGAACTTCATAAACTGATTGCAAAGAATGCAAGGTATTGGTGTAAACCCTTCTTCATATTTACTTACAAAATCGCTTAAAACGTGCTTTTTGAAAAGCTCCATATAGTTTGCAACGTAATGAGGAATGCCGACTTCATATGCAACTTGTCTTGCGTCGCAAACCTCATCTGCCGAACAACATCCGCCTTCGGCTTCGCCATAATCCCAGAGCTGCATGGTTAACCCAAGCACGTCGTATCCTTCGTTTTTCAGAAGTGCTGCAGTGGTTCCGCTATCAACACCACCACTCATTGCAACAACTATTCTTTCTCTATTAACCATTTTCGTTGATATAAACTCAATAAATTTCTCTTTTTTAAGTGGTATAATACCCAATTCGTGGAAAAAAGATCCAAACTCGCGTTTGCATTAAATCATGGACTATCATTGCAGGAGTATGAAATGATAGTTAATACTCTGGAGCGTGAACCTAATTATACGGAGATTGGCATACTGGGTGCGATGTGGTCTGAGCATTGTTCTTATAAAAGCTCCAAAGTTCATCTGAAAAAACTCCCGACAACGGGAAAACAAGTAATACAAGGACCCGGAGAAAATGCAGGGGTTGTTGATATTGGAGACGGTTTGTGCGCAGTATTCAAAATGGAAAGCCACAACCATCCTTCCTATCTTGAACCATATCAGGGAGCTGCAACCGGCGTGGGAGGAATAATCCGTGATATTTTTACAATGGGTGCAAGACCTGTAGCACTTTTAGATTCATTAAGGTTTGGTAACCTCACATTACAAAAGACAAAATACCTCATTGAAGGCGTCGTATCCGGTATTTCAAACTATGGGAACTGCATAGGAATACCGACAGTGGGAGGAGAGATATATTTTGATGACTGTTACAACGGTAATCCACTTGTGAACGTTTTCTGTCTCGGAATAGTAAAAAAAGACAAAATTTTCAGAGGTTATGCTTCAGGGATTGGCAATCCAGTTGTTTATGTGGGGTCAAAAACGGGTAGAGATGGAATACAAGGTGCAATTATGGCATCTGATAATTTTTCGGAAGGATCAGATCAAAAACGTCCTGCGGTACAAGTTGGAGATCCGTTCACAGAAAAGTTATTGCTTGAAGCATGCCTTGAATTATTTGAAACAGATTGTGTTGTTGGTATTCAAGATATGGGTGCAGCAGGTTTAACATCATCCTCAACCGAGATGGCAGAAAGGAGTAAAACGGGAATTGATTTGTGGATGGATAAAGTGCCAAGACGTGAACAAAACATGACACCTTATGAACTGATGCTTTCAGAATCTCAGGAAAGGATGTTAATGGTGCTTGATAAGGGTAAGGAAGAGATTGCAAAGTCAATATTCAAAAAATGGGAACTGGATTTTTCAATTATAGGTGTGGTTACCGACACGAAACAGTTAAAACTATACAATGATGGAGAATTGGCAGCAGAGTTACCCGTGGATTTAATTACAGACTCTGCTCCCGTTTATAAAAGACCTCTCAAAAAACCTCTGAAAAAAGCTGAAGATGAACCTCTGAAAAAATCTGCAGAAATAAATATTGAAACAGTTTTTTTTAAGATTCTGGCTTCACCTACTATTGCGAGTAAAAAATACGTTTATGAGCAATATGACTATATGGTTGGAACAAATACACTTTATGAACCTCTAAACGATTCAGCACTTCTAAAAATTAAGGGAACGGATAAAGCCATTGCAATTACTGTGAACTGCAATGCGAGGTATTGCTATCTTGACCCATTAGAAGGTGCAAAGATTGCCGTTGCAGAGTCCGCAAGAAATATTGCATGCTCAGGTGCAAAACCTGTTGCTGTTACCGATTGCTTAAATTTTGGAAACCCAGAAAATCCAGAGATAATGTGGCAATTCAGTGAAGCAATAGAAGGAATACGAGAAGCCTGCTTGAAGTTAAACACACCTGTTGTAAGTGGTAATGTCAGCTTTTACAATGAGACGGGAAACGAATCTGTCTATCCAACACCGACCATTGGAATGATAGGTGTCATAGATAATTACAGGAAAGCAGTTACACAATGGTTCAAAAACGAGGGAGATATGATCGTTCTGCTGGGTAATATATATGATGAAATTGGCGGCTCACAATATCAAAAAATAATGCACGGAAAAGTTTTTGGAAAATCACCAGAGATAAACCTGGAAAAAGAAAATAAGATGGTTGCAACTTTGATTGAGTGTGCTGATAGCTGTATAATTAACTCGGCACATGATATAGCTGAGGGAGGATTGGCAGTTGCACTTGCGGAATGCTGTTTTTCTCCTTATCAAAACCTTGGCTACACAATTGACTTGGAAAATGTGAACGATTTGAAACTAAAAGATGAAGTCTTGCTTTTTTCTGAATCTCAATCCAGATGTGTAGTTTCATTGAATAAAACAAATCTCATGGATCTGAAGAAAATTACTTCAAAAAACAGCATTCTCGCCGAGCCGATTGGCTTTGTTGGTGGTGAAAAAATGATTATCAAAAATATTTTTAGCCTTAATCTCAAAAAGGCTTATGAAATATGGAATAATTCATTTGAGGCAAGTATGAATAATGTCAACGCTTAAAGAGGAATGCGGTGTATTTGGTATTTCAGGCAATCTTGAAGCCGCAAATCTCACCTATCTAGGGTTATATTCATTGCAGCACAGGGGACAAGAAGGTGCAGGGATTGTAACTGCCGATGATTATAAGTTGCACTCTCACAGGGCTCTGGGACTTGTTACAGATATTTTTTCCAAAGAGGTCATCAACACCAAACTCACGGGTAAGAGTGCAATAGGTCACGTCAGATATTCAACGACCGGAATAAACGATAATAAAAACACCCAACCGATAACGGTGGCTTATGAAAAAGGGGAACTCGCTATATCCCACAATGGCAACCTCACAAATGCAATAACTTTAAGGAAAGAATTGGAAAAACGGGGTTCTATATTTCAATCCACCACAGACACGGAGGTAATAATACATCTTATTGCCAAATCTAAAGAGGAAAAAATAGTAGATCGTATAATATCCGCTTTGAAAGAATGCAAAGGTGCATACTCTTTATTATTTCTTACACCAGATAAGATGATCGCCGCAAGAGATCCGAGAGGATTCAGACCCCTCGTGCTTGGAAAATTAAACAAGAGTTACGTTGTTTCATCGGAAACTTGCGCATTTGAACTGATTGGAGCGGAATATATAAGAGAAGTGGAACCTGGTGAAATATTGGAGATTGAGGAAGAGGATATTAAATCTTACAAACCTTTTCTGGAAGTAGAACCTGCTCCGTGTGTTTTTGAATTGATCTATTTTGCACGACCTGACAGTTTTTTTACTAATAAGAACGTTTACATGGTAAGAAAGAAACTTGGCAGACAACTTGCTATTGAGCATCCAGTGGATGCAGACCTTGTTATTGCCGTTCCTGATTCAGGGGCACCAGCTGCCATCGGGTTTGCAGAACAACTGAATGTACCAATAGAGATGGGGCTTTTGAGAAGCCATTATGTAGGAAGGACTTTTATTGAACCACAACAGTCAATACGGGATTTTGGAGTAAAACTGAAACTCAGTGCAGTTAAAGAAGTGATCAATGGCAAAAAAGTTGTGGTGATTGATGATTCAATTGTAAGAGGGACTACAAGCAGAAAGATCGTCAAAATGATAAAAGATGCGGGAGCCAAAGAGGTACACATGAGAATTAGCTCTCCACCAATGAGGTATCCATGCTATTATGGTATTGATACACCCTCCAAGGAAGAACTAATTGCAAACTCTTTGAACATTGAAGAAATAAATCACTACATAATGTCTGATTCTATTGGCTACTTGAGTATTGAAGGGATGAGAAAAGTAGTTGAAAATAATAGTGAAAAAGATAAATCCTACTGTAATGCCTGTTTCACGGGTAGATATATGGTAGAATTGACCGATGCACGGCTGAATTTAGCCCAACGTGATCTTTTTTACAAGCAAGACTGCTAACTGATCTTCTCAAATTTTTTCAAAGTATCTTCGATCTTACTGATCTGAAAATTGTATTCTTCAAACTTTTTCTTTTCTTTTTCTCTCACGTCTTCGGGGGCTTTATTCAAAAATTCCTTACTTGCCAGTTTTGCAGATGTTCTGTCAATTCTCGCTTTTAGCTTTTCCAGATCTTTTTTCAATCTTTTTGTTTCTTCATTTATATCTATTAAATCTTCAACACAAAGATATATCTCAAGCCCAGCTATAAACGCACTGACCGACTTTGCAATCTCGTTTTCAGATTTCAGGAATCCATCTGCTTTTACTTTTGCCTGGTTTTTAATAATCTCCATATTACTACTTATGATCTCTCTGCTTCTGTCATTATCTGGGTGAAACTTTATATTTGCCATCTTTGAAGGATGCACTCCAATATTTGCTCTCAGATTTCTTATGCTTACAACTACTTCTTTTATGTATTCAATCTCTCCGTGTTCATTTTCAAACAACTGACTATCCACATAGACAGGATATTCATCAATCAAAATGCTGTCTTTAAGGGGTGGTTTTATCTCATAGCTCTTTAATAATTGATATAACTCTTCGGTGATAAATGGGGATATTGGGTGTAGAAGTTTAATTGAATCACATAAAACTTTTAACAAAACTGTCTGAGTATTCTTCTTTTCCTGTGGGTTATTGCTATTTAAATACTGTTTTGAAAACTCAATATACCAATCACAATATTCATTCTTTATAAAATGATAGATGGTATGGGTTATTTTGTCATATTCATAGTTTGAGTAATACAACTGAACTTCTTTTACGGTGTTATTAAGTTTAGATAATATCCACTTGTCTATATTCTTAAGACAACTTGTGTCTAAATTTGTATTATAACTCTGTTCAGCATCAAGATTAAGCATAACAAATCTGGTTGCGTTCCAGATTTTATTCATAAAATTTCTATATCCTTCTATGACGGGGATTGAGAGTTTTATGTCATTTCCTTGTGAAGCTAAAGCTGTAAGGCTGAATCTGATTGAATCCGCACCATACTTATCTATAACTTCCACCGGGTCTATTGCATTACCTTTGGTTTTACTCATCTTTTGACCTTTTTCATCCCTTATCAATCCATGTATATAGACATCACTGAAGGGAATTTCTTTCATGCATTTCAGACCCATCATTATCATCCTTGCAACCCAGAAAAATATAATATCAAACCCAGTTACAAGGCATGAAGTCGGGTAGTATCTTTTAAGATCATCTGTCTTTTGGGGCCAACCCAGTGTGGAAAAGGGCCATAATCCAGAAGAAAACCAAGTATCCAAAACGTCTTTATCCCTCTCTAATTTCACTTTCTTTCCATAGTGCTTTTCAGCCGATTTTATTGCTTCTGCTTCGGAGTATTCCACAAATACTGTTCCATCGTCTCCATACCATGCAGGTATTCTATGCCCCCACCATAACTGCCTTGATATACACCATGGTTCAATATTGCTCATCCATTCAAAATATGTATTTTCCCAGTATTTCGGATAAAAATTTATTTCACCATCTTTAACAACCTTAATCGCATTTACGGCTAATTCACTTGCATCTACATACCATTGATCCGTAAGCCAAGGTTCAATCACCACTTCTGATCTGTCACCGTATGGAACTGTGTGAACCGTATCTTCAATTTTAATTATCAAGTTTAGGTTGGTTAAATCACTAACTATTTTCTCTCTTGCTTCATACCTGTCCAACCCGGTGTATTGACTTGGAACTTTATCGTTCAACCTTGCAGTTGCATCAAAAATATTGATCATTTTTAGGTCATTTCTTTTTCCCACTTCAAAATCGTTAAAATCATGTGCAGGAGTAATTTTAACGGCTCCAGTACCTTTGTTCGGATCACTGTATGTATCTGCAACAACTGGAATTTTTCTGTTTACAAGTGGCAGCATTACCTGTTTACCTATTAGATGTTTATACCTCTCATCATCAGGATGCACAGCTACTGCAGTGTCTCCGAGCATAGTTTCGGGTCTGGTAGTCGCCACTACTATGTATCCATCCTTTTCATCTACAAGGGGATATTTGATATACCAGTAACTACCCTGCTCTTCTCGCTGCTGAACTTCCAAATCTGATATTGCCGTGCCTAATTTAGGATCCCAGTTCACAAGCCTTTTGTCTCTGTAAATGAGGTTTTCCTTGTAAAGATCAACAAAAACTTTTATAACCGCATTGGAAAGCCCTTCATCAAGAGTAAACCTTTCCTTATCCCAATCAGGTAATACTCCGAGCTTTTTAAGCTGATGTATTATCTGTCCCCCAGAGTTTTCCTTCCATTCCCATACCCTTTCCACAAATTGCTCACGACCCAAAGATTTTCTGCTTGTATTCTCTTTTACCAACTCTCTTTCCACGACCATTTGCGTTGCAATTCCCGCGTGATCCATACCGGGAACCCAAAGAACATCAAAATCGGACATTTTTTTATATCTAATGAGTATGTCTTGAAGGATGTTGTTAAGCGCGTGGCCTATGTGGAGCGAACCGGTTACGTTGGGAGGAGGAATAACTATCGAAAAAGGCTCTTTATTACCATCTGCACCAGATTTATAGTATTTTCTGTCTATCCACAGACGGTAATTCTTATCTTCTATCGCCGAGGGATTATAGCTTTTGTCCATTGTTATTTTCGGGTATTGCTAGTTCGGTAGATTTACTGAGGTGGGCTGGGTTGTTTCCATCCTTGGTAATTACGTCAACGGGTTTCATCAGTACCTCGCGAACCGAGCATCCGGGTAACGCCAATAAGATAAGAAAAACGACCATTATGGAGAAAATATAAGAGAAGTTTTTCATTTTATACCTCACTATACCTCACATTTAAACGTATTTCCGAGTATTGTAATTCACGCAGTATTTCTTTGCCTCAAGAAATCCTTGCTCGGCTGCTTCATGCATCCAATACATACCAATACCTTCATCTTTCTTTGTACCTTTACCATTTAAATACATCCATCCGAGATGATACTGCCCGCTGGCACATCTTTGATTAGCAGATTTGGTAAACCATTCAAAAGCAGCTTCATAGCATTGCTTTATGAGACATATAAATCCAAAATTATTTTGAGCACAAGAATCTCCCCTTTCAGCTTCTTCTCGCCATTCCTCAGCAGTTTTTTCCTCTTCATACCATTTAAATTTTTCAATAAATTGTGTCATTAAATACCTCCATGAAATAATTTTTATATATAGTTTTTATATAAAATTATTCTTTTCGGTCATTTTAATTTGTTTTTTGTAAATTCTGAAAAGTTTTATGAAAATGTAGAGTGGCTTGATAATAAAAAAGTAGCTTATGTTTTTTAAGAGATTGCTCTTCTCTATTACTTTTGCCCAATAAGGTGAATATCTATAATAAAACGAGATAAACTCTCTTCCCCAACTTCTTTCAACAAGCCACTGGTCTCGGAACAATCGCAAATCCATAACAATAGGGTGATTATGATCTCCTGTCGTTGCAGTGGCAATGAAACACCCTTCTTTTTTTTCTTCCCAATCAGGCACCAATCCCAGCTTTCCCAGCAAACACTGAATGAAACACCCTTCTTTGTTATAAAGGGCGCGATTTACTTTTTCTTCCCAATCAGGGTCCAATTCTTTCTTTTTCTTAATAAAATATTCTTTGTAAGTATCATAATTGGGTATCTGACTGGAACGCTCGTTTTGTAAAATCACAAAAGCATTATTCAAATATAATTCTTGATTATCAGATTCAGTAGCAAGTTTTAGTATATTTAAACAGCATTCTATACCATAGATATCATCTTCATAACCATCTCTACAAAAGTCATAAGCCTTCATGGATGTTGAATTAAGAAGAGCAGCGACTTCTTTTTTCTTTTGGTCATTGGCATATTTAACAGCGTTTACAAAACAAGGTAATGATTCTTTCAATTTATCAATTGTAAACATACCAGTAATACAAACACCTTTGCGAAGCCATGCTTCTGCGTGCTTAGGATCCACCTCTAATATTTTGTTGTAGTATTTAATTGCTTCTTCAAAATTACCACCTGCTTCAGCAGTGTGGGCAATTTCAAGCCATGAACCAATACTGCCAGCTGATACCTGTTTTTTCTCAATTGCCTGCCTTACCACAATTGAAGTATCACAATACATGCAAACTACTTTATCTTTGTTGTCTGGTAGTTGTAGTTCACCACCACAATTTGGACATTGTGCTGCTTTTAACTCCATAATTGTATCTTTTCAGTTTTTATTTGATCCCCAACAATTCCCTGTATTTTGAAATGGCTTGCTTTGCCAAACTTTCATAAGTCGTCCTCTTACTTTCAACAACAATATAGCTGTTCTCATTGTATGGCTTTAACAAGTCAACTATCTTTTCAGCTTCCTCCAAATTATTAGAACCAAGATAACAGTTCACCATACCGTAATATGCTTTTGCAGCAGTTTTTCCAAATTCTTTCTCAGACTCTAATTCAGTGATAGTGGCATCTGGATAACTGGCAATTACATTTTCAAATGATTCAATTGCATCTTTTGGCTGATTTATATAAAAATAACACATTCCCATGTTGTAATAAGCATCATCTGCAAGATCGCTTTGTGGAAATTCGTCAACCAGCATTTCCAACTTGTGAATTGCATCAATGTAAAATTCTTGCTTAACTAATTTTAGTGCATCAGTAAAATATAATATCTCTTTGTCGTGCATGATTTTATTATTTTTTAGATCCTTCTTCATATTTACTCCGTGAAAATGGTTTGTATATTCTAACCTTGAAGTAAAATGCCGAACCACCTGTTATTATCGCCAGAAGTAAACCCAGCCAGACATCATGGTAAGAGTTTTTGAAAACTATGTAGCTGAATAAAACAATAAATAAAGTCAATATGAAAGAAGAAATTTTACCTTTAAATGAAGAAATAAAAGTTGCGGGGAAAATAAATAAAATAAAACCAATCAGCACTTGTATAAACGAAGCGCTTGTCTCAAAGGCATAAACGATTATTCCCGCAAACAACAAAGCTGCAACTACACCGATTGCTATGTTCCTTGCATCATTCATTCTTTACATACTTCCTAAAATTTTCTTTTTAGTTTCTTCAAATTCTTCTTTTGAAATAGCTCCCATATCAAGGAGTTCTTTCAATTTCTTTATTTTTTCAAATGCATCTTCTTTATCGTTTTGGCTTCCTGATCCTAATTGCATAGCTTGTTGAATGAACTGAGGCATCATAAAACCCATGCCAATACCAGCTCCCACGCCAACACCTTCACTTGCTCCTCCAGCTGGATTTTCTGAAGCTTTCTCCAGCGAAACGGCCGTTTGATATTTCATAAACTCATTCATATTACCAACTACCGACATACTGGAACGTGTATCAATCATTTTTTGAACTTCTACAGGAACGGAAATTGAGTTGATATAAAAATCATGGATGGATAAACCCAATCCTTCAAAATCAATTTTTAAAGCATTTCTTGCTATTATGGACAGATTGTCAAAATTTGATGGCAACTCAAAGACTGAATTAAGTTCATTTCCTAAAATTGTCGTCAACTTGGATACAATGATAGATTTCAGATAATCGGATATATCTTTGTCTATATATAGTCTTTGTGTGCCAACAACTTTATTCAGGAATAAGGTGGGTTCTTGGATCTGAATAGAAAAACTTCCATAACTTCTTAACCGAATCATTTTCAGTTCGGTATCTCTGAACAATATAGGCTCTTTTGTTCCCCATTTCAGATTGGGAAACAATTTCATATTTAAAAAATATACTTCCGCTCTGAAAGGTGAATCCGAACCATAACCAAGCGACGTTACCATTTTGGTTAGAAGTGGTATGTTTTGCGTTTGCAGAATATGCCTACCAGTACCAAACACGTCTAATGATTGTCCATCCCTGAAAAAGATGGCTTTCTGACTTTCACGTACCGTTAGCTGGGCACCCCATTTAATTTCTGTACCTTTAGCTTCTGGCAATCTTTTAACCATTGTATTTCCATGATTATCAAGAAACTCTATGACTTCCATTAGTTCTGGCATGGTTAAAATTGCCTCAAGTATTGTGAACGTTTTTCAAAAATGCTTTCAATTTCCGAAATCACTTGAGTGATATATTCAAGGTTGGCATTACTAACACTATTGACGAACGTATTTGTACATTCTGATAGTTCAAGATCAAAGATGTAAACTTCCCGCAGTTCATTTTCTTTTATCTGCTTGTCGGAAAATAAACTGGTTTCCCCATAGGAAGCGTATTCTATTTTAGATTTTAAAGTGTTCAGCCTCTTCCTACAGGCATCCAAGGCATTCATTGAATGAGTATCTCTACTGGAGATAGCGCTGTTTATTTTTGCCTGAATCTCATTTTCAATCAGGTTTATTTTAGAAACAATTGAGTCTCTTAATTTTTTATCGCACGTTCTTCTTCCCTGTCTTTCTGCATAACCTATATAACCCGGTATCAGAGAAGCAATTTTGTCCAATATGCTTGCAATTCTTTCCATTGCGAATAATTAAGGAAGTCTTTTAACATCTTGCACTAACAGCAACAAAAAAGCTATTAAACCTACTCAACCGATTCCTCAATTTCTTCCTCAGCTATTGGTGTTGGCACTACTATTCCGGCAAGATTGGTTTCAACTTCAATGTTTCTATACATTGGCAACCCCGTACCAGCAGGAATGAGTCTTCCCATTATAACGTTTTCTTTGAGTCCTCTCAGTTTATCTTCCTTGCCTTCACAAGCAGCTTCAGTAAGAACCCTAGTAGTTTCCTGAAATGATGAGGCAGAAAGCCAACTATTAGTGCTGAGAGCTCCTCTGGTTATACCGAGGAGCAGAGGCTCCGCTGACGCAGGAGTGCCATTTTGTGCATGCACTTTGTCATTTTCTTCAAAAAACAAGTGTTTTTCAACCGGTTCACCAACCAATAAATTGGTATCACCCGGATTTCTGATTCTTACACGCCTGAGCATCTGCTTAACTATTACTTCTATGTGCTTATCGTTTAACTTTACACCTTGAAGCCTATATACATCCTGAATTTCATCTACAAGATATCTTGCCAATTCCTTTTCACCTTTGATTCTCAAAATATCATGGGGGTCAATAGAGCCGTCAGCAAGTTGATCTCCAGATTTGACTACCTCACCTTCCCTAGGAATTATATGCTTACCTCTGGGAATCAAATACTCTTTAGATTTCCCAAACTCTGGAGTTATAAGAACTCGCTTCTTACCTTTTACATCTTTATCGTAAAAGACAGTTCCATCTATTTCGCTGATAACAGCAGGATCTTTTGGACTTCTTGCTTCAAACAACTCTGCTACACGAGGTAATCCGCCAGTAATATCCTTAGTTTTGGATGTTGCCCCAGGGACTTTTGCTATCACGTCACCAGCGTCAATATTATCATTTTCATTCACCTCAATAATTGCTCCTATTGGAAGTGAGTACTGTATATCTGCACCATCATTAGGCTTAACTATTAAAGTGGGATGAACATCTAGTTTTTTAGATTCACTAACCACCTTGTTGACTATACCCGTGGCTTCATCAACCTGCTCCATAAGTGTTCCCGAATCTTTATCCAGATCTTTGTATTTAATTTCTCCCGATACTTCTGAGATAAAAGGAGTTGTGTAGGGATCCCATTCTGCCAACAGGGTTTTTTCTTCAACCTGACCACCATCTTCAACGTTGAGCCTTGCACCCAGAGATAATGGATACCTCTCACGTTCATAACCTTTACTGTCAACAATTATCAAAGAACCCGTGCGATTGGTTGTAACCAAATGATTATTTTTGTTTCTTACTGTTTTAACGTTCTCAAATTTAATAATCCCGGCATGCTGGTTTTCTATTGTGCTTTCCGCCGCCCTTGAGCTTGCAGCACCACCAATATGGAAAGTCCTCATGGTAAGCTGCGTGCCTGGTTCACCGATTGATTGTGCAGCCACAATACCAACTGCTTCACCAATATTCACCAATTTCCCCGTGGACAAATTCCTACCATAGCATAATTTACACACTCCGATTTTTGTCTCACATGTTAAAACCGACCTGACCTTGATCTCTATTATACTTCCGACCTCATCAATTCTCTTTGCCGCTAACTCGTCTATTTCTTCATTTTCTCTGACTATAACATCACCCGTTATAGGATCGTTAATATCTTCAAGTGAAACCCTTCCAAGAACTCTTTGTACCACTCTTTCAATAACTTTACCGCTATCAACTAAATCGCGGACAAAAATCCCTTCTGATGTTCCGCAATCATTTTCATTTATCATCACGTCCTGTGCCACATCTATAAGCCTTCTTGTTAGGTAGCCAGCATTTGCAGTTTTAAGAGCAGTATCAGCAAGCCCCTTTCTTGCACCATGTGTGGATATAAAATATTGAAGCACAGTTAATCCCTCTCTGAAGTTGGATGTAATAGGTGTTTCAATAATTTCTCCAGATGGTTTTGCCATAAGACCCCTCATACCAGCAAGCTGTCTGACTTGTGTCTGACTACCACGGGCACCGGAATCAATCATCATATAGATGGGGTTGGAACTTGAACCGGTATTAACATTTCCTTTCTCATCTTTGACCTCTTCATACGAGATTTTTTCCATCATTTCATTGGCAATTTTATTACTTGCTCTCGTCCAAATATCTATGACCTTATTGTATCGCTCTCCATCTGTAATAAGTCCTTGCGAGTAATGATCTTGTACTTTCATAACTTCTTCTTGTGCTTCAGAAAGCACCGTCTTTTTATGCTCAGGAATTTTTATATCATGGATAGATATGGAAATCCCTGCTTTTGTAGAATACTTAAAACCAAGTGTTCTTAATCTGTCGGTGAGAAGCACCGTGCTTTTTCCACCTAAATCCCTGAAACATCTGTCAATAAGGTCTTCCACCGCATGTTTTGTCATTACGCGATTAACAAGCTCAAATGGTATGTTGTCCGGTACTACATCATACAAAAGGACTCTACCGACGGTTGTATCATAGATTTTGTTGTTAATTTTTATCTTAATCTTTGCATGAATCCCAACCTCACCCAATTCATACGCCATAGAAAGTTCTTCAATATCTGAAAAAATCTTCCCATGTCCCTTATCGTATGCAGCATCACGGGTCATGTAATATATGCCGAGCACAATATCTTGTGTCGGTAAAATTATTGGCTTACCCGAAGCAGATGAAAGGATATTGTTACTTGACATTACCAATGATCTACATTCTGTTTGGGCTTCAATTGAAAGAGGAACATGTACTGCCATTTGGTCACCGTCAAAATCAGCATTATAAGCCGGACAGACCAATGGGTGAACTTGTATAGCTTTATCCTCTATTAGAATCGGTTCAAATGCCTGTATGCTCAACCTGTGAAGTGTCGGGGCACGATTTAGAAGAACAGGGTGTTCCTTTATAACCTGATCTAACGCATCCCACACTTGATCAGTACCTTGCTCAACAAGTTTCTTTGCTATTTTGATAGTTGGCGCCTCTCCCCACTCTGCGAGTTTTTGATAAATAAAGGGCCTGAATAACTCAAGAGCCATCTGTTTGGGTAAACCACATTGGTGCAGTCTTAACTCAGGTCCAACTGTAATTACAGATCTACCCGAGTAATCAACTCGTTTTCCCAGAAGATTTTGTCTGAACCTCCCCTGTTTTCCTTTGATTATATCACTGAGACTTTTCAAAGGTCTGTGATTATGTCCGAGAACTGGCCTACCTCTCCTGCCATTTTCAAGAAGTGCGTCCACTGATTCCTGAAGCATTCTCTTTTCATTTCTTACAATAATATCAGGAGCACCCAGTTCTAACAGTTTTTTCAACCTGTTATTTCTATTTATAACCCTTCTGTATAGATCATTGAGGTCTGACGTTGCAAACCTACCCCCATCCAAGGGAACCAGAGGTCTTAGGTCTGGAGGCAGCACAGGAATTCTTGTCAGGATCATCCATTCAGGCTTGTTTTTTGATTTTCTAAATGCCTCGCATATTCTCAACCTTTTTGCAATTCTTGCTCTTTTAATAAGTGATTTAGTATCTTTAATTTCCCCTCTTAAATGCTCTGACAGAGCTAACATATCTATATTTTTAAGCATTTCCCTTATAGCTTCAGCTCCCATACCAACTTTGAAAATATCACCAAACTTATCAACTAAATATCTGTATTTTTCTTCACCTATAACTTCACCCAATTTCAAGCCCGTATCTTCAGTACCAGGATCAGTAACTACATAGGCTTCAAAATATAGAGCCTTTTCAAGGTCTTTCAGGGTCATATCTAAAAGCATGCCAATTCTTGTGGGAATGCTTTTCAAAAACCAGATATGTACAACCGGTGATGCAAGCTCAATGTGAGCCATCCTCTCACGTCTGACTTTGGAAGATATAACTTCTACCCCGCATTTTTCACACGTTTCTCCCCTGTGTTTTAACCTTTTATATTTACCGCATGTGCATTCATAATCTTTGACCGGTCCAAAAATCTTGGCACAGAATAAGCCATTTCTCTCAGGTTTGAAAGTCCTGTAATTTATAGTTTCCGGCTTAAATATCTCGCCATGTGACCATTCCTTTATCTTTTCCGGTGAAGCAAGAGATATTTTTACCGCCGAATAATCAGATGGATTCTTTGGTTCTTCAAAAAGGGTATCTACGTCCACTTATTATCTGATCCTCCATTATTTTCTGTTTGTTCTTCAATTAAATCCACACTCAAAGCCAAAGAGCGAAGCTCTTTCTGAAGCACTTTAAATGATTCGGGTAACCCAGGATTAAAGTTTAATTCACCTTTCACTATTGAATCAAATATCTTTGTACGCCCCACTACATCATCAGATTTAAAGGTCAAAAATTCCTGAAGAGTGTAAGCAGCACCATACGCCTCAAGCGCCCAAACTTCCATTTCTCCAAGTCGCTGCCCGCCAAAGTGTGCTTTACCACCCAGTGGTTGTTGTGTTACAAGGGAATAAGATCCAATTGCCCTCGCATGTATTTTTTCCTCTACAAGATGATGAAGTTTCAGCATATACATTATTCCAACTGTTACTTTTTGATCAAAAGGCTCTCCTGTCTGACCATTGAACAGTATTGTTTTGCCGTCTGCAGGGAGACCAGCTTCTTTATAGAGCATTTCAATTTCACTTTCCGTAGCACTGTCAAATACAGGTACTTTTATTGGAATACCATCTTTAAGGTCGCCGGCAAGCTCAATTACTTCGTCATCGTTCAGAGAATGTAAAATCTTTAGAAATTCCTCGGAACCAGAATAATAGTCTTCCAGTTTTTTTCTTAACGCATTAGGACTAAATTCCTTATCTATGTATTCGTTCAACTGTCTACCAAATTCCTTAACTACCCACCCTAGATGGGCTTCAAGTACTTGTCCAACATTCATCCTAGATGGCACACCAAGGGGATTCAAAACCATATCAACCGGTCTCCCATCAGGCAAGTAGGGCATATCTTCCTCTGCCAGTATCTTTGATACAACTCCTTTGTTGCCATGTCTGCCTGCCATTTTGTCACCAACTTGGAGCTTTCTCTTAACAGCCAGATAAACTTTAACAACTTTCAGGACACCTGGAGGCAGTTCATCAGGCTTTTCTAACACCGATATTCTTTCATCATAATCTTCTTTTATTCTATCAACCTGCTCCAACGTGCTATTAATAATTGCCTTTACTTTATTTTCAATACCCGGTTTACCTTCAATTTTTACGTCAGACAACTTTTCAAACTGTAGGTTATTTAGAAAGTCTTCTGTGATAATCTCTCCCTTTTTAATTATAGTCTTTCTGTTCAGTTTCACAGCAGATGCAACTTTTTTTCCGACCATCAATTCATTTGCTTTCTTGCTTGTATCTTTTTTTAGTAGTTCAACCTCTTCATCTCTTTCTTGCCTTAATTTCAGAATATCCAGATTACCCATACTTTGTACTCTGTCATCTTTGTCGGCTGCACGGGATACAAGCACCTTAACATCAATAACCGTGCCATAAATCCCGGGAGATGCTTTTAAAGAAGTATCTTTGACATCACCGGCTTTGTCTCCAAATATAGCTTGTAGCAACCTCTCTTCGGGAGAGAGTTGAGTCTCCCCTTTTGGAGATATTTTCCCTACCAATATATCTCCCGGCTTAACAGTGGCTCCTATTCTTACAATTCCATTTTCATCCAGATCTTTTAGAAATTCTTCCCCTGCATTTGGAATATCTCGTGTAATTTCCTCTTTTCCTAATCTAGTTTCCCTTGATACACATTCTTTTTCCTCTATGTGAATTGAAGTAAATGAATCACCTTTTACCAATCTTTCACTTATCAATATGGCGTCTTCAAAGTTGTATCCACCCCAGGGCATAAACGCCACGGTTATATTCTTACCCAAAGCCAACTCACCTCCATCTGTAGACGGACCATCGGCTATAATTTGCCCTTTTATGACTTTTTGCCCTTTTGATACAATCGGTTTCTGGTTCCAACAAGTACTTTGATTGGATTTCTGAAACTTAATCAAGTTAAAAATATCAGCTTTGAAGTTTGGTTCCTTTGTGTTATTCGATTTTACCACGACCTTATTCGCATCAACGTATTCCACTATACCGTCGTTTTTGGCAATAACAGTAACACCTGAATCTTTAGCAACTGTGCTTTCCATTCCAGTACCCACAATGGGTGAACTGGTCTTAATTAGGGGAACTGCCTGACGTTGCATATTGGATCCCATCAGAGCCCTGTTAGCATCATCGTGTTCCAAAAACGGTATTAAAGAAGCAGATATTGAAACCAATTGATTAGGTGATACGTCCATTAACTGGACAGTATCACTTTTAACCATTTTGATTTCACCTCCATGGCGTGCAGAAATTAGATTAGCTTTAAACATCCCTTTTTCATCGACTGGGGCATTTGCCTGAGCTATAATGTATTGCTCTTCTTCAAGTGCAGTTAAAAGTATAGTCTCCTGATTAATAACACCATCCTTTACAACTCTGTAAGGAGTCTGAATAAACCCGTATTCATTTATCGTGGCATAAGTGCTCAAGCTTGATATTAAACCGATATTGGGACCCTCGGGTGTTTCAATGGGGCATATTCTTCCGTAGTGTGAAGCGTGCACATCACGCACCTCAAATCCCGCTCTTTCTCTTGTCAATCCACCTGGACCTAGTGCACTGAGCCTCCTCTTATGAGTAATTTCGGATAAAGGATTGGTTTGATCCATAAACTGTGAAAGCTGTCCTGTATTAAAAAATTCTTTTACAACTGATGTAACTGTTTTCGGTACTAATATTTCACTGGGCATCATATCTTCTATATTTTGATACCGCATCTTTTCTTTTACGGATCTGGCAAGCCTCTCAAGGCCATGATAAAACCTGTCTTCTATCAACTCCCCTATTGTTCTTACTCTTCTGTTTCCAAGGTGGTCAATATCGTCGATACTACCCCTCCCACCTTTCAGATCAAGAAGGTATTTGATTGTTAAAAGAATATCTTCCCTACTTAAATGAAAATGGTCGTCCGGGAGATCCAGTCCTAATTTGTAGTTAATTTTAATCCTACCAACTTTTGAGAGCTTGTATGTATCAGGATTAAAGAACATGTTTTCAAAAAATGTTTCAGCAATGTTCCGTGTAGGTGGGTCGGTCGGTCTGAATTTTTTGTATATTTCTATTATTGCCTCTTCACGTGTATTAGTTTTATCTTTGACGTCAAGCAATGTATTTCGGAGCGAAGCAACAATAGAATCATCATCTATGTAGAACAACTTAAAAGTTTTTATATTTTTTTCTTTCAACACCACTATTACTTCTTCTGTAATGGCTTCATTAAAATTAACAAGTATTTCACCCGTATCTGGATCGGCTATATCTTCAGCACAAAAGTATTTTTCCTTGCCCTTAATTTGTCCTGTAATTTCATTTTTATCCACCGGAAAAACATTAACTTTTGCATCTTGAAGCCTTTTTAATGCACCTCTTCCAAATCTCATCCCCTTGCGTATCAATGTCTGTTCCGACTTATTGTCAACTATATCAACCGTAGCTTTCTGATATTTTATAGTTTCCGTATTGATCTCCTTTTCAAATCCTTCATCTGTTATATGAACGGTCTCAACTGGATAGTAATAGTTCATTATTTCATGGGCATCATAACCCATAGCTTTAAGAAGAACGGTTACATGAAGCTTTTTCTTCCTGTCTATCCTTACGTGGAGTAAATCTTTTGAGTCAAACTCAAAATCTAACCATCTGCCATCTTGAGGGACTATTCTTGCCAAAAATGAGCTTCTGCCAAGTGAATTATCTTTACTCTTATTGAAAAACACACCCGGTGAACGGTGGAGCTGGTTCACTATAACCCTTTCAGTTCCACTTATGATAAAAGAACCATTATCAGTCATAATCGGAACATCACCAAAGTAAACTTCCTGCTCTTTTATTTCACGAAGCGTTTTTTCTTGCTCTGAGTCTTCAGGTACATCCCAAGTTATGAGGTTAAAAGTCACATATAAAGGAGAAACATATGTGTATCCCTTCAATCTGCATTCTTTCTCTTCATATTTAGGTTCATCAAGTCTGTATTTTTTGTATTCTAAACGTGCTCTCCCCTTAATATCTTCAATGGGAAAAACTACACTGAAAGCTGAGTTTAACCCTTTTAACTCCCTCTCTTCAGGATTTATTTCAACCTGTAAGAACTCCCTGTAGGATTTAGTTTGAACTTCCAGAAGATGGGGAATTTCTAAAGCACTGGGTATTTTAGAAAAAACTTTTCTGTATAAATGCTTCTCGTACTTTTCTAAGCTCAAATTTAATAACCCCCGAAAATGTATTGTAAAGATGAATAAGACAACTACGATAGCTCCACAGTTGCACCAACTGCTTCTAACTTCGCCTTGATTTCTTCGGCTTCCTCTTTCTTTATATCATCTTTGACATTTTTGGGAGCGCTTTCCACTAATTCTTTAGCTTCTTTGAGTCCTAGCGAGGTAATTTCCCTCACCGCTTTAATAACTTGGATTTTATTTTGTCCAAAATCTTTGAGAATAACACTTAATTCTGTTTTTTCTGCACTCTCAGTGCTTTCCTGACCACCAGAGGCACTCTGCGGAGCAGCCGCAACTGCCATCTGCGTAGGCACAGCTTGAATATCAAATTTTTCTTCTATTTCCTTTATCAACTCTGACACCTCAAGGATGCTAGCTTTCTCCAAGTATGTAATTACATCGGCTTTACTTATATCTGCCATTATTATTACCTCCTTAACTACTTTTGTTGTTTCTGTTTTTTGTCTTCTAGTGCTTTCAAAGCATATAAAATCTTTGTTTGCATGTTTTGCAGTGAATATAAAAATCTGGACATTGGAGAATTCAGCAAAACTGCTAACTGTACAATAAGTTCATCTTTTGAAGGCAATTTGGATATTTGCTCAATTTCATTCAGGCTCACCTTTTTTCCTTCAATCATACCTCCCTTGATTACAAATTGTTCGTTATCTTTTGCTGATTTTATAAATATCTTCGCTGACTGGGAAAAATCACCTTTAGAAAATCCAACGGCGGTGGTGCCGACAAATAGATCACACAACTGATCAGCAAGTGTAGAATCAGATGCCTTTTTCAGTAGCGTGTTTTTAACAATTTTAAGCTCGCTATCTACAACCCTAAGATCCTTTCTTATTTTTTCTAGCTCTTTTACATTAAGCCCTTTATAATCAAGGACAAATATAGAAGAGTAAGATTTAAACTTGTTGTTTAACTGCTGAATTATTTCCTGTTTTGCCTCTCTTGTTAGCATCAAAAACTCCTGAATAATAATGATAGAGTATTAATTACTTAATTTTTACAAATTTTTTAAAGACTCTCTTATATCGGTCAGATCCAAGTTAATACCAGGTCCCATAGTATTTGATACCGATATTTTTCTGAAAAAAATACCTTTTGATGACGGTGGTTTCTGCTTATTTATTTCACCGATTATGGCAAGCATATTTTCCTTTATTTTTTGTCCACCAAAAGAAACTCTTCCTATTGGTGCATGTATGACACCGCCTTTATCATTTCTGATTTCTATTCTCCCAGCCTTGGATTGTTTGACTGCATCTGAAACGTCATTCGTTACTGTTCCAACCTTTGGATTTGGCATTAATCCTCTGGGACCCAGAAATTTACCCAGTCTTCCAACCTTACTCATAACATCTGGAGTCGCTATAGCTACATCAAAATCAAGCCAGTTTTTCTTAGTTATTTCTTCAATATATTCATCCAGACCAGCATAGTCTGCCCCAGCATTTTTTGCTTCATCAACTTTATCATCTTTTACAAATACCATTACTCTTATACTCTTACCGGTGCCATGAGGGAGGTTAACTGCGGTTCTTATTTGTTGGTCGGCTTGCCTTGGATCTATCCCCAGTTTAATCGCAATATCAACTGATTCATCAAAATTTGCCCTTTTTGTTTTTTCGACTAGGTCTATTGATTCATTTATCGAATAATATCTCCTTGAATCTACAATTTCTTTAGTTTTTGTAAATTTTTTTCCTTTAGCCATAAATATATACCTTAACCTTAGTTCAACAATTATTTGACATCTATGCCCATGCTTCTTGCAGTACCTTCTATAATTTTACAAGCTGCTTCCAAGCTGTTTGTATTCAGGTCATCCAACTTGGTTTTTGCAATTTCCTCTACTTGACCCCTGCTAACTGATCCTGCTTTTACTCGCGGAACGTGACTTGAACCTTTTTCTATTTTTGCTGCTTTCTTCAATAAATAGGAAACTGGGGGTGATTTTATCTCGAATGTAAATGACCTGTCGGCATATACCGTAACCAACACTGGCAGCAGCCCCTGACTATCAGAGGTTTGAGCGTTAAATGCTTTGCAGAACTCCATTATATTTATACCTTTTTGACCTAGAGCAGGACCAACTGGTGGTGATGGATTTGCTTTGCCCGCTTCAATTAGTAGTTTTAAATACCCTTCTATTTTTTTCATTAAATTTTCTCTACTTGCCCAAAATCTAGTTCTATTGGTGTCGTTCTTCCAAAAATTGTAACGGACACTTGGAGTCTGCCCTTATCAGGTTTGATCTCTTGAATTGTTCCAGAAAAGTTTGCAAATGGACCCTCTGTAACTTTTACGGTTTCACCTTTTTCAAATGCAACTTTCGGCTTCGGCTTTAGTGTTCCTTCTTCAATATCTGTTTTTATTTTGTCTATTTCAACTTCATCTACACTCGGAACAGATTCAGGATCAATTGTCCCACCTATTACCTTATCACCCACAAAACCAATGACTTTTGGAATACTCTTGACAAAATGCCAACTTTCCCCATCCAATCTCATTTTTACCATTATGTAGCCCGGATAAAACTTTTTTGTTAGTATCTTTTTTTTGCCACCCACTTGCGTCTCTACTATTTTTTCCGTCGGGACTAGAACTTCCTCAATACCTAAATCTACATTTTCAAATCCAATGCTATTTTCTATTATTGTTTTTACCTTGTCTTCAAAACCTGTATTAACGTGCACTACATACCATTTTTTACTCATATCTATTAGCCTAATATTGAACCAATAACTACTGAAAACAAATAATCCGATAAAGACAGAAAAAGTGCGAACACACCTGAAATTGTTATTACAGCAATTGTTGACTTTGTAGTTTCACTTCTTGACGGCCACGTAATCTTCTTTATTTCAAGTTCAATATCTTTAACAAAACGCGTTGTTGATTCTCTGTATTCGTTTATATCTTTCATACTCTATTCTCAGGGCAGGAGGGAATCGAACCCCCAACCGCTGGTTTTGGAGACCAGTGCTCTACCAGATTAAGCTACTGCCCTATTAATTGTCCTGGGTTTTATTCTATAATTCCTGTAACTACGCCGGCACCTACAGTTCTTCCCCCTTCTCTTATCGCAAACCTCAACTGCTCATCCATCGCAACAGGACTTATCAACTCTACCTCCATGTTTATATTGTCTCCAGGCATTACCATCTCTACTCCTTCTGGTAATTTTATACTCCCCGTTACATCTGTTGTCCTAAAATAAAACTGCGGACGATATCCAGGAAAAAACGGCGTATGCCTCCCCCCTTCCTCCTTCTTCAACACATATACCTCTGCATTAAATCTCTTGTGCGGCGTTATCGAACCAGGTGCAGACAACACCTGCCCTCGCTCCACTTCATCCTTCCCTATGCCTCGCAGCAACACTCCTACATTATCTCCTGCCTGCGCATCATCAAGTATCTTACGAAACATCTCCAAACTCGTAGCTACCGTCTTGTGTGTCTCCCTAAACCCCACTATCTCTATACCATCTCCTGCTACTATCTTGCCTCGCTCTACCCTTCCTGTTACTACCGTCCCCCTCCCTGATATTGTAAACACATCCTCTATCGCCATCAAAAACGGCCTATCCAAATCTCGCTCCGGCTCCGGTATATAATTATCAACACTCCCCATTAACTCCTTTATCTTCTCCTCATACTCCTCTTCCCCTTCCAACGCCTTTAGTGCACTTACCTTAACCACCGGAACCTCATCCCCAGGAAATTCATACTGACTCAACAACTCTCTCACTTCTAATTCCACTAAATCTAACAACTCTTCATCATCTAACATATCTACCTTGTTCAAGGCAACTACCATATACGGCACCCCTACCTGCTTCGCCAACAATATATGCTCTCTTGTCTGAGGCATCGGCCCATCTGGTGCACTCACCACTAATATCGCACCATCCATCTGCGCTGCTCCCGTTATCATGTTCTTTACATAATCCGCATGTCCCGGACAATCCACGTGCGCATAATGCCTACCATCTGTCTCATATTCCACGTGCGCTATGCTTATCGTTATCCCCCGCTCCCTCTCCTCAGGTGCCTTGTCTATATTCTCAAACTCTACAAACTCTGCTTGCCCTTGCTTAGATAATACCTTAGTTATTGCCGCCGTTAACGTCGTCTTACCATGATCCACATGTCCTATTGTCCCTATGTTTAAATGAGGCTTCCCTCTCTCAAATCTCTCCTTGGACATCCTTTATTCCCTCCTATCTCTTATCTCTATCCTTTACTCTCTTCCTCTTTCCTACATACCCACACTGCAAGTGAACCTCTTATTATTATCACACCTATTATTATTGTCAAAATCTACTTTGAATCTATTAAGCCCACGAGCGGACTTGAACCGCCGACCTCATCCTTACCAAGGATGTGCTCTACCGCCTGAGCTACATGGGCATTTGCAATAAAAAAGCGGGAGACGGGATTCGAACCCGCGACCCTCAGCTTGGAAGGCTGATGCTCTAGCCAACTGAGCTACTCCCGCGATATTTGGGGAGGGCAGGATTCGAACCTGCGTAGGCATACGCCGGCAGATTTACAGTCTGCTGCTTTTGTCCACTCAGCCACCTCCCCATCATAGAAAATGAGCTGGCGAAGGGATTCGAACCCCCGACCGGCTGATTACAAATCAGCTGCTCTACCACTGAGCTACACCAGCTTTTTATATGGTAGATTCCTTTTAAACACAACAAACCAGCCATCCAAATTAACATAATGATATTTGTCCAAACAAGCAACTTCATATATCAAGAAGTTAAATCAACGAAGCAGAAATATCCGCTTCTGCCACTTTTTTCCCATATACGGATGCAGTACCCTTAAAGAACAGTAACATCTTTCTTTTTCTTACGATCTCTACTTCCAGTATCAACTCCTGATTTGGTAAAACAGGCTTTCTAAACTTACAGTTGTTAAGGGATGTCAAAAGAGCGTTTGAGTAACCTTCTCTTTTAATCTCGTCTCCGTAGGAATAATTTACCAAAATCCCACCGCTCTGTGCCAGAGATTCTGTAATTATCACACCAGGAACGACCGGAAAATCAGGAAAATGTCCGGCAAAAAAATCCTGCTTATCAGTAAATACTTTTTTGGCGACTATCTTTTCTTGATCAATTATTTCAATGACTTCATCCACAAATAAAAAAGGTTCCCTGTGTGGAATATAATCTTTTATCTGTTCTCTGTTTAAAAGCATAATAATTATTGTTTACTGTCATAAGCCTCTATGATCTTATCAGTGATGTCTATTTTGGGGTTGGCAAAAATAATCCCAGATTCAGTTCGTTCCAAAATAATACTATAACCTTCTTCTTTACCAATTTCCTTCATAATTCCATCTATATCCTTGACTATTTTCTGAGTTAGTTGAAGGTCTTTTTTCTGTAGTTCTTCCCTGAAGTCTTCTCTGGTTCTACCCAAGTCTTTTTCCTGTTTCTCTATCTGTTCGGCTTTTTGTTTTCTAGTAGTTTCATTCATAACAGTTGAATTTTTTATAAAATCCTGCTTCATTTTCTCAAGAGCCCTTGCTTTTTGTTCAATAATATCTCTTTTTGATTTAAATTCATTTTCAAAAGAACTTTTAGCCGACTTGCCTGCTTGTGAATTCCCAATGACTTTCTGCAGATCCACATAACCTATTTTTATACTCTCCGATTGAGCGTAGGATAAAGAGGTAAATGCGATCAATAACCCCAATGGTAAAGCATATTTTATAAAATTTTTCATATATAAACCTCCTATTAAATATTAAAAAGGACTTCCAATTGTAAATTGGACTTCATAAGATTCTTCATCTATTAATCTTTCGCCGATTGGTATGCCAACTTCCAACTTCAATGGGCCGAGAGGTGATAACCATCTGATACCAAAACCGTAGTCTTTTCTCAAGTCAGATAGATTCAAACTTAGATTTTCTCCATCGTTAAAGGTATTTCCCATCTCATAAAATAATACTCCTCTTAAACCGGCTGATGTAAGTATCGGAAAAATAAAATCAGCGGACATTACTAACTGTTGCACACCACCAATTATTATATAATCACCATCTTCCGCTGTAACCCTGGTACCTACTCTCCTAAAACCAAAACCTCTCAATAAGTTAGGACCTCCAAGAAAAAACCTTTCGCTCACTATCAGATCATTTCCCGCATTTTTGATGTCAATCAACCCATATATACCACTCAATGCCAAGAAAGTCCCATATTTTATAGGTAACCATTGTTTAACTGATACAGTATATTTAATAAAATCCGTATTTCCACCAAATGGTCCTGCATATTCTATTGTGGAGACAGAAAGATTGCCTTTGGTTGGATCCAAAAAGTTATTTCTGCTGTCCCATATCAAGCTAAAGGCAAGACTGCTTATTATCCTGTCGCTTTCAGTAATAATTAACCTAGCGTCTCTGTCAACGTCTGATATTTCAATGTTTTCCAATCTGTATGCAACCCTTGGTGTAAGGTTTTTATATAGTAACTTTCCAAATCTCACTTCACTTCCCCATGCTTTTCTGTCAAAATCTCTGAACTCCCTATCACTGTAAAATGCACTGAAACCAAAGACATAGTCAGTACCTATGAAATTTGGATCACTGTAATCAAGAGATAGAATTTTTGTTACACCACCTATTTGCAAGTTCAGACTAGCTCTCTTCCCATAGCCAAAAAGATTGTCTTCTCTAACCTGAGCGGAAAATATTAATGACTCTACAGAGCTGAAGCCACCTGCAATAGAGAAAAATCCAGTTGGTTTTTCCTCAACTTTAACAAGAATATCTAAAAGATCGTCAGTTCCAGCAACCCTGCTTTGATCCACTTGAATGTTGTCTTCAAAAAATCCCAAGCGAGTAACTATGGGTTTTATGGAATCAACGTCAACAGCTTTATACAAAGATTGTTCCTGCTGCCTGATCTCTCTTCTTACAACTTGATCTCTCGTATGGATATTACCCGTTATATCAATGAACCTTACGTAAACTCTTTTGCCTCTTTCTACCTGATAATCGATGTTCACCACCAGTTTTTCCTTATCAAGAGTGAAACGTGGGGCAATGTTGGCAAAGGCAAAACCTTGGTTTCCAAAATATCTTTTCAGCCTGGTTATATCATCTGTAACCTTTGAACTGTTGAACACCTCACCGGGCTTTAAACTTGTTACCTTCTCAAGTTTTTCTGAAGATTCTGTAAAGTCGCCTTCAAAAGAAACTGATTCCACTTTGAACTGCTGACCCTCATTAACACTGAATTCTACTTCGTAACCTTTTTTGTCCTCCAGATAAGTAGTTTGAGGTCTACTCACAGCTGCTTCCAGATAACCGTAGTCCAGATAAACCGCTTTTATTCTATCCTTGTCTCTCTCAATTTCATCAATATTGTATAAACCCTTTTTCGTTAAGAATGACAAGAAACTCTTAGGACGAGAATATATACGTTTTTTAATTATCTTGTCCTTTATGTTATCGTTGCCAATAAAGACCACCTTTTTTATGTAGGCGGTCTTACCTTCCGAGATACTGTATACAAGAGTTACCTTTCCATCACCTTCAGGCTCAATTTCATACTCAACCTCTGTTCCGATAAAACCTCTCTGCACATAAAGGCTCCTGATAGCGTTTAAACTTGAATCCACTTTTCTGAAATCAATTATCTCTCCTTCCCTAACCCGCATCACTTCTTCAATATACTTATCCTTGATCTTGTCGTTCCCAGCAACTCTCAAGTCAACGATAACGGGCTTTTCATCAACTATATAAAAAACCTCTATATTGCCGTTGCTTTTATCAG
Organism: Thermodesulfobacteriota bacterium; assembly: GCA_965203965.1. GTDB lineage: Bacteria > Desulfobacterota_D > UBA1144 > Nemesobacterales > JAJCZQ01 > CBDBDR01. The sequence continues at coordinate 367,264 of CBDBDR010000017.1, read as the reverse complement.
TCTCAATGTAAACGTTCTCAAAGTATCCGAGTCTGTAAATACGCTTCAGATCTTCTCTGACTTTCTCCAGTGAATAAAACTCTCCGGATTTAGACTCTACATTCAACTGAATCAGTTCTTTTTCAACTCTTCTATTGCCTGAGATATGGACGTCCGAGATAATAAGACCTTCCGTCGCGTTATTTTTTTGCAACGTTTGACCTGAACTTATATTGAAAGAATTAAAAATAAAAAATAGAAGGACAAAGATTGGTAGTGATCTTGAACTGCTCAATTTTTTCAAACTAATTAGCATTAATTATTTTCCCATCTAAAAGTGTTACTGTCCTGTTCAACTTATCAGCAAGATCGGGGTTATGAGTAATTATCACAAATGTAATACCTTTTTCACTGTTCAAATCTAAAAAAAGGTCAAGTATGCTCATTCCAGTTTTTAAATCCAAATTTCCCGTCGGTTCATCTGCAAGTACAACTCTCGGTGTTAAAACAACTGCCCTTGCCACCGCAACTCTTTGCTGCTCGCCGCCGGAAAGCTCACCAGGTTTATGGTTCAACCTGTTTTTTAATCCAACTCTTTGCAACGCCGCGGAAGCGATCTCTTCAGCCTCGCTTTTACTCATTCCAACCAACAGACAAGGAACCATAACATTTTCTAACGCATTTAAATCCGAAAGCAGATAATGAAACTGAAACACAAAACCTATTTTTGTGTTCCTTATACGTGAAAGCTGTTTGTCGTCATGCTTAAATATATCTATCCCGTCAAACAACACTCTGCCTTTTGTCGGTTTATCTAAAGCCCCCAGTATATGCAGCAACGTGCTTTTACCCGAACCTGAAACTCCTTGTATTCCAAAAGTTTCCCCGTCTGCGATCTCAAGGCTTACTCCTCTCAACGCATTAACGGCACTTTTGCTGTCTGAGAAAGTTTTGTGAATACAATCTATCTCAAATATATTAGCCATCATTCATATCTTAAAATTTCAACAGGATCTTTACTTGAAGCCTGGTATGAGGGATAAATTGTTGCAACCAGACATATTAAAAAACTGCAAGCTGCAATCAAAACAAAATATAGAGGGTCTATTCTAACAGGAAATTCTGAAATTGGGTATATATTATTATCAAACGGGATCAGATCTCTTATGACCTCACTTGTCTTGAGCAAGTAGCATAAAAAATAACCAGCAAATGTCCCTGCAAGTGTGCCAATTATCCCAATTATCATTCCATCTATTATAAATATTCTTCTTATCTGCTCCTTTGTTGTCCCTATAGCACGTAGTATTGCTATATCTTTGCTTTTTTCCATCACAAGCATTATCAAAGTGCTGACTATGTTTAATGCTGCTACGAGTACTATCAATCCGAGTATGACCCCAAGTGCAAGTCTCTCTAATTTCAATGCCTTGAAGAGACTTTTATTAACTTCTTCCCAACTTCTTGTGTAATAAGGAAAACCCAGTTCATTTGAAATAAAATTTGATATATATCTTGTTTTAAATGCATCTTCAGTCCTAATTTCAATCATATTGGCTTTTTCACTCAAATCAAAAAAATCCATTGCATCCCTGATGTTTATATAGCAAACCGATGAGTCATACTCAATCATCCCAAAATCAAATAGACCCACCACTTCAAAATTTCTTGTTTTCGGCATTGCCCCAAACGGGCCTATATTGCCAAAAGGTGAAAGCATGCTGACTATATCACCCACACTCACCCTCAACAAAGATGCAAGTTCTTTACCTATAATTATGGGAGGTTTATTTGACGCGGTTCTAATATTAAGACTCAAAAGGACTTTTTTTCCCGCCGATCTCAACTCCTCTCTACTTTTACCGTCACTTTCGGGAACAAAAGTTTTTCCGACCGCCGACTCAATACTTGTTACAGAACCTGCAAGATCAGGATTTACGCCCCTTACAACAACTCCTGAAACGTTACCTTCAGCAACAAGCATTGCCTGACTGTATATCAAGGGATTTACACCTAAAATATCAGGTATGTTTCTGATCTTTGTAATTACTTCCCCATAGTTGGTAATGGGGCCATCGTAGCTCATTACCACTATATGGGGATTCACATCAAGGATCTTATTTTTTAGCTCATCCTCAAATCCACTCATAACTGCAAGAACGACGTTCAGGGCCATTACTCCTATGGTTACTCCAAGTATTGATATAATTGCAGTAACCGATACGAACTTCTGACGTTTTTTGGAAGTAAGAAATCGCAGGGAGATAAAAAATTCGTATAACATCAAGGTTTTAGATGGGGAAAGAATATTACCTCTCTGATCGAAGCTGAATTTGTCAGCAGCATAACCAGACGATCAATTCCGATTCCTGCACCAGCAGTCGGTGGCATGCCATATTCAAGCGCCTCAATGAAATCATCATCGGCATCATGGAACTCCTCATTTCCTTTAGCTTTATTATCAAGCTGTTCTCTAAATCTCTCTTTCTGATCTATCGGGTCGTTCAATTCCGAAAAAGCATTGGCTATCTCCCAGCCGTTTATATACAACTCAAACCTATCGGTTATTTCGGGGTTACTGTCATTTTTTCTCGCAAGCGGTGATACCTCAACGGGAAAAGAACAAACAAAAGTCGGGTTTATAAGATATTTCCCGATCTCTTGCTCAAATATGTCGATGATCGCCTTGCCCTTGACGTTGTTATGATCAATACCCAGACTGTCGGCTTTTTTGAATATCCCGTCTTCATTATCTGTAAAACTGCTTCCATATTTTTCATTTAAGGCATCATAAATGTTAATTCTTTTCCACGGAACTTTAAAATCTATCTCCTTATCTGCATAATTTATTTTCTTTCCACCTACAATCTCACTACATACCTCACTTATCATATTCTCAACTAGACTCATTAAATCCTCATACGTTGCATAAGCCTGATAAAGCTCTATCATCGTAAACTCTGGATTATGTCTCGTGGAAACCCCTTCGTTCCTGAACGTTCTGCCAAGCTCATAAACCCTTTCCAGACCACCTATTACAAGCCTCTTCAAGTAAAGCTCTGGGGCAATTCTCAGGTAAAAATCCATATCCAGTGCGTTATGATGAGTAATAAATGGCTTTGCCACAGCACCACCGGCAACTGTATGAAGGATCGGTGTTTCCACTTCCATAAATTCTCTTTCGTCTAGATAGCTTTTTATCAGTTTTATTATTTTGTTCCTTTTAACAAAGATCTCCTTAACGTGTTTGTTGGATATAAGGTCTATGTATCTTTGACGGTAACGCAGTTCAACATCCTGAAGTCCGTGCCATTTCTCGGGGAGAGGTCTTAAAGATTTTGTCAAAAGACTGAAGTTGTCTGCATTCAAAGTTAATTCCCCAGTTCTTGTTTGAAAGAGCCTGCCTTTCAATCCTATAAAATCCCCAATGTCTATATATTTTTTAAAAAATTTTAGACTATCCGCCCCAGCAGTGTCTTTTTGAATAAACCCTTGCATTTTTCCCGTTCTGTCTTTCAGATCAAAAAAAACACTTTTACCGAAATCCCTTTTAGAAGTAACTCTACCAGCAACAACAAACTGTCCGTTTAAACTATCCACCTCTTCTTTGGATTTGCCACCGTGGGATTCCACTATATCCTTTATAAGGTCTTTCGGCTCAAAGTCATTGGAAAAAGGATTGACACCCTGCTCAATTATCTGATGCAGCTTTTCAATCCTGACCCGTGTCTGATCGCTTGATTTCTCTTTCATAAAGACTATGAATTCCGACTTGAAGGATTTAAGATGACGTAAGTGGATATCGCTTTTGCAACTAGTTTGTCGTAATTTTTCAATTCAACTTCAATCGGTATCACTCTCTTACTTTGTCTTAGGATTTTCGCATAAGCATAAACGTCTCCGTCATTAACCGGTTCAAGGAAATTTATTTTCATTTCTACTGTAACAAAAGGTTTTTCTTCTTCCATAACGCTCAATAAAGCATAGGCACAAGCAGAGTCAGCCAGCGAGAACAATGCACCACCGTGCATAATTCCATATATCTGGGTTAATTTCTCACTGAATGGAAGTTTAAGCACTGAACTTCCATCTTTAAATTCAACTACCTGCATACCTAATAATTTTAAATATTCAGGGAATGGAATGTTTTTATTGTTTTTTAACGTGCTCAAATCTATTTTTTGATTCCTCCACGATGTTAATGCAATCTGAACTGGGCTTTTAATTTTCAGTTTAAATAAGAATATGTCAATAAATGAGATGTTTGTCCATTTATATATGACGGGGAATTTCCTATTTGAACTTTACTTCTCATAAAAAGACTTTACAAACCATGAACAGTGAAAATTAAGAATTTCAAAATTCTTTAAATACTCGGCATTATTTTCTTTTACTTCATCTTTGATAACTGGTTAAGAAAATCCCTTGCATACTGAACATTTGGCAACCTGTATTTTGCCTTTGAAGCACCATGCCCTACCTTTATGGAAAATGCGTCATCGGGAAGCACTTCGAATATATCCTCGTCCGTCCAGTCATCTCCTATTGATATTATTAAATCCCAATCTTTCTTCATAATCCAGAAAAGTGCAGCTCTACCCTTGTTCACTCCTGAAAATTTAACTTCAACCACCTTGTTACCCTCAAGTACACCAAGCTCCATGTTTACCATCTTATGCGACAAAGTATCTTTAAGTTCTCCCACTCTTACTATCGCAAGTGCAGGATCCACTTTCCTATAATGCCACACAAGGGAGTATTTTTTTTCTTCTATAAAAGAGTTGGGTGTTCTATCAACAAAAAGCTCAAGTATGGGTCTTATATCATATTTCCATTCCTCGGACAGTTGCTCGATCATTCTCCATCGCGAACTGCCATCTTTTATCCACACTCCGTGCTCAGCTGCAAGACTATTTGTTAATTTTCCAAGCCATTTTCCAAGTATATCCTTATCTCTTCCGCTGATAATAACAACCTCGTTCTTTTTATCCCCTGAGAGACTCCTTAAAATTCCCGACAGTTCGGCATCGGGAGCCGTTTTAAGAGGATCCTTGTCAAATTGAACCAGTGAGCCGTCATAATCAAGCAGAAAAAGACAGTTGCTTCTTTTTTTATATCTTGTGGTCAATTTATTCATCGCACCAGTTGAGATCTCAATTGAATGCATCTTGTCCTTGAACATCTTTACCTGGTTGAGGCTGTCCATAAAATCTTTAGCCCACCTTTTCAGATCATACCTTTTTAACCTTCTCTGCATTGCCATCATTTTTTGCTTCTGTATTTTTTCAGGCATTTCTATCGCCATTTTTAAGGCATCGGAAGTCTGTTCAATATCATTGGGATTTATAATTACTGCTTCTCCAAGCTCTTTTGCGGTTCCCGCCATTTCTCCAAGTATCAATACACCTTTGCCGTCCGTCTTTACAGCCACAAACTCCTTGGCTACAAGGTTCATTCCATCTCTCAACGGTGTTATAAACAAAATATCGGCAAGAGAGTAAAGTGCTATCAATTCATTGAAGTTAAATGACCTGTATAAATACCTGATAGGATTCCAGTTCAGTGTGCCAAAGTCCCCGTTTATATTTCCAACCAGATTGTCTATTTGATCTTTAAGTTGCTTATAGTGTGGAACCTCTATTCTTGATGGGACAATTATCATAAAAAAAACTACTTTTCCCCTGTATCGTGGGTTTTTCTTTAAAAATAACTTGTAGGCTTCCAGCCTTTGCGTTATGCCTTTGGTGTAGTCAAGTCTGTCTATGGAAAGAATATTTGTGTGGCCGACACCTATTTCTTTTTTTATGCGTTTGAACTCTTTCTTAACCGCATTTTTCCGCGGAGCTTTGGAGTATTTATCAAAATCAATACCCATTGGAAACACATCTGTTTTTATAAGTCTTTGATCAACTGTAAATTGCCCCAAATGGTGTTCAATCCCCTGTATTCTCCTTACACTTTCTCCAAAATGTCTCACGTAATCAAAAGTGTGAAAACCTATAAGGTCGGATCCGAGCAGACCTTCAATTATTTCCCTGCACCACGGTAAGATCCTGAATATCTCTGAAGAAGGAAATGGAATATGCAGAAAAAAACCGATCTGGACGTTCGGGAGTCTCTCTCTTATCATTTTTGGTAACAGCATCAAGTGGTAATCGTGGATCCATATAACGTCATCGGGTTCGGAGATTTCTGCAATAATGTTATTAAACTTCTCATTTACCTCTTTATATGAATTCCAAAATTTTTGATCGTAAACCGTATATTGAGCAAAATAGTGAAAAAGGGGCCATATAGTTTCATTTGAAAACCCGTGATAGTAGCCATCAATTTCCTGATCAGTGAGAAATACTGGGTATAAACCATCTTTGTTCAAAAGCTCTTTTAAACTGTTTTTTTCTCTTTCTGAGTTTTTTGTTACATCTATGCCGGGCCATCCGATCCACAACCTTTCCTGAGTCACTTTCAATGCACCCATCCCAGTTGCCAAACCACCCACGCTTGGTTTTATAATTATTCTTCCGCTGTCAATATTTACGGTGACAGGTAATCTGTTTGATACAATTATTAACTTGCTCATGGATAATTTTTAATAAAAAATGAGAAAGATTTCACTAATTTCAACATTTTGCATAATAATCTTATTTATATTCATAATGTATTTGTCACTGTCTCCAAATCATACCAGTTCAAGCACTTTTTCTCTAATTGGTCAAAAAGCACCGCCCTTTAAACTAACAACTTTTGATAACAAGAAACTGACCTCTGCTTCGCTTAATAATAAAGCAATTGTTCTCAATTTTTGGTCTTCATGGTGCATTCCTTGCATTGAGGAAGTGGAAGTTCTAAATAGTTCACATGAAAAATACAAGAACGAAGATATTGTTTTTATGGGTGTTAATATCTGGGACGACGAGAAAAACGCTATTGATTTTATAAACAGACATGATGCCCACTACCTAAACGGTTTTGACCCGAACAATGAAATACAAGTCAACTATGGAATAGAAGGCGTGCCTGAAACATATTTTATCAGTAAAGAAGGAATAATAATTAACAAGTTCCAAGGTCAACTTACTGATAATATTGCAAATTATTTCTGTGCAAAATTGCTTGCGAAATAACAATTAGCAAAGCTATCCACTAACTCTGTTACACTCCCTAACCCATCTGTTAAGTAGTAGTGATCCGCATTGCTCTGCCTTGAAATTACAGGACTATCTATTCCTAAATCACTTGTTATTTCACTTACTAAATTATTATCCTTATTAGACTGTTGTTGCTACCAATTTAGACTGAAAATTATTTAGATTCAATAGAACTTGTGGAGATTATCCCTCAGATTATTGAACTCTTTTACCCACACTATCAAAATTATTTATATCTCTGATCTTCTTTTCAAAGTCTTCTACTATACTAAGAAATCCATACTCATCTCCCCGGCTACCGCTGTAATCTATACAAAAATTGGGATAACATCTAAACTTTTCATAATAAACTGATTTATCATCTACTGTCTCTAATTCAAAAAATCCACCCTTTCCTTCCATATTTGAATTTATAATCTCATAATCCTTCCTCTTATAACTTCTCTCCTTTTTTTTCAGAAACTCTATTATTTCTTCTTTTGTTCCTTGATGAGGATAGATGTAAACATGGTCAGCAGTATGAGGTCTCCAAAATACTATAGACTTATCGTCTTCAAAAAAGTAAGCCGTTCCCTTCGGGAACTGTATATCTATTCCCTGCCATCTGACAGGATTTTTATACTTCATGCTTTGATAATAGTGTGAAATAATTGACGGAAAAAACACAATTAAAATAGACGTAAGAAGAAACGAAATCAATAGTATCAGATTAAAAACATTACGTCTAGAAACCTTCTTTCCTACACGTTTTAAAACCGACCTACACATCTCATAAACTATTAAAAATATTATTACAGAGAAAATAATATTGACTTGTGAACTTAAATTTCCCTACTTATCTATAATTTTCTTTTCAACATCTTCTATAATACTTACAAAATGTTTTTTACCTTCGTATTTACCATAATATTGTATGCAAAGTTTAGGATAGCATTTATAGTCACTAACAAAATCATATATAAGATTTGAAGGTTCTGATGCTGTTATCTCAAAAAACTTATCATTTATATTTGAACTAATAATACTCTGATCAGATTTATTAAAATATAGTTCCAAATTTTTAAAACTTTTTATCATTTTGTCCTTTGTTCCTTCATGTTTATAGTCAATATAAAGACTTCCAACATTAACAGAAACCCAATTCTCTTCAACTGGTGCCTCATAACCATAGTCAATATAAAGACTTCCATAACCTACTGAAGAACTGTAGAAATATCTCCTGAAGTTCACAGAGTCTTCACTAACAATATAAATAGTGCCTTTCGGAAAATGAATATCTATATCTTGCCATTTGACCGGACCCTTATATAGAACACTGTAATAATAATCAACAAGGGTTGATGGGTAGTATTTTAGTAGTATAGATACAATCAAAAATAGAGCTATTATTATAAAGTCATAGTCTTCGGGAAACTTTTCCCATTTATTTTTCCATCCAAGAAAAATACTCATTATCTGCATAGCTCTCTGGCAAGGGATCGGTTAGGAAATAAACGTGATGGTCTTCCGGGTAGTCGGCCAGGAAAGACACCCGGAGGCATAGTTGTGTCTGAATTGATATATTTTTTTCTTGCTTCATCAGTTTGTGTTCTTCTAAGCTCGTCTAACTCAATCAATCTCTCTAAATTACCTTTTTCTATTGCATTTCTTTCGGCAGCTCTCCTATTGATTGCGTCATCTACGTCTTCTGGTGCTTGCGTATAAGGTTGAGCAAATCTATATAACTCATACCCCGTATACAAGCCAACTAATATTACTCCTATTTGTTGTATTATTTCACCTGTTGGATCAATATAACTTATAGGATCATTCAAAACATAAGGATAAAGATTTAGAGTTTCTGAAAATTCAATAAATCCTGCTATTAGATCCTCATTTATAAATCTTCCATTCTCAGCATCATAATACCTCGCTCTGTAATAATAAAGCCCTGTTTCTGCATCGTATTCCCTACCCGTGTATTGAGAATGATTATTTAAACTCCCTGTCTCTGAAACTATATTACCAAAGGAATCGTAAGCATAAGATTTGGCTATATTACTATCCATAACCGAACCATCCACTAACTCTGTTACACTCCCCAACCCATCTGTTAAGTAGTAATGATCCGCATTGCTCTGCCTTGAAATTACAGGACTATCTATTCCTAAATCACTTGTTATTTCACTTACTAAATTATTATCCCCATTGTAAATCAGCTTAATATCCGACCCAAATTCTGCATCCTCGTAAATGTACCTTGTAATTTCCCCATCCAAATCCTTCTCTATCCTCCTGCCCAAACCATCATACTTAAAAGTTGATATAACCCCACCTTTATCTACTCGTATTAACCTGTTCTCTGCATCATACAAATAAGTTGTTATTTCTGGTGGATCGTCCGTACTTGTTTTCCTTATTAAATTACCGTTTAAATCATAATTCATAGCGGAAAGTGTTATAATATTTAAATGAATAAACCGATACGTGCAACTCTTTCCACGATCAAGATACTCTCAGTGTTCTTATTCTTGTTGACTACCAATGCAGATGGATCTATTGAAAAAAACGTGTCTGATATATCAGACGAATTGATGTGCCCCGTGTGTAGAGGACAAACGGTGGCTGAATCAAATTCAGCACTCGCAAATGACTTCAGAGAGATAATAAAGAAAAAATTAGAAGTCGGGGAATCAAAACAGGAAATTATCAACTACTTTACCGCAAGATATGGAAACTCCGTTCTGGCTTCTCCACCTGCCAAGGGAATAAGTCTATTTGTATGGATCGCACCGCTTTTTGTAATTATCGTTGGGTTTCTTCTTGCAAGCAAGTTCATATACTCCAATAAGACCAAAACTAAAAGCAAAAAACCGATCTTTGAGGACAAAGAGAAATACTTCAAGAAAATTGAAGAAGAAATAAGTAAGCCGGATCTATAGCCCGTAAAAATTCATGCAGTCCTTTATCAACTTGTCTTTTTCACGGTGAGTGTCATACCAAATTAGATTGTCTTCGCCCCTGAGCCAGGTCATTTGTCTCTTGGCAAATCTGCGTGTGTTTCTTTTTATAAGCTCAATGGCTTCTTGCAAATCAATTTCTGCGTCCAGATGATGGTTCATCTCCTTGTAGCCTATGGACTTCATCGGTTTTAAGTCCTTTCCATATCCAAGAGAGCGAATGGCTCTTACCTCATATAGCAACCCGTTTCTTATGATAGTTTCAACTCGTTTATTGATGGCATCGTAAAGGTTTTCCTGTGAAGTATGCAAAGCTACTTTTAACACGTTAAATTCATTTTTCTTAAATCCATGAACAATTTGCAGTTCAGACATTTTGCTGCCGGTTGAATAATAGACTTCAAGTGCCCTCTGTATCCTTATGAAATCGTTCTCATTTATTTTATCTGCCGAATCAGGATCAACCCGCTTTAACTCATTATAAAGATATGATATTCCTTTTTCGGTTCTCAGTCTGTTCAAACTCGTCCTGACGTCTTCATTTGCTGGGACGTTCTCTATCAATCCCGATAGCAGAGCTTTGATATAAAGAAAAGTTCCTCCAACTATAATTACTCTTTTCTTCTCTCGGATTAACTGGTAGATCACCTCTTTAGCGGTTTTCCTGAACAACCCGGCATTGAACTCCTGATCAGGATCTTTAATATCAATCAAATGATGATTGACGATCTGTCTTTCAGTAATGGAAGGTTTTGAGGTGCCTATGTCAAAATATTTATAAACCTGAATGGAATCGGCACTTACCACTTCAGCGTCAATTTTCTGTGCCAATTCAATGGCAAACTTGGATTTTCCAACGGCAGTGGGACCTAAAACAGCTATTACATTAGGTGGTATTGAATTCTTGGGCAAAGTTACAACTAATAATCAAGCAGTTCTATAATCTTCTATATTCTCTGTTAATGCCTGTTTTCTGCTCAATCTTATCTTTCCATCCCTCTCTTTTGTGATGCATTTAACTAAAAGTTCATCCCCTTCCTTCAGAACTTCCGAAACATTTTTGACCCTATCATTCGCAAGCTCGGATATATGCACTAACCCATCTTTACCATTCAAAAGCTCTACTATCGCACCAAAATCCAAAATTCTCTTGACTTTACCTATATATGTTTTGCCGATCTCTATCTCTTCGATCAAAGTGTTTATGTAATTGATAGCATTCTGGCAGGAATCCTCATTGGGAGAAGCGATGTTTATCTTGCCATCATCATTGATGTCTATCTGAACACCAGTAACTTCAACGATCTTTTTAATTGTTTTACCACCAGAACCTATTACGTCCTTGATCTTATTTTGTGGCACGGTAATGGTAACTATCTTCGGTGCGTACTCAGACGTTTTCTGTCTCGGGCTTGATAATACGGCATTCATTTTGTCCAGAACAAACAGTCTGGCATCTTTAGCTTGGTTTAATGCTTTTTCCAATATCTCCTTTGTAATGCCTTTGACTTTAATATCCATCTGAACTGCGGTTATACCATCCTTTGTCCCGGCAACCTTAAAATCCATGTCCCCCAGATGATCTTCGTCACCAAGTATGTCCGACAAAATTACGAACTCGTCATCCTCTTTGATCAAACCCATTGCTATTCCAGCCACAGGCTTGCTGATCGGCACCCCAGCGTCCATAAGTGACAATGAAGCCCCACAAACGGTAGCCATTGAAGATGAACCATTAGATTCAAGTATTTCGGACACTATACGTATTGTATAAGGAAACTCCTCAATATCCGGCAACATAGATACTATGGCTCTTTCAGCAAGTGCACCGTGTCCTATTTCACGACGTCCGGGATTGAGCCTGTTTGAAGTCTCACCAACGGAATAAGGAGGGAAATTATAGTGCAGCATAAATTCTTTAGTTATATTTCCATCCAGAGAGTCAATTTTCTGCCTATCATAGGAAGTGCCCAAAGTGGCAACCACTGCAGCCTGAGTTTCACCTCTTGTAAAGAGTGCTGACCCGTGGGTTCGTGGCAAAAAGGAAACATCTATATCAATGTCCCTTACGGTCTCATAATCCCTTGAATCAAGTCTCGTTTTGTCTTTAACTACTATCCCTCTGGCAACTTCTTTCAGTAAGTCTTCGTACGATTTTAAAATATCACTCTCATTATCCTCAAAATTCTCTTTCAGCTTTTCTACCGTTTCGTTTTGAATGCTCTGTATTACGTCTCTTCTTGAAGATTTGGAGTCGGTTATTATTGATTCTCTCAGTTTTGATCCTGCAAATTCATAAACCGCTTTTTTTATTTCTGGATCAATCTCAACTGGGGTTACTTCTCTTTTTTGAATGTTTAATCCTTCTATCATCTCCTCTTGCATACCTATAAACTCTCTTATACGATCGTGGGCAAACAGAAGTGCATCAATAACATCCTGTTCCGTGGCTTCTTTTGCTCCTCCTTCAACCATAACAAGGGCTTCCCGTGAACCTGCGGCAACTATATCCATATCACCTTTATCAATCTGTTCTCTAGTTGGATTACAGATAAACTCACCATTTATTCTCGTTACCCTCGCGCCTGCTATCGGACCTTCAAAGGGTATATCCGACAGCATTATGGCTGCAGAAGCGGCGTTAAGAGACAAAACATCAGGAGGATTTTCACCATCGGCAGACATGACCGTCACCATGACCTGTGTTGGGTAGCTAAATCCCTTGGGGATCAATGGTCTGATAGGTCTGTCTATCAGTCTTGATATTAAAACTTCTTGCTCGGAAGGCCTTCCTTCTCTTTTAAAATAACCACCCGGTATTTTACCGGCAGCATAGGATTTTTCTTGATAATTGATAGTCAGGGGAAGAAAACCCTCACCTTCAATCTCTTTTCTTTCCGCTACAACCGTTGCAAGCACGGTCGTGTCACCATAAGTTGCGAGAACTGCCCCATTTGCTTGCCTCGCTACTTTACCTGTTTCAAACTTGTAATTTTTGCCAAAAAACTGCTTTTCTATTATTTTATGTGGAATAAGCAAAGAACCCTCCTGTAGTTTTACCTTCTCATACCTAATTTCTGGATTAGATCACCGTATTTTTGTGGCTTTTCTCTTTTTAGATAGTTTAACAATTTCCTTCTTTTTGCTACATATTTAACCAAACCTCTTCTGGAATGATTATCATGCGGAGTATTATTCATGTGAACTGACAGATTATCTATTAATTTTGATAACAATGCGATCTGCACTTCAGTGGAACCCACGTTTTTCTCAGAATCTGAATATTCTCTTATAACTTCCAATTTGTCTTCGCGGTCAAGCGGCATCTTTACCTCCCAAGTAATTTAATTGATGTTAATAACACGAAGGATCTTCAAAATTACGTCACCTTCATTAGCTTGCTCCATTTCAAGCGATGACATTTGCGTTTCCGTTATGGCTATCAGACCCTTGTTGTTTTTAACAACCAATACCTCCGATTTTTTAAACTTTGGAAATGAAACGGTAGTAAAGTGATCTTTCAACAGCTTTTTTCCGTCACGTATAACATTTGCAAGCTCATCATTTACATCAATTGACTTCAAGTGTGTCAGCAGATCGTTTATTTCCACTATATTAAAATTTGAACTTTTAATATCCTCAAGTGTAAATGAGTCATTAATTGAAAATTGTCCACTGGAAGTTCTTCTCAGCTCTTTGAGATGCCCTCCACAACCAAGATCATTTCCAATATCATTGCTCAACGACCTTATATAAGTACCTTTTGAACATTTTACGTAAAACCATAAATGGGGTAACTTATAATCCAGTAACTCCAGTTTTTCTATCCTGACATCTCTTAACTTTCTTTCAACACTCATACCTTTCCTTGCCAGACTATACAACCTGACACCTTCTTTTTTAATCGCGGAAAACATAGGGGGCATTTGCTTGATATTCCCTTTGTATTTACAAAAGCAACTTAGTATATCATTTTCTCTGATTTTTCCAATATTATTTCTACGTGTTATTTTGCCCGTTCTGTCAAGTGTATCGGTGGTAACTCCCAGCTCTATGGTTCCAGTGTATTCTTTTACGTTATCATCAAGGTATGGGATGGCTTTTGTCGCCTCATTAAATAGTATCGGAAGTACGCCTGTGGCAAACGGGTCCAGTGTGCCGGTGTGACCTGCTTTTTTAATGTTCAACAACTTTTTAACTTTATCCAGAACCTTTCCCGAGGTGATCCCATCAGGTTTGTTCAGTATTAAAGCTCCATTCATACAATGGCTTCTTTCACGGATTGTAAAACCTTTTTTTTAACACTTTCTATAGCTCCCTCTATTGAGAGACCGGCTGCTTTAACGTGTCCACCCCCACCAAATTTCTGTGCAACTTTGGAAACGTCCACATCATACTTGGATCTCAGGCTAACTTTCCAGATCGGTGTTCTATTACCGTTTAATTGCACTTGTTTGAAAAAAACCGCAACGGAAACCCGGTCTATGCTCCTTGTTATATTAACAATGCCTTCTGTGTCCTCTTTTGTCGTCCCTGTTTTTTTATACATTGAATCATCAACATAAATAGACGCCACACCGACGGAATTATCTACTTCAAGCGTATTTATTACTTCTGATATTAATTTTATCTTTTTTAACGGTTCATTTTCATATATTGCTCTTGTGATCATTGGCAGATCTGCACCGATCTCGAGCAATTCTCCGGATATTTTCAAGGCTTCCGAGTTTGTATTTGAATAGCGAAATGACCCTGTATCCCCTATGATCGTTGACAATATGAAATTGGCTATTTTTTCATCTATCTTTATACCGCACTGCTTGAGCAATTTATAAACTAAAATGCCAGTACAGGCAGCATTAGTATCCAAAAGGGATAGATCACAGTCAACGTTGTTTGTGGAGTGATGATCAATAACAAACAGCTTTTTCTCTTTTAAGTTATCAATAAAACCTGCAAACGCTTTACCAGGTCTGTGTATATCCGCACAGTCCAGAAGCACGATCAGATCATAGTTTTTTTTCAATGCTGAGGAGTCCGTTATAACATCTTCCCAATTTGATAAAAATCTTAAAGGAACGGGGATCTCATTAGAGTTGTACATATCCACCTTTTTGCGTATGCTTGAAAGTCCACTTTCCAGTGCTAGCATTGAACCAAGTGCATCGCAGTCCGGTCCCTCATGGGAGGCGAGTAATATCTCCGTGCATCCTAATATAGCTTTCGACATTCTATCTATTTCAATCACGGTTTATCTCTCTGATAATATCATCCACTTTATAACCACTCTCCAATACTGTATCGTATGCAAACTCTATCTTGGGCAGCTTTTTCAATCTTACTTTGTCCCCAACTTTTTTCCTTATAAATCCCGCGGCAGCATTCAAGCATTCCTCAACGCTGTTACTATCAAGATCATCTGAAAGGTTGGTAAAGTAAAGTTTCAAATACCCCATATCATCGGACAGAGAAAAGTTTGTTATAACAACTGGTCTCACTCTGGGGTCTTTTATCTCTCCAAGTGTTATCATATTTGACACCTCGCGCATTAATTGTTCACCAACGCGCCTGGATCTTTTGTAGCTGTGTTCTCTCATTAAAACCCCTAAAAGTTGATAAGCTCAATATTACTGGAAATTATCTCATAAGATCCTCTATTTTTCACGTAGCTCAAAACACGATCCAGATTTGAATTAACCAACTGTGCATCGTTTGATACAGTAGCAACACCAATTTCGGATCTTTTCCATAGATCGTTTGAACCTACTTCGGAAACTGAAAAATTTTGGAACTCAGACCTGACCTTTTCTACAAGACTTTTTACTACTCTTCTTTTATCTTTTAAAGACCTGCTGGCATGTATGTATATTTCAAACCTTATTAAACCGACAACCATAAATGTATTCTATAGCTCTTGCTTAAACTCCTCCAGATGATAGAGTTCTAGGGTATCACTGATCTTAATATCATTAAAATTTTCAATGCTTATCCCACATTCATATCCGGATTGAACTTCTTTGACGTCATCTTTGAATCTTTTCAAAGATTTCAATTTCCCATCGTATATAACAACTGAATCCCTTAACACCCTTATATTATCGTCTCTACGTATAACACCATCAGAGACTATGCAGCCCGCAATTGTTCCAATTTTTGAAATACGAAATGTCTCTTTGACCTCTGCATGTCCATTGATCTCCTCCTTTACAATGGGCTTTAGCAATCCCTCCATAGCATTTTTAATTCTATTTACGACGTCATATATAATGCTATGAAGCTCCAGGGAAATTCCTTCAGATTCTGCAATTTTCAGCGCATTTGTATTAGGCCTAACGTTAAACCCAACAACAACGGCGTTCGATGCACTTGCAAGAACAACGTCAGACTCATTAATACCACCGACGGCTGAATGGATAAAATTAACTTTGCATTTTTCATTGCTTAATTTACTTATTGACTCTTTCAAGGCTTCAACAGACCCTTGAGTATCAGCTTTAATTATCAATACAAGTTCTTTTGTCTCACCTTCTTCCACGTTGGAAAAGAGAGATTCCAATGAAACTTTAGTAGATGGTGTCTGAGTTACTTGCCTTGATTTGGTCTCCCTGTGTGCAATTATTTCCTTTGCAATTTTTTCATCTTTTACAACATGGAATTTCTCACCTGCTGAAGGCACTCCCGAAATACCCATTACTTCCACGGGTATTGAAGGCCCAGCACTTTTCAGATTTTTCCCGTTTTCATCCCGTAAAGCACGAACTTTTCCTGAATACACTCCACAGGTAACAATGTCACTGATCTTCAAAGTCCCCTCAGTTACCAGCATCGTTGATACAGGCCCTCTACCTTTATCCAACTTTGCTTCTATAACAACACCGTTAGCGCGTTTGTCAGCAACTGCTTTTAGCTCCATAATGTCCGCCTGAAGCAAAATTAACTCAAGCAAATCGTCTATACCTCTCTTTGCCTTAGCTGAAACTTCTGCAAATAGAGCATCTCCACCCCACTCTTCTGCTATCATTCCGATCTCGGATAGTTGCCTCTTGATCTTTTCAGTGTCTGCCTCTTCCTTATCAATTTTATTTATTGCAACTATCAACGGAACCTCGGCAGCCTTGGCGTGATTAATAGCCTCCACTGTCTGGGGCATAACACCGTCATCTGCCGCCACGACTAAGATCACTATGTCAGTTATGCTTGCACCACGGGATCGCATTGACGTGAATGCTTCATGCCCAGGTGTATCAACAAAAACTATTGTCCTATTATTTACGACAACTTTATAAGCGTCTATATGTTGGGTTATTCCACCTGCTTCAAAGTCAACCACTTTTGTTTGACGAATAGAATCCAGTAACGTTGTCTTCCCATGGTCAACGTGCCCCATCAACGTTACAACGGGAGGTCTGCTTACCAATTTTTCTTCACCCTCTTCAAGGTCATCTATCAGGAAGTCTTGTTCTTCAAACTTTTGAATTACTACCTCATACCCGAATTCACCTGCAACGATCGTTGCCGTATCATTATCAATCACCTGATTTATGGTAGAAGGTGTTCCAAGTTTCAGTAGCTTTTTGATCAAGTCAACACCCTTTACGCTCATTTTTTTGGCAAGCTCATTGACCACGATCGTCTCACCTATTTTTATGGGCTTTTTCTCAGTGCTCTCACTTAGAGTTTTATTTATTGGCAGAGGTTGCAAATTCCCATTATTCTGAATATCTGCACCACTGTCCCTGTCCCCTACTCTCTTGTTTCTTCTTCCGTGGTCAAACTGCTTGGGTTTGGGTTTTTTATCTTTAACTACGTACTCTTTTTTAATGGATGGGAATTTGGTTCTGAAAGCACTTCTGAGTTCATCAAGTGTTTCCTGATCAATTATGTCTTTTTTGCTTATTTTTGCTCGCTGGGATTTATTCTTTTTTGGACTTTCTTTTTTTACATCTGCTTTCGCATCTGTGGCACCCGTGACCGGTTCCGCTTTTACTTCCGGTGTTTCTTTTGCTTCAGATTCAACCTCTGTGTCTTCTATGGAGGGATCATCTAAACTAACGGATTCCTCTGATTTTCCATCAATATGGTCTGGCTCGCTCAAGACATCCCCGGCAGACTCATTCACATTTGTTTTTAATTCATCTTTATTAATTTCTCCATCAACACCAGTCTGCCCATCTGCAAGGGTAGGCTCCTTAACGTCAATTTCTTGATGATCGTCCTCAACTTTTTTCTTTTTCCGTCTTAATGTAACCCTGCCACCTTTTCTTCTTTCAACAACCTCTTGACCATCCTCTTTTTTATATACTTTCACCTGTTCTTTATCATCGGCTTCAGTTTTAGAGACCATACTGCCTTTTCTGAGAATGTCTTTCCTTAGATTGGATGCAATATTCTCATCGATCCCACTTGTATGACTTGTTAATTTCAGACCATACTGTTTGTTGGCAAACTTAATTATTTCCTTGCTATCTTTTCCAATCTCTTTGGATAATTTGTGAACTTTTATTTTTACCATTTTCTAGATCGTTATATCTTTATTGATCTCTCCATTATCTTTTTCTTCATTCTGTTTATTTTCATCCTCGTTTTTATCTTCAACATCCAACTCGTCCGCTTTTATCTTTTCCAACTTGTCTTTCAGTGCCATCCTTGCTGCGGTCTGTATTGCTTCAACTTTAGATACATCTTCAATTCCCGTTATTCTGGCAAGCACTTCCGTATCCGCAAAAGCTATGTCCTCAAGACTTCTGTAACCTTCCGTGTAAAGAAGTTTTGCCGCATCTCCCCCGATATTAGGCAAACTTACAAATACTGAAATAACTTCCTGGTGTTCCTTGTTGACTTCCGTTTCGGTCCTAATGTCAATTTTCCAACCTGTTAATTGAGATGCAAGCCTTACGTTCTGACCTCTGCGACCTATAGCAAGTGAAAGCTGATCATCATCAACAATAACCTCCATAGCCTCATTTTTCTCGTCCATGATCACTTTGTTGGCTCTGGCCGGTGCCAGAGCGTTGCAAACGTATCTTGCAGCGTCATTCGACCATGGAACTATGTCTATTTTTTCCCCTCTTAATTCCTGTATTATGTTTTGCACTCTTACCCCTCTCATTCCCACGCAGGCACCCACAGGATCAACGTCAGGGTCGTTAGAGTAAACTGATATTTTAGTTCTACTTCCCGGATCTCTTGATATTGATTTGATCGTTATAACTTCCTCCGGAATTTCAGGTATTTCCGTTTCAAACAATTTCTTGACAAATTCAATGCTTGCTCTGGAAAGTATCAACTGCGGGACTCTTCCTGTTTCCACTATATCTGAAAGGATCGCCCTTATTCTCTCCTTGGACTTGTAATATTCATAGGGAACTTGTCCTTCTTTGGTTAAAATTGCCTCTGTTCTACCAAGATCAACTATCACATTCCTTCTTTCAACTCTTCTTACAATACCCCCTATTAGATCACCTTTCCTGTTTATAAATTCACCAAATATAACTTTACCTTCAGCTTCTTTGAGTTTCTGAAGCACTGTTTGCTTTGCATTCTGTATTGCTATCCTTGAAAACTCAGGGTCTATCTTGAAGCCAATTTGATCCCCAATCTCGGTTTCAGGATCATCAACAGTGGCTTCTTCCAACAAAACTTCAGTTTCAGGGTCGTTCAAATTTTCAACTACTTCCTTGTATTCAAACAACTCAACTTCCCCATTCTCCTCGTTATAATGAACTTCCAGTTCATTATGCTTACCCCTCATTCTAAACAGTTTTTCAGCAGCGGATAAGACCGCATCTTCAACCGTCTGAATGATCTCGTCCTTTTTGACTCCCTTGTCCTTAACTACGGAATCTATTACTCTGCTAAGCTCCGTAATCATTTTCACCTCGCTATAAATTGATCTCTAAATTTGCTTTTTTTATTAACTTAAATGGAATCTCGCATAATATACCATTTATTTCAACTTCTATGTGGTCAGATGAACAATCATTCAAAATCCCTTTAAATACTTTTGTGTTGTTTATGGCTTCCACCGTCTTGATCAACACTAAACTTCCTTGAAATTTCTTAAAATCTTCCCTCTTTTTAATAGGTCTCTTTAAGCCGGGAGACGAAACCTCAAGTGTATATTTACCAGAGATAACGTCATTAACGTCCAGTATTAAACTTAACTCCCTGCTAACGTTGGCACAATCATCAACTGTCACGCCGCCTTGCTTGTCAATATAAACCCTTAGTACCTTACCACTTCTTTCCCCTTTGTATTCAACGTCAACAAGCTGCATATCATAGTCCATGAACAACGGCTCGGATAGCTTCTCCACGCTTTTAACAACGTCATTTTCAACGTATTCAAACATATTATCTTTTATTCCTCAAACAATAAAAAAAGCGGTTTAACCCCGCTTCTTTTGATAGGATACATAAATGGTTATTTTAGGGCAAGAAATGATTAAAGATTAAAGAGAATTTTTCTAATCTGGTGTTTTTGGTATATGGAACAAAGAGATTGAAGGGTTTTCCTAACTTTCCTTCTTCAGATATGAAGCTTCCATCTCCTTTAATTTTTGGATCTTTTTTTTATTTTCGCCCGCTTTTTCATATTCAAGATTTTTAGCCGCATGCTTCATTTCTTTGAAGAGTCTCGCAATTTCTCTTGGGATTTTATCCGGTGGTATGTCTGTGTAGCTGTTATCTATATCTGTGGGAATGGTCAAATAATCAGATTCATATATTGAATTCAGTATATTTGTAATATTCTTCTTAATACTTACCGGTGTAATGTTGTTTTCCTTGTTGTATTGCAACTGTATCGTTCTTCTTCTATCAGACTCACTTATTGCCTTTTTGATTGATTTTGTAACTTTATCGGCGTACAAAATAACCCTGCCGTTTACGTTCCTCGCCGCCCTACCAAACGTTTGGATCAATGAAGACTCAGACCTTAGAAAACCTTCCTTGTCCGCGTCAAGTATTGCCACAAGAGAGACTTCGGGAATATCAAGTCCTTCGCGGAGCATGTTTATACCAACCAGAACGTCATACTTTCCAAGTCGCAAATCTCTGACTATTTTTATTCTTTCAAGCGTTTCAATATCAGAATGAAGATATCTAACCCTCACCCCTATTTCCTCATAGTAAGCGGTAAGATCCTCTGCCATTGCTTTTGTTAAAGTCGTTACCAAAACCCGTTCATTGTTTTTTACTACGGACTGGATCTCGTCCAGAAGATCATCAACCTGATTGGTTGCGGGCTTTATGGTTATTTCAGGATCTTGCAAACCCGTAGGTCTTATGATCTGCTCGACCACATGCCCACTGCTTCTGTTCAGTTCATACTCTGCCGGTGTGGCTGAAACGTATACAGCCTGTCCTATTTTTTCCATAAATTCTTTAAAATTCAGAGGTCTATTATCCAGTGCTGAAGGCAACCTGAAGCCATTATCCACGAGGGTTTGCTTGCGACTCCTATCTCCAGCGTACATTCCTCTTATCTGAGGCAACATCTGATGGCTTTCGTCAATGATACAGAGAAAATCATCGGGAAAGTAATCAATAAGAGTGTAAGGAGCTTCTCCTTCCCGTCTTCCCGATATATGTCTTGAATAATTTTCAATGCCGGGACAGAAACCCATTGTTTCAAGTAGCTCAAGGTCGTAGTTTGTTCTTTCTCTCAACCTGTTCTTTTCAAATTCCATACCTTTCTTCTGTAAGTAGGCAGTTATCTCTTTAAGTTCTTCCCTGATAGTTCTTATTGCCTGCCTCAACTTTTCTTTAGGGGCAACATAGTGTGAACCGGGAAAAATAGTGATCTTCAAAAGTTCCCTGTTTGTCTTGCCACTCACAGGATCAAATTCCCTTATTCTTTCCACTTCATCACCGAAAAACTCTATCCTGTATGCTAAAATATCCTTGTCGGACGGAAATACGTCCACCGTATCACCTCTGACCCTGAACGTTCCACGTTCCAGATCATTCATTTTCCTCGTGTATTGAACTTCGGAAAGTTTTCTCAAAAACTCTTCCCTTCCAAACTTGGCACCCTTTTTAAGAATTGTAAGCATTCCATAATAATCCGAAGGCGAGCCAATGCCGTAGATTGAAGATACGCTCGCCACAATGATAACGTCTCTGTTCTCAAATAATGAAGTCGTTGCCGCATGGCGGAGCCTATCTATGACCTCATTGATAGAAACATCTTTCTCTATGTAGGTATCCGTTTCAGGAACATAGGCTTCGGGCTGATAATAGTCGTAATAGCTCACAAAATAATGCACTTCATTGTCCGGGAAATACTCCTTTATCTCGGAAAAAAGTTGAGCGGCAAGGGTTTTATTGTGAGCTAGAACAAGAGCAGGCTTTTGCACCTTGTTTATTACACTTGCAATAGTGAAAGTCTTTCCACTACCCGTAACTCCAAGAAGCACTTGATCGGTTATGCCTTGATCAACGCATTCTACTAGTTTGGAAATTGCCTCAGGTTGATCCCCCTTGGGTTTGAAGCTACTTTTGAGCTTAAATTCTTTATGTCCCCGTGTCAGTTGCCTGTTGGTTTTACTTTTATAATATGGCTTTGATCGCGGCATATCTTTTGTTACGTAAAGAGCAAATTCCAAATTTTTCTAAGAAAGCACCTTTTCCAATTTATGTTTCCGTTTTGTCCAATCAGGCAGTAAGTGATCAAGCAAGTTATAGAACTCCTTGCCGTGATTATGATGAAGCAGGTGGCATAGTTCGTGTATGACCACATACTCAATGCACTCTCTGGGAGCTTTGATAAGATCTTGGTTAAGGGTCATTTTGCCTTTGGGACTCAAACTTCCCCAACGTGTTTTCATTTTGCGGATCTTGAGAGCGGGTTTTTCCAGTCCTTTTTTCTGAAAATTCTCCCAGCAATTCTCAAACACTTGAGAAAAATAAAGGTCAGCCCTGCTCCTATACCAATTTTCAAGTAACGCCGAAACGGTCTCGGGTTTGTTTGCGGAAACCCCTATATGAAAAAATCCTCTCTTGAGCAAAACTCCCTCGTCTTTGGACTGCGTTATCTTCAGCCTGTATTTTCTGCCGAGATAGAGATGGCTTTCCCCACCCACAAACCTCCGTTTTGGTGTTCGGGGTTCAAACTGTGAAAAATAATCAATCTGTTTTTTTATCCACCGGGAGCGCTTGCGAACTCGGCGCATAACAAGGTCTTCATTCGTTCCAAGTGGAGCTTTCACGGCAACCGCGCCATTTGGATAGACCGAAATTTCCAGAGATTTTCTTTTTGAGTACGTTAAGCGAAACTCAATAGGATCGTCTCCATATTTAACAGAACATTGAACTTCTGACATCAGGAATATCTCCAGAATTTTGCCACTTTCATTGTTTTGCCAAAAATTTCATCCATCTGATACTCGGTCAGATCAATGCCATGAACATCCTCAACCTCATCATAGAAAAAACTGTCAATATCATTTTTCATTCTCTTCTGCGCATCGCTATCGTTCCAAAAATCCACTTTCCAGTTTCTTTCTATTGCTTCTTGAATGGCAATGGCAGTCAGCATCGCTACTTGTTCAGTTAAATTCTCGTCGGCAGCAATTTCTTTCAGGATCGGTCTTATCACCCCAAAATACGCGGATGCCTCATCGTTGTCCGCTATATCAGCAGGGACATCTTCACGTTTTTTTCTATCAGCGACCTCATTTCGTATGTCTGTTACTCTATCCAAATAATCAAGGTCTGATATCCGCTCTTTTTTAAAGTCATCAATCGCGTCCTGAATAAGTTTTGAAAACTTCTTATAGAAAGCCGGGTCTTTTTCCAGACTCTCCGTAATTTTGCGTCTGATATTGTGCGCTATGATATCCGCCCTCGCCGCAGTGGTTTTTGTTTCGTAAATGCCCCGTTTATCTTTCATTTCCTTAAATGTTTGATCGTCAAAGATATTGACCGGATAGTTTAGCTGCGTAACATCGTCCGCTTTTACGTGGGTGTCCAGCAGTTTCTTTATTTTCCGCTCGTACTCTCCGTAATCAATCGTGTCGGCATAGCGCGATCTCACTGCATGGCGCAGTTTATTAAAACGTTTGAGATCACCCTTATAGTTTTTCAGTTCAGTATCAGAGATTTCCGTAATGAATTTCTCGGATGAAAGCGCAATGGAAAGGGTTTTCCCGTAGGCGGTAAATCGTTCATAAAATTTGTTTCTTAATTCCTCATCTGCAAGGTGTCTCTCATACACTTCTTCATCGTGGGAATTTTTGATCTCTTTGAAGACCTCCCAAAGGTCTGAATAGCGTTGAGGAAGTTTTTTCACTTCTTCGTTAATGGAAATAAGAAGGTCTGCAATTTCACTCTCTTCAAAACCCGCAAGGGCTTCGTATGTCGTCAAGGTCTTGTCAAGTTCTTCAAGAACATGGGCATAGTCAATTATGTAGCCAAATTCCTTGCCTTCACAAAGACGGTTAACGCGCGCTATTGCCTGAAGCAAGGTATGTTCTCTCAAGGAGCGACACAAATAAAGAACAGTGTTTCTGGGCGCGTCAAATCCGGTCAGCAGTTTATCCACGACAATAAGAATTTCAGGATGTTCGGAGTCCTTGAACTGATTGATTATATTCTGGTTATATTTTTCTTCATTGCTGTGCCTTTCCATCATCAATTTCCAGAATTTAACAATTTCATTTTCAGATTCAGCACCCACTTCCTCATACCCCTTACGCGTATCCGGAGCAGAAATGATCACCTCTGATGAAACCATTCCTATCTCTTTAAGATAGTTGTGATATTTAAGAGCAGTTGCCTTGTTCAGAGCCACAAGTTGAGCCTTAAATCCCATCTCTCCCGTCTCTTTCCAATTGGCGCGAAAATGCTCGCTAATGTCAAAAGCCGTCATATAGATGACCCTATCGGAATTGTTCAGTTTTGCAGCACGTGAATATTTTTTCTTTAGATCAGTTTTCTGTTTATCGGAAAGCCCCTCAGTATGACGGGCAAACCATTTATCAATGGCTTCTTTATCCTGTTTTATCTCCACATGCCGACCCTCGTAGATCAGAGGGACAACCTGTTTGTCATCTATGGCTGCTCTGACCGGATAAGACGGCTCAATCAACTCCCCAAAGCGCGCAAAACTGTTTTTCTCTTTTTTTAGCAACGGAGTGCCGGTAAAACCTATAAAGCATGCCTTTGGAAGCATCCTCCTCATATTTGCGGACAATTCCCCGAAATTTGTGCGGTGGCTCTCGTCCACAAGAGCGATAATATCAGGTGAATCATCTACGTATTTTTCGGCAGCAGATGCCGTTTCAAATTTGTTTATCAACGTGGTGATAATGTCCGTCTTGCGTTTTATATGCTTGACCAGATCACGTCCCGAAGTGGCGCGTTCTTTGTTCAAACCGCAAGCAGCAAAGGTGTTGCCGAGTTGTTCGTCCAGATCTTTGCGGTCTGTAACAAGAATGATCCGCGTGTTTTTCAGTTCCGGATCCATCACAAGGGCTCGCGTGAGCATAACCATTGTTATGGATTTACCAGAACCTTGCGTGTGCCACACGATCCCACCTTTTCTCACACCCTCACTGTTTTTTGTTTTGATGTTTTTAATTGCCGAGCGAACAAGAAAGAACTGTTGGTATCTGGCAATTTTTTTTGTTTTACTATCAAAAATTGTAAACCCGTAAACGATCTCAAGCAGGCGCTCAGGACGGCACAGGCTATGAACTGCTTTATCTTGTTCCGTAACAAGACGTCCACCTTGGCTCTCAATTTTATCAAAATGCGCACGGGCATAAGCAAATTCATTGGAAGAAAAAAGAACATTCTTGTTCTCATCTGAAAGCGGTTGATCCACAATGGTTTTTGTTTCATCTTCGTGATCTTCTAACTCTTTCCAGACGCTCCAGAATTTCTTTGAAGTTCCGGCGGTCGCGTATTTTGCCTCATTCTTATTTACAGCCATTACCAACTGCACATAAGTAAAAAGGCGAGGAATATGATCCTCTCCCTGATTGCGGATCATCTGAGAAACGCCTTCATCCACGGCAACTCCGGACGTTTTGCACTCAATCACAACAAGAGGAATGCCGTTTACAAACAGCACAATGTCCGGTCTTACAGTTTCAGAACTCCGGGAACGTTCAACCGAAAACTCCGCAGTGGCGTGAAAAACATTTGCATTCGTATTTTCCCAGTCAATATAGCGAAGTGTGTGACTTTTGGAATCGCCCTCAATGGTCTGCTTAAGCGACGTGCCAAGCGTCAAAAGATCGTAGATCTTTTCATTTGTTTTTATCAAACCGTCATATGGAATGTTTTTGATCTTCTCAATGGCAGACTGAATGTTCTCCTCACTGAAAAGGTATTCTCTGCCTCTATAATTAATGCGGTTTATTTTTTTGAGTTGGTCTCGCAGTATGTTTTCCAGCAAAACATTGCCGTATTTGCTATTGCGTTCCTGAAACGCCTGTTCAGGTGGCAGATACTCATAGCCCAGATTTATCAGTTGCTGTAAAGCTGGGATCTGGGAGAGGCATTTTTCGTCAGATAGAAAATCAGGCATCAATTTAACCAATGTTCCGCAGGTGTTGACAGGAAACGATCAATGGGAATTCCGCCTTCACCAACAATCAACTGCTGAGCAGTTTTGAATATTTTGGAAAAAGCATCCAATCCGGGAAACGAAACAGGCATTTTACCGCTTTTTACTTCTATGGCAACAAGCTTCTTTCCTCTGCGCAAAACAAAATCTACTTCGCGATTGTTATCTCGCCAATAGAATAATTCACACTCCCCGCCAGTGGCTGCATTGAGCAGATGAGCTCCCACGGCCGACTCCGTAAGCCGCCCCAGCAGTCGTCCATCTTTGAACACCTCCTGCCAGGTCATCCCAGATTGCGCGGTGATCAGGGCAGTGTTGAAGACTTGAAGTTTGGGTATGGAACGCCGGCGTGCCCCGAAGCTACCCGCATATTTTTGCAACCCGGCAACCGTGCCGACTCCGGCGAGCAAGTCAAGGTAATGCGCAAGGGTGGTAACGTTACCTTTATCCTGAAGCAGTCCTGCAAGTTTTCTGTAAGAGAGTACCTGCCCCGAATAGGAACAACCCATCTCGAACAATTGCCTAAGCAAAGCCGGTTTGTCCACAGGGGAAAATAAAAGCACATCGCGGGAAATGGTTGTTTCTATAAGAGAGTTCTTTATGTAGCGCGACCAGCGCGCCGGCTGTTTTATGAAGGGTGAGGCTCCCGGATAGGCACCGTAAAAAAGATATTGTTGCAAATCCCATCCGAAGGCATCTCGCATCTCGGGAAAACTCCAATGTGGCAGATACACGGTTTCAAAACGCCCGGCGAGGCTTTCCGTAAGTCCTCGCCCGATCAACAGCGGTGCTGAACCGAGCAGCACCACCTTCACCATTCTTTTCATGCGAGTATCTTCATCCCAAAGACCTTTTACAGTCGCTGGCCAGTGTGGAACCTTATGCACCTCATCCAATATCAGCAAAGCGCCTTTCCTTTTTGATTGTTCCGCCAGATGTCGCGCCTCCTTCCATTGCGACACGATCCATCCATCACCGGCGCGAAGCGTCGGCCTATCAGCACTTGCAAAGTGATAAGGCAATCGGCTTTGCTCTGCCACTTGTAGGGCAAGGGTTGTTTTGCCGATCTGCCTCGCCCCCGATATGGATTGAATAAACCGGCGAGGCTCTTTGAGTCGTCGCAATAATTCGGTGGCTTGAGGTCTTATGAATTTCGGACTTTTCATCGCCTAAAAAGATTATCAGACTGAACAATTTTGTTCAATACATTGAACAAAAATGTTCAATGTATTGAACATTTTTGTTATTTAAAAGCAGTGCTTGCTTCCCCTGTTTTAGTGTTATTTTCATTGAGATTTACTCTGTTTTCTTAATGTTTCAATAGATTCTTTTATTCCTTTGTCCATCCTTTTCTTTCTTCCATTCATCCCAAAAACCAATTGTTGCACTGGATTGATCAACTGCTGTAAAGCTGGGATCTGGGAGAGGCTTTTTTCGTCAAATAGAAAATCAGGCATCAATTTAACCAATGTTCCGCAGGCGTTGACAGGAAACGATCAACTGCTGAGCAGTTTTGAATATTTTGCAAAAAACGTCCAATCTGGGAAACGAAACAGGCACTTTGCCGCCACCATTCTTTTCATGCGACTATCTTCATCCCAAAGATATTTTACAATCGCTGACCAGTGTGGAAACTTCTGCACCTCACCCAATATCAGCAAAGCGACTTTTCTTTTCTGCTTCGCCCCCGATATGGACTGAATAAACCGGCAAGGCTTTTTGAGCCGTTGAGCCAGTTCGGTAGCCTGTGGTCTTGTTAATTCCAGGCTTTTCATAGATGTGAAAGTTTATCAGATGAAACAATTTTGTTCAATGTACTGAACATTTTCGTACGGTACGCCAGCGTGGTCTTGCCTGCTTGGCTTTCGTAACCGCCAATACAACTCCGCCGACTGAGTCTGAGGAATGGCTTCACTCATTGTAAAACTCTTTATAGACCTGATCATGGAGCAATATAATGCCGAAAATTCAGCCTTATAATTCTATTTTTATACAACAATCAGTAAAAATTTCTATACAGTTTTTTCTCCATATTGGGTGGAAAAAATTATACTACATTACCACGTTTTGTGGCTTGGATGAAGCTCAAAGGTAAGACGCATAATGGCAGAAAGAAGACGCACTGATCTAACCAGAACTTTAACCTTACGTAGAAGGGCTAACTCTGCCTTTAATGGGCGTTTGAACCTCATTAGAAAATTCATAACCCAAGCGGTTAAAGATGAATCTGCTTTTCTCTTTAAAACTGGTGATGTTGTTCATCGTGATCTTTGTGATCATATCTTCACCCTCCATTCTCCAGTCAACAACCTCTGCATCAAACCGCGTTTTTGAGTGCGGTATCGTTCTGCTAATTGTTTGAGCAAGTCCATTTCTTTTTGACAGGAATACCTATCAGAAAAGAGAACAAATTTTTCCTCGTAAACTGTAATTTTTGTCTCCTATCTTCTTATGTTAAGAAAATTTGAAATTTTTTCACTGCTACTATTGAATTCCTTTTTAGCCAGTTCCATTAACTTTGGGATGCTTTGGTAATTGTCAATCTCGTAATTATCAATAGAAGGGTTGATCCTGAGAATTTTATCTAAATCAATAAGTTCCAAAACATTTTTAGGAAACTCTGTCTGACATGATATGGAGAAGTCTATCAATTTCGTATGTTTCCATCCCGTTAAGTATCCCCATGCTTTTGCTGGTTGGTAAATTTGCTTGGTTTGTCCAGTTCCCAAAGACAAGATCTTGACATTATCGGTTCCAACATTCTTGAAATTCCTGATAGCGTCACTGTATCCAACCAAGGAAGGATTATTAGCCCAAATACCCCCGTCACAAATAAGTTTTTCTTCTTTATCCACCGGATCAAATATTATCTTCACCGGATCAAAATAAATTGGTGCCGAACAAGAGGCTAGAGTTGCTTTGTACAAAGGTACTCCTCCATCCCTGTTATAAACCTGCTCCTCTTCCCCCTCTCGTTGTTTTTTTTGATACGATGACTTGAAAACATGAAGATTACCATCGCTGATATTTGTAGCATTAAGAATGAGCGGTTTTTCTATTTCTCCCAATGTAACCTCACCAAATATTTTACGAAGAAAACTTTCAAGGAAGGCTGAACTGTATTTAGATCTGTAAAGCCCCATGAAATTCCATCTTTTCTTGAAAACTTTCGGAGCATTTTCATTGTAATCACTTACTAATTTAGCCAATTTGTACTTTACGGCGATTGCCCCAGCTATGATACTACCAGTGCTAGTGCCAACAATGAGATCAAAGGTTTCATGTACGTCTATGCCGAGCTCGGCTTCCATGAGCTTCAGTATCTTGGCGGGAAGAATTCCTCGCACTCCTCCACCATCTATGCTTAATATTTTAAAAGATGTGCTCATCTCTTCACTCTCCACTCCCCAGTCAGCAACTTCTGCATCAGCCCGCGCTTTTGAGTGCGGTATCGTTCTGCTAATTGTTTGAGCAAGTCTATTTCTTTTTGAGCTGTTGAGCCAGTTCAGTAGCCTGTGGTCTTGTTAATTCCAAGGCTTTTCATAGACCTCAAGAATTTATCAGATCAAACAATTTTGTTCAATGTATTGAACATTTTCGTACGATACGCCAGCGTGGTTTTGCCCGCTTGGCTCTCGTAACCGCCAATACAACTCCGCCGACTGAGTCTGAGGAATGGCTTCACCCATTGTAAAACTCTTTATAGACCTGATCATGGAACAGTATAATTCCAAATGATCAAACTTTGTTTCATCATGTAGAAAACGTTATTTCTATACTGAATTGCTGAAAATTATTATACAGAAAAAACTATACTATTAGTAAATGAAAATTATACTACATTACCACGTTTTGTGGCTTGGATGAAGCTCAAAGGTAAAACCCATAATGGCAGAAAGAAGACGCACTGATCCAACCAGAACTTTGACCTTACGTAGAAGGGCTAACTCTGCCTTTAATGGGCGTTTGAACCGCATTAGAAAATTCATAACCCAAGCGGTTAAAGATGAATCTGGTTTTCTCTTTAAAACTGGTAACATTGTTCATCGTGATTTTTGTAATCATATCTTTACCCTCCATTCTCCAGTCAGCAACTTCTGCATCAGCCCGCGTTTTTGAGTGCGGTATTGTTCAGATAATTGTTTGAGCAAGTTTATTTCTTTTTGAGCCGTTGAGCCAATTCGGTAGCCTGTGGTCTTGTTAATTCCAAGGCTTTTCATAGACCTCAAGAATTTATAAGATCAAACAATTTTGTTCAATCTTATAATAATTGAGATGAAGTCATTTATTATTTAGATATTTCCTTCTTATTTACTGAATCAACTCGTGTTGTAACATATCGTTTATGTAGATTAACCAGTTCTTTGTTGTTCTTACGTATTAGATTAAGACGAACATCGTCGTAATCCAGAAACAAAGGAATTTTCTCTTCTATTTCACTATGGTTGAAATGGAAAGCATGTAAAAAACCTATAAACTTCCCATCTTCATCTAAATATTCCTTTTCCTTAATCCTATGTTCGTCTAAATATTCCTTAATCGTAGATTCTATGCAATCTCTTGCCTCATTAACTCTTTTTTCTATCTTAGATCTCGTTTGAATATGCATTTTACTGATGAATTCTACATAGTGTCTAATGGTAAGGTTTAGGTTTATTTCTTCTTCTTTCATTATTTTTTGTTCTTCCATTTTTTTAAGTATTGATTCTGACTTTTCATCCTCTGAAAGATATTTCTTTGAAGAAAAGATATGCGTGGAATATTCCATAAGATTGTCATCTGTCCATCTTCTATTTATTAAGGTGTTATGCACTGGCAAATCAACATGCTGAAGATAGTTCCTTAGTTCATAAACAAATTCAAGAAGCGAGTTGCCCTCATCCTCTTTGATTATTTGTTTTATATCAGGAGAAACTTCCTCATTTTGAAAGCAGTTCTCGAGAGTTTGCGAAAGTGTATCAATGTAAAATTTTGCCGAATTCAGAAGGTTTGATACTCTGATATTAGAAGAAAGTGTATAATTGAAGAAATCATCATAACTATAATAAGTTCTACCAATATCTTCAATAGTAATTCCCATCAATTCTTTTTCCAACTCAAGGTAATTATGCACTATAATCTCGTAATTCCCCTCAAAAACCAATGCTTTTGACAAGATATTTCTCGCTTCCTTTAATTGTTCAAATCTTTCTTTTTTAATTACTGTTTTAGGACACTCGTAAGTGCCCATTCTCAGAATATAACGATTCATCTTTGTCCTCCATTCTCCTGTCAATAATCTCTGCATCAGCACGCGCTTTTGTGTGCGGTATTGTTGGGTGAGTTGTTCCAGTAGATCAATTTCACGTTGTACCGTGTTTAGTACAGCAGCAATGGCTTTTTGTTCAGAAACTGGGGGGCAAAGAATTGGAATTTGTTCAACTTGACGCTTAGTAATCGAATTGAATATAGAGCCACCATTTCCTATTATTTGGCTTTTGATAAACTGCAAGTAAAAAAATAAGAACGTTCGTTTGATGCTATGAACCCTAATACTAGCAAGCCCTCGGCCAATGCAAATTTTGTTATTTGTACGGTTAATTGACCCAACAGGAGCTCTAATGGACATAAGAATATCGCCTTTCTCTGCCGTTTTAGTTGTTTGAGTAGTCCACATATTAGGATTGTTAATGTAGATTTTCCCAAATTCAGATTTACCTTGATAGAAGGGCATGCCCTCACCCTCTGTATTATAGAAAATCCCTTTTGGAGACTGGCCTACAATAACCTTCGTAACATCCCCCAACCTCACTTCCCGCCATTCAGGATTGTCTTGCTGATTGCTGATGAGTGTTTTCAGCAACCACTTGAACCGCTTTTCCTTTGCCTCAATCAATGCTTCAGTTTTCTCAATCGCCGTGTCCCATGTTTCCAGTAAAGAGGTGATGGCTTTTTGTTCGGGGAGCGGTGGAATAACAACAGGAATTTTCGCTAGATCTTTTTGTCCAATGTTCGCTCGGACGGCACCTTGCCCTCGTCTTATTAATTCTTTTCGTACTTTATTGGATTGAAGACAACAAATAGAAAATCGAGGAGTAAGAGCAGTAATTTTTTGGCGTCCTCTAATAACAAAACCTCCAAAGATTATTTTTTTCTCATCGAGATATACAGATGACATAGCAATCTCATTAAGTATTTCAGATGTCCTATTAAACAAGATATCCCCATATTTAACTGAATATTCAATTCTGTTTTTTTCACTAACTTGAACAGAGCCAACAACATTATGTTCATAAAGATAGTTAAACTTGAAAACATCCATTACGTTCACAAATTTTACACCCTTACCATAGTTTCCTTTCTCTGTATTCAATCCATTTTTGAATTCCATTATGTCCCCCAGCCTCACTTCCTGCCACCCATCGGGCAACGCTCGTTCCTTTTCCCCTTTCCTACTCATCACTGATCCCCTTCCACCGAGACACTGACAAACAGGTCAACCAGTTTTTTGTTTATGTAGTAGTTGTTCCTCCCCGCCTTTACTTCCTCCACAATCCCCTTTTCAGTTAATTGTTTGAGATACTTGCGTGCTGTTCTGCGGTCAACCGTTAGGTCTTTCGCCACGTAGTCAATACGCGTATAGGGGTTGCGAAACAGATTATTCAACAAGTCCTGAGAGTAGATTTTCGGCAGTTCATCTCGTATAAGTTTTTTGTGTTCAGCCATCAGTTCCCGAATACCCGATACAAGTTGCAAGGTTGATTTTGCCGTTTCTGTAACGGCACTCAGTATGTAGATGATCCATTCTTCCCATGCGCCCTCTTCACGCACGGCTTGCAATAAGCGGTAGTAGTCTGGCTTTGTGCGGTTGATCGCTCGGCTCAAATAAAGGATGGGAGCGTCTAAAAGCCCCTTGTGCGTCAGATACAGCACGTTCAGCACGCGACCAATGCGACCATTGCCGTCAGGGAACGGGTGAATGCTCTCAAAATTATGTATATGTTTGCTTAATGTGTACATAAAATTCAATTTTGTGTATATGTCGTTGTAGATATAGGCAAAAAATACCTATTTTATGCCCTTTTTATCCTTTTCAACAATGCCTGTTCCTTTCTCTCCTGTTTAGCCATTACCTCCGACCCGAACCCTTCAGACCATTTTTCCCATCTGGGAAAAATGGTCTGAGGAAACCATGCCCGAATTCTCACAAGCACTTATAGACTTATGAATGACTGCCTTGAATTTATCCCAACTTCCATAATCGAGAATGGACAAAAGTTCGCGTGCAGACCAAAATTCGGCGCCGTTTTCCGTACGGCGACAAGCATCCTCAAATGTTTGATGATGTTTATTTGTTGGCATCTTGCTCATCTTTTAATCTCCTTCATTTTTTTCGCCATCTCCATCCGCACTTTGGACAGTTCTTTTTCCAGTTGATCTATTTCTCGCTGCACCGCGTCTATATCTATCTCCTCTTCTTCCTCAAAGGTGTCCACATAACGCGGGATGTTCAGGTTGAAATCGTTTTCTTCAATCTCTTCTGGTTTTGCCAAATGCGCATATTTGTCAACACTTTTACGCTTTTTATATGTGTCAACGATCTTTTCTATATGCTTGTCCAGTAGCTTGTTCTGATTTTTTCCGGACTCATACTCACGGCTTGCATCAATGAACAACACATCCTTGAGTTTCTCATTTGCACCACCTGTCTCGCGTGAACGGTCAAACACCAAGATAGCAACCGGAATGGACGTGGTTGGAAAAAGATTACCCGGTAAGCCGATGACGGCATCCAGCAGATTTTCTTCTATTAAATGGCGACGGATACGCCCCTCTGCCGCGCCCCTGAATAAAACACCATGTGGGACAACAACCGCAATGCGCCCTTTCTTTTCCAGAGCTGCCTCCACCATGTGACTGATGAAAGCGTAATCCCCCTTAGACTTGGGAGGAATTCCTCGCCAAAAACGCTTGTAAATGTCGTTTCCCGCTTCTTCCGCTCCCCACTTATCCAACGAGAAAGGTGGATTTGCGACAATATTGTCAAACCTCATCAGGCGGTCGGTTTCCACGAGTCCGGGGGCTGTTAATGTATTGCACCATTCAATTCGTGCTGAATCCATCCCGTGAAGGAACATATTCATCCGACAAAGCGCCCAAGTACCTCCGTTGACTTCCATCCCACAAAGAGAGTAATCATCGCCACCCACTTCGCGCGCGGCTTCAATTAGAAGCCCTCCAGAACCACAAGTAGGGTCGCAAATGCGTGCTCCGGGCTTGGGGTCGCATAACTTTGCTACCAACTCCGAAACCTTGTGAGGTGTGTAGAACTCTCCCGCTTTTTTGCCAGCATCGGACGCAAAACGCTCTATCAGATAGATGTATGTATTGCCGATAATGTCTTCTGTAACATTATCTGGACTCATATCCAACTCTGGTTTGTTCAAATCTTCAAGTAGTGTTTTAAGACGGCGATTGCGGTCTTTTGTTTTGCCGAAATTTGTTTCGCTATTGAAGTCAATGTTGCGGAAAACACCCTCCAGTTTCTCTTTGTTTTCGTCTTCAAATGCGGTCAACGCAATGTTTATAAGTTCACCGATATTTGAAGCAGAACGATTCTCATACAGGTTGTAAAAACTGCTGTCTTTAGGCAAAACAAACCGCTCATTTTTAAGAAGGCGGTTGATGCGCTCTTTGTGGTCTCCGTATTGCTTTTTGTATTTCTCATAATGGCTCTTCCAAACATCCGAAACATATTTGAGAAACAACATCACGAGTATGTAGTCCTTGTAAACGGACGCGTCCATCACTCCACGAAAAGTGTTGCAGGCAGACCATGCAGCATTGTCTATGTTTTTTTGATCTATTGTCCCATTTGTCATTTCTCTGCTCCTCTAATAAGACTTCTTAGGATCTGTTACCAACTGTTTCAAAGTTTTTTGAACTAAACTACCATTTGCCTTAGCCAACCGTTTCATTAGTTTTTGCTCTTTGTCCGATAAATGAGCAAGTATTACGATTTGCCTTTGAGTTTCAAGATCAGGGATAGTAATCCGCAGATCTTCAAGAGTTGACTTACCGATCATAGGCATTGAAGTTCCGGTGGCTCTGCCGTGCAAAAATGCTTGAGATAATGGCTGATTCATGAACCAGAGAAGATATTCCGGAATAACGTCCTTTTCCGTAACTCTTATTCTAATTAACGGTGCCGCTACGACTGCTCGCTCAATTTCTTTATCAATTATCACTGCATTTATTGTTTTTCCCCTTGAACGAAAGATCAAATCTTTTTGTTTCACTAAGTGCTTATGAGATATATTCTTTAGGTAAACCTTGAGCAGATCCGTATGAGCCTTCAAACTATTTTCTCCTAAATTGCTCATTTGAATAATAGAGACATTTCCATCCTCGTCTGGTTCAATACGTGAACGAAAGGGAAATCCCATTTGAACAGTAGCAATATCACCGAGTTTCTTTTGCATTATTCCAGAATTTAAGCACAAATAACCGTGTGTCAAGAGAAAATTTGTAGAAACTTTATTACTGTATTATTTTTTCTGAACCCATATTTTGTTAGAACCTGAAACGTCATAGATCATCTCGGCAATTTACCATACTTGACAACGGGGCGTGCCTGCGGTTTCTTTTTCAAACATAATGGAGCCAGTCGTTTATCTCGTGGGCGCCGGACCCGGTGATCCTGAACTGCTGACCTTAAAGGGCAAGAAAATACTACGATACGCTGACGTTGTCATATACGATGCGCTTATAAACAAAAGACTGTTAAATTTCTGTAAAAAGTCGGCAAAACTGATCTACGTGGGAAAAACCCCCGGTCAGAAAGAAAGCACTCAGAATGAGATAAATAAAAAACTCATATACCATGCCAGAAGAAAGAAAACCGTAGTGAGGTTAAAGGGAGGAGACCCCTTCATATTCGGTCGCGGGGGAGAAGAAGCAGAAGCACTGGTTAAAGCCAATATAGTGATAGAGATAGTTCCCGGCGTCAGTTCCGTCAGTTCTGTTCCAGCTTATTCAGGTGTGCCACTTACTCATAGAGAATACAACTCCTCTTTTACTGTGATCACAGGGCATGAAAATCCATTTAAATCAGATCCCAAGCTGAACTGGAAAGCAATATCAGAACAAGAAACCCTGATCTTTTTAATGTCCCTGAAAAACATCCACCTCATTATGAAAAAGCTAATAGAGGAAAAAATACCCAAAAACACACCTGCGATGGTGATCTCACAGGGGACAATACCAACGCAAAGATCAGTTAAAGGCACGATTGACAGTATAGCGGGACTTATACGCTCGGACCCTGCTATAAAATCTCCAGCAATTATATTAGTGGGAAAAATAGTAAATCTGAAAAAGCAAGTGAGTTGGTATGAAAAGAAGCCTCTCTTTGGAAAGAACATAGTTATTACAAGAGCTGAAGATCAGTCTTCGGCATTCTATGACCTGCTAAGTTCCTATGGTGCCAATGTAATTGAGTTTCCAACGATAGAGACAATTCCGACAAGTTCATGGGAACAAGTTGACAAGACCATAAAATCTATAAGCAAGTTTGACTACGTGATATTTACCAGCGTCAACGGTGTTAAATACTTTTTTTCAAGGATATTCAGTAAAGGTCTGGATTCAAGGATATTTTCCGAAAAGAAAATAGTGGTAATTGGAGAAAAAACTGGTTCTGAACTAAAAAGCTACGGATTATCAGCCGATATTATCCCCCACAACTACACTGCAGAAGGCATAATTGAGAGCCTTAAACCAAGTGAAATAAAGGGACGGCGATTTTTAATACCAAGAGCAAAAGTTGCAAGAGACACATTGCCCAAAACTTTGAAAGAGATGAAAGGTAAAGTTACTATCGCAAGTTGCTATGAAACTGTAATACCAAAAATAAAACCTTCATTAAAAAAAGAGTTCATAGACAAATTGAGATCAGGTGGAATTGACCTTATTGCTTTCACAAGTTCATCAACTGTGATCAACATGCTAAAGATCCTAGACAAAAACTCTAAATATCTGCACAACACAAACTGTGCTTCCATAGGCCCAATAACTTCCGACACGCTGATCTCCAATGGATTTAAACCCGAGATCACAGCATCAAAGCACACTATTGAAGGACTTGTATCCGAAATGCTGAAATATTATGCCTCTTAAACCTCAATGGCTTGAAAGTAAAAATGAATAAATAACTATAACTTATGTTCTTTATTTACTGATATTATTATAAATTTTAGATCAAAAACTTAAAAATCAACTATTGAGTTAAACTATATTTAAATGCTGTTTAAATGCCGTTTAAACCCCATTTAAAGTGTCAATTTGTAGATATTCTGCTTGTGTTGTTTCTCTCTTACCACCCCGTCAGGAAATGACAGGGTAGTTTTTAGAAACTAGACATTTTTAATACTACTTTAAACATTCTTAAATATCCTTAGACACTCCACAATACAAAATGGCAAACAAATTTAAGAAGACAAAGAGAACAGAAATACACCGGCATCTATTGAAAATGTTCAAAAATTTGTTGAGCAACACTGCCCACTACCTCCAAAAAACTCAACATAGTGCTTGTGTTGTTTTCTTATACCACCCCGTCAGGCTCTGCCTGCCACCCCTCCATAGGAGGGGAATTTTCCTCACGAATTTTTTCTGATGAGTTAAAACAATAAGAAAAATAGTTAAAGTAATACTAACAAACAGCTTTAACTACAGTATCAAAAGTTAAAATGCTCTAAATTCCAGATGCCTAAATTTTTAGTATCAAGCAAACAAGTGAAGGGAAAACTGGTAGATCTCTCAGGAGAGAACCATAGACACATTGTAAAAGTATTGAGGTTTAAAGAAGGACAGAAAATAGAATTATTTGATGAAAATTCCATTATATATCAGGCAATTATCAAAATTATTTTAAGTAAAAAATTAACTGTTGAAATTTATAACTCTTTCAAATTAGAGAATGAATCCAACTTGGATATCAACTTGTTTCAATCCATTATCAAAGGAAACAAAATGGATATTATAGTTCAGAAATGTTGTGAACTTGGAGTAAAATCCATTACCCCGATATACACGGAAAGAACGGTTGTCCGCCATACGGATAAAATGAAAAGATGGATAAAGATCGCAATGGAATCATGCAAGCAGTCAGGAAGAGGTTTGCCAGTCAAGATCAATGAACCAAAAAGTTACGATGATACTATCAATAAC
Source organism: Thermodesulfobacteriota bacterium (assembly GCA_965203965.1). Taxonomy (GTDB): domain Bacteria; phylum Desulfobacterota_D; class UBA1144; order Nemesobacterales; family JAJCZQ01; genus CBDBDR01. The sequence continues at coordinate 328,412 of CBDBDR010000017.1, read as the reverse complement.
CTGCCGAGAAAAGCCTTAAACCTGCTTTTTGATAAACAAAACGGTGATATTGAACTGAAAAAAGTTCTGGGATCTTTTGATAAAAAGATCACAACTGTAAGTTTAATAATTGGACCGGAAGGTGGTTTTTCAAAAGATGAGATAAAAGCGTCAGAAGATCAGGGGATAAAAATAGTCAGTCTGGGTCCAAGAACATTAAGGACTGAAACGGCATCAATAGCCTCTGTTTCCATAATTCAATTCTGCCTCGGGGATATTTAACACAATAAACTGAGCGTAAAAAGTCTTTCCTTCGTTATATGTCCGTCTTTTTCCTCTTACCTCTCAGGCTGAATAGATAGAACAACAGAATTATGAGTGCAAATATTATCACTGGATAAAGCTCTACTCTCTTAAATTGCAGGTGGGTGTTGAAGTAACTTATTGTTATGTTGTTTTCTCTTGGTTTTATATCCCTGATAAACCATCTACGGTAGGTCTGATCACCGAATGAAATAGGTTTCATCTCTTCCATACCACTTATTTGCACTTTCTCTGATCCAGACACCAATACAACTGCAGACCTTGTATCATAGTAAAAGGTTTTTTTCATCTGATTCCTTCCAAGTTTCAAAGGCAGCTTATAGGTAAACACTAACCTTTTGTTCCCTGGAGAAAAACTGGCAGTATCATAGACCACTTCACCCTTTCTTACGGAATTTTCTTGGCTGATACCTTCCCTGAATGCCAGATCTTCTGCCTCTTTCGGCACGTTTAACTTAATTGTCCCTTTGAAGTCGTCTCGTTGATCCTGCTTCAATCCCGTGAAAATGGTATCGCCTGCATTCTCAAACTCATATATCTCGGCAACGGCAATATGTTCATCTTCAATATCCATAACGTAATGATTGACATTTATTACTATATTTGAATCATCATTTCCTGCATTAAAGATCGGTAGATCAAGGTCAATCACTGTCTTGTCCGATGGAAAAACCATTCTTGCAGTCTCGTATTCAATGCCATCCGATCTTATTACTATGCCGTAGCTTCTGTTCCAAGGTAGGTTTTCAAATATGAACCCGCCTGTTTTGTCGGAAATAGACAGCTTTTCGTCCATTTTCCTATCGCCCATGAACAACCTGAGATACACATCAACACCCTCAACTCCCCCACCCACTGTTTTATTGATGACTTTGCCCTTTATCGTTCCACTCGTTTTATTGTCTTTCTCGATTTGATTGCCAATTAAAAACTCGGTTATTTTAGATGCCTCATCCACCGAGACATTCAAATTGGGCATAGGTGGGTAACCTTTGTTTACAGGTGATCTACCAAATTTTTGGTAAATTGTCTCCGGCCCAGTGATCCAGTCCATGATCTCCTGTTCACTGTATCTATCGCTTACACCATATAGGTCTGGACCAACGAATATTCCCTTGCCTATAGTGTGACACCTTGAACAACGTCTCTCCTCAAATAACTTTTTGCCGCTCAATTCATCTGCATAGGCATTTACAGGCAAAAATGAAGCAAGTAAGAGCAGAATACCGTTTATGAATATTTTTTTTGTCATTATGTTCAGTTCAAATTGAACCGGGGTTTAATTTCTATGTGAAATTACACTTTTTTGATCTTTTCAATCTGCTTTAATATCTCTGCTGCCTTTTGCATATATCTACTTTTTATTTCTTTGTAGTCTCCGTGGTTCAACTTGCCCAGTCCATGATCAAAATCAACGTCTGCGATCTCATTCATGATAACTTCCTTTTTATTCAACAACTCGGAAAGCCTTTTACTATCTTTACCATCCACCGATATATCTTCTCTGCGTGAAATACCACCCCTTACAAGAGGTAGGATAACGTAAAGTGAAATCACAATGGACATCAGCGATATTACGATCGTATACATAAAGCCCCCTTTGTTTAAACACCCTGCGTTCAAGCACCCTGCTTCAAGACATTTCCCCTTTTCCTTTTTAAGCCGGGAAGCATTGTCGTGATCGCACCAAGTAACACGACCATTCCACCAGCCCATATCCAACTTACCATCGGGTTTATAAAAACACGTATAGTTACGCTGCCATCGTTGTTGACATCAGACAGTATTACATAAAGGTCATCGGTGAGCGTTGACCGCAGTGCAACTTCAGTTTCCTGATTTATTTCCCTGTTACCTTCATATTTGTAGATATTTTTTTCAGGGTAAAGCATTCCAATCCTGTTACCTCCATGGCTTAGTTCCAGATTTGCCCTTGTGCCATTTTTTGCATCGTTATTATAAGTCTCAATACCTTTGAACTGCAACTCATACTTTCCGACTTCAGTCTTCTCATCTATGCTTAAAATTACTTTCCTTTCCTCGTTGAAGGTTGATGATGAGGTTATGCCTATCACTATCAAGACAATACCAATATGCACTATATATCCTCCATACCTTCTTTTATTTTTAGAGATCAGCTTTGTAAATGCGGTAAACACGTTCTCTTTTCTGCTCATTCTTACCGAAACTCCTTTATAAAACTCAACCACAACGGTGCAAACAACAAAACCACAAATACTGAACGTAGCCAACGCAACCACGTCCCTAATATTTAAAACAAACAAGATCACACCCGTTGACACTCCTGCTATGATCGGCAACAAGAAGTTTTTCTTCAAGCTATCCGATGATGCTTTCCTCCAAGGGATAAGCGGACCAATTCCCATTAAGAATATGAGAACAAGTCCTATTGGCACGTTGACCTTGTTGAAGTATGGTGGCCCCACAAGGATCTTCTCCCCTGCCAATGCCTCAGAAATAATTGGGAACAGAGTTCCAATAAACACCGTAAAAGCAGCACCGAGAAACAGAAGGTTGTTGAATATAAAGGCACTTTCTCTTGAAAGAATAGAGTCAAAACTCTCTTCACTATCAAGGTCTTTCAGTCTGTAGGTAAAAGCTGCAAATGAAAAAATAAGCACAAATGCTATAAAGCAAAGAAACGGGAGACCTATATCAGACTGTGCAAAGGAATGAACTGACGAGATTATACCGCTCCGTGTAATAAAAGTTCCAAACAAGGTCAAAAAAAACGTAATTATAAGCAATACCATGTTCCACTTCTTCAGCATTCCCCTTCTCTCCTGTATCATAACGGAGTGCAGGAAAGCAGTTGCGGATAACCACGGCATAAAAGCTGCATTCTCAACGGGATCCCACGCCCAGTAACCTCCCCATCCAAGTTCAAGATATGCCCATCTTGCACCAAGTACCAGACCAATGCTGAGAAACGTCCAAGCAAAAAGTGTCCACTTTCTTGAGTTCCTTATCCACGTATCATCAAGTTTTCCGCTCATTAGAGCTGCCATACCAAAAGCAAAAGGAATTGTTAATCCAACGTAACCCAGATAAAGGGTAACTGGATGAATAGCCATATAGCCGTTCTGCAATATGGGATTAAGTCCCCTTCCTTCATCAAGAGTGAAAGGAGCTTTTTGAAAAGGATTTTCAACAAAGGTGACCAAATATAAAAAGAACGCGAGGATAGAAAATGCCACCACGGCAAAGTGGGAATTAAACAGCGAGCCTCTTTTGCCAAACTTAAAAACAGCTATAGCCGAATAAGCCGATAGAATAAATCCCCAGAGTAAAAGCGAGCCTGCCTGACCTGCCCAGAGTGCCGTAAATCTGTATATTATCGGGAGATCCGTGCTTGTATTCAGAACAACGTATCTTAATGAAAAATTTAGATCTATCAGTTCATAGACAAGCGCACCGCAGGATATAAAAAGGAGGATAAAAATTGATAAGGCGGAGTTCTTGCCACTTTCAATTATATTACCGTTCTTAAACCGAATACCTATAAGTGATGCTACAACAGTGTAAAGAGAAAGGAAAAAAGCAAAATAAAGGGCGGCATTGCCTATTTGCCACATCAGTTGCTTTTCCTGCTCGGATCGTAAAACTGATCGTCCGACTCATACTTTGTCGGGCATTTTGCCAGAAGCACGTCCGCTTGAAACTCCCCGTTGCTGAAATATTTCCCTTCCACAACCGCCTCAACTTCATCTCTAAAAATGTCCGGAATTATACCGTCGTAAAAAACGTTGATGCTACGGTTACCACCGGCTATCTGGAACTTGATGCTGCCGTCTATCCCCTTTTCAATCGTGTTCGGAACTACCACACCGGAAACCCTTACCCTTGTACCGTAAATAGAAGGGGTTTTTGATTCAAGCTCGCTTACGGTCAGGTAATAAACCATAGTTTCCTTGACGCCTGCAAATACAAGGTAGCTTAAAGCACCCACTATGATCACGATCGCAACAATAAATTTCAACTGGTTCTTTAACATTACTTTATATTGTCATCCCTGAATATCTTCTAATTCACGCTCAAGTTTTTTTGTCTTAATTTTCAAATAAACCACGTAAAAAATTACCATTATCCAAGTTATTACATGACCCCAGAAAAGATATGCCATTACGAAACCTCCTTGTTACGCAATAAGTCAATTCTGTATCTCATATTTTCTATTCTTACCCGCTCTACTATTAAAACAAGAAATAAGAATGTAAAAGCCAGCAAGGTCAATAAGAGCGTGTGCATCATTTTAGGTTCAATCCCACCCCCTCCGGGACCAAATACAACCGGGGAAATACCTTTCATTACCCTTGCTGATATATAAACCAGAGGAAGGTCTATGAACGCAATAATGGCAAAAACAGCTGAGTATTTAGCCCTTTTTTCATCATAATCTGAATTTGCACGTATCAGCAGGTAAACAACGTATAGTATCCACAATATAAAAGTCGCGGTAAGTTGAGGATCCCACGTCCACCAAGTGCCCCATATAGGCTTTGCCCAGATGCTCCCCGTTACTATCGTTATTGTGATAAACAAAACACCTATTTCGGCAGACGAATAAGCCATAATATCCCATTTCCGTTCCCTGTTTACCAAATAGGCAATGCTTGAGATAAACACGATCGTAAAAGCAATTGTTGCCACCCAAACCGAGCCAAGATGAAAATAGAATATTCTCTGTATATCTCCCATTACTAATTCAGTCGGAGCATACAGAAACGCCGCATAAGTGGATGCGAGCATAAGTATCAAAGCCAATATATACAGAGTTATTCTCACCATCTGATCTATGTTTCCTCCACTACGTATTCATAAACAAGTGCACTTGCAGCAAGAAAGATTATATCAAAACAGATCAATATTTTTATAGAAGGGATCACTTCGCCAAAAGCACCGCCTGCTAATACAACTGAGGTTATATTTATAGCATTCACTAGAAGGGGAAGAAGCAAGGGAAATAGTATAATTGGGAGAATTACTTCTCTCAGACGAGTGTTTACGGACATTGTGGAAAAAAGTGTTCCCAGCGATGAAAAACCTATACCTCCAAGAATGAATGCAATAAGCAAGTTCAAAAAGCTACCCTTGATCTCCATATTGAAAAATAGAACAAAGAATAAGGTCAGAAGTAGCTGTATTATAAAAACATACAGAAAATTGCTTAAAACTTTTGCAAAATACAACAAACTCCTGTCAACAGGACTTAACAGAATACCCGTAAAGGCGCTGTTTTCTTTTTCCATTGCAAACGCTCTGCCCAAACCTAAAGTGCCAACAAATATCGTTGATACCCATAACAGAGAAGGAACAATAAAAACGGCATTTTCTCTTGTTACCGTCAGACTGAAGCTAAAAAGCACAGTTATCACAACCGAGAATGCTCCCATTGAGAAAAGCATCTCTCTTGTTCGCAACTCGCATATAACATCTTTCCATAGAATGGTTTTAATACTGTTCATGCTTTATACAAAAGTGAAAGAAACAAAGGGGTTTAAAGTAAAATATATGACATTTAATTTAGCTTTTATTTTTAAAAGTGCAATGCAGATTTGAAAGCACGTTCTGGGTCGCTTGTTTGGTATGGATTAATCTTGATCGCCAATCCTTTGCTACTCCCTACCTTTCTCTATTATTTACCTTCAACATCACCCACTGCAACTTCATTCGCGGGTTTTGTATACTCCACACTGCCTTTATTTAACATAAAAACCGTGTCGCAGTTTTTTAACCCGAGTCTTGCGTTATGCGTTGTAATAATTACGGTTTTGTTATCCTGCTTGAATTCTTTAAAAATATCCATAAGTAGAGAAATACCCTCTTTATCCAACCCCACAAATGGTTCGTCAAATAATAAAACCAGAGGTTCATGCAGTACAGACCGTGCTATTGCTACCCTCTGTTTCATTCCATTTGAAAGATTTCTCACAAACTCTTTCTTTTTAGAGTAAATACCTAATTTTTGAAGATTAAAGGTTATTTTTTCAGACAGATCGCAAATCCCGTAAAGTTCACCAAAAAATCTCATGTTTTCCGCCACCGTAAGGTTGTGATACAAAAAATGCTCGTGGGAAACAACCCCGACCACTTTTCTTATTTCCCTTGGCTCTTTTTTCAAATTGCATCCGTTTATATAGACCTCTCCTTTATCGGGGCTTACCAAAGTTGAGAGTATCTTTATTAAAGTTGTTTTACCGGCACCGTTTGGACCAAAAAAAGTCGCAAATTCCCCCTTTTTCAACTCCAAATCTACATTGTTCAAAACCTTTGAGGAACCGTAAAACTTGGTCAATCCACCCACTCGGACAGCAGTGTCTCTACTCACCTAATCTCCTAAACCTTTATTGGCAACCCATTCTCTGAGTTTTTCCATTCCTTCCGAATAGCTAATAACGCTTTTATAACCGAAATCCCTCTCCGCATTTGAAATACTGTAGATCCGCGTGCCAGATAGCGCCGCAACGGCAAATCTTGTCAGAACGGGTGGGGTTTTTGAACGAATGGACTTGTAAGTTAGCTCCAAGAGCAAGGCAACAAGGTATCCCAGTTTATATGGTATTGCGTATTTGGGATCCCAACTTATTCCGGCTGCACTCATTTGATCCCGCAAAAAATCGTAGTATTTAACTTTATTTCCGTCATTGATGAAATAAATCTTTCCCGCCACGTTATCGCTTGTTGTTACTGAAATAAGGCTCTCAATAAGATTATTAACGTGGCAGGGCGTTATGATGTTTTCTCTGGAACCCATAGGTATCAAAACTCCCTTTTTTGCCACCTTGATAATTCTTGGCAAAATTACTGTATCACCTGCCCCCCATACATTTGAAGGTCTTATTACAACCGTTTCCAGTTTGCTTTTACGGTGAAAACAAAGCACCAGCTTTTCTGCCATACTTTTGGATTCGTTATATGAGTCAGTGTATTCTCGTGGGTATGGATACGTCTCATCTATGTTTTCAAGATTGTGCATTCTCCAGAAGCTCACGTTCCAGATAACGGTGGATGAACTAACGAAAATAAACCTCTTCACATTATGATTTTCAGAAGCCTCAAGTAAGGATCTGGTGGCTTGAACGTTGCTTTTATAAAAATCATGTTTGCTGCCCCAGTCAGATACAAATGCGGCAACATGGTAGACGTATTCACAATCCCGCGGAAAATCATCTAAACTTTCTGGGTCAGCTAAATCTCCTACGTATAACTCTACTCCAAGTTCTTGAATAGATTTAGCTTTTTGCGGGTCTCTTACAAGACATTTAACCTCGTGACCTTCACCCAGCAATCTTCTTAATAATTTTCCACCTATAAAACCAGTTGCTCCGGTAACACCTACTTTCATATCTCTTTACACGATTGAATGAACTAACATTGTATATTAAGGGGGGTTATATACCCAATTACACAAAAATATTTCTTGCTAAAGAATTTACTATAAACTACTTGATAAAAGCAATTCAGCATAGGGGATATAAAGGGTTGAGTAAAAAGGGGTTTGATCATACTGCGGTAAATCATAGCGTTGGTGAGTATATAAACGATAAAGCTCATACTAATGGTATTGAGTCTTTCTGGAGTATGTTAAAAAGAGGTTATATTGGTGTGTATCATAAAATGTCGGTTAAGCATCTACAAAGATATATTGATGAGTACGTGGGTCGGCATAATTTGAGACCTCTGGATACTATGAACCAAATTACTGAAATTATTAACGACTTGCTCGGAAAAAAACTAAGTTATAAAGAATTGGTGGGTTAGCAGGTAACATATCCGGCAACACTTATTGGTTGAGGTACGGCATAGTTATCTTCTTTTAGTCCCTCTATATGAAATTCAATGGCTTCAGACATAAGTTGTCTGGTTTCTTCAAGGGTGTCCGCAGCAGCTATACATCCTGGAAGATCAGGAGCATAAGCACTATAACCATTGCCTGTTTTTTCAATTATAATAAGATATTTGTTTTTCATTGTTATCAACCTCCGTTTTTAATGTAATTGTATTCCTGCTTGTTTAATTATACTATGTTCTGTTCCTTTCTTTAATTCCTTTCCTAAATTTCCAGCTACTGTTACTTTACCTGGCTTAGATGGATGTTTGAATTGCCTATGACTTGTTGCTTTGTGTTTATCTAGATACCACCCATCATCTTTTATTAATTTTATTATTTCTCTGACTTTCATAGTAGTTTTTTATGATTTACTTATATATTAAACAATCACAGTAAAAAAAGTAGCAACCCTAACAATGGGTAAAAGTGTGAGGTGAAATTCATTCATACCCACTTACTAGGAAGTCCCAAAGTCAGGGTTGCTAAATTCTTGCTAAAAACTAATGTATAAATGTGAATATGGATGGTGAATATGATATTACCAGTGAGAAAAAAACTACATTAGAAAGGAGTTTAGTTTTTATGCAAGATATACCTACAAATACAGATATCATTAACTTGATGAATACTCAATTCACCGAATTAAGAAATGATATGAGAGAAGATATAGGTGAAGTAAGAAAGGATATGAAAAAAGTAAGGAAAGATACAAAAAAGTTAAATAAGTTATATGGTGGTATTAACACCATAAAATGGATAGCGAGAGTAATATTAATTCCAACTATACTAATGTCAGTATAAGTAACTTTATTTGTTATAAAATACGTATTTCTTAGCTCTTAATACATAAGTGTATAAATCAGTAGGTATAATAAACGTTAGTGCAAAGTAGGTAAAGACGTTAAAACAGGTAAATATCAAAAATGGGTAGAAAACAAAAAATCATACCACCGATAAGAGCAACTATGGAAGAAGTCGTAGATGCTACATTCGCTAAAAAGAAAACGGATACTCAAAAGAGAAATCTACCTCAAAATGACTTACAACCTACTGATAAAACAATCCCCAATATAAACTACAAACCAACAAAAGATAAAACTTAATCATAGTATAAGTAGTTATATCAGTTCGGGTAAGTAGGTATATAACCCCCAAACTTTAGAGTAGGAGCCTAAAAATGAAATACCTTCATACAATGATACGGGTCGGTGATCTTGAAAGATCAATAAAATTCTACACGGAATCATTGGGACTCAAACATCATAGGACTACACAGTATCCCGATGGAAAATTCAGCCTCGCATTTCTGGGTTACGGGGACGATACTGAACCATTTTTAGAGTTGACACATAACTGGGATACTTCCAAATATGATCTGGGTAATGGCTATGGACACATAGCTTTTGGGGTTGAAGATATATATCTGGCTTGCGAAAAAATAGAAAAACTCGGTGGTAGGCTGACAAGACCTCCTGGCCCAATGAAGCACGGAAACACCGTTATTGCGTTCTTTGAAGACCCAGATGGTTACAAGGTGGAATTGATAGAAAGAAAAGATTAATCCTTTTTTTGCCTCTTTTTCCACTTGGTTTCAAGGTATTTTTTGAGCGAGACTTCACGCCCTATTTCATTTGGTTTGTAATATATTTTATCCCTCAATCCTTTAGGCAGAAAGTCCTGATCTACAAAATGCTCATCATAGTTATGTGAATATTTGTAGTTTTTACCGTATCCAAGTTCCTTCATAAGTTTTGTCGGTGCATTTCTCAAATGCATTGGCACTTCAAGATTTGGCTTTGACCTAACATCTTCAACTGCTTTACCAAGTGCTAAGTAAGAGGCATTGCTCTTTGGACAACTTGCAAGATAGGTTGCAGTCTGTGCAAGTATCAACCCCGCTTCCGGTAAACCAACGTAATTTACAGCTGTAAAGCAACTTGTTGACAGAGTAAGTGCATAAGGCTCCGCGTTCCCTATATCTTCCGAAGCAAGTATTATAAGTCTCCTTGCAATGAACTTAACATCTTCACCTGCTTCTATCATCTTTGCCAGATAGTAAACTGAAGCATCGGGATCACTGCCCCTCACACTCTTGATAAAAGCTGAAATGGTGTTGTAATGATCTTCCCCAGATTGATCATACCTGTATCTGCTGGTCTGGTATGCTTGCTTTACCGTGTTTATATCTATTGTTATTCCATTATTAACGGGAGAAGTGGTATGAATTGCAGTTTCCAGAGCGTTAAGCATAACTCTCGCATCCCCACCTGCCAACCTGATCAACTCACTTCTGGCTTTGTTATCTATATTAATTTTTAGATGAGAACCTTTGTTCTTTGTATCAAGGGTTGGGATGTTTTCCAAAGCACGTCTCAAAATTTCATTCAGGTCATCTTCATTGAGTGAATTTAAAGTGTAGACCTGAGACCGTGACAAAAGAGGAGCAATAACTTCAAAAGAAGGGTTTTCAGTGGTGGTACCGATAAGCACAACCGTTCCATCTTCCACGCTTTTCAAAAGAGCTGACTGCTGTGCTTTGTTGAACCTGTGAATTTCATCCACAAATAAAACTGTTTTTTTACCCGTCAGTATAGACTCTTTTGCCTTTTCAATTACTTCCCGTAGGTCTTTAACACCTGAGGATATTGCATTTATAGAGTATACAATGGCATTGATCTTATCTGCTATGATCTGGGCAAGGGTCGTTTTGCCAGTCCCTGGAGGGCCCCAGAAAATCATGGGTTGAAGTGCACCTGCTTCTATCATCTTTTTTATCATCCCTTGTTCTCCCAATAAATGATCTTGACCAACGACGTCTTCCAGTCTTTGTGGCCTCAGTCTTTCGGCAAGGGGTTTGGTAGACTCTGGCTGGACAAACAGGGGAGGATTGTTAGCGGGATATAGTTTCTCATCCATAATGTAAATATTAGAATTTTCAGCCCATCAAATCAATTAAAATCTGGAAAATAATGGGTTTTAGACTATAATCAAAAAACTATGAACATAGAGTTGTTGAAAATATTATGCAACACCCCGGGCATGCCAGGCGGAGAAGACCTCATAAGTGACGTTGTTACTGATGAATTGAAAAAGTTCACAAAAGATATTTCCAAGGATGCAATGGGAAATATCATTGCACATATAAAAGGACAGGGTCCCAGGGTCGTCCTTGACGCTCATACGGATGAAGTCGGATTTATGGTTCACCATATAGATGACAACGGTTTTATAAGATTGACCCCTCTCGGTGGCATAGATCCACGGGTTTATTACGCTCAAAGGTTAGTAGTGTGGGGTAAAACCCAGCTTGTCGGTATGGTAGCAGCTATTCCTCCCCACGTAAGCAAAGGCAGCAATAACAAAGAAGTTCCGGAAATTGAGGACTGCGTGGTTGACGTTGGATTATCGGCTGAAAAAGTTAAGAGTTTGGTCAAAGTTGGAGATTTTGCATCATTTGACACCAAGTTCACAGAAACTGAAGACGCGGTAATTTCAAAGGCATTGGATGATAGAATGGGCTTGTTCATCATAATTGAAGCATTGAGTAAAAACCCTAATATAAAATGTGATCTTTTTGTTACGGCAACGGTTCAGGAAGAAACGGGATTAAGAGGGGCAAGGCTTATAACCCCTGTTGTTGAACCTGATTTTGTTGTTGCTCTGGAAGGCACCGTGGCAATGGACGTCCCGGGTATACCTGCAGACAAATCTCTTGCAAATGTTGGTAAAGGACCCGAAATAAGGCTGTCCGATAGGTATTTGGTGGCAGATAGAAAATTTTCTTTTGATATAAATGAACTTGCAGAAAAGAAAGATATACCAACCCAGATCACGGTCAAAAAGGCAGGTGGAACGAACGCCACCGCAATGCAGGTAACAGGAAAGGGAAGCCGTGCCGCAGTAATATCAGTACCCACCAGATATTTGCATAGCCCAAGTTCCATTGCATACAAAGAAGATATAAAAAACACGATCAAACTTATCACTGCTCTTCTGGAAAATATTGACGGCTTTAAAAACTGAAGTTCTTTATAGACTGAATTATAGAATAAGAAATTCAATAATATGTACTCTCAAGACCTCATAAAAACCTTTGAGTCCATTGTAAAAGAAAGCCATCCTAAACTGGTAGTTCCTGAATTTATAGACAACCTCTCAACTGCAATTGCAAACAAAAAATATGACGTCCAAGATCAGGCATTGATAGAAACAATGCTTGAAGATGATCGGCAAACCATTACAGAATCATTCTCCGAAGTTCTGAATCTCAGACTAAAAAAAGAAACAGACGTATCAAACTTTATAAAATCAGAAGAAGGTCAGAAAGAAATCATTGATCTGTTCTTGAAATCAATAGAGCATACAATTGACTTTTACTACAACAGTATTATAAGCAAACAGTTTTCAAGCACTTAAAAAAACAAGGAATTATATACAATAGTGCGGTGAGAATGATGAACCAAATTACTGAAATTATTAGATGAATGTAAGTAATAGAACTATATTCTGTCATGACAATCTTGAAGTATTAGAAGGAATAAACTCTGACTGTATTGACTTAGATCCTCCGTTTAATAAGAACAAAGTATTTACATCACCCATAGGTAGTAGTGCAGAGGGTGCGAGTTTTAGGGATATATTTAGAGAAGAAGATATAAAAGATGAGTTTGAGGAACAGATCAAGGAAGAAGCGGAATTAAATAAGCGAATTTTGAAGAATTTGAGCGGGGTTGAGCATGAAAACTAAGCCGAACATTGTTTTGTATCAAACCGAAAACGGAGAAATAGCGTTTCGCGGGGATATTGAAAAGGATACAATCTGGGGGACTTTACAACAAATCGCCGATTTATTTGACGTCCAGAGGCCTGCTATATCAAAGCATTTGAAAAACATTTATCGGACAGGTGAACTCAACAGAAAATCAACCGTTTCCGTTTTGGAAACAGTTCAAAAAGAAGGGAAGAGGCAAGTAACTCGTCAAATAGAATATTACAATTTAGACGCTATACTCTCTGCGGGCTACCGTGTAAATTCTAAACAAGCCACGCAATTCCGTATCTGGGCGACCCAAACACTCAAACAACACTTGCTCCTTGGCTACTCGATCAACAAAAAGCGCGCCGGGAAGAACTACAAAAAATTTATGCAAGCAGTGTCCAACGTACGAGATTTGCTGCCCGCAAGCGATGAAGTCAAAGCAAAGGACATTTTGGAGCTTGTCAGTATTTTTGCGGGTACTTGGTTTTCACTAGACGCTTATGATAAAGGCAGTTTACCAAAATCGGCGGCAAGTAGGAAGCAGATAACATTTACGGCGGAAAATCTCAAAGCGGCTTTGGTGGTGTTAAAAAAAGAATTCGTGAGAAAAAAAGAAGCTACGGAAATTTTCGGGCAGGAGCGAGAAAGCGGGAGTGTGACGGGTATCGTCGGCGGTGTGTTTCAATCCGCTTTTAGAAAAGACGTTTATCCAAGTTTGGAAGAAAAGGCAGCGCATCTTCTGTACTTTATCGTCAAGGATCATCCGTTCACAGATGGCAACAAACGCAGCGGGGCGCGATTTTGCAGGCATTGAATATTCAAGGGTATCTGGTAGAAGTCACCAGCATTTATAATACGGGCAATGCAACGGAACACTCATACCGCGCCACCTTGCAAAATCTGTTGTCCTCGATTTCGGATGATGTGACAGCCCTGAACGAACCCAAAAAGATCGAATGTGGTGCGCCTGATTTTATCGTGTCGCAGGGTGATATTGTGATCGGCCACGTTGAGGCCAAAGATATTCCCGTTGGAATTCGTGGCCTCAAAGGCAGCAACAAGGCACAACAGGAACGCTACCGCGCTGCACTACCCAATCTGATCTATACCAACTGCCTTGATTGGGATTTTTACCGTGACGGCGAACTGACCGCCTCGGTACGCATCGCCGACCTCACTCCGGGCATTCAACCGAAGCCGGATCAATACACGACACTCGAAAATCTACTGCGGGATTTTGTTGCCCAGAGGCCCCAAACGATCACCAGCCCCCGTGAACTGGCCGAACGAATGGCAGGTAAAGCCATTCTGATCAAGGATGTGCTGCAAAATACCCTGGCTGACGATGCAGAAGAACTTGTAGGACAATATGAGGCGTTCAGGGAAAACCTGATCCACAACATCGAGGCAGAAGATTTCGCCGACATTTATGCTGAAACTATCGCCTATGGGATGTTTGCAGCTCGGCTCCACGACACCAGTCTGGACACATTCAGCCGCCAGGAGGCATTGGAGCTGCTACCCAAGTCCAACCCGTTTCTGCGCTCGCTATTCAGCTACATAGCTGGTTATGATCTCGACGACCGCATCGCGTGGATCATCGATGATCTTGCGCGCGTGTTCCAAGCCTGTGATGTGGCAAAGCTGATGGAGGGGTTTGGTAAGCTGACGGGCCGGAACGATCCCTTCCTTCATTTCTACGAGACATTCCTCGCTGCCTATAACCCCGATAAACGCAAGGCACGAGGGGTTTGGTACACACCCGAACCCGTTGTGAATTTCATCGTGCGCGCCGTGGACGAGGTCTTGCAGACGGAATTCAGCCTGCCCGATGGACTGGCTGACACGTCGAAAGTGACCATCGACTGGGACACAGGCAAGACCGACAGGAAGGGCAAACCCGTCGCGATCAAGAAGGATGTTCACCGCGTTCAAATCCTCGATCCTGCCACAGGAACAGGCACGTTTTTGGCCGAGGTGATCAAGCAAATCGCACCCAAGATTCAGGACATCGCACCCGCGATGTGGTCGAAATACATCGAGGACGATCTGATTCCCCGCCTGCACGGCTTCGAGCTTCTCATGGCGTCCTATGCCATGTGCCATATGAAACTCGACATGATCCTGACCGAGCTAGGTTATAAGCCCACGGGAAACCCACCGCGCCTGTCAGTCTATCTGACCAACAGCCTTGAGGAAGGCGAGCCTGCCAACCAAACCCTGCCTTTCACGCAATGGCTATCCCGCGAGGCCAAGGGCGCGAACACAATCAAGCGCGACATGCCCATCATGTGCGTGATCGGGAATCCACCATACTCTGGGATTTCGCAGAACATGGGCGATTGGATCAGCAATCTGATCGAGGACTACAAATACGTTGATGGCAAACACTTTGGAGAGCGAAAGCACTCCTTGCATGATGACTACGTCAAGTTCATCCGCCTGTCGGAGAGCCTGATCGCAAAGAACGGCGAAGGCATTCTTGGCTTCATCACCAACCATGGCTACCTCGACAACCCGACTTTTCGAGGAATGAGATGGCACCTTATGCAGACGTTCGACAAAATTCATGTCGTTGATTTACATGGAAATTCCAAACATGGTGAAATTTCGCCAAATGGCATCAAGGATGAAAACGTATTCGATATCCAACAGGGTGTTTCGATAGTCATAGCAATCAAGAAGAAGCCTCAACCTCAGATCAGAAACTCTGAAGTCACATTCTCTGAACTTTGGGGAAGTTGTGAACTTAAATATGAGCGTCTTCAGTCACTTAACCGCATCAGCATTTCATCAGAAAAATTGAATCCGTCGGAGCCATATTTCACCTTCAACGGGAAAGGGGTAAGTGCTCCTCCTGCATATCAAAATGGTTTCTCAATTGTAGAGATTTTCCCTTTGAATACTACGGGGATACAAACATCTCGTGACCCTGTTGCCGTGGGAGAAAGCAACGCAGAAATTCAGGAGAGAATTTCAGAAATTTGCGACGAAAGCATCTCGACAGAAACTATTCGCAGGAAATTCTTTTCCCAGACTTCCAAAAAATTTCCAGCGGGGGACACTAGAGATTGGAAGCTTGATGCAGAGAGACAGCGCATTCCATGTGGAAACATCCTTGATTATATCGTTCCCTATGCGTTTCGGCCTTTTGATAACAGGAAAGTCGCTCTGCATCCTGCGTTGGTTTCATGGCCTAGAATGGATGTTTCTAAACATATGTTACATCCAAATATTTCACTCATCACAGCGCGAAGCAACAAAAAGGGCGTTAATCATTTCTACTGCTCAACGTATGTATCAGATGTGAAGTGCGGAGAGGCAACAACTGGATCAATCTTTGCCCCCCTCTACCTCTACCCCGACGAACAAGATCTCGATCAGACTCAGCGGGTGAATTTCGATCCAAAGCTTTACAAGAAGATTCAAAAACTGGCTGATCATCCCGAAGATGGCAAACCCGACGAGATGCAGGTGTTCGATTACATCTATGGCGTGCTGCATTGTCCCGCTTATCGCGATACCTATGCCGAGTTCCTGAAAATCGACTTCCCCCGCATCCCGTGGCCGACCACCCCAGACGAATTCTGGGACGTGTCCGCCAAGGGCGCGGAGTTACGCAAGCTCCACCTGATGGAACCTGCCTCAATCGGTGCGACCCCCTACCCGTTCACGGGCGACGGTGACAACGAGGTGGGCAAGTTCCGTTTCGAGGATGGCTGCGTCTGGATCAATGACAGCCAGTATTTTGCCGACGCGCCCGCCGTATCATGGGATTTCTACATTGGCGGCTATCAGCCCGCCCAGAAATGGCTCAAATACCGCAAAGGTCGCGTTCTCAGCTTCGAGGATGTGAAGCATTATCAAAGCATCCTCAAAATCCTGTCCGAGACTGACCAAATCATGAAGACAATCACGATGACGCTAAATACTGCGGAAAATGATGTTTAACGAAAGGAGATGAGACATGACACAGCGAAACCTTGATGACCGTCCGACTGTTCGGGTCAAGTCACATAGTTATCAACCGTTAAAGGTGGAAAAGGAAGAGATTGTCATGATTCGAAACCCGGATGGATCAGTACCTACACCCGGTGAACTGGTCAGGGTTGCACTTTCACCCATGAATGTCGTAAAAGATTCTGGCACCTGAATGAGATTTTCATATATAAATCCCCAAAGATAAGCAGGGGATCAACAAAACCCTGCTTATCTTTATTAAAACTGTCTTTTCTATCTTTTGGATTTTGGTGAATAATCTCTTAGATCATATCCGAGATAAACCTGCCGCGGTCTTGCAATCCTTGTTTCTGGGTCTTCTAACATCTCCTTCCATTGTGCAAGCCAACCGGGAGTTCTTCCAATCGCAAAAAGCACTGTAAACATGCTTGTTGGCAGGCCCATACTCTGATATATCAACCCAGAATAGAAATCTACATTTGGATATAAGCGGCGTTTTACGAAGTAGTCATCTTCAAGAGCTATTCTTTCAAGCTCAAGTGCAATTTCAAGAAGAGGGTTTTTCCCCGTCTCTTCAAATACCTCGTGTGCTGCATCTTTTATTATCTTGGCTCTTGGATCATAGGCTTTATAAACCCTGTGACCAAAACCCATAAGTCTAAATTCACCGCGTTTAGCCCGTTCAATATATTCGGGGATCTTGTCCTTTGATCCTATTTCCTGAAGCATTTGAAGAACGGCTTCATTCGCACCACCATGCAATGGGCCGTATAAAGCACCTATAGCGGATGCGGTTGACGTATAGGGATCGGGTTGAGAACTTCCCACACTTCTCATTGCGCTTGCACTGCAATTTTGTTCATGATCTGCATGGAGTATAAATAAAACGTCAATGGCTTTCTCAATAGCTTTGTTTGGTTCATATTTCAACTCTGCCATTCTAAACATCATATTGAGAAAATTCCCGGTATAGCTGAGATCGTTATCAGGGTATATGTAAGGGAGTCCCATTATATGCCTGTAGGAAAACGCTGCGATGGTTGGCAGTTTTGCTATCAACCGTTTTATCTGAAGTTCATTGTTTTCAGTGTCAAAAATATTTTTTGCTTCAGGATAGAAAGTTGAAAGTGCGGCAACAGTGCCCATGAGCATTCCCATCGGGTGCGCATCATATCTGAAACTATCAACTAACTTTTTAATATTTTCATGTAGGTATGTGTGATGGATTATGTCATGCGTAAAACCATCAAGCTGCTTTTTTGTAGGTAGCTCCCCATAAAGCAGTAAGTATGAAACCTCAAGAAAAGAACTTTTTTTAGCAAGCTCATCAATTGAATAGCCCCTGTAGCGTAAGATACCTTTTTCACCATCAATGAAAGTAACTTTGCTTTTACAAGATGCCGTGTTACCAAAAGCAGGGTCGTAGCTCATCATTCCAAAATCTTCGTCTTTCAGTTTGATCTGCCTCAGGTCCGTTGCCCTAATAGTTTCATTTTCTATTGGAATTTCGTAAACCTTACCGTTTCTATTGTCTGTTATAGTAAGTGTGTCCTTTTTCTTTTCCATAAAAAACCTCCTTGGAGTGGTTACGAATAGGTTTTAATAATATCTAACTAAAACTGCTTATGGATAATACCAGATTTACTGATCATTTTCAATAAATTTTTAGTTGAAAGCAGAGAAGGATTTCTTTGTTTTTACATTTTCTGCAACATTATATTTATTACCATTTAACATCGTAGCAAATCAATTAACAATTACACGGGTATATTATACCCTGACAAAGTTCAAAATCCCGATTTCCAAAGGTCGTTTTTTTTGTTCAAGAAAAAAAGTATCAAATCCCTTCTATTTCAATACAAATACTCTTTTCTGGCTGGTGTTGTATGCCTGTCTCTTGTTGATATTGCCCAGCTTGCCGTTCCAAAGATCATCCAGTGGATAATTGACACCCTTACAGAGCCGGATCAACTGGATACTGCCCTTATAACAAGATATAGCCTCTACATACTCGGACTGGGATTTTTCATGGCGGTTTTCAGACTTGGCTGGAGATATTTCATAATGGGATCAGCAAGAAAAATAGAAAATTCTCTCAGAAACGATTTCTTCAAACATATACAAAGTCTGAATTTTGATTTCTTCTCTTCCCGTAAAGTCGGGGATCTGATGGCACATACCGTCAGTGACATTGAAACTCTGAAATTCTCATGTGGTTTGGGTGTACTTGTTGCATACGATGGAATTTTTCTCTTCTGCTTTATATTCATAGCAATGCTTTTCGTTTCACCAGAGCTAACTCTCTACGCATTTATTCCTTTCCCTTTACTCGGGTTTTTCATGTATAAGTTCGGAAACCAGATTGAAAAAAGGTTTCAAAAAACTCAGGATTCATTTTCTGAACTTACTGAAAGTGCAAGACAATCAATATCTGGGATAAAAGTTGTAAAAGCATTCAACAGGGAAAAACCTGAGCTTAAAGACTTTGAAAAAGCAAGCATTGACTATTTGGACAGGAATATAAATCTTGTGAGGATCTGGGGGGTCTATCAACCTCTGATAACTTTCATGGCGGGAAGTTCAGCAGCAATATTCATTTTAGTGGGAGGTATCAGCACGATCAATCTGGAAATCTCACTTGGAAAATTCGCGGCTATGCTGTTCTACATCTCCATGCTAGTCTGGCCTATGATGGCAATGGGGTGGTCTGTGGACATAATTAAAAGAGGGAATGCTTCTATAAACAGGCTAAATGCAATATTTGAAGTTCAACCGAAAAAGGAGAACATAAAAAACGCATACGAGCAGCCACTAAATGGAAATATCAGGTTCAATAATCTGGAGTTTATTTACAACGAGAGAAGCCAACCCGCTTTAAACAAAATAAATTTTGAAATACCAAGTGGGTCATCATTTGCAATTACAGGGAGAACCGGGTCGGGAAAGACAACACTTATAAACCTGTTGATGAAGGTCTATGACACTGAGGAAAATCATATATTCATTGATGAGGTAGATATAACAAGAATACCGAGAGAAATAATAAATAGATCAGTAGTGTGTGTGCCACAGAACACAACTATCTTCAGCGGCTCAATAAAAAATAATATTACATTTATGAACCCGAACATCACCGAGCAGGAGATAGAAGAGGCAACAAGTATGGCAGCAATTTATAACGAGATCATTGAATTTCCGGAAGGATTTAACACAGTTGTAGGTGAAAGAGGACTTAGTCTTTCAGGGGGACAGAGGCAGAGAATAGCAATTGCCCGGGCGATACTCTTGAAACCAAAAGTCCTCATACTTGACGACGTGCTCTCATCTCTTGATATGCAAACAGAGAGCCTAGTTTTGCAGAACATTATCAAAATAATGAAAGGGAATACCCTTATTGTTATCTCAAGCAGGATATCGTCCAGAATAAGCAGTTTTGACAAAATCGCAGTTTTTGAGAACGGCAATGTAGTTGAGATCGGAAACCATGAAGAGCTTATGAAAACCGACGGCATATACTCAAGCACCTATAAAATACAGACAGTATAGTAATAGCCTAATTCAATGAGCACATTTCAATCTGAAGAGAAAAAGAGAACAAGGACATACGACCTCAAGATCATAAAATGGCTTCTAAGCTATGTGAAACCTCACAGACCACTTTTCATACTTTCCTTGCTTCTTATGATACTTACGGCAGCGTTGGAAGTGTCAATCCCTTATCTGACTAAATATGCCGTTGATAATTATATATACCCCACTTGGGTCAGATCAGATGGAAGCATAAAAAATACAGATCAACTTATCAACAAATATCCCGAACAGGTTATAAGGTTGGAAGACGGCAGCTACCTTGTTAATATCTCCAGAATTGACCGGGTGGATAGTACAAACCTTGAAAAAAGTGGCTCAATAACTGATGCGAGATATATGGTCTTCAATATATCTGGAATAGATAATAGAGAAAGAACTCAATTTCTGGACATTTTTAACCGCAACGAGAACGTATTTTACAAAGCCGAACGGACGATATACTACGCCAAACTCAATGATCTTGAATTATTGGAACGGAACGAGATACAGTTTTTACGCTCTAACAATTACAAATTTCTTGTAAAATACTTTGTTTTTATCTCTCTGGGATTGCTCGGTGTATTTATCTTTACTTCA
The DNA here is from genome assembly GCA_965203965.1 of Thermodesulfobacteriota bacterium. Taxonomy (GTDB): domain Bacteria; phylum Desulfobacterota_D; class UBA1144; order Nemesobacterales; family JAJCZQ01; genus CBDBDR01. Next base: position 307,371 of record CBDBDR010000017.1, on the reverse strand, counting down.
GCATTTACCTATTCCTTGTTTTATTCGGGACACAAGATAATGCACAGTATAAGACACAATGCATTCTCCTACATCCTTCGGCTTCCTCAGTCTTTTTTTGACAAAAACCCCGTGGGAAGAATAACCACAAGGGTAACAAACGACGTAAATGCTATCAATGAAATGTATACCTCCGTGCTTGTTCAGTTTATCAAGGACATTCTGGTCATTATAGGAATTATTTCAATCATGTTTACAATGAATGCAAAGTTGACTCTGATAATACTTTGCCTCACTCTGTTTCTCGTTTTTGCAGCGGCGCTGTTTAGGATGAGATTGAAAACCGCGTTCAGGAATATACGCATTACAATAGGGAAGCTCAATTCATTTGTGCAGGAAAGCATTCAGGGAATAACCCTTATAAAGCTATACAACAAAGAGTATGAAAATTTTAAGAGATTTAACAGCATAAACAGAGAAAATTACTCGGCAAATATGTCACAACTCTGGACTTATGCAATGTTCAGACCATTCATTGAATACGTCAGCATACTCGGAGTAGGATTGATACTCTGGCAAGGAGGACGCGGCGTGATAAATCACGACCTCACTATAGGCGGGCTCATAGCCTTCCTGTATTACGTCAGAATGTTGTTCAACCCCATACAACAGCTATCCGAGCGATACAATATCTTCCAATCTGCCGTAGCTGCATCGGAAAACCTCTATGACCTGATCCATGAACCGATCGAAAAAAGTGGCAATAAAAAACCCTCCTATTCTTCCACAATAATAGAATTCAGGAAAGTGTGGTTTTCCTATAACGACAGGGATTGGACGTTGAAAGACGTGTCTTTTAAGATATGTCCCGGAGATACGGTGGCACTGGTCGGACTTACAGGGTCGGGAAAGACAACAGTGGTGAACTTGATTCTCAAATTCTATAAAGTGCAAAGAGGTGAGATTCTCTTTAACGGTGTAAACATAAACGATGTTGACAACAATTTTCTGAGGGCAAGCATAACAGCGATCTTTCAAGACTTGTTCCTTTTTGGCAAAGATATTTTAGACGAGCCATTGGACTATGAAAAAATCAAATCCCTTTTAGGAGAAGACAGAAAGATCAGTACCCAAAAAAGCACGCTATCATCTGGTGAAATTCAGGTGGTGTCCTTTATAAAGGCTCTGAACAAGAAATCAACTCTCCTGATCATGGATGAAGCAACCTCAAACATAGATGCTAAAATTGAAAAGAACATACAGAAATCTATAAGAAGTCAGGATGAAAAAGCCCGCCTCATAATAGCTCACAGGCTATCAAATGTTCGCCATGCCGACAGGATAATAGTAATTCACAAGGGCAGTATAGTGGAAACAGGAACTCACCATGAACTTTTGGAAAACAGGGGAATATACTACAACCTTAACAATTACCAGAAGGAGGTTTGGAAAGTTTCTTCAGCTACGGACGGCTAGATCAACCCGAAAAGCCTCATTGATATCGCAACTAACCCAAGTGCAAAAAAGTATCTTATGAACCCATCCCCTTTTCTCACAGAAATCTTTGCCGCCCACCATGCTCCTGTCATAGTACCTATGGCAAGTGCAACTCCAAAAACCCAGTTCATATTGCCAGTAGCAATAAATATTATCAAAGCTGGGATGTTAATTACCATAATTGTAAACGTCTTGTGCATATTGGTTTTTAACATATCAATTTGGAGTGTGTGTTGGATAAGAGCAATTATCATAAAACCAATGCCAACCTGTATAAATCCCCCGTAAAATCCAAGAATAAAAAACCCGGGATATATAAGCCAAGAAAACCTATTTCTGAGAGAAACTCCCTCAATAACCTGCTTAGACCTTGGCAGAATAACTGTGATCATAACACCTATTAGGACTATACCTAGCGCATTCTTAAAAGCCTCGTTGCTAATCCCAGTTGCATATATTGAACCAAGTATAGACCCCGGGATAGTTAGCAAGGCATAGATAAGAGTGTATTTACTCTGGTAAATTTTTTCATTTCTGAAAGAAGCAGAAGCAGAGGCATTTTGAAGCATTATAGCCAGACGGTTTGTGCCATTAGCCATTACTGGATCCACACCAAGAAAGATCAATACGGGCAAGGTAATACTTGAACCACCACCAGCCGTAACGTTCAAGAAAGCAGCAAAAATGCCTGTAAAAAAAAGTACTACAACCCCGATAATCCCTGAAATTTCCATCTATCCAGTAATATGCCTGTGCTCAACTGAATCAGGTCTTCCAATAATCAGGTCATTTGTGGTTTGAACAAATAACCCATGCTCTATAATACCTGCCCTCTGTTCTAATTTAGATGAAAGCCACTGTGGATCAGATATTAAACCGAAGTCACAGTCAAGTATATAATTCCCTTGATCGGTTTTAAAATTTTTCCCTTCAACACATTTTCTAATCTCAGGCTTTGCCCCCAGAGAAGCAATGTATGAGATCTCTAAGCGATATCCAAATGGCAGAACCTCAACCGGCAGATGCCAATTTTCACCCAATTCAGTAGATATCTTACTTTGATCAACAACAATAACGTTCCTCCTACTGCTCTGTGCAATGATTTTTTCCCTGAGAAGAGCACCGCCCCCACCTTTGATCAAGTTGCCACTTGCATCAACTTCATCAGCACCATCTATATTTATGTCAATTCTCTGAACCTTATCAATACCAGACAACTCAATACCCAAATCGGAAGCAAAGTTTGCTGTTTTGAGCGAGCTTGGAATAAAAATGAGACTGTGTAACTCTTTCCGATCTAACCTTTCGGCTATCTCCATGATCACGCACTGCGCAGTGCTACCCGTGCCAAGTCCTACAACCATTCCTGATTTTATAAAGTCAACCGCAAAATTTGCCGCTCTCCTCTTAATCTCTGCAAAGCCGTTTCGCAACATGAAAGGTTAGCTTACTTGAGTGTGAAACTGCTATCAATTTAGTTGAAAGGACTTTATATAAATCCTGTAAGTATTGTTAAACCTTCTCTCGTATGGTCACCAAGATCTATCCTTGCAATGTCTCGTCCTTTGTCTTTCAAAGCAAGATAATCTCCAAGGGATTGAGCATTTTTTAAAACCCCAAAACCAAGTGATGACTTATCGGAAAACGGATCATCAGGAATAGGAACGTCATTTATAGACTTTGATACAAGTTGGATAAAAACACCATTTCCACTGTCACCTTTATGCATCTGACCAGTTGAGTGAAGATACCTAGGACCAAAACCAAAAGTTACTGGAACTCTGAGTTTAGCAGACAGATTCTCCACCATATCTTTTAGTATCTTTTCATTCTCATCCGAAGGTGTAAGAAATGCCTGAATTGCAACGTATTTACCCTTGCTGGCTTTTTGAAAAAGCCATTCTCTAAAACCTTTAACATCTCTGAAACTGGAGTTGCAGAAAAAACGGAGACAATCGTATTCAAACAAAGGATCCAATTCAGGCATGGATTTGCTCTTTAAGTATTCATTTACAAAATTTCTTGCATGTTTTTTTGAGTATTCAACGTCAGGTTGGTCAAATGGATTTATTTTTAATGCTGCGCCACATACTGCCGTTGCAAACTCCCAACCAAAAAGCTGATCGCCAAAACCATACAAGCCGTCTATCTCCATGCAAACAGTTGGAATATTCTTGTCTAAAGCCAACTCCACTTCTGTTTGCAGATCTTCATCCCCTTTCATTTTCAAAAATACGAAAAATCTGTCCTCACCGTATTCCACGTTATCGTAAATACTTTCTTGTATTACTGGCAATATCCCAATCCCTTCTTTGCCGATGCTCTCAGCCACAAGTTGCTCCACCCAGTAGGCAAAATATCTAGCGTTCTTTGAAGCAACAATAGTCATCTTATCTATTTTTTGTTCCACAAAATATCCCATCAGCAAACCAAGTCTAAGAGGAAAGTTTTTATTTATATCATTTAATTTAGTTAATTCGGCACATCCCTTTGCTGCTTTCAGCAATTTTTTCACGTTCATACCTATCAATGAAGCAGGAACAAGACCAAAAGGAGAAAGTGCAGAAAAACGTCCTCCCACATCAGGAAGTCCAAGAAATATTCTTCTAAAATCCAACATTTTTGCGATCTTTTCCAAACCTGATCCGGGGTCAGTAATTGCAACAAAATTATCACCTGCTCTATCTTCACCCAGTTTTTCACAGAATTTACGGTAGAAATATCTCATTAAAGAAATTGTCTCCGCCGTCGTCCCTGATTTTGTAGAAACAACGATCAAGGTTTTTTCAGGATTGACAGAGCCTACAAAAGCTCTTATTGCCTCTGGATCAGTTGTGTCAACTACAGTAAGAGATAGTTTTCTTTCCAATGAAAAAGTCTTTTCAAAAAATTCAGATGCAAGACTTGACCCTCCCATACCAATAACAAGAACATCAGTAAAACCACTACTTACTATTTGGTGGGAAAACTCGTCAATAGAATCCGTGACGGAAGTCATAAAATCTGGAAGTTCTAACCACCCAAGCCTGTTAGAAATCTCATCCGGCTTATCTTGCCACAATTTGTAGCTTTTTGACCATATACCCTTGGACAGTTCCAGTGTAAATGGATCAGACAACTTGTCGTTAAATGGATCTTTGTGAATAGTTAAATACTCACAATATCCATCACGTAAAAAAGAGGCATTAGTCTTTTGACCCATCAGAAATTATCTTTCTTGCTTCCTTATAAAGGTTATCAACTGTGAAGCCAAATTCCTTCATTAAATCACCACCGGGAGCGGATTCGCCAAAGCGGTCAATGCCGAAAGCCCTTCCCTTGCCGTTGTAACCAACGTATCGCTCCCAACCAAAAGTTGAGCCTGCTTCAACAGACAATCTCCTTGTGATGTTTGAAGGTAATATGCTCTCTCTGTATTGTTTTGATTGTCTTTCAAAAATATCCCAGCAAGGCAGACTTACCACCCGGGAGCCTATCCCTTCTTCTTTCAGTTTTTCATAGACACCGAGACAAATACTTACCTCAGAACCCGTGGAAATAATAATTATTTCAGGCTCTCCGTCTGAATCTGCTATTACATACCCCCCTTTCAAAGCACCTTCGGCAGACAAATACTTTTGTCTGTCAATCACGGGGACACCCTGACGAGTAAGAACAAAAACCACTGTATGATCCTTTGTGATCATTGCGTGTTTCCAGAGGACTGAGAGCTCATTAGGATCGGCAGGCCTGATAACGTCCAAGTTAGGCGTGGATCGCAATGAAGGTAAATGCTCAACAGGCTGGTGAGTTGGACCATCCTCACCCAGTCCAATACTGTCATGGGTAAAAATATAGATAACGGGAAGATTCATTAGTGCAGATAATCGCAGCGCCGGCTTTAAGTAATCCGAAAATATAAAGTACGTTGAAGCATAAGGACGAAGTTTGCTGAGTGCCATACCGTTTGCAATCGCTGCCATGGCGTGCTCTCTGATACCAAAGTGAAAATTCCGTCCGCCGGGCTCGTCTTTTGAATTGCTATTAGTACCATCCAGATAGGTATTCGTGGAAGAACCAACGTCAGCAGCACCTCCCAGCATCCACTTCACACGTTTTCCTACCGCGTTCATGACTTTGTTATTAGCTTTTCTGGTAGGTACGTTTTTCTGATCAGGCGAAAAAACTGGTAATTCACTGTCCCAATTTTCAGGAAGCTCCCCTCTTTGAACAAGTTCAAACTCATGGGCAAGTTCTGGATATTTACCTGAATACTCATCAAACAGATCTTTCCAACGTTGCTCCAATTCCCTACCATTATTGGCAACCTCATTTCCATACTGTTTAACTTCATCTGCAACGTAAAAAACCTTATCAGGATCCAATCCGTAAAACTCTTTAGCTAGTCTTACCTCTTCCTCTCCCAGCGGCGCCCCGTGGGATTCACACTTACCTTGCTTATTCGGACTTCCATAAGCGATCTGACTATCAATTATAATAATTGATGGATGCTCTTTTTCTTTTCTAGCCAGACTTATTGTACTTTCCAGTTTTTGTAGATCATTTGCATCATCAACATGTTGTGTGTGCCAGTTATATGATTGGAATCTCTTTTCAACATCTTCTGAAAAAGCGAGTTTTGTATCACCTTCAATCGTGATATTGTTGTTGTCATATATCCAGATAACGTTGCCAAGCCCAAGGTGACCCGCCAAAGAAGCAGCTTCGGACGTAACACCTTCCATAATATCCCCGTCACTGAGTATGGAATATACGTGGTAATTTATGATCTCATAATCGGGTTTGTTAAAGTAGCTCGCGAGCCACTTTTCTGCAATAGCCATACCTACTGACACAGAAGCACCCTGACCAAGCGGGCCAGTTGTAGTTTCAATCCCGGGAATAAGCCCGAGTTCAGGATGACCTGCACATCTGCTGTGCAGTTGTCTGAAATTTTTTATATCTTGGAGGTTCACGCCATAACCATATATATGCAAAATACTGTAAAGCAGCATTGAAGCATGACCGGCTGATAAAACAAAACGATCCCTGTTTGCCCAATCTGGATTTGCGGGATTATGCACAATAAACTTGTCCCACAACTTGAATGCAACGGGAGCAAGAGACATAGGTGTGCCCGGATGACCTGAATTTGCCTTTTGAACCGCATCCATTGACAATGCTCTTATACAACTGATAACTGATCTTTCCAAGTCCGGGGTGCTCATTTTAATCCTTGTTTGCCTTAAGCAGAATAAAGGGTAAAAATGATAAATAATTTAATTTGAATAGGCAATACACATAAATAGAAATTATTGCAAAAACAGTTTCAACGCTTCGGCACTAATGATTCAGTATCTGGCTGAGAAACAGTTTGGTTCTTTCATGCTGGGGATTGAGGAAAAAATCCTCAGGATTATTTTCCTCAATTATTTCTCCACCATCCATAAATATGACACGGTCGGCAACTTTTCTCGCAAATCCCATTTCATGGGTTACACATATCATTGTGATACCTTCACCAGCTAGCTGAATCATTACCTCCAGCACTTCTTTTATCATTTCAGGATCCAAGGCGGATGTAGGTTCATCAAACAGCATGATGCGGGGATTCATACAGAGACTTCTAGCAATTGCAACTCGTTGTTGCTGACCGCCGGACAGTTGTCCGGGGTATTTATTTGCCTGCTCCGGTATTTTAACTCTCTCCAAATACTGCATTGCTATTTCTTTTGCCTTGACAAGAGGCATTTTGCGAACCCAGATGGGGGCAAGAGTACAGTTTTCCAAAACAGTTAAGTGCGGAAACAGATTGAAATGTTGAAAAACCATCCCTACTTCACGCCGGATAACCTCAATGTTTTTCAGATCACGGGTCAATTCTATTCCATCAACCACTATCTTTCCCCTTTGATACTCCTCAAGACGGTTAATACATCTGATCACAGTTGATTTACCCGAACCAGATGGGCCGCATACAACGATCTTCTCGCCGTGCCTAATTTTAAGATTAATATTTTTTAAGACGTGAAACTGACCGTACCATTTGTGCATTTCCTGAATTACAATCGCGTAACTCTCCGAGTTTGAACTCATGTTTTCTTGGATTGATTTTTTTTGCCTCTTCATTACAGATGCGCTCCTTACTTTTTGTGGTCAGTTTTCAGCTTATTCTCTAGATATAATGAATATCTGGACATACCAAAACAGGAAATAAAAAAGAATATAGCTACAAATAAGTAAACTTCACTGGAAAGCCCTGTCCATTTTGTATCTGCCAAAGATGCTCTGCCAATACCCAGTGGATCCAATAAACCGATAATAATTACCAGGGTTGTATCCTTATATAATCCGATAAAGGTGTTTACTATACCTGGTATGGATATCTTCAATGCCTGCGGAAGAATTATCAATCGTTCAGTAGACCAGTATTTGAGACCCAGTGCGTCTGCCGCTTCAGATTGCCCTTTGGGTATTGCCTGCAATCCGCCCCGAACAACTTCAGCCATATAAGCCGACGCGAACAACGTAACCATGATCAACACCCGTAGCAAGAGATCAAAAGTCAGTCCCGGGGGAAGAAAATAGTTAAGCATTGTTGAAGCCACAAACAGTAAAGCAATCAGAGGTACCCCACGAATGAACTCTATAAAGCAAATTGAAGATAAACGAATAACTCTCATTGAGGACCGGCGGCCAAGGGCAAGCAGTATTCCAATCGGAAGTGAAAATGCTATACCAGTAATACCAATGACCAAAGTCAGCATAAAACCACCAAATCTATCGGTTTCAACTGGCGTTAGTCCGAACCCTCCAATTAAAAGCCAACCGGCAATAAAAGGGAAAGCGGCTGCAAAATAAAACCCATATTTACGATAAGGCACCTTGTCATACAGGATTGGGACAATGGCAATTATTAGCAGAATAAAGGACAGATTAACTCTCCAACGTTCAGCAACAGGATAAAAACCATAAGTGAACAGGCTAAGACGCTCTCCGATAAAAGCCCAGCATGCCCCACTGGCGACGGCACGACACTCATCTCGACTCTCTCCCGTATAGGCAGCATCAAGAAATAGCCAATTCATTAAAGGAGGTATGATCTCAAACAATAGCCAGCATGTGAGTATAGTCATCACTATATTAGCGGGAGACGATAAAAGATTTTCCCTTACCCAAGCGTAGGGGCCTATCACACCAGGTGGTGGTGGAAGATCAGGGTGTTCTCCAATTTTATAGTTTTGCTTACTTATGACTGCACCTTCCTAACGTTCAACCAATTTAATCCGTTTGTTGTATATATTCATAGCCGACGATATTAACAGGGATAAAACCAGATATAAGGATAATACAATAAGCATACACTCCACTTCCCTGCCCGTTTGATTCAGTGAAATACCACCAATAGTTGCAACAATATCCATATAACCGATTGCAACAGCAAGAGATGAATTTTTGGTAATGTTAAGATACTGGGAAGTAAGAGGCGGCACGATCACCCTGAGTGCCTGGGGTATAATAACCAAATCAAGTGTTTTGCTCCGACTTATGCCAAGAGATAGAGAAGCCTCAGTCTGTCCACGATCAATAGCTATAATTCCTGCCCTGACAATCTCACTAATGAAAGACGCGGTATATAAGGACAGAGCAAGCCAAAGCGCAATGAATTCAGGTCTGATCACAATACCCCCCGCAAAATTAAATCCCTTGAATTTTGGTATATCCCAAGCGATTGGACTACCTGTCAGAAAATAAGCCACAAACGGAACGACCAATACCACTAACATTGATATTAAGAAAGTCGGGTATTGCTTTCCAGTTTTATGTTGTATTTTACGTGCGTGCCTGCGGAACAATATAACAAAAACAACACCTGCAATAAACAGTAATGATACCACCCAGAACAGAGGTTCAAAAAGCGGTTTTGGAAGAAAAAAACCACGATTAGTCAGAAAAGCAATATCTCCCAGACTTTGTGCCTCTCTTGGCACCGGCAGTGTATTAACCATGATGCCATATACCAAAAATATATGGAGCAACACAGGAACATTCCTGACGTATTCAACATAAACATAGGCTAATTTACTTGTCAGCCAGTTTTTTGATAATCGCAAAACACCGAGGAAAAAACCCAGTATAGTTGACAAAATAATCCCACTAATCGCCACCAATAACGTATTGAGTATCCCCACTACCATAGCCCGGAAGTGAGTGGAATGAGAGGTATATTCTATCAGGCGCTGATTTATATCATAACCTGCAGGTTCCCATAAATAGTTAAAACTGAAACCCTTTCCTATTGCCTCAAGATTAACAACAACATTTCTTATAAAGTATATTAATAATCCGAATATCAGTGCAAACGCAATTATTTGGATTATAACCGATCTGGATGCTTCATCATTCCACAGCCGGGACAGGATTCTTTGTGAAGATCCAGTTCGATTGGAAATTTCGGTTCCTTTGTCCATTGTTAGGACATCTTACCGAGGCAATACCTGATCAACGTATAGGGGCTGCATACAATATCCCGCCGTTTTTCCAGAGAGCATTTAAACCCCTTTCTAAGTTGATAGGTGTTTTGGAACCAATATTTGAATCAAATATCTCACCATAGTTACCCACGGCTGAAATTGCGCGAACCGCCCATTCTTTATCAAGCCCAAGTTTTGCACCCATATTACCTGCAGTACCCAAAAGACGATTAATTTTTGGATCTTTACCCGGTGCAGATGCATGTTTTAATACGTTCTTTGAGTTAATTCCCAACTCTTCAGCAATTATTATTGCATTAACAACCCACTTACCTATATCTGCCCACTGGTCGTCGCCTTGACGCACAGCACCGGCAAGAGGTTCTTTTGAAATTATCTCAGGAAGAATAATGTGATCCGAAGGATTTTTCAGCACCGCACGCGTAGCAGCCAATCCAGATGTGTCAGTTGTATATGCGTCGCACCTCTTACTCTCATAATTCTTAATGCTTTCTTCATTGGTTTTAGTATTAACCGGCTCATATTTAATATTATTGGAACGGAAATAATCAGCCAGATTCAATTCAGTGGTAGTTCCCGTCTGAATACATATAGAAGCTCCCTCCAATTCCATTACGGATTTCACACCAAGATCTTTGCGGATTAGAAAACCCTGACCATCGTAGTAATTAACGGGTAGAAAAGTTAATTTCAGATCAGTATCACGACTGAACGTTTCAGTGGTGTTACGGAACAAAATGTCGCCTTCGCCGGAATTTAGCTTGGTAAAACGCTCCTCATTCGTGGAAGGAATAAATTTTACTTTGTCACCACTACCCAAAACGGCAGCAGCAACAGCTCTACAAAAATCTACGTCAAAACCCTGCCAGTTGCCTTTTGCATCCGTTGAGGAAAACCCTGCCAATCCGGATGAAATAATGCAGTCCAACTTGCCCTGCTGCTTGACCTTTTCAAGTGTTCCACCTTGAACCGTGTTCACAAGTAGAGGAAAAATAACAGCCATAAATAATAAAGTTATTGCTCTCATGAATAACCCCCTTCAACAATCTCTGTAAATATTAATTTGACCATTGAACATAAACAATCTATCAAGTAAGTCAAATATTTTCTGGCCAGAAAATTATCAGATAAACTAATACTTTTAATACAGGAAGTAAAACGACTTTTGGTAAAAACAAAGATTTGCTCTTCATTAGTATAATACGAGATAAGGAAAAACTGTAACAATAAAAAATGGCAAATGCAGCACTTATAACAGGTGGATCTATAAGAATAGGAAGATCACTCTCAATGGAGCTCGCCGGTATGGGGTATGACGTGGCAATTCATTATAATTTGTCAAGTGAGGAAGCAGATAGAACAAAATTAGATATTCAAAAACTCGGCGTTAAATGTGAAATTTTCAAGGCTGATCTGTCTGACCCCTCTGCAAGTTCAGCTTTAATAAGTAAAGTAATAACAAAATTCCCCGGCCTTAAAATCCTTATTAACAACGCTTCAATATTTAGAGAAATAAGGTTTGCCGATGTGACTGAGAAAAGCTTTGACGCTGACTTCAATATAAATTTCAAATCCCCTTTTTTTCTTTCCCAGAATTTTGCAAAAAACATCTCAAGTGGAATGATCATAAATATGCTTGATTCAAGAATTTCCAAGGTCCACAATGCACACTTTGTTTACAATCTGAGTAAAAAACTACTTCATCAACTCACACTAATGCTTGCTAAAGAGCTTGCTCCAAAAATCAGGGTAAATGCCATTTGTCCCGGTCCCATAATGCCTGCACAAGGAGATGATATGAAAAAACTCAAGAAAATTGCCTTGAAAACACCCTTGAAAAAAGTTGGCAATACAAGCTATATTAACCAAGCCGTCAGGTATTTAATAACCAACGAGTTCATCACTGGGGAAACCATGTTTATAGATGGTGGTCAACACTTGTAAAAATGATAATAAAGATAGAAAATTTAAAGCTGAGAACAATTATAGGAGTGTTTGACTGGGAAAAAGAGAAAAAACAGGACGTAAACATTAATATTGAATTGGAGTTTGATGGTACAATGGCAGGAAAAAATGACAGGATTGAGGATACTGTTGACTATAAATCCCTAAACAAAAAAATCATAAACTATGTGGAAAAAGAAAGTTTTAATCTTCTGGAAAAAATGGTCGTCTCTATTGGCAGCATTATAATGGAAGATAAAAAAATAAAAAAAGCAATAGTCAGAGTTGACAAGCCGGGTGCTTTAAGATTTGCAGATTCCGTTTCAGTAACACACACAATTGAGCAGAGTTAAAACAAACACCGCAGTTATCGGGGCAGGTTCAAACATTAACCCCAAAGACAATATCAAGCTCGCGATGGAGAAAGTCTCTTTGAAGTTAAAGATTTTAAATTCTTCAAAATTTATTTTCACAAAACCTATCGGATACGAAAATCAGGATGATTTCCTGAATGGGGCTTTTCTTATAGAGACTGAACACGATGAAACCGGTATTGATAAAATTTTAAAGGATATTGAGATAAAACTTGGGAGAAAAAAAACAACAATAAAAAATAGACCGAGAACCATAGATCTTGATATATTAGTATGGAATGACCGGGTAGTTGACCCCAATGTATATTCACGAAATTTTTTAAGAGATTCAATTCTTGAATTGATACCGAATTTTAAATTCTGACAAGTTTTCCTATAACCTATGAATAAAGCCTCATTGAAACCTATATTCAGCGCAAGCCAGATTAACGAAAAAGTAAGACAACTCGGAACTATAATATCCAAAGATTATAGAAATCTGGATCCTATCTTGATAGGGGTTTTGAACGGTAGTTGCATGTTTCTATCTGATCTGGCAAGAAGCATCAAAATAAACCATGAAATTGATTTCATTAAAATTTCAAGCTACCCGAAAGGCAGGACGGCAAGAGAGATTTCACTCATCAATGATCTATCAACTGATATTTCTGAAAGAGCAGTGATAATAGTGGAAGACATTATTGACACTGGAAAATCGCTCGCTTACTTAAAGAAATACCTTGGCAGACATAAACCCAAAAGTTTGAAAACGTGCACCTTAATTGATAAAAAAGAAAGACGTGAAATTGGCATATCAGCAGACTACAAAGTATTTGATGTTGATGGGGGGTTCCTTGTTGGTTATGGAATGGACTACAATGGATGGGGTAGAAATCTGAATGGGATATATGAGTTGAGCGTCAAAGGAGAGTAATATGGGATTAAGAGATCAAATACCAGAAGATTTAAAATCCGCCCTACGTGAGAAGAGATCACTTGAGCTTAACGTTCTAAGAATGCTTCAGGCATCCATAAAAAATAAGGAGATTGAAAACAAGAATAAACTGGACGACAAACAGGTTATCCAAGTGGTATCAAGCGAGATCAAAAAAAGAAGAGAGGCTGCAGAAGAATATATCAAAGTAGACCGTAAAGACGCTGCGGACATAGAAAAGCAAGAAATGGATATATTGATGAAATATATGCCTGAGCAGTTTTCTGAAAATGAAATCACCGGTAAAGTTCTGGAGATCATCGCGGGAAGTGATGTCGGTGGAATCAAGGACTTGGGAACCGTTATGAAACTAGTTATGCCACATCTCAAGGGAAAAGCGGACGGTAAATTAATAAACCAGATTGTAAGAAGAGAACTTCAGAAACTGGAAAACAACCAGAAAGGATAAGAGAGGACAATGAGTAGAGCAGAAAAGAACCGAACTGGAGCCGAAGGTGTAAGGTGGAACTTAAATGACCTTTATAAAGGATTAGACGACAAAAACATAGAACGTGATATAGGTAAAACACGTCAAGACGCTCAACGTTTTGAGAAAAAATACAGGAATAAAATAAGATCCGACAAACTAAACAGTTCTAAGTTGTTAAAAGCAGTCAAAGAACTGGAAACAATATCGGAATCCATTGATAAACTGCTGTCCTTTGCCTATTTGCTCTTTGCCGGCGATACCAGAAACCCTGAGTATGGTGCTTTTTTGCAATCAATTCAGGAAAAAACTACTGAGATAAGAAAAACGCTGATCTTTTTTGAGCTTGAATGGGTTGAGCTTTCAGACAAAACTGCAAACAAACTGCTGAAAGACAATCAACTTTCAGACTATGCCCATATCTTGAAGCACCAGAGAAAATATAAACCCCACACACTTTCTGAAGCAGAGGAAAAAATTCTTGCTGAAAAAGCCAACACGGGTTCAAGGGCGTTTATCAGGCTGTTTGATGAATTAATAAATAACATCAAATTTCAAATCAAGTTAAAGGGTAAAATTCAAAATCTAACGGAAACAGAGATCCTCTCACTCCTTTATGACCCAGATAGAAAAGTAAGAAAAGCCGCTTCTGTGAGTCTTACAAAAGGGCTTGACCAGAATTCTCACGTTATAACCTACATATTTAACACAATTGTAAATGATCACTCAATCAACGACCGTTTACGAGCATACCCCCATGCAATGTCACACAGAAATCTCGACAATGAGATTGATGAACAAACTGTAACCACTTTGCTCGAATCATGCGTAAAAAACTACAACATTGTTGAAAAATACTACAAGCTGAAGAAAACAGTTCTCAAGCTGGGAAAAATGTATGATTATGACAGATATGCACCGGTATTATCAGGGGACAAAACGGTAAATTATGATGAGGCAAAAAGAATCATCTTGGAGGCGTTCGGTGATTTCTCGGTAAAGATGGCAAAAATAGCCACAATGTTCTTTGATAAAAACTGGATAGACGCAGAGCTTAGAGAAGGCAAAAGAGGCGGGGCATTCAGCCATGGCACCGTCCCCAGTGCTCACCCTTATGTGCTTGTTAATTACTCTGGAAAAATGAGAGACGTTATGACGGTAGCCCATGAATTGGGACACGGCATTCATCAATACCTCTCAAAAAAACAGGGGCATTTACAGGCAAATACTCCACTTACCACAGCGGAAACTGCCAGTGTCTTTGCGGAAATGCTTGTCTTTGACAAGCTAATAAAAAACGAGAAAAACAGGGAAGCAAAACTGGCTCTTATGTGTGGAAAACTTGAAGACGCTTTCGCCACGGTTTTCAGACAGGTGGTTATGACCAAGTTTGAGCATGCTCTCCACACAGCCAGACGCAAAGAAGGCGAACTTGTGAAAGAAAGAATCAATGAGCTTTGGATGGAAGTGAACAAAACTATGTTTGGCAAATCGGTTGAGCTAACGGAAAACTACAAAATCTGGTGGATGTATATACCGCATTTTATTCATTCCCCTTTTTACTGCTATGCCTATTCATTCGGTGAACTGCTTGTTCTGGCACTTTATCAGAAATATCTGCAAGATGGAAGATCATTTGTTCCCAAATACCTTGACATGCTATCCGCTGGTGGCAGTGAACCACCTGAACTTCTTATTAAAAAGGTAGGGGTAAACATCAACGATCCCAATTTCTGGCAAGGGGGGTTGGATCTTCTAAAGGACATGGTTCAAGAAACCGTGGAATTATCACAAATAAATTGAGATGTTTTAGAGCACAACTTGACATGTATTCAGGTTTTAATACACTACTCAGTTACCTGGCGCGGGGTGGAGCAGCTTGGTAGCTCGTCGGGCTCATAACCCGAAGGTCGGGGGTTCAAATCCCTCCCCCGCTACCATGATGTTCGGCAGAAATCGTTGAGGGGCAGTCAGCGAAAATCTCTATCTCCTTAACAAGTTCATCCACAATATCCTCTTCCTTAAAAGAACGTATAAGTTTTCCATCTTTGTAAAGCATACCTTTACCCTTACCTCCCGCTATTCCTATGTCAGCTTCTGATGCCTCACCAGGACCATTCACCACGCAGCCAAGGATTGCCACCTTAACAGGTCTGGGCAGTTCAATCCCACCCACTCTTTCCTCAACGTCATTGACCAATTTTATAAGATCAATCTCCAGCCTACCACAACCAGGACATGATATAAGCTCAATACCGTTGTTCCTCATTCCAAGAGATCTAAGGACGTTTATCCCAGTTATCACCTCGTTAACCGGGTCGCCGGTCAATGAAACTCTGATCGTATCACCTATCCCATCTGCCAAAAGGCTTCCTATACCAATTGATGACTTTACAACTCCCATTTTTGGTGTTCCGGCTTCAGTTACCCCAAGGTGAAGAGGATATTCGGTCTTTTCTGCAAGCAGCCTGTATGCCTTTATCATTTTTTTTACATCGGTTGACTTGACCGATATTTTAATGTCGTAAAAATCAAAATCTTCCAGAATATGAACATGCCTGATAGCACTTTCCACCAAAGCCTCTGCCGTAGGATTTCCGTGCTTTTTGAGTATATCTTTTTCAAGTGAACCGGAATTAACACCAATCCTGATAGGAATGTCTCTTTCTTTTACTGCATCCACTACGGCTTTTATTTTATATTTGGCACCTATGTTGCCAGGGTTGATCCTCATGCCATCAACACCCTGCCTGACGGCTTCAAGTGCAAGACGATAATCAAAATGTATATCTGATATTATGGGTATTTTTATCTGCTTTTTTATCTTCCCTATTGCCTTACATGCATCCATATCCGGAACGGCAACGCGCACTATATCACAACCTGCATTTTCAAGTCTTTTTATTTCACCAACAGTAGCTTCAACGTCCCGCGTATCAGTTATTGTCATTGATTGAACTGACACCGCGGCTCCTCCTCCTACATCCACCCCTCCAATTGAGATCCGTCTGGATTTTCTAAACATATGAGAAACTATGTTATACAAGATCACCTTCAGTTTCAATGAAATTTGCCAACGCACAAAGAGACACAATGAACAAATTAACTTGCATTAATTTCGCGTGAAAAAATAAATAACTTGAAATATCGGGTCAAAAGTATTTTAATATTAATTTAATGCAGTTTTAATAAATCAATTTCAAAAATAATAAGGAGGTTAGCTATGAGTAACCATATCAATAAGACTTTGACAATTCTCCTTGGAGTTGTCATTTGTGGAGTGTTGCTTCCGAGTTTTGCCAATGCAGGATCCTCTAGCCCTATGAATAAGTTAGAAGACCGCATTATGAGACTTGAAGAGGCACTGAAAAAAGAGCAAGAGGAAAGAATAAGGCTTCAGCAGATCGTGGAAAAAATGGAACCGACAATGATGCAGAAGCAAAAGGATGCTCAGGAACAGGAAATGATGGAAGAGGACACTATGGACACCATGATGGAAGAAGACACCATGATGTCCAAAATGAAAGATAATGTTGACGTCTCCATCTATGGTAGGTTTTGGCCCAGACTGACCTACAAAAACGACAATGATTCATCCCTTGATATTACTGATGCACTGTCCCGAGTCGGTATATCTGCCAGTACCAAGATAAGCGAGGACTTGACGGCTGTGATAAAAGGAGAATGGGATGTTGACATTGAAGCCAACGGTGATTTTGGTGATGCGAGGCAGGCTTATGTGGGCTTGAAAAGCAACCAGTTCGGGCTTGTTGCCATCGGTAAGCAATGGGATCCATACTATAACCTCATTGCCGAGGTAACCGACATTTACTACCACCGAGCAAGTCCTTTTGGCTATGACAATGAAGGTCCTTTCCGTACCGATAACTTAGTAAGATACGCACACAGTTTCATGGGTTTCAGTATAGATGCTGGTATGCAGGTAAACGGGGAGTTGGAAACTGGTTCCGGCGAAGATAGGGTTTTCCGCACTAATAGCGGCGTAAGCACTGCTCCCGACAATGTAGACGCAGTCAGCGTAGGGATAAGCTACCGTTACGGACCTGCCTATCTTGGTATATCCTACTTGAGGCAAAATCTTGAAGGTCTCGATGATATAGATAAGAGGGATTTCTATGGTATTGGTGGTAGTTTTAACGTGACAGAAGCTCTCTATATCGCCGCCACTTATCAATATATTGATGAATCCGTTGAGTCTAACGGAGAAGAGTTAAACCCTTATACTTTGGACGTGGTAACTTCCCTAGATCTTGGCAACAGCGGGGTTACGACTATTGCGGGCTATTTTATGCACGATGACGATAGAAACCAAGGTCGACAAGGCGTCAATTTGACTTTGATCAAGCAACTGCATCCAAGCACTAAAGTCTTTGCAGAATGGGTATTGACTGACTTTGAAATGGAAGATGCAGATACTTCCAATACTTTCAGTCTCGGCTTACGATATGACTTTGATATTAACATCTTATAGCTGAATGAAGTATTAGAGTTTTAAAATATTTATTGTCACCATTGTTTGTCCCATACAGGCAATGGTGACAAGTTTTTATTAAGATCAGAATTAACAATATCCTTTCCCATAATTCCGTTAATCCAATACGAACACACTGAACTGCTGGTTTAATTAAGCATTGGTATTATATTAACAAGATGAAAATAGTCAGCAAACATCCCACTGCACATAGGGATTACATATTTGAAGAGAAATTTGAAGCAGGATTGGCTCTAAAAGGGTCAGAAGTTAAATCTCTTCGTAATGGAAGTGCGAGCATAAAAGAGAGTTTTGGTTTGGTACGCAAAGGCGAGGTGTTTTTATTAAACAGCTATATTGCACCTTACCTCGGCGCTAATATCTTTAACCATGATACAAAAAGGGAGAGAAAACTCCTTTTACACAGAAGGGAGATAAACAAGCTGATAGGAAAAGTAAATACTCGTGGTTATACTTTAATACCTACAAAAATATATTTTACCAACGGAAGAGCAAAATTAGAGATAGGGTTGGCAAAAGGCAAAAAAAAGCATGACAAACGCGAAGACATAAAAAGAAAAGAAGCAAAGCGAGATATGGAAAAAGCAATAAAAATAGGTAGAAAATAGATCTTTGACAAGGGGGCGTATTGGCTTCGACGGTAAACGAGACAACTTAAGCTGCATGTCGAGCTGATTAACTCGTAAAACTGATTGCGCACAATAAGTGCCGAACCAATTAATGCACTCGCAGCATAAATAATGCTGTGACGTCTCTCAGGGATCATGCCCGTGGTTCTTGATGAGGCGTAATAAAAACGGGCTGGCTGATTTACTTTGCTCGGTTGGTAAAGCAGCGAGATTAAAACCGGGATTGCAAGGCTAGACCCGCCTGTTGGTATTTGCCTTGTGAAATTTAATAAGCAGGATAAGCATGTAGAAGCTAAGTGAGGCTCTTTAGCGGACCTGGGTTCGATTCCCAGCGCCTCCACCAAAAGCTACTTTCGGTAGCAACCACTTTAGAACCCTGCTCAAAATTGGCAGGGTTTTCCTTTTCCCTTCCCTTCCACCCCACTCGCAAAGAGCAAATAAGTTCCAGTATAAACCCCAGAGAAACGCGGATTAGAGAGGTCTTTTGGCGGAATTATTGACAGTTTAAATGGGGATTAAACGGGATTTAAACGGTGTTTAACAAACGATTATTTTCCCACTTACAAAAAATGACCGAAAACAGCGATAGTGTTGATACTTAACGAGTTCCTAACTCCCCTTTAACATTTTAACATTGATTTTTTTGTTAAAATGTCCGCAAGTTCAGAAATTAGATGCAATAAGCGTCAAAAACTGCAAAAATAAAAAGTATAATAATTAGGGAAAGTTATGGCAGAAAAAAGGTAAAAATTGATTAGATTACTTAAATTCTCGGTCAGTCAGTTTTCAGTTTTTTATCCCATTGTGCCATTTTAGTTATTCCGTTATAATGTGACTCGCAACTTAAATTAATTGATGCCTCCCATATTGTCCCTGTTAGTGAAGGGGATAGCACAAGCCGTAAAAAATGAAAGAAGAAGAGATTATAGAATTTGAATATCCAAAACGACTAAATGAAGTTTTAGACTTGTCGTGGAAAATCTTTAAATCTCAGTTTATTCACAGCAGACACGAAATCAGTAAAGAAGCACCTTTTCAACATCATTTCGCCCAAATAATAAGAAACGTTGGAAATCTATACTCAATCGCTGAAAAAGACCTTTTCAAAGTGGATTTGGAAACTAAATGTGACAACATAAAAGGAAAATCAAAGTACATTGACATTTCTTGCGAATTCGTTGACCAAATAAAATGCGCTATTGAATTAAAATTTAAGACAGCAAAACAAGGGGCGCAAGACCATGGAAGAATTGATGCTTACGTTGATATTGAAGCCCTTGAATTGGTTATTACCAAAGGACAATTTAAACTTGGAAGATTTTATATGATTACTAATAGTACACCATATATCAAACAATCAAAAAAAGGTGTTGGGACTGTTTTCGCTACACACGATGGATTTATAACTGAAAAAGGGAAAGAATTTTGGTATGACAGCAAAGGGCGAGAAAATATTAGAGTGACTTTACATAACTCTTATCAATTTGAATGGGAGAAGATAAATGATTGGTATTTCCTTGACTTGAGAACCGACAAAAAAATTGAAAAAGCATAAAATGTTAAAGAAATCAGAACGCAATTTCGCAAGGAAGAATAAAGATTTTACGGTTTTCAGATAATTATGCAGATATGATTCTTACCGACCCACCCTCACCACCGCACTTTTTTACCCACCCACAGGAAAAACTAAAAGGACACACAATTAGCTCGTGTGTCCTTTTTATTATAACCCTAAACAAATAATTTGAGTGGAGGCTGAAATACGGTGCGGATTTTGACCCGTAAACCTTACCTGCCTTTACAGACTTCTCTCAAAAGCGACATAATAAAATCCACCGTTAAATCCAAATGGAGCAGACCCTCTTGAGTAAGTGAAAACACCGGGTGAATCCACAATTACGTTACCTTCTGGGTCTATTATAGTGCCTCTGTTTGAAATAGTTATCTCGTTCCTATCAGGCGTCACGTCAAATAGGTTATTAGCTCCGAATTTTATTGCTCCTAACCTTCCGAGATCAATGCTCATTTGTGCATCGGTCAGATATTTAGCACCGTAAGTCTGTTGTCTACCCCCATTTGTTATTCTGTATTCACCATAACGATGAAATGCTAACCAAAATGAAAATCTATTAATATCGTAGTTACCTGAAAGTGTGAATTTACTATCTGGTTGCCACTCTTCCAAAATGGAACGATCCCGATCAGTGTAAAGCGAATCGGGAAGTCCAACTGGGAGGTTCACTGAAGTGATCTTTGTGTCTGATATTGTCCCAGCAAATTTGAGTTTCAATGACCCTTTGGAAACAAACGGGACTTGCCAAGCGGAAATTATATCCACACCTTTTGTCCTTGTATCAGCCGCGTTCATAAAAAACTGAGCTCTTCCAATGCCTCTAGCAATAAAAAACTCTCTCGCGGTTTGTGAAAGAGCCTCATTACCCGGCTCCAATGGACCGCTTAGGATAATTCTATTATCTACGGTTATGTAGTAAAAATCCGTGGTAATGGAGAAATTAGAAAAGGGTTTAAATAAAAAACCACCGCTCCAGTTTACAGAAGTTTCTTCATCAAGATCAGGGATCCCAATTGCATTGGCTATTTCACTGTCGTTTCTGAAAGTTCCAACCTCAAAAGGAACCTGATCGTTACCCACGGGAAGAAATTGAGTGCTTACGTTGTTGAAGTAAAGCTGCTGCATTGAAGGTGCCCTGAACCCACTGCTTAGTGAACCTCTGAAAGTAATAATTTCAAAAGCGTCTAACTTTGCCGCTATCTTGCCATTCAAACTGTTACCAAAATCACTGTATCTTTCGTAACGCACGGCAGGACTTATCAGTAATGATTCATAAGGAGTTACACTTGCTTCAGTGTAAAGAGCAAAAGCATGTCTTGATTCATCTACTTCGTTTTCAGGTTGAAATCCTGGAAAAACCTGTATCCCTCCTGGAGCCCCACTTTCTGTAATTCCATCATAATCCTCATAAGAATAAGGATCCCCTGCTTCTATCTTGTAGTTGTCCCTTTTGTACTCTCCTCCCCAAGCCAGTTTAAGCCAATCCTGTATAGGCATTACAAAATCCAGATTTACTGTGGTGAGATATAATGCGAGTTCCCCCGAGTCTGCGGAGGTTGGAATTGAGCCAGAAAAATCCGTTTCTGAGAAAGGATCTGTACCAGTTCTAAACGCGGCGGTTCCAAACGTGAAATCGGTATCGGGATTGAGTTTACGATAGACCCATGAGGCATTATGGGAGTTTTTCACACCGAAGTTAAAGGTATTTCCTCCATGTGTAACTCCAAGATCAACTTTGAGACCACTATCAAATTCATAATCTACACCCATATTCAGTGAAAAATCCCATACCGTAGTTTCAATCAGAGGAAGAAATCCATCCGGATAGCTTGCCCCCGGATTCCGGGCATCGTTTGCTCTTCTGTAAAAACCTCCACTTGTGCTTTCCTTCCGTGAAATAGAACCAAATGAATATATATTTGCACCTGAGCCAATACTGATCGGTTTTTCAAAGTTATACACACCGCTTACATACTCTGCATCAGCATCCCCAATGCGGAAATTACGGCGGTTAAAACTCGCTTCTTTACCGTCTGGATCATTCAACAGAACGATTGTCCCCGGTCTAAATCCCTCATTAATGAGATTGGTATTCAAAACTGGGTCAAAGTTATTGTCATCATTATCATCCAGAGGGAAACTTGTAGAGTCTGGATATTGTATTGTTCCTGACAACCCAGCACGGTTGGTTCTCTGCCTATCACGAAACTCTGCTGCAAGGTGAAGCACCCCATCCCCACCAATACTGAACCCTTTGTTCAATCTGGTTATAAATTGAGCACCATCTCCCTCATAAGTTTCTCCATAAGAAGTATAAACTGCTCCCTCATAGTCAGTTTTTAAAATTATATTGATGACACCAGCTATTGCATCGGAGCCATACAAAGCAGAAGCTCCATCTCTTAATACTTCCACACGATCAATTGCACTTATGGGTATGGAGTTTATGTCATAGCCCGCTGTACCACGCCCAACTGAAGTATTTACGTGTATAAGTGCACTACCATGTCGACGTTTTCCATTTATCAACAGAAGCACTTGGTCAGGCCCCATCCCTCTCAAAGTCGCAGGACGAACGGAGTCTGTTCCATCACTTATTGTGGAACTTGAAAAATTAAAAGAAGGGATCAACGTTTGTATTGCCCTGCCAAGTTCATTATGTCCAGTTTTGAGAAGTTCATCCTTTTCTATGCGGTCAACCGGTACGGGAGAAGTTGAATCATCAGTAATGGTTCTACTTCCCGTTATCACCAAAGGGTCAAAGCTGAATATTTGATTTTCAGAGTTATCTGTATTCTGAGCAAAAACTATCGGGACAAATACAAAAAAGTTAAATACAATAAACAAAAGTTTTTTACAATGCATTACCATCAAGCCATCCTCCTTATTTTCTACGAATGGCATTAGCATACATAAAAAACATCAAAATGCAGATAATATAATTAAAGATAAAGATATTGATTGAACCATACAGTTATCTGAAACAATTTTGATACCTTGTGAGTTGTAAACACGGATCATGGAGTCAAAAGAAATAATAATAGCAACTAAAAACAGGGGAAAGCTCGCTGAATTTTCAGAGTTACTTGGCAATTACTTCAGCTTTAAATCTCTGTTGGATTTTGACCAAGCACCCAAAATAATTGAAAACGGGAGTACGTTTGAAGAAAATGCACTAAAAAAAGCTGAGATAATTTCAGCTTTTTTTAACAAAATAACCATCGCCGATGACTCGGGATTGGTCGTCAAAGCTCTGAACGGAGAACCGGGTATTTATTCAGCAAGATACGCCGGTAATAACAGCACAGATGATGAAAATGTGAACAAGTTGCTGAAGAATATCAAGGCAATAAAAAACAGGCAAGCTAAATTTGTATGCGTGATTGCGTTTGTAAATCCCAGCGGCACAACCAAATTGTTTGAAGGAAGTTGTGAAGGGGTCATCATAGATGAGAAAAGAGGAAATAATGGCTTTGGTTACGATCCAATTTTTTACCTGCCAGAAATGCAAAAAACCATGGCAGAACTTGATCCTGCGGATAAAAATAAAATAAGTCACAGATCAATAGCCGCTAAAAAGCTGGCAAATTATCTGAATTCACAGCCAATATTGAAAGAAACTCAGTATTAAATATAATTCAAAAATCCTGATTTAAGTTGACTGTCATGAAAAAAACAAAGTTTATTTTTGTTAGTGGTGGAGTAATGTCATCTCTCGGAAAAGGCATTGCATCAGCCTCTCTTGGACAGCTACTTGAAAGCAGAGGACTTACCGTTGCACTTCAAAAATTGGATCCATACATCAATGTTGATCCTGGAACAATGAACCCTTTTGAACATGGTGAAGTATATGTAACCGATGACGGTGCCGAGACGGATCTGGATATTGGTCATTACCAAAGGTTTACAAAATCCAATCTTACCAAAAAAAACAACATAACAACTGGGCAGATATACAATGCCGTAATAAGCAAGGAAAGAAAGGGTCATTTTCTCGGCAAGACTGTTCAGGTTATCCCTCACATAACCGATGAGATAAAACAACGCATACTCATATTAGGGGATGGAAACGACGTTGTTATAGTTGAGATAGGCGGAACCGTCGGAGATATTGAGAGCCTCCCATTCCTTGAGGCAGTAAGACAGCTCAGGGCAGAACTTGGAAGAGAAGATACCCTCTTTGTTCACCTGACACACGTTCCCTATGTAGCAGCAGCAGCAGAACTTAAAACAAAACCAACACAGCACAGCGTTAAAGACCTTCTCCAGATCGGCATTCAACCCGACGTGCTTCTCTGCAGAACTGACAGGTTTATTCCCGACGAAATTAAGAAAAAGATTGCTCTTTTCTGCAACGTTAAACTGGAAGCAGTTATAACGGCGAAGGACGTTGATAATATCTATGAAATACCGCTTATTTTTTACTATGAGAAGTTGGACGAGATAGTGGTGAAAAGCCTCAATATGTGGACCCGCAAGCCCGATATAGGTGAACTGGAAGAATTATTGAGCAAAATAAAACATAGAAAGGAGCAGATAAAGATAGCGGTTGTAGGGAAATACGTGTCCCACAGGGATGCTTACAAAAGCCTTCATGAAGCTCTTTTTCACGGTGGATTGATTAACAGCTTTGAAGTTGCCATAAAATACGTGGATTCTGAGGAAATTGAAGCAGAAGGGGCTCATAATTTTCTGAGCGACGTTCAGGGAATTCTTGTTCCAGGCGGCTTTGGAAACAGGGGGATTGAAGGAAAAATAGAAGCTGCCAAATACGCAAGGGAAAATAGTATCCCATTCTTCGGTATCTGCATGGGAATGCAAATAGCCATAATTGAATTCTCCAGAAATATATGCGGCATCAAAAAAGCCAACACAAGTGAGATTGACAAAAATGTGAAACATCCTGTCATTCACTTGATGGAGTCCCAGAAAAAAGTTAACGGATTGGGTGGCACAATGAGACTGGGAGCCTACCCTTGCAAGCTAAAACCTGGAAGCATCGCATACAAGGCTTATAACAAGGATAAGATACTGGAAAGGCACAGACACAGGTTTGAGGTCAACAATTTTTACAGAGATGAACTGGAAAACAACGGCATGGTGCTATGCGGTGTCTCACCGGACAGCAACCTAGTTGAAATAGTTGAGTTAAAAGAACATCCATGGTTTCTTGGTTGTCAGTTTCACCCTGAGTTCAAATCAACTCCTCTTAAACCTCACCCACTTTTCAGAGATTTTATCAAAAGCTCTATAGATTATAAAAATATCAGTAACTAACTAATGAACGTTACTTACTTATCCAACGAATTAGTTGTATTTGCCAAAAAAAACAAACCGGTGCTTGGTTTAGTATGCTCAGCCAATGACGACAATATGGTTGTGCTATCGGAAGATGGAAGAGAAATCAGTATAAACCTCGACCAAATTAAACTGAAAACCTCAATAATTATAAATTCCGATAGAAAATCCACACTTAGAGGTTACAGGAATAAACTTAATGAAATCAGCAATGAAGTTGATCTGGAAGTTTTATGGAAACGCGTCGTCGGATCGGTGGAAAAAATATCATTTAATGATCTCATTGAGATTTATTATGGCAATGGGATTGTTGACGACAATGAAAAACTGAAAATTTACTGGGCTGTGAATAAAGACAAGATCTATTTCAAAAAGATTGAGGACTCATACTTTCCTTCTGCAGAGTCGGAAGTAAACAACAAGTTGTGGGAGATTGAAAAAGAGAAAAGAAAAAAGGAAGAAACATCAGCGGTGGTGAAATATTTTAAAAATTTTATCAAAGATAATGATATTGAATCCATAAAAAAACCAGAGTTTGACAAAACTTACTTTAACGAACTCATAAGTCATTACGTTCTTACAAAACACCGTGGTAATAAGAAAAACAGGGAAGCGAGATCGTTTGTTCATCAACTTGGAATAAGCACAATTGAAGACGCGACCGAGCTTATGATCAAGTTAGGTGAATGGGATGCCGATGCAAATCCTGATCTGAAAAAACTGGAAGAAATTGGTAAGTTCTCAAAAATATCTTTAGATGAAGCCGAGAATATAATGTCTACATCTTTGGAAAAAGACGATCTCGTTGATCTAACGTCCAAAGAAATATTTACAATTGATGATGAAAATACCGAAGATATTGACGACGCAATATCCATTGAGATAAAAAAAGAGATAATTGAGCTTGGTATTCACATTTGCAATGTTGCCCATTACATAAAAAAAGGCTCAAGTCTGGATATTGAGGCATGCACCAAAGGCGAAACAGTCTATATACCCGATAAACACATTGATATATTCCCACAGGATCTGATAAGAAAAAAATTCAGCCTTTTTGCAGAAGAGCCAAAACTGGCACTTTCTCTTATACTGGAATTTGATAAGCAAACTTATGAAATAAAAAAATACAGGTTTATACAATCAGTAATTTCAATCTCAAAAAATCTTTCATACATGGAGGTGGCAAATGAGCTTCTTAAAGAAAAAGAAGGTAGAGAACTCGCCAACATAGCAATCTCTCTCAGGAAAAAAAGACTCATTAAGGGAGCCTTTATTCTACATCTACCTGAACTCAAGCTCATAATTGACAAAAAAGGCAATGTAAACACTTATAAAAACTACATGAACTCCCTACCCCATGTTATTATCACCGAGCTTATGATCCTTACCAACAAACTGGCAGCCAAATTCATAAAAGAGCATAAAGTGCCTTCAATATTCAGGGTTCAGCATAAAGAGATACCACAGGAGGGAAAACAGCTATCTGAAAATGACCCTCTGTATTCCATAAAAGTCGTCAAATATTTGAGACCATCTATTACTAGCACCAATCCCGGACCCCATAGGTCACTCGGACTTGACTCATACGTGCAAGTTACTTCACCCATAAGAAGATATTTTGATCTGGTTGTCCAGCGACAAATCATAGGCATATTGGAAGGTAATGAGTGGACTTACGATGACAAGGAACTTTCTGAAATAATAACGACCGTAACAGAAAGTTTCAGAGAAAGAAGACCTCTCCAGAAAAACAGGCAGAGATACTGGCTATACAAGTATTTAGAAAACAATATTGGGCAAAGTATTAAGGGAATTGTCAGCTATGCAAATGAGACAAACCTATCTGTTTACCTACCTGATTTTTTTAGAGAAATGCCTGTCGTAAATAATTCAATAAAAAATCTGAAAGAATACGATGAAGTTACATTGAGCGTTGAAAAAGTTAATCCTTTGAGGAAAAGACTTAGCTTGAAAGTAATAGCTGTAAATTGACTTTGAAAAAATAAAACTAATAATTTACATAAAAATATAACACAGCAAAAGTTGGATGGTTTTAAGTTCTTACTGTCAGTGTCAGTTGAGTTTTACTAAATATTCAGCAAATTGGAGGTAGTTATGAGCAAGGTAAACAATCTTTTTTCAAGTTTTAGCTTTAAATACCCAATGATCATTATTGTACTGTTTTTTATGATCTCAAGCGCATTTGTCATCGTTGAAAGCGGTCACGTGGGTGTAATCAGAACACTTGGAGCCGTGCAACTTGAACCATTGCCGGAAGGATTTCATTTTAGAAAACCATTTATTGATAAAGTTGAACAAATAGATGTAAGGCTCACAAAAGCAAATGCAAAAGCCCGAGCTGCATCAAAAGACCTGCAAACTGTCAGCACTCAGGTTACTGTTCAATACTCATTAGTGGGTGAAATTGCTCCTTTAACATTCCAGAAAATAGGCACCCGTGATATAGTATCAGCAACGCTTATTGAACCTGCAATTCAGGAATCCGTTAAAGCTATTACTGCACAATATACAGCAGAACAACTTGTAACCAAAAGGGCAGAGGTAAAACTGCAAATCCAGGAAGCTATTAACAACTTTATTAACATAACCCTCGAAGAAAAAGGAGTTACTAACTCCCTGAGAATTGCAAATGTTGCCATTACTGATTTTGATTTTTCTGATGAATTCAACAAGGCAATTGAGTTGAAAGTAAGAGCAGAACAGGAAGCCCTACAAGCAAAAAATGAAAAAACCAGAAGAGTAACTCAGGCTGAGGCTGGAGCTGCAGAAAGAAAACTCGCCGCAGACGCAGAGGCTTATGAGATTGAAGTTGGCTCAAAAGCACGGGCAGATGCAATCAGCAGAGAGGCAAAAGCACTTAAAAACAACCCCGAACTTATCCAACTCAGAATAGCTGAGAAATGGGATGGAGTATTGCCAAGATTTTCTGGAGCCGAAGGAGTACCCCTCATAAATCTGGATACGGTACTTGGGAAATAATCTTTGATCGCCAGATTTATATCGCACTGCTCCAGATTTAAATAGTACTGTTCTTTAGACTTTGGTTAAAGCTATTACAACTTAGCTTTAACCAAAATTTTAAAAAATAGCTTTACAACAGACACCTCCAAATTCTATAATAAGAGCAAGGTCTCTTTAGAACAGGGTTACAAATGTCAGAAATCGCCGCAGAGCAAATACGCAACATTGCTATAATAGGTCCTCACGGAGTTGGAAAGACCACTCTATCAGAAGGATTGCTTTTCATTAGTGGTGCCACGGAAGTGCTGGGAAAAGTGGACAGCAATAGCTCAATTCTTGATCATGCAAAAGAAGAAAAACAGAGGAAGATGTCCCTAACCTCCCACGTTGCCCATTTTGAACATGAAGGATGTCTGATAAACATTATTGACACCCCCGGATTTTCAAATTTTCTATTTGAGGCAGATAGTGCAATAAAAGTGGCTGATGCAGCTATTTTTCTGGTTAATGGAGTTGAAGATTCAGGTGAACAACTTGATAGATTCTGGAGCATGGCAGTTAAAAATGATATACCGAGAATTTTATTTATGAACAACATGGATAAAGAGCATGCCAACTTTGAGAAATCTTTGGAATATGTCGAGAAAAGCCTCAATATCAAAACAGTGCCAATTACAATACCTTTGGGATTGGGAGACGATTTCAGAGGGGTTATAAATCTTTTTGAAATGAAAGCCTTTGTGTATAAAGGCGGAAATAAATTTGACGTTCTTAAAATTCCAGAAAATATGGTTGAAACAGCAAACAGCTACTATGATAAAGTTCTTGAAACCATAGCTGAACAGGATGATAA
Organism: Thermodesulfobacteriota bacterium; assembly: GCA_965203965.1. Classification (GTDB taxonomy): domain Bacteria; phylum Desulfobacterota_D; class UBA1144; order Nemesobacterales; family JAJCZQ01; genus CBDBDR01. The sequence goes on along the minus strand of CBDBDR010000017.1, from coordinate 277,855 downwards.
AGTCTTAGTTAAATATCTGGAAGGCGAGGAAATTGACCATGACACAATAATTAGTATGTATAAGAAAGGTGTAAAAGAATCAACAATCTATCCCGTTCTAACGGGTTCTTCAAAAAAACTTCTAGGCTTATACTCTCTTTTACAAGACATTAAATATCTACTGCCTTCGCCAACTGAAAGAGAAGACACAAATTGTGTGAACTCCGATGGAAATAATATTACAAGGTCGCCAGATGCTACAAGTCCTTCTTCCGTTTACATATTTAAAACAATCTCCGATCCTTTTGCAGGTAAAATAAGCATCGGAAAAGTCGTATCGGGTACCATCAAAGCTGACTCAACGCTGTATAACTCTTCTACAAATTCCAAAATCAAAATATCTCACATCTCACAATTAGTTGGAAAGAACGAGCACAAAATAAACGAAGCAAAAGCAGGTGATATAATTGGATTAAGCAAACTTAAGGACGTACATACAGGCACAACTTTAAGTGACGTTGACCATCCGTGCATAATCCCTCCAGTTGACTTGCCGCAAGCCGTTCTTTCTTTTGCCATAGAACCTCAAACAAGGAATGATGAGGATAAACTAACGGTCTCTCTCGCAAAAATAATGGAAGAAGACCCTACCATAAAATTTCATAAGGAGCTGGAAACAAACGAGTTTCTTATTTCAGGCACGGGACAGACGCACGTTGAAGTAACGGTTGAAAAGCTCCGAAATTCGTACGGAGTGAACGTTGATCTAAAAACTCCCAAGGTACCTTATAGAGAAACCATTAAAAGGAAATTTGAAGCAGAAGGCAAATACGTCAAGCAAACCGGAGGTAGAGGGCAATACGGTGTTGCCAAACTGCGAGTAGAACCTCTTAAAGACGGAGAGAGCTACGAATTTGTAGATGAAATAGTTGGTGGAGTAATACCCAAAAACTTTATCCCCTCAGTTGAAAAAGGGGTGCAAGATGCAATGAAACAAGGTATTCTTGCAGGCTTCCCCGTAACAAACATTAAAGTTTCCTTATTTGACGGCAAGCACCATCCTGTAGACTCTTCTGACATTGCTTTTCAGATAGCAGGTTCAATGGGGTTTAAAAAAGCAATGGAAAATGCCAATCCGATATTACTGGAACCAATTATGAAAATGAGCATATATGTCCCCGAGGACAACATGGGAGATGTAATTGGCGATGTAAACGCCAGAAGAGGCAAAGTGTCCGGATTGGACTCCTCTTTGGTTGGTCATCGTATTGATGCTTTGGTTCCGATGTCGGAAGTTATGACTTACGCACCTGAGTTAAGGTCTATTACAAGCGGTAGAGGTAATTTCACAATGGAATTTTCCCACTACGAAGAAGTGCCGGCACAAGTGTCTGCTGAGATAGTTGAACAGTTTAAGACTGCACGAAACCAAACAGAGAATTAAAATATAGACCCCTCAACTTTCGTTGAGAGGTCTAGGATGAAGAAAGAATGAGAAATCTTATAGCTCTATAATTTGAAATATAATCTCAATACGGCTCCACTTGAAAAATCAGGGTCATCAACATCATATACAAGGAAATTGTATTCCGCACCTATGTCGACAGTATCACTCAGGGGCACGCGAAAACCTGCCATTCCACCGTATGTAAAGAGATTGTCAGTAATACTCACTGACACTCTATCTCCATCTATATCTATACTAATATTCTCTTTTGATCTAGTGAAACCTGAAGCAACCCCTATGAATGGAGTAAAGGAGTTGTTCCCAAGGTCAAAGTCATAATACACTTTTCCAAGAAAACTCCAAAAACTCACGTCATAGTCTTCAAAATTGCCAAAGCCTTCAACACTGTCCACGCCGTTGTTGGAATATGAAACTTCAAATTCCGGACGCAACCCTTGCATATCGTAACCAAATCCGATGCCAACCAAATAACCAATATCAATATCCAAATCTGGATTATCAGGGTGAATAAACCTTCCACCACCCAATGGGGAGATATAAAATCCACCTTCTGAAACAATTTCACCTTCAGCATTTGCCAAAGTAATTATTGCCAAAAATATGGCAAAGAAAAAAGATAGAAATGATCTTCTCATTTTATCTTATCCTCCTATTAGTTGTATTCCCGAAACGCAGAGCGCCGGGTCTTGCTAATCAACTAAATAGAGAGAAGGTCTGTCTATTTCCCGCGAGGGTCTTTTATTACACAGAGACCCGACAATGCGGGTTCTCTAAAAAGTTGATCAGCAATGAGGGTTGTATTCTAAAAATAGAGACAAGTCAAATTAAGAACTTTTAATACGGAAAATGAAAATTTTAAGCTACGGTGCTATCCTCTCAATGATCCATTCATGGTTTTCTAGCCTATACCTGAACCTGTCATGCAGCCTGTCTTTTCTACCCTGCCAGAACTCAAATTCTTCTGGAATTACAATGTAACCTCGCCAATGATCAGGTCTTGGAACATCAATGCCTGCAAACTCGTTTTCATAATGCTTATAAAGCCTGTCAAGCTCTTCCCTGCTACCTATGACGTTGCTTTGATCCGAAGCCCAAGCACCCAACTGACTTCCTCGCGGACGGGTCTGGAAATAATCATCACTTTCCTCATCACTTAAATTATCCACAGCACCTTCAATCCTGACCTGTTTTTCAATCTCATCCCACCAGAAGCACATTGACGCTTTTTTATTATTTTTCAAATCCTGCCCCTTTTTACTTCCCACGTTTGTATAAAATCTAAATCCCCTTTCATTCCTACCCTTATACAAAAGAACTCTGGAAGATGGTGTTCCGCTGATTGTTGAAGTAGAAAGCACAAAAGCATTCGGATATTTTATTTCAGACCGTATAGACTCGCTGTACCATAAATCAAATTGCTTAAAAGGGTCTGGATCCAAGTCTTCCCTTTTGAGTTCCGTAAGCTCATACTGCTTGTTCTTCAATGACATGATTCAATTTATTAATTTTATCAGAGTTGCCTTAATATCTGTATCTATAAACTTGTAATTATTTTCCAGTAATTTTGCCGGTCTTACTTCTGCACCAGCCAGCAAAACCTCTTCACCCATTTCGCCAAATACCAACCTTATTACACTGGCAGGTATATGAAAAAAAGCAGGTCTGTTAAGAATGTTTGCCAATACTTTTGTGAAATGTTTATTGGTACACGGATTTGGAGACACAAGGTTTATGGGACCCTCAATACGATCATTGTCCAGAATGAAACTGATGGAGGAAACTATATCGTCAATGGATATCCAACTCCAACTTTGACTGCCGTCGCCTATGCAGCCCCCCAATCCAAACCTGAAAGGAGTAAGCATCTTTGATAATGCACCATCTTTTTTATCCAACACCAGACCTATCCTTAAATTAACGACCCTAGCACCAAAATCCCTTGCACGACCTGCCTCTTCTTCCCAATCCCTGGCAAGTTTCGGAAGAAACCCTGATCCCAGATTGGAATCTTCATCAGCTATAACGGATTTAGTATGTCCATATATTCCTATTGCCGACGCACACAAGAAATGGTTGGGCGGCTGTGAAACCTTTTTAAATATGTCCACAAGCAGTCTTGTAGTATCTATTCTACTTTTTACGATCTCCTTTTTCTTTCTTTTTGTCCATCTGCCAACAATGCCCTCACCAGCTAAATGTATTACTGCATCAAAACCCTCAAACTCAGATAACTCATAGCTTTTGTTCTCATAATCTATAAACACTGCATCTTTAGCAGACCTTGAAGCAGATCTTACCAGCTTGATCACCTTATGACCTTCGTTCATAAGAGAACCAACTAAACTTCTTCCTATCAATCCACTGGAACCTGAGATCAATATTTTCATTGAAGTTAAATTTGTCTCATCAAGAACTTGTAGTCAAGAAAGGTATAGCTTGTATCTTGAATGACATTTAGGTCAGGTATATTTGTTAGCTATTTATTGTATAGGAAAAAGGGAAGCAGTATGAGAGTTCAATATTCAAACACAATTGTTGTCATCGGCGTGGTGTTGTGCTTATTATCTTGTTCAAGAAATCCAAATGAAAAAGCAAATCAGCTATATGTTGAGGCTAATCAGATAATCCAAACTATGAAGACAACTGGAGTTGATGATCATTCAAAAGTTTATACATCGTATAAAGAAGCGAAGCAGAAAATTGAGACAATATTATCAAAATATCCTTCTTCAGATCTTGCTGTTGGTCTGACGTCCAACAAAATGAAAATATCAGGTCTTACACTGAACAAATTTATGGAGGTAGAAAGTTATTTTAAATATTCTTTTGAATGTAAACAAGACTTGATGTCATGTGTTGCGTTGCTTGCTGAAAATATAAACGATGATTCTAAAAAAGCCTGGGCATTGAAGAACATTGCAGACGAGTATGCTAAGGCAGGACAATTTACAAAAGCTCTCTCAATCGCTGAAAATATAAACGATGATTCTAAAAAAGCCTGGGCATTAGAGAAAATTACAGGCGAGTATGCTAAAGGAGAGCAAAGTGAACAAATACTGTCAAAAGCTCTCTCAATTGCCGAAAATATAAATGATGATTTAGACAAAGCCCGGGCATTAGAGAACATTGCAGGCGAGTATGCTAAAGCAGGACAATTTACAAAAGCTCTCTCAATCGCTGAAAATATAAATGATGGTTTCCGCAAAGCCGAGGCATTGCAGAACATTGCAGACGAGTATGCTAAGGCAGGACAATTTACAAAAGCTCTCTCAACTGCTGAAAATATAAGTCATCGCGACAAAGCCTGGGCATTGGGATACATTGCAGGCGAGTATGCTAAAGCAGGACAATTTACAAAAGCTCTCTCAATTGCTGAAAATATAAATGATGATTTAGACAAAGCCCGGGCATTGGAAAGAATTGCAGCCAAGTATGCTGAGTCAGGACAATTTACAAAAGCTCTCTCAATTGCTGAAAATATAAATGATGGTTTCCGCAAAGCCGAGGCATTGAAGAACATTGCAGGCAAGTATGCTAAAGCAGGACAATTTACAAAAGCTCTCTCAACTGCTGAAAATATAAATGATGATTTCCGCAAAGCCGAGGCATTGAAGAACATTGCAGGCGAGTATGCTAAAGCAGGACAATTTACAAAAGCTCTCTCAACTGCTGAAAATATAAACGATGATTCTAAAAAAGCCTGGGCATTAGAGAAAATTACAGGCGAGTATGCTAAGGCAGGACAATTTACAAAAGCTCTCTCAATTGCTGAAAATATAAATGATGATTCTAGCAAAGCCTCGGCATTGGCAGACATTGCAGTCAAGTATGCTAAGGCAGGACAATTTACAAAAGCTCTCTCAACTGCTGAAAATATAAACGATGGTCGCTACAAAGCCTTAGCATTGAAGAACATTGCAGGCGAGTATGCTAAGGCAGGACAATTTACAAAAACTCTCTCAACTGCTGAAAATATAAATGATGATTTCCGCAAAGCCGAGGCATTGAAGAACATTGCAGGCGAGTATGCTAAAGCAGGACAATTTACAAAAGCTCTCTCAACTGCTGAAAATATAAATCGTTATCTCTACAAAACTCAGGCATTGGTAGAAATTGCAGTCAAATATGCTGAGGCAGAGTCACAACCAAGCGAAAGTGACGTTATTATAATTATGCAGATCATAGACCCAGAGGCAAAACAGCTTTTTGACAAATTAATGGGTGTTAGATAGGGCGCCTTTTTGCATCCATAATGGCAACCTCTGCGTTGAAAGAGCTACGACGCTGAAATATCTGCGTTAAAACTCAATTCCCAAAAACCCGAAGTAATTCATACTAAACTTCTTCCTATCAATCCACTGGAACCTGAGATCAATATTTTCATTGAAGTTAAATTTGTCTCATCAAGAACTTGTAGTCAAGAAAGGTATAGCTTGTATCTTGAATGACATTTAGGTCAGGTATATTTGTTAGCTATTTATTGTATAGGAAAAAGGGAAGTAGTATGAGAGTTCAATATTCAAACACAATTGTTGTTATCATAGGCGTGGCGTTGTTCTTATTATCTTGTTCAAAAAGTCCAAATGAAAAAGCAAATCAGCTATATGTTGAGGCTAATCAGATAATCCAAACTATGAAGATGATTGGAGTTGATGATCATTCAAAAATTTATACCTCGTATAAAGAAGCGAAGCAGAAAATTGAGACGATATTATCAAAATATCCTTCTTCAAATCTTGCTGTTGGTCTAACGTCCAACCAAATGGAAATATCAGGTCTTAGGCTGAATGAATTTATGAAGGTAGAAAGTTATTTTAAATATTTTCTTGAATGTAAACAAGACTTGATGTCATGTGCTGTGTTTCTTGCTGAAAATATAAATCATGATGGAGAAAAAGCCTTTGTATTGGCAGAAATTGCAGTCAAGTATGCTGGGTCAGGACAACTTTCAAAAGCACTTTCAATTGCTGAAAATATAAATCATGATTATTCCAAAGCCCGGGCATTGGCAGACATTGCAGGCGAGTATGCAAAAGGAGAGCAAAGTGAACAAATACTGTCACAAGCACTCTCAATTGCTGAAAATATAAATGATGATTATTCCAAAGCCGAGGCATTGAAGAACATTGCAGGCAAGTATGCTAAAGCAGGACAATTTACAAAAGCTCTCTCAACTGCTGAAAATATAAATGATGATTTCCGCAAAGCCGAGGCATTGAAGAACATTGCAGGCGAGTATGCTAAAGCAGGACAATTTACAAAAGCTCTCTCAACTGCTGAAAATATAAACGATGATTCTAAAAAAGCCTGGGCATTAGAGAAAATTACAGGCGAGTATGCTAAGGCAGGACAATTTACAAAAGCTCTCTCAATTGCTGAAAATATAAATGATGATTCTAGCAAAGCCTGGGCATTAGAGAAAATTACAGGCGAGTATGCTAAGGCAGGACAATTTACAAAAGCTCTCTCAATCGCTGAAAATATAAATCATGATTTTTTCAAAGCCCGGGCATTGGCAGACATTGCAGGCGAGTATGCAAAAGGAGAGCAAAGTGAACAAATACTGTCACAAGCACTCTCAATTGCTGAAAATATAAATCATAATTCAAAAAAAGCCCGGGCATTGGCAAGAATTGCAGACAAGTATGCTGAGGCAGGACAACTTTCAAAAGCACTCTCAATCGCTGAAAATATAAATCATTATTTATACAAAGCCGGGGCATTGGCAAGAATTGCAGACAAGTATGCTGAGGCAAGACAATTTACAAAAGCTCTCTCAATCGCTGAAAATATAAATCATTATTTATACAAAGCCGGGGCATTGGCAAGAATTGCAGCCATGTATGAAAAAGGAGAGCAAAGGGAAAGGACACTGTCAAAAGCACTCTCAATTGTTGAAAATATAAATGATGATTATTCCAAAGCCGGGGCATTAGTAGGAATTGCAGCCATGTATGAAAAAGGAGAGCAAAGGGAAAGGACACTGTCAAAAGCACTCTCAATTGTTGAAAAAATAGTTGATCCCTACGAAGTCTGGGAATTGGTAGAAATTGCAGGCAATTATGCTGAGGCAGGACAATTTATACAAGCACTCTCAATTGCTGAAAAAATAGTTGATCCCTACAAAGCATTGGCATTGGTAGAAATTGCAGGCGAGTATGCTAAGGCAGGATCACAACCAAGCGAAAGTGAAGCTACTATAATTATGCAGATCATAGACCCAGAGGAAAAACAACTTTTTGACAAATTGATGGGCGTTAGATAGGGCGCCTTTTTGCATCCATAATGGCAACCTCTAAGTTAAAAGAGCTACGAAAATGAAATATACGCGTTAAAACTCAATTCCCAAAAACCCGAAGTAACTCATATTGATATTTCTTAACGTCTTCATAATCAATAAAGTAATGTGGGACGCTCAGTATTGGTAGGTCTATTATTTTTCTGTAACTTTCTATTTTTTCTCTACAGTGATCCTCGTCCCCAATTATTGCAAATTTTTCAACCATATCATCTGGAACACTCTCAATCATCCTTTTTATATCCCTATCAAAATAAGCATTTCTGATCTTTTCCAACTGGTCGGAAAACCCTGCCAGCTCAAAAGGTCGTCTATAAGTTTTTACCGTTGCATAAAATCCTATGGTTGCCTTTGCCGCCCTTCTGGCTTCCTCACGTTTGTTTGTAACCGCACAAGTGATAATTGAAGATACCGTAAAATCATTTCTTTGCTTATTTGCTTTTTTAAGACCTTCATTGATCGCCGGCATGACCTTGTTTTTCAAGTAGCTCCGATTGCAAACAACGTGACCTAAATAACCATCTGCTATTTCAGTTGATAATTTTGCCATGTTGTCTCCTATACCTGCCAGGTAAAAAGGTATCTTGTCCCTTATGGGCGTGAAAACCCTTTTAAAACCTTTGGAGTTAATATCGTAATATTCCCCGCTGTATTTAAGATCCTTATCAAGATGAGAAGATGAAATATAATGCTCAATTATCTCTGCACATTCTCTAATTCTCTTTAATGGCTTTCCATATTTGATCCCATGATACTTTTCATTTGTATTTTTAGCACCCACGCCAAGACCAAGTATAACTCTGCCACCGGACAACTCATCCAGATCAAGAGTTGTGAGCGCCGTGGTCAAGGGACTTCTTGCAAAAGCCAGTGCAACAGCAGTTCCGAGCTTTATTTTACTTGTTACGGATGCTGCGGCAGCCAACTGCTGAAAAGAGGTTCTATACAGTTCCGTTGCCCAAATAGAATGAAAGTTTGAATCTTCTGCCCTGATCGCTAATTTTTTTATATCCTCCAGCGATACCGCATCAAGTATAAGTCCCGTCATTAATTCTTTCTGCATTTTCTGCTCAACTTTTTACCACTTGCCTTAAATATTACATAAAGGAGTTATGAATTTTTTCTCACAATCACCTTCTTAACATAGTAATTACCTATGCCAATCCTGCAAACCGTGTTAAACCAGGTCAAAAATACCTCGTTAGCTGATCAGTAACACATAACGGAATATAACCTGATATAGTTATGGCTAAGCAAGATAATTTTATGGAATAAATAATGGAAAATCGCCCTAATAAAGGAATATACAAATTTATATTACTTTCCGTCAAGGAATATAAAATGTTTAACTTTATGTGCTCATTGGTGATTTTACTGACCCTATCAGCATTATTAGAGGCTTATCAATATGCACATTTAATACTGAACGCACTCAGCACACTTGTAATTATCGCAGGCGTTTATGCCGCTTCCACCAATAAAAAAGCAATAGTAATGCTTCTAATTCTTGCTCTTCCTTGGTTCTTTTCCGAATGGTTTTTTATGACGGCAAAATCCGTTTTCGCGGGGTTTTTCTTTTTTCTTTACGTAATCCTAATCCTGTTTGATATGATAATCAAATCAAAAGATATTACAGAGAACACTTTATACGGTGCGGTCTGTATTTATCTCCTGCTTGGACTCCTGTGGGCTTCAATATACGGTCTCATTGAGGAGATAATTCCCGGGGCTATTTTTACAGTTGAACACACCAATCAGCACCTTACACCCAATGAATTGATCTATTTCAGCTACACAACATTAACAACATTGGGATATGGGGATATAACTTCTATAACGCCCATCGGGAGGATAATGTCTGTTTTAGAGGCGATCACGGGACAACTCTTTATCGCTTTCATGGTCGCAAGATTGGTAGGTATCTATTCTTCTAAATCCATAAGAAAATAAAAAGCTATCTACCGCTAATAATAGCTACAAGTTACATTCTGAAAACAATTGAAACCGTTGTTTATGCCTTATCCACTATGTAATTAGTTACGGCTCTCACGCCAAAACCCGTTCCTCCGGGAGGATAAACTTCGTTCCCGTCATTTAAGTATGCAGGACCGGCAATATCTATATGGATCCAAGGTTTTTTGGACACAAAATGTTCCAAAAACATCGCCGCGGTAATCGCTCCACCCCATCTGCTTCCAACATTTTTAATATCTGCAATTTTGCTTTCAATCTCTTTTCTCAACTCTTCATCAAGGGGTAGCTGCCATATTTTTTCGCCCACAATCTCCCCTGATCTTAAAATATCATCTACCAACCTTTGATCGTTTCCCATAACTCCTGCCGTGTAACTGCCAAGCCCCACAATACATGCCCCGGTTAAAGTGGCAAGATCAATAATTTCATTCACCTTTAATTCTTTAACCGCATAGCTCAGTGCGTCTGCCAAAGCCAACCTGCCTTCCGCATCCGTATTTATAATCTCGACTGATTTACCGTTCATGGCATAGATCACGTCATCGGGTTTGTAGGCGTCTCCACCAGTCATATTTTCCGTCGCGGGAATGAGTCCATGCACTTTAACTTTAGGCTTTAATTTGGAAACAGCTTTCATTACTCCGACAACCGCTGCGGCACCGGACATATCCATTTTCATTGTAAGCATTGAATCAGCCGGCTTGAGACACAATCCACCAGAATCAAAAGTAACTCCTTTCCCAACAACCGCCAGCGTCTTTGAAAATTTAGAAGGGGTATAAGTTAAGCGTATGAATTTGGGGGGTTGCACACTTCCGCGTGATACGGCATAAAGTGCTCCCATTCCCATCTTCTGTATATGCTCACTTTCAAATATCTCTACTTCAATGTCTCCGTCGTGGGCTACTGATGCTGAAATTTCTGCCAACTTGGAAGGGGTTAAATATACTGGAGGTTCATTGATAATGTCCCTTGCAAGTTTTACCGCGTCGGATACTTCAACAGCAAATTTTTTCTCCCTGTCAAAGGCTTTGGAATTTAAAGTCTTCGAATACAGTTCAATCTTTCTTGCAACCTCTTTCTTGTCAGTCTTATATTTATTGAACTCATAACTACCTTGAACAAGACCTTCAATAGCAGATGATAAAATGTTTTTTTTGCCCGGCAACTCATATACAACCTTAATATTAACGTCTTTTGCAGACAGCTTTCTCCCTGCAGAAGCAAATGATCTGTAGCAGGAACTTATTGAAAACTTTTTTCTTGACCCCAAACCAAGAACGAAAACAGTTTTAGATTTCAGAATACCAACCGTATCCACTGTCAGCAATGACTCTTTTTCTCCTTTAAATTTTGCATCCTTGGCTTTTTGTAAAATTGAGTTGTTCAACTTCTTATCTATTTTTTTCAGTTCATCAGAAAACGGCTGATCGGCAAATTTCGTAAAAATCAGCACGTCGCAGTTACTATCAAGATAGTTATCCGTCTTTAATTTAATGTTCACTTTTGAGATCTCCTCCTGAGCTTTTATATGTTTTGGTGGATTTGGGTAAACATAAACCCGCAAATCTTTATTTAACTGATGGACATTATAAATGTGTTGCCAACTTAAAACAATTAAGATGACACTCAAGTAATAAAAAACCAAGGACGGAGAAAATCCTCGTTTAAGCAACATTGCCTTCAACACACGGTAAGAGCATGTATAATAACGACGGAGATTGAAACATGATCAACAAGGCAAGAATGACTGCACATTTAATGGAGATCATCAAAATTGACAGCCCGTCCAAAAAAGAAAAACTCGTTGCGTTAAAACTTCAAGAAGACATGGAGCAGCTTGGTGCAGAGTGCATATATGACGATGCAGGAAGTAAAGTCGGTGGAAATATCGGCAACCTTTTAGTGAAAGTCAAGGGAAATTCAGAGGAAATTCCTGCTCTTTTTCTCTCTTCTCACATGGATACCGTAAGCCCCGGTGAAGGTATAAAGCCGTGGATAGAAAACGGGAAAATGAAAAGCGACGGTACAACAATACTAGGTGCAGATGACAAAAGCGGTGTTTCAATAATAGTTGAAATAATAAGAACACTCAAAGAACAGAACATACCACACGGTGATATAGAAATTGCATTCACAATCTGTGAAGAAATAGGATTACTCGGAGCAAAATACTTTGATGTATCAGGTTTGAATGCCCATCATGGGATTGTTTTGGACAGCAGCACCCCGGACAGACTTGTGCTTAAATGTCCTTCTTCAGATATTCTGACAATTAGGTTACACGGAGTTGAAGCTCATGCAGGTCTCTGTCCCGAAAAGGGTATTAACGCCATACAAATAGCGTCCAAGGCAATATCAAATATGAACATCGGCAGAATTGACCATGAAACAACGGCAAATATTGGCATTATACAGGGGGGCACAGCTACAAATATAGTTCCAAACTTGATAACTGTCACAGGGGAAGTAAGAAGCCATAATAATGAAAAACTTGACAGAGAGGTTAAGCATATATGTGACTGTTTTCACCAGGCAGCGGAGCAACACTCCGTTAGCATCAATGGAACAAAAAAGACACCCGTTGTAGATATAGATATAAATCACGTTTACCGTAAAATGGATGTTTCTTCATCAGCCGAGATCACTCAACTGGTGGATAAAGCCGTTTCAAATCTGAATTACACTATAGAGCATCATACGACAGGTGGAGGCTGTGATGCAAACTATTTTAACAAAAAAGGATTGGAATGCGTAAATCTCGGAACGGGCATGTATGAACTTCATACAGTTAATGAATATCTGGTTCTGGATGAATTTTATAGAAGTGCGGATATTGTGCTTGAAACATTGAAACTGAATGCAATTAGCAGTTCTGGAATTAACATTCAACAAGAATAAATGTTACGAGAAAAAAGAGCACTGATACTAATTGATCACGGCAGCAAGGTGGATGAAGCTAATGAGTTGCTGTTAAAAATTAAGGAAAAGCTATTAAAACATCCTGATTCCAAGTTTGACGTTGTGGAATACTGTCACATGGAACTCGCGTCACCTACCCTCGAAGAAGCCTTTAGATCCTGCGTCAATTCAGGTGCAGGTGAGATAATTGTTCATCCGTATTTTCTGGCACCAGGGAGACATTCAAAAACTGATATACCCGGTATGGTAAGCGCCGTTTCCAGTGAGTTCCCAGGTGTGAATTGTAAAATAACCGAGCCGCTGGGACTGCATGATAAAATCATAGAGGTCATAATTGAACGCTCAAATTCACCATGTTGAAATGAAACGATACTCCAACGTAATATTTGACCTTTTTGACACATTGATACTTTTCCAACCAAGTCTCCTTCCAAAAATCAAATTCAATGGTAAAGAGCACTTTTCAACCGGTAAAGATGTATTTAAAACGTTCAGAAAGTATTTTGAAAACTACAACTTTGATGAGTTTTATGGACATTTTACAAACAGCTATAAAAAATTTCAGGAATTAAAAGATCATAATAACAGAGAATATCCCAACGGGAAAAGATTTGAGATTATGCTCGCTGACATGGGAATTGGTGATTATAACCCACTTATCTTGCAAGAGTTTACTGGTTCCCACATGGAATCACTTTCAAACTCTATGATATTCCCTGAAGAATACAGAGCTACAATTGATGGACTTATAAAAAGGGATTACAGGCTTTCTATACTTTCCAACTTTGATTGTTCTGTAACGGCTCTTAAATTGCTGGAACTAAACAATATAAAGCATTACTTTGACCAAATATTTATATCGGAAAATATAGGATGGCGAAAACCAAGCCCAAAAGCATTTGAATACGCAATTAACAAACTGAATATTTCGGTTTGTGAAACAGTTTATGTAGGTAATGACTACGAGCGTGACATTATTGGTGCTCAAAACGCAAATATTGACAGTATTTTTATAAATCCACACAACCAAAAAATCTCTTGTTCACCCGCTATTGCTTCCCTATCTGAATTTGTTCAAATACTTGATATACTGCCGTAGTCCAAATGACAGTATGAATAACGTTGAAACTTACTTGTAAAAAAACAGGTATTACGTATTTTCACTATCACAAAAAACCAAAAGACACACCAATGACAAAATACCTTCTTTTAACTCTATACTCTTTATCGCTTTTTTTCTGCACGGCAGAATACAAAGGTAATGCAAGAGCCGAAACCAATCTTATAGAAGAAAAAACTGAATCAAAAATTCTTCAGAGAATGAATATACGATCGAGAGTACAACACAGCTTAAAAGAAGCTATTGCAAGAAACTATATCAACGTTGGCAATGAAATTTACCCAGTGTCCCCATTACTGAACAACCTCTATCAAGCAAGAAAATATAAGTTTGTCTGGCTTAAAAAAAACATGAAACCAAAAAAACACCTGCTTACTTATTTAGACACTCTGGAGAATTCAAAATTGGAAGGTCTGGATCCGAATTTCTACTACATGGACGATATTGAAAGAAATATCAACGAGTTGAAAAACCTTGAAGGAGAAAATTTAAAGCTCAGAGCATCACAGCTTGATCTACTAATCTCCAGTTCCAGCATTTTCTATTTTTCCGACTTGTTATACGGAAGATACAAATTCAGTAACAAGTTTATAGAGCAGAGCTACATTGAATCCTACATAGACATCATCGCATTGATCAACAAAGCAATAAAGGAAAACATTTTTCATCGTGCAGTAAATGTATTGTTACCTGACAACTATTTATACCATGCACTGAAAAAATCTCTCGCCAAATATGAAAACATACGGGAAAACGGTGGATGGCAGACTGTACCTCCAGGTGAAATTTTAAAGCTGGACATGAATGACGACAGGGTTATATATGTCAAACATAGGCTCCACATCACAGATGACCTCAAACTACGTTCCAATCTGGATACAGAACAATATCTTTACAACCCCGTTTTTGACACTGTTCTGGAAGCAGCCGTAAAAAAATTTCAGAAACGACACGGACTCCAAGAGGATGGCGACGTCGGTCAGGATACCATTACTGCGATGAATATCTCTGTGGATAAAAAAATAAACTCTATAAAAACAAACATGGACATTTGGAGGAAATTGCCCAGGAGCTTTGGAAATAAATATGTCTTGGTCAATATTCCAGCATTCAAACTTTTCGGCGTTGAGAATAACGCAATTGTTCTGGAAATGCGCACCATAGTCGGTTCTTCCGATTGGAATACACCCATTATAAGCAAAGATATAAAATTCATGGTAATTAACCCGTATTGGAACATCCCACCCGAAATATTTGCAAAAGAGACCCTACCCAGTCTTCGCAATGATCCGGACTATATAGAAAAGGAAAATTTGGAAGTTGTATCGCTTAAAACAGAGACGGTTCAGGAAAACTATTCACAAAACTGGTCAGAAGTTGATCCCGACAATTTCAACTACAGATTGAGACAAATCCCCGGCCCAACAAATCCTCTTGGCAGGATAAAGTTTATTTTTCCCAATGAGCACAATGTTTACCTACATGACACACCGGATAAAGAGCTATTTGACCAGTCTGACAGAAAAATAAGCCATGGATGTATCCGGATTGAAAAACCCCTACAACTGGCAGAATTCATTTTTAATAATGATGATGAATGGGACTCCAGTCTTATAATCTCCGAAATCAAATCAGGACAGCCCAAGGAAGTTCATTTAAAGCGTCCCATGCCGGTTCACATAGTCTATTTTACAGCTTGGGCAGAAAGAAACGGATCTACTTACTTCAGGAATGATTTTTACAATTATTTTGCTAAAAATTAAAATGGAAATCCCTTAGGTCAAGGACCACAGATAACTTTCTTTGAGAGCGTTATCTCTCTTTCCAAATTTTTGTTCCATTTTTCACTGTCATGATCTCTGGATCTAATCACCACCTTGTTTTTGTTACAGTAAAAATCCAGTATCCGAGACTGAGAATTCTTTAATCCGAAAAATTCTGGCCTAATTGAAGAAATGTGAATGAATGTAGTGCTATTCAACTTCTTTACCTTGTTCAGCGTATTCGTAAATCCGTGCGGCAAATGAAGATGACCCGACAGCCATAAATCAACCTTATATTCTTTAAGAACTTTTACGAGTCTCTCCGATCTAATCACCTGTCTGTCTCGCAAGGTGGAAAATGGAATTTTGCTACCTTCAAGCGGTGCATGAGTAACCACTGTTATGATCTTGTCTTGATTATTGATCACCTGGTTTTTCCACCATTTAAATGTATTGTCATTTATCTCTGTTGGCTTTCCCATGATCTCATCGGAGAGAAATATAAAGAACAAATTTCCATACAACTTGCTGTAATGAGTTTCTTGCCGTAATTTTTGCCTGAACAACTTTCCATTGTCGACTTTTAAGTCATGGTTTCCCAGAATTTCATACCATGTATCTACATAGGATTTACTTTTTTCCTCTATATACCAATCAAATATCTCGGCGTCAGGACTGTTCACTATATCACCTGCAACAATAGCAAAATCTATACCCGGCACTTTGCCATTAATATCATTTATCGCCCGTGTAAAAGAATTTCTGTGCACTGAATTTCTCGGCTGAATATCAGCCAGCGCCCAGATCCTTGACATATTTTCTCCTATGCCAACACCATCTGCGACAGATGTCTTTGAACAAGACAAATTAAAAATAAATAAGAGAGCGAGGGAAATTGTAACTTTCAAATTCTCTTTATTCCTATGGCTCATTAATTGTTCCATACCTCTCACCCCACATAAGTTTTGTCTTTAGTATTGAAAAATAATCTCTGAAAGGAGATTTAACCAACTTAACTTTGGATTCGGATTTTGTTAGCACAACTTCATCTTTCAAATCCAAGGTTACGGTATTTTGTCCATCCAGTGTTAGAGATACACTTTGATCACCCGTAAGCACCTTGACCTTAATCTCCATATTATTTGAGACTACCAGAGGACGGTTTGTCAAAATATGCGGACAAATCGGCGTGATCAAGATCACCGGCAACGTTGGGTATGCAATAGGACCTCCAGCAGACAGGGAATAAGCAGTTGAACCGGTTGGAGTGGCAAAAATAATTCCATCCGCCTTGAAAGTCGTAACACGTTTGCCATCTATGAATATCGCAAGATCAATAATCTGTGAGAGTTCACCACTGTGAACGACCAAATCATTCAGAATTTGGTATTCGCCGTACTTTTCCCCTCCTTTATATACTGATGCCGACACCATACCCCGCTCTTCAATTTCATAATCACCCCTTATGATTTTTTCCATTGTCGGAAAAACCTCACTCACGGTAAATTCGGTAAGAAAACCAAGCCCTCCAAGGTTAAATCCAAGTATCGGAATATTATGCTTGCTTACCTGATTAGAAACACTAAGAAAAGTTCCATCCCCTCCAAACACAACAATGAGATCAACTTTTTTGGGTAATTCATTCTGCTCCAATGCTCTATCAACATTAATATTCTTGCCAAGCTCACTGTCCACCCAGAATTGAACTCCCTTTTCCTCAAACCACCTGACAAGATCACTTACTACGTCATAAACTTCTTTTGTATCTCTTTTACCTATGATACCGATCTTCAATGCTTACCTCCAATTTGATTGATCTGCTCACTTATCACTATTATACAAAAGATAACTTTTTATTAGGTCGTCAAGTGAACCGTTCATTACGGCTTCCACGTTGCTTTGTTCAAAATTTGTCCTGTGATCCTTTACCATTCTGTATGGATGCATTATATAAGACCTGATTTGACTACCCCAGCCTATTTCCATTTTACTGGAGTTCATCTTCTCAATTGACTCTCTTTTCTTTTCCCTTTCAGCTTCATATAATCTCGCCTTCAGTATTCTCATGGCGTTAATCCTGTTCTGATGCTGAGATCTCTCATTCTGACAACTAACAACTATACCAGTCGGAATATGCGTTATCCTGATGGCCGAATCAGTTTTGTTTACGTGCTGTCCCCCCTTCCCGCTTGCCCTGAAAGTGTCAACCCTCAAATCTTTTTCCTCAATTTCCACTTCTATTGAATCATCAACTTCAGGAGACACAAACACAGAGGCAAAGGATGTGTGACGGCGCTTACCGGAATCAAAAGGTGAAATTCTCACCAACCTGTGAACCCCACTTTCACCTTTTAAGTAGCCAAAAGCATAATCCCCTTCTAACAGGAAAGTCACACTTTTGACACCTGCTTCATCTCCGTCCTGTATATCTAAAACATTGGTAGCATAATTTTTACTTTCGGCATACCTCAAATACATTCTGAATAGCATATCTGCCCAGTCTTGTGCCTCAGTTCCTCCTGCTCCTGAGTTTATCGAGACAATTGCATTCCTTATGTCGTCAGGTGCGCCAAGAATTTTCTTAAACTCAAATTCCTCGACCTTTGAGAGCAATTTATTGTATTTCACATCGGCTTCGGAACTTAACTCTTCATCATTGGACTCACTGCAAAGTTCAAGCAAAGTCTTTACCTCTTCAAGTTCCGATTGCAAAACATTCCATGAATCCACCGAGTTTTTGATCCGTGCCTGTTCTCTTAAAATTAGTTGCGCCGAACTCTTATCATCCCAAAAATCAGGTTTCCCTACCAATGACTCTATCTCTTTTAACCTCAAACTTTTATTAGTGAGGTCAAAGATAGTCTCCAATTGACTTTATTCTGCTTTGGAGCTGGCTTACGTCCGACCTATGATCTTCAATCATTGTGTACACTACTTGAAAAATTGTGTGGCTGTTTTTGTTACCAACCCATGATATATTGGTTAACCTATTGTTTAAGTTGTGTCAACGTAAATATAACAAATTAAAGGCAAAAAGTTACCCGCTAACTATTATAAAGTTACTTCGACAAATAGTACATACTTGTTTAATAAGGCATTTTTGAAGTATAATCGTAGAAAGGAAAAATCATTTTGAGGAAATCAGACTTATGAATAACGTAATAGATATACTAAAAGTCAAAGAAAAAGAGATTTTATCTGTTACACCTGAAATGACCGTGTTCGAATGTCTAAAAATACTGGCAGAAAACAATATAGGTGCATTGTTAGTAATGGAGAAAGACAAAGTTCTGGGCATATTCTCAGAAAGGGATTATGCGCGGAAAATCATTCTAAAGGGTAAATCATCCATTGATACCAAAGTCAGTGATTTGATGACCAAAGATGTTATTTCCGTGGCTACAACCGACTCAATTGATAAATGTATGAATCTCATGTCTGAAAATCATATCAGGCACTTGCCAGTTATGGATGATGCAAAGCTCATCGGAATTATCTCAATAGGTGACGTTGTCAAACACATTATCAAACACCAGAAATTCCAGATCAGGGAGCTGGAAAAATACATAAAAGGTGGCTACCGCCTCTGACAATTCAATTTTCATATTGATCTGAAAGGATTACCTAAACCTGCAATAACATATTGAATCTTTCAAAGAAACGCAATGAAGAAACTATACACACCAAACGATGAATCAGAACTCGCGGTTATCAGAAGTTTGTTGGATTCAGTTAGCATACCTTACTATATCAGAAACGAGTATTTCGGTTCGCTATATATTGGTCCGGCAATCAAGGGGTTTAACAGCAAACCGATCTTTGTGCATGAATATCATTACAAGGAAGCAAAAGAGGTTCTATCGGAACTAATAAAAAAAGAAGACTTTGCAACTTTACAAGAAGATGAAGCTACCAACTTCATTGACGTAATTTATAAATTTTTCAGAAATTTTTTTGAAAAATAAATCTGCACCAATAGAGTTAGTTTCCTGCTAATTCAGCATGCACTCTTTGGCACTCTGCACTGAACTCTTTGGCAATTTCCAAAAATTTGATGGAATTCTCCGCCGTGTATTTACCTTGTCTATAATCGCTGAAAATTTTTGAGACGTTCATCCACCTCTTGTCAGCTTCACCAGTTCTTACAATAATATTTTCAAACTCCCAGATTGTTTGTTCGGGAGTGAATGGATCAACCAGTTTCGCATATAGCGGCACATGAGCACTATCAGAGCATGCAAGATAAATCTCGCTAATACAAGCCTCGTATTCACCATGAACAAATAATGCTTGAGCTTGTTCAAATCTCTTTTCAAAATCAGCAAAAGTGGGGGTTTTTTCTTCAACTGTTGCCCCAGCGCACTCACCTTTAACACCCTGTTGCAATTCAAACTTTTCTCCCTCATGTCCCCAGTCCCTGTAAAAATCAGGATTGTCCTCATAAGAAGGAATTTCAAGATATTCCTTCAGAATTTCCTTAATTGCCTTGGGACCTAATCTTCTCATATAAAGATCAAAATGCTCCCCATCCTCTTTCTCATTTTCATACATCCCAAGTAATCTCTCCACCAGTTTCGGTGCATTTCTTGTTGGAACTTTTCCTATTGGTATTGCAAGCCTTGTGCTATCTCCATAAAAACCTCCTCCAACAAAAAGCATCTCTGCAGGTATAGACCTGCCGTCCTTAGTGATAGAAGCACCCTGAAAACCTATACTCGCCGCAGTGTGCTGCGCACAGGAATTAGGGCATCCTGATATTTTTATTTTCAAGTCTTTACAAGTTTCCTTATACTGTCCGAGTCCATTGTTCATAAGATCAGTCAGTTTTGTAGCAAGACCTTTTGCAGATGTAATGCCTAAACGACATGTGTCGGCACCGGGGCAAGCAGTTATATCACGGAAAGAGTCTGCCCCTGGATCAGCAAGCCCTACATCTCTCAAAGTAACATATAATGAAGGAATTGCTTCGTCTGGAACCCATCTAATAAGAAGATTCTGATTTATTGTTACTCGCAATTTCCCATCTGCATATTTATCAGATATGTCAGCTAATAACCTGCCCATATCAGAAAAAACATCCCCCAGTTTTATCCTTATATTTACAACTGAGTACCCTTCCATGCTCGCGGGAGAGACGTTTGTAGCCTTCCAATCTGCAAAATTGGGGTCATTCCCCATGTCTGTCGTTCCGAATTCTAAATTATGTTCTTTGTCCGGTGGAGTTTCATGATCATCAATACTCACTAAATACCTGTTCCATGAAGTATCTATCTCTAAATTCCCTCTCTCCTCTTCTACAAGTTCTCTGAATTTTTCAAAGCCCAACTTCCGAATTAAAAACTTCATTCTGGCTTTCATCCTTACCTTTCTTTCACCGAAACGGTCAAACACTCTTATTATGGAGGCTGACAACGGTATCATTTCTTCAACTGGAATAAAATCACCCCATAAATGACCCAGTGAAGGCGACGCGCCAAGTCCACCTCCGATATACAACTGAAAACCCTTTTGCCTCTTTCCATCCACTTCTCTGACCATTGCCCTAAAACCTAAATCATGGATTCTTATTCCGGCATTATCCACATTGGGGTCGCTTTCAAAACAAACTTTAAATTTTCTCCCCATATTCTGACAGATCGGGTTACGAAGCATAAAATTCTTAAAAGCCTCGGCATAAGGTGTAACGTCAAACGTCTCATCTGGTGAAACCCCAGTGAAAGGTGAGGCAGTTACGTTCCTGACCGTGTTTCCACATGCTTCTCGAGTTGTAATACCAACATCAGCCAACTCTCTCATCATGTCGGGAACCTTTTGCAGATCTAAAAAATAAAGCTGCACGTCCTGACGGGTCGTTAAGTGCATAAAACCATTAGCATATCTATCTGAAACATCGGATAGCCTTCTTAACTGATCAGAGGTCAATCCACCGTAAGGAATTTTGATCCTCTGCATCTGAAACCCGTCTTGCCTTTGTGCATAAGTGCCAAGTTGAAGTCTGATCTTTTGGAATTTTACTTCACCAATTTGCCCCGCTTTGTATTCTTTTATATCTTCCTGATAATCATTCAGTTCTTTTGCAACAAGATTGGGTAATTTCTCTCCAACCCTATCTAATGAATCACTGTTTTTAATACTATCGGACATAACTGGCACCCCAAAATTGTAATATGTTTTAAATTATAACTAATTTAACTATATCTGGTGTAAACCTCCAACCATCTCTTTATAACTGACAAGATATAACTTTTCTGCTTGCTATTCAACTCTTTGCCCTTTTTCATTCCGTGCCATTTCTCTATACAGTTTCTACAACAGGTAGCCGTTGCATGCTGTGCAACAAACACCGGATGTTTACCAAAAGGCGTTTGCTTGCCGTCATTTACAGGGAAAGCAGGGGCAATCCGAATGTTAATAAAATCAACAGCGTGAAGCATTATTGTATCCATACCCTTTTCCGACAAATACCATAATTCCTTGTCTTTCAATTTAAAGCTACTTCTGAATTCAGACCCTGCCAAACGCTCAAACACACCGTCAATCCTATCATTAGTATTATTAATCGGAGGAAACGCCATTTGACACCGTAACTTTCTTAAATAGTAAACTTTAAAAATCTCATGTTCAAAAGATCAGAGAAACAACTTTATCCTGTCCAGCATTTCACTGAAATTTCCAGATACAACTTTACAGTCTGGTAAAGACTTTAGAAAGTATTTTCCGTAGTTCTTTATTAGCAATCTTTTATCCAGCACGACCACAACACCCCTGTCTGTTTTGGATCTTATTAATCTTCCAAACCCCTGCTTAAATTTTATTACTGCAAGAGGAACAGAATATTCCAGAAAGGAATTG
This sequence comes from Thermodesulfobacteriota bacterium, assembly GCA_965203965.1. Taxonomy (GTDB): domain Bacteria; phylum Desulfobacterota_D; class UBA1144; order Nemesobacterales; family JAJCZQ01; genus CBDBDR01. The sequence goes on along the minus strand of CBDBDR010000017.1, from coordinate 255,479 downwards.
ATTCCCTGGTTTTCAAGATATTCTGTCTTCGCCTCAAAAATTGGATCCGTTGGAACCGAGAATGGTAATCTTGTAATTACTAAAAGCCTGAGTGAATCACCAGGAATATCAACACCTTCCCAAAAACTATCTGTGCCCAAAAGAACGGAGTTTTCAGTTTGTTTAAATTTATCTATAAGTTTGTAACGCGGCTCTGTGCCCTGAACTAACAGATTTACATTATCCAACGGATATTCTTTGAAGTTTGCATAAACTGCGTTTAGCATCTCATAAGATGTAAAAAGGATCAGTGCATTGCCACCTGTAAGCAAGATCAGTTTCTTTATATAGTGAGATATAGTTTGACCGCAATTATCAGCATAAAATTCAGGAACATCAGTTGGAATGCACAGCATCGCTTGCTGTTTGAAATTAAAAGGAGACTCTACAAGAACTTCATTTACACCGTTTAACTCGTCCAACCCCATCTGGCTCTTGTTAAATTCAAATTTTTTATCAATCGTCAACGTGGCAGATGTTAAAACTGCCGAATCAAGATTCTTATACAGGTTCGTTTTTAGATGGTCAGAAACATCAATCGGTGATATTCCAATTTTATAAAAAAAGTTTTCATTTCTTTCTTTAATATCAACCCATCTGACATTCAAATCGTCATTTTCGGAAAAAAAACCCGTTATGACTTCAACATAATAATCCAGCTTATATATGACACTTCTAAGCTCTACGATAATTTTTAATATACTGTCCTCATCATATCGTTCAATTATTGACACCAACTGCTTAATTTCATCAATTAACTCTTTTATATACATTTTTAACTCACTAAATTTAGTATCTGCCTTTTTCCATTGAGATTTGCTCTTTATGTCTTTTGTAATTCTGATATTAAAACTGCTGCCATTTTTACCTGACGAATATTTCGTAAAAATCGTAAATTCTCCAAGCAGATCAAACGACTCATTTATCAGAGATTCAATATTATCAACTCTGGGAGAAATCACCTCTTCAGTTCTATAGAGCGAGTTTATCAAATTAGCGTCCTTTTGCTTTTTAGAAAGTTTCACAGCCGTGGAAGCACAATAATAAATAAGTCCTCTGATCTCTCCTTTCCTTCCCCTGTTCTTGAGTTTCCTCATTATCCTTAATAATCCGTATTTTGAGATTATTGAACTGAAATGTGAAGTAGCAGCGGCAACAACGTTATGGGCCTCATCAAATATAACTCTACGGTATTGTGGTAGAATTCCGGACTGGTTGTCTTTAGTTGCTATTTTTATTGCTAAGTCCGAAAAAAACAGATGATGGTTGACTATAAGTAATTGAGATGAAGCAATCTCACGCCTATGTTTAAAGAAAAAACACTCTGAATAAAAAGGACATTTTACCCTTATACAACTGTCATTTTCCGCGCACATATTATCCCATACCTCTTCACTGGGGGTAAAATTCAAATCGGACAGAGAGCCTTTATCCGTTACTTTTGACCAACTGATTAAATTTTCAATTTCATCGAGGTGCTTATCTCCAAAAATATCCATTTGTCCATCCGTTAAAGTTTCTACCCTTAACAAACAGACATAGTTCCTCATTCCTTTGACCAGTGAATACTTAAATTCTTCTGAAATAGCCTTATCCATAATGGGAATATCTTTGCCTATGAGCTGTTCCTGAAGGTTAATTGTGTTTGTAGAGACTACTGTTCTTTCATTGTTTCTAATCGCCCATAGGATTGATGGAATCAAATATGAAAATGTCTTCCCCGTTCCCGTGCCGGCTTCTATAAGTTCAACGGTATTATTGTTAAATGACGACAAAACCCGCTCCAAGGCAATTACCTGCTCCTCTCTGAACTCATAATTTTCCAATAATTCGGATACAACTCCCTGCGGAGCTAAATAGTTCCTTACTTCAGTTATATCTAATTTTATATGCTCTTTCTTTTTGAAAGGCTCAACAACCACGTAAACGTCTTTCAGTCCATTATCAACTATGAAAAACCCTACTCCGTTGTTCCCAAATACAGAAGCAAGGAAAATATCCTGCTCAGAAGGTGTCAGGTCGCCGGATGGATGGTTGTGCAAAACAACTTGCCCAGATTTAGCAGAGTCAATTATAGCGGGAACAGAAAATTTATTCCCCCTTGCCAAAACCTTAATATCTGCCAACAACTTGTTACTATCAAGGTCCCCTACAAAAAAAACCTCATTACCCGAAGATGCTGAAATTTCTGCTCTTATTACTTGTGCTGCGTCTTTTGAAAGAAACCTGCCTACCACAACGTTAAACTTAACATAGACAAGAGTCTATTTTCAAATCCCAATTATAATTGATTATGGAGTTTTATCTCGGTAATTTAGTAAACTATAGGAGGGATGGCCGAGCGGACGAAGGCGCTGGTCTCGAAAACCAGTAGGCTCTAACAAGGTCTCGTGGGTTCGAATCCCACTCCCTCCGCCAGATAGAAAATGGGGGGTTGCCAATACTCGCGAGCCAAATTATAAATGAATTACTAACTTTTGAATAATATGATTGATGAAAATATCTTAAAACATTTTGGAGTAGATGAACGTGTTTTTCTTGAAGCATTAAAGCAAAGTCCAAGCGCTCAGGGTTATATAATGGGAGCTATTAGCGAAGTTTTGCTTAAAGAATATTTAGAGGCAAAAGGTTTTGAGGTTATCCGGATTAAAGAAAAACCTAGTGGAGGTAATAACGCTAAGAACTATGAAGCAAGAGGTGATTTTTATATTAGAAAAAATGACAGCAAGGAAAATAAGTGGCTTGTAATTGAAAGTAAAGGGTTGAAAAGCAATTCAGAATTTAGAGGTGGCAAACTTGATGGTCCAGAGAAAGTTTTTAAATTTTTGAAGAATCGTGTGTTTAATTCGAAGAGAACGAAGGAAATAATTTTTGATAAAGGATCCAAAAAATATTTAAGGACAAAGGTGTCGTGGGAAAATAAAAATCCAGGAAAAAAATTCCCAGATTTCAAATGGAATAAGGATTTCCCTGGCGCTGAATACTATAATCTTTCAGGTGTTTGGGAAAATGAAGAAAATTTAAAAAAATGGGTATTTTCTTTAGGTAAAAATTATTTTTCCGAAGATGCTTATAGAAATGTTGAGGGAGCTATTGCAATATTGGAAACACACCAACCTAGCAAAAGGAAGAGTATAAATACGGAGATAAATCAAGCTGCTCCTCTTGTTCGGGATTTCAATATTATGAGTGTCAATTTATTTTTAAGGACTAGAAAACACGAGTTTGTATTTATGAATAGTGAAGAAATAAGCCATTCTCCAACATCACCTGAGCATTTATATCAAAATTACACAATTGATATTTTAGTGAAGGACAAAAAAGAAAAACCAATTATTCAGCCTCCTTGGTATGATGATATGGATACCTGCATTCGTAAAACCAAACCACAATATAGAAAGATTGATAAAACACAGATAGATAACAGGTAGAATTTATTGTTTGACACATATGTGTAAAGAAGGTAGCATTTAGGTGTTAGTTTCTACTTTTATAATAGATATATGAGCCAAACAACGCTACCTTTATTTTCTTTTTATACTCAACCATCTCTGGAAAAAAACGATGATTTATTGAGGGTATTTGAGGATGTGCATAATCATATCTATGCTAATGATGGATTATCTCCAGAACAAGCTCTTGAAGAAGTAATAAAAGTATTATTTCTGAAGATTTTTGATGAAAAGAATAAAAAATTTGAATTTAAAATTACACCTTTGGAATATGAAAATATAGTAAATGGAAAAAATGGAACTGGATTTTTAAATAGATTTGAAGATTTACAACAAAACACATTCAATTATTTTTCTAATCTTTTTGAAAAGAGAGAAAGAATAAAGTTAAAAAACAGTACTGTTGGTTTCGTTGTAAACAAACTGCAAAATATTGATTTTTTAAACTCTTCTACTGGCGTTAAAGGACTGGTATTTCAAAAATTTATTCATTCATCTCAAAGAGTTGGAAGAGGTCAGTTTTTTACACCTGAACAAGTAGCCAAATTATGCATTGAAATTATTCATCCACAAGCTAGTGATATCATTCTTGATCCTGCCTGCGGATGTGGCAGATTTTTAAGTTCAGCATTGCAGTACATCGGCATAAATGAACCGAAAAAAGTTAGAAAATTTGCAAAAGAAAATATTTATGGAATTGAGATAAATAGAATGGTTGCCAAAATAGCAAAGATGCAAATGATTTTAGATGGAGATGGATTTTCTAATATCATTCAGCATGATTCTTTGTCAGACTGGAGTAGTATTGATTTTGAGCTTAATAAAGCTAATGGTAAAGATATAAAAACATACCAAGGTTTTTTTGATATTATTTTTACCAACCCGCCTTTTGGAACACAGGGTAAAGTATCAGATAAGTCTATTTTAAGAAATTTTGATTTGGGTTATAAATGGAACAAAACTGACTCTAAATTTGTAAAAAGTAATGAATTACTAAATGGTCAAGTTCCAGAAATTTTATTTATTGAAAGATGTTTGAAATTTCTCAAACCCGGCGGAAGAATGGCAATTGTTTTACCAAACGGCGATTTTGAGAACTCAAGTCTTATTTATCTCCGTAATTATATCAAAGATTTAGCCAATGTTTTTGCGGTAATAAAATTACCACAAGAGACGTTTATTCCATCAGGAACAGGAGTAAAAACATCCATTTTGTTTTTAGAAAAGAAAAATGGAAAAAATTTGATAGACAAAGTCTTTTTCTCACAAATTAGTAAACTCGGATATTCAGGAAATAAAAATGGGTCTTTAGTATACAAAAAAGATAGTAAAGGAAACATCTTAAGAGACGAGGATGGTGAGTATATAATAGATGAAGGTATTTCCAGTGTTGTGAATTCATATCTTAAATTTGAAAATTATGGCAATATTGATGAAAATGAAAATGCTTTTTCTGTTAATAATAGGGATTTGAATTATTCCAGACTTGATTATGAGTTTTATAAACCCAGTTATAAAAAAATTGAGAATATATTACTAAAAAAAGAAGCGAAGAGATTAGGTGAGCTAGTAAAGTTAAAAAAATCAAAATCTAATAAACTTAGACAAAAAGACCTCGTTGTACGTTATGTAGAATTATCTGATATAAATACACAATACAATGAAATAATGAATGTAACCGAATTATTTGTACATGAACTACCAAGCAGAGCCTCATATGAGCTAGAAGAAGTTGATATAATAACTGCTGTTGCAGGTAATTCTATAGGCACAAATAATCATGTATCTGCTTACATTACAAGTGAATATGAAGGTTGTATTTGTACAAACGGATTCAGAGTTTTAAATGTAAATAATAAAATAGTCAATCCGTTCTACCTGTTATATTACTTTAAATCAAAATACTTTTTGAATCAAGTGTTTAGATTCAGAACAGGTGCCGCTATACCATCATTATTAGATAATGACTTGCTAAATATATTAATAGTATTACCAGAAATGAAAGAACAAAACAGGATAGGCTCTATAATAAAAAACGGATTTGCTATCAGAAAAAAATACCAAGAACAAATTAAAGATTTAGAAATTCAGGTTGAATAAAATCCCACAAAAGCAGATGTATAAAAACTTGAAATCATCAGAAACGGTAGATCGGTGGCTGGAGCGTGAAAATTTCAGCCACCACCCCTAAAATTAGTTCTAATTTTTTCAAACGCGTTACAAGCGATCATTCGTGATAAAGTCAACTCCTGTTACAGTAGACCCCTCTCTTACTGTTACAAGTATAGAATCTCCAGGATCATCAGATGATGATTCAAGTTCACCATTGTAATACTCATCAGGAAATCTAAGACTTTCCAGATCATTTGATGAATCTTCTACAAAATCAGAGTAAGCTTCAGGCTCAAAAACCCTATTTCTTCTATCTAATTTTTCAATTAAAACCCTGTAGTTTCCGGGTGGGATGTTTTGGATACTGAAAACACCAGGAACAATCATCAGTTTGGCATCTATTCCCGAAAAAGAGGATAGTTGAATGTTGGGATTATCGGCGTTGACAACTCTTACGTGTACTCCATTCAACGGATTAGAATCCGAAGACATAACCATGCCCGTTATATGACCACCATTTATTAAATTACCAACACTTGGTTGGGGTATAACTATCTGATTATTTTCACTGTCATTAGATACACAACTAACCGTAAGATTGAATAGAAGCAACATTAGAAAAAACACAATCTTTCTTTTATCTTTTAACATAATTGAACAACCTATCTGTTTTGGCCATACAATAATAATACCGCCGCTCTGTCATCTGCTTTCAATAATGAATCTAATGTTGTTGAAATTTCTGAAAGAACAAACGGAAACATGACTGGTAATTCGGATACTCCTTCAACTGGCTCTAAAACACCAGGAACAAACGATGGTGATATCGGTGTATGATCCAAACCCCACGCGTGTCCTAATTCGTGAGTTAAGATTTGCAGAGCTGAGTTCATGTCTTCAAAACGAATATAAATCAAGACATCCATAATATTGCCTGAATTTACACTACTAACTGTTATTCCAGCAGTTTCCGGCTCCACTCCAAGGGAGATTCCAAGAGAACCGTCCTCATCAAAAACAATATCATTTATGTTATCTGAAAGAAAGGAAGAGGTAGATGTTCCAGGTGCTACAACTGATAAATTTCCGCAGAAATCACCGATATTATCCAATTCGTTCCATTGTTTACATGCACTCTCAACAATCGGCAAATAACGCATACCGTGAACCCTGAAATCAACAGGTATTCTTGTAGAACGATGTCTATAGACCCTGTCAGACGACGAACCAAAACCATCTATACTTATGTGGTATGAGTGTGCACTGGAAGCTACGTAAAGCACCAAGATAAAAACAGGTATTAACAAACATCCGAACTTGATCAATCGCTCTTTCCTTTACCAGTATTAATCATTTTGTGTTGTAAATGACTGTTTTATAGCGTTAATAAAATCTTCAAGGTAAACCACCTCGGTTTTATGCGATTGATCCCGATTTGATTTACCTGCCGGACTTTGGCTTATCTGCAATTTTGCAATATTTAGGTTACCAAGGGAATTAGAGATTATGATCTTCTGTCCGGAACTATCAACACCAACCTTATAAATACCCTTCAGTATGCTTTGTAACACTGGGTAGCCATCCTCATCTTTTGGACCAAGAAAGAGAACAAACTCTTCATCCTGCTTAAATTTCAGCCCCTGCCCCGATGAGACTATGGTAATGTTGTCTATCGTCCCACCAATCACCCTGAGCACGACTTCATCTTTATATTGACCCTTTAAGCTCTCAGCAACCTTGAACGTTAAGTATGTAAAGATAAAACCAGTATTCTCATCTTTTTTAACTTCACTCTTTACACATTTTGCCACCACTACATCGGTTGAGGATATTGCTAACTCTTCCGGACTTCTCACTATTTCTATTAAAGCATGTAAATTAACAGACGAGATAATACAGAAGGAAAAAACAATAAAGCAAACTGAGATAAAATATGTAAAAATTTTCTTCACGTTTCCCATACTCTCTTTGAAGGTATATGAGAAATTCAAAAACTCAAACGAATTCTTAAACACACTGATACTAAATCAGAGAAAGTCTGATTCTCTTTTTTGCAATATCCGCTTCTTTTATCTTCACTTTTATCTTTTGTCCAACAAGAAACCACCGACTTCGTTTGCCTCCGGATCTCATCTCTGATATGTGTACAAAACCTTCAACGTAGATTTCTTCAAGTTCAACAAACATTCCAAAAGGCATAATACTTATAACTATTCCTTCATATACCTCGCCAATCTTGTCTCTCATTAGATATGTTCTTTCCAGATCAAAGGATTCTCTTTGTATTTCATCAGAGATTCTTTCCTTTTTACTGCAATGACAACTTATTTTATCAAGCTGCGATTTGTTGATTTGGTAACCATTATTGTTAAGCAAAGATTGTATGATCCTATGAACTATCAAATCACTGTAACGCCTTATAGGAGAGGTAAAATGTGTATATTCATCAAGAGCCAACCCAAAATGCCCAACCTCTCTTGTTGAATATTCCGCTTTCTTGAGAGATTTTAATATCAACATATTGACGGCTTTTCCGTCCCGTTTTTCTCTGGTATCAAATATAACGTTCTGAACATCTTTAGGTTTGATTCTTTTCCCCACGTTCATCTTATAGCCCATTTCACTTAGAGACTGCTTCAATTCACGTACGGAGGCTGGATCAGGATCTTCATGTATTCTATATATAGAAGCTATTTTATTGTTTAACATAAACTCGGCAACAACTTTATTTGCCGCTATCATAAACTCCTCTATTAACCCGTGAGCAACATTTCGTTTGGACTTTCTAACGCTAATAACCGTCCCATTCTTATCCCTGACCAGTTCCGGATCTGGAAAATCAAAATCCAATTCACCGTCATCCAATCTTTTCTGCTTCAGTTTTTTTCCAAGCTCATCCATAATTTTTAAAGGTTTGATTATAACCTTCTCTTCAACACCCGGATTTGTTTTCCCACTTAACAGATCAGAAACTTGTATATAAGTCAGTCTCACCTTGCTGTGTATAACGCTATTGTATATTCGGTAGTTGCGAATAATCCCATTAGCTGAAAAATTTATTTCAACGGTTTTGGTTAAACGGTCTTCATTGGGAACCAAACTGCATATATGATTAGATAAAGCCTCAGGAAGCATGGGATAAACCTTATCGGGCAAGTAAACGCTGTTGGCTCTTTTGCCTGCTTCGTGATTTATCAACGAATTTTGAGCAACGTAATGCGACACATCTGCAATTGATACAAACAACTTATATCCATACTTAGTTTTATTAATGCACACAGCATCATCAAAATCTCTTGCATCATCGCCATCAATCGTAAAAAACAGTTTTTTTCTCAAATCCACTCTGACAAATAGATCATTACTGCTCACCTCTTTGGCTAATTTCTCTGCTTCCCTGGTCACTTCCTTGGGAAATTTATCAGAGATATTGTATTTAAAAATAATTGCTTTTCTCTCCACGTTTATCTTTCCTGATTCTCCCAGAATCTTGCCAAATTTCATCTCACCACTTTCAGAATCAACTTTCAAACCGACAAGGGTACCATTCTTTAATTTCAAACCCTTAGCGTTTTTCAATTCAATTGGGAGTGTATCGCTCAATCTGGGAAAGAATAAATATTTATGGTGCTTTTTCTGTATTTCACCTATAAGTCTGGCTTTTTTCCCTTTAAAGTTATTCCTGTGTTCTTTTGATCTCTTTTCTTTCAATATGCTCTCCCATTACGGCATGAAATTTCACTGTTGAATAATAGACTGCATTCAGATAGATTAACAGTCTAAACAAAGTTAGTAGAAACGGAGTTAAGATGTTAAAAACGAATATAGTCGGCAGCATTGCAGTAATTTTGATCGTTTTCGCAGTGGTCTTTGTTGGGATATCGCTAAGAATATCAATTGAGTGGAGTCAATATTTCAAATTACTGGGAACTGTTGCAATAATAGCAACAGTAGTATCTGTCATAGTCCATCTAATTCCGTCGAAAGATTAAGCAATAACCATGTTTATTGGTATTGAATCTTTCTAAAATAAAAAACATTTCTTACTTTATTCATCATCGCTTCTAGTTAACAACCCTTTTACAATTCAGTGTTATAAGACTTGTTTGCCCCTAATAGTGAAGTGTATGAAAAGGAGAAATGATGATCGTTGTGAAATTCTAGTTTACTGCGGGACAATCTGCATTAATATCAAATCCGGTTTCTTCAATATTGGAACCCGAACGCGCGGTAACTGCAACGTTAAGTTCAACAATAGGCGGTATATATAACAACAACTCGGCTGTACCATGGTCGTCAGTTTGTGTTTCAAAAGGAGAAAAAACTTCTGCATCATACATCACCCAATCTTCCTCCGGTGTTCTTTCACACGTTTCAGGACAAGCTCCATTATTTATAATCCTAAATGGAGAGTTAGGTGAATTTACACCTGCAAAAGTTACAATAAAATTAACTCTTACATCATTTAGGAAATTACCGTCTCTATCCTGAACGGAAACTATGAGTTTTTCTAGTTCTCCGATATTACCTCCACAAATACTGATACCATCAGTAGCCTTAATAAACTCTATGGTGGAACCATCTGGAGCTGAAGGAACCTCAGTGCCACAACTTCCTATTGCTAACAAACTTATTACTATAAGTGGAAAAACTAATGACAGCCTTTTCATCTTACCCATTATCTTATTATCCTCGGTGTTATAAAAACAAGTAATTCCCTTCTCTCATCCCTTATACTCTGATTCTGAAACAGCCACCCAAATAACGGTATTCGTGAAAACCAAGGCACACTTGCAACTGCATCACTTACAGTCTTTGTATAAATACCACCGATAACAACAGTCTCTCCATCGCCTGCAAGAGTTTGAGTTTCAGCCTCACTTCTCCTGATACTGGGCTGCTGTGACGCCACAGTATCATCAGGAGCGTTATTAGTAACCCTTATATTCATTAGTACTCTATTATCATTTGTAACTTGTGGTGTCACTTCCAATTTTAAAGTTGCATCAACAAACTCTGTTTGAGTACCTGCTGCAGATACACTTAAAAACGGTATAGAGACACCCTGCTCAATTCTTGCAGTATTGTTATTAAGTGTGAGAACTTTAGGGGATGAAAGTGTACGACCTTGCCTATTAGTTTCTAAAGCAGACAGTCTTAAATCTAAATCGTATGCGCCCGTTATGCTTCCAAGCACTATCCCAAAAGCAGCACCAGCACCTCTACCAGCTGCGGCTGGTAGATCAACTATAAAAGAATCACCGGTACTACCACCAGGTCCAGCACTAACATTTGAACCACCTAAACCAACTCTGGAAGGAAATACAGCACCAGTTGGATTACCGGTACCTGCAGAAGCAGTATAATTGAATCCCCACTGAACCCCCAACTGCCTTGCAAAATTCATGTTTGCTTCAACAATCCTAGATTCAATAAGTACCTGAGGAGTTCTTGTGTCTAGGCTATCTAATAGATTTACAACTTCTCTTACTCTTGGAACAGTATCTGTAACCAAAATGCTGTTTGTACGCACATCTACTCTCATACTTCCCCTATCACTTAGCAATGGATTTGCTAATGATTGTATATCTTCGGCTTTTGCATAACTTACAAACTTCTGTTCTGTAACCAAAGGTTCAAGCTGTTCTCTTAACTGGTTATCTTTATTTACAGTCCTTTGTCTTACTCTCAAGGATCTCAGAGAGGAAATCCTTAGTACATTACTCTCTATGGTTCCTCCTAGCTCAGCCTCTCCAAAAATAATGTCCAAAGCTTGATCCCATGGCAAGTCATTTAACTTAATTGTTATCTCCCCCTGAACATCTCTTGCAATAACAATATTGAACCCACCTATATCTGCTAAATTTTTCACCACATCCCTGACGTCAGCATTTTTAAAGTCAATAGAAATATTACTCCCCCTGTATTGTTTTAACTGATCTTGAGGCGGGGAATATCTAAAATCAAAAGCCCACAGATCCTCTGTAAATTTAAGTGATTCATCCTCTTCTTCGTCAATTATTTTTTCAAAATTTATAGCCAACCCATTTGCATCCTCACTCAACTCATGCTTAACACCATCTTGCTTAAAGTCTACAATTATCAGTACATCGCTATCCTTAACTGGGTCTCTAAAGGAAGATATAAAACTCACCGGACTGTCATAACCCCTAACATCACGCGAAACCTGAAATTTCTGATTAAGGACAATATCTTTCAACTTCAGAGATAATCTACCATTTTCACTATCCATTTTCTCATATTCCAGTGGTGATTCCGCATCTATTGTTAAAATTCCCATTCCCTCTCTTGATTCAAAGTCTATAGATTCCACTATATTAAGATCTGTTTTGTTTAGAGATATCGTAAGCCTACCATCATTTCCACTTACAATATCATGCTCCACATACTCCTTGTAATCGTCCTTATACTCTATCACTACGAGTAAACTATCCTCTCTCTCTGCATCTCTAAAGGAAGATATGAAACTCACAGGACTTTCCTGATCCGCAACATCACGTGCCAACTGCAATTTGCGAGAAACAGCAACATCTTTCAATCTCAAAGATAGTTTGCCATTCTTAATATCTATCTCTTCATATTCCAGTGGTGATTCCGCATCTATTGTTAAAATTCCCATTCCCTCTCTTGATTCAAAGTCTATAGATTCCACTATATTAAGATCTGTTTTGTTTAGAGATATCGTAAGCCTACCATCATTTCCACTTACAATATCATGCTCCACATACTCCTTGTAATCGTCCTTATACTCTATCACTACGAGTAAACTATCCTCTCTCTCTGCATCTCTAAAGGAAGATATGAAACTCACAGGACTTTCCTGATCCGCAACATCACGTGCCAACTGCAATTTGCGAGAAACAGCAACATCTTTCAATCTCAAAGATAGTTTGCCATTCTTAATATCTATCTCTTCATATTCCAGTGGTGATTCCGCATCTATTGTTAAAATTCCCATTCCCTCTCTTGATTCAAAGTCTATAGATTCCACTATATTAAGATCTGTTTTGTTTAGAGATATCGTAAGCCTACCATCATTTCCACTTACAATATCATGCTCCACATACTCCTTGTAATCGTCCTTATACTCTATCACTACGAGTAAACTATCCTCTCTCTCTGCATCTCTAAAGGAAGATATGAAACTCACAGGACTTTCCTGATCCGCAACATCACGTGCCAACTGCAATTTGCGAGAAACAGCAACATCTTTCAATCTCAAAGATAGTTTGCCATTCTTAATATCTATCTCTTCATATTCCAGTGGTGATTCCGCATCTATCGTTAAAATTCCTGTTTCCCCTCTTGTTTTGAAATCTATAGACTCTACTATATTAAGACTAGTCCTCCTTACACACACTCTCAAACTATTTCCATTTCGGGTAAAATCATGTTCTACATATTCTCTATAGTCATCTTTATATTCCATCACTAATAGTAGGTCATTCTCCTTGAGAGGGTCCTTGACTGAATAAACAAAACTTACGGGACTGGCATAATCTGCAACATCACGTGCCATCTGCAATTTGCGGGGAACAACAACATTCTTTAGCCTGAGAGATAATCTGCCATTCTCACCATCTATTCTATCATAATCAACAGGGGATTTAGCATCTACAATTACGCAAGCATTATTGACAACACCAATACCTTCTTCTACTGCAAATTCTATAGATTCAATAGAATTAAGGATCTTATCATAGTCAGTTTCACTCACTTGTTGAGCCGATGAAAACGAACCTATTAAAAAGATAAAGAGAATAACTAAACCAATGAAACCTTTTATATTTGTTAATCTGTATTTTCTCATTAGCATTCAATTCTGTGAATTTTACTCATCACCAACAATATATTCCAGAAACGAGTCCTTAACCTCTACTCTCCGCTTGCCCGACTCGCTCTCATAGATTACCTTTTCTCTTACCAATAACCCATCCATTTCTACTTCTAAAATTATTCCTCTTCTGTTACCAATTTCATCATTTTTACCTATAAAATAAGAATTACCTTCAGGATCGACTATAAGTGCCTTGGATTTACTCCTACTCTGTAACATTATACCAGTAATCCTGTATTTATCTAAAGAAAAAAGTTTAATACTTGGTGTATCTTCGGAAATATCGGGTTCTACCTCATGCTCCACATCATCATTTTTGACAATGAGTTTGCCTTCTTTTCTATCATCTTTTTCTTCAAATTTTTTAATTGTAATAAATGATTTAAAAGGATCCCGTTTCTCTATCGCCTCAATTAGATAGAGGGGAATAACAGCTAATTTGTCATCGGTTACGTTGTTCTCCTTAACTTCCTCAAGTTCTTCAGTGTTTTCTTTAACTTCTTCAGCCCAGGCAGAATACCCCATAAACACTGGGAAAAACAGTATAATATGTATCACTATAAATGATTTGGAAAAACTCATTATAATTTACTGCGCAGAGTGCAAAGTAAAAAATACACAAATTTCGGTGTATTAATTATCCTCATTACCTTATTACTCAACTAATTTATAAGTAACAACAACAAAAGTTATATCTAGACCAGCGTCGCCACTGCCTGAGACTTTGTCCTTTCTTATATGAAAATCCCTTACATTCACAACCCTTGACAATTGTGCAAGTTTTTTGAAAAAAACTGCAAGCTCAAAATAACTACCCTTCAAACTTATTCTGATCGGTATCTCAGCATAAAACGACTTGTTCACTCGTTTTAGAGGAATAAACTTAACAGGTGCAAGACCAGATGAAGAAATTGCAGAATAGACATTACCTATCAATTTCGGTATCTCATCATCTTTGGGAAGTTTTAACAATAACAAATTGAATTTCTCGTTCAACTTTTCACTTTCTGCATGAAAACTAGTCAGTTTTAATTCCAACTCATTTAACTCATTTAACCTTTCTCTTTTTTTTTCTAAATCCCTTGTTTTAGTCTGCACCTCCTGATATTTGGGGTACCAGTAAAAATACCCATAAACACCGGATACAAGCAAAACAACTACTACCAATGAAATCTGCTTGTCCTTCAGTGTTTGTCTGTTACTGAAATCTATAGCAACATTAAGAAAATGCAAAATAGTGTTTATCAATGACATAGTTTATTACCATAAATTAGTTTAGCATTACTTCATGAATCAGGAAGCGGTTTGGAGTCAGTAAAATCAATTTCTGAATTAATAGAAAAATCTCTTAGAGAAGAACCATTATGTTTAGTATTATTTCTCCCCGTCTCTATAAGCTTAAGATTCACATTTTTAAAATAACCTGATTTCTGCATTCCATCTATGAAATCAGCCACTTGATGTTCATTTTCTGAAACACCATCAAATTTAATCCCTTGCCCTGCATATCTAACTTCCTTAATCCACAACCTGTCAGGAATAACGTATGATATTAAGCCCATCAGAGAAATAGCATTCGTTTTACTTTTCTCTAAATCATTTAACAATTTTATTCTTTTTTGAACTTGCGCATTTTTATTCTCAAAATCCTTTAGGCGACTTTCAACACGAGACAAGTCTTTCATTCTTTTCTTTACTACTGCAATCTTATCTTCTATTCTCTCTATTCTTCCTTCATAAATATAATCCATGACAAAACAGCTCACGACCACTACAAAAACAACTGATAGACCTATAAGAATATCCCTTTTACCTTCTTTCAGCCCCACTATTTGTTGCTTCACAGGTGATTCAGTTATCGTTGTCTTAGTATCTGCAACCTTGTCGGAATTATTATAACCTTCAAGCAGATTAATTTTTATCATTAGAATTAACCTTTATTAACTTCTCTACATACATCTTGCTGCCAATCCTACTGCAATAGCCATACTGGAAGAAACTCCGGCAATGTAATCTTCATCAAATTTTTTGCTATCTATTTCTACAGCACTAAAGGGATCTGCTATAACTACTTTCGCTTTTATAATTTCTTCAATAGCCTCCATCATGTTAGACAGATTAGGAGAGCCTCCACTCAAGACAACTTCTGAAATTTTTTCCTGTGGAAAATTTGATGTAAACAAACTCATGTTCCTTTTAATCTCAATCACCATTTTTGCAATATAATCGTTCTCTAATCCTTGAATTCCAAAAGGGGTCTCAACATCCCTCGTATATTCTCGCTTTGAACGTTCAGCACTCTCAAAACTCACTCCCTGTGATTTCATTATTAATTCGGTAAACTGATTTCCACCTAAATGAAAAAGCCTCGTGAAAAGAGGTTTACTTCCCTTGAGTATACTAATAGTTGTAAAAGAAGCACCTATATCAATCAATACCACAGTTTCGTCTAATTTGATGTCATAATTTAGTTCATACATGTCCATCAGCGATAATATGTCTATACTAATCACAACGGGATTCAGCCCGACCTTTCTCACTACAGACACGTAATCATCTACAAACTTTTTTTTTGCTGCAACAAATAAAACCTCTACTTCTCCACTTGAACTCTCTTCGGATAACAAATCATAATCATAATTCAGATCTTCAACTTTATATCTTTGACTAGTTACTTCCTCAATCACTAACTCACTCAATTTACGGCGCGGCTTGGTTTTCAATTTTATAACTCTATTCATCACAGAATTACCAGATAATGAAATAGCCACATCTCTATTTTTTATTCCCGACTCATCAATAATTTTATACAAACTAGTAGTTAAGGCATCTACATCTTTTATGGATTTATCAACTATGGAATCCACTGGCAGACTAGTCTCTGCAAGACTTATCAAGGAGCAACCATTGCGTCTTTTTTTCAATTCAACCAATTTTAAATTAGATGAACCGATGTCCAGTCCGACAACGCTTTTACTTCTTAAAATATTACCTATGCTTAAAATATTACCTACAATAGACATTTATAATTTCTAGTAGACAGAACTGCCTCGAATAATTTATGCCATCCACAAAAGTAGTCTAGCTATATGATAAGAAAATTCAATAGCAAACAAACTTTTTATTCATTATAGTAAACTTCCACTTCTTTACTAATAACCAAATCAGGGTTGGACTTAAAATCAAGAGTGAAGAATGCACTTTCGCCCGGCATCAGTTTTACATACTCAGACTCATCAAAAACGCTAACTGACTTGATATCAATAACATCACCTTTTTCATCTTTCAGTGTTATAACAACAAAAACAGATGAAAAAGATATATCGGAAATATTTGTTACAGCACCGTTATATTCAATTTCGTCTCTTTCAGTAAAGGTTTCCATTATGGGACCATCCAACACAACGGATTCTCCACCACCACTATCGCAACTTGATAATAATGCTAAAGATAATAGCAACCCCAATAACAAATACAAAACATTCATTACTTTTTTTCTCGCACTATCAGTTTAGAAATTGGAATGACGTTCTTTGCTGATTCATCCGTTTTGGGATGGTTTAAACCGGACTTCTCACTGGCAGTAGAATGATCTTCAATAACATCTCCCAAAACCTTGTGCATAATCTTCAATGCACCCACAGAATGCTCTTTCAAATAGCCTTTATCAACCAAAACCTCTTCCTTCTTTTTTTGTGCAAACAAATAGAGAATGTACGCTTGATTATTGAATACAACCAGCATTGCAACGTAAAGCAAAAAATTATCTGAAAACACCTGCTTTAAAACTGCCATGCTATCGGAACCAATTTCAACAACACCAAACGGTTCGGATTGTTGACTCGTGATAAATGGAACGGCAACGGAAATACCCTTGCTCTTTGTTACCGAATGTTCCTCAGTTGGGTAAAAATCTTTGTTGAAATGACCAGGGACAGAACTCTTATCCATGTCCTTCTTAAATACAATACTAAAAAATTCTGGTGAAATATCCAATATATTGAATAACTTCTCTCTTCCGATTCTTTCATCAAGAAAAAGGAAGAACTTATCACTTGTCGGTTCTTTACTTATGTCAGAGAAATAAGTGCTTGCTTGATCTCCTATTGTTTCGGCAATGAACCTTGTTTTGTTTACAAACTCCTCCTTTACACTTGAAAATTGAAAATAAAACACCACCCCTATAAGCAACAAAATGAGCAGTTCAACTAAAAATATTTTTCCAATCAGATTGATTTTTGTTCTCATGCGCATTTCATGAACTCATCCAAAACCTTTTTCATTTCTTCATTTTGTGAGTGGCGCAGTAGCATAAAAACCATGCTGCTGAAATCTCTCTTCATATCATCATCAAGATTTCTGTATAATCTGACTATCAGTCTTTCTTCTTTGGTCAATACTTCAAGATTGGTCTCATCTATATCCTGTTTCTCTATAAACCTTTTCAACCGTTCTCTTTGGGCTACGCTCCACAACTCATCAATATCAACCTGCAAAATGTGAGACAACTGTTCACATCTTTCATAGGATGGTGCATCAACTTTTCCAGTTTCAAGTTGATGGATAAATACACTTGAAACATTAAGGCAACAAGCCAAATTCTCCTGAGTAATATTCCTTTGTCTTCTCTTGCATTTCAGGTATTCAGAAAATCTCATACTGTGGCCTCCAAGTCAATTTATAAAATTTATAGAGTAATAATAAACATTTGTTATGGCTTATTTCAACTATAAAAATGATGAACGTAAGGATGAAGTGTTAATTTGGAAGGCCTTTATGCAAATTAACTCACGCAGCCTTGTGAAATTTGTAGGATTTTAATTTAGTATGCCCGGAGGCGGATTCGAACCACCGACACGAGGATTTTCAGTCCTCTGCTCTACCTACTGAGCTATCCGGGCATCAAAATTCTGTTGATAATAAGATGGGCAATAATTCTATCAAGAAGGCTTATCGTTTCAAGAAATGAAGTTAATTTGCCAAATAAAAAAGCAGGATTTACCACTATATAACTAAGGGCAAATCCTGCACAATGTAAACACATTCAAAAATGAAAGTTAGGGAACTATACTAATTTATCCCTCTCTTCTCTTTTTTACATCCAGTATAAAAGTTGAACGGCAACACTGCTCTGGTTATCGTCTTCCCCAAAATAACTATCACTATCGTCTCCATCTGCTTTATCGTACCTGTATTCTAACCTTGCCTCAAGATTTCCCGCTGTTTCATGGGAAAAAGGTTTGAGTATTAAGGTTGAAGTGAATTCATAAAGCTCAACTGATTCTATTCTATCAGTACCAATATCATCAACTCTATCACTATCATCAACGTATTCACCTCTTAAAGAAAGAGATACAAGGTCTGACATAGCAAGAGTTGCGTAACCAGCGACACCCCAGCGATCTCCGTTTAAATCATCCCACGTATACTCAAAATCCCCAACCAGAGTCAGTTTTTCCATAAGAGTTACACTACCGACAACCGTGATGAGGCTTCTAAGTTCATCATCGGGTTCCTCGCCAGTATTTCCAAAGTATCCCGTAACTCCGACCCAGCCGTCATAAGGAAGATTTAGAGCGATCTGAGATTCAAATGTTTTTGCATCGTTTTCATCATCAATTGCGTCCCAGTCATTGCTCAAACCCAAAGCGAGATCAAGTGGCCCAGTACTGAAGGTGGTGCGAATACCAGTGTGTGCAAAGGGTATTCTATAAAAGAGCAGGGATCTGGTTATATTGGTGTTGTCCTTTGCCTCTATAAGCTCCCATCCAGCCAAGGTCGTGAACTGCCCGGCATAAAAGTTAAAACCACTTTCTCCGGTCGGAATAAGCAGATTCACATAAGCTTGATAAGGACTGACAGCACCATCACCATCACTGTTGAAACCAAAACCTAGGCGCTCAGCTTGCTCCCCAAAAAGAATGTCTGCACGAAAACCTACGAGATCAATTGTGTCTCCTTCCATTGTTGGAACCTTCTCAATTGAAATTGTGAATGCATCTATGGAAAAGTCGTTGTGCTCGGGGTAAAGCCCTCTTTCCACAATATCCCCTCTATCATCTTTATCAAAAACGTATTGATAAGTGGTATCAACAGCAAATCCCAAATCTACTTTCTTTAGGAAATCTGACATATTAGACTCTGCCTTTGCCTGACTAGGCATTACGGCAAGCATCAAAACAATCATTAACACACTGGCAAGTAATTGTCTCATTGTAACCTCCTTTAACCTATATAAATTTTCTGTGTTTTTTTTCATCATTTTTCATTATCTATCTCTCCTCTCCATTTAACCTGTTTTATTGTTATGTCTCGATTAAAAATCTGGATAGGCTTCCATACCATGCTCTGCTAGATCTAAACCCCTGATCTCTTCTTCCTCACTTACCCTAACACCCATAATCGCCTTAATGGACATAAAGATCACAAACGAGCATACAATAGTGAACAATCCGTAGGCAACTACTCCGACCAACTGAACAAAAAAGCTATGCTCAGGGTTGGTGCTGAATAAACCCACTGCAAGTGTACCCCAAATTCCACATACAAGGTGAACGGAGATTGCTCCGACAGGGTCGTCAATCCTAATTTTATCAAAAAATATTACTGAAACTACCACTATGCACCCTGCAATCAACCCTATTAAAACGGCGCCGGCAGGCGTCACAACATCAGCCCCGGCCGTAACACCAACAAGTCCCGCGAGAGCACCATTTAGCGTAAGAGAAAGATCAGGCTTTTTATTCACTATCCACGAGAGAAACATTGCAGCAATTACTCCTGAACAAGCCGCAAGCGTGGTAGTAACAAATACCAATGACACAAGTTCTGGATCTGCAGAAAGCACTGAACCACCATTGAACCCATACCAGCCAACCCATAGTAAAAATACTCCTATTGCCGGCAGCGGCAAAGCATGAGCTGGGATAAGTTTCATTCCTGAAGAAGTGTATTTCCCTATTCTGGGACCAAGAATGAAAGCACCTACCAAAGCTGCCCATCCTCCAACACTATGCACAATGGTTGAACCCGCAAAATCATAAAAACCCATCTGATCCAACCAGCCACCACCCCATTTCCACGAACCTGCGATTGGGTAAACAAAAGCTACAAAAACCGTTGCAAATACCATGAAACTGCTGAGCTTCACCCTCTCCGCAACAGCACCCGAAACTATGGTCGCGGCAGTTGCAGCAAACATTGCCTGAAAAATAAAGTCCGTCCAGTAGGTATATCCACCATCAGCATAGGCAATAAGACCATCTGCCCCGCCAGGCGCGGATATCCATGGTCCCGCGAACCCCAAAAACTGCCCTACGGAAAAATCATCCGGATACATTAGATTAAATCCGCAGATCGCGTAGGTAATTATTCCCATTGATATAATGAAGGTGTTCTTAAACAAAATGTTTATGGTGTTTTTAGATCTTGTAAGTCCCGACTCCAAAGTTGCAAAGCCAAGGTGCATAATAAACACCAGAAAAGTTGCAACAAGCATCCACACGTTATTTGCAACAAACACCGCATGCTCTGCCGTTGGTCCATCTTCCTGCGCATAAGCCTTTACCCCTATAAGAAAAACATAGGTTATAACTGGAATGAACAATAAACGCAGATAAGGTGCACTATTTACTGAAGAAATAAAACTTTTCATCTTATGTGACCCTCCCATATTTTTTATTTTTTCAATAGATTACTATCGTCAATTAGAATTTTATCTTGAAATCTAAAGTAACAGTTTGTTATAATAAGTAAAGCGCTTTTTAAATAAAAGCAAAAATAAATTTTACTGCAAAATCTACTTGAGAAAATGCCTATAAATTAAGCATTCAGGGAGTAGTTGATGGGCAAGAGTTACAAGTTTATAGTAATGCTCTCACACTCAAAAAACTGCACGTCATGAAGATCATTTTCATGGGAACCCCCCTATTTGCAGTTCCGTGCTTAAAGAGGCTTATAAATTCAAGGCACGAGGTTATCTGTGTTGTCTGCCAACCCGATAAATCCAAAGGAAGAGGGAGAAAACTTGCTTCACCACCTATCAAACTGTTAGCAATGGAAAACTCAATTCCTGTCCTGCAACCCAAAAATATCAAGACTGATGAGTTTCACAAGCAGATCGAGAATATTGATTCTGACCTGATATGTGTAGCCGCTTATGGAAAAATAATTCCACCAAACATACTCAACCTTCCCAAATACAGATGTATAAATGTTCATCCCTCACTCCTGCCCAAATACAGGGGTGCCGCACCTATAAATTGGGCAATAACAAATGGTGAGAAAAAGACAGGCGTTACCATAATGCTTATGGACAAAGGTATGGACACCGGCGATATGCTTGCAAGAAAAGAAGTCGAGATAAAATATGAAGAAACGTCAATAGAGTTAAGCGAAAAGCTATCGTGGGTTGGTGCCGATTTGTTGATGGAAACAATAGACAAATTGGAAAGAAATAAACTAAAACTCCTGAAACAAAATGATGCCGATGCTACCTATGCACCAATGATTAAAAAGGATTTAGGGAAAATTAACTGGGAAAAGAAAGCCGAAGAGATCAGAAATTTAATCAGAGGAACACAACCTTGGCCCGGGTCTTTTACAAGTCTCAACAACAAAATATTAAAAATATTCAAAGTATCTGTAAGCAACAAAAACGGCAAGCCAGGAGAGGTTCTACAATCCAAACCGGGAACTTTAACAATTGGGACTGGAGAAGGATCATTGGATGTATTGGAACTTCAACTTGAAGGAAGCAAGCGGATCAATACGGAAGATTTTTTAAGAGGAAACAAGGTCAAACCTGGAACACAACTGGGAGATTAGAAACAAAACATGACCGGTAGGAATGGTGTTCTCAAAACTCAAATTATCAGCATTTAAATAATCAGACAAACATAAAACATGGCTCCGGCGGCAGGGCTCGAACCTGCGACCTAATGATTAACAGTCATCCGCTCTGCCAACTGAGCTACGCCGGATCCGTTTTGAAAAGAAGCATTAATCTAAACATTCTAAAACACACAGTCAAGAATTTGAAGCACTATCAAAAAAACGAAAATTAACAACTCAGTTATTTATTGTTTCACATAATGTGTATTATAATCCTACTTAAAATTTAACCGTAACGCGACTTATTCACGGTGACTGAACTGTGTTATGACAGACAGCGAAGGAAAAGTTAAAGCAAAAAGCTATTCGGCAAACCTCCCTGCCACAACCAGTTCACTTGAAAGATACCTTGCCGAGATCAGCAACCACCCGGTGCTGAGCAGAAAAGAAGAACATGAACTTGCCATGAAATACAAAAATGAAGGCGATATTGAAGCTGCTAGAAAACTTGTTTCCTGCAATCTTAAGTTTGTTGTGAAAATTGCCAATGAATATAGGAACTATGATGTGAACATGATGGACTTAATACAAGAAGGAAACATAGGGCTAATGCAAGCTGTGAAAGGATTTGATCCAACAAAAGGATATAGGCTGATCTCATATGCAGTATGGTGGATAAGGGCATATATGCAAAATTTCCTTATTAAATCATGGAGTCTTGTCAAAGTTGGAACAAGTCAGGCACAACGCAAGTTGTTTTATAAGTTGAGATCCACGAAAAACGCACTGGAGACAGAAGGAAATATAATAACGGATGATGATTACTCAAAAATTGCCAAACAACTTGGAGTAAAAGAAAAGGAGGTGAAACAGATGGATCAGAGAATGACCCAGAAAGACCTCTCACTGGATGCCCGGATAGGCAAGGATGATGAAAGCAGTTTTATAAACTACCTTAAAGACAACAGTTTCAATCAGGAGGATCTAATCGCAAAAAATCAGATTGAATCAACTATCAAAAAAAATATTGATAGGATTATGGACGAACTGAAGGAAAGAGAAAAATACATAGTTCAAAATCGCATTCTTGTAGATAAGCCGATGACGCTTGAGGAAATAGGCGAAAAATATAGTATATCCCGCGAACGTGTAAGGCAGATTGAAAATACGGCTTTAACAAAGATCAAAAAAGCTTTTAAGAAACAAGGCGTAGAAAACATCAATATGTAAAGTAAAACCTCGTATGAATTTCTTAAAAATTATGTAACAGTTTCTTCATAAATCTCTCTTTATAATATTTATGGATTTACTTAATGCTTCATCCATTTTACTTGTGATACTACCTCCACCTTGTCCAAGATCGGGCTTTCCACCTCCTTTTCCACCTACAATCTTTGACAGTTCTTTAACGATATTGCCTGCATTATATTTTTTCGTAAGGTTTTGTGTAACGGCAACCAGCAAAAAAACTTTCTCGGAATCTTTGCTTGCAAGAACAACTACACCACGTTGTAATTTTGGCTTCAAACTGCTCCATACGGTTCTTAGATCGGAGTGAGATGCACCATTTATGCTCTGCGCCAGCAATTTTATATTTCCGATACTTATCATATTTTCCAGATAACTCTCCACCCTATTGCATAATGACCTCGCATTTAATTCTCTTAATTCCTTGTTTAACACTTGATTTTCTTCAACAACGGCTTTTAGATCTTTGATCAAACACGATTTTGATGCTTTTAACGCTGATTCTGATTTTTTAACTATTTCATTATGATGCTCAATAAGTTTTAGGGCAGATTCAGATGCTACGGCTTCAATTCTTCTGACCCCGGAGGAGGAGGCTGTTTCGTTTACCACTTTTATTAAACCTGCCTCTCCTGCACTGCGTAAATGTGTTCCACCGCAAAGTTCCCTGCTGTAGTTACCAATGGAGACCACTCTTACTTTATCACCATATTTTTCTTCAAAAATTGCCATAGCACCATCTTTTATTGCCTCATCGTATGGAACATCATTACGAATTTCAATTTTATCATCCATTCTCACTCTTTCATTCATCAACTCCTCTACCTTCCTTATATCTTTGATTTTTAATGCAGAGTGATGGCTAAAATCAAAACGGAACTTATCAGTAGTTACTAATGAACCTGCTTGATGTACATGACCCCCAAGAACTTCTCTCAAAACAGCGTGGAGTATATGTGTAGATGTATGATGAGATTCCACCCCAAATCTGAAATCCTTATCAATTTTCAGATCAACTTTATCCTCAGTCCGGACATAACCTTTCTCTATCCTAACGCGATGAACTACAAAATTTGGTAACGGCTTTATTGTATTAATAACGCTACATTTGAACCTGTCGGACTCTATGACTCCCCTATCACCCACCTGTCCACCAGACTCACTGTAAAAAGGGGTTGAACGTGTTATCAGTTCTATAATATCACCTTCAGAAATATCACTTTCAGAAATACTCTCGACACACTGATTGTTCTTTCTTATCAGCTGAATAGAGGATTCTCTCTCTGTATTTTCATAGCCTGTAAATTTGACAGGGTCATACGAAGGAGCTACGGATACATAGGCGTTAGATTCCACCCAAGACCTTCTTGACTGCTTCTGTTGCTTGCGCATTTCAAAGTCAAATTCCGTGTTATTAATTTTTATACCTCTGCTTTTTGTAATATCTTCGGTCAGATCGTAGGGAAAACCGTATGTATCGTATAGCTTGAATGCCACTTTTCCTGACAAAGTATCATTCTCCCCCAACTCGGCAACTTCGGCTTCAAGAAGTTCAAGACCACGGTCAATGGTATCCAGAAATCTTTGCTCTTCATTCTTAACAACTTGTGAGATAAAGTCAGTCTGTTTTATAAGTTCAGGATATATTTCTCCATAAAATTTGTTTACACTGGGCAATATTCTGTAAAGAAAAGGCTCATTCATCCCGAGCATTTTTGCATGTCTTACAGATCGTCTCAGTATCCTCCTGAGAACGTACCCCCTGCCCTCGTTGGAAGGAAATACACCGTCTGAAATTAAAAAATTTACTGCCCTTGAATGGTCAGCTATAACTCTCATGGAAATATCGCTATGTAACTTACCATGCTCGTATTCAATCCCACATAGAGTTGATATGTTATCTATAATCCCCAACAGGAGATCAGTCTCGTAATTACTTTTTACACCTTGCAATACAGCGCTGATTCTTTCTAACCCCATTCCCGTGTCAATGCTTGGATTGGCGAGCGGAGTGAGGTTCCCTTGACTATTTCTGTCAAACTGCATAAAAACCAGATTCCACAGTTCCAAATACCTATCGCACCCACATCCGATGTTACAATCCTTTTTACCACAACCAATCCCACTACCCTGATCAATTATGATCTCGGAACAGGGACCGCACGGACCTGTTTCTGCCATTGACCAAAAATTGTCATCCTCTCCCATTCTTACTATTCTGTAAGGGCTGAGCCCTATATGATTTTTCCATATACCATGGGCTTCGTCGTCTTTTTCAAACACAGTTACCCATAATTTATCTTTTGGTAATCCATACACATTTGTAATAAGTTCCCATCCGAACTCAATTGCTTCTTTTTTAAAATAGTCTCCAAATGAAAAATTGCCCAGCATTTCGAAAAACGTGTGGTGTCTTGCTGTATATCCCACGTTAGTGAGGTCATTATGCTTACCACCTGCACGGACACACTTCTGCGATGAGACTGCACGTTTATAATCTCTCTTTTCTGTTCCGAGAAAGGTATTTTTAAACTGCACCATACCTGAGTTGACAAAAAGAAGAGTGTTGTCATCCTTAGGAATTAAAGAAGAACTCCTTACTTCTGTATGATCTCTGTTCTTAAAATAATCCAGAAAAACAGACCTTGTTTCGTTTCCTGTCATTTTTGCACTTTTTCTTTAACATAAGCAATTTCCTTCATCGCTAACGTTACTTGGATAAATTGAAGCCAACTGCCCGCAGGCCGCAAGAATGTCTCTACCCCTATTCCTTCTTATTTTTGCGTTAATGCCCTTGTTCACAAGTATTTTCTGAAAACTCAGAACCCTTTTCTCATCAGGACTCTTGTAAGGAAGAGAACATGCTTCGTTATAAGGTATAAGATTAACTTTACTACTTAAATCTCGCAATAGATTTGCCAGTTCAGATGCATTGAGATCTGAATCATTCACCCCACTAATCAATACATACTCAAAGGTCAATAATTTCCTTTTTGGTAACGGATATTTTATAGCGGCACTAATCAGTTTCTTAATTTTATATTTTTTGTTTATCGGCATGATCTTGTCCCTAGTTTCATCGTTAGATGCATTCAATGAAACAGATAGATTCACGCTGAGTCTTTTTCCAAATTCATTGATTTTAGGAACCAGACCGGAAGTGGATACGGTAATCTTCCTCGGTGACATTCCAACACATTGCTTATCCGTCAATACCTGAATTGAGCTAACAAGGTTATCCAAATTATCCAATGGCTCTCCCATTCCCATAAAAACAATGTTTGTAACCGGTTTTCTCCCGGTTGAATTTACATACAATACCTGATCAATGATTTCTGCCGTATTCAAGTTCCTAATCCTTCCCATTGTGGCTGTCATGCAAAATTTACAACCAAGCGCACAACCAACCTGAGAAGAAACACAGAGCGTCTGCCTTTTCTTCTCGGGAATTAAAACGGATTCAATTCTGTTACCATCATTGAGCCTAAAGAGATGTTTGACCGTTCCATCCCGAGATATTTGCTTATTTACCAGTTGTGATAATGGAGTTATGGGAAATAGGCTTCTCAACTTGTTTCTTAAACCGATAGATAGGTCGGTCATATCATTATAGCTGGTTGCGTGCTTCTGATACAACCATTTGCCAATCTGCCCGGCACGGTATGGTTTTTCTCCTATATTCACAACAACATCTTCAAGTTGCTTTGGTGATAAATTCTTTATATTTTGCACTTGCATTATTGGAAATTAGATGCATCAAAAACACCCTTATGCTAAGGGAGGTTTTTCAGGGTGAACAACTCCTTGTTCAACACCGGTGACTAAGTAAATCGTCTCACTATTAACTACGTATTGACTTGCTTCAACAAAATCTTTTACCTTTTTGTATAACTCAGGAGAAATGCACAATTTCCAGATCTTTGTGTTCTCACAGATATTTCTCGCATCTTTAATGGCGTTTTCAACTTCGTCCGGAACACTGGATTTTTTCATGCTTATTCCAATTTTTCCAGTCACTACCCGATTACCTTCAGCCTTTTTTTTCTTTGCTATATTAGTAAGTTCTTGCAATACCTCTACTGCGGCACATATTGGCATCAGTTCAGGATAATTTTTCTCATCGGTAAACTTAAAAGTAGCCACTATTTCACCTCTAAACACTGTTCTTACAATCCCTCCATAGCTTTTAATTATTCTCCCACAAAATTTATTGTATCCAGTCAAAAACATGTTGGATTCTGAGGTATCAAACCCCTCAGATAAATTTTCAAAATCTTCTACTTTTACAATGAGAACACCTAAGTTTCCGGATTCAAGAGAAGGGACTTTATATGGTAAAGCAACTCCTGAACTAAACATGGAAAGTCTTTCAACCTTTTCCACACCTACATTTTCCTGTTCCTGATCTCTGCTTTCTTCCTCGTCTTTATCCTGGAAAGAGTCTTCACTTACCCCCTTTTTTTTAACTCCCCAAGCGGTTTTACTACTTTCATTTTCTTCGAATCTTGTGCTATTACTAGATGTTATTTCTTTCAGCGGCTCAGACTCTTTTTTCCACTCTTTATATTTCACATTAAGACTATCCACCATTTTATTGAAACTTTCGTAAACCCTTATCATGTGACTCTCTTTCTCATTAAGAGAATCAATGTCCAATTTAGCCTCATAATCACCTTGAGAAATCCTTTCCATTGAGTCTTCAAGCTGTTTCACTAGCTTGGCAGGTTTCAAACTTTTAATTGAAATAATAGAAATTAAAATGAGAGCCGAACTGACACCAATAAGCACACTCCAAATTAATGAATAAGAATCTATAACTGGAACTTCAACTGTTTTTAACCCCATTATTATAGATCTGCCATCCGGTACTTTCACAACTATTTTTTCGGCTCCAGCGACTTTATTATCACCAAAACTGTGTTGCAACACACCAGTGCTATCGAATAATTTCAAGTAGCTTATATCATCTCCTGAGCTGAGTAATCTACTTGCAGTAAGAGCAAAATCCTTTGAATTCAACAACTTCTCAGATATTTCGGATGATTTGTATTCCAAAAATTTGTCAGAGAAGTATCTACCTTGGAAAAAAGTAACACTGACGGCAATAATTATGCAGATAAAAAAGGTGGCAACTGCCGATTTAATATCCATTGTTAAGAACTACATTTCATATTACCAAAATGTTATATCTTTAAGCATTCATTCAGCAGAAGGAATAAGGTGAACAGGGGAATATTTTCAAGAAGCGGTGTATTGAAAAAGAACAATATTTAATCTGTATGCACGCTTACTTTTGTCTTGTTCCTTTTGAACCTTTCATACTTGACAAAACCGTCACTCAGTGCAAAAAGCGTAAAGTCTTTACCCAGCCCGACTTTCAGACCTGGATAAAAAGTTGTTCCGCGTTGCCTTACAATTATATTGCCTGCTTTAACAGGTTGACCACCGAATTTTTTAACACCTAACCTCTTACCAGCAGAATCCCTTCCATTGCTTGTACTGCCTCCACCTTTCTTAGTAGACATAAAAGCCTCCAGTTAATTACTTATGCTATCTATTTTAACTGATGTGTATTTTTGCCTGTGTCCAGTCTTCTTCCTGTAGCCCTTTCTTCTTTTGAACTTGAATATAGTCAACTTATTCCCTTTTTTTTCTCCAAGTACTATGCCTTTGACGTTAACTCCTTCAACAACAGGTGTCCCAACTCTTACGTCTCCTTGCCCATCAGAAACCATGAGAACATCACCAAACTGAACTTCAGCCCCCACTTCCCCTGATATTTTTTCAATATCGATTATATCGCCGGGCTTAACTATGTATTGTTTCCCACCAGATTTTATTACAGCCAACATTTATTTCTCCATGACAATCGTATGAAACATAAGTTTCCCCTAAATCATGGTAACTTGTCAAATGTAATAAACAATAACAAATCCATATATGCTAATCAACCTGTCATGTTAGATTGTAAACGTCCAAAATTACTATATATTGAATCTTTTTGCGTTAATTTGCTCCTCGTAAGAGTAATTTTATTAACATTAAAGTTGATGTTATCTATGGGATTTAGCTTTTCGTCAATTCTAAAATCACCTTTTACCCTGCCAATTGTAATGTGAGGGTAAAAAATCCTAGTGTCCCTACTGATTTCCAGTTTTTCATAGATGCTTTTCTGAATAGAATCATGCAAGGCAGTAAATCTTTCATTGTAATTAAGAGACAGAATTATAACTCTTGGTAAACGAAGGTTTGGAATTCCTGAAAGTTTTGTGACCTCAAGACGCGTATACTTAAAATTCTGGGAAGTATTATGCAGAACACTTTTCAGACCAGGAAGTAAACTGCTCTCAATATCTCCTAAAAACTTGAGTGTTATATGAAATCTGCTCTCTTTTTCCCACTTGACTCCCCTTACTCTCTTTTGCAGATATTCTACATAGTTCGCGATTTCACTCTTGACTTTATCGGGCAATAAAGCGGCGACAAATAATCTCAAATAATATTCTCTGGTTTATTAATTTCATCTTTTACACCAAGTGGGAAATCTTTTTTTTCCACTTTTTGTAAGCCTCCTCTGGTTCTCACCGTTCAGATACATTATGTAAATATCTCTTGAAACATTCTGATTGGAGGAAAATGTAATAAAATGCCCATCCGGAGACCATGAAGGAGCTTCATTTTGCGATCCGAATGTAAGCTGCTTGACATCACTACCATCCGGTTTCACGGTAAATATATTGGAATGTGCACCTATTACATTGACGTAAGCTATCTTGTTCACCTTCGGGTTCGACGACCATGCAGGTTCAGAGTTATAATCTCCAGAAGTTATCCTTTTCATGTTTTTCCCGTCGGCATTCATAACATAGATTTGAGGGCTTCCTGATCTGTCTGATACAAATGCGATTGAATTTCCATCAGGAGACCATGTTGGTGAAACATCTATGTAATGATCGTTCGTTAATTTCTTTAAACTTTTACCGTTTACATTTGAGACATAGATATCCCCTTTGGAACTAAATGCAATACGCGATCCATTGGGTGACCATTCTGCACTTTGATCAAGAATAAAAGGCTTGGAAGCATTTCGTTCTTTTTCTTCTCTTAGTCGTGGAACGAGATATAAAACATAAATATCATGATCCAATATTTTATCCGAGTTAAACACAATTTTGCGTCCATCTCGCGAGCAGCTTGGTGACATAACTTTTGCACTATGGGAAGTCAACCTGCGTTTATTAAATCCGTCATAGTCCATTATGAACAGATCCCTTTTACTCTCACCATCCACTGTAACTATTTTGGAGGTAAAAAAGCCATCTATCCCCGTCAGATTTTTCATTATCAAATTTGCAAATCTGTGTGCGGCTTCTCTAATTTTTGAAGGGCTAGCAGTATAAGTCCTTCCATCTAATGCACGCTCCCGCCAGACATCAAATATCCTAATAGACACAATTATTTTTTTGTCCACCATTTTGTATTGACCCTTTACAACAGTGTCTATTCCCTGCTTAAAAAGTGACTGAAAGTTTATATTTTCCCCATCCAAGCCTGAAACAGGTTCGGATTTTAAATCAAAAAGTGCTGCATTTTGCAGATCATTTTTCAAGATTTCTTCAAATTCTTTTGCATAAGAATTTTTTGGGCCAATATTCTCAAGTGGAGCAATTAGTAATGTGATTTTTTGAATTGTGGGAGATGAAACTCCCGGCAAAATTATCTGTGAATAGGATATATTCCCTCCAATAAGGGTAAAAAATATAATCAGCAGACTCGTTAGCAGTCCTTTCACTAATAAATCCAGAAAAACAGGTAAACAACTTAACTTATAAAACTTATTTGCCATTTTTGCTAATTCTCCAATTCTACGTTCCAATAGGATACATCGACAAAATTCAGGAAAGGCTCCCACTCTTTATACTGAATTGCTCTCATGAATACATTTGAAAATGGACTCCACTTGGGTCTTACAGGTTTGTTCAGAAGCTTCATTCCTGCCTGTGCAGGTGTTCTACCACCTTTCTTTCTGTTACATTTGATACAACAGCAAACCACGTTTTCCCAGACACTTCCACCATTTTGAGATTTAGGTATAACATGATCAAGGGTCAGGTCTTGTCTTGCAAATGATTTGCCACAATACTGGCAATACCCACTATCTCTTCTGAATATATTTATCCTGTTGAATCTCGGTTGTTTTCTGTAATATCCTTCATATCTCATAAGTATAATGACCCTTGGAGCCTTGATAATGTGAGAGACTGTTTTTACACAGTCACCTTCGTTTGCTGCTGCAACATCCGACCATGAATTGAAGTCAAAAACCTCGTAATCTACTGATACGGCTTTTGCAGCCCCGCCGTAAAGAAGTATGAAAGCCCTCTTCAGACTTGTAACGGAAACGGGTATAAAAAACTTATTTAAAACAAGCACGGGACTTGACAACATGCTGAAAACCAATCTACCCATTGCAAAAAGATGGGTCAAGAATTATATTTACATGGAATATTTTTATGGTTTTACTTTATATCTTGATTAAAACTGTATTAAAGGACTGTTAATGGATATTAATACCAATTTGCACATCCAGTTGGCATTGTGCACTGTTACTTTTTTATCAATATTTTTCCTAATGCGATCAACTCGAAAGCTCGAAAAAAAACTCAGAGAAATAAATCGTAAGGATCAGTAGCCAAAAATGTATCCCGAACTTTTAGAGATAGGTGATTTTGTAATTTCATCCTTCGGCGTGATGGTTGCCGCAGCTTTTCTTGTGGCATACTGGCTGGGAGTGAAAGAGTTTGAAAGAAAAAACCTGCAGGAGAAGCTTCTATCTGACCTTCTACTGACGTCAATAGCAGGTGGTATCATAGGGGCTAAGTTGTTATATCTTCTTGAAAACGTTCCAATAAATGAGATATTAGAAAACCCCATTTATCACATCTTCTCAAGGGGTGGTCTGACATTTTATGGAGGACTGTTTGCTGCTGTTTTTCTTGCGTGGATTGTTTGTAGAAAAAACAGAGTTAATTTCTGGTTGATAGGTGATGCAACTGCCCCCTCTATGGCAATAGGATATTCAATAGGTAGGATAGGTTGTTTTTTAGTCGGTGATGACTATGGAGTGCCCTCGGACCTTCCATGGTCTATGGCATTCCCAAATGGACTTCCTCCAACAGTGGAGAAAGTTCATCCAACCCAGCTTTATGAAATCATAATAATGGGACTTGTATTTGTTTATCTCTGGAAAATAAGAAAACGGAATTTCAAAACCGGATATCTCTTTTCAATATATTTAATACTTGCTGGTAGTGAAAGATTTTTAATGGAGTTCATTAGAAACACTACCCCAAGCTCTATACCCGGTTTATCCATCGCACAGCTTATGGCTGTTTTTATAGTGTTGGTAGGAACGTTGAAGATTTATCAACTCAGGTGTCGTTAATGTGCGGACAGTTGTTTTCTCTTAATGAAAAAATTATTAAGACTTGAATATGGACTATCGGCTCTTTCGGGAATCTTATTCACTCTTCCTTTTCTTTCAGAACATCTTTCATTATTAGCCTGGGCATCACTTGTCCCCTTATTTCAAGCATTGAGATTATCACCCGGCAAGGCTTTCAAGACAGGTCTTGTTTTTGGATTTATTGCTTCTTATGCAGGACATTACTGGTTAGTTGGAACGCTGACAAGGTTCGGTGGATTTCCAATACACGTCAGCTTTATTTTTATTATTATTTATTGTCTGTATCTGGGGGTTCAATATGCACTGTTCAGTTACTTTATTAACAAGTTCAAATTAATTCAAAGCAGCCAAATTATTAATTTATTTATTGCATGTTCTCTATGGGTCGCCTTTGAACAGTTCTATCCAGCTATTTTTCCGTATGGAATTGGTAATACACAAGCCTATAACTTGAAAATCATACAGGTATCCGACCTGCTTGGAGTTTCTCTACTGAGTTTTATAATAGTGTTTTTTAACCTCACGATTTATTTCATAATAATATCCACCCGCCAGCAGGGAAGGAAACCGGTATTGGCGGCCAGTTTATCAATAATGTTCGTAGCCCTGTTGCTAATATACGGTTCGGTAAGAGTAGAGCAGCAAACTACGAACATAGCCAAGGCAGAAAAAATTAACGTTGGCGTGGTACAGGGCAACTTTGATTTTTTTGAAAAGACAGAAGAAAATTCGGGATTGATAATTGAAGACTACAAAAAAATGTCAGCAACAATCAAAAATGCCGACCTGATAATATGGCCCGAAGCGTCAGTACAAAAGCCAATTTCATCTCAAGCCAAAAGTCTGAATTATACCAAGTTAGAAAATATCATTCCAAAAATGGAAGACACGTATTTTCTGGCTGGAGCTATTTTGTATAAAGGGAACGATATCTACGACCCTGCATCAGCACATTATAACAGTGCTATTCTTACCGACTGGAATGGTAATATTCTCGGCAAATACAGCAAGAACAAGCTGCTTCTTTTCGGCGAATATCTACCACTAGGGAACATTATTCCATGGAGCAAATATATAGATGGACTATCGGAAGGTTTAATAACCCCCGGCACCGAGTTGAACATTCTGAACATAAAGGACAAAGGTATCAAGATTGGGACGCTTATATGCTATGAAGATCTGATGCCGGGCTTTAGCAGGAGATTTGCATTAAAAGGAGCAAACATCCTTGTCAACTTGACAGATGACGTGTGGTTTGGAAGATCAGCGGCTCCACATGAACACCTTCTTGTTTCCATACCAAGAGCAGTGGAAACTCGCCGTTATCTCATAAGGTCAACAAATACCGGTGTCAGTGCTATCATAACACCACTCGGGGAGGTACGAAACAGAACAGAAATATTCAAAAAAGAAGTTTTTACAGATCAAGTTGCACTGCTTTATAGCAACACTCTTTACATGAAAACAGGAGATATATTTCCATGGATATGCCTGATCTCAGTTGTTTTGTTTGTATTTAATAAACATTTAAGAAAAAGATATAGTTGAGAAAGCATCCAGAAATCTTGAATTTTCCGAGGACGTGCCGATCGTTACCCTGAGACAGTTCTCAAGCCCAGAAAAACCGTTAAGATTTCTTACCAAAATCCCCTTATCCACTAACTTGTTGAAGTAGAAATCAGCGTTAGGGACTTTGATAAGGAAAAAGTTAGCACAACTTGGAAAAACACTAATATTGGGAAGTTCTGCAAGTTTTTCATACATGAGTTTTCTCTGCAGTTTTATCATGGAAAAATTAGCCTCAAGCAATGAGTAGTTGTTAATTGCAACTTCAGAGATCACCTGCGTCATTGAATTTATGTTATAAGGAAGTCTTGCTTTGTTCAATTCAACAACCAAACTGGGATTGGCAAATAAAATCCCGAGCCTTATTGATGCAAAACCTATTTTTGACATTGTTCTAAGGACAATCAAGTTGTCAAAATTCTCCAGTAACGGTAAAAAGGTTGTATCGTTATAATCAAAATAAGCCTCATCTATAACAACTAACCCACTTGTAGAGCTTAAGATCTTGACTATCTTCTCTTTTGACAATGAATTGCCAGTGGGATTGTTTGGAGTGGAAAAGAAAAAGAGGTCTGGATCACTCTGCTTAATATGTTTCAGTGTGAGATCAAGATTTATATCAAAACCCTTATCCAGTCCGACCTCAATAACCTCTTTGCCAAGAACAAGGCTTGTGAACCTATACATTGAAAATGTGGGTTTGGGAACCAGCACGGTGGCACTTTTCCCCGTGAAGGTTTCTATCAGCATCTGTATTAATTCGTCAGAACCGTTGCCGAATAATATACAATCTTGAGAAATACTGTAACATCTGCTCACGGATTTTTTGAGATCTCGTGCGTTGGGATCCGGATAACGATTTAATTTCATGGACGATACTCTGTCCATAATCTCATTTCTAATTTCTGGATTCAAGTCAAAAGGACTTTCGTTCCCGTCTAACTTAACCTCACACTCAACACCTGGGATCGAGTATGATCCGAGCTGTTTGAAGTTGTTGCATAGCCTTTCTCTGTAATTGTCTTTGCCGCTTGACATTTTTCCTAACTATTCCGGTCAAAGTCTTACCTTCACGGATAGTGCATGAGCCTCAAGTCCTTCTGAATAAGCTAAATTGATAACGGAATTGGAGAGTTTCTTAAAACCTTTTTCAGACGTGCGGATTACACTGGGCATTTTTATAAAATCATAAACGCTAAGTGGTGAGGAAAACCTAGCAGCACCGCCCGTGGGAAGCACGTGGCTCGGCCCCGATATGTAATCACCAAATGACTCGGTTGACATTGCCCCTACAAATATAGCTCCAGCGTGAACTATCTTTTTAAGGATATTGTCAGGTGACTTAACGCACAACTCCAAATGCTCAGGCGCAATCCTATTTGAGATCTCAACAGCATGGTTAAGATCTTCTACAATATAAATCTTGCCATTGTTCATAATTGATTGTTTCGCGATTCTTACTCTTTGGATCTTATCCAACTTCTCAAACAGCACTTTTTTAACTTCACCTGCATATTCCGACGAGGTTGTTATCAAAGTGGGAACTGCCATTTCATCATGTTCAGCCTGTGCAAGAAGATCAGATGCCACCCAAAGTGCTGGACATGAACCGTCGGCAATTATCAATATCTCACTCGGTCCTGCCAATGTATCAATATCCACGGCACCGTAAACGAGTTTTTTGGCAATCGTTACGAATATATTTCCCGGTCCGACTATTTTATTAACCCTGTCAACAAGCTCAGTTCCATAGGCAAAAGCCGCAACTGCCTGCGCTCCTCCCACTTTGTATATCCTATCCACACCACAAATTGAAGCAGCTGCCAAAACTGACGGGTTTATTATTCCATCTGGGCATGGGGTGGCAATAAATATTTCATCTACACCTGCAACTTTTGCAGGGATCGCAGTCATAAGAACGGTAGAAGGATAAGAGGCTTTTCCACCGGGAACGTATATCCCCACCTTCTCAACTGCCCTAATCTCCCATCCAAGCTCATTCCCAAACTCGTCCTTAAACAAGCAAGGTTGTGGCAGTTTCTTTTTCTGGTAGTTCTCTATCCTTTGCGCTGCAATTTCCAAATCTCTCATGATTTCTCTTGGAACACAATTCAGAGCATCTTTTATTTCCTTATCCGTAACAACTAAATTCCTTTGGTTTACCTCAAATTTATCAAACTTTTTGGTATATCTGAACACTGCTTCATCACCGTTTTTCAGCACGTCCTTTACAATCTTTTCAGTTGTCTGAACCTGTCTGGAGTCAAACTGTATGTAATCTTCTTCAATACTTTTGATGGTTTTACGCAGGTTGTCTTTTGTAACCTTTATTATTTTCATAGGTGAAAAGAATTATACATAATAAAGACCAAGATTTTCGGGATTGAAAAATTAACCCTTGGCTAAATAACATTCCTTATAACACGACACTTTGGATACCGTGAGCAACCCCAAAACCGCCTTCCTTTTTTGTCCCCTCTCTTTTGAGTTCGCAAAACCATCGGACTACCACACTTGTAACAAAGCTGTTTAGAGTTTGGGTCCCTTCTGGATTTTAAGCTGTCAACGTGATCACTATTCGTTTGAGATGTATCTTTCAGTTTACCCGATTCAATAGCCGATATAACGTCTTCAACCTGTGAATCAGATAAAACTTGTTGTGCTTTTGATTTGATGTGGGAAATGAGTTTGCCTGCATAGATTACATTTTCAGGCATGTCAGACTTGAAAGTAGCTCCACCACAAAAAACAACAACAGAGTGAATAGCTTTGGAGTCTATATCAAGCAATGATTCTAATGCCTTTATATGCTTGTAATTCTGATGAACTGGGTTCTGAAACGTGTATTTTTTCTTGTAAATCAACTGTGTCCACGTGGATTGTGATTCGTCGCCAAAAATCCAACCCTTCATATTTTTCGTTTCAATTACAAAAACACCGTATTTTGACACGACAATATGATCAGTCTGGGTTGTGCCATCGGGTGTGGGAAGAAAAACATTGTTAAAAGAACGGTAAATATTTTTATTGAGTCCAATGAAAACCAAGCATCTGACTAATAACTCACCCATTAATCCTTTGAACCAAGCCGTCCTGAAGATCCTGAGGATTAAGTGAAAACTCAAACTTATAAGAAGAAAAGACCAAAGAATTATCATACCTTGGTTGAGAAAAAAGAGTTTAAACACTTTAAACACATCTAGTTCTAACATCGGCAGTAGTATAATTATAGCTATTTTTTATAAATACAATAATACATATGAGACGTAGCATATACTTTGAAATAAATAACTAATCATATATCTTAATTAACAGAAATTTCTGTGTGGAGAGCAGTCAATTATGAAAAAGATAATAAAGATCAACAATCCAAATCAAACTAAGCACGAGCAAGATCAAAGTGTCACGTTTAAAAAATTTGAGAAAAAAGAAAAATCCAACCCAGTTGAACTCACCGAAGAGATGATAAAAGCCGCACTGGAAACAGTCCATGATCCTGAACTTCCCGTAAGTATCGTTGATCTGGGATTGATATACGATACTAAAATTTCAGGTAATAATGTCAATATAAAAATGACTCTCACTACTCCCGGATGCGGTATGGGTTCAATGATAGCAACTCAGGCTGAAATGGCTATAAAGGAAATAGGGGCTGAAAATGTCCTGATAGAAATTATCTGGGATCCTCCTTGGAATCCCGACATGATGAGCGATAAAGCTAAAGAAAAACTCGGTATTGGTTAGCTCTTATGCCCCTTAGCAAGGAAGTTATTCTACAAGTTCTAACGGGTATTAACTACCCCGGGTTTACAAGAAATATTGTCTCTTTCGGTCTTGTAAAAGAAATAAAACTTGATGGGTCTTTTGTTCACGTTTCCCTACTATTGCCAAAGCCTGATGACTCACTTAAAGCCCAATTGGAAAGCGCAGTCAGAAAATCTGTTCTTGAAATTCCGGGTGTTTCAAGCCTGCGTCTGGATATAAACTCAAGACAGCCTCAAAAATCTGTAAATACAACTGGAACCGATGGATCCAAACTACCCAGCATCAAACATTACATAGCGGTTGCAAGCGGCAAAGGTGGCGTTGGTAAATCAACCGTTGCAGTCAATCTTGCACTGGCAATATCAAAAAAAAGACCGAAAACAGGATTGATGGATGCTGATATATGGGGACCAAGCGCACCAATAATGATGGGAACAAATGAAAGGCCTGTTGCATCCGATAACCAGAAAATATTCCCCGTTGAAAAATACGGATTAAAAATGATGTCCATAGGCTTTCTTGTAAACGAAGAAGAAGCCGTTATTTGGAGAGGACCAATGGTTCACAGTGCGGTCAAACAGTTTGTTGAGGACGTTAATTGGAAAGATACCCAATACCTCGTTATTGATCTGCCTCCGGGAACAGGCGATGCTCAACTATCACTGGCACAAACTGTCCCTCTCAGCGGTGGCGTGATAGTCACAACCCCCCAGGACGTGGCACTTATTGACGTGAGAAGGGGCATTTTAATGTTTCAAAAACTCAACATACCATTGATCGGAATCATTGAGAACATGAGTTACCTTGATATACCTGGAAGTAAAGAAAAAATTAATATCTTTGGCAGGGGAGGAGGTAAAAGAATAGCAGAAAAATTCAAAGTTCCATTCCTTGGAGAAATACCTATTGATCCTGATATCAGAATTGGTGGAGACACGGGAAAGCCTATTCTGGAAACCAAACCCGACTCCATGGCATCAAAAGCATTTTTCAATATTGCCGACCAAGTCTTGAAATACATTGAAAAGTGATAAATCTTAATTATTAGCTATCGGTTACCGTGCACCACTCGTGGCTGTGAACTGTGCATTAACATAAATGAACAAAGTGAAAGACTATTACAAAACATTAGGTGTTTCCAAATCCGCATCCAAAGAGGAAATAAAGAAGGCATATAGGGATTTGGCAAGAAAATATCATCCTGACCTCAACCCGGACGATAAGAAAGCTGAAGATAAATTTAAATCCATACAGGAAGCCTATGAAGTGCTTTACGATGATCAGAAACGACAGCAATATAATACGTTTGGCAACGTGAATTTTAACAATCGATCTGGTGGGCAGGGATTCTCTGGTGCCTACAATTTTTCCGGTGACATACCCAGTTTTGAAGAAATTTTTAAGGACGTGTTCAGGTTTTCAGGACAAGAAGGCAGGTCATCAGACCCTTTTTCAAGTATGTTCAGCGGGTTTTCAACCGGCAGATACTCACAACGGCAACCTAAAAACACAGAGCATAATATCACAATAGACTTTCATACCGCTATAAAGGGGGGAGTCAAATCCCTTACTATCAAATCCCATGACAACCGTGGAGTTACAAAAAGTGAAAAAATTTCCGTTAAGATACCGCCCGGAGTTAATGACGGAGCAAAAATAAGGATCAAGGGCAAAGGAGAACAGTCGGGAAATATAAGAGGCGACCTTATACTGAAGGTCAAGGTGAACCCCCATGATTTGTTTACAAGACGGGAAGACGATATTTCAATAAAGCTGCCAGTGACATTTTATGAAGCCGCTATTGGAACAACTGCCGAAGTTCCGACCTTGGACGGCAAAGCAAAAGTGGTAATTCCAAGTGGAATACAGAATGGTGCCAGGCTCAGGCTTAGGAACAAAGGCATTAAAAATCTGAAAACAAGTAAAGCGGGTGACCAATACGTTATTATAGAAATCGTAATGCCGAATAAGATCAGCGATATAACAGTGGAAAAATTGAAAGATATTTCTAAATCCGAGCCATACAATCCCAGGGAATATTTAGATAAATACCTGAGATGAAGCTACCTCAATTATCACCACCTCCCCCGCTCTTATACAGGAGACTCGCGTATGGAGCAACTCTTCTAACAGGTTTTGCTTCTTTATGTAGCCAAGTGGTCTGGCAGAAATATTTGGCTATTCTCGTAGGAAGTGAGGCTCGCTCTATGAGTCTTGTTGTTGCCATTTTTCTTTTTGGTCTTGCAACTGGTTATTTCGTTTTCGGAAAACTCACGGAAAGAAATTGGTCTCGTTTTTTACTACTCAAAATTTACGGATATGTAGAACTTGCAACAGCTTTCTACATCATAGCATTTTATCTGTATTTTGAACTATTAAAACTCTTGAGCTTTAATTCTGCAAACAATCTTATTGTTGATATTTTTATTGCTCTTTTGGCTTTATTTTTCCCAACTTTTCTAATGGGTGCTTCTATTCCCATTCTGACAGCCACTCTCCCTAATCAGTCTCGGGAAGTCAATTATATTCACACCAGAGTCTATGGGTGGAATATAATTGGTGCTTTTTTTGGTACATTGATCTCAGGTTTTTATCTCCTACCTAATTTTGGCTTTAAGTTCACTCTCATTGTTTCAGGATTGATCAATCTTGCTGCTTCTTTTGTTTTCATAGCAAATTCTCTTAAAGGTGAAGTGAAAAAAAAAGAAGATATACACCCAATACCAACCTCTCTTTCAAATAGATTTTACATGGTGTTCGTTTTTCTTACCGGAGCCGTTGTTATCTCCTGTGAGATATTATTTATCCGACTGCTAAACGTGAGCATTGGAGCTGGTGTTTACAATTTCCCCATCATTCTCTCACTCTTTGTTGGAGGTTTGGGTTTGGGCAGTCTTTCCCTTCCTCAAAACATATCGGTCTCGTTTTTTACAAGGCAACTTTTTTTATCCATTATCTTTTTGTTCGCTTCATTTCTAACTGCACCATATTGGTCTATTTGGTTAAACAATATAAGGGTTACTTTAAGAACTATCCCTTTTAATTACTATTTTTTTAAACTGGAAATATATCTGTTTTTAGCTCTGTTTATTCTTCCAATAGCATTTTTTATGGGACGACTTCTTCCCTTAGCTTATGCTTCATTGAAGAAGAAAAAAGGAAATTACGCGAGAATATGCGGGCTTCTTTATTTTTTTAATACTCTGGGAACTGTTTTTGGTGCTGTCTTTATAGGTTATGTGGCTTTTTATTTCCTTGATCTTGACAGATTATTTCAGATCAATCTGGCCATTCTACTCGTTTTGACGGGAATTATTACATTTTTTGAAAAACAAATAACCGCTCTTGTTATTATTGTTGCACTGTTATGCGGTCTTGCTTTTTCTCCGAATTGGAACCGCACCGGACACGAGATTGGATATTTCAGAAATACATTTCCTCTATCTTATCATTTTAAAAAACCATTTCACCTCCCGGAAAGATTCACATCAAGAAAAACAGCTTTCTTCAAAGATGGACCGAACACCACTGTGACAATATTGGAAGACAAAGACAATAAAGCCGTCTCTATCGTAAAGCAAGCTATCCCCGCAGCAAACAATAACTATATAGTCTCATTAAACGGCAAAGTAGATGGAAATTTTCTTGGGGGAGATTTTTCAACAACGTTCCTATTATCTTCTCTTGGATATTTATTTGCTCCAGAAAAAACTTCTCTTTCTTCAGCTTTAATAGGTCTGGGAACAGGACTCTCTGCTGCCATTTTGGGCAAAGTGGATGATATTAAGGATGTAGTTGTTCTGGAAATATCTTCTCAACTTATTAAAGGACTAAAACACGTTTCCTCTCACACTTATAACCTGGACTTGACGACCAATCCCAAGATCAATATTATTGAAAGCGATGCTTTTAGATATTTTAACCGCACAGATAAAAAATTTGACATTATTGTTTCAGAACCGAGCAATCCTTGGGTCGTTGGAGTTGAAAATTTATTCTCTCTTGAGTTTTATGAATTGGTACACCAAAAACTAACCAAAGAAGGGGTTTTAGTTCAGTGGCTTCATACTTACGATATAGATCCGGAAATTTTGAAAATGATCTTTTACACCATCGGGCAGGTGTTTCCTCATTCAAAACTATACTTTATAAACGGAGCAGACGTCTTGATTCTGGCTGGTAAATCTCCTTTTGAAAAAAATGATCTGTGGAGGGAACGTTTTTATGATCCTGCACTCCATACTTTGCATAAATCACTTGGTATGAATGAACCGGAAGACATTCATCTTCTGGAAATATTCGGCATAAAGCGTTTCTCGGCAGTGGGTCTAACCCGTTCAGAAATACACAGCTTGACTTTTCCTAAACTCACTTATGAATCAGATTTTGCATTCTTTATGGGTAGCAATACCGATATTTTTAAAGTTCAAGAAAGCTATTTTTTTGAACCTTTGGCTTCAGAGAATATTCGTTCCCGCCAGTTTCAAAAATATATAGGCAGCACTAAAGATGAAATACAAGAGCGTTGTCTAGCTTCAAGGGGTTTCGATTTCTTCTGTAAATATATAATGTTGAATTTGCAGTGGCATAGCCAATACCGTAACCAGAGGTTAGACATGGAATCCAGATTCATGGGCTATTCCGAGTTAAGAAAACGTGGATTTATTCCTTACGATGGACTTTTTTTGGAAAAAGCAAAAAAAGCCTTTATAAAAGATAAAATCCAAGACGTCCCCATGTTGTCTAATTATATAGATCAAGTTCTTTCTAAAAAATATTATAAGAAAGCTCTGAATGATATATCTGATTTTCAATCCGCGGGCATATTTAAGGAGCAAGAAAAAACATATAATTTTCTGACCAACTATGTATCACAAGTGCAAAAGGTACACAAGGAGCTTTTCAAACAAAACTAACTTTGCTCAATAAAACCCGTAGGTTTTTCCTTTCTTCATAAGTTCAGCTATTTTCACAATTAATGTTTTTCTATATTAGAATATATTTTCTTCCGATGTTAGAAATCTTGCAATACTTATTCAATTTTTTACATTATTTCAAATTCAATGATGGAAAATATTAAATGACCAATCCTAAAAACAACAAAGAAAGTTTCAAACTTGACTTTTCAGGATTTATTTTATCTCTTAACACATCTGTTTTAATCCACCTTGGTGAAATTCCTGACCCTGAATCACGACAAAGAACAATTAACATGTCCGCGGCAAATCACACAATAAATAT
Source organism: Thermodesulfobacteriota bacterium (assembly GCA_965203965.1). GTDB lineage: Bacteria > Desulfobacterota_D > UBA1144 > Nemesobacterales > JAJCZQ01 > CBDBDR01. Next base: position 211,900 of record CBDBDR010000017.1, on the reverse strand, counting down.
CTTGGAAGTGCTCGAGGAGAAAACAAGAGGCAACCTGTCTGAAGAAGAACAAAATCTCATTAATGACGTACTTTATGAACTGAGAATGAAAATACTGAAATCCTAACGGTTCCAAATAAGCAATCATTTCAGACTGAAAATATGGATTACCGCTCAATCATTAATAACTTCAAGAATAAAAAGGTGCTTGTGATTGGCGACTTGATTCTTGACAAATATGTGTTCGGCATAAGCAGCCGTATATCACTCGAGGCTCCTATCCCCATAGTTAATTACAGTAATACGGAATATCACCTTGGTGGAGCTTCAAACGTTGCAAAAAACGTTACTAAACTGGGTGCCAAGACATACTTGGTCGGAATAATCGGTAAAGATAACAACGGAAGAATCATACAAAGACTGCTGAACAAGACTGGTATAAACTCCGAAAACATTATTAAAGATAAGAGCAAGCCAACAACTCTTAAAACAAGGATTGTCTCCAACAATCAACAACTTCTAAGAATTGATGAAGAATGCAGCTCTGAAATTTCCTCTGATACACAAGATCAGTTATTGGACAAACTAACCGAGATTATTCCATCAATTAAGCCGGATGGGATAATAATCTCTGATTACAACAAAGGAACAGTCACAAATAAGGTTTCTATAAAAACAATAAAATTGGCTAAGAAGTTCAGGGCATTGGTTGCAGTTGACCCTAAAGGGAAAGATTTTACCAAATATAAAGGTGCAAACGTCATAACACCAAACAGACGAGAAGCTGAAATTGCCTGTGGTCACCCCATTTCAGATAAAGCCACGCTTGCCAAAACCCTTAGAAGATTGCAAAATGACACAGAATCAGGCGGGGTCATTATCACAAAAGGAAGAGAAGGCATCAGTTTTATAAAAGACAAAAAGATTTCTCATGTTCCAACTTTTGAAAAAGAGATATGTGACGTAACAGGAGCCGGAGACACTTTCATATCCGCATTCACCCTGTCAGTTCTATGCTCTGATTCATGGCAATCTGCCGCACAGATAGCCAATGCAGCTTCTTCAATAGTGATCGGCAAACTCGGAACATCATCCTTGACGCAAAACCAACTATTGCACAGTTTAGAAAAAGGATCTCCTTCACGTTTAAAAATACAAAACGTAAAGGATCTGAGCATAATAATTACCGAAAGGAAAAAAAGAGGAGAAAAAATTGTTTTTACCAATGGCTGCTTTGATATCCTTCACACCGGGCACATTAAGATATTAAGAGAGTCCATAAAACACGGTGATCTATTAGTTGTAGCACTCAACAGTGATGAGTCCATAAGAAGATATAAGAGTAACAATAAACCAGTCGTCTCAGAGGCTGACCGTGCAACAATTATCTCATCTTTTGACTTTGTGGATTATGTTGTGATCTTTGACGAAGATACTCCTTTGAACACTATAAAGAAGTTGAAACCCGACGTTATTACAAAAGGCGGGGACTATAAAAAAGACCAAGTAGTCGGTAAAACTTTTGTGGAACGCTGCGGGGGTGAAGTAAAAATAATTCCCCTTGAAAAAAACAGGTCAACCTCTCACATAATAGACAAGATCAGAAAAAGTTAATTCTTACGCTCTTTAACGCAGATAGTGCCAAGGTATTTTGCTGAGTCTATTCCGAGTTTAGAATTTGGACTCATTGACACAACCTTATCAAACTGCTGACAAGCCAGTAATCTTTCTCCTAGCTTCAGATAGGTAATTCCAAGGTTGAAATGTGCCTCTTCATATTCAGGCAATCCTCTTACAGCTTGTTTAAATTCATGGACTGCATCATTTTCTCTGCTAATAGACAGATAAAGTTTGCCCAGTTCATTACGTGTATATACGTAGGCAGGATTTATCTCAAGGGCTTTATTGTAATACTTTTGTGCTTTTTCTATTTGTCCCTTCTTAAAATAAGCTTTTCCGAGATTGGTAAACACACTCGGTTTTGCCTCGTATAGAATATCTGACCCTGCAATAGAGCATTGCTTTATCGCTTCATCAAGCCTGTTCTGAACTAAGTAAAGACCGCAGAGATTGTAACGAGCTTTGGTATAGCTATTGTCAACATTCAAAGCCTGTAAGTAATTTGATTCGGCTATCCTGTATTCTTTCAAACCGTAGTAAATCGCGCCCTTTATAACGTAGATCTCGGGATCCTGCGCATTGATCTTTTCTGCAATAGCAATATCTTCTATTGCCTGTCTGTAATTTCCTCTTCTGATGGAAGCAATTGCCAACTGCTTTTGATTAAATAGCTGCTTTTGATCTTCCTGATCTCTCTTTTCACTTGTAGCTCCCAACTTGACGCATGAGTAGGAAAAAGCAAGAAACACGATCAACAACAGTAAAGAAAAAGTTTTTTTCATATCAGGACTCAAGACTTGAGAGCTTTATGAAGGCAAGATATCTAGTGGCTATATCTTCTTTGTTAATATTTGCCAACCCGTTGACGCTGAAATCCTCCACAGTGAAAGATGCCAGAACACTACCATACAAAATAGCTTTTTTATAATCTTCAATACGTGTCATATTCCAACAGGCAATATATCCCATAAAACCACCGGCAAAGGTATCACCGGCACCTGTTGGATCGAAAACATCCTCAAGTGGGTAGCTTGGTGCATAAAAGATGCCTTCAGAACTGAACATCAACGAGCCATATTCTCCTCTTTTAATTATGAGAACTTTGGGTCCCATTTCTATTATTTTACGCGCCGCCTTGACTATCATTGGCTCACCTGCTAACTCTCTTGTTTCAGAATCGTTGATTATCAGAATATCAACGTAGCCTAGAAGGCGTTTGAGTTCATCGGGTTTATTCTCTATCCAGAAATTCATTGTATCACAAGCTACAACACTGGGGTTCTTTACCTGTTTAAGTACGGACAGCTGAATTTCAGGATCAATATTTGCCAGAAATAAGTATTTGGCGTCCTGGAGATATTCTGGCACAACGGGATTGAAAGTTTCGAATACGTTTAAATGAGTTGACAATGTTTTTGCCTCAGACAGGTCATACCCATATTCACCTTCCCATCTAAAACTGTAACCTTCCTCTTTTTTGACACCCTCTACATTTATGTCTCTCTTCTTTAACAGTTCAAGATGCTCTCTGGGAAAATCTGACCCAATCACTGATATAACATTCACACGCGTAAAATGACTTGCGGCAAGAGAAAAATAAGAAGCGGAACCGCCGAGCACATTATTAGCCTCTCCAAACGGTGTTCTAACGGAATCAAGTGCCATTGAACCAACAACAAGTAAGCTCACTTTAAATATTTTCCTATTAACAGGCTGATCTTATCAATTTCAATATCTTTGATCTCGTCTTGCTGTGTAATCACAGAATTTTCCAACGCTGAACTACACTTACATTCTATCCCACTTGGTATCTTCTCCGCCACTTCCTTGATTATGGACTTTGCCATGGCAACGTTTTGCTGAAGGGTTTCAATAATATCGTCAACGGTGACCTCGTCATGATCTTCATGCCAGCAGTCGTAGTCCGTTGAAAACGCCATCGTAGAATAGCATATCTCTGCTTCTCTTGCCAACTTGGCTTCTGGCATATTTGTCATACCGATAACATCCACGTCCCAACGCCTGTATAGCTCGCTCTCTCCTTTGGAGGAAAACTGTGGGCCCTCAATGCATATATAAGTTCCTCCTTTATGTGCAGTGGCTCCAGAACCGACGGCTGCATCAAACAGAACCTGTGACAGTTGAGGACAGACTGGATCAGCCATTGACACGTGGGCTACAACACCATTACCGAAGAACGTTGACTCTCGTTTTTTGGTAAAATCGATGAATTGCGAGGGGATCACAACGTGTCCTGGCACGATTTCATTCTTCATACTACCAACTGCACTTACGGAAATTATCCAATTTACACCCAGCATCTTCATTGCATAAATATTTGCACGGTAGTTAATATCCGAAGGTGTAATTTTATGTCCTTTGCCGTGACGAGGTAAAAACAAAAATTCTGTGTCACCAAGATTACCTTTTAATATTTCTCCGGAAGGACCTCCCCAGGGAGTTGATATATTTAGAGACTCCACATTCTCAATACCATCCATATCATATAAACCACTTCCACCAATTATTCCTATTTTAAACATAGATCATTGCTCAAGTAAAAATTAGGTGCATACTCTACCTTTCAACCCACTAAATTTCAACAAACTCCCAACACAACATACCGTAGTGATACGATTAGATTAATTAAATCACCCCACAATCAATACTACCCTTTTATAATCACTGAATGGAAGCCTGAATTTCAGCTTTTTAGCCTTCAAGCAGTTTCTCTTGTTACTATCTAAACCGTTAATAAAAGAACTCCATTCCCGTTCACCGTCTTTGCCTCGCATGAGCAACACTTTGCCATCGTTTTTAACATAAGGAAGGGACACATTCAAAACCTCTTTAATACTGCCCACCGCTCTGGTAAGAACAAAGTCAAAGGAACTAATTGCCAGTTTGCTGTTTACATCTTCCGCTTTTCCTGTAATCGCCACTGCATTATTTAATTTCAGCTTTCTTATTACCTCTCTCATAAACACTACCTTTTTCCCAACGGTATCAAGAAGGGTTACGGATAGACCGGGATTGACAATGGACAGAGGAAGTCCGGGAAAACCTGCGCCGGAGCCTATATCCAATATACGGGCATTCATACTCAACAACTCCGAAATAGAAAGGGAATCTAGAAAATGCTTTATAACAATATCTTTACCGTCCGTTACAGAAGTAAGGTTTATCCTTCTGTTCCATTTTTTTAACAACTTGAGATAAGTTATGAGTTTTTGAATTTGAACATCTTCTAGTTGAATACCCAAGTCCGCGGCACCTTCGCCGAGCAAACCTTCTAAACTCAATCTAATACCTTGATCGATATAGGATGTTCTACTATTATCTGAGGATATCCCCTGTACATCCTTATACGTCCAATCACTTCAACGTATTTCCCCAGATAAAAATTCGATGGGTCAATCCCAAAAAATCTGAAATTGTCAAAATCGCTCTTAAAAAACGTTATGTTTAACAAATTGTTTACTCTCAGCACTATCACTTTATCTTTCTTTTTGATCAATTTTGTTACCTTGCCTCTTACCAAAACACTTTTATCAATATAACGCTTGGCGTCTTTTGGTTTAATGAGAAAACGTCTGTTGTCTTTTGGAGCTTGAAATCTACCCGGATCACCCCATATTCCCTGTTTGGCTTTCCTTGCTTCTTGTTGAGCTTTAAGAATTATATCCTCATACTTTCTGTTTACTCCTATAAATGAGGCTCTCGCTAGACCTCGCCTTACTATCTCCTTATTGACCAGAACACCATCTACAAAAACGTATCCAAGCAACCTTCCATAAGGACCATATTTCTCCTGATCATATTCCACGGTTATTTTCTTGCCACCAACCAGCTTTTTGTTCAAGTTTGTAGACTCCAGTTGGAAAGGCTCACCCGGTGAATAATTATTCAGCACCTCAGGAGCATCTATTCCAATGTATCTCAGTCTATCAACCTTTGGATGGTTGATTATAATTGTATCACCATCAATAATGCCCAGCACTTCATAGCTGTTTTTTCTATCCGTGCTGCCACAAGAAAGAAACAGCAAGATAATCAATACGAAACGCATCTTGTAACTACCTATTATCATTATAAATTTTAAACATCAAAATTGTTTACTGGATTTTCTCCCAACTGTTATAAATCCCGTGTGAGCAACTATCCTATCAATTGGTATAGTCTTTCCTGGACTTACAAGGTAATTTCTAATAATTATCTCAAATGTTTCCTATATAGACAAATCCCACGTTTCGCATGTGAATAACGCAGCGTTTTTTGGATATATGATCTTGAGCACCTCCATCATTTTGTCTTCCACTGTAGATTCAAGCAGGATAATAATGACCAAGAGAGGAAACAACAGAGTAACTAAATTCTTTTCCTAATTATATATCGTTAAAATCCAATATTCCCTTATTAGTATGAAAAATTCCATGCCTTTCAACCTTCAGCAGGTAGATTTCTCATCCGGAGCAAGTATCAACACACGGTCATTTGGCTTAATTTTCATATCGGGTGTCGTTCTCAAAAATTGTGTATATTAGAAATCCCACAAAAACAAACATACCGGTAATCATATACATCACGGGAAATCCAAAATATTTAGCCAATATACCAAGGGGAAAAGCAATATAATTTATACCTAAACTGAATGAACCGTTAAACGCACCCATTGCCTTACCTCTTTCGGATGAAGAAGCTCTGTCTATTATTATCGCACTGATAGTTGGGTATAAAAAGCCATATCCGATACTGAACAACAGGGAGACCACAATCGCCTTGTGAAGAGAATCAATGGTAAACACAAAAATCAGTGACAAAGACATCAGCAACATGCTCGGTGAGGCTATGAATTTCCTATTAAATCTGTCAGAAGCTTTGCTCCCAAGAACGCGAATTATGAGTACAGTAACAGCGTAAGTCAGAAAAAAGGCAGACACACTGAAATTTTTTGACCTGAGGAAAACTGAAAAGAAATGAAGAACGCTGCCAAGCCCACAAGCTATAACCAAATTTATAAGTAGTATAAGTCTATATCTTTGTGAGCATATCAGATTAAAAAAAGCAAGAGTGGATCCGTTACCCGATTTTGTAAACCGCCCGTCACCTGCAAAGAGGATGATGACAATTGCAATCAAACTGAAAGAGGAAGAGTAAACAAAAAAGATATCAAATCCGAACTTGCTTATTACAAGTTCCCCTATTGAAGGACCAATCGAGTATGACATGATCGTAAAAGCACCAAAAACCCCGAGACCGTGAGCTCTTATATTTTGTGGGATGTTATCTGAAACCGAAGTGCTTGCGGACGTAAAAAAGAAGGCAAAACCAACCCCCTGCATAAGCCTGAGAACATAAATTGCAACCCCAATATCCCTAATCAGTAAAAACGATATAGTGGAAATAAATATCAAAAACCCACCAAAGATCATGAAATATTTCCTCCCATATTTGTCAATCAAGTGAGAAACAAATGGAATTGAACCCAGAGAAGTTATACCGAAAGCACCCATTATATATCCAATTTCCGCCTCATCTCCCCCAAGATCTTTTATAAAAAGTGGTAGCAGGAAAAAAGCTGAAAAATTACAAAAGAAGAAAAAATTAGCCAGTATGAGCAGTGTAAAGTTTTTTTTCTGGACTTTATCAAGACCTGAAATCATTATACATTTTACACAAGAGTTTTAATTTTCTCATGCAACTACATAAAATTAATGCCGGGCTACTAATTTTGACAACATATCCTTTAGTGATATAGTGTTGCGTTCAGTTTGAGCCGTTAGCTCAGCTTGGTAGAGCAACTGCCTTTTAAGCAGTGGGTCACAGGTTCGAATCCTGTACGGCTCATTCAGCGTCCCCGTCGTCTAGCCAGGCCTAGGACATCGGCCTTTCACGCCGGTAACAGGGGTTCAAATCCCCTCGGGGACGCCAATAAAACAGTATTACTTTTAGAATATTTCAGCATTTGTTAAGAGGTAACAGTTAATCAGGATTTAACTAATACAACGGAATAACCACCGTGTTTCTTTGAGAGTGATGCCTTTAATGCCCAGATAGAAACTGAAATTGAACCAATCCAACTCATTACTGCACCAACCAAACCAGAAAATTCAGAATATCCCATAACCGATGCAATGGATCCAACAACAACCCCGAGCATAGCACCAACCAGCATACCAACTAGGAAGACACGCCAAAACATTGACCACCAGATTGAAAGAGTTTTCTCTAAATCAATCTCATTACTTTCCATAAATTTTCTCCCACCTTGAGACAACAGCAAATAAATATTTAACTATTTTCACAAAACTGACAAACAGTTATATATGACTTTTATGCTTCTCTTCAAACAACTTTTTCAATTCATTTGCTTTTTCATCATACTCTTTGGCATTACCCCATGAAAGTCTGGGCTGCAATAACTTTGGATCAACTCCAGGGCAGTTCACCGGAACTTTAAGTTCTAAAATAGGAACTTCAACAAATTCGGATTTGTTAAGTGTGCCATTTATAGCCGCACTAACCAGCGATCTGGTTGAGGACAAAGACATTCTCTCTCCAATGCCATACGGTCCCCCGCATATACCAGTATTAAGAAGCCATACGCTAACCTTGTGCTTCTCCATTTTCTTTTTCATCATCTCACCATAAAATTTTGGCGGTCGCGGAAGAAAAGGTGCACCAAAACAAGAACTGAAAGTTGCCTGAGGTACACTCACACCTCGTTCTGTGCCTGCCACTTTTGCAGTATAACCAAGCAGGAAAAAATACATTGCCTGCTCGGGCGTCAGTTTGGATATGGGAGGTAAAACGCCAAACGCATCGTAAGTTAGCATAAAAATTGTTGAAGGCACCTTGCCTATGCCGTCCTCAACTATGCCGTTCAGCGAATTGAGCTGATAAGCACTTCTTGTATTTTCAGTAAAATTATTGCTATCAAATTTTATCTCTCTTGTTTCAGTGTCCATCTCCACATTCTCCAAAACGGAACCGAAACGCAAAGTCGCATTATATATTTCAGGTTCAGTCTCCGGGTTCAGTTTGATAACCTTAGCATAACAACCACCTTCAAAGTTAAATACACCTTGATCAAACCACCCGTGCTCATCATCTCCTATCAAATCTCTTTCCGGATCCGCGGATAAAGTAGTCTTACCCGTTCCAGATAATCCAAAAAATAAAGCAACGTCACCCTCTTTACCAACGTTGGCAGAACAGTGCATAGGGAACACGTTTCTTTCAGGCAGTAAAAAATTCATAGCAGCAAACACGGATTTTTTCATCTCACCTGCATATTTGGTTCCTCCTATCAGAGCTATCCTTTTTTGCAAATTCAAGATTATAAACGTTTCACTTCTCGTAGCGTCCACTTTTGGATCTGCTTGAAAACCCGGGGCTGAAATAACCGTAAAGCCAACTCCCTTATGAGGCAAATTAGATGTTTCAGGTCTTATGAAGAGATTATTTACAAAAATATTATGCCAGGCAAATTCGTTGATCACCCTGATGTTTGTTTTATAATCAGGATGTGCACAAACACACATATCCCTGACAAAAATGTCTTTGCCTTCAAAATAATTCATAACCTTATTGTAGAGCGAATTAAATGCTTCAGATGAAATTGGTTGGTTCACTGAATCCCAATTAATTCTATCTTCGGTCGAAGGTTCTTTAACTATAAACCTGTCTTTAGGTGATCTTCCCGTATGTGGCCTGGTGTCCGCAACAAGAGTTCCAGCTTGCCCGATTTGCCCTTCACCGCGCTTAATAAACTCTTCATAAAGCTCGGGAATGGAAAGATTGTAATACACCCTTCCTGTATTTTTAATTCCATGATGCTCTAATAACTTAACACCATCTACTGATACAATCATCTGCCAGAAACCTCCGTTAGTTAGTTACCTTTGATAATCACTTTGGAATAAGGGTAAGCAGCATATATTATTTTATATCTTTTTCAAGACGAGCACCCTCTCCCCCCAGTAATGACAGGAATTTTAATAACAAAAGCCGTGATTGGACAGCCAGGCAGTAATTACCTGAACCATACTTTCAGGGTTTTCCATACAGTCATGTTTAGCATCGGGAATATAAACAAGCGAGACATTTTTGTTCCCGGCTTCATTTAAAATCCTTTTTAATTCTTCGGGCTCCCAGAGGTCAACAACATCATCTTCTTTCCCATGGATAAACAAAACAGGTGTCTTGACTCCAGCTATATGCTTGCACGTTTTAGCGTTCTCAGCCTCTGGACTCCTCATAAACCACCATGTTTTGTATGTAAATATCTCTATATCAATCGGATTAAAAGTGTCTCCCCAAGCCCTGTAAATTATAAATACTTGATCGTTCCTACTACTATACGGGTCGGGTCCGAGGATCTGCTGTGCCCTTTTGTATATATCCTCATACTGGGGAATACTATTAAATTTTTTCAATCTTCTTTTTTGCGAATCAGGTAATGAGTAAGAGCATCCTTCAAGTATAAATCCTTTTACATTCGTATCACTGTTCTGCGTTGCATAATAAACGGCAAGATTTGCACCAAGGCTGTAGCCCAGCACGTATATGTTCTCAAAACCTTCCTTTTCAAGCATGTTCACCGACTCGTCTATATCCTGACTGGCTTCATGGTATATACCTTCACCAAATATCTGTCCTAGAAACCCCATTCTTGTATTAATGGAAAGTGTACTTATACCTTTTTCCAATAAAACAGTTGGGAGGATTTGAGGAGTTCCTCTGGCAAGAAAGTTACCCAGCACACCATGCACGTTGATGATTATCGGTTTCTTAAACAACTCCTCCTCGCTTTTAAACTCGGGAGTGGTCAGAAGAGCGTTAATTTCAAATTCATCTGGGGCATTGTAAGTTAATAATCTACGCTGCTTAGCTATCATTTAATCTTTAATCTTTAAATCTTCTGTCCAGCCATCTTACTATAATATCCCCCAATTCTTCTTCCTTACCTGAAAGTTTGTGACCGGTGTTTAAATAGAAAGCCAACACGTCTTCATTGCCGGCTTCAATGGCAACTTGTGCTAAATCGTGCGTCTCATGAGAGCGCACCATCTCATCGTTCCAGCCCTGTATCAACAAAATAGGCTTCTTTATATTTTTTATCTGAATGTATCCTTTTGCGTCTTCAGCTTCGGGTCCTGCTAAAAACCACCAGGTTTTGTAGGTGTAAACTTCCGTGTGCTCAGGCTTAAAACTATTTCCCCTTGCTTTATATATCAATATAGTCCTGTCATTGTCTGATTTTTTTGTTTCCAACCCGAGTATCTGTTTAGCCTCTTCACAAACTTCGTCATATGAAGGTTGACTACCGTATTCATCCCAGCGTCTCTTTATAGAATCAGGCATGGAATAAGGGGTGGCAAGTGCTATAACACCTTTTAGAAACTCCGCATCGTTTCTGATCGATGAATATTTAAGAACTATGCTGCCACCAAGACTGTAGCCAGAAACAATGATCTTGGTATAACCCTCATTTCCAAGATAACGTATTACACCATCTATCTGAGGAATGGTGTCTTCCAGAATGCCATATCCAAAGAACAAGCCAAAATTTGCCATCCTGGTATTTATCGCTATTGAAGAGTAGCCTGCTTTCGCAAGTATTGGTGGTAAAAAACGTTGACTACCATCCAAAAAATTCCCCAGAAAACCATGTACGTGAATTATGATCGGCTCTCTATTTTCGGTATTGTTATGCTTGAGAGATCGATAAAAAAGGGCATTTACTTTACTATTTCCAACTGGAATAGAAATTAATTCCTGTTCCATATATTTCATATATTCCGCCCCTCTAGTCCGTGATGATGTACCCCTGCAACCTAAGTCCTAAGTCCCGTATGAAGCAGAATTATACAGAGGCTATAATATACTTTCCAACAAACTGTGGTCGCTCCTGATATTGTCAGCATACAATTTCGCTTCCCGCCAGGTTTTACACTTGCAGTAATTGACAATTCTTTTGGATCGAGATGATTTCAACAATAGGATTTTAGAATGTGAATGCCAAATTATTTGCCAATTATCCTCTTTGAAATCTCTGACCCATCCAAATGGGAAGGAAGATGTTAGATCCATCTGCTTATCTGGGCAACACTATAAAGGTAGGGTTACAATATTACCAATGTGATTTTTACCCTATCTTTCAATACTTCTGACGATCTTTCCTATGCCGCCCTTTGCTCCCTTAAACTTGGCTTTAACAAATCCACATTCCTTGATCCTGTCGGCATTTGTCGTGCCGTCTTCAGTCTTTGTATTTAGAAATATATCAACGTAACTATCTTCTAAACCGCAAACAGGACAGGAAAACACCACGAATTCATCATACTTCCCCTCAACGGAAACATCTATGTTAATGTTGTTATCCTTGTAATACTTTTTCCAAGACATCCCACAATAAAGTCTCTGGTGATCAGTAAACAACACTGGAAGATCGAGAGTTCCCTGCATCTTATCAGGGACATCTCCCTTATCAGCCACTGCAGATGTGTTAAAAAAGCAAAACTCAATAAATATTAACAGCACTACCAACTTTATCAGACCCATAATTAGCAACCTTCCTTATTTGTTCATATCCCTTGATTGTAACAAACTCGCAACTCACTTTCCATTATTTTATTTGAGAATTACATACAATGTTACCCACCCATTTATCCAGTTATATATAATACGATGGACAAATACTTCCTATTTTACATCTATCGCAAAGAGGCTTTCTGGATTTGCACACCGATCTTCCATGGTCACCAAGTGCATTTGAAAAAAACGTGCAATCCTTTTTGGGAATAATTTTCCTGAGATCAAACTCTACTTTTACCGGGTCAGTATTATCAGTAAATCCCAATCTCCTGCTGAGTCTTCCTATATGAGTATCTACAATGACAGCGGGCTTTCCATAATAATTGCCAACAATTACGTTAGCAGTTTTTCTGCCGACACCTCTTAGTTTTGTCAGCTCCTCGATCGTATCCGGTAACACTCCGTCATAATTTTCAACCAACGACTTTGCACACTCAATAACAGATCTTGCTTTGTTGTTATAAAACCCCGTTGGTTTTATATCATTCTTTAAGACTTCTATATCAGCCACAGAAAAATCGTAAGGATTCGAGTATTTTTCGAACAAGTTTTTTGTTACTTCGTTAACCCTAACGTCAGTGCACTGTGCAGATAGTATTGAACCAACCAGCAACTCAAACGCATTTTTAAAGTTCAAGTGGCATTTTGCATCCGGATATTCCTTTTTAAGGAAAGAAAGAATTTTACTTAGCCTTTCTTTTTTTTCTGAAGTTTTGGACTTTGGCATCGCAAACTACACTTCAATCGTCCTTGCGTGCTGGTTCCAAATTTTCCTTTCCTTCAAAGAAATTTTTGTTCAGGTCAATAAAACTCTGCCATTTTTCGGGAAGCTCATCTTCGTGATAGATAGCGTCAACGGGGCATGGATCTACGCATGCTCCGCAATCTATACATTCTTCGGGATGAATGAAAAGCTGGTCTTCAGCTTCATAGATACAGTCAACTGGACATGCCTCAACACAGGATTTATCTTTAATTTTAATGCACGGTTCAGCAATTATATAAGCCATCCAATGGCACCTCCAAGATCATTTAATCAGTAACTGTATCCGCAAAAAATAATACTTAATTCAGCAATAATAAAAAGGGACGGTGCATTATTTACCTTCAGAATGTTTTGACTCCTCCGTCTGATCGTTTGTTGTATGATTTCCCCGTTTTTCAGGTTCAATTTAATCAGAAATACCCAGATCTTCCAAAGGCTCCCCTAAATTTTCTAGATCAATCGCGTCTTTATCAAGACCTTCCTGATCTTCCGGAATAACTTGCTGAAATGATGGTGTAGATCTAATTACGGAAGACTGGATTTTCTGCACTGAAAAATACCCCAGTGACAAAGAGGTAACGAAAAATACAACCGCAAACAATCTGGTTAGTTTAGTTAGAAAAGGAACGGCGCCGCTTGCGCCAAAAACTGATTCGGAAGTGCCACCTCCGAACACTGACCCAAGATCACCACTTTTTCCAGGCTGCAGCAAAATTATAAGAATTAATACGACGCTTACTAATATATGAACTGCTTCTACTATTGGTAATATAAATTGCACTTGATCACTAATCCCCTATGGTCTCAATTAAGTTTATGAACGACTCTGCATTGAGGCTTGCACCACCTATCAATGCGCCGCTTACAACCTCCGGTTCCAGTATTAAGTTGATATTGTCCTTCTTAACGCTTCCACCGTAAATTATCCTTATATTATCAGCATCTTTTCCAAATAGTTCAATTAATTTATCTTTTATTTCTTTATGAGCTTCTTCAATTTCTCCGGGAGTAGCATTGTTACCCGTTCCAATAGCCCATATTGGCTCATAAGCTATAACAATATTTTGTGAACTGTCACCCTTAATGTCTTTAAGAGCACTTTCAATCTGTCGCCTCAAAACGTTTGGCATCATCTCTCTTTTTCTTTGTATAAGGGTTTCACCAGCACAGATGACAACTTTCAATCCGGCATTAAGCGAGGCAAGAACTTTCCTTTTTACTTCGTAATCGGTTTCACCAAGTATCTGTCTTCTTTCTGAATGTCCAATAATAACCCAAGAACAACCTATATCCACAAGCATCTCAGGTGATATTTCACCGGTATAAGCACCGGAGTTTTCCCAGAAAACGTTCTGTGCTCCAAGTGATATATCGGTATGATCTATCACCCTGTGAACGATCTCCATATTTGTAAACGGCGGAACTATAACGATCTCAAACTTCAAATGTGCCGGGCTTACCATGTTTAAAATAGATTTCGTTAAAAGCTCAGCTTCTCCTCTTAGAAGATTCATCTTCCAGTTGGCAACTATCAGTTTTTTCTTCATTCATATCTACCTTCAATTTGATCTAATACGGGTAGCGTTGCGTCCGCGACATAATTTACGGCTGTATCGTAACAAAAAGAGTGTGTGTATTAAAACCACACCTTTTCATTTTTCAAAAAATGACTTGCAGGACATTTAATCAATCAAAGTATCATCTCTTTTTATGGTTTCAAATATCTTTGTGGATCGCTCTGAAAAAACACCTCTTTTTAATGGAGATAAATCCCAAAAACATTCAAACTTTTTAACACCCGAAGTGATTCGGCAAACAGGTCTATAGTTCGCTCACTTAGATCTATCATATCTTCATGATCCAATTCTCTACCATCAACCTATCTTGAATAGGAAATTAAAATCAAGTACCGGAAGAGTTTTTTACACTCCACTTCAACATTATTAACCGTTGGCAACATTATGCTTCCCAGCTTCTGTATTGATCAAAATATTCTCTCAACTTTTCCATTCCTACCTGTATAAGTTCCGCAGAAGTTGCGTACGAAAACCTTAAATAACCTTCACCTTCATCTCCAAAATCAATTCCAGGTGCAACACCAACACCAACCTTGTTTAAAATATCATACGCAAGCTCCACTGAATTCATATCTATCTCCGATACGTTCAAAAAAATATAAAAAGCCCCGTCTGGATCATAATTTAAGGTAAAACCTAATTTTTCTATGCCTTCAATCATCTTGAATCTTCTCTGATTAAAAATACCTACCATTGCTGCGGTTTCCGACTTAACTCCTTCAATTGCCGCAATACCTGCTCTTTGGACAAAATTGTTTGGAGAAATAAAAAGGTTCTGCTGCAACTTCTGTATCAAGCGGACAAAATCTCTGGGGGCAATAATATAACCAAGCCTCCAACCAGTCATTGCATACAACTTGGAAAATCCGTTTATCACAAAAGCATTTTCTGTAAATTCTAAAATTGACCTTGGTTTTCGTCCATATACCAAGCCGTGATATATCTCATCTGAAATTACCGTAATTCCCATATCTGCAATTCTTTCAATCAATAATTGATCCATGACCACCCCGGTCGGGTTTGCGGGAGAATTGATAATAATTCCTTTTGTTTTTGCAGTTATTACTTTTTTTATCTCCGCTATCTCCACCTGAAACCCATTTTCTTCGGTAGTTACTACTTTTTGAGGAATTCCGCCTGCGGTCTTGATTATCTGAGGATAGCATGGGTAATGAGGATCCATGATTATTATCTCATCACCAGAATTGATAAGGGATATTATAGAGAGAAAAAGTGCTGGGGAACTTCCAAGCGTAATAATAACATTATCAGGGCTTATACTTAACCCGTAAATATCATTGTAATTATTTGCAACAGCTTTTCTGAGATCTAGAACCCCGACGCTTTCTGTATATTTTGTTTCACCTCTTTTAATTGATTCTATTGCAGCTTTGCATATTGCATCATGGGTAACAAAATCGGGTTCACCAACCTCAAAATGTATAATATCCCTACCCTCTCTTTCAAGTTTCTTTGCATGCTCAAGAATCTCCATAACGTAAAATGGAGAAAGATGTTTTACCAACTCTGAAGGCATGGGGGTAAATAATTATTCAAAACCCAGAACTTTTTCAACTTTTCGCTTAAATAGACTTCTCTTCAGCTTTGACATTCTGTCAAAAAACAATACACCGTCAAGATGGTCTATCTCATGCTGTAAAACCCTGGAAAGAAGTCCCGAGGCTTCAACCACGATCCTATTGCCTTTTCTATCAAGGTATTCAATAATAACCTTCTGTTTTCTTTTAACACTACCCGTAAAGCCTGGCACGCTTAGACAACCCTCCTCGCTTAACTGCATCCCTTCCGACACAACGATCTTGGGGTTTACAAATTCTTTGATATCTCTTCCTTTGTCTTCCTGAAAATTAACGTCAAAAACTATTACTCTGACACTCTCTCCAACCTGCGGGGCTGCCAAACCGACCCCCGGGGCATCATACATCGTGTCTGCCATATCATTCAGCAACTTGTGCAATTTGCTGTCAAACGTTGTAATTGGGACAGAGATCTTTCTGAGTCTGCCGTCAGGGTAAGTTAGTATTTCACGCAAAGACATAAGTACTATGAACAATGATCAGATTGACGAGTATCTTGTGAAGAGTGAAAATTTGTTCCAGAATAGCAAGGTCTCTTATTCATTTCCACTCTCATTATTGTTGAGACTCTTTAGAAACTCCTTACTCGCTTTGAAATGAGGAAGTTTTTTCACGGGAACGTGAACGGGTTGACCAGTTCTTGGATTTCTACCTTTATATGAACCGTAATTTTTGGTAAAGAAACTGCCAAATTCTCTGATCTCAATCCTCCCATCAACTTTTAGAACATCTGTAATGCTTTCTATAATAGCATCAAGTATCTGTTCGGATTGATTTAGGTTTAAGTTAAACTTTTGGGAAATCTCATTTTCAATATCAGATTTTCTCACTTAAACTCACCATGACGAGAAATGGTCATTCTTAACTTATTTGCTTCTAAATATTCTGTCAAGTATAAGTTTCTGAAAATATTAAATTTTTTGAGCAACTTGCTTCCTTAAATGCAAGATGCAAAATTATCAAAAGGTGATAACAAATGAGCAAAATAGATAAGTTCTTGAACGAAGTTGAGGAACTCAGAGAAACTGGTAATTTTGGAGATGCATTATCCGTGTTAAATAGAGCAAACAAAATCTCACCTGACAACCCCTGCATACACCTATCATACGCTGTCACCTATGATATGATGGATCAATTTCAACATTCAACCAAACATTTCTCCAAAGCACTACTCTTAAAACCAGATGATCCGGAAACACTAACACAGTATGGCATAACACTCTGTAGAGCCAATAAATACAAAGAGGCAATTGATACCTTTAAGAAATCACTCTCCATAGATCCCGACTATTCCTATGCAAAATGGCATTTGGGCATTTTATATAGATCCATAGGATTTTATGAAGACGCCATAAATTTAATGGAAGAGTGCCTGAAAAATGATCTCGAACAATTCATAGACGAGATCCACTACCAATTAGGTTTAGGATACTATGATATGGGATGGACTAAGGAAGCGATCAGGGAATTTAGAATTCACCTTGAGATCGTTCCAGATGATCTCTGGGGAAATTTGTCGCTTGGTAACTGCTTTTTAGATGTGGGATGGATTGATGAATCAATCAGAAAATTTCAGGAAATAATCAACTCCAATCCCAACTTCATTCCTTCATATAACGCACTTGCTCTTTCGTTTGCCGAGAAAGGGTGGTATAAAGAAGCCCTGGAAGTTCTAAAAGACGCACAGAAAATTTCACCTGAAGATCAAACAATAAAAGATAGTATTGACTATATAGATTCACTGATTGATGATAGCAACAATAATAAGATGTTGCTAGTTTGGGCGTTACTAAAAATCTACGCTGACAAACTGAAAAGGCATTCATACTGAATAAGATGCCCCATTATTCAGATTACATTCTCTGCGGTTTTTTCATCACGTTATTATCAACGTCGTGCGTTATGCTCAACACTGGAAACAACGCGGCAGTAAAAAACAATATGTCTCTCAAATACGAGGAGAGGTCTTATGAGTCTTACTACAACTTTTCCCTTTCACAGCTCGCCTACTACAATAATGATCCGGATCTGGCAATTAAACACATGGAAATTGCCGAAATATCAGATCCTTCATCCACTTACATCAAATACCAACTTGCACTGCTTTATATTGAAACAGGTCTGATATCAGAAGCTCGGAAGAAGTTGGAAAGTTCAATCAAGCTAGATCCGAGACATATACGGTCATATAAACTTCTTGGAAAAATTCTCGCAGCTTCATCAGAACCTTCGTTGGCTGAAAAGTATTTAAGAAAAGCAATTGAGATAGACCCAGATGACGCAAATTCATATTTTCTCATAGCACTGTATTACATTGGACAAGACGATTATCAAAATGCTTTAACTTCACTCAAAAAAACGATAAACCTGAATCCATATGATGAAAAAGCACTTATTTATTTGGGCAAATTGCTGATAGAAGAGAAAAAAATAGAAGAGGCAGAAGCCATTTATTCAAAGCTGTATAGATTAGATCCAAGAAGATCTGAAACGATACTTGCTCTTGCCCACATAGAGGAAAAACGCGGCAAATTGGATAAAGCAAAGCAGCACTATCTGGATATAATCAGCTATTATCCGAATAATCCAAATGTGTATGAACGATACGGAAGCTATTTACACAGGATCAACATGCGAGATGAAGCACTGAGACAGTTACAGAACGCCGAAATACTGGATTTGGACAATCTGGCTATAAAATTCAAAATTGCCATAATCTACATTGAAAACAGAAAATATTCAGATGCAATTGAGAAATTGGATCACATACTGCAAAAAAATCCCAGTAATGAAGCATCTCTATACTACAAAGCATTAAGCCACACTGAACGAGGAAATTATAATGCAGCTCATAACCTATTAAAAGGTATCCCTGCCACATCTAAATTTTATGACGATTCAATTGTTCAAAAGGCATATATACAGCAGAAAGTAGGTAACACACGAAAAGCATTGGAAATTCTTGAAACAGCTTATTCAAAATCACCCGGCAACGAGTTGATCACAAGTTATTTAGGCAACCTCTACCGGAAAGAGAAAAGCTATGAGAAAGCAAAGAATATGTATTCAAAATACTTAAAACTGGATCCTGTTAATGAAAGGATTCTCTACTCATTAGCAGTTGTATATTTCTCAGATGATCAGCACGAAAAATCCATTGAGATGATGAAAGATATTATATCTCTGAATCCCGATCACGCGGACGCACTTAATTTTATAGGCTACACTTATACTGACAAAGGGATTAACCTTAAAGAAGCAGAACAATACATAAGAAAAGCAATAAAATCTTCCCCAAACACCGGTTATATAATTGACAGCCTCGGATGGCTATATTACAAAAAGGGGAAATTGGACGAGGCAATCAAACAGCTAACACTGGCTTCAGAACTTTCCCCAGACGACCCTGAAATCGTGGAGCATTTAGGTGACGCATACCTTAAAAAAGGGGAAAAACTTAGAGCAATTAAAATCTATAACCGTGCTATTGAGATAATTGAAGCAAACCGGGAAAACGTTGAATATGAAAGTATTGAACGGAGAATAAAAAATAAGATAAAAGATATTGGCAGGAATGATATTTCAGAGATCTAGATCCATTATTGTGCAATTTTTCTACATTATGATCATTGTATCATCAGTTGTTTCATGCGCTCCAAAGATAACCCCAATAAATTATGAAACCATTGATGTGGAGAAAATATTAGAAAATATCCACGTGGAAAACAACAAACGAGTGAGCCTTCAGGGGGTAGCAAGGGTAAGAGCTATAAATAATTCTGATAATATTTCTATAAAACAGGTAACCATACTGGGACAAAACTACGCCTTCCATATTGAAGCACTTGCCATTTTGGGATACAGTGTCGCAGCATTGACTTCAGACGGGAAAAAGATCTTATTCAGAACGCGCAATAAGCAGACTGTATTTGAAGACGCTCAAAACTTTAACCTCTCGTATTTTTATCCGGGTATCTCCTCAACGATCAAAATGAGAGAAATGATTGATATCTTATTCGGAAAAGTCCCGTTTGGACTTTGGGGCTCGGATCATGATCCGTTCATTAGTAAGGGCAACTTTCTAATCGTTAAATACATAAACTCTATCGGCACTGAGACCGTGTTACACATTGACCCCATCAACAAGTGCATAAAGACTGCTGATATAGAAATTGATGATAACAATTTACGCATTGAGTATTCGGATTACACGGTCACAAACAACCTGTTTTTCCCAAGAAAGATCAAACTAAGCTACTTGTCAAATAAGCTTAAAATAGTTTATGAGAAAGGTTTGGTTTTGAACAAACAGGTAAATACCAGTTTACTTTTAAGGTAAATGGCATACTATATCATGTTGGAGGATTGAGCAACTTGCAGAACGCTCCTTCAAAAACTTTTGAGATAAAGAACAAGCTCGGACTACATGCTCGGGCAGCAGCTCACCTCGTAAGGGTACTGAGTAAATTCAACTCGGATATAAAAATAAGAAAAGACGGTTACACCATTAACGGAAAGAGTATACTGGGCGTGCTGTCCCTTGCCGCTGTAAAAGGGACTAAAATTGAAGTTATAGCAAATGGTGAAGATTCAGAACAGGCATATAATGAAATTGACAAACTCGTTGACAGTGGTTTTGGAGAAGGAATTGAAATCTGATCGATCTATGTGCCTGAACCTTCAGGAAATATACAAAAAAGTAGTTGAAAAGAAGAGAATAACAAACTATGAAGCTCTTCATCTTCTCAGAAATGGAGACTCGCTTCGGCTTGGGGCACTGGCAAATCTTGTAAGAAAAAGATTTAACCCTGACGGCGTCGTGACTTTTGTAGCTGATACCAATCCCAACTACACAAACATTTGTGATACTGAATGTCTGTTTTGCGCCTTTTGGAGACCACAAGAAGCACAGGATGCCTACACACTTAGCATTGATAAACTTATAAGCACTATGAAAACTTCCTATCATAACGGTGCTACAACCGTTTTGCTGCAAGGTGGACACAATCCCGAGATCAAGTTGGACTACTATATTGAAATAGTTAAAAGAGCTACAAGCGAAATTCCCGGACTTCACCTACACGCATTTTCAGCTCCGGAAATTGCAGCAATTGCAAAATACGAGAACATGACGTCCCGAGAGGTGTTGCAAAATTTATGGGATGCAGGACTGAGAACTATACCGGGCGGCGGTGCCGAGATTTTGACAAATAAAATGAGAAAAAGGATCAGTCCACTCAAAATAGATGCGGACAGATGGATAAGCGTAACTAAAGAGGCACATGAAATAGGATTTAAGACAACTGCTACTATGATGTTCGGACATTTTGAAGAGGATGAGGACATTATTGAACATCTGGCGCGTATAAGAGAATTGCAAGATCAAACGGGGAGGTTTCTGGCATTTATACCATGGATATTCAAGCCCAAAAACACTTTTCTGGAAAAGAAACTACCAAATGAGATCGGCGGGGACAGGTATTTAAGAATTTTATCAGTTTCAAGGATATATCTAGATAATTTCAAACACATCCAAGGGTCATGGTTCACACAAGGCAAAAAAATGGGTTCTATTACAATGTGTTACGGCGCAAGCGACCTCGGTGGCACTTTGTTCGATGAAAATGTTTTAGCGTGCGCAGAAAACAAAAAAAGAGCCACAATTGATGAGCTTGTCCACATGATAAGATCAGCAGGATTTAAACCAGCACAGCGCAATACCTATTATGAGGTAATTCGGCATTTCTGATCAAAGCTCAAATCATTTGATCTTTACAATAAAAGAGCTATACAACATAATTAACACCATGAAGGTAAAAAAGAAGAAAGCTATTAATTACATTCTTATTCTCACTACCATAACCATAATATTAGTATCTTGCGGTTCAAGAAGAACTTTTGAGACACTGTCTCCTGAAAGAAAATTTGCGAATTATGAAATAGTTGAAATTCCCGATTTCAAATCTGATATTCCAAATTCCCCCCCTGAACTTCAATGGCAGCTGGCAAACCAGTTTGCCAAAAAACTCAGGCAAGAACGCACCTTCAGCGGTGTTAGTAGGTCACCAGTTGAAGCTAACAGTGCTGGTGTTATGTTAATTGAAGGAACTATCATTAGTATTCAGCCACCCGAATGGTATAAGCAGGTCGTCAAAACTACCAAGATCGTTATTGGAGTAAGATTTATTGATAAACAAGAAGAAGTTGTAATTGCGGAAGCCAGATTTGAAGGTAGTTCAAAGATGGGATTAATCAGCGGTGGAATAATTTTAGGCTCCGGAGGTAGGGCAATTGATGAGATCATTGCCTATCTCAATTCCAACTACTCAATCATCAAATAATTCATATTGCAATAATTTACCCAGATGATCAGATCCGGTGATCAACTTGCTATTTTTTGCCCCATGTTCTTTTGATAAAACCTTCTCTTCCCGAACCTATTTTATACATTTTATAGCGGATGGGATTCTTTTTATAGTAGTCTTGATGATACTCCTCAGCTTTATAAAAAGAGTTAAAAGGCTCAATGGAGGTAACTATGGGTTTATCAAATTTTCCGGACTTTTCCAGTTTCTTTTTTGACTCCTCAGCTTTTTTCTTTTGCTCATCATCATGGTAAAAGATTACTGTCCTGTATTGCCTACCTCTGTCGGCAAACTGACCATTTACCTGCGTGGGATCAATATTCATCCAGAATATCTCAAGGATCTTTTCATAAGATACTTTATTAGGGTCATATAATATTTCAATAGATTCAACGTGGCTGGTAGCACCAGAAGAAACCTGTCCATAAGTCGGATCAACTTCCTCTCCTCCCGAATATCCAGACGCTACATTAATAACACCTTCCAGTTTTTCAAATGGAGGCTCCATACACCAGAAACACCCACCGGCTAACGTTGCAGTCCTTAATCCATCTTTTTTGACCATGATTTTCTCCCCCTTCTGGGTATTTTCAGACTTGCGCTCCCCATCCCGCATAGAAGTCAATAGTAAGACCGGTATCGCCACTCCTATAAGAAGCATTAATGAATATAAAGTTTTTTTCAATCTTGTCTCCCCCGTAAATCAATTATAATATTATGGTAAACCATTCATGAATTCAAAGCAATTAGGCTTTATTGGCAATAAATTAGTTATAAAATTTATATCCCATTAAAAGCAACCATTTAACTGAAATCGTAAAAATAGCCAAAGGGTGTATCACCACTTACGCGTGTAAAAACAATGCAGTTAAATCTCATTTGATTTTGATACCCCATCAGGTAGCTTGTCCGTTTCTAATTCAACAATAGTATTTTTAAGAGGAGTTAAAAGTGAAACAATACGTATTTACCCCCGGGCCCGTTCCCGTTCCCAGTGATGTGCTGGTTGAAATGGCAAAACCTATTATACACCATAGAACGAAAGAGTTTGAGAGCATAGTTGAAGAGGTCAGAAAAGGTCTCAAGTATATATATCAAACAGACCAAGAGGTATTCATACTCGCATCATCGGGAACAGGGGCAATGGAAGCTGCAGTTGCCAACACCATGTCCACAGGCGACAAGGTGCTTGTTGTAAACGGAGGTAAATTCGGCGAAAGATGGACAAAAATTGCAAAAGCCTACGGGCTTGAAGTGCAGGAGATCTCAGTGGAATGGGGTAAGGCCGTTGATCCTTCTTCAATTAAAGAGGCACTTGATAACGACCCGTCAATAAAAGCAGTTCTGTTACAGGCAAGTGAAACGTCAACCGGGGTTATGCACCCAACGGAGGAAATAGCAAAAATAACCAATGTAAGAGAGGATGTATTATTACTTGTAGACGGTATAACTGCAGTCGGCGTATTTCCGCTGAATTTTGACAGACTTGGCATTGACGTTTTGGTGGGAGGTTCACAAAAAGCCTTTATGATGCCACCTGGACTGGCTTTTATTGCACTCAGCAAAAAAGCATGGAAATTTAATGAAACTTCTGATCTTCCCAAGTTTTATTTTGACCTGAAAAGCTATCAAAAAAGTGCATCTAACAACACTACACCGTGGACACCGGCGGTAACCCTTATCATCGGACTGGTTAAAGTTTTGAAAAATTTTTCAAGTGAAGGACTTGAAAATATGTATAAAAGGCACGAGAATCTGTCCTGTGCATCCAGAGAAGCATTAATTGCAATGAACATAGAACTATTTGCCAAAGACTCTCCCAGCACAGCTTTAACGGTCGGCATTGCACCCCAAGAGATCGGGGCGGCAAAAATTATCAAGGAATTAAAAAACAATTTCGGTATGACAATAGCAGGTGGTCAAGACCATGCAAAAGGTAAAATATTCAGATTCTCTCACATTGGAGATATAGAAACAACGGACACAATAGCTATTATTTCTGCATTGGAATCCACTCTTAAAAAACTGGGGCACAGTTTCAACTTTGGAGCAGGTGTTACGAAAGCAACTGAAATTTTAGGTAGTTGATCTGATCAAACGTCAAATAAGAGAAAATAACAAAAGAGAAAGCAAGTGATCATATTTAACACACCAGAAATCAATCCTCCTGAAAATGCCTTGAAACAAACGGATCACTATCTAATTCTGAAATAAGATAATCAACTCCATAATTACCACCTTGGTTGAAATAGAGTTTGACACCCTGTGGAGTAATTAAATAGTTTCCTTCTTTTTTTGTATCATCCGGAAGGGTAACCTCATAAACTGAGTAGCTAACTGTTCCGGAGCCAAGATTAAAATTCTTGCGACAGTTCTTCATCTTTTCTACGCTGCTCGCAATGTCCCATATCTTTGGAAAAACTTGTCCTTTTACTACTATTTTCATTTTAGCGCTCAATCTCCAAATGAGTTATCATGCCAATACAGTTCAGCAATGCTGATATTTTTTCATTTTTAGCATATTTGCTTTGGAAAGACATTTTTTCTCCACAAACAGGACAGACAGCGTTTTCATTGCTATTTTCACGGCACTTTATGCACTCATACTGCCTTTGATCATAAAATGCAAGCAATGAAAATATCATCTCCCTCAAACCACTTTTTCCAAGCACTTCACCCCATTCATCCAATGCTTCAACCATCCTTTCCTTTTGCTCTTGCGGAAACTCGCTAAAATCTCCAAAATAAACCATATCACTTTCCACAAAAATCCTGAATTTAATGTCTTTAGTCAAAACCATTTTGCAACCCCGGACATAAACAGATGGTCAACCAAAACTAAATTCACCATAGATTCCGCTATGGGCACCGCCCTTGGGCAAAGACACGGGTCATGCCTTCCTTTTACTACCAACTCTTTGTCTTCACCTTTCTTATCCACTGTTTTTTGCACCTTTGATATTGAAGAAGTGGGCTTAATTGCTATTCTGACAATAAGGTTCTCACCATTTGATATACCACCCAGTATGCCACCGGCGTTATTTGTCTTAAAACCCAGTTTGCCGTCTTTCTTTTTATACATCAGGTCGTTTGCTTCAGAACCTCTTTTATCCGCTACTGCAAATCCAAGACCGACTTCAAAACCCCTGATGCCTCCAAGGCTCATTAACGCCGCCGCAAGATCAGCATCCAGTTTGTTGAAAACCGGTTCACCTAACCCACTTGGCATACCCGCAGATATGACTTCAACAATTCCTCCTATTGAATCACCTTCCTTCCTGACTTTCTCGATCAACCCTATCATTTGAACTGCCTTGTTTTTGTCAGGACATCTAACAGGATTTTTTTTAATCTGCTCGAGATCAAATTTCTCGGCTTTTATGTTTCCAACCTGCTTTACGTATCCAACAGTTATTATCCCCTCTTTTTTCAATATCTTCTTTGCTATTGCCCCCGCGGCAACTCTTCCAACTGTCTCGCGATTAGATGATCTACCCCCTCCTCTGTGATCCCTGAAGCCATATTTCTGGTCGTATGTAAAATCAGCATGACCAGGTCTATAAATGTTTTTTATTTCTTCATAAGATCTGGAGATAGCATCCAGATTTCTTACGATCATGGAAATCGGAGTTCCTGTAGTTTTGCCTTCAAAAACACCTGATAATATCTCAACTTTATCAGGCTCTTTTCTCTGAGTTGTTATGCTGCTCTGACCCGGTCTCCTTCTATCAAGCTCAACTTGTATCTCTTCCTCTGAGATCTCAAGTCCAGCCGGGCACCCATCAAGCACCACTCCGACGGCTTTTCCGTGGGACTCTCCCCAGGTGGTTATTCTGAACAATCTTCCAAACGTGTTTCCGGGCATGATAAATAATTTTATAAAAATCTAACCCAAGTAACCATTTGCCTTAAACCAGTCAAATGTCTTCCTTATCGTTTCCTCTATGGGAGTTTTATTGTATCCGAGCTCACATTCGGCTTTTGAGCTGTCCACGTGCCAGTTGTAACGCGTCAGTTTTACTGAATCCAAGTCCATCGTTGACGTATTGGGAAAATCAAACCCCAAAATTCTCTCTACCAGATAAGCAGTTCCATAGGAAATAAAATAAGGGATCTTAAACTTTGGTGAGGGAATTCCGGTTATTTTTTCAAGCAATTTGAAATACTCAAGAACCGTAACGTTGGTATTACCCAGAATATACCGCTCGCCCGATTTCCCTTTTTCGGCAGCAAGTATATGCCCCTCCGCCACGTCTTCTACATCTGTAATATTTAAGGTCCCATCCATGTATCCTGGAAATCGCCTTTTGCAATACCACATAACGGACCCGGCACTGGACAGATAAATGTCCCCTGGTCCAAGGACTACCGAGGGATTTGTAACGACAACGTCAAGCCCCTGAGAGCAAAAATCAAGAGCTGCATCTTCCGCGTCTTTCTTTACGTTCATATAGCAGATCCCAGCAGAACGAAAATCCGTTATAGTATCCTCGGTTATTAAACTATTTTTCGGTGCAGGACCAAGTGCCGCGACACTACTTGTAAATACAACTCTCTTAACACCAGCTTCAACCGCGGCTGAAAGGACTTTATTTGAGCCCTGAACGTTTATCTCCTCCATCTTGCTATAATCTTTTTTCCTGAAGGAAACAAACCCAGCTGAATGATACAAAGTATCACAACCTCGCAGTGCATTCAGAACTGACTCCTTGTCAAGTATATCTCCGTAAACTCTTTCAACGTCTAGATGATCAATGTTTTTTGTTTTACTCGTTTTTCTGAGAAGCACCTTAACTTTCTCGCCCCTTTCTACCAACTTCTGCGCTATGTGTGAACCAATAAATCCGGTGGCTCCCGTAATTAGTGAAGACATACAAACCTCCTTTGAACAACAGGTTACTTCAATTCTATCTTTATTCCATCAATAAATAAACATTGCATCACCATAGCTCAACATACGGTATTTCCGCTGTATTGCCTCACGATATGCAGTAAACAGCATATCCCTTGAACAAAATGCCGATACAAGCATCAGCAGTGTAGATCGTGGCAAGTGAAAATTGGTTATCATCGCATCAATAAACTGAAAATTATATGGCGGGACAATGAACA
Organism: Thermodesulfobacteriota bacterium; assembly: GCA_965203965.1. Lineage (GTDB taxonomy): Bacteria > Desulfobacterota_D > UBA1144 > Nemesobacterales > JAJCZQ01 > CBDBDR01. Next base: position 184,284 of record CBDBDR010000017.1, on the reverse strand, counting down.
GGTCTGTATTGAAGGTTAAAGAATCAAACTTAGCCGCGGACTCCAAAGCCCTGACAACGGTAGTTCCCACCGCCACCAATCTTCTCGAGTTTTCTTTTGCATTTAATATAGCATCAAACGTTTGCTCGGGAATTTCTACAAGTTCTTTGTGCATTACGTGATTTGTAATGTATTCCGACTTAACGGGTCTGAAGGTTCCAATACCCGCGTGAAGGGTTATGAACCTCACTTCCACACCAATTTTTTTTATCTTCTTCAGCAATTCACTTGTAAAGTGAAGTCCTGCAGTTGGAGCAGCTATTGCACCTTCCTTTTCCGCAAAGACAGTTTGGTAAGTCTCTTTATCCTTTTCCTCCGAGGATCTTCCCATGTAAGGAGGAAGTGGCATTTCACCAAAATCATATATGTATTTATCAATAGACTTACTGAACCTAATTAACCAACCACCTGAACTGCTTTTTATCAAAGTCCCTTTTATTCCATTTTCAAATTCAATCACACTGTTATTTTTAGGATTTTTTATCAGGAGTTTCCATTCGGTGCTAGAAATTCTATCAGTAAGTAGAATTTGCACTTTATTGTTGCTGACCTGACCGACAAGTTTTGCCGGAACCACCTTTGTATTGTTCAGGACAAGAAGGTCATCTTCTTTTAAATAGTCCAGAATATCAGAAAATTTTTTATGAGCTATAAGTCCGTTCCGTCTGTTCAGGGTAAGAAGTCTGGACTCATCTCTCTTTTCAAGTGGATATCTTGCAATAAGCCCTTGCGGAAGATGGTAGTCAAAATCACTTGTTTTCATCTATGGGAGAATTTTCTTCATTTTAAGCCTAAGAGCATTCAGTTTTATGAATCCCGTAGCATCAGATTGCTCGTAAATCTCATCTTCCTCAAAAGTTGCAAGGTCTTGTGAGTAAAGGGACTTGGGAGATCTACGTCCCACAACTGTTACGTTACCTTTGTATAACTTTAACCTTGCCACTCCATAAACATTTTTCTGCGAATCTGCAACAGCAGCCATAAGCATTTCCATTTCCGGAGCATACCACAAACCGTAATAAATAAGCTCGGATATTTTCGGCACAAGAGAATCCCTAAGGTGCATAACCTCCCTGTCCATGGTTAATGATTCCACGGCTCTGTGTGCCACGTGCAAAAGAGTTGCACCCGGAGTTTCATAAACACCCCTTGACTTCATCCCAACAAAACGATTTTCAACAATATCAACTCTCCCTATTCCATTTTTGCCGGCAACTTCGTTCAACTCGGACAACAATTTAACAGGCGTCAGTTTTCTACCGTCAACTCCAACTGGCTCACCTTTCTCAAATTCAATCTCCATAAAAGTTGGTTCATTCGGAGCATTTTCCGGTGACACCGTCATTTCAAACATTGACTCCGGCGGTTCAGTCCATGGGTCTTCAAGAACCCCCCCTTCATAACTGACGTGCATCAGATTCCTATCGCAACTGTAAGGTTTTTCTTTTGTAACGGGTACCTCAATTCCATTGCTCTCTGCAAATTTTATTAGATCATTTCTGGATCTAAGATCCCATTCCCTCCAAGGAGCAATTACTTTTATATGAGGATCCAAAGCATAAAAAGTCAACTCAAACCTCACTTGGTCATTACCCTTACCCGTTGCTCCATGAGAAACGGCAAAAGCTTTTTCTTGCTGAGCTATTTCTACTTGCCTCTTTGCGATCAGAGGTCTTGCAAGTGACGTGCCAAGCAAATAAGTACCTTCATATATCGCATTGGACTTGATAGCGGGATAGACAAAATCTTTAACAAACTCCTCTTTCAGATCTTCAACAAATACCTTGCTTGCACCGGTTTTTATAGCCTTTTTCCTTATTTCTTCAATGTCTTCCCCCTGACCCAGATCAGCTACGTATGCTATAACTTCCGCTTTGTGTTCCACGGTCAGCCATTTCAGAATAATTGAAGTGTCAAGACCGCCGGAATAAGCCAGCACAATACTGTTATTCTTCGGCATTGATTATCCTTGAACGTTGTTCCAAAAAATTACTATTTAGAGTGCCTTAAATCGTGGAGGTAAAATTTCGCACCCTTATTTTCGTAAAACTTCTCTAGAGTAAAGCCTATATATTCAATCCTGTGAATATCTGTACCTGCATACTTGGTATTCTTCACCTCATCCGAAAGTTTACACGCAAGTGGAATACCTTTGTCGGGCTTTTCTTGACATATAAAACCAATCTCCAATTCCTTCTCAATCTTAAAATTAGGAGACAAAACAAAACCCACTGCCATATTTGCATTAACCATCTCAATCACTATCAAATTGACCGGGGTTGGATCAGGAGCTTCCGAGCTATCATCAACGTTAAACCTATACGCATAATAGTCTATTGCCTGATTACCTTCTTGCATATTATGTAAATGCCAGTAGTCCTCAGAATCCAACCAACACATTATCCGAACCATAGAACCCTCCCGAAACGTAAAATCTTAACATTATATCATAACATTGAACCACAAGACATTAAAAATCCCCATTCAACATGAACAAGTTGGAAATCAAACGCAAAAACTATATTATTAGATCGCCATTCTGAACAAACATTACAAATACCACCAGCTACTGATTGCCTTTCACCACAGGTTTTAGATAACCGTTGATCCCCTTCTTATATGCTTCCAACATCGCCCCCCCCATAACCCTTTAAGAAATGTTTCTATCCAGATAGCACTAATACAATAAGCGATATGCATAAATATTCTATTCTCAACATCCACAACTCGTGTGCAAAAACTCTTCTACTCATTGTCATCATAAATACTCAACTCTTACCTATATATTCAAAGTTATAAAACAAATCATTTCCGTAGCCCAAACTGTATAATCCGAAAACTCTTACTATCTTCTAAAGTTTCAGAAATAAAATATATTTTCTTACCAACCACAATATATGAAATATCCCATTCAAATGATCTTTTAAAATTATCACCATGGTAAGTCCATTCTTTATTACCCTTATTATCAAATTTAATAAACAATGGGTTACTATGTTTATTTCCTGCAATTAATACCCCTCTATCAGCAGAAATAATTTCAAACAATGATGGCAGAATCGGTATTTTTGTTTTTTCTACAACAATGTGATTCACCAAGTTGTATATATCTGCGGTTTTTATTTCCTTTAGCTCAGAATCTAAGAAAACCAGTTTTAAATCCTGATCAATTACTCTTCTAGCTACTGATTTATCTAATTTATCCAGTTTATCAAACATCTCTCGGTAATTACCGCTATCGTATAGAAATACATACTTTATACTTCCATATCCCTTCAAAAATCTGGTCAGAGAACTAAGCAGAGAATCATCTTTCTTAAAATACTTTATACTCCCAAATCTGCCACTAAATTCTCTCTCTTGCAGCAATTTCCCGTTCGAATCATAATGCCTTATATAAGTCATCTCTCCACTGTTAAGCCAAGCAGCTAACCCAGGATCACCATAATGCCCGGTTACTACTACCCCACCTCCCTCTAAAGGTAAAATGTCTGTTATCCTATCATATCCCTCATAATCAAATGTTTTATTCCACAAAACATCACCAGACTCATTGAATTTTACTACAAAACCAAAATAAGTTTCCTTGGGAGGCACCTCTTTGGTGTATACCAGGGAACGACTGAAACTGTAACCATACAACGTTCCGGTCAAAAAATATTCCTTTTTAGAATTAACTTCTAATTTTACGAAGGTCGCGGTTGAATATTCTCTATAAGAAAATATGGCAGTTCATAATATGGCAGTTCACGAAATGTTTTATTGAATAAAGGAGCTAATTTTTCATGCAAAATTTCAATTTCTTCTTTGGATAGCTCATACACCAGAGGTTTATAAAGCACAGATCTTTCACTAAGTGGAGAAAGTAATAAATACAAAGACAACTCAAAAATTGCGGTTCCAGTTTGTTTTTTATTTCCGGTATCAATGTATTTTATAAGCAATGGTATATAATCATTTGCTATAACTGATATATCTCGATGGATTTTATAGAATTTGTCCAGATGATCATTAATATTTCTACTTATATTGGATGTGTCGGCATTTGATGAACTTAATTTTCTAAACTCTTCATCTATGGACTGAATTATTTCATCAATATTAACTTCTTCCTCATTCTCCGCATTTACCTCTAAATTATTCAAAAATATAAAAATAGTTAATACTAAAAATAGAATCTTTATTTTCATTCTAATCCTCTTCTTAATCTTCCAATTTTAGAAACCCCAACTTTATTATTATCAAAAGGAATGTAGTCACTTAAACATCTAACAATTTCACTTCTGGTATGATTGGCAGGCTTAAATCCAAGCAACTGATTGTTATTGATCCATAATTCATTTGCTTGGGTACAACTTCAGTCTGTGTGCAAAAACTCTTTTACTCACAACTTCATGTTAATTCGACTACAATCTATTTTACTTTCCCATTTCCAACCCTTTTGTATCCTGAACAGGTTGTTCAAACTCATACGAAAACACCTGTATCCGATTATTTCCATAATCTGCAACAAATACCTTGCCCATATTGTCTATCACTATTTTTGAAGGCCTGTGAAATTCTCCAACCCCACTCCCTAATTTTCCTACAACTCCTCTCTCCTTACCTTCTTTATCAAATACTTTTATCTGATGATTCTCTACATCTGTAACAAAAATATTCCCTAACTTATCAACTGCAATAGAATCAAACTCACTCCCATCTTCTATAAAACTCCCAACAAACTCACCCTTATTATTCAGAATAGTCACCCTACCTTTCTTATTCAGAACATTAGCTTCTGTTCCACTAACATTATCAACTATTAACATATTCCCTAACTCATCTATAGCTACTGCTGACGGTTTAGACAAATTACTTTTGAGCCCTCTTAAATAATTAATCTCCTTTATGAACTTTCCCTGCTTACTTAGAATTTGAACCCTATCATTACCATACTCTGAAACTACTAAATTCCCTTCTGCATTAACCTTTATATCAAATGGTTTGTGAAACTCTCCTTTCCCTTTTTCTCTCTTACCTATCTCATATAAAAGTTTCCCTTCTGAACCAAACACTAATATCCTATTATGCTTACTGTCAGCAATAAAAATATCGCCTTTCTCATCAATTGTAAGACTGGAAATATAAGAATCTCTTGTGTCATGCTTGGTGCTGAAACTCCTTATCAGTTCACCCTCTTTATTAAATACACTTACTTTGTTCTCATATTCATGTGCAACCAAAATATCTCCAGAACCATTGATAGCTATACCATCAACCAACCAACTTTTGCCTGACCCCTCGCCAAACTTTGTTATGAAATTCCCTTTCTTATCAAATACTTGAATTCTCTGGTTCCCTGTATCTGCAACAAGGATATTTCCTGAACCATCAACAGCTATACCCCCTGGAAATTTAAACTGCCCGTCTCTTTCCCCTCCTGTGCCAAACTTCCTTATGAAATTCCCTTTCTCATCAAACACTTGAACCCTATTACTCCCTGAATCTGAAACCAGTATGTTCCCTAATTTGTCTGTAGTTACATCGGCAAGTCTTACATAATTAACCAGATCCAGCTTAAACTGACCGTCTTTCTCCCCTTCACTTCCAAATTTTCTTATAAAATTTCCTTCTTTATCAAATATTTGAACTCTGCTATTACCTGCATCAGCAACTACGATATTCCCTGAATCAGTTATGATTATTGAAGACAGACCAAAAAAATCCCCATCCTCTCTTCGTCTTTCATAGATGAATTTTTCAATTTGATCAGTGTTCAGTCCTTCTGCTTCAGCACGCACATCAATTAAATTATTTTTTCCACCTATTATCTTCTTTAGTTTTCCCTCTTTATCCAAAATGAGTAATTCATCCCTTAAAACATTACAGATATATATATGATTTGATTGATCAACAAATATACAGTAAGGGATACAGGAGACAGGCAAATTGTTTATCATACCCCTGAGTTGGGAAGTATCTATTGCCTTTAAGAAGCTACCTTTTGGACCCACTATTTGAATCCGATAATTTCCATAATCAGCAACATAGATATTGTCATGTCTATCTATTGCGAGAGATGATGGGTATTTGAAATTCTCTTTACCATCCCCTAATCCCCCAATTGAATACAAATACTGATAATCGCGGTCAAATACCTTTATCTTGTGATGAGTAGAGTCTAATACATAAATATTACCTTTTCTGCCAACTTGAATATCGGCAGGAGCCCTGAAAACATCGTCTCCTGTATTATGTCCCTCTATTGAAAAACTGTGTTTCAGAGTAAAGGAAAAAACTGCGTTGCTGTATATAAATGATACAAAAACTATAATAAAAACCTTCTTCATCATAATTAAAATCCCCTACCAAATTAATATCAAAACACTATTTACCTCATTATATAAAAAGAACTGTTTTTTAACACTAAACCAACCCTATAAAACTGAGGATCCTACCCGCATCGTTGCCATCACGCCTGTATGAAGGCAGGTGCACGTCACAAAACGTGCATACGTCCATAATGTTAATATTGACAATGCCCACACTACGTAACTGTGAAACGTTTGCTTCTTTAAGATCAAGATAGTATTTAGAACCACTTTTCTTTGTTAAAAATGCTTCACTACAATCAAACTCTCTCATAAATTGGCAGGCAACTTCTTCCCCTATCTCATAGCATTTCCCCTCAATACAGGGACCAAGTAAAACCTGTATATTTGAGCTATCACAATTCAGCTTTTCCTTGAGATAAGTAAAAGTTTTGGCAGTAATCTTTTTAAGTGTGCCTTTCCACCCGGCGTGAATGACTCCTGCAATACCTCTTTGCTCTTCAAAATAAATTATGGGGAGACAGTCGGCAGTACAAACTCCCACTCCCACACCTCTACAGACTGTATATAAAGAATCACCTTCCAATTCATCTGCATTTTCAGTTGATATCTCCAGAATTTTATCACTGTGAACCTGTTTTACAGTCCTTATGGCAGACAGATTGGAACCCTTTGCCAACAAACCAATATCCTGCGGATTAAAATTTGGTATAAAGCCGTGTTTTACACCGGAAAACGCAGGTAAATCTTTGTATTTATAAAAATCCATATCAATCTGTCCATCCAAGAAAATCCAGCGTATTTGAAAAATCAGCCGGTATTGGAGCAATAAACTCAAGGTGCTTATTGCTTCGGGGATCCATAAAACCTAATTTTTCCGCATGAAGTGCATGCCTACCTATTTTCCCCTCAAAACTTCCCATCAGACATCTGTCTTTTTTTGAACTCCCATAGAGTTTGTCCGACAAAAGTGGGTGTCCGCTTTCGGAAAAATGAACTCTTATCTGATGCGTTCTTCCGGTTCTCGGCATTGCCTGAATCAGAGTGGAATTTTTAAATCTTTTCATTACCTTCCAACAAGTTGTGGATTCCCTGCCGTAATTTGTATTGCCTGACATCTTTATGCGATCCTTTCTGTGTCTTCCTATTTTGGAGACATAGCTGCCTTCATCGGATTTGATAGTTCCATGCACAATTGCCAAATATAATTTTGACACTTTCTTATACTTGAACTGATCCGCAAGTCCTGAATGTGTGAAATCATTTTTGGCAACGACCATTACACCCGACGTTTCCTTGTCAAGCCTATGGACAATACCGGGTCTAATCTTTCCACCAATACCCGACAGATCACTGCAATGATACAACAAGGCATTGACCAAAGTTCCACTCGTATTGCCCGCACCGGCGTGCACAACAATACCCGACGGCTTGTTCACAACTATGAAATCGGGATTTTCATAAATTACGTCAATGTCTATTTTTTCCGGTAAGGCTTCTATAGGTTCCGGACTCGGAAACCTCACGGATACAGATTCTCCCCCACGCAGAACTCTGGATGGTTTTATATTTGTGCCGTCAACCAGTATATGGGCATCCCTTATATATTTTCTTATCTGTGAACGGCTGTGGTTGTTGTATATTTTAGAGAAAATAACATCTGCCCTGTTAGGACAATGTTCATCTGACAATAAAAAGTTATCTTGCATCAATTATTGATCTGGATGCTCTTATCTTTTTCGTGAATCAGTAAGTCTCTTTGCCGTCTGTACAATAGTGCCGGGAAGATGCTTACTGGATCCTATTTTTTTTATATCAAAACTGTTCAACTGCGACAGCAAATTCAAAGAAATACTAACGGGAGTCTTAGGATTATTTACCAAATATGATTTGACACTGTAGTTTTTCGTCCATTTTTTATTTTTAGCCACTTCCTTAAGTACATTTTCATCAACCACTCTGGACTGTGCAATCGTTGCAACTTCCGCATCCGTCAATCGCGGGTTTTTAACCACACCTAATGATATAACTCTGTTGCTGCTTCTTATCAGGGTCCTTCTTGCTTCTATATTACCAACAAGAGCTAATTTTACCTTCGCCGCAACAGTCAAAGACTGTACCTGTAATGCAAAACCTTTTTTAGCACTGTCATCTAAATCCTCTTCCTTACTCTCATCAACCAGTTGAGTAGAAAATTCCACAGCATCCAGAAATGACTCTTGTTCTTCAATCTCATTCAGGTTTATATCATCCCTGCTCTCTTGGATTTGTGGTTTCTGAGCGGAGTTTGTCGCACTTTGTGACTTCTCCACATAGTGGCTTATATACGATAAAACATTATCAAGAACAGAGACACGTACTGCTGCGTTGTCACTGAGAGCTTCCACTATTGCTTCTGATCTGAGGATCCTCTGTCTGTTATTGGCAATAATGTCAATATTGCTTTCAGACTGATGCGTCCTAGCCAAATAAGCATAAGTTGAATCCAAAGTGTTTGAGTTCAACAATATGAACTCCACATAAGACTCATTATCAAATTTTCTGGCTACGTAATCTATGAAATCAGGAATAGTTGAATGATCACGGAGAATATCCTTCATTGCATTCTCGGGCATGTCCCTTAAAGAATTTTCTGCTTCAGTCTTTATGTTTTCATCTTTATCAAAGGTCAGACAGAACAACACCATTGCCATATCTTTGGGGTCAAGAGGCACAAAACCCTGCGCTGCCATTAATTTCTGCTCAGTCGGATTTTCAGGACCGGCAAATTCAAGCAATTTCTCAGGAAGAGACTTCAGTACGTCTTCAATTTTAATTTGTCTGTCGCTCATTTTTTAGTATAGGCTTGTTTGGAGACTTTATTCTATATAGTGTATAAAATTTAGATAGGTTCAATAGTATAAACTATCTCAGGGGAAAGTTTACAACAACCGCACATCAAACTTATAAAAGCTCATCGGGACTTTCTGAAGATGAAAATTGCAACCAGAGAAATCATAAGAGAAATTGACAGTAGAACAATCAGAGAATACGGCATACCGGGCATGATTTTAATGGAAAACGCAGGAAGGGCTGTATCAAATGTTATTCTGAAAGAATTCCCCGACGCAAAAAATGTTTCGGTTTTTTGCGGTGGAGGAAACAATGGCGGCGATGGTTTTGTAGCTGCAAGACATCTTATTAATGCAGGAAAAGAAGTAACCATATACCTGCTGAAAAATAAAAATGAATACACGGGTGACGCCAAAACAAATCTGGGCTCACTATTGAATATCTCAAAAAATATCAAAAGATTGAGAAGCAATTTTTCAAACTATAAAAAAAGCGATCTTATCATTGACGCAATTTTTGGCACTGGACTTGACAGGGAAATAAAAGGAAATTACAAGAGAATAATTGAGACAATTAACTCTCTTAAAACTCCAAAGATCTCAGTTGATCTTCCATCTGGAATAGATGCCAATAGAGGCATTCCTCTGGGAATTTCAATTGTTTCAAACATCACAGTAACTTTCATCCTTCCAAAACTCGGAATATCAATCCACCCAGGAATCAACTACGCCGGAAAGATATACGTTGCGGACATCACAACACCGAAAATACTGGAGAACAAATTACCTTTTGAATTAATAACGTTCAAAAAGTGCAGAACAATCAACAGAACAAGACTTGTTGATACACATAAAGGCAATTATGGACATACACTTATAATTGCCGGTTCATCGGGCAAAACTGGCGCTGCGGCTCTTTGTGCCCACGCGTCGGTACGTTCAGGTTCAGGATTGGTAACAGTTGGTGTGCCTGCATCCATCGCAAGCTCCGTAGATGAAAAAATAATAGAGGCAATGTCCGTAAAGCTGGAGGACGAAGCCAGTGGTTTTTTATCTGAAACTTCCCTGGATCAAGCTCTTTCTACATTGGATTCAAAAACCTCCCTCGCAATTGGACCGGGAATCTCCACTAAATCTGGTACAAAAAGATTCTTATTTGAAATATTGACAAATACCAAAATACCTGTCGTTGTGGACGCTGACGCAATTAACATTATTGCAGAGAACAGAGACTTTCTTAAAAGCCTGAAAGTGCCTGTAATACTGACTCCACACCCCGGGGAAATGGCAAGACTTGTGGGAAAGACCTCAAAAGAAATCCAGTCAAAAAGGATAGAATACACCGAAAATTTTGCCGTTCATCATAAATGCTACGTGGTATTAAAGGGAGCAAGGACCATCATTGCTACACCTTACGGTGGCGTCTTTATAAATCCCACGGGCAACCCCGGCATGTCTTCAGGTGGAATGGGAGACGTTCTTACTGGTGTAATATCAGGGCTTATATCGCAGCAATACAATCCATTGGAAGCCTGCCTGCTTGGAGTTTTCATTCACGGGCTTTCTGGGGACATTGTAGCAAGAGAGATGGGAGTTTCTGGAATAACCGCAACAGACGTGGCAAACTCAATACCAAAAGCGTTAAAGCAAGTTGAAATTCAGGATAAAGAGCCGTTTTTTGAAACTATTCGCTGAAAACATGAGCGAGTATACAATTCTTTCTGAAACCTCCGACGAGACTTTTAGTATCGGCAGGACGATTGGTGAGATTGCTGAAAGAGGCAGTGTATTTGCCTTGATAGGAGATCTGGGCAGTGGAAAAACCGTTCTGGTCAAGGGGATCGCAAAGGGACTGCATATTGATGAAGAACCTACCAGCCCGACATTTGTTATTATGAACTCCTACGAAGGTATAAAAAAACTTTATCACTTTGACTTGTATAGGATTTCAGACGCTAATGATTTGGAAACCATAGGATACAGGGATTATATTTTCTCCGATGGCATCTGTGCGATTGAATGGGCAGATAAAGCCATTGATGAATTGCCTGATGATGCAGTTATAATAGAAATTTCAAATTTTGAAAATGTGGACGAGCATAGTTCAAACAAGCGAATGTTAAAGTTCAGAGGTAATGATAAATGGGTGTCGTTGTTCAAAAATATGGTGGAACAAGCGTTGCAAACTTAGACAGGATCCGACGCGTTGCAGACATAATAATAAAAGCTAAAAAGAAAAACAAGGTAGTCGCAGTTGTGTCCGCTATGTCAGGAGAAACAAACCGTCTTGTTAAACTTGCTTCTTCTTTAATGGATCCGCCGGATGAGAGAGAATTGGACGTAATAGCATCAAGTGGTGAGCAGGTTTCTTCGGGTCTTTTGGCAATGGCTCTGAAATCCAAGAGACATGAAGCTGTCTCCTATCAGGGGCACCAGATAAAAATTCTAACGGATAATGCTTATTCCAAGGCAAAAATTAAAAATATAGACAGCAAAAACATTAAAAAAGCATTATCAGACGGTAAGGTAGTGGTAGTTTCAGGATTTCAGGGAGTGGACGAGCAAGGCAACGTTACAACTTTTGGAAGAGGTGGTTCAGATCTGACCGCTGTTGCACTTTCATCAATCCTGAATGCAGATTCATGTGAACTTTATAAGGACGACGTTGATGGAATATATACCGCTGACCCATTGGTCTGTAAAAATGCCCGTAAGATAGACAAAATCTCATACGAGGAGATGCTTGAAATGGCGAGTCTTGGATCAAAAGTCCTTCAGGCGCGTGCTGTGGAAGTTGCAAAAAAATTTAATATCAAACTACACGTAAGATCTACCGTAAAACCACAAACAGAGGGGACATGGGTAGTAGAAGAGGAGGAAGCAATGGATTCAATCGAAAATGTTCTGGTTTCAGGTGTAGCCTATGACAAAAATCAGGCAAAAATAACTGTAACCCAAGTGCCTGATCAGCCCGGCGTTGCTGCCAAACTCTTCTCGCCATTGGCAGACAAGGGAATCAGTATTGACATGATCGTTCAAAATATAAGTAACAACAATTTAACCGATATGACGTTTACTGTTCCAACGGCTGATTTTAAAAGGTCAATAGAAATCACAAAAAAGGTTGCAAAAAACTTAAAGCAGGAGACGTTATCTATGATGATAAAATATCCAAAGTTTCAATAGTCGGCATCGGAATGAAAACTCATTCGGGTGTAGCACAACAAACGTTTAACACTCTTGCAGAAGAAGGTATTAATATAATGATGATAAGTACTTCTGAGATCAAAATATCTTGTGTAATAGAAGAAAAATACACTGAATTGGCAATAAGGTCCCTTCATGAATCTTTTAAACTTGGATGATGATATGAACAATAGAACAGTAGAAATATACGATGTTACTCTACGTGATGGAACACAAGGTGAAAATATCTCTTTCTCCATACATGACAAGCTTCGTATATCAGAAAAATTAGACGACATGGGCATTCACTACATTGAGGGCGGATGGCCTGGGTCAAATGAAAGGGATGAAGGATACTTTGAGGAAGCAAAAAAGCTTAACTTGAAAAAAGCAAAAATAGCTGCATTTGGAAGTACAAGAAGAGCTAAAAGATCCTGTGAAGAGGATGGGAACATAAAGGCATTGCTAAAAGCTGAAACACCGGTTGTAACAATTGTCGGCAAGAGTTGGGACTTTCAGGTTGCCGAGGCGTTAAAAATTGGACTGGAAGAAAACCTAGAATTGATTTATGACTCCATTGAATACCTCAAGCAAAGAGTTGATAAGGTCTTTTTTGACGCAGAGCATTTCTTTGACGGATATAAAAGAAACCACGAGTATTCACTTTCCGTACTAAAAACCGCAATTGATGCGGGCGTGGATACCTTAGTTTTGTGTGATACAAACGGTGGTTCGTTGCCTTGGAACATTGAAGAAATAATTAAAGAGGTAAATAAAAAACTTGATAATCCCGTTATAGGGATACACGCACATAACGACAGTGAAGTAGGAGTCGCAAATTCCTTGTATGCCGTGCGGGAAGGTGCATCACAGGTTCAAGGCACAATGAATGGTTACGGGGAAAGATGTGGCAACGCAAATCTCTGTTCAATTATCCCCGACCTGCAAATAAAAATGGGGATCAACTGCTTAGATGAAAGAGAACTAAAAAAACTCTATGATGTATCTCATTTCATTCATGAACTTACCAACCTTGCCCCATTAAAGAAACTCGCATTTGTCGGAGAAAGTGCGTTTGCTCATAAAGGAGGTATTCACGTAAGCGCCATTATGAAAAATTCTGAAACTTATGAGCATGTAACCCCAAAAGCCGTTGGAAATCACAGGCGTGTACTGATCTCAGACCTATCGGGAAGAAGCAATATAATTTACAAGGCAAAAGAGCTTGGCATTGATCTGGATCCAAAGGACAGCAAGATCAACTTAATTCTTAACGAGCTTAAAAAACTGGAGAATACCGGCTATGAATTTGAAGGGGCAGACGCTTCATTTGAACTACTGGTCAGAAAAACACTGGGGCTTTATAAAAAGCGTTTTTACGTAAAAGGTGCAAGGGTAATTGTAGAAAAAAGAGAGGAAGATGAAGAGCCAATATCAGAGGCAACCGTGCAAATGCAGGTGAACGGGGACAAAGACTTAACGGCAGCCATTGGGAACGGTCCCGTAAACGCTCTAGACAGAGCTTTGAGGAAAGCACTTGATAAATTTTTTCCCAACCTCAAGGACATTAAGTTGCTTGATTACAGGGTTCGGGTTGTTTCAACCAGTAAAGGCACCGACTCCATGGTGCGGGTATTAGTGGAATCCACTGATGGTGAAGATAGCTGGAGCACGGTTGGAGTATCAGAAAATTTAGTTGAAGCAAGTTGGAAAGCATTGGTTGATAGCATTGATTATAAGTTGTTGAAGGATGGGGATGACCAAACTACCCTTTGATCTTCAACAAAATAACGTAAATAAATATTGGGTATTAATTAAAGAAAACGCTCTTTTAAATCAGAATTGGGAACCATACAATGAAACTTTCTACCAAATAACCTGTAACGATTTTTTGCCACCATGTCATAAAAAAAATCCCGAATTGGACGTGGAACAATAAAAAGAAAGTAAGACAAAGACCAGACACCGCCAAGCTCTTTCACAATCCTTAACACTGCATCAGACTTCACGTAATATTTATTTTTATCTACAAAGACAACAGAATTAGGAGATTCTTCCGATTCAATATCAATGCTTTCCTCTATTCTTTTACCCACCTCAGATTGCAAAGAAGCAAATTTAAACTTTATCTTAGTGTCTTTTCTGATCACGAAGACAACAAAACGGTTGCATAAATTACAAACACCGTCAAAAAGTATAATGGAATGATCTTCCATAAATATCAATCAGGTAATGGATGAATTTTTTCTCAATTTCTGGTTAAAACCCAAATGTTGTTGACCTCTATTCCTTGCAAGTTCAATCTGCTTATTTCTTTCTTCAAGCGACTTTCTTCTGCTGCTAGTGATCTTATCAAAACACCTCGAACATGATATCCCCTCTTCATAGTATTCAGAATCCTTATCTCTAGGAGAAACTGGATAACGGCAGTTGTGGCACAACTCATAGACGCCATTTTGCAGATCATGGTCCACTGATGCTCTGTTATCAAAAACAAAGCATTCACCTTCCCAAGTGCTTTGCCCTCTTGGCACTTCCTCAAGATACTTAAGTATTCCCCCTTTAAGCTGGTAAACATCCGTAAAACCTTCCCTTAGCATATAGGATGAGGCTTTTTCACACCTGATACCACCCGTGCAGAACAATGCAACTCTGCTGTGTTTTTTAGGGTCAAGTCTTTCTTTAATAAATTCAGGAAAATCCCTGAATTTTTGTGTTTTAGGATTTAACGCATTTTTGAATGTTCCTATCTCTGCTTCATAATCATTTCTAGTGTCAACCAATAAGGTTCCGTCATCTTCAACAAGCTCGTTCCAATCGGACGGGTTTACATAAGTCCCAACTTGTTCACTCGGATCAACTCCCCCAACACCAAGCGGTATAATTTCATCTTTGATCTTTACCTTCATTCTGTAAAAAGGAATTTTACAATCGTAGGAATATTTACGTTCAAAATTGCCAAACCCCACATCAATACTCAAAAACGCGACCATGGCTTCAACGCTGCTTATACTTGCGGCAATAGTGCCGTTAATTCCCTCACTTGCTATTATAAAAGTTCCTTTTATGTTAAGTTCATTGCATTTTTGAAGCAATCGCTCCTTTAATGATTCCGTATCCTTTATCTCCACAAATTTATACAAGGATAAAACGGCAATTTGCTTCATTTTAGGGTCAGTTACTGTGGATATTTCTTAACCTTTTCCACTCTTCTAAAAATTTAATCAGATGCTTTCTCTCTTCTTTTTCCGATTCACGTATAATTAACTGTTCCACTTTATCCTGCTCTTCCAAGTATTGCTCGCCATTGAACAATCCGGCAAAGTGCACCACCCTCAGCCATAAAAGATAGGTTGTTAAAGCATCAAACTCATTATAAGCTATAATATCATCTATCCTGCCATCTAACCACATCAGAGCTACTTCCTGTCCCTCAACTTCCAGTTTGCCTGGAATACCTGAAACAAGTGCAATTTCATTTAATGACGGCGTAAATCTACCCCATCCGCTTACAACCCTCATCAGATCCACGTTGTAGTCATTCCTTTCTGAAAAGTAATCTGGTATGGGATCCCACGGCTTATCAGGCCTCTTAGAAAACTCCTTTGCCTGAATTCCATTGGCTATGCCTCGCTGTATCAGGATTTTCAGATCCGCGGACACCGAGTTATATCCCACAACCTGAGGCTTTTCCTTTCCAATCGCGTCAAGAAAAACCTGAATTATATGTTTCTCATTCGCCTCACTTTCATTGACGGGAATGGAAGGCAGCGAGCGCAGATCAAGACGGATGTCGTCTCCTTCCTTATGTCTTATAACCGCGGATAAAGACACGACTCTAGATACTATCGTTTTCAAGAACGGCATGGGATTATCATCAGTGGCATCACCTGCTTCCCACATCTTATTTAAAACCTCCCTGTCGGAACTATCTTTGGAAAGTTTATGCACTAATCTTCCAGCAACTGGATCAGGAACCCACTCCACGTCAAACACCCACACCTTATCCTTTATACTTCTTATCATACGTCAGCCTATATCAATCTCTACATGATGAAATCACTTTGAAAACTTGTAGGCTAATTCTAAACCATATATCCTGCCCTTTGCCAGCGGGGAAAAGGTACCACCTAATCTTTCTACAGATCCCAATTCCCCCACAGTTCCCAATCCCTGCGGTAGAAAACTATGCCCTCCGTGTTTGACTTCATTAAGAAGGTTTTTGCCGTATAAACTAATTGACCACTGACCCCCGTTAGAGTAAAACTGTATAGCTGCATCTATTATATTTTGCTCCCTTAAAATGCCTCGGTTATCGTGAGTAAGAAATGAGTCATCCCTGTAGGCGTAGTTAATGCGAGAGGCAACCCCACCATGACTGCCGATCTTGAAGTTATGAAGCATACCCACGCTGTAAGTCCACTTGGCAGCGCGTGGCAACTCAAGATCCTCATCCCTGCCGTCTATGGCTCCATCGTCATTCAAATCAAACTTGGCATCGGTGTATTCTGCGTTTATGTATCCCAAAGAAGCAAGCAGGAAAAAACCCCTCGTCAAAGCAAATGATCCGTCCAATTCAAAACCAAATATCTCCGCGTCGGCGGTGTTCTCTATGATTTGCACTACGGCGGCGATCGGATCAGTTTTGGGCACTTCCTGCTGAAAATCCTTAATCAAATTATAAAAGAAAGCACTGCTGAAGCGGGCACGTTGTCCAAAAAATTTGAAGCCGGTTTCAAAGCTGTCTATCCGTTCCTGATCGTACGGGCCAGGTTCTATTCCAGGGCTGGGTCCAACATGGCGAAGGTTGTAACCCCCTGATCGAAAGCCTCTTGTCCAGTGTCCATAAAGATTTACATCATCCCTGAGGCGTAATGAAAGACCAACTTTGGGCGATAGATCATTCCAACTTTCTCTGTCTTGAAAATCAACCTCACAGTCAGGTCCTTCAACTATATCGCAAGGAACAGGAACTAAACTCTCCTGTATAATTGAACTTAAATCAGCTTCCAAATAATTGATACGAGCTTTTTTTTCTTCATTAGTGTATCGCATCCCAGCAATCAGCGTCAACCGGCTGGTAATCTTGTAATCCAATGACATGAAAAATGCAAGCGATTCCACATCGTGATTACCTCCCCCATTCTGGGTCAAATTACGCGCACCATTTTGAACCAATTGATTCAAACCTCCAAAAAGTTCAGCAGCTCCAGGAGGTATAACTCCCATTTGTGCTAGGCTAGGCAAAGTAGTTAGTAATCCTTGCCCTGTAGGTGAGCTCAAGAAGGTTAAAAAATCTCCAAGAACCAAGCGTCGCTCATTATAATCGGTAGAACTGTTATAGTAGTAAAAACCGGAGGTAAGTTGCAACCTGTCATAGAAGGTGCCAGTGTAGCGTAACTCATTGCTGAACTGCCTCGCTTCATACGCTGCATTTACTTTAATAATGTCAGACGGTGAAGCATCAAGGTCTATCAGGGCTGATCCTTTAGAATCAAACCAGCCAAAAATGTTGGTTATAGTACCCTCTCCAAAATCAATGTCCCAATCTGCCCGAGCACTAAAAAAGTGGTTCTTGTTTGTCCTGAAACCCTCCTCGTCAATGCTGAAATCATGGCTATCTTGGTCAAAATAAGGTAACCGGTCAGGTGCAAGAGCTGGATTTAGCAAACCTAACAATGTAGTAGGGTTATCCCGTCCATTCTTGAGACTCTGTCCCGCTGGACCATCAGTATTGATATCCTGATATTCATATCGCAAAACCAGGCTTATATTATCAGTTGGCTGCCAGCTCAGAACCGGACGAAACATTACAGTATCCGCTTCACCAAAATCATCACCTGTGTAGGCATTCTTAAACCAACCCTCGTCCTGATTGGTATAAAATGACAACCTGAAGCCTATTGAATCACTTACCGGACCACCAACGCTTGTAGTTAAATAAGCATTCGGACTCTCACCTCCTCCCTCAATTGAGGTTCGGAAAGAAAATTCAAATTGATCGCCTGGCTTTTTTGTATTCAGTAATATTGCACCTCCCGTAACATTTTTGCCAAACAGCGTTCCCTGTGGACCCCGCAGCACTTCTATGCTCTCCAAATCAAAAGTGTCAAACAACACTGAAGGATTCAAACCCATGTATATACCATCAATAAAAACTCCTGTGGTTGGATCAATGGAAGGTATGGAACTGCTGATACTCAAACCGCGAATTGAAAAATTGGCAATCCCCTGGATCGTGCCAACATCATCCAATGCCACATTTGGCATATTCACCGACAAACTGGTTAGGTCACGAACTTTCAGGTCTTCTATCTTCTCGGAGCTAAAATAAGATATAGATAAAGGCACTTCCTGGATCAATTCCTCCCGCTTCCTTGCCGTAACCACTATCTCCTCGAGAAAAACAGAATCCAAACTATCTTCTTGTGGATCGTCCCCTTGTGCACCAGCGGACGTGGTCAGTGCAATCAAACCAGCACTCACAAGCAAGAAAAAAGCGATAAGAAAGTTTAATTGACATTTAAACCAATGGTCTTTAACAGTAATCATAACTCTCCCCTCCAAAATGGTGTAATTGTGTAACATACCCAATCCATAATTCTTAACAAAACTACTTCGTCTTGTCTTCCCCCGTTATTTTGGGAAAATTCAGGAAAATTTTACTGTATTATCTATTTCAGCAAATAATGATGATATTTCTTCGTCTGTATTATAAAAATGAGGAGATACTCTCAACCCACCCCCCCTTACGTTTACCATTATACGTCTCTCCCGCAGTTCCAGTCTGAGTTTATGAGGATCAAACGACCCCGAGAAAGTTATTGCACCTCCTCTTTTACTCTTATCCTCTGGAGTTATTAGGTGAAAGCCCCTGCTTTTAGCATTATCTATGATTAACTCACCTAATCTGTATATTTCTTTGTTGATCTTTTCAATACCCACGCTCATCAGTAGCTCAAGCGAAGCACCCAGTGCGAGGATACCTGCAACTGGAAGGGAGCCTTCCTCAAACTTCAGAGCATTTGGTTTTACCGAGAAATCGATCTCTTCATATTCATGTTCATTAACAACGGTCTTCCAACCGATCAAAGGTGGTTTAACACGGTCTGTAACTTCTTTGTTACAGTAAAAAATCCCCGTTCCCTCAGGAGAAAGCATCCACTTGTGTCCATCGGCTGCCAGAAAATCAATTTTGCACTGCTTTACATCTATTGGCACAATACCGAGGCTTTGTATGCAATCCACAAAAAAAAGAATATTATTTTCCCGGCAGAATTTCCCTATTGATTCAATATCTGGCTTGAAACCAGTTGTAAACTGAACGGAACTTATTGAAATCAGACGAGTTGAAGCATCTGAAAGCTCTATAACGTCATCAAGCGTAATTTCAACACCTTCCGGCCTTATGTATTTTACCTTCACCCCTGCCGACTCAAGTCCAAGCCATGGATAGACGTTGGAGGGAAACTCTTTTTCATAAATAATTATAGAATCTCCTTCTTTCCAGTCCACACCCGATGCAACAAGGGAAATACCATGGGAGGTATTTCTTACAAAAGCTATCTCATTTGCTTCCGCCCCAATCAACTTTGAAAAACTTTCTCTGACGCTCTCTATGTTTTGAACCCACTTTTCATACGCAAAGCCTGACTTGTATGAGGCCTCATTTACAAAATTTATTACAGCCTCGGACGCATTTGAAGATATGGGTGCAACGGCTGAATGATCAAGATATATGCAATCCTGAGTAACAGGAAATAATTTTCTGAGTTCCTGTTTGTTTTCTATGTGGCTTGCCATTTAAATTCCCCTATTGATACCAAATTGATAAGACTTGAAATATAACATTAAAAAGCTCGTGTATTATTTTTAAAATTACCATTGACAAAATTTTTTACTGTGAAATAATTAGCGATTGTTATTTTTTTTGGAGGTGAATTTATTGAAGCAAGGTACTGTAAAATGGTTTAACAGCACAAAAGGTTATGGTTTTTTAGTTTCCGATGATGACGGGGAAGAAGTTTTTGTTCATTACAGCTCGATTGAGGGTGATGGTTACAAAAGCCTGAACGAAGGTGAAGTTGTTCAGTTTGAATCTTCCAAAGGATCAAAGGGACCTTCAGCAACCAAAGTAGTGAAAATTTCTTAAATTTTTTGTTCACAATTTATTTTAGTTTCTGCTCACTCTTTATTGTTTTGCACCAATTCTAATTAATTGTTGTTAGAGGATTTGTGTTAAGTTTTTACCTATCCTTCTTTTAAACAATTTATTGAAAATTGCGAAACTAATATTATCCTATAGCTTATTTTATTTTGGTCTATAAATGAAATGAACTTAACCAATCAAGAAATAAGCAGATATAGCAGGCATCTGATAATGCCTGAAGTGGGTCTTGAAGGCCAGAAAAAGCTCAAAAATGCCAAAGTCCTGTGTATTGGTGCAGGAGGGCTTGGTTCTCCTCTGATGTTGTATCTTACGGCCGCAGGAGTGGGAAAGCTCGGCATTCTTGACTTTGACGTTGTTGACTTCAGCAATTTACAACGACAGGTTATCCATAGCGAAAAAACTGTTGGTGAGTTGAAGGTTGAGTCCGCTAAAAATAGGCTCCTTGAACTCAATTCCAACATAGAGATACAAACCTACAATGAGAGATTTGTCTCTGACAATGCAATGGATATAGTAAAAGACTACGACATAGTTGTTGATGGCACTGACAATTTTGCAACCAGATATTTGACAAATGACACCTGTGTTTTGCTGGGAAAACCTAATGTATATGGAAGCATATTCAGATTTGAAGGTCAGGTAAGTGTATTTGACGCTGAAAATGGCCCATGCTACAGGTGCCTTTACCCCGAACCCCCTCCACCTGGACTTGTCCCGAGTTGTGCAGAAGGTGGGGTTCTTGGAATACTTCCTGGGGTAGTGGGAACCCTGCAGGCTTCAGAAGTTGTAAAGCTCATAATCGGACAGGGTGAACCTCTTATAGGTAAATTGCTGTTCATGGACGTTCTAAAAATGGAGCCGAGAATCCTGAAGTTAGCAAAGGATCCTAATTGCCCGATCTGTGGAGACAATCCTACGATAACAGAGTTGATTGATTATGAGGAATTTTGCGGCATTGGCAGAGGAGAACTTGGCAAAGAAGAAACGAAAGAGAAAGAGCATATCCAGGTAAAAAGCATCTCTGTTGAAGAATTTTATGAAAAAAGGAAAAATGCCAACGGGAAGATACAATTAATTGACACTAGGGAAATACACGAATACGAAATTTGCAATATAGAAGGTTCAAAACTCATTCCACTCGGAGAAATAAAGGACAGAATTGGTGAATTAAACCCCGATGTGCAGACTGTGGTTCATTGTCATCATGGTGGGAGAAGCATGAAAGCAGCAGCGATCTTAAAAGAAAAAGGGTTTAAGGACGTGTTTAACCTGAAGGGTGGCATTGATGAGTGGGCGGAGAAGTTTGATCCAAAAATGGCAAGATACTAAAAAGAATTTTCCGTCTTTATATGCCCTCTTCTTCTAAAAATATAGATTTATCAACTTTGGAGAAAAAATCTCTATAGAAATTTTCATCTTCAACTTGATACGAATTAATAACTTCATTCCTATTGCTCACTAGTTTAGACCGAAAGTTAGCTCTGACCTTTGTTTTATTACCAAATTGGGTCACATTGCAGGAAACTTCAATTATGTTGAGTTTTGCCCATCTAGCCTCATCATCTGAAAAAACTGAGGTAGCTATCTTTCTCCATCTACTCTCAACGTCAATTTCTTTTTGAGCTTTTAAAAAACCCAATCCGTCATTTACACTGTCTATTATGTATCCATCATCCTGAAGAATATTTAAAACAGCTTTTAGAACACCTCTGTAGTCATCCGTTTGAAAAACCTTTGTTTGTATCTGACGAACTTCAAGTTGTGATTTAGTTGTCGAAACATTCTTAGGAGTACAACCCCAAACTAAAAAAACCGAAAATAAAAGGGCAAGAAATTTTTTACTGTGATTAGCCATCTATTTCTCCCACTAAAACTTGGATGAATGGTATGAAAATGAATCAACTCTATTGTCTTTGAATTTGATAATGACCGTAAGGGTTCTTTGCGTGGTGGATGTGGCTCCTGCTTCCTTTGCATAGCCAATTATAATACCAAGTATTCCTGTACTACCGGCGTCCCTTGAATAAGATACTTCAGATGCGATCTTATCATATATCCATGTTTCAAGCCCACTTTCATCTCTTGTAACAATATTCGGTGATCCAAGAGATCCTGCTACTTCAGCCTGGGTCATACCTTTTCTGATTTCTTTTTGCACAAGCCCAGTTGTGAATTCCCTTTCCTGAGTTTGTGGAAGGTTTTGGTGGTGCTCCATAGCCGTCATACAACCACTGACCATAAACGTTAGAATAAACACCGCTATGAACAACTTTATAACAAAACTATATTTTTTCATATCTTGCTATCCTAATACTGCATACAGCATAAGCTAAATTCCAAAATAGGCGGAGAGGGAGTCGAACCCTCACGGGCAAAGCCCAACGGTTTTTGAGACCGTCGCGTCTACCATTCCGCCACCCGCCCATAAGCGATAATTATCCTTACATAAAAAATTTTTATCAATATAATTTGATGTTAAGGTTAATAGCTAATTAAAAAGCAAGGGGTAACAACGTGAACATGAACTTAAAATTGATCTTATTGACCCTGATGTTTTCAGGTTTGAGTTTCATTGTCTCACCAGATAGTCACGCGGCTGGTGACGCATCAAAAGGTAAGGCTATATACAACAGCTTTTGTGTTTCCTGTCATGGACCGGGTGGCAAGGGAGACGGCGTGGCTGCTGCTGCCCTTGATCCGAAGCCAAGGGATCTGAGTGATGCTAAATACGTCTCGGGCTTGAGCAATGAGCATCTTATAAAAGTTGTAAGCAAAGGTGGAGCGTCGGTTGGAAAATCTGCTTTTATGCCTCCATGGGAAGGCATAATTAAACCTGAAGATGTAATCAACGTGGTTGAATATATCAGGGTTGATATTTGCAAATGTCAACCCAAACAATAATAGAAACAAACACGTCATGACTCTTTAATTCCGTTCGTTTTATGTTTAAAGTGCCGTCCTTTCAAAATAGTTTACGGAGAGGTGACCGAGTGGTTTAAGGTGCACGCCTGGAAAGCGTGTGTGCGTTAATAGCGTACCGAGGGTTCGAATCCCTCCCTCTCCGCCAAGATTATATCTTTTGCTCTAACCTTTTTCGAGCAACAATCGCGGAGCGCAAACCACGAATCCACCGCACCTCGGGGTCTATGTTGACTTTGCAAAATTCAAGAAATCCGTTATTAGTAAAATATAAAGTTTTCATACTTTATATTATAATCTATACGTTAAATTATATAATTATAACTATGAGCATAGCGAATAATTTAAAAAAGATCCGCGCCGAAATAAGATAGAAAACGGGGAGAACAAAAATCTGACAATTGATACCATTTCCAAAATCACCAAAGCTCTTGAGGTTGGCGTTGATAATTTACTAAATAAGATTTTATTATGACAAGCACATTTAAGAACAATTTGTATAAATTGCTCAAAAAAGATTCCCGTTTGTGGGATCAAGAAACAAATGAGTTTAACGAAACTCTTTTGAAAGATTTGATTGATTGGTTGGACGAAAACCTAATCAATCTTTTGCTCAGCGACGAGCAAACAAAAGAAAAGTTTTTTATAAAAGTAAATAATGTTTTTGTGTTAAAGCATAATGAACTGAAATTTTTTATTGATGAAAACAAACTTGATAATTCATATACACAATATCAAAACAAAATCGGCTTACGGGTTGGCAATAAATTGTTAAGTGAGAGAAACGAAGTTGTTTTGGATTGGCCTTTTAAGGATTGCGTGCTGGAAGGCGGAATGACCAAAGAAGACCAAAAACGAAACGAGATATTTTTTAACGAAGTTTTAGCAAAAGATGAAATTGACCGTCTTGAAGATCCGAAAGTTTTTGAAAACTGGAAGAGATATAGTGCTAAAGGCAAAGAAAAAGTAAAGGAAATTAAGAGAGATAAAGACGGAACAATAAAAGAAAATCTGGTTATCAAAGGAAATAACTTACTAGCTTTGCATTCTCTCAAAGAGCAATTTACAGGAAAAATAAAGCTGATTTATATTGATCCACCATACAATACGGAAACAGATAGTTTTGCTTATAATGATAGATTTAACCATTCTTCATGGCTCACCTTTATGAAGAACAGATTGGAGATTGCTAAAACTTTATTAGATAAAAACGGTGTCATTTTTGTTTCAATAAATCACATTGAGTTAGGCTATGTTTCAATTCTTTTAGATGATATTTTTGGCAGAGAAAACAAATTACCTATTATCACGCTTAAAGCAGGTACAACCGCCAGTTATCGTTCGATAAATGATTGCCCTGTTAATGTAACCGAATATGTTCTTGCTTATTCTAAATCTACAAATTTCAAACCAAATCAAATTTATCGCGAAACTGGATACTCTGAAGATTATTCTCATTTTATAAGTAATTATGAAAAAGAACTGAAAGATTGGCAATTAACAAAGTTAGCCGATTTAATTCACAAAGAACATGGCTGTAAAAATTATATTGAGTATAAAAAGAAAATTGGCAGCAACTGGAAAAAGAAAAGATTTGAAGAAATGGAAAAATTTGCATTTGAAAACAGAGAGAGAGTAGTTAGTTTAAATACTCTGCAAAAGCCTTCAAAAAAAATTCAAAAAGTTATAAATCAATCTAAAAATAATAGAGATAAAGTTTTCCTTGCAGAAAGGGAAAACTCAGAACCTGTGTATTGTTTCAATGGCAGGACACTAGCTTTTTTTGGTTCAAAGTTTAAAAAGATTGATGGGGAATACGTTCCGGCTGAAATTTTAACTAACTTGTGGACAGATATTTCGTTTCTTGGTATTGGTCCAGAAGGCGGAGTAACTCTTGAAAATGGGAAAAAACCAGAGTATCTATTAAAAACTATTGTTGATTTAATTACAGATAAAAATGATATTGTTCTTGATTACCACGCTGGTAGTGGAACAACTTTAGCTATCGCTCACAAAACAGGCAGGCAGTACATTGGGATAGAACAACTTGATTATGGTGAAAGTAATCCCGAGACAAGATTAAGAAATGTTATTAATGGAGATCAAACCGGTATTTCTAAATCTGTAGACTGGCAAGGCAGTGGCAATTTCATTTACTGTGAACTTGTAAAATGGAATGAAAAAGCAAAAGAAAATATATTAAAAGCAAAAAACTTGAAGGAATTGGAAAAACTTTTCGATGAACTCTATGAGCGATATTTTCTAAATTACAATGTTAAAACAAAGGAGTTTAAAGAAAAAATACTCAAAGAAGAAGGGTTTAAAAATTTAAATTTGGACGAACAGAAAAAACTGTTTGTAGAAATGTTGGATATGAATCAAATGTATGTCAATTTCAGTGAACGGGCAGATACAAAATATAATCTTTCCAAAGATGATATTGCTTTGAGTGAGAAATTTTATAACATCAAAAAATAACTATGCCTGATCAAAATCCATTATTTGCGGACAACAGTCTGTTTCATAAAATCAAAATTTATCTTGATATAGCTGATGAAGAATACATCGCACCGGATTATATTACGAGCAATTTGAAACATGATTTTTGGTATTGGCAAAAAGACGCAATGCAGTATTTTGATGTTTTTGAAAAGCGAAAAGATAAATTTGTAGAAGACAAAAACGAACCAACTCATTTAATGTTTAATATGGCAACCGGTACCGGCAAAACAATGCTGATGGCGGCTCTTATTTTACAATATTACAAAAAAGGTTATCGGCATTTTATATTTTTTGTAAATCAAAACAATATAGTTGATAAAACGGAAAATAATTTTATCAATAAACACCATACAAAATACGAATTTAGACAGAACATTGTTATTGATGACAAAACTATCAATATCCGCAAAGTGGAAACCTTTGACGATACCGACGATATTCAAATTAAATTTACCTCAATCCATAAACTTCATAATGCAGTTTATGTAGCAAAAGAAAATTCTGTTACTCTGGGGGAGTTGCAAAAAAGAGATTTAGTGATGATTGGCGATGAAGCCCATCACCTCAACGCTTCTACAATGAGAAGCGGACAAGTGGAAATGAATTTGCCAATGAAGTTGCAAGAAAATGCTAGTGAAAAAGATGTTGAAAAAAGTTGGGAAAATACAGTAATAAATAAAATTTTAGGGAAAGGCAAAATTAAACAAGAAAAAGAAAATAGGAATGTTTTATTGGAGTTTACTGCAACCATACCCAAAAATGCTGATGTTATAGAAAAATATCGCACGAAGACTATTTATAAATTTGAACTTGTTGATTTTCTAAACGCTGGATACACCAAAGAAATAAATCTTGTTTCCACTTCACTAAGAAAGAGAGAAAAGATTTTATTAGTTATGCTCTTCAACTGGTATCGTCATCAAATTGCTCTAAAAAATAACGTTGCCAATTTCAAGCCAGTGATATTGTTTAGAAGCAAATTTATTGAAGAATCAAAAAACGATTATTCAAATTTTATTTCGTTGATTACCGATTTAAGACCAAAAAATTTTAACTTTTTGAGAAATGTTGAAAATAGCATTAAAGAAGATCAGGCAAGTTCTTTTAGTTCGTATGAGCAAGGCAAAAGTAGAGTTAGACAAATGCTTGCATTTATTAGAGAGGAGAGAACAAATATCAGAGATATTGTTAATTATCTTAAAGACGAATTCGCAGAGAAGAATTGCATAATCACTAACTCAGAAGATAATAAAGCAACAACCAAAGAAAAGACGACAGACGAGCAGGAACAATTACTTAATAGCTTAGAGGATAAAAACAATCATATTCGAGCAGTTTTTACAGTAAACCGTCTAACTGAAGGCTGGGATGTGCTTAATCTCTTTGATATCGTCCGGCTTTACGAGGGTCGTGATGAAGGGCGCCAGAACGGACGCAGAGTAGCCGGGCAGGCAACTGTGCAAGAAATACAACTTATCGGACGAGGCGTGCGTTATTTCCCGTTTGACTATAACCAACACGAAAGAAATAAAAGAAAGTTTGATAATGATTTAGAAAATCCTCTCCGTGTTTTAGAAGAATTCTATTACCACAGCGATGATGATGTTCGTTACCTTGATGAATTAAAACGAGAACTTAAAAATAAAGGATTTATAAAAGACAATCGTGTGATTAAAAAATTCGCTCTGAAAGAAGATTTTAAGCAAAGCGAATTTTTTAAGGAAATAAAAGTTTGGAAAAATGAGAGAGTGAGCAATCCAGAAAAAAGAAAAAAAACGTTATCTGAACTGGAAAAAGAGTTTCTTTTTGAATATAAAACGAGGGAATTTACACTAAAAGAGCAACAGGTTGTTTTAGACAAAAATACAGATGAAATTCTTGCCGAGAGTTTGAGGATAGACCGCAAAACGATAAATAAAAAACTTGCTGATTTTGAAAAACATATTGTAGCAAAGGCAATTAATAAAAAAGCTAAGAAGGATTTATCGCTTTTGCGTTTTGATAATTTGCAAAACGAATTAAATATAAACAGCGTTGATGATATTTTTATGGAAGAGTTTATTGGCAATTTCAAAATCAACATAATTACTACTAAAGATAAAAATGATTTGAATGACATCGCCAACGAAGAAAAGTTGGATCTACTGTTGAATTTTTTTGAAGAATTTACGCAAAAATTACGAGAAATTACTAATCCGCACAAAGGAACAGAAAAATTTAAGTCTTTTTCATTTGATGACTTATTTGGAGAAGAAAAAGAAAAAAGCGTAATTATTGACGAAGAAAGTAGAAATCTTGAAGAGGAATTATTGCGACATAGCTGGTATGTGCTTAATGGGTTCAATGGAACAAGCGAAGAAAGAGAATTATTGGAATTTGTGAAAAATAAAATCGGAAATTTGGAAGAAAAATTTAACGAGGTTTATTTGTTGAGAAATGAAGAAGTTTACAAAATCTACGATTTTGAAAAAGGACGAGGATTTGGGCCGGACTTTTTATTATTTTTGCAAGGGGAAAAAAGAAATCTATATTATCAGATTTTTATTGAGCCGAAAGGCGGACAATTCGCGGATAAAGAAGGCAGATTTAAAGAGAGCAAAGAGAGCTGGAAAGAAGATTTTTTGCAACAAATTACCTATAAGTACGGCAATAGCACTTTATTGAAAGATGAAAACAAAGAGTACAAATTGATAGGTTTGCCTTTGTTTAATAAAAAGACAGAAAATAATTTTGAAAAATCGTTTAGTGGGCAATTGCTTGATTAAAATCTACGAGCAGAAAATTTCCAATATTTTAAGTGAGACATAGTTACATTTATAAAGTCGCTGACAATCAAATAATCATACAGCCAATAAAGTCGGTCAACCCACCCCGTCAAGATTCTCGTGCTTTATTGCGCACGCCTTGAGAAGTTTTATCATCTCCGTATCGGAGAGATACATCTCTGTTCACTTACCTTTAAAACCTACTTCCCCAATATGCTCACAACGCAGGTAATCCCATCCATCGCAGGTTGAGCACCTCCCATAGTTTCAATAATTCCTATCTTGGCATCTGGCACCTGACGCTCTCCCGCTTCACCTCTCAGATGATAAACAAGTTCTGCGGTTTGCAAAAGACCAGTTGCACCAACGGGATGTCCACGGGACAATAAACCACCACTCGGATTAACTGCGACCTTACTACCTCCAAGCCACGTGCTTTCCTCGTCAATCAATACGGCACCTTCACCTTTTTTACAAAATCCAAGTGCCTCAACAACCATCATCTCGGCAATGGAAAAGGCATCATGTATTTCAGCCAGATCCATGTCCTCAGGACCCAATCCTGCCATTTCATAAGCCAATTTTGACGTCCTGACAACATTTTCAGACGGGTCACAGGTAAGACCCGTGGAACTGCTGTATTTACCCGACTGTGCAATACATCCAAGCACTTTAATTGGCATCTTTTTGGCATATTCCTTTACGAGTTCTTCAGGAACAAGCACGGCTGCGGCAGCAGCATCACCAACGGGACAGCACATATTACGCGTGAGCGGGTCGGCTATCATGGGTGCATTGAGCACTTCTTCAATAGTAGTGGTTTTTCTATACTGTGCATTTGGATTTAAAGAAGCGTGGTATCTGCTTTTAACAACCACTTTTGCAAGCTGCTCCATTGTAACTCCATATTCATGCATATACCTCTTTGCCCTTATTGCATAAAGCCCCGGCATTCCCATACCCAGTGAAACTTCAAGATCATCTTCCTCAAGTGGTAGAGGCCCCCCCGATAAGACCCTGCTCAGATTTTCAACACCCAAGGCAAGCGCTACATCATATTGTCCATAAGCTACGGTTCTCCATGCTTCCCAGAATGAAAGCGTTCCGCTTCCACATGCTCCCTCAACATTGATAGTTGGTTGTCCTACAAGTCCTATCTCTTTGAGCGCCCTCTGCCCTACTCCCATACCTTGATAAACGTGTCCGCAAAAAGCAATTTCTATTTTACGAGGGTGTATCTCAGCATCTTTAATTGCCGCCCATGCTGCCTCTCTCGCAAGTATGTGGGCTGGCTTATCCGGAAATCTACCACAATCCGTATTTCCCACCCCGATGATATAAACATCTCTCAGGTTACTCATAATAGCGCCTCCTTTCGGTTGAAAAGTAGTTTTAATTGTAAATTAATTAACATGCTTTGTAAATGAGACCTGATTAGATTTTATCTGTTTCTTGACAAACACACTCTAAAATAATATCATCTCTAAAAGGTTGTGATCAGTATTATAAGTGTAAATTAAAAACGAAAAAAATATAAGGAGGAAACACTAATGAGCAATATACCTTCAGCCAACGAAGTTGACGTAATGGACACTTTCAGTGCCATTGGAACCAGGAGATCCATCAGATGGTATGAACCTGACCAGCAAGTGGAAAAATGGAAAATCCAAGCAATGTTGGAAGCCGCCAGACTTGCACCGTCAGCAGGTAACTTCAATGGTCAAAGAGCGATTGTTGTTTACAGAGATGAAGACCCTGAAATATGGGAATTCATTTCAGACTGGAGTCAGATAACTACCCAGATGGCACCCGTACTTGTTTTCTGGTGTTACGACATGGCTAACTACGACACACAAGGGCAGTCAATCCATGACTTAATGAGAACAGGGGCATTAGACAAGGCACATGGTTGGGAATACGACAGGGTTTCAAACCTTTTCCCTCTGCCGGGTCTACTACCCGATGCTATATTGCACCGCCTTGCTGCAATTGATCTAGGGAACGCAATCCAAAACGCTATATTAGCTGCAACAGCACTGGGTCTTGGAACCTGTCTTAATGGTGCGAGCGGTGGAGCAAGGAGAAACACAAAGGCAAAATTTGAACTTCCCGATACATACGTGTTCAGTTGGTTAATGACCGTGGGTTACCCCGCAGAGAAGATGGATGGTGGCGGTGCAAGATGTCGTCCGCCGTTTGATACAATGTTTTTTGAGAAAAAAATTGGCAATGCCTTCCCAAGGGACCCCGGGGTCGTAAATCTTCTGACGGATCTAAATTTGTTGCAACCAGCAGGCCCGCTTCCTGGCAGACTTGAAGAAATCAACAAACTTACCAAACGTTTCGGTCTCGGAGATGAATGGCTAACGGACTGGAAACTTGAGGAATCTCAGTTAGGAGCAGTTGCAGGAGACAGGAAATTTACTCCTCTTTCACCCGAGGAAGTTAAAGCGTCCGCCGAAGGAGCTACATCTGAGTCAAACTTTTCTCTAACTCCCACTGTAAAAAGAGAGGTAATTCAGGAGTATAGAGAGAAAAAAGGTATTGGAGAAGCTGAATAATTTTAATCAATAACTAATACAGGAGGTATCTCAACAATGGCAGAGATAACAATAAATATTCCAGATCCGATTCATAACAAGATAAAAAAGAGAGCCGAGCAAACGGGTAA
The DNA here is from genome assembly GCA_965203965.1 of Thermodesulfobacteriota bacterium. Taxonomy (GTDB): domain Bacteria; phylum Desulfobacterota_D; class UBA1144; order Nemesobacterales; family JAJCZQ01; genus CBDBDR01. Next base: position 152,887 of record CBDBDR010000017.1, on the reverse strand, counting down.
CAATGAGATTGGTGTTATCATAGCTAACTTGGCGCTTACCTTTGGTGTTTCAAGTTATGATGATTCCAAGTGGATCAAGAATCTGAAAGGGCAAGATGATGCGTCTAAGCCTTGGTAGTTAGGGTTCCAGATCTAATTCTTTTATAAGAGGGAACATTATTGTTCCCTCTTTTCTTATTTGAAAAATAATCACTAATGTTTACTCTAAATTAACGAAGAGTTTTTACTACGTTGCAGATTTACAGAGCATTTAGTACCTTAATTTTTGTGTGGCATTATGTTATCCATCGTGTTATCACCCTCTTCTGCTGATAGTGACAGAAAGTGCTGGTGTTGCAAATAGGATGTGATTTATCAAGGTTGTTTGCAGTTCGTGGCACATTTAACTGTTTTGCTTTATTTCCCTATCAATCAATTCCAACAAATCCCTTATATTAGTTTTGTTTAAAGCAGAAATTACGGTCGTTTCATAAGCCCTTTCCAAAAATCGGACGGTTTCCTCCTCAGCTTTATCCCTTTTATTAAAAACCATCAACTTGGGAATATCCCCGAAATCCATAGAGCTTAATATACTTTCAACAGAATCTATTTTTTCTTCGACCATGGGGTCACCTGCATCATTAATATGAAGTAGTAGATCGGCTTCACCAATTTCCTCAAGCGTTGCCCTGAAAGCATTAATGAGTTCCTCAGGTAAACCACTGATAAACCCAACAGTATCGGTGAGTAGGACGTTCAAGCCTGAAGGTAACTTGATTTTACGGGTGGTTGTACCAAGGGTTGAAAAAAGCTTGTTTTGAACCTTAACGTTATCATTTGTAAGAGTATTAAAAAGCGTAGATTTACCCACGTTGGTATATCCGACCAACGAAACCGAGTGGATACCTGTTGCACTCCTTCGTTCACGCGTGCCTCTTCTTCTGAAACTGATCTTATCTATTTGTTTTTCGAGTTTTTCAATCTGCTTCCTTACAGCTCTTCTCTGATATTCCAATTTGGTTTCACCAGGGCCCCTTGTGCCAATACCTCCTCCAAGCTGAGAAAGCTCAATTCCTCTACCTCTTAATCTTGGCAGATTATATTTCAGGTCGGCAAGTCTGACTTGGATCTTACCCTCACTTGACATTGCATGCTTTTGAAAAATCTCCAATATCAACTGAGTTCTGTCTATTATATTCAGAGTGGTTTCCTCTGTGATTGAATTGATCTGTGCAGGTGTTAGCTCAACGTCAAAAATGATAGTACCAGCACCAATATATTCAGCTTGGAGAATAACTTCTTTCAATTTTCCTCTACCGATCAGGTATCTCGGATCAATAGTTCTTCTCACCTGTATAGCAGAGCCAAGCACTTTTTTTCCACTTGAATGGGAAAGTGATCTAAGCTCCTTAACCGATTGTTCAGCCTCTTTTCTACTCTGAGTATTAAAGCCAACCAGTAAAACACCTTCATTATTAAGATCGCCGCCCGACTCTTTATATGATCTTTCTAACTTCTGCTGAATTTCATCCAGAAGATGGTTCCATTCAATTTCAACCCTTCCTACGTCATTAAATGAATATATCTTCCACTTTTCATCTGAATTGCCGTTTGGTGGAACAATATGTGCAAATTGCAACTTCCCTGTATTCCCATTCTCTTTTACTTCAACAACACCTACCATATCAAGCCTTTCATTTATTAGAGTGGTCAGATCATTTTTAGACAATCTGAAGTCGTTTAAATGAGAATGTATCGCTTTGAAACCTCTCAACCTGAATTTGGCTTCACGAAATCTTCCTAAAAGTTTTTCATATTCAACTTCATGTATATCACCGAGAAAAACGACGCGAACCTTGCCTCTCCTGTTGATCAGTAAAGAAATTTTTTTGCCAATTTCGTATGAAGTTTGCGTGAGAGTTTTTATAAGCTCGATGCTTATAAGCTTGTCTGGCTGAACTCTACGCCTATAAAGCCTTGAGATGTTTTTAAGCTGAGAGTTTGTTAATCCGGATGTTTTTCCGTATATGTTCTCTATACTTTACAACCTCACTGTTAGACGTGAAACTGACGGGTATTATATAATTTCTCAGTCATAAAATCAAAGAGTTCAATTCTTTATGAACAATTTTATAAAAGAAATTAAAATTTTATCTCAGCGTGTAAAAATTTCTGAAAATAAAAAGTTTAACGGTTCGGAAAATAATGAAGCATTAGAGATACTTTTTGATATTGCCAAGATTGGCATTAACACCCTTAAAGAAACCAACTCTTCATCCGTCAATCTTTACAGGCTGCCTGCCGATCTGATGCCTCTGTTTTTTAATTTTCAAAACGACTGCGGCGGATTTGTGATTAGAACCGAAAAAAAATTTATATTCGTCACTCAGAACAAAGAGAAAAGAGTATTTATATATGGACTGGCTATAAAAGATAATTTCCCAATACAGCAGATCACGAACAGACGAATACAACTTTTGAGTTTGGAATATAAAGCAAAGAAAGGCAAAATCGAATTTTACGACAGCACCAACAAAACAATTAAACCAGAAGATGTGGTTTTGGAGGTAATGAAATGGGGATTGAGCTAAGGCGACAGCACTACGTGAGTTAGTGATGCAATTAACATTATTGAAGCAATCAAAATAAACACACCAGCAATGTAAACTGCGCCCTCTTTTTCATGTGGTTCTAATTCAAACATGGGATTATATTGTATCCTACAAGCAACGGGTTGTAAACATAACAATGTCTGAACTGTAGTAAAGTGTGATATAATTAGGGCACAAAAGTTAAGAAAAAGGTTTATTAAGGAGAAAAAATCATGAAAAGGATTGCCACAATTTCACCAGTCTGGGGATGCAGTGTAGAAGATCTTAGGTCACTCGCAAGAATATCCGAGGAAGGCGGGTTAGAAGCTATATTCTCCCCCGAAGTTCCTCCCTACAGTGCGTTATCAAACTCACAGGTTTTTGCGGAAGCCACAACAAAAATTAAGGTTGGAACATGGATCGCCAATATATACATGAGACAGCCCGTTGTAACTGCGGCAACAGCGCTCACAATTCAGGAAATCACGGGCGGAAGAATGATACTTGGGCTGGGTGTAAGCCACAAACCCGTCAACAGTAGGTATGGAATAGAAATGGGAGACGCGGTTGAAGATATGAGAAATTATGTAAAAGAAGTCAGGGCTTTGGCAGATGGAAGTTCCGAGAGATTAACCTTAAAAAGAAAGCTACCCCATATTCCCGTTTACATAGCAGGGCTGACAAAAGGTGCATCAACACTTGCTGGTGAAATAGCTGATGGGTTAATGCCCTATATGTGCCCACCTAAGTATATGTCTGAATTGATCAGCAACGTCAGGGTTGGTGCAGAAAAAGCAGGCAGAAACATATCAGACATCACTATAACAAACGGGATACCCTCTTTTATTTCAGAAGATGAAGGACTGGCAATTGAAACTGCAAAGAAAGGACTATCAGGTTATGCAAGGTTTCCTTTCTACCAGAGGTTAATAAAAAATATCGGTTTTGGTGATGTTGTTGAACAGATACAGAGCGGTGCAAATCCAGCGGAGGTTTTTACGAACGAGCTTGTTGAAGCAGTTGCACTAGCTGGTCCGGCGTCCAAATGCAGGGAAAAACTCCAGCTTTATTTTGACAAAGGTTTAGATCTCGCAATAATAGCACCCGTTCCCGTAGGAAAGCAAAGCAACGTGGAAGTTATGGAAAATACGGTGGCGGCATTTTCATAAAGACTCTGCTTGAGACTATGCCAAATACTGCGGTTTTTGCATTGAATCCGTATTGAGTTTCATTTTTATACTATTGTGTCTTCAGGATAATGCCAATGTTGACTCTATAATAAGTGGAAAATTGCCGTGAAATGCAAGTATAACACACCCATACATCTAAGTATTGAAAGCAAATAATCGGTGTGTTAATTTATTAACTGTTGAATGCCAATATAAAGTGATTATCTTACCTTGTACAATTTAGGTAAAGAGGTATATATTTGAACAGTAATATATTAAAAAATTTAGCTCTCTGGCTTGTAGTTTTTGTTATCATAATCGCACTTTATCAGTTCATAAATACACCAAGAGCAACTTATAAAGAAATTGCATACAGTGAGTTTTTGACACTGGTAGAGCAGAATGACGTAAACAATATTGAGTTCAGCGAGAACAACATAACTGGTAATATTCGGTATCCGGAAACAGGCAGCGATATAACGAAGTTCAAAACCGTGGGTCCCTCAACTGAAGATTTGATCAATGATCTCAAAAGCGAGAATATAAGTTTCAGTTTTTCAAAAACCAAAGACAGTTCTCTTACACAGTTAATCATCAACTGGGCTCCTCTGATAATACTAATTGCACTAATGGTGCTCTTCATGCGGCAGATCCAGGCGGGTGGAACTAAAGCTATGTCATTTGGAAAAAACAAAGCCCGGATGCTGACCGAGGATCAGAACAAAGTTACTTTTAAAGACGTTGCGGGAGTTGATGAGGCAAAAGAGGAAGTAAGCGAGATCGTTGAATTTCTTAAAGACCCAAAAAAATTTACAAAACTCGGAGGTAGAATTCCCAAGGGAGTCCTTCTCGTGGGTCCTCCTGGAACAGGTAAAACTCTTATTGCAAAAGCTATTGCAGGCGAGGCAAATGTTCCTTTTTTCATTATAAGCGGAAGTGATTTTGTGGAGATGTTTGTAGGTGTTGGAGCATCCAGAGTGAGAGAGCTGTTTATACAAGCCAAACGACACTCTCCCTGCATAATATTTGTTGATGAGCTCGACGCAGTGGGAAGACATAGAGGAGCTGGACTGGGAGGGGGACACGATGAGAGAGAGCAAACTTTGAATCAATTGCTTGTGGAAATGGACGGCTTCGAAGACAATGAAGGAATAATAGTAATGGCAGCTACAAACAGGCCAGATGTTCTGGATCCTGCACTTTTAAGACCCGGTAGATTTGACAGACAGGTTTTTGTTCCAAGACCCGATGTCAGGGGAAGAGAAGAGATTCTAAAGGTCCATTCCAAAGATACCCCTATTAACAACGACGTTGACCTTTCTCTTATTGCCAGGTCAACACCTGGTTTTTCGGGAGCAGATCTGCAAAATCTCGTAAACGAATCGGCACTCCGCGCAGCAAAGTGTGGTAGAGACAAAATTTCAATGCAAGACTTTGAATATGCAAAAGACAAAGTAATAATGGGTGTTGAACGTAAAAGCATGATAATAAGCGACAAGGAAAAACGCATCACTGCTTATCATGAAGCAGGTCATGCTCTTGTAGCCAAGCTTACACCGGAAGCCGATCCAATACATAAAGTAACGATTATTCCAAGAGGCATGGCACTGGGACTTACACAACAATTACCCATAGAAGATAAATACACCCACTCTAAAACATATCTTTACAGCACGATAATGGTGCTTCTGGGTGGAAGGGCAGCAGAGGAAATAGTATTTAATGAAAGAACAAGCGGGGCGGGAAACGATCTTGAGAGAGTAACCGAAATTGCAAGAAAAATGGTATGTGAATGGGGAATGAGTGAAGCTCTTGGGCCTGTAACATTTGGAAAAACCGATGATCAGGTATTTCTTGGCAAAGAAATGTCCAAACACACTGATTATAGTAATGAAACTGCAATTCTAATTGACCGTGAGATAAAAAACATTGTGGATACATGCTGTGAAAAATCCAAGAAACTGCTGGAAGAAAATCTGGATGTTCTACATAAACTCGCCAAAATTTTATTAGAAAAAGAAGTAATTGACAGTAAAGAGTTGGATAGCTTGGTTCTAAATCATAAGCCAGAACTTGCTACTGTTTAAAAGATACATTAGCTTACGGATATAACTTCCCTTTATCATTAAAATGTTATATAATCAGAGGTCATGCTATCAAGTCATGTATTTTCAGACCAAAAAATTAGTAGTGAAAAAAATAGATTTAACTTTCTAAAATTAAAAAATAAAACTATAGACCTCAACCACAAAACCCTTGTAATGGGTATCCTGAATGTAACTCCTGATTCATTTTATGACGGTGGTTTCTATAAAACGGCAGATGATTATTTATTCAGGATAGAAGAGATGATTTCAGAAGGTGCTGATATAATTGACATCGGTGCTGAATCAACTCGTCCAGGTTCACATCATATTATGGAGCAAGAAGAACTTGATAGAATTTTGCCCGTTCTTGAAAATATCCATACAAGATTTGAAACTATATTATCGGTTGATACAACAAAATCCGTGGTTGCCCGTGAAGCACTTAATCTGGGGGTCTCTATCATAAACGACATAAGCGGTCTTAGTTTTGATGAAAAACTGGCAGAAGAAGTAGCCAGTCACAAAGCTGGAATAGTTTTAATGCACACGATTGGTCGTCCTTTTGAGATGCAAAACAACATAAGCTACACTTCTCTTATTAAAAATATTGTATCGTCTCTTAACTTCTCAATACAAAAAGCACTGTCTTTTGGCATTGGATTTGACAGCATTGTCGTTGATCCCGGAATTGGATTTGGGAAAACGGCTGAACACAATCTAGAGATAATCAAAAATCTTTCTGATTTTTCCGTTTTGAGGAGACCCGTAATGATTGGAACTTCAAGAAAATCATTTATTGGCAGTTTGCTAGGAGATCTACCCGTTGAAAAAAGATTGGAAGGTACAGCAGCAACAGTAGCAGTTTCAATTATGAATGGAGCCTCAATCGTCAGGGTTCACGACGTCCGGCAGATGAAATTAGTCACAATGATGACAGACGCAATCTACAGCATTAATTAGCGGAAGATAAAAATTGCAATCTATATTAAATTTCAGGTACATCTGGGACACTCTGGATATACTGCTCGTTGCACTGATAGTTTATTACGTTCTAAAATTTATAGAGGGAACAAGAGCAGCCCAGATGTTGTTTGGACTGGTGATTCTAATTATGATGTTCTTCTTGTCCCAAAGCACGGGACTCTTTGCCTTGAACTGGGTTTTGAGTAATTTTTTGGGGTCTATCATTGTCATAGTTGTAATACTCTTTCAGAATGACATAAGAAAAGCTCTGGTAGATATTGGGAAAAAACCTCTTTTACTTAAGTTTAGCAGGGTATTATCAGAGGAACAAACCATAGATGAACTGGTAAAGGCATCTTCATATCTGGCAAGTAAAAAAATTGGTGCAATCATAGCAATTGAGAGAAACATTAGTTTGGAAGATTTTGTGGAGCTTGGTATGAAACTTGACTCTCATATTTCCAGAGAGCTTATAATAAGCATATTTAACCCCTCATCTCCTCTACACGACGGGGGAATTGTTATTGCTGGGGACAAAATTCTTTCTGCTGGATCATTCTTCCCGTTGGCAACTGACCCGGATCTGAATAGGAGACTTGGAACACGACACAGGGCTGCAATTGGGTTATCTTCTGAAACTGATGCCGTCGTGATCATAGTATCAGAAGAAACAGGTCTTATATCACTTGCAATTCAGGGGGAAATAAAAAACAAACTTGATGCATCATCACTTTACAATTATCTGGTAGATTTGCTTAACGTAAAACCTCCACAAAAAAAGATAAATGGTATCAACTAGAATCAATAAAGTAGTAAAATGTCTAAAGAGTCTAATTACAACCTGAAAAAATTTTATAACAACAACCTTTTTTTCAAGGACTATGGCAAGAAGATAATTGCACTTATAATTGCCATCATGCTCTGGTTTGCGACAAATCTGGAATTTGACATAGAAAAAAAACTCTACATTCCAGTGAAATATACAAACCTGCCTCAGGGTTTAATAATCACTAACAACCTACCAGACGAAATCAATATCAACATTAAAGGTCCACGCTATGAAATTTTTTCTTTTGATAACTCAAGCTCAGTTATATCATACGATCTTTCGGACTTTAAAACAGGTGTGTCAAATATTCAGTTTCAGCCCGAGAACATGAATCTTCCACGAAAAATCAAAGTCACAAGCGTAAGCCCCTCGGAAATTTCAATAGAGATTGACAGGCTTTCAACTAAAAACATAGCAGTTATCCCGTTGCTGGGGCGACCCGATAAAGGATACTTAGTTGAAGGAGAACCAAAATTCTCACCAACTAGAGTTAAGATAAAAGGACCCCGAAACCTTATAAGAAAATACAAGACCGTTTATACAAGTCTGATAAGCCTGAAAGGAGAAAAGACCAATTTCTCCATTGAGGCTCCAATAGAACTACCAAATAATCTAATAAGCATAGAGAGCAGCAACCTTGTCAAGGTAACAGTAAATATCAAAGAAGATACTCTTAAAAAAGAGTTTAAAGACTTGGATATCTCATTTAAGAATTTTGACAAACTTGACTACACGACATCGGATAAGATCAAGGCAATTTTAGTATTTGACGGAACATACAGTCTTGTAAACAAACTCAACAGTGAAGATATATCTGTTTACATTGATGCGGGGGATTTGAAAAAACCTAATAAAGGTGAACATGAACTCACGGTAAAGGTTGACTATCCAAACTCTAATAGTTTAAATTTAACCAAAATAACACCCGAAAAGGTCAAAGTAAAAATCAACTCAATTGGTAAATAAATCATCCGTTTCAAAAAAACTATTTGGTACTGACGGCATACGTGGTGTTGCAAATCAATACCCCATGGTCCCGGAAATTGCACTGAACCTTGGGAAAGCACTCGGGTATGTTATTACAAGTCAAGATAAGTCATCTGCTCCCAAAGTAATACTGGGTAAGGATACAAGAATATCAGGTTATATCTTTGAGCAGGCAATATCTTCAGGACTTGTATCAATGGGAGTTGATGTTTACTTCGTCGGACCATTACCCACTCCCGCAATAGCATTCCTAACCAAAAACATGAGAGCAGACGCCGGAATTGTAATATCAGCTTCGCATAACCCCTACATGGATAACGGAATAAAAATATTTGACAGAAATGGCTTTAAACTTGCAGATGAAAAAGAGTTGAAAATTGAAAGGATGACGCTTGACCTAGAAAAAAAACTGACTGGGTCAAGTAATAAAATTGGAAAAGCAATAAGAATAAACGACTCCACGGGAAGATACATTGTATTTGTGAAAAAAACTTTTCCGGACAATGCTAGTCTTGAGGGCGTAAAAATAGTTCTGGATTGTGCCAATGGAGCAGCTTACAAGGTTGCCCCCGCAGTATACAGGGAGTTAGGTGCCAAAGTGATAACTATTGGTGTTAAGCCAAATGGTATGAACATCAACACCAATTGTGGAAGTTTGAACCCTGAATTACTGACAAAAAATGTGTTGGAAAACAATGCTGATATTGGAATTGCTCTGGATGGTGACGCCGACAGGGTCATAATATCGGACGAGAAAGGAAATATCATTAACGGGGACAATATACTTGCGATCTGCACTGAAGAGATGATTAGCAGAGGACAATTGAAGAAAAAAGAAATTGTTACAACTTTAATGAGCAACACAGGGTTTGAGCTTTTTTTGAAAAAAAGAGGTGTAAAGCTCCACCGCGCCAACGTTGGAGACAGGTATGTAGTGGAATTAATGAGAGAAAAAGGAATAAACCTTGGAGGTGAACAATCAGGTCATATTATATTTCTTGACCATATCACGACCGGTGATGGAATTTTGGCATCATTGCAGGTACTTGCCATTATGAAAAGACTTGAAAAACCCCTATCGTATTTTACGAGTAAGATAGAGATGTTCCCGCAAGTTTTAAAAAACGTAAAAATATCTACAAAACCTCCTTTTAATCAGGTGCCAGGATTGGAAAATATGGTTAATAATTACGAGAATAAATTGGGAGATAGGGGAAGAATTTATATCAGGTATTCAGGCACGGAACCACTTGCACGAATAATGGTTGAAGGCGATGATGAATTCAACATAAACAGCGTTGCCAATGATATACATGATCTTATGGATAAAGAGATAGGTTTATAGATATGCCACGATTAAATGTAAATATTGACCACGTTGCCACTTTAAGACAGGCAAGAGGTGGCATTGAACCTGACCCGGCGGCCGCTGCCATTATATCAGAACTTGCCGGGGCAAGCGGTATTGTGGTACATCTGAGAGAAGACAGGCGACATGCACAAGAGCGTGATCTGGAAATATTGAGAAAGTGCGTTCAAACTAAGCTCAACATGGAGATGGCAGCCACCAGTGAGATGGTTAAAATTGCTACGGAGATCAAACCCGATATGGCAACTATTGTTCCTGAAAAAAGAAAAGAGCTAACAACTGAAGGCGGATTGGATGTCATTGGAAATTTCAAAAATATACAAGAAACTGTCACCAAACTGAAAAAATCCGAAATATTCGTAAGCCTGTTCATTGACCCTGAAAAAGAGCAGATTGAAAAATCACTGCAAACACGGGCAAACATGATTGAGATACATACGGGACTTTATGCAAATGCTAAAAGTGAAAGATCAAGACAAAGAGAGTTGACAAAAGTTGAACGTGCTGTGAGCTATGCGATGGAACTCGGATTAAAAGTTTCCGCGGGACATGGGCTGAATTATCACAACGTAAGGGAAGTCGCTACAATAAAAGGCATAGAAGAGTTGAACATAGGTCACAGCATTGTATCAAGATCAGTACTTGTGGGTATAGAAACAGCCGTTAGAGATATGGTTGGACTTATAGATTGGTAATAAAAAAATGGTTTTAGGATTAGGCATAGACATAGTTCAGAATTGCAGGATACAAAGGATAATTGAGAAATGGGGAGAGAAATTTCTTGCCAGAATATTCACTGGCATAGAACTTGAACTTATCGACAGGCGTGGTCAGAAAATTCAAAGATACGCCGCAAACTATGCAGTTAAAGAAGCCGCCGTAAAAGCACTGGGAACAGGGTTTAGGAACGGCATTAATTTTCACGATATACAGGTCAAGCGTGATGACCTTGGAAAACCATACACAGAGCTACTTGGAAAAACTAAATTCTTTGCAGAACAAAAAGGCATAAATAAAGTACACACGTCTATCTCACATGAAAGAAACTACTCGGTCGCAGTGGTTTTAGTTGAGGATTAATCCTATCAACTGAACTTCCAGTCCATAATTCAAGTTTTAGGGTGATAATTAGAGATTTTGTTCCTAAAGTCTTGAACAATACAATTTGTCTCTCAATACCTTTGGAGTTACAATAATTTTCAGTCTCGGATCACATACACAAGCTTTTATGAAAAAAGCATTGAAACTACTCATCGCCTGATGATAAACAGGGAGTTGTTTCCCTACAAATTACTAACAGTTTAGATAAATATATTACACACAAACCAAACAGTCATAGTCTATGTGAATGCACCACAATATAAACAGGCTCAAAGCAACCGGCTTCTTTGATATAAAACCCGGGCTCGAAAGAATTACCAGAGTTCTTAACTACCTTGTAAATCCACAGGACAAAATCAAATACATCCTGATAGCAGGAACAAACGGCAAAGGTTCTGTGGCTTCAATTTTGTCTGAAATTTTAACTTCCAACCGCTATAAAACAGGATTATATACCTCCCCTCACCTGATTTCCGTTACTGAAAGAATAAAAATTGACAACAAAAATATCTCTCAAGCGGAACTTAATGAAACATTGGAGGTCATTTTTAACACGTGCACGAAGACATCTGTAAAGCTCAGCTATTTTGAGTTGGTTACCGTTTGTGCATTTTTATATTTTGAGAGACAGAAAATTGATATAGGTATTCTAGAGGTCGGCATGGGTGGACGATGGGATGCAACAAATGTCATTACCCCTCTTGTATCGGTAATAACAAACATATCAATTGATCACGTAAATCACCTTGGAAACACAACCGAGCTTATTGCAAGAGAAAAAGCGGAAATTATAAAAGAAAAAGTCCCGGTAGTATCGGGAGTTACGGGAAAAGCTCAAAAAACAATGATCAATAAAGCCAAAGAAGTTGGCTCTGATCTGTTTTCTATTGATAGGGACTTTAATTACGAAAAGACAGGAAACGGAAAGTTTAACTACTATGGGATCTACAAACGGGTAGAAAACCTGGTGTCTGGACTTGTCGGAACACACCAGATGGCTAATACAGCAATAGCTGTTGCTGTATGTGAATTGATAGACGCGAAGCATAAGATAAAAATAGATATTAGAAGTATCAACAAACCGCTGAGTTCGGTAAGATTGGAAGGCAGGTTTGAAATAGTTAATGGAAATCCCCTTACGATACTGGACTGTGCCCACAACATTGGTTCTGCACAAGCACTCGTCAACAATTTGCATGAACTTAAACCGCGAAGTAAATACGTTTTTCTCCTCGGTATGCTGAATGACAAAGACCATAAAGAATTTATTGCGACAATCTCGCGTAAAGCCAGCAAAGTTGTTGTAACGACAATTCCCAATGAAAGAGGCACTGATGCTGAAACGCTTTTCAAGATGTCAAAGCTCTTTGTGGACAACACTGAAATGATCCAAGATTACAAAAAAGCGCTAAAATATGTTAAAAGTTTAAATATGCCCACGTGCATCACAGGATCCATTTACCTTATCGGATTGGCCAAACAATTAGCAAAATGAAACGTGTAGGAATTGTAAAAGATGAGTTGTTCTTGAAACATGTAAATGGTTTTCAGCATCCTGAGTGTCCTGAACGTCTTGAATCTATATATAACATGCTTGAAGATTCTGGGCTTATATCAAATCTGGAGATCATAAACCCGGTCGACGCAACCCAAGAGCAGATATTGCGTGTTCATTCCGAGCCTTACTATAATTCAGTAAAAACAACAAAGGGCATGGAAACACACAGGTTTGACCCGGACACCTCTTCTAACCCCTATACATACGAGGCAGCGTTAAGAGGCACCGGTGGTTTCATATCAGGATTGGATAAAGTATTGAGCAACGAACTGGATACTGTTTTTGCGCTAATTAGGCCGCCGGGTCATCATGCTGAGGCTGATAGGGCTATGGGCTTTTGCTTTTTTAATCACGTGGCTATTGGAGCAGCACACCTACTTTCACGGGGAATAAAAAAGGTATTAATCCTTGATTGGGACGTTCATCATGGAAATGGCACTCAACACATATTTTATAAAAGTCCGGATGTTCTGTTTGCATCCATACATCAATTTCCATTTTACCCGGGCACAGGGAGCTTAAACGAGATTGGTATTGAAGATGGTGAGGGATTTACGGTAAATATTCCCGCGCCACCGATGCTCGAAGATGGAGACTACAACCACTTACTTGACCTTATTCTAACGCCCATAATTGAGCAATTCAATCCCGAATTTATACTGGTTTCAGCCGGTTTTGATGCTTATCATGCTGACCCTCTCGGGGGAATGCAAATAACCGAAAATGGCTTCTCACAACTTACAAGATATGCAATGAATGCTGCAGAGAAACATTCAGACGGAAAATTGGCGCTGGTGCTTGAGGGGGGCTACAATATTCAGGGTCTTGCAGCTATAAGCAGTTTTGTTTTTAAAGAACTTCTGGATATTAACAAAACTGACATTATTATCACAGACACCTCACCAAGCACCGAGTTTGTAGTTGAAGGAGTTTTAAGCAGTTACTCCAAGTATTGGAAATTCAGTTAGTCCACCAATTTCCTGTAATCATCCCCTTCAATATAGATAAAGTCGCACATCTCACTAAGTCTGGAAAATATACGCTCCCCTATTCTTTCCTCTAACAACTCGGTGCTTGAATAACTTTTCCCCGTGTGCTCCTCGGATAGGAAATTGGTTGTGATCAAAGTTTTTTTGGACGAGTTATATCTGTTGGAGATCAACTGATCTAAAATATTCAGTTCCCATTCATTGCTCTTGCCTTTGCCCATTTCATCTATCACAAGCACTTCTATATCCAATAAGGGACGGAGTATCTCCGTTTCTGATATACCTTCTGAATAAGCCTGCTTAATCTCGGATAAAAGCAGAAAAAAATCCTTGAACAAGCAGCTTACACCCCTCTCTATAGTAAGTTCCGCGATAGTGCCAATTACAAGGTGAGTCTTACCGACTCCCGGATTTCCCATCAAAGCATAACCCCTATGGTTAGGATAGTTTTTTATAAAAGTCTCCTTGACATACTTAAGTGCCACTTGCTGATGCTTCGATCTGGGTTTATAGGTATCTACCATCAACACTTCTGAAAACTTTGCTGGTATTCTTGCAAGATTATATTTTCTTATATTGCTTTTCAGGTAACCACAGTTTGGACATGAACTTAATAAAGCATAGTTATTTTCATTTTTATAACTTACAACACCATCACCATTACAGGTTGTACATTTACCCACACACTCACATAAACTGGCATGAGAAAACTCCTCGCGTTTACTAACAACATAACCCTGATGAAGGCATTTTTTACAACCAATTGCCTTGATTTTCGCTTCCACTATTTACCAACTTCAAAGGGATTAAAGTATATATACTTTTCTATTATTAAATTTTTTAAGTAAGCATTCAACAACTTTTCCCTTGATCCTTCATTAATGTAATTATTGGGTGCATTTATAGATTTCTCTAATTGATCTGAAAAATTTAAATCTTCACTTTCTTCTAAATATTTTCTAATCCGCTGAAAATATTGTTCTTCAATTTCATTGATTTTTTCAAATGTGCTTTTTTCAGAAGCATCCAATTCACAAAGTGCCGCTTTGTATTCATTGTGCAAACTGCACAGACCAGCAGATTTTTCTTCAACTATCAATCTGTTAAAATTTTTCACTAAACTGTCAATATAAAGCCTGATTTCCGGTAGGTTATTATTTGACAATTCTGACCTACACGACTTTGTTTCATTACTCTCAACATGCTCCTTGCAGTCATAAATACTCCTGACCCTGTCCCCTGCTCTGCTCTCAAAAGCATCTCTTATACCATTAAATACCTGCTCTTTTGACAATCCTCTGTCCATCCACTCATCAATTAGGTAATAATCTTTGGAGGAGAGCATAAGCCCTTTTCCAGCAAGCAATAAAAAGTATCTTTCAATATCCTTGACAAATGTATTAGATTTACTCATCCATAAACCAAAAATTCCCCCAGTCATTGCTTAAAAGTTGATACACAATTAACTCTGTGGGATTAGCCTGACAGAATGCTTTTCATCTCTTTTATTGTTTTACCGTAGTTTTCCGTGGCAAATATTCCCGAACCGGAAACTATTACGTCAGCACCGGCATCTACAACTTTTTTGATATTATTCAGCTTAATACCACCATCCACTTCAATCAATGGCTTTTGTGCACTATCCATAGTATCAATCATTTTTTTCAACCTCTTTATTTTATCAATACTGGACTCTATGAATTTCTGGCCAACCATTCCCGGCTCAACCGACATTACCAAAACCAGATCTACCATCGGCAATATCTCATCAAGCACATATAAAGGCGTTCCTGGGTTTACCGCAACACCTGCCATTACACCGTGAGACTTAATTTTTGAGATCGTGCCATACAGAGTGTTACAGGTTTCAACCTGTATTGTAATGAGTTTGCAGCAAGGAGATGCAGCTTCTATGAACAGTTCCACAAACTTGCCCGGATTATCAATCATTAAATGAACGTCCATAGGCAAAGGAGCAATCTGGGCAAGAGACCTAACAGTGGGAATTCCAAGACTTATATTAGGCACAAAATGCCCATCCATTACATCAACGTGTATCCAGTCAGCTCCTCCTTTTTTAACAGCTTCCACCTCTTCTCCAAGTTTAGTAAGATCTGCTGCTAAGATAGAAGGGGCAATTAACTTACTCATGTTTCAGTTTAGGTTCACTTGTTGAGATCAGTAGACGATTATACATGAAAATAATAATAAATCTTGTGTTATGCCGATTAGTTATATATTATTTTCTCTCTGATTTTTTAATCGGCACACGTATTGTTCAAACTTACTTAAAACTTAACCTTAAAAAGGAAATCTTATGTCTCTGGAAAATTTTATTTTTACTTCAGAATCAGTTACTGAAGGACATCCCGATAAAATCTGTGATCAAATATCAGACGCATTCCTGGATGAGTTTATCCGCCAGGATCCAAGTTCAAGGGTAGCGGTTGAAACAATGGTAACCGCCGGATTTATTGTGGTAGCCGGTGAGGTTACATCAAAAGCACAGTTTGACAAAATAGATCAGGAACAATTGGTTAAAAAAGTTATCAGGGAAATAGGCTACAACAATCCGGATTTGCAATTTGATGACAAATCATCTGAAGTTGAATTACGAATTCACTCTCAAAGCCCTGATATTAGTCTTGGCGTTACTGCCACTGAACAAAAAGAGCAGGGAGCAGGAGATCAGGGACTGATGTTTGGATATGCAACGGATGAAACACCAGACCTTATGCCTTCCCCTATTCTTTACGCTCACAAGCTGACAAAAAAATTATCCGAAAAACGCAAGGATGGCACTTTGGACTTCCTGAAGCCCGATGGCAAATCCCAAGTTACGTTTAGATATGAAAATAAAAAACCCGTGGAAATAGACGCCATTGTTATTTCATCCCAGCACTCAGAAGATGCCAATAACAAAACCATCTATGAGGGAATATATGAAGAAGTCATAAAAAGCACCATTGAAAACAATCTTATTACCGCAAATACCAAAATATATATAAATCCCACAGGAAGGTTTGTCGTCGGGGGACCAGCAGGAGATGCCGGTCTAACGGGAAGGAAAATAATAATTGATACTTACGGAGGATGGGCAAGGCACGGTGGTGGGGCATTTTCAGGAAAAGACCCTTCAAAAGTTGACCGAAGTGCTGCCTACATGGCAAGATATGTTGCAAAAAATGTTATTGCAAGTGGACTGGCGAAAGAGTGTGAGGTGCAACTTGCCTACGCTATAGGCGTGGCTGATCCGGTATCAGTTATGGTGGACACTTTTGGAACGGGCGAGGAACCCGAGAATAAAATATCAGGAGCTATAAAAGAGGTTTTTGAACTGAAACCCAAGGGGATTATAGAAACTCTTGATCTGCTAAGACCCATATACAGGAATACGGCGTCTTATGGTCACTTTGGCAGAAAAGAAAAAAACTTTAACTGGGAAAAAACAGATAAGACGGAGTTATTGAAAAAAGCAATATAAATTGGAGGAAAATTCACAAATGGATTATCACGTTAAGAATCTGGGACTTGCAAAGGAAGGACAGTTGCGCAGCGAATGGGCAGCACAGGAAATGCCGGTACTGAAGCGAATACAAGAAAGGTTTAAAAAACAAAAACCTTTAAAAGGAATAAAGGTCGCTGCTTGTCTACATGTTACTACTGAAACTGGAAACCTTATGATAACGTTAAAAGAAGGAGGAGCTGAAGTTTTATTGTGTGCATCAAATCCGTTAAGCACTCAGGACGACGTCGCAGCATTTCTTGTAAAAAAGCACAATATCGCGGTTTATGCAATCAAAGGTGAAAACACCAAAACTTATTATAGCCATATAAACAAGGTATTAAGCAAGAAACCTCATATTACCATGGATGACGGCGCAGACCTTGTTTCAACACTCCATAAAGGCGAAGAGAAGCTTGTCTCCAATATTATAGGAGGCACAGAAGAAACAACCACAGGCGTTATCAGGCTGCAAAGCATGGCTGACAATGGGGTGCTTAAATACCCAATTATTGCAGTTAATGATGCCAACACAAAACATTTTTTTGACAACAGATATGGGACCGGGCAAAGCACGATGGACGGTATAATCAGGGCAACAAACAGGCTCGTATCGGGCACGAATTTTGTTGTTGCAGGATACGGCTGGTGTGGAAAGGGACTTGCGATGCGTGCCAGAGGTCTTGGTGCTAACGTAATTGTAACGGAAATAGACCCTCTGAAAGGACTTGAAGCTGTAATGGATGGATTTAGGGTAATGAAGATGAGCCAAGCTGTACAGATCGGGGATTTTTTCTGCACTGTTACAGGAAACATCAATGTTGTTAGTAAAGAGCATTTTGTTAAAATGAAAGACGGAGCTATCGTAGCAAATTCTGGTCATTTTAACGTTGAGCTTGATCTTGAAGGGCTTGCCGAAATTACAAAATCAAAGAGAAAAATCAGAGAATACGTGGAAGAGCACACATTGAAAAACGGTAAAAAAGTAAATGTTCTCGGTGGAGGCAGATTAATAAATCTGGCAGCTGCCGAGGGACATCCATCAAGTGTTATGGACATGAGTTTTGCAAATCAAGCTCTCTGTTCGGAATACGTTGTTAAGAATGCAGGCAAGCTGGAAAATACAGTCCACAAAGTTCCTGATAAAATTGACGAATCAATTTCTAAACTCAAGTTAAATTCAATCGGTGTAAAAATTGACAGCTTAACTCCTGAGCAGAAGAATTATCTAAATTCATGGGAAATAGGAACCTAAAATTGAAATATGGCAGGTAATACCTTTGAAGATACGCTTGAGTCTTACTTGACATATCTCGTAGTTATAAGAGGTTTATCAGAAAACACTATAAATTCCTACAAAACAGACATTGAAAAACTTTTTAGTTTTCTAAAAAAAAGCAATGTAGGTTCAATAGCTAACATAGAACCTGATCATTTAACTGATTTTGCGGTTGAGTTGAACATCAAGGGACTGAGTATCAGGTCAATTATTCACTGCATAGTTTCCGTAAAGCAGTTTTTTAAATACCTATTGCTTGAAAATATTATTCAAAATGATCCGACCGTAAATTTAATAACACCCAAAATGAAAAGACTCATTCCCGATGTGCTGTCACTGGAGGATATTGAGAAAATATTGAATGCCCCTGACGTCTCAACTTTTGAAGGATTGAGAGACTCTGCCATGTTAGAAATACTATACGCTTCTGGTGTGAGGGTGTCTGAGCTTGTCAATTTGACACTGAGCAGTTTAAACCAGGACCATGGATACCTTGTAGTATTTGGCAAGGGAAGCAAAGAAAGGCTGGCACCAATAAGTCAGACGTCTTTAAAAAAAATTAAGGATTATTTATCCTTATCCAGACCGAATTTGATAAAAAATAAGATCTCAGACTTCATTTTCATCACAAGACGCGGTTCAAATTTTACAAGACAGGGATTTTGGAAAATCATTAAAAATTATGCAACCAAAGCAGGTATACAACAAAACATCAGTCCGCACACTATAAGACATTCGTATGCAACTCACCTTCTTGAGAATGGTGCAGATCTGAGAACAATACAGATGCTTCTTGGACATGCAGACATTTCAACAACACAAATTTACACGCACGTTGAGGGGAAAAAATTAAGAGAAATTCACAGGAAATTTCACCCGAGGTCGTAAAATGCTAAATCTGGACTATAAATTTTTGCTCATTCTTATACCAGTAATACTTTTCTCTCTGACGATACACGAGTACGCCCATGCCTACGTCGCCAATAAGCTCGGCGATGACACGGCAAAAAGACTTGGCAGACTCACGCTCAATCCATTAAAACATCTGGATATTATCGGAACGATATTGCTGGTGCTGGTGCACTTTGGATGGGCAAAACCCGTACCGGTTAATCCATCAAATTTCAAAAATCCTAAAAAAGACATGCTTTACGTGGCAATTGCCGGGCCAATCTCCAACCTCATCACTGCCGTCGTCGCGGCAATCTTCTTAAAGCTAATCATATTTAATACCTCAATGGACAGTATATTTCCGGTAATCGAACCGATCACTCAAATACTTGTATGGTTGATCTTCATTAGCGTAGTGCTTGCAGTATTTAATATGCTTCCCTTTCCCCCACTTGATGGATCTAGAGTGCTCTATGGTTTGCTACCCGATGAGATGGGTCGGTACATCATGAAGATTGAAACGTATGGAATACTCATACTATTAGCCCTGATAATGCTTGGAGGAAAATTCTTTTCTTTCATTATAACTTATCCGTTTTTTATATTTATACATTTTTTTGAATTCAGCAATGACGAGACCCGTATAATAATACAGGTAATTTTAAACACATAAGGATCAATCTTCGGACGTGGAACAACTACAACTTCCTTACCTTGTTAAATTACAAGTATATGAGGGACCACTTGATCTCCTTCTTCAACTTATCAAAAAAAATGAAGTTGATATTTATGAAATTCCAATTGCGAAGATCACCCGGCAATACTTTGAATATCTGGAGGTTCTAAAAAAATACGACCTATCAGTCGTTGGCAGCTACATGGCTCTTGCGGCACAACTGAGCTTGATTAAATCTCGCATGCTGCTGCCCAATCCTCCATCTGAAGAAGAGGAAGAAGATCCACATTCGGAACTTGTAAGAAGGCTACTGGAATATGAAAAGTATAAAGAAGCAACAGAAGAGTTGGAGAAAAAAAATATTCTCGGCAAAGAAGTATTTGTAAGAGGATTGAGCTACGCTGAAGAATTTGGAGAAATAGCAGAAGAAACAGAGATTGCTAAAACAGATCTATGGTCTTTAATGACAGCATTCAGGGAAGTATGTAAGAGGAAAAACTTTGACTCAACCGAAGAAGAAATAGTTTATAACTTGGAAATGTATTCAATAGAACAAAAAGCAAATGAATTATTAAACTTTATAAAATTCAGAGGTCAAATTAGGTTTAAAAACCTATTTTCAAATTTAATATCCAAATCAGAGTTTGTAATAACTTTTCTGGCTGTCTTGGAAATGGTCAAGAACAACACGCTGTGTATTGTTCAGGAAGACTGCAATAGTGAAGTGGAACTTGTTTATTTGGGAAATGAAATTGCAAAACGATAATCTAAAACAACTTATAGAGGCAATAATATTTGTTTCATCCGTGCCGGTAACCGTAAAAGAACTGAAGCACTATTTTAAAAACTATGAGGCAAAAGAACTTATAAAAGCATTGGAAGAAATTGCCTCAAATTTTGAAACCTCTGACAGGGGTTTTGAGCTTTTAGAAATATCAAACGGATACCAGTTTAGATCAAAAGCCGAATTTGCAGAAGATATAATAAACTTCAACAAAGAAATCAAAAAATCCCGACTGGGCAAGGCATCACTTGAAACACTGGCAATTGTTGCCTACAAACAACCTGTTACGAGGGTGGAAGTTGAACAGGTAAGAGGCGTTAGTTGTTCAAGTGTAATTAACCTCCTTCTTGACAAGGGTCTGATAGAGATCAGGGGAAGAAAAGATGCTCCGGGCAAACCATTCTTCTATGGAACAACTGATGGATTTCTCTCTACTTTCAACCTAAAAAATTTAAGTGAACTTCCCACTTTAAAAGAGATTGAGGAGATTGAAAACGATTTATGATTTCAGAGATAACTTCCCCAGTTTGGCGGACAGTTCTTGTTCCTTTTGTCTCATAAGGTTTCTTTCATTTTCCTTCTTATGATCATAACCGCAAAGATGAAGCACTCCATGTATCAATAATCTTTCAATTTCCTCTTTAAGAGTGGTTTTATACATCTCGGTATGCTTTTTTGCCGTTTCAAAAGAAATAACAACATCTCCGAGTAAATCATCAGCCTGGCAAAAGGACAGGACATCTGTTGTTCTGTCAATACCTCTGTATTCCTTGTTTAGTACTCTCATAGCTTCATCATCAACAAACGATATACATATTTCAGTTTTATCTGAAAAACCGAGGGATTTTAGTATATCCTCAACACCCCTTTTTAACCTGATGATGTTTCTCTCGCCAATTAAATTGTCTTCGTCAACTATACCTATCCGCATATTAAGTCAATTTGCCAGATTAATCTGAAAATGGAATCAAATACCCGTCCAGTTTGTAAAATCGGCTTATTGATTTTTATTCCAAACTCTTTTCAAAATCAATTTGTAATAATTCTCTCAGTTTTGAGACTTCATAATAAGGTTCCCCCGCTTTCCTTGCACCGTCGTAGAGTTTCTCAAGTTCATAGAGAACACTCTCAAGCATGCCCCTGCTTTCATTTGATTTAAAAGCCTGACTTGGCGTTAATCCATTAAGTGCACCCAGTGGTTGCTCTATCCAATTTTTGTAAAAATCATCCAGAGAGTTTTCAAATTTCTTTCTGCTTCTGAAACCTTTAGGTAATTTGTAAGTATCTCTTCTTGAGTTTTCAATATACAAATTAAGTTTTTTGAAAGTGTCATTTTTATGACTTATAAATTCTCCTGAAATCCTTTCAATAAACTCTCTGACTACCTTTAACCTGCTTCTAGTGTGGCAGGTTACGGTCAGATTATTTCCAACTTCAATATTAGCATCAACATTTACTCCTTCCACATCCTTTAGGTAGTAGAAGCAGGTTTTATTCAACGAGCTATTGTTGTATATTGGTGTGGCATTTTGGTTTAATATGCTTAGTATTGGCTCTTTTGATTTAACTCCGTATACCGCAGAAGCTACAATAATTTCTTTTCCATCCACTGAAATTAATTGTGGATGACTTACTACGTCTTCAATGTAACTCTCTATTAAAAATGCACGATCTTTTAGAAAGTTTCTGACTGAAATTTCGCTCTTTTTATCTGCCCCGTAAGAGTCGAACTCTTTGTGGAAACAGTCAAGAATTACATCCTTGAGAATAGAGGGATAAACAGAGATAATGCCGGAAAAGAAATATTGCTCTCCCACTTTCAAAAGTCTGGAGGAAATAATATCAAAAACCTTTATTTTTGATGAAGCAGCTCTATCATGGATCAAAATCTCCTCATTGGTAAAAATATCTCTTATCACACAAAACTCACTGGGGGTTACTTTAATCACATCAAAGTAGCTCTGACAGCTTTGGTTCCAATTTTTCAGAACAGCCTTTTCGTCTTCCTTTAGATCCTCTGATTTTTCTTTATAGAGTTCCTCAATCATTCTTTTACCACTTTTGAAAATCCTAAAATCAAAAACAAACCAATCCATAAACTTTGAGAATGTTTTGTCGTCAATATCATCTTCGGTGAAATAAGTAGGTACTGAATACATATCGTTCTTCCATATATGAAAAGCCTCGGACATCTGAATTTGTATCTCTGGCCTCTCGGCAAACTCAACAATTAAATCCCTAAGGTATTTCTCAATCTTTTCCATGTTCATCTTTATGAGCCTTTCTTCGGAAATATTTTATTTAACACGTCGAACCTGTATCCGAAAATATGGTCCAAGTTTCCAGCTATATAAAAATGATTAAGTAATCTCCCGATGTATCCGTAAGGTATTGAGTAATGAACCAGATCCTCAATTAAAACACCATCATCAATTTCTTTGAAAAAATGCTGATGATGCCAGAACCTATAAGGACCAATTCTCTGCTCATCAACAAACCGGTGAGGTTTACTCACATTTGTTATTTCGGTCGTCCAAGTCGTTTTATAAAACGGTGTGAGGCTTACGTCATAATTTATTATCATTCCCTCGTATATTTCATCGGAAATTTCCGATTTTATTTCAAGTCCGAGACTCGGAGGGGTTATCTTTTTCAAGTTATTGGGGTTTGAAAAAAAATCCCAAGACTTATTCACGGTAATGGGTAAATGCTGGGTTTTTTGAAAACTGTATACACTCATCTTTCTCAGTTGCCTCTAATGTTATGAGAAAGGACATGAAAGTCAATCTTGGTGGGCACTTAGCATCATTAACTGATTTGACTTTGTTCAGGTTGCTTTGGAAGTCCGAGAATAAACCACACCATCAAAACGGTCAAACACATAATTAACGGATAAAGTGGATTTACACTGTATAAAAACCCGGACAACATACCTCCCGATGCACCACCAAAGAAGCCTGCTAAACTGTAAACTCCTGATAACAAACCCCTGTTGTTTGAAGCTACCCTTTGCGTTAGAAAAGCTGGAAGAAGTGACTGATACATGATACAACCTGCAAAAAAGAAAATTCCCGTAAAATTCAAAACTATACTAAAAACACCACCTATTAAGTATGCTGTAAAAGACAAGAGCAAAAGGATGAATCCCAGCCTGACGGCACTTTGCAGATTTCCTCTCCTTTCAGAATACCTCATATACGGGAATGCAAAAAAAGCACCTGGTAGTATGGCTATCATATAAACGAACCAGTTTTCGGAAACAGACACCCCCAGGTTCTTCCAACTAAGTGGGTAGATAAACAAGAAAACAGACAGGCAGAAAGCCAATATGAACCCACTAAGCATCAAAGATTTAATATTGCTCTTCCTGATGGCGTTCAGAATACTACCTTTACTTTCAAAACTCTTGGCAGTTTTTTTGATATTGGGGAAAAAAAGCAAAGTTATTAAGATGCTGAATAATCCCAGTACGGCAAGAATATAAAAAACTGAAACAAAGCCAATTTTATAGGTAAGATAGGGTCCAAGTATAAAGGACGCAATGAACGCCACACCTATAAATATACCGGGTATAGCAAATGCCTGTGCTCTGGTCTCCGATCTGGTAAGATCTCCAAGGGCAGCAATTCCAACCGCCCCCGTGGCACCGCTGCCTTGTATAGCTCTTGCTACAATAAGTTCATAAATGTTATCTGCCATTGTACATACAAAGCTCCCTAATGAAAAAAGAGCAAGCCCCAAAATCAACATTTTTTTTCTTCCATACTTATCACTTAACCATCCAAACGGGAGTTGAAAGAGACTCTGTATCAATGGGTAAATACCATAAGCGACACCGACAAGCGATAAATTGGCGGCTCCAGGATAGTTTTCTTCCGTGACTAAAACGCTGAAAACAGGATCTACTAAAAATACACCAAACAGCCTTGTAGAAAATATCAAAGCAAGTATTAAAGCAGATTTTTTTTCTTGAGAGTTTAATTTCATTACAAGAGAGATTGCGGGAAATTATATCTTTCAATATAACACAGTTAAGGTTTAATTCTAAATGTTTTGTTATAGACGACTTTGACCAAATTCAACATATTAAATCTTACTGCTGTTCATTTGCAAACTACGATGAGACCAACTTGGGCAGAAATCAATTTAAGATCCGTTAAAAAAAATTTAGAGAAAGTAAAATCTCTAGTAGAATACCCGGTGTCCATAATGGCGGTTGTAAAAGCCAATGCCTATGGTCACGGTGCCATAAGTGTAAGCAAAAAACTGGTAGAATCCGGTATTGACTCACTAGCAGTTACCACTCTTGAGGAAGGTCTTGAACTACGAGAATCCGGCATTAAACTCCCCATCATTGTACTGGGTGGAATACAGAAAGACGAAATTCCCTGCATTATAAAAAACGGTTTAACTCCCACCGTTTATGATATAGAAATACTGAAAACTCTATCAAGAGAAACAAAAAAAATTAATAAAAAGCTTGATTTTCACTTAAAAATAGACACGGGTATGGGACGACTTGGTATAAAAAGCAGAGATATTGAAAGTTTTGCAAATGAATACAAAAAGAACAAATGCCTCAACCTAAAAGGGGTGTTTACACATCTTGCATCGGCAGACAATACATCAAGCGATTTTACATATAATCAAATATCTATATTTTACAGATCATTGAAACTTTTTAAGTCTCTTAACGTAAATCCCCTCTATTTTCACTTGGCCAACAGCGCTGCAATTCAAAATTATCCCCGCTCTCACGGTAATTTAGTAAGGCCCGGAATTATGCTTTATGGTGCAGGAGAACAAAACGGTAACAGTCTGTACCCCGTTATGAAACTAAAAAGTAGGATCATACAGTTAAAATGGCACGAAAAAGGTTCCCCAATAAGCTACGGCGGTCATTACGTTACCGATAGAAGGTCGCTGATAGCAACGGTTCCAATTGGTTACGCCGATGGTTATATCAGGAGACTTTCGGATAAAGCGTTCGTATCCGTCAAGGGGGAAAAAGCAAAGGTAGTAGGCACAATATGTATGGATTTTATTATGATCGACGTAACTGATTACAAAGACATAAGAACCGGTGATGAAGTTACTCTGTTCGGTGACAAACTGATTACAATAAACGATATATCTAATTGGGCAGAAACTATCCCCTATGAAATTATGACGCTTGTTGGAAAAAGGGTTAGAAAAGTTTATTATGACGATTGATAAAACCAGAATCACACTTTACCTGCTGCTTTTAACTATCTCGCTTCCTACTACTGTGAGTTTTGGGGTAAATCTTGGACCTCTTTATCATCCTGTGAAAAATTCCAAGTATGAAAGGGAATTCATGGCACTGGGACCATTTATAACCTACAGAAAAAACGGCGGATATTCCGAATTTGGCTTTAACCCCTTTTATCACAGAATATTAAAAGAGAGAGAGAACATTGAAGAGTATGAGTTTTTGTACCCACTGGCTTCATACAAAAAGAAAGGTAATTTTTCATGGTTTCAATACCAACTTTTTCTTTTAACATACAACACGGAAATAACACCGTCTGGCTACAAAAACAAGGAATTCAATCTTTTCCCCTTCATTTTTTACAATAACGAAGAGGATAAGAACAATAACTATTTTGCATTTTTCCCATTTTACGGAGGCTTAAAAAATAAATTTGCCAAAGAAAATATTAAATTTCTCCTTTTTCCACTTTATATGAAAACCATATCAGGTGGTGAGATCACAAGAAGCATAATGTGGCCCATTGTAAGTAATTATGACGGAGAACTTGAGGGTAGCAGATTATTCCCCATCATCAGTAAAAGGGTAAACAAGAAAAAAAAAAGACGTGAGGAGTTTTTATTCTGGCCCATTTACATTAAAAAGGAAAAGGACTTTTACGGCGAGACGTCATACTTCAAGTCAATATTTCCACTGTATTCTGAGATACGCTCCCACGGTGTTTCAAACAGGGGTTACCTCTGGCCCTTCGTGCAGCACACTGTAAACCATAAAAAAGGTGACGAAAGATGGGACACTCCATGGCCCTTCATCAATTTTACCAGAGGAGAAACTACCAATCAGACAAAAATATTCCCTTTCTATTCCAAGGCAGAACGTAATGAAAATGATGAAGATGGTTATATACTGTTGCCTTTATACAAGTATAAAAAAATATCTCTTGCAAACTACAGAAGACACAAAAAATCGCTTTTTCTTTTTTTATACAAAGACACGAGAGAAGAACCTTTGACAGACACAGTCAAACCCAGAATAAGAATTGATCTGTGGCCCATATTCAGTTTCAGAAAAGACGACACGGGCTATAGTCGCTTTCATATATTCACCGTTTTTGAACCTTTCATAAACAACAATGAAAGGCTTTACAGGAATTTTGCTTCGCTGTGGAGGATATTTGTATGGGAAAAAACAGCAGATAACCTGACACGAACTTCATTTCTGTGGAATCTGGTAACCTTCTACAGCAACAGCAGTGAGTTTACTCTTGACATAAGACCCATAGTAACACTGTTTAACTATTCCCGCAGTAGTTCCGGTAAATCATGGAATATACTTGGAGGACTTATTGGCTATGAGTCAAAAAATGAAAAAAACAATTTGAAACTTCTCTACATAAAAATGTAATGGGCATGAGTATAATATCGACACTTTTCATAACAACAGGTGGAATTTTAAAGCTCCTTTTTCAAAGCATCTATTGGTGCAAGGACGTTCACTGGAATTTTGACAAGATACTCTATCAAATAACTGAGATCGGCAACAAAACTCTGCCAGTTGCTACATTGATAGCACTTTCTAGCGGCGCCGTGCTCTCGCTTCAAACAGGTCCCACTCTTGCAAGTTTCGGTCTGGAAGAAAATCTTGGAAGCATAGTTGGACTGTCAATGGTCAAAGAAATAGGTCCGGTAATGGCGTCAATACTTGTGGCAGGGAGAATGGGGTCCGCAATGGCAGCAGAAATCGGTTCAATGAGTGTTTATAATGAAATTGATGCGTTAAAAACAATGAATATTGACCCTGTTCGATTTCTTGTAATGCCCAGATTTCTCGCGACAATCCTGTCTCTGCCCGTACTAGTTGTATTTATGGATGTTGTAGGCTGGTTCGGTGGTGCAGTGGTTGCTACGGTCAACCCTGAAATAAATCTGTCAATGCAAGTCTATTTCAGAAACCTTGCCGATATTGTAACCGTAAAAGCTGTTTTCAATGGTCTCATAAAGGCTTTCTTTTTCGGAATTATCATCTCCATTGTCTCCTGTCAAGTCGGATTTGGAACAAAAGGCGGACCCAAGGGCATAGGAATATCCGTTACAAAAGCAGTTGTTCTGTCATTTGTGCTTGTTCTTGTCTCCGATTATTTTATAACGAGAATACTGCAGTTTATGAATCTAGATTAAGCCATTAAACCGTTTAAAGCAATGAAAAACAACAGCAACGCACTTTTGAGCTACCTAAGCAGCAATCCGCTCTCCTTAAAAGTAAAAAGACTTTACAAAAGTTTTCCCGGTAAAGAAGTGCTGAAGGGAATAGATATTGAAGTCAACCCATCCGAGACTCACGTGATTTTGGGAAAAAGTGGTTCGGGTAAGTCATTACTACTGCGATGTGTAGCGGGACTGGAAAAATATGACGGTGGAAAAGTGTATTTAAATAACAAACAAATCAATTCTTATATGGATATGAAAGAATACAAGATTGGATTTGTATTCCAATCTTCAGCTTTGTTCAATTCCATGACGGTAAATGATAACGTCGGTATATATCTGAAGGAACACAGGGTCGTGGACAACAAAACTTATACAACTCTGGTTACTGCCGCACTGGAGCTTGTGGAATTGGAGGGAAACGGCAACCTCTACCCTTCTGAAATCAGCGGCGGCATGCAAAGAAGAGTTGCAATTGCAAGGGCACTTGCAATGAGTCCTGACCTTATATTATTTGACGAGCCTACGGCTGGACTTGATCCCATGATGAAAAAAACTATCGGCGAGCTTATAATAACCTTAAAGAAAACCGTCAATACCACACAGATAGTAGTCACTCACGACGTTGATCTGGCAGCTCATATTGCCGACAGGATATCCATCATTAGTAATGGTAAAATCATTGATGCAGGCACAGCTGATAATTTGCAAGATACAAATAACGAGACAATAAGAAAATTTATTTCTACAAAATTTGACTATAATGGAGGTCAATATGAAAAATGAATATAAAGTAGGGATGTTTTTTATGCTCGGCATATTAGTATTGGTAATTGTGATGGATTTTCTTGGTGAGATACCATTTCGCTCAAACACCAAAATCGTTTATACCTATTTTGACTCAGTGGGTGAATTAAGAGAGGGAAATGCAGTAAAAATTAAAGGGCTTGTCATAGGAAAAATTTCATCGATCAACTTGGAAAATAGGAAATTAAAAGTGACAATGGAAGTTCAAAAGAATGCTCCGGTGAAGAACGATTCAGTTGCATCCATCCAACTTAGCAGTCTGCTTGGAACAAGCTATATAAACCTGACTTTTGGATCCGACACGGGGGCTTTAACCCTTGGTGATGCACCTCTTCCAAGTAAAAACCCCACGGAGTTAAATCAGATTTTAACAAAACTCGATTCTTCAATTGACTCACTGGACAATGCACTCGGTGTGTTCGGCATGTTGAGCAATAATAGCCAAGAAATAAGTAGTATCTTCACAAACCTTGACACAGTTATGGATAATCTGGCAACGGGCAAGGGAACGATTGGCAAACTTGTAAATGATGACACGCTCTACAAAGAAGTCGGATTAGCTGTAAAGGAATTAAGAAAAGCATCAGAAAAGCTAAACAACTCGGATAGCACTATTGGAAAACTTATGAACGATGACAGGCTCTACGTGCAAGCAACTAAAGCAGCTGAAAAACTAAACAAAATACTTAAAAAAGTCAACAGTGGTAAGGGGACTCTGGGAAAACTGGTTAATGACGATTCTCTTTATTATGATGCCAAAAATACAACCTTGAAAATTGAAAAAGGGGTTGATACTCTCGAAGACCTTGCACCGGTCAGCACACTCGGTGCCATACTCGGAATATTGACCGTCTTTTAATAATGACACAAGTGTTAAAATTAGGGAGACAACATAAGCATTGAGAGCAGTGGTTCAAAGAGTCAACTCGGCTAATGTAGAGGTTGAGAGCAAAGTTTCAGGGAAAATAGGAAAAGGGCTTCTGATACTTTTAGGAATATCAGTAGATGATAATGATCAAGACACATCCTATCTCGCCGATAAAATATTAAAACTGAGGATATTTGACGATGATCAAGCCAGAATGAATTTAAATATCCTAGATATAAAAGGAGATATATTGTTAGTACCACAGTTCACACTTTACGGGGACTGTCGAAAGGGTAATAGACCTTCTTACGATAAAGCAGCAAATGCCGATGAAGCAAGGGGACTATATAAGACATTTCTTAATACATTGAAAAGCAGTGGATTAAAAGTGGAAGAAGGAGTATTTGGTGCTTTTATGAACGTGTATCTTTCAAATTCGGGACCCGTTACGATTTTGATTGACAGCAAAAAACAGATTTAAATATGAATGGTAATTTAGCAAGGACAACTGCGCAACAAATATTGAACCGAGACCGTTTCACTAAAATACATTATCCGTTTTTCAGTGTTTATTTGTTAGGTTATTGTGTTTACTATATTTTAGAGTCATAAATACCTCACAAAAAACAATGTCGATCAAATGAGTTTTGTAGAAAATAACACGTTATCGTTTGATTATTGACAAACGTAGAGACCACAATAGAAATCAGATAAAAAAAACCAGAATATACTGTCCGTAAGAAGGTTGAGATTGGTAGCACCATTTATACGGATAATCATAGAGGTTATATAGATATAGACGGACTTTTTTACAATCACCAGGGTGCGAAAAAACACTCGGCAAAAGAATTTGTGGGATAGCACATACTAACAGCATAGAAAATGTATGGTCTGTTATCAAGCGTGGTTACTATGGGGTTTATCACCATCGGAGTGTAAAGCATATGAAGCGTTATATAGATGAATTTACTTTTCGCTTAAATCAAGGGATTTATAAAGTTGATACTCTTGATTGTATTACTATTTTGTTTTCAGAGACGATTGGTAAGACTATTACTCTCAAGTCTTTGATAAATGAGAATAACTCACTGTGAGTTTATCGTCGATAAATACAGTTAAAATCATATTTATTAGGGGAGATTGATATAAAAACTGAATACTACGGGTGTAAAATCAATGATATTTTAAAGGGATTTGAGGCTCGCTCGTTGAGTTCTCAAAAGAAGGGCAGGGAATTTGAAAAATTATTCGAAATTGTAGCGCCGCATATAGAAGATTTAGAAATAGAGTCTGTTTCACGCTGGAGTGATTGGGTTCAACAAGAAAAGAATAAATTTGATTCGTTCTTTTATGATGGGAAAGATTGTGGTATTGATTTAGTTGCCTATTTAAAAACCGGAGAGCGGGTAGCAATTCAATGCAAGTATTATGAAAGTACTGCAATTGGAAAATCTCAGGTACAAAATTTTCTTGCTGCAATCAATGAAGGTATTTTTGATTTGTATTGGTTTGTCACTCTGTCGAGAACAGAAAAACAAAAATCTTTGGAAATGCGAGATCAGCAGGGTGAATATATAACTGGCAATAAAAATAATTTTACACCTGATGCGTTTAAATTATTTAAAAATAAGAATAATCTTCGGCTTATTGATTTTAATCAATATGGCAACCATGTAATTCAAAAATATGTTAAGCCTAAAATCCGTGAACCATGGAAATTGCAAAAAGAGGCTATAAATAGTGTTGTTGCCGGATTTCAGGATACAGATGCTAGTCGTGGCCGTTTGATAATGCCCTGTGGAACAGGGAAAACCTTTTGTGCCCTTAGAATAGCTGAGGAAATTGCACTCCCGTTTATAGATAAGCCTACGAATATACTTTTTATTGCCCCATCTATTGCTTTAGTTGCTCAGATTCGTAGAGAGTGGCTAAATCATACACAACGGGATTTGAATTGTATTGTCATTTGCTCGGATAAAACAGCAGGAAAAACAGTTAAAGAAGGAATGACTGTAATGGAATTGCCATGTCCGGTAACGACTGATCCGGTTGAAATAGAATCATTACTTAATAGGAAAATTCCTCCTGATTCTGCTCGTGTGGTATTTTGCACTTATCAATCGCTAGACAAGCTTTTGGAGGCACAGCAAGATCTAAATAGAACAATTAGAGAATCAAAAGACAAGCATGTTTTCGATATAGCGATTATAGATGAAGCTCATCGAACGACTGGAATAATTTCTGGGGAATCATCCAATCTATTTCAGTTGATACATGATGGAAAGAAAATACAAGCCAGAAAACGTTTATATATGACTGCAACGCCGCGTGTATATAAAAACAAAGTAAGAAAAGATAGTGATATTGAAATTGTAGATATGAATGATAATGAAATATATGGACGGGAATTTTATCGATTGAGTTTTAAGAAAGCTGTTGAAAATAACATGCTTTGTGATTACAGGGTGATTGCATTGAGTGTTCCGGAAAATTTAATTGGAACAGAATTTCTTAGGCGACTGATTCATTTAAATGAAGAGACCAGTGCATCTGTGCAGGGCATGGCAGGAAAGGCTGCAGATGATCAGGCTGCTTTAGGATTACTTGCAATTGCTCTTGGAATTAATGGGTTGGTAGATGGTAGTAATGCACCTGATGTAATTGAGCGAACAATTGCTTATGCCAGCAATATTAGGCGTTCAAAATGGCTTGCAAGTTGATTGGTTGATGGAAAAGTAAAGGAATGGGTAACAAAACAAGCTAGAAAGAAAAATCAAGGTGCGAAAAAAGCACTTCAGATAAATACCCAACATGTGGATGGAAAGACCAATGCATTAGATAGAAATAGTGCCTTGCGAATTCTCAATGATGATGCTTCTAAGGAAACTCCTCAATTGATTACCAATGCAAAATTATTTACAGAAGGGATTGATGTTCCGGCATTAAATGCAATTGCATTTTTGGACCCGCGTAAAAGTCAGGTAGATACAATTCAAGCGGTAGGACGGGTGATGCGCAGAGATGACAACTCTGGGAAAGAATTTGGTTATATTATTGTACCTGTAGTATTACCTGCAAATGCTAATATTATAGATACATTGAAAGCAGACAATTCCAGGTTCAAACCCTTGGGCAATGTTTTAAAGGCGTTGCAATCCCATGATAACCGATTACTGACTGAATTATACGACCATCTTTCAATTTATGAGGTTAGACAAAAAGATGATGTCCTTAGTGATATACCGCAAGAAGATATACCTATGATGCAACAGTCATTATTGGACGAGGAAAATGTTCAAGATATTTATGCTTTTATTTCCAATACTGCTGGGTTTTTACGTCAAGGCAAATATACAGCTGATGCAATTAGCCAGGCAGTGGATACAGCCAGCCGTATTTTTCACAATGAAAATGCCACTAAAATTATTGCGGATACGATAGGCACAGATCCAAATCCGGAGAAAGATGAAAGTTGTAAGACAGCAGCATTGCTTATTGTAAATGCTTGTATTATGCATCGGCGGCTTGAGGATACTGGTAATTTGAGTGATTTAGTAAAAATCGAGAAGGCGCGAACGAAGAGAGATCCAATCAGTATATTGCAAAGTGCATGGGAATTCATATTGGAAAAGGATTACAGTCCGATTTTTCAGGATGCAGTTTCACTCTTAAATAATTTAGTTGAGAGATTGCACGGGGTGGAGGCAATTAATAATGCGGTATTAACATTGATTGATTGTGCTATTCAGAATGCAACTACATTAAATAAAATGGGGTTTGATCATGCAGGTCCTTTATATCATAAAGTGTTGGGGAGTCGGAAAAGTGATGGAGCTCTTTATACCAAAAACTTGTCGGCTTTTTTACTTGCAGAGTTGGCTTTCAATGAAGCATTTATGGATTGGAGTGATATAGAGACGGTTAAGAGGTTGCGTATTTGTGATCCGGCATGTGGAACGGGAACGTTATTGATGGCTGCTCTTAACGCTATTAAATCTCATGCTCAGAAGGCTGGTAATTTAGATGATGGTCAAATCGAAACATTGCATCGGGATTTAGTAGAAAACAGCATGTATGGATTTGATATTAATAAAACAGCAATACAACTTACCGCTTGCAATTTGACTATAGGTGCTCCGAACACTGATTATCGAGGAATGAATCTTCGTGTTCTCCCATATGGTCCTGTAAGAGGTGCTACAGGCGGAGATGTAAAAGATGTAAGACTTGGAACTATTGAAATGTTACTGGACAAATCTATTATGAAAAATCAGATTATTCCTGATAATTTAGTATTAGATTCCGTGAATGTGGAAAATGAAAATGTGGACATGATGGTTCCTCAAGAATTGGATGCTGTAATTTGTAATCCACCATTTACTAACTTAGAAAGCACTGGAAGAAAATTTACAAATAATACGAGAGATGCATTGAAAGATCGGCGCAGTCAAATTAGGAAATTACTTAAACGGAATAATCCCGATATTGGTGCATCTATTAATGAAGGGAGTATTCAACCTTATTTTACTCCTATAACTAATGCTATTTTAGCAGCAGAATCGGGAACACTTGCTCAAGTAATTCCAACTACAATGTGTACTTCCAATAATGGTAATGATCAAAGAAAATATATTGGAAAGCATTTTCAAGTTGAAATGATACTTACATCACATGATCCAAAACATCCAAATTTTTCAGAAAATACTAATATTCATGAATCTCTTATAATTGGACGCCGTAGTAGAAAGCGAAAACCAACGCGATTTATTCAAATTTTAAAATATCCGGGGACATTAAAGGAATCTGAGGTTTTAATTAATGCGATTAAGTCACGATCTCCAAGTGGGTTGTATACAGAGACTTTATGGGATGAAGCCAAGGTATCTTTGGGAGATTGGACTCCATGCCAGTGGGTGAATTCAGAATTGCCGAGGGTGTATGAACAAATTAGAGAACTTAGTGGACTGGAAATAGCTGGGAATAAATATGATTTTAAGCCAGATAGTCGATCTATCAGGAGTAATTTTAATTATACTGAAAGCAAAGATGGTGATATGTTTTGTACCATTGCAGAATATGTAATTAATAAAATTAATGTTAAACCCACACATAAAGCATACATTAGACCAGGGCATGAAATAGGTGCAAGAAAGGATTGGGAAAAAGCTGATTATATTTTAATTCCAACTAGACTTAGAACAACGAACACTCGTTGTATAGCTATTTACAGTGAACAACCTGCCATTGGAAGTGCATATAGACCTATCGGTGTAAGAGATTCAGAATTAGCAAAAGCATTTGCTATATTTATGAATTCCAGTTTTGGGATAATTCAGATGCTCAATTGGAGAACTAAAATATTAACTTATCCGAATTTTGAGGGAGATTATCTAAAAACACTTATGCTTCCTAATCCAGATAGAGTTGATTTGGAATTACTTATCAATGTATTCAATCAGGTAAAAGATATTCCATTGCAACGTTTATCCAACGCTTATGCTGATGAAACACGTCGTATTATAGATCATGAAACTGCGAACATGTTAAATGTAGATAAAAGTATTACAGATCAATGGCGTCAATGGATTAGTCAAGAACCACTTATATCGAATAAACCATATTCGTTCAAAGAGAACGAGGAACAAAACATACGTTCCTTTAATTTTATTTGAATTAATATAAAATATTCATGCATTAACCTTAAAGCACAGTAAAATACAAAATATATAACAACAAAGGAGCATCAATATGAAACTTGGCGGAAACGTGAAGAATTTAGTTAAGCAAGCATCCAGAATGAAAGAACAAATGGAAAAGATGCAATCAGAAGTTGGAGAGAAAGAGCTTGAAGTCACATCAGGTGGTGGAATGGTAACCGTTACGGCAAAAGCCAAGGGTGAGATCACATCCATAACAATTGACCCTGAAGTTATAAATGACAACGACGTTGACATGCTCCAAGACCTTATAGTTGCTGCCGTAAACGAAGCATTGAATCAAGGACAACAAAAGATGAAGAGTGAAGTTGCAAAACTCGCTGGCGATCTTGGTCTGCCTCCCGGTCTCCTTTAAGCATGAGCCGAAGCGGACTTCCAGAACCTGTATTCAGACTTATTGAAGAGTTTTCCAAGTTGCCCGGTATCGGAGAAAAAAATGCCACAAGGCTTGCTTTCTATATATTGAAATCTAGGGACGAGTATACTCAGGGGCTTGCCAGAGCAATATCGGAAACAAAATCCAAAGTCCGCACGTGCAGCACGTGCTTTAACCTATCTTCTACTGACCCCTGCGCTATATGCACTGACCACTCACGCACCAGATCAGTTATCTGTGTGGTTGAAGACCCCCTTGATCTAATGGCAATAGAAAAAAGTGGTGAGTTCAAGGGAGCTTATCATGTATTAAACGGTGTTATATCACCACTCGATGGAGTTGGACCTGATGATTTAATGATTTCTGATCTTATAAGACGCCTTGAAAACACATCAACAGATGAAGTGCTAATAGCCACTAATCCAAGCGTTGAGGGAGAGGCAACCTCATTATATATTGCAAAACTGGTAAAACCTCTTGGTGTTAAAGTAACCAGGCTAGCCCACGGCATACCTATGGGAGGAGACCTTGAATACATAGATGAACTGACCATAGCAAAAGCCTTGAAAGATAGGAAGGAAATTTAAGTGTCTTTCTTGCCTTTTTCATTTCTGTAAAATATAAGAGTTTCAAGCACCAGCCACACTGCAAGTGCAAGAATGATTGCTGAAAGTATTAATAATAGGTAGTTGTTTGAAAAAACCTTGAAATTCAAAATCATTGAAGCTATTGTCATAATTATAAGCAGAACCATGGGTATCAAAGTATAAATTACCGGCTTATTAGCTTTCCACATATATACAGTTACAACTAGAAGTGTAATTGCTGCTACAAGTTGGTTGGTGGATCCAAATAGTGGCCAGAGTAGAATTCCACCTGAACCCGGACCCTTACCGGGGGCTTCTACAAGAAGAGCAAGCATTAAAGCTGGAATAACTGCAAAAAGTGATGCGACATACCTGTTTTTAAGCATGTTTATTTTGTATACCGACCCTAACTCTTCTATTATGAACCTCTGGATACGTGTTGCAGTATCAAGCGAAGTTGCTGCAAAACTGATTATCATAACGCTTATCAAAGTGGTTCCGACTACTTCAGGGATCATAAGCGATTTTAAAAATGAAGAGGTACCGAGGACAAAATTGCCAATTCCACTGTCCAAGGCAAGATGCCACGTAGCATATTTATCCAGCCAGACGCTGTGCTCAATTCCAGCAGCAACTGCCAAAGTTGCAAGCATCGCAAGGGTAGCTTCACCTATCATCCCACCATAACCGATAAATCTTGCATCAGTCATCCGGTTCAACTGTTTGGACGTTGTTCCGCTAGCAACAAGACCGTGAAACCCACTTATTGCACCACATGCTACCGTCACAAAAAGAAAAGGGGTCAGCGGTATTCCATCCAAGCTCGCGTTGGTATTAAAGGCTGGTGCCTGCATCATAGGATTAGCAACGAATAACGCCAAAATCACAACTCCAAGTCCAACGATTAATTGATGGCTATTTATATAATCTCTGGGCTGCAACAGTGTCCACACTGGGAGAACAGATGCTATAAAAGAGTAAATAAAAAGGAATATTATCCACGTTACTATCTGTGAGCCCATGACCTCAGGTACATGTACCGGCAGCTTGGTTCCCACCCATATCATCAGATAGAGAGCCACAAGAGCTATGATTGAAGGCCAAAGAAGAGGCACCCCTTTTTTATAAAATAGAAAGCCTAGCAATACAGCTACAATGATCTCAAAATTAACTGGAACCACACTTGAAGGAAACATTACAAACAGTGATGCAACCGAATAGGCAAATACAGCCATCACGAAAAATATCAAGAAATAAACGATAAGCATAAAAAGAGTTCTTGCCCTTGGATTAATAAAATTTCCCGCAAGGTTGCTTATGGATCGTCCTTTGTTTCTCGCCGAAACTACGAGTGCGGAAAAATCATGAACGGCACCCATTAAAATAGTTCCGAAAACAATCCATAAAACAGCCGGCAACCAACCCCAGAACACCGCAATTGCAGGTCCGATTATCGGTGCGGCACCAGCAATAGAAGCAAAATGATGTCCGAACAAAACATGCTTTTGAGATGGGACAAAATCCACACCGTCATTGATCTCGTTTGCTGGTGTTAGTTCATCGTCAGACAGTTTGAAGATTCTTTTGGACAAGTATAATGAGTAAAATTTGTATCCAAGGAAATAGGCTATAAAAACGATTATGGCAATAACTGGTGCTCTCATCAACCCCCCTAATGTTAACTATTTCTTTATACAAATCTGATATTTATCGTTATATTATACTCGTTTTTTAAAACTTTTATTGGCACGATTGTACCTTTATTCTTTACTAATTTTTAGTTCTTTATCAATACTTCTCCAATTTATTCTTGTCTAAATCCAAGGGGAATTAATCTCTGTGTCTAACAGTAGAAAACCGTGTAAAGTTATCCTGTCAAATCTCAAAAAATCTCCCGTAATGAACACTGTAATAGTAGAATCAATTGCCGAAGTTGACAGGCATGCCTACAACGCCATTCAGGATAAGAATCACCCTTTTTTTGACTATGAATTCCTGCTGAATTTAGAAAAATCAGGCTGTATAGGAAAGCAGACAGGCTGGGACCCGAGATATATCCTTCTTTTTGATAACCAAAAACTGATAGCCTCACTCGCCTTTTTTATAAAGACGGATTCCTATGGCGAATTTATCTTTGATTGGGAATGGGCAAGGGCTTATGAGATGGCAGGGATTAGATACTATCCCAAAGGAGTTGTGGGCATTCCATTCACACCAACTACCGGAAAAAGAATTATCGTTCACCCCAAATACGACTACAAAACCTGTTCTCTACTCTTGGTTGACATCATAATTGAACTGTCAAAAGAGCTTTCACTCTCATCCATACACTGCCTGTTCATGGACAAACAGGAGCAGGAAATTTTGAAGGAAGCGGGTTTTATTGAAAGAATTACACACCAATACCACTGGGAAAACAGGGACTACGAAGATTTTGATCATTTTTTACAGAATTTTAGATCCTCAAAGAGAAAGCAAGTAAAAAAGGAAAGAAAATCTGTTTACGATCTAAATATGGATATACAAATACTCAGGGGAGATGATATAAAAAAGGAACATATTGAAGCGATGTGGCAGTTTTACAGCAACACAAATTTGAAAAAATGGGGCACTGCCTATTTGAACCACGAATTCTTTAATTTAATTCACAGCAATTTTTCTGATAGAATGTTAATGGTCATGGCAAAAAGCAATGAGAACTGGCTTGGAGGTTCAATAAATTTTCTGAAAAGCTCCAGACTATTCGGCAGGTATTGGGGAACTATTACAAATATCAGCAATTTACATTTTGAGTGCTGCTATTACAGTTTAATTGATTATGCAATACGGAATAACATTAAAGTATTTGAAGCCGGGGCACAGGGTGAGCATAAATTCCTTAGAGGATTTAAGGCAGTGCCAATATACAGCTCTCACCTTTTTTTCAACAAGTCTGCAACAGATTCAATAAGCAGCTATCTGCAGCAGGAAAGAAACTATATGCTGAAACTGATAGACAACTATAACAAAAGATCACCTCTAAAATACTTAAACGGTAATTAAACAGGCACAAAAATGTCAGTAGATAAAGAAAAACAGGGAATGTCAAAAACTAACTGGGTGACGGAAGAAAAACCTCTGTTGAAGAAACCTAATATGTATAGGATAGTTCTTCTAAACGATGACTACACACCAAGGGAATTTGTCATCTGGGCAGTGATGAAAGTTTTTTATAAAACACAAGATGAAAGCAACAGGATTATGCTTGAAGCACACACAAAGGGAAAAAGCACAATAGATGTTTGCACCTACGACATTGCAAAGTCAAAAGTGGCACAGGTTGCGAGACTGGCTCAGAAATATGAACACCCATTGAAATGTATTCTGGAAATTGAATCCGGAGGAGATGAAAGTTGATCCTTTCTGAAGAGCTTGAGAAAACCTTATACAGAGCTTATGAACAGGCAAAAAATCGCAGGCAGGAATTTATAACTCCCGAACACATTCTATTTGAGCTTACAAACGATGAAGTAGCATCAGTCGCACTGGTAGAATGCGGGGTTGATCTGGATATATTCAAGGAATCTCTGGATAAGTTTCTTAAAGAGAACATACCCAGCATAGAATCAGATCACCTTCCAGAACCTAAATATTCGGCTGGCAGCAAATACATACTGAGAATTACGTCCATGCACGCAGAATCAGCCGATAAGGAAGAAATAAACGGGTGCAACCTGTTGATGTCAATGTTCAGGCTGCCTGAGTCCCACGCACTTTTTTTTCTTATGGAGCAAGGTCTTAGTAGGTATAAGCTCGTAAAATACATTTCACACGGGACAGTATCTCAGAATTTTGAAAATGCCATATCTAAAACTACTGGCGATCAAAGTGAGGAAACAAATAATGAAAAAGGGGCTCTTTCTCTTTTTTGCACAAACCTTGTCAATAATGCAAGAGAAAACAGGATTGATCCCATAATCGGTAGGGAGAACGAACTTGACAGAGTGATACACATACTATCAAGACGCAGAAAAAACAATCCCATACTTGTTGGTGAGGCAGGGGTGGGGAAAACCGCAATTGCAGAAGGACTTGCCTACAAAATAGTGAACGGAGAGATACCGGCAAGTCTTGCAAATGTAAACATATACGCCTTAGAAATGGGAACCTTAACGGCTGGCACGAGATATAGAGGAGATTTTGAGGAAAGATTGAAAGGCATCATAGACAGCGTAAAGGGTGATACATCAAAAATTCTGTTCATTGATGAAATACACACGGTTATAGGTGCCGGTGCCGTGTCAGGTGGTAGCCTTGACGCCTCAAATATGCTCAAACCTGTTCTTGCAAACGGTGACATAAGGTGCATAGGAACAACAACCCAGAAAGAGTTCAGAAGCGTTTTTGAAAAGGATAATGCACTTGCAAGAAGATTTCAGAAAATTGACGTGCATGAACCGAATGAAAGCGAAACCATAAAGATCCTGACCGGAATTAAAAAATACTATGAGAAATACCACAAAGTCTATTATTCACCAAAAGCGATCAAGGCATCCGTTGAGTTGTCGGCTAAATTTATGAACGACAGGAGATTACCTGATAAGGCAATTGACATTCTTGATGAAACGGGAGCAGCCATCAAGCTGCGAAACGATACACAGGAATATTCCCAGGTTACCGTCAAGGATGTGGAAAGCATTGTATCTAAAATAACAAAAATACCCCCAAGAACAGTAAGGGCAGAGGATAAAAATCTACTCGAGGGTATGGAGGATGACCTGAAAAAATATATTTATGGTCAAGATGCAGCAGTTGAAAAGCTCGTAAACTCCATTCAGGTTTCACGAACCGGGCTGAAAGAACCGAATAAGCCAATAGGGTCATTCATGTTCTCAGGGCCTACGGGTGTCGGTAAGACCGAACTTGCAAGGAAACTTGCAGAGATCTTAGGGATAGAATTTATCAGATTTGACATGAGTGAATACATGGAAAAGCACACTGTTTCAAGGTTAATAGGTTCACCACCGGGCTACGTTGGTTATGAAGAGGGTGGGCAGTTGACCGAAACTGTGAACAAAGCGCCTCATTGCGTGCTGCTTCTTGATGAGATTGAAAAAGCTCATCAAGATATTTATAACATACTGCTTCAAGTCATGGACCATGCATCTCTTACGGATCCACATGGTAGAAGAGTTGATTTTCGCCAGGTCATACTGATCTTCACAACCAACACTGGGTCAAGAGAAAGCTCAAGGAGAAATATGGGATTTACCCAGAAAGAATTTGAAGACAAAAGCAGCGAGGCAATTGAAAAATACTTCAGTCCCGAATTCAGGAACCGACTGACGGCGATCCTGAAATTCAAGGCACTTGACATGGTTACCGTTGAAAAAATAGTTAATAAAATGACAAGGGAGCTTGAAGACAGAGCAAAGGCAAAAAAAATAAGCATAAAACTGTCCAGTGAAGCAAGAACCTATATTGCAAAAAAAGGCTATGACGTACAGCTTGGTGCAAGACCTATCAAAAGACTTATTGACAAGGAAATCACGGAAAAATTATCTAAGAAACTACTGTTCGGCGACCTTCCAGCTGGCGGAACGGTAAATATTGATCTGGAAAACGGTAGTCTGAAGATAAGCTACACAGAATAGATACTAGGATATGCAAGGAATTAAAAACACCAAGAACAGCATGACACAGTTCGTATATCCCGAGCACGCCAACAACCTCGGGACACTTCACGGGGGACGCCTGATGGATTGGATCATGCTAATGGGAACGATAACTTCTTCAAGATTTTCAAGATCTACAACTCTGCTTGGCGCAACGGACAGTATAGATTTTATAAACCCTATCCGAATAGGCGACATTGTAATGCTCGACAGTTGGATCGAATACGTTGGAAGCTCGTCTATGGAAGTTGTGGTAAGGGTTTATTCGGAAAACATCGAGTCGGGAGAGAAAAAGCTAATTACGCTTTCAAATTTAGCTTTTGTAGCAGTTGGAAAAAATGGAACCCCGGAAAACATAAACAAAAAGATAATACCCAAGAGTAAAAAAGAAGAGATACTGATCCAAACCGCCAAAGACAGGAAAGAAAGAAGACTTCTCGAAATAGAGAAAAGAAGAGAGAAGGTTGCAAACGCTTTGGATGAAACCGAGAGAACCAGATCCAATTTGCTTACTACCAGATCCGTAATGCCCGAAGATGCTTTCCATGGCAACTATATGTCCGTTGGTAAGCTACTTAAATATATTGACGAAAGTGCAAGCATATTAGCAATGAGATATGCAAAAGGAATTACTGTGACCGGTTCTTTGGATAACCTATTTTTCTACTCGCCGATCAGAATAGGAGAAGTTGTGATCTTGAACGTCGGAATTACCTACGTTGGATCAACTTCAATAGAAGTCGCTATAAAGGTTGATTCTGAAAATTTGGAAACAGGGAACATGAACCACACGTGCACAGCATTTTTAACTTTCGTTCATATTGACGACAAAGGTAATGCCCTTCCCGTCCCCAAATTCAAGCCCGAAACTCCTTATGAAATAAGAGAGTGGAAGAAATCGGAACATAGAAGAACTATACGCATAAAAAGACTGAAAGACATTAAGCTATTTGCCGAAGGCTACCTTGAGAACTACAAGAACGTCGTGGTTGGTACCGAAAAGTAAAATAAAATTCACCCATACCAATGAGAAAACACAGGACACTTAAAGAAAATGAGGTTTACAGGAAATACAACCTCAGCAGATATGGGTTTAAAACCACCAAGGAACTTGACCCAAAAGATGAAATGATAGGACAACAAAGGGCAACAACTTCCATAAAACTTGGACTTGGTATAAAGAAGCATGGCTACAACCTTTACATAGCTGGGCAACCGGGACTGGGGAAAAAATCGTTCATTGAAGCCGTATTGAAGAAAATTGTGATAAATGAACCCATTCCCAATGACTGGTGCTACCTTTATAACTTTGAAAAACACAAGGAGCCAAAGATCGTTTCTCTTCCGCCAAAAATGGGAAAAGAGTTCAAAAGAGATATGGAAGAGCTTGTCAATATACTGAGAGTTGAGTTGCCAAAAGCCTTTGAAAGTAAGGGATTCGAAAATGAGAAGAGCAAACTGACCGACAAGTTGAACACCCAGAAAGAAAAACTTTTCAAAAGCCTGAGAGAATTTGCAGCAAATCACAAAATCCAAATACAGTTTACTCCGACCGGGACTTTCACTGTTCCTTTAATGAACGGCAACCCCGTAAAACATCAACAGCTTGAACAGATGGACAAAGAGACAAGAGATCGTCTCAATGAAAATAAAAAGATAGTTGACTCAAAAGTTGCCGAAACACTTCAGCAGGTAAGAAAAATAGACAAAGAGTTTATTCACACCATGAAGGAACTTGAAAATGAAGTTGCCAGATTTACGGTAAAGGAGCATATTGAAAACTTAATGATTAAGTATAAAAAGCAACAAGTTATTTTAGATCACCTTCAGGACGTTCAAAACGATATAGCCACAAATATAGATAAGTTCCTTCCAAGACAGGAAAGATCTATGATGCCTGTATCTCCCTTCACTCCACAGGGAAACACCCAACAAAACTACATTCGGCATCCTTTAACCGAGTATAAAGTCAACGTATTTATTGATAATTCAAACACCAATGGGGCACCGATAGTCTATGAAACCCAGCCCCACTATGTAAATCTTTTTGGCTCGATTGAGAGAGAATTGGTAATGGGTGCAATGGTAACAAACTTTACCCTTATAAGTGGAGGATCAATATGTGCAGCTAACGGTGGCTATCTGGTTGTAAATGTTTTGGATATATTTAAGTTCCCTCTTGTATGGGACACACTTAAAAAAGTCCTGGAAAATGGTCAACACAGAGTGGAAGATATTTTTCAGCAATATGGATATACATCGGGAGTTGGACTTAAACCTGCTCCGGTTGACATTGACGTGAAAGTAATAATGATCGGTCCGGGTTATATATATCACTTGTTGTATAACATTGATCCCGACTTTAAAAAGCTCTTTAAGATCAAAGCGGACTTTGACACGGTCATCAACAGCAATAACAAAATCAGGCAATATGCCTGTGCTATTAAATTTATATGCAGAAATAATGAGATCAGGGACGTTGAAAAACCCGGCGTGGAAAGACTAATGGAATACTCTTCAAGGATTGCTGAAAACCAACATAAATTTTCAGTCCATTTTGGAAAGATCTCCAAGTTGCTGATTGAAGCCGACTACTGGGCTTCCACGGTAAAAAGCAAGTTCATCAAGGCGGAGCACATTGAGAAAGCTTTTAATGAAAAAGTATACCGCTCCAACATGATACAGGAAAAAATACAAGAAATGATCTCAAATGGAACATTAATGATCAAAACATCTGGAGAAGTTGTC
Source organism: Thermodesulfobacteriota bacterium (assembly GCA_965203965.1). Taxonomy (GTDB): domain Bacteria; phylum Desulfobacterota_D; class UBA1144; order Nemesobacterales; family JAJCZQ01; genus CBDBDR01. Next base: position 107,936 of record CBDBDR010000017.1, on the reverse strand, counting down.
GGGCAGGTAAATGGACTGTCCATATATAACATGGGAGATATCCGGTTTGGCAAACCCTCAAGGATCACTTGCGAAACGTTTATCGGTAATGAAGGCGTGGTAAATATAGAAAGGCGTGTAAAGCTCAGCGGCAGTATTCACGACAAAGGTGTGATGATACTCAGCGGATACCTCGGCAGAAAATTCGCCCAGGATAAACCATTGAGTTTATCCGCAAGCATTGGATTTGAACAGAGCTATGAAATGATAGATGGCGACAGTGCTTCCGCGGCAGAACTTATCGCACTGCTTTCCAGCCTTGCTAAAATTCCAGTAAAGCAAGATTTGGCGATTACGGGGTCAGTAAACCAGAAAGGACAGATACAGCCAGTGGGAGGCATTAATGAAAAAATTGAAGGGTTTTTTGATATATGTAAAGCTGGTGGATTAACGGGAAATCAAGGCGTGATCATTCCCCATCATAACATCAGAAATCTAATGCTCAAAAAAGAGATAGTGGAAACCATCAAAAACAAAAATTTCCATATTTATCCAATTAAGACTATTGACGACGGTATTGAGATACTCACCTGTATGGTGTCTGGAAAAAGGGGAGCAAAAAGCAAGTTTAAAAAGGGAACATTCAACGAGCTTGTGGACAACAGGCTGGAGGAATTTGCCATAAAACACAAGCAGTTTGGGAGCTTTAATGAGAGCAAATGATCATGCCTTCAATTTCAGCTAACAATAGATCCATTGGGATATTTGATTCAGGTGTGGGTGGATTAACGGTAGTCAAAGAAGTTTTCCGGTTGCTGCCGAATGAAAGTCTTATATATCTTGGTGATACAGCAAGGGTTCCATACGGTTCTAAATCAAGAAGGACCGTGATGAAATATGCTGAGAGCAATGCAAATTTTCTTATGACCAAAGGCATAAAGACATTGATCATAGCCTGTAACACAGCTTCGGCATATTCGCTGGACAGTTTGAAAAGCTCTCTGCCCATACCGATAATAGGGGTTATAGAGCCTGGAGCCATAAAAGCCGCACAGGTTACATCAAACGGCAAGATCGGTGTGATAGGAACACATTCAACAATTAAGAGTGAGGCATATACCAGAGCTTTGCATGAACAGAACAGCAATTTGAAGGTGTTTCAAAAGCCATGCCCACTGTTCGTTCCTCTTGCGGAAGAAGGATGGCACAACAATGACATTTCTTTAAAGATAGCCCGAAAGTATCTGGATGAAATAGTTAAAGTGGGGGTTGACGTTCTGGTGCTTGGATGCACCCACTATCCTTTACTGAAAGAGACTATAAAACAAGTTGTTGGCGAAAGCATTACACTTATAGACTCTGCTGAAGAAACGGCAAATGAACTGCTACGACTTATAAGATCAGGGCAAATCCTTTCCAATCCACAAAAAAGACCAACAAGAGATTTTTACCTGACGGATAACTCCGAAGCCTTTCTAACGATTTGTAGCGAATTTTTAGGAAATGAGATCGACGAGATCAAAGTAACGGATATAGTATAAATTGAACAGATCAACTTTTTTAATCTTAATACTTCTGGGGATAATGCTTGCCACCGGCTTGGAAGCCCAGGGAAAAACGGTAAAGACCCTTTCTCTGGAGGAAGCGATAAAGATAGCCACTGAGAACAACCTCTCCCTAAAGCTATCAGGGATTGAAGTTGATCTTTCCAAAAACAGGGTCAGGAAGGCAAAGTCCCATTTTTACCCACAAATTGAGTCCAAATTGGTCTTGCCTTTTCTTGAACGTGAATCCGGAATATCGGTTGAACAATTGGTCTGGGATTTTAACAGAACTTCAAATTATGTAAAAACCGCCAGATCCGAACTGAAGGCAGCTGAATACTTAAACAGTCGTGTTCTAAACGATACTATTCGGAACACCACGATCCTATACTACAAGGCACTAATTAACAAAAGCCGACTGGAAGCCGCTGAAAAAAATCTGGAGAAAAACAATACAACACTTGAAAAAATACGTGTCCAGAACAAACTCCGCAGGGTGTCAGATCTTGACCTAACGAGGGCAATATCTGATGCAGGAAACGCAAGACTGAACCTGCTAAGCAAACAAAACCAATACGAAGTGAGCAAAATGAACCTGCTAAATAGCATAGGAGCGGATTTTGACACAGATATTGAACTTGCAGAGCAAGAACACTTTGAATTTAGCAACTATGACCTTAACTCCTCATTAAAAAAAGCAATACAAAACAGTTTGGAACTAAAGAGGTTGAATGCCGAGCATTCAGCTAAATTAAATGAAACCAAAGCCTCAAAGGGTAAATTCTACCCACAGATATTCGGCAGAGCTGCTTTCAGATTCGAAGGAAAAGGAGGAGATGATGAACCTTCATTAGTTGCAGGACTTGGCCTGCGGTTCCCTATCTTCACAGGTTTTGCAAGACTTGCCAGACTCAATATAAGCAAGGCAGAAACCACAAGAGCCTTGATACAAATAGAAAAAGCAAAGAAAAAAATAGAATCAGAGATAAAAAAACTCTTCATGGATTTGAAGTTCGGTAGGGAAAAAATAGACCTGACCCGTATTAACAATAACATCGCCCTTGACAATCTTAACCTCGTCAGGGAAAAATCCAGACTTGGCAGAGCTTCTGGAATAGACCTTGCGGAAGCCGAATTTCTTTACTCCCAGTCACGTTCAGATTATATAGAGGCTATATACGATCACAAAATCACTAAAGCGAAGTTCAGCTCACTTATTGGAGAACACTAAATGCTGAAAAGAAAACCACTATTAATAGCTGTCCTGCTACTCTTATCTATCGGCAGTTACTTGTTTTTCGAACGTAAATTCAAACCCGTACCCGAGATCAGTTTTGTAACCGCTTTGGTTGACCGTGGCGACATTATCTCCTTCGTAACCGCTAACGGCACGCTAAAACCCAAGAGGGAAGTAGAGATCTATTCCGAACTCAACGGAGTTATAAAAAGCGTCTTTTGTGATATAAATGACAGTGTTAAAAAAGGCGACCTCCTTGCCGTAATAGAACCCAATCAGTTTGAGAACCGCCTCAAAGAAGCACAGGCAAAATACAACAAATCAGATGCCGAACTTAAACTGAATAAAAGCATTTTCAATTCTGATAAGATCCTTTACGAGAAAGATTTAATTTCAAAGCAGCAATACGAAAGCTCACAAACGCGTTATAAAAACGCACTTGCCCTTTTTCAGGAAGCATACGCAAACATGGAGTCAGCAAGCCAGAATCTGGAACGAACAAAGATTATTTCACCAATTGACGGCACTATAATGATCAGGAACGTCAATGCCGGACAGATAGTCAAATCACTTGCAGACGACAAGCCAATGCTCACCATAGCAAGCGACCTTAAAAAGATAGATCTGGTAATTCGTGTAAGTGAAGCCGATATTGGAAAGACCATCAAAGGGCTACCAGTCAAATTCAAGGTAAGTGCTCATGACGAAACGTTCAATGCTGAAATTATAAAGATGAGTAATTCTCCAAATAAAGATAAAGATATTGTGACTTATGACGTCACAGCGGAAATGGATAATTCGGAATTGAAATTGAAGCCCGGCATGACAGCAGAGGTGAGGGTCATTATTTCGGAAAAAAGTGACACTCTCAGGGTTCCCACTTCCGCATTGAGATTCATTCCCAGCAAGCCCAGGGTTATAAAAGATGATGCTGACGGTAAATTATCAGTATGGGCAAAAGGGGTAAACGGTAAATTTGTAGAAATACCGGTTGAAGTAGGCATAAGTAACGAAGAATTCAGTGAAATTCTAAATATTTCCCTTATGGAAGGACAGGAGATCGCCATTGGCAGTCACTACAATGAAACTCCTAAATCAGTTTTAACCCTTCCGCAGCCAAAAAGATTTTAAATGACCGAGTTGATTCGTACTGAAAATCTTGCCAAGATATATTTGCTTGGAAAGGTCAAAATTGAGGCATTAAAAAACATCAATATCAAAATAAACATCGGTGACTTTGTCTCCATAATGGGATCTTCCGGCTCAGGAAAAAGCACACTTATGAACATACTCGGATGTTTAGACCCACCAACTTCTGGAAGCTACCTTTTTAAGGGTAGCAATATCTCCAGATTGAAAAAAGATGACCTGTCATTCATTAGGAACAAAGAAATAGGCTTTGTATTTCAAAATTTTAACTTGCTCGGAAAAACTACCTCAATTGAGAACGTGGAGATGCCGCTTATTTACAGCGGAAAAAATTTCAAAGAGAGAAAAGAACTTGCAGCAAGAGCTTTGGAATTGGTCAGTTTGCAGGACCGGCAACATCATGTTCCAAGCCAGTTGTCAGGAGGACAGCAGCAAAGAGTGGCAATTGCCAGAGCAGTTGTCAACGACCCGGGGTTGATCCTTGCCGATGAGCCAACCGGCAACTTAGACACTAAAACCAGCTATGAGATCATGAGTATTTTTGAGAAACTGAATGAGCAGGGAAGAACAATAGTTATGATAACCCATGAGAGAGATATAGCTTCTTTTGCTAAAAAGAAATTGGTTATTAAAGACGGTTTTTTAACGGAAAAGAGCGATCAATAATTCAAGGTCAGTGAATTACTGCTTCCAACAGTAAAATCAAAAAATCCATCTCCGTTGACGTCCAATACAGTATTCAGTTTTAAGCCAAATGAATCAATTCCCTGAGAGGGTGGTATCGTTATATCAGCACTACTCGCACTAAGTTGACCTGACAAATCATTCTCACCAAAAAAGATGTAGATTTTTCCCTTTCCACTTTCAGCACCGGGTGCACCGATCGCAATATCTGCATTCCCTCGGACTTGTGCAAGCACGTTAGCAACATCTCTCTGCTCAACTATTATTTCTGGGTTTATATCAGGTAAAACAGCTAATCCTACACCCAGTTTATCCCCTTCTACAAGCCCATCTATTCTTAAACTCGCATCCATCGTACTCAGTAATAATCCATCAGTTGCACCACTTAAAACCTCATCCGAATATACAAACACAGAACCTTTATTGTTATCTGCAGAGGGAGCCGATATAACAACATCAGTATTGCCTTCAACACCATCAATATCGTAGCCTCCATCGACTGTTTCCCCAAATCTATCCTCGGCATTGCCTTGTATAACTAAAATATCTCCTTCGTTTTCCGGTGCAAGATTTGAGAGATCAAAATCTCCTGTATTGAAAAATACGTATGCCCGTCCCCCACCCGGTGCACCTACTACAAATACCCGGTCTCCTATCCCAATCATCCTACTGTCAGCTATGGAGTATCCCAGTTGATCTCCTGACCGTCCTATTATAATTTCAGCAGCGTCAGCAGCATTGGTCGAATCTTGCAGTTCATTACTGTTAAAGCTGTAAACTTTGCCTTTTTCTTGTAAAGCCATTGGAGCACTTACAAGCAAGTTGTTAAGTCCATGCCTCGCAATTTCAGAACCAAATTTATCTCCGCTTGCCTCACCAATTATGATAAATCTCGCCATACCATCGGAGTTCAAGTCAATCACCTCAGGCAGACTTTGTCCACCTTCAAACACAAATACCTGTCCTTTAGCATTATCAGCATTAGGGGCACCTATCGCAAATTCATCAAACGAATTGGAGCTGATATTACCAACACCTTCTACAGAAGCACCAAACCTGGTTCCCGGTATCCCGACGATAGTAACATCAGGGTTAGCCATATCTACATTCCCAGTATTTCTTGTAATATCCTCTCTGCCTGCAAATATATAAACTCTTGCTGAACAGGGATCGCCTACAATAATATCCCTACTCGTATCGCCTTGATCTCCTTGCATAAATTCACCAAAGGATGCCGAAGCACCCAAACAGCTATTCTGATCACCCACAAAATCAACACTTGAAAGACCCGACGTTAGCTCCAAAAAATTTGACGGCTTGGAGCTATTTCCAGTCTCGTCATTTGCCACAATAGAGTAGAAATATCTTTTCTGTCCTAAAATATCAAGTCTTGGCACTGATGCTGTTTCAGAAGACCCTGCGTCTCTAGGAGCAAAAAATCTGGGCACCTGAGTTGCCCTATGGAAGTTATTTTGAAGAATAGCTTGCTGTGCCCGATTATCATCTAAACTTTCCAGTGATGAAACATCCAGTAGCTCTTTCACCTGATTTTCGTCAAAAAACCTGAGAAGGTATAAAGTGGCTTTTCCTGAATTACCATCATCTCCAGGTGCAGTCCATCCAAACAACTTATTGTTTGAAGAAGTACTGAAATCATCTATTTGAGCAGGAGGAGAATCATCACCCACGGCACATGAAATAACGAGAATGACCGAGAGACGTAAAACCATTCTGTAATACTTATTCATACACTGTTCTATTTTGTTCACCAATGCTCCTTGAGAAATGATCAGGGTGTGAGTTTACCAAGAATATGAAATTTTTCTATAGCTGTATTTCGTTTTAGATGCAACTGTTAAATGCAACTTTTAGGGAAACCATATTATTGTTTGTTTTATCAGAAGAATAAAGAGTTAAATATTCCTTCTTTCTGAATGGACAAATGTTTTTATAGTTACCTTTCAATCAAACTTGATCTGCGTACATATCATTTGCTTGCAATTCAAGAAAATTTATCTACTTTGCTATCAATCCATGTTTAACAAATCCACTGAATTAATATCTATTTCAATTTTCCTTTTGAGAAAATCACTTGATAAAAACCATGTATGGAATCAGAAAAGACTTGATAATAAAATCAAAGTATTATCCCTGATATTGACGATTTTTTTCACCGTTACTACACCGGCATCTGCTCTGAATGCTTCAAAAGTTTATGAAAAAGTATTCCCTTCAACTGTTATTGTTTGGGCAACACAAAAAGACGGAATAAAATCTCAGGGCAGTGGAGTTATTGTGGGACATGGAGAAGTCGTTACAAACTGTCACGTGTTAGCAAAAGCAGATTCCATAGCAAATTCTATAATGGTGCAGGATAATAATGGAGCGAGGAAGATTGCAACTCTTTCCGGAGCTAATTGGGAAAAAGATATATGTCTGCTTAAATCTCGAGACCTCAAAGGTCGGATCATAAATACCCGCTCGTCTGAATCATTGAAAGTTGGTGAGGTCGTTTATGCTATCAGTGCACCTCGTGGAACATACCGCATCAGTACTGGTCAGGTTTCTCAACTCCACAAGAGAGACAGAAACGATCCGCCGGTAATTATAACGAGTGCCCAACTTGCTCCAGGAATGTCCGGCGGTGGTCTGTTTGATAAATACGGCAAACTTGTTGGAATCACAACTAAAGGATATTTAGGCAAAACAACAAAATATTCAGGGTTTGCCTATCCCACTGAGTGGATAAACTGGACTCGCAGAAGAGGAATCAAAAAGACTTCTGATACAAAACTGAAAAAATTGTTTGGGGAATCTTCCAAGGACAATCGCAAAATTGCGTTGACTTTGATAAAAAGCCAGAATTGGCGAAGTTTGGAAAAACACTGCTTGCAATGGTTAGAGCTATTTCCATCTGATGAATCAGCTTGGTATTTTCTGGGACTTGCTTATTTCAAACAAGATATCTACTACAAAGCGATAGATTCTTACCTTAATGCAGTAAATACAAACCCTGAATACAAAGAAGCATGGTATAATTTAGGAGTTGTCTACGGGAAACAAGGTCTCTACAAAAAATCAATAGATTCCTACCGCAGGGTAGTAAGTATAGATTCTGACAATTCAAAAGCATGGTATAACATGGTAATTACTTACCTATCAGACGGTCAGCACAAAAGAGCTGAAAAAGCATACTCACAGTTGGAAAAACTAGATCCAATTTCGGCGATAAAACTCAAAGATAATTTTTCCCCTTAAAAACTCTATAACATGAGAATAAAAAGTTACTATTGAAGACCGTGTTACTTTTTGACCCTTTCTAGATAATTACCATTTCTTGTGTCAATTTTTATTATGTCCCCGATGTTTATAAAAAGAGGAACGTTCACGACAAAACCAGTTTCAATGGTGGCCGGTTTGGTTGTGCTTGAAACTGTATCACCTTTTAATCCGGGTTCCGCGTAGGTTACTTCAAAATCTGCTGAAATTGGCAGATCAATTCCTATAGGTTTATCATTGCAAAATTGCACCTGTATTTCCTGCTGCTCTTTTAGGAAATTTGTCGATTCTCCAACCTGCTCCATGCTGAAACTCAACTGATCATAATTTTGGGTATCCATAAAGTGAAAACCTATTTGATCTTTGTATAAAAACTGCATTTTCCTGCGCTCAATATCCGGAATGTGAAACGTATCACCAGATCTAAATTTTTTCTCCTGCACGGCACCTGTAACCACGTTTTTTAATCTTGTTGTAACAATTGCACTCATTCTTCCCATTTTTGAGCTTGAATGCTCAACAATCTCCCATATACCACCATCATGCTCAACCTTCATACCCTTATAAAACCTGCTGGTATCAACTGTTGCCACTAGCTAAAAACCTCCTTTTATTCATAATCGGTAAACACTTTATCAAACCCGTTTATTGCATTCTTTCATTTCTGACTAAAGTTGGCTTCCACCAACTCGCATATTATATGGGCAATTGTTATATGAACTTCCTGAATCCTCGGTGTTGATTTAGACGACACGGAAATAATACAGTCTGATACTTTCTCCAGTTTTGCAGTATTTTGCCCGGCAAAAGTTATTGTTTTCATTCCTAAATTCTTGGAAGTTACAAGTCCATTTAACACATTTTGTGATTTTCCACTTGTGGTCATACCAATGGCAATGTCATTTTTTTTACCAATAGCTTCAATCTGACGAGAAAAAACGTTCTCAAAACCGCTATCATTGGAAATGGAGGTAAGAATTGACGAATCAGTTGTCAAGGCAACGGCGGACAAGGGATTTCTATCCTCGTAAAACCGATTTACAAATTCTGCTGCAATGTGCTGTGAATCGGCGGCGCTTCCTCCGTTACCAAAGAGCAAAATTTTCCCGTTTGACTTCAGACATTTATTTATCATATTTACCGCATCTTCAACAATCTCTGTGGATTCCTTGGCAAACCTGAGCTTTAGATCAGCACTCTGGCGAAGTATAGAAATAATTTTTTCTTTCAAATCATATCCTCCCGAACATTTTTTCAAGTTCCTTATATGTAATCATTTTAGCCACTGGTCTTCCGTGCGGACATGAATGTGGAAACTCTGCATTATCCAAGCCATGCAAAAGGGCACTAATTTTTTCTCTGCCTAAAGCCTCATTTGCCCTAATTGAACTATGACAAGACATGGTAGCACAAACAAGATCAAGTCTGTCATTCAAACTTTTACTTTCTTCCAGATCGTCAAGTTCCAGAAGAATGTCTGTAAATACACCACCTGCATTCGTCAGTTTAAGAATCGCCGGAACACTTCTTACCCTGACCGAAACATTACCAAATGGTTCTGCCTCAAAGCCAAGTTCAGTCAAATGAACTCGGTGCTTTTCAAAAATTTTCATCTCTTTGGGTGATAAATCAATAACTTCAGGTAACAGAAGCTCCTGCTTTTGGATTGATCCGGACTCAAGATAATTTTTTCTATATATTTCATAGTTGACCCTCTCATGCGCCGCATGCTGGTCAATCAGCACAATTCCGTCTTGATTTTCACAGACAATATAAAGCGCCCCGACTTGACCTATAATTTTCATACTGGAGAAATGTCCTTTTTTACCAAAAAGCTGATCCCTTTTAATATCAATTTCATGCAAAACATGTCCCCCGGGAATCTGGTTCTTTATATCTACCAATCCCTCGCTGTTTGTATTTTTCAACGATTGATTACCACTTCCATATTCAGTGTTACGCCGGGTAGAAAAATTTCCAACAGAACTCCGATAGCTTTCTTTAGTTTCTTCAAGAAAATAAACTGACCTGCTCTTGTCTATGTTTTTATGATTAAACATCCAAGGGGCAGTGCTTAACATCTCTGAAAGTGAATTTTTAATAACACCACCAACCAGATTTTGCTCTCTAAACTTTACTTCATACTTAGTTGGATGAACGTTAACATCCACTTCACTTTTCTGTAAATTAATACATAGAACTCCTTGCGGAAATTTACCTTTGGGAAGCATCTTTCCATAAGCATCCATTATCATTCTTGTAACAAAGCGGTCTTTGACGGTTCTGGAATTTACATAAGTATAAAGTCTTTGCGTATTTGATCGTCCTTCAAATGGGCTACTCATACAACCACTGATTTCCATACCGTTGGAAATATAGTTTATTTCATACAACTCACAATTTTTAACTATTTCTTTAGCTCTTTCCAGAACATTCTCTTTTGAAGCAAGTCTAAAAATCAATCTGCCGTCATGGTGGACTTCAAAAGCTACTTCCGGATTTACAATGGCTTCTCTTTGAACAATCTCCGTAATGTTGATAAACTCGGTTTCATCCCTTTTCAAAAATTTCAACCTTGGGATGGTATTGAAAAAAAGATTTCTTACTTCAACAGTGGTTCCCACTGGGCATCCTGCATCCTCAACGCTCCTGATTTTGCCTCCATCCACAAAAATTACTACACCCGAATCATTACCATTCCTCCGCGTTAAAAGCCTTAAACGTGATACACTTGAAATGCTCGCAAGAGCTTCACCTCTGAAACCCAGTGTCGTCAGAGCAAAGAGATCGTCAACAGAACTAATTTTACTTGTAGCATGCTGTTCCAGACTCATCAAGGCATCGTCCTTTGACATTCCGATACCATCGTCAATTACCACAACAGACTTCTTTCCACCCGACTCTATGTTCACTGTTAGTTTTTTTGCTCCGGCATCCAGCGAGTTTTCAATAAGCTCTTTCACAACAGAAGAAGGTCTTTGTACTACCTCTCCCGCGGCAATTTTGGACACGAGCATGTCGGGAAGAATCTTGATTTCAGACATGATACTAAAAGTCAATTCTACAAAATTGGTGTTGGTTAGTCAAAGAATGAAAAGAAATGGAACTTATAACTAATGCTCACTCTTTTGCTAGCTTTCCATCTGATTTTAAAGTATTGATAAACTTATCGACGTCAATAGCAGGCATGGTTATCAGATCCAGTGTACCTCTTGAACAAAGATCCACGGAGACCTCTCCAATCGTTTCATTATCAGGTGCTTCAACTATGTTGACAAAATCATACTGACCCAAAGTTGCATACTGTTCCAGAACTCTTACTCCCATTCTCTCAAGTTCCTCGTCAACTTCTCTTATCCGGTATGGTCGTTCCCTTAAAGTTTTACGTCCATCAGGGGTTAATCTGCTGAGTAAAATATATATTCCCATATTTTAACTTATCTATTGTAACTGAACATATTTAATCCCGTAAAATAAAGATAACTTAATATCATCTTTTATTTTTTTTATGTATAATTTCAAGTCATAAATTTTGAAGTGAGATTATTTACGTTGAAGAAAACCTTTCAATATTTTCTTTTGATACCCTTATTAGCAATACACATTTTTATTTATCCATCTGAAAATTCACACGGGAAAATTATTAAGACGGACAGTGCAATAACAGTTAAAGACTACACTTGGGCTTCCGCCAACATTGGCAGTCAAGGTATTTTAAAGAATATAACTCTCCAGAATAACAGCCTTCAGACTTTTCAAAATATTGGCATAATTGTTGAGCTATATTCCATAAACAATGTACCACTTGGATCAGTAACAGGCTCAATCAAGGGCACCATATCCCCCGGCGAAACAAAGATTTTCGAAAGAGTTAAACTCGGATTGATGCACACAAATATGGAAAATTCCATAGTGAGAGTGTCAAAAGCAGAGCTTATTGAAACTGAAACTTTTATACCAAAAGACTTGATCTCTGTAAAAAGCTGGAAATGGCTCGGTAGTCAGTTTGGAACCAAGGGAATACTTAAAGAGATAGTCATTGAAAATAAAAGCAACAACAACTATAAAAACATTAAACTCAACATTGACGGTTATAAAAAAAAAGACAGAAGGGATTATGAAAAAGTATACAACACAAGTGTCACAATACATGATATTCTGCCTGCGCAATCAACGTCAACTTATACTAATGTTAATGCAGGATTCAAAAATCCCAACTCTGCCAACCTGAATATTTATGTTTCCGACGCGAAGAAAATATCGGACAAAGAGTTGAGATATATAATTAGAAAAAAGCAGGATAAGTATCAAAATGTAAAAACCCCCAACAAGTTGGCAAAGTTACAAAAATACCAGGATGAACCTAAGCAGTTTGATAAAAAAACTATGCCAGAAGAAAATACTGCAGATAGAATATCAGTTGAAAAAAAACAAGACCCTAATTACATAAGTAATAATGAATTGCAAATTCCTGAACATAACATCCAAATAAAAAAATTCAGGTGGGGAAGTGGGATACCAGGCTCAGTGGGTATTATCAGGGAATTGACACTGGAGAACAAAAGTGAAATTGCTTATACAGCAATTGATTTTGAAGTTGAATTCCTATCTTCTGTAGGAACACAACTCGCATCAAATGATTTTACCTTGAAGGAAATATTGCCACCTAATTCAACAAAAACTTACAAAAACATAAAATTAGGCTTGATAGTAATTTTACCAAATGAAAAGAACATGAGAATTACTGTCAAAAATGCAAGGGCAGTAAGTAATAATTAATAGACGCTACATTGCCTTGAAACGGATGAGAAAATTTTTGAGAAAAACAAAAGCAAAACAATCAATTTTTCAAATGTCTTCTACTAATCAGCAATATTAAACTTCTGTCTTTACCAAAGGTGCAGATTCTTCTATTATTTCTGCAAGTTTATCTTGAAAAAGGTTAACCCCATCCAGGGGAACTACTATGGAGGAACGACCCCCACTCTGCTCAGTTATTCTCAAGTATTTACCTTTTTGATTTTCTTTAATATCAAAAAAGAACGTCTTTGATTCAATGCCAACAGACTTGCTCACAAGCTCTCTGTCATTTCTTTCCATTACTGTTTACCTCATTATTCTCAATCTACAGGGAATGGAATGATAACCTTACAAAGACAAAAAATCAAGGATTTCATAATTACAAGCTGTTGCATATAAGTTTAGCAACTATATATTTGTAAAAAATGGCAAGAATTAAAGTTGAGCTACCTAATAATTTTATCTTTACCACCGAAATACCCCTCCGCATAAGCGATATCAACTACGGAGGTCACCTCGGTCATGACGTTTTTCTTCCTGTAACGCATGAGGCTCGAGTGCAGTTTCTGGATACAATGGGCTATAGCGAAATGAACCTAGAAGGCTACGGGATCATGATTGCAGGAGTCGTAATAGAGTATATAAAAGAGTCATTCTACAAAGATAGCCTGATCGTCAACATTGGAGCAAATAATTTTCACAAGTACGGCTTTGATATTGTGTATCAGATATTAAGTAAGGAAAACAAGGCAGAAATAGGAAGAGTAATAACAGCTATAGTGCTCTACGATTACAGTAATAGAAAAGTGGTAAGATTACCCCGTCAAGTTGTTGAAAACATCAAAAGGTTAGATATTCAATCCAAGTGATTTATTCAGCCTTTTTACCCTCAGAAAATCTGATGCCTATATACAGCGTGTTTTTCTCTCGCTTTACCAGAAAAAGAACCGACTTATCATCTTTTTTAATAATCTCTCTTATAATTCTGTTGTAGTCCTTAATATCTTTTACTTCTTTCTTATCTACGCTGATTATTATATCTCCTCTCTTAAATCCAGCATCAGCAGCTCTGCTTCCTCTTACCACATTTGCAACTATAACTCCACTTTTTTGGTCCAGATTAAATCTGTTTACAATACTCGGGGTAATTTTAGTAACGTTCAACCCCAACTCATGCTCTGTTTGACTTTTACCTCCTGATCTATCTTCATCCTCCAACTCACCCAGTTTTACCTTAATCTTCCTCTTCTTTCCGTCTCTTATAATCGTTAAAACTGCTTCTGTATCTGGTTTTGCACCAACAAATCTCGTCAGATCAGAAAAATTCTCTACGCTTTCACCATTAAAAGCAATTACAATATCTTTTCTTTGCAGTTCTGCTTTGGAAGCAGGACTGTCAGGACTTACATCAGCAATTAAAGCACCTTTGGTATCCGTTAGCTCAAGACTTTCAGCAATTTCCGGGGTTACTTCCTGTATTATTACTCCTAACCAACCTCTTACAACTTCACCTTTTTCTTTTAATTGATTGATAACGTCCGACGCCAGATTGATAGGTATGGAAAAACCAATACCTTGTCCTCTGGCCGCAATTGCAGTATTAACACCTATAACCTCTCCATTTAAGTTAAAAAGCGGTCCTCCGCTGTTACCGGGATTTAACGGTGCATCGGTTTGTATAAAATCATCATAAGCCCCAAGTCCCAATGCCCTACCGGTGGCACTGATTATGCCGGATGTAACCGTGTAGCCTAATCCAAACGGGTTACCTATCGCAATTACCCAATCACCTATTTTAATATTTTTTGAATTACCAAAATTTACTGTCTTCAATTTTTTATCCGGATCTATCTTCAAGACCGCCAAATCGGTCTTTGAGTCTTTCCCAACAACCTCGGCACTATATCTCTTACCGTCCTCAAGAATCACGTCAATATCTTCTGCTCCAGCTATAACGTGGTTATTTGTTACTACGTAACCATCTTCGGTTATTATAAACCCCGAACCCAGACCCTGCCTCTTGTATTGTTGTTGTGGAACGTTACCAAAAAAACGTCTGAAGAAATCTTCCAGCTGATCATTTTCCCTGTATGGAAATCTTGGTAACTGAAAAGAATTTCCTGCATTTACAGTACTGGTTGTGCTTATATTTACCACACTCGGTGTAAGAACTTCAACCAAGTCTGAAAAAGATGGAAGTCCATTGGTTTGGGCGGCCATGGCTTGTGCTTTTCCCTTATCCTCCAGATTATCATCCGACGTAGAAGGCGAGATATAATTTTCTTTCTCTACTTGAACTTTTTCCTCTTTATTGTCAACTTGTAAATCATCTGCTCTCTTACATGATGCACTGAAAAATAAGATCAAAACTCCCACAATAAAAAACAACTTCTTCATTGAGTGCCCTCCTGATGAAAATCTTAAAGTAAGATATATGTTTTTAATATTAGGTAAAGGATTATAAATAATTAAAAGCAACAATTTAAACACAAAATGATTAATACTTTTCATCTATGTTTTTTTACAATATCAACTACTTCATCGGCAACCTTATCTGCTGAAAACCCATTAGTATTAACGGTAAAGTCTGATCTTTCATAGAGGGTAATCCGCTCGGCAAAAAGTTTTCTCGCCTCATCGAGTGGATTTGCCACGTTAAGTAAAGGTCTGACTTCACTAGATTTTATTCTGTTCCAGGCAGTATCAATATCCACTTTCAGGTAAAATGTTGTCCCACTGCTATTCATCAATTTCCAATTTAGCTGAGAAAGAACAACACCTCCACCAGTTGAAATGACACATTTATCATTCAGATTGGACACCTTATCCAAACAATCGGACTCTATATTTCTGAAGAGTAATTCACCACCTTCTGAAAACATCTGTTTAATGGATTTTTGACATTTATTTTCCACAAACACATCTAGGTCAACAAAACAGTAATCCAATTTCTGTGCAAGAATCTCTCCAGTGGTAGTTTTACCTGAACCCATAAAGCCCAAAAGGTATATTTTATTAAAATTACTCAATTTGAAAATATACCTCTATCCTAAATTAGCTTTAAGCAACTTCTCAACATATTTAGCCAATATATCACATTCTATGTTGACTTTATTTCCAACAGTAAGGGAAGATATTGTGGTTTCAACTTTTGTATAAGGAATAATATTGACAGAAAACTTGCCGTTGATCATTTCGTTTACTGTTAGGCTGATACCATCAACGGTAATAGAACCTTTTTCCACTATATATCTATTAAGTTTATCAGGCAATTCAAACCAGAACTCAACTGATTTTCCCACAGGTCTTACTTTTACAACTTCAGCCATGCCATCAATGTGACCAGTTACAATATGTCCTCCGAATCTACCTGCCACCTTAAGTGACCTTTCCAGATTCACTTTGCTGCCGATTTTTAAACTTGACAAATTGGTTCTACTTAAAGTCTCATGTGAAGCATCAACCTTAAACCTGCTTCCATTAAGTGATACCACCGTAAGACATACTCCATTAACCGCTATGCTATCACCAATATTAACCTCATTTGCATCGAGCTTATTCACCGATATGGTGTATGTACTCTCTTTTACGCTTTCCCGTATAATATCTACTCTGCCTATATCTTCAATTATCCCTGTAAACATTGTTCTCTTGGTTTGAAAAAAACATACCACTTTTAGCTATGATAATTATCGCCCCGATAGTAATTGCACTGTCAGCAATGTTAAATGGAGGCCAGTGAAGGGAGGGGTTGTTGAACCAGTGAAAATCTATGAAATCAGTCACGTAGCCCTGACGAAACCTGTCAAGTGAATTTCCCACTGCCCCGGACAATATCAATGAAAGCCCCAATATAATAGACTTATTGCTACTGTCGGTATTTTTGATTATTGATATTAACACAATTACTGCAACAACAAATACAGTTACAAAGAGTGGTAGTTTGAATTTCTGGGGAATATTTTGCAGCATTCCAAACGCAACACCACTGTTTTGTATATGGGTCAAATCAAATATTGGTAAAATTTCAAAACTTCCATAAAGAGGTATGTAAAACGTCACCAGATACTTTGAAATCTGATCCAAGATGACAATTATCATACAGATTAGAGAAGTTAATACATATTTGTTCATAGAATGAACTTATCACTCCTGGTGATTTTTAACAGCCCACATTGATCTCTCTATAAAATTGTGCGAGTAATTTCTATAACGCCCCGGGTCAAGTTTTGCGAGTTTTGTAAAAGTTCTAATTGCTCCGTAGTAATCTCCTGAAGAATACTGGGATATACCCAGTAGCTTCAAACTTTCAAGCCGAATTTCTGGCGATGGCAACTTGTCACTTCTGGCATTTGCAAACTCAAAATTGCTAGCTGCCCTTTCATAATCCCTCCGTTCAAGATACATTTTGCCCAAAATATAGTAGGCAGGAAAGTATGATCTGTATTTTTCATTTATATCTTTCATAATTACAAACCTGTCAAAATAATTATCTGCAAGTAGATACCCATTAAACAATCTCTTGATATCCCCCTTAAATCGCCTCAGATCCACCTTTAGGGCAACCTCTTCTTTAGTGCTATCGGTTAAAGCTTTGTCAATCAACTCTTTAAAATAAGGGTATGCGTGATCGTATCCCTTTTGCGTCCACATCGCATTGGTCTTCAAGTTGTTAATGATATTTTTATCCAACTCAGTTAGTTTCCGGGTTGTATCCATATTTAATAACTCATCATAGTCTTCACTATAATAATAGGAATACGCGAGGAGTGTTTTAACTTTTGAATTATTATTGTTTAAACTATGGGTTTTGTTAAAAATAACTGCAGCACCTGCAAAATCTTTACCTTTATATTTTTTGATACCTTTGAGGATAAATTCCTCTGTTTTCCTCGGACACGCATCTTCAAATACGCTTTCTTCAGAAAATTTATGCTCCAGAAATTCCTTTGAATTTTCAGAAAACTCTATATCATCTCGCAGAAATTTAACCCATCCGTCAATTAACTGATCAACCGTTTGACCATACACATTTGTATAACCTGTCCTGTAATACTCTTTAAATTCTTCAATACCATATTTGTCTATTAAATACCTGCAATAAGAGCCCATTAACGTATAGCTTACAGATTGTGGGTAATACCAGAACTTGAATCCAAGAAAATCTTTCAGGTTGTTGTTTAACTTTTCTTTCTCCAGTAAAAATTTTGCATTCTGATGCCTGTTTGTTTTACTTGCTTGCCAGTCAACAGCAACTGCTATTCCCTCTATCAGACCCTTTTCAGGACTGACTTTTATCAGTCCTGATCCAAATTCTGAAGATATTATATGCACAAGCTCATGCCTTAAACTGGGCATTGGAAATGATCCATAAACCTGATGCATCTCTTTATGAATAGGGTTAGCAAAAGCCGCCTGTAAAGAACCAAAATACTTCTTTCTTGATTCCTTATTCGGATATATGTAAGAGTTAACTTTGCTATTCAGATCTACATTTAAATGAGTACTCACTTCCAAATATCTCCACTCATGATCATCGGCTATTAACTCAATCTCTTCTGCTGCAATTGACCCGGGAGCATAATGGATTACAAAATGCTCAGTCTCATGAGTCCCTGAAAGAAAACTTTTCTTTATATATTCTCTTGTATAACTAAATCCAAGTTCTTCCTGCTTGAAATAAGAAAAGGTCAACACTGATAACATAAACAGAAAAGCAAATGCAAGAAAAACATTCAATCTTCCTTTAATCAATGATTTGATGATTAAAACCATGGTAAAAATTAAAAGAGACCACAGTAAGATAATTCCTCTGTATATGATAAGTGACTGTGTTATTGAAATACTCTTGTCATACAGAGAACCGGGGAAATAACCAATTATTGCATTATAGAAAAAAATGTGAAACTGGCTGTAGAATGACCAAAGGGAATATATTATTATGAAGAACAAAACTGCTGAGCCAATTATAAAACCTCTCCTTTTAAATAAAATGCCAGTTAATACTCCAATAGAAGTTGAGAAGAAAACAGTGATTAAGGTGATTAGTAGATAAAACGCAATTCCTGATTCAATACTACAATCTCTCTTATAAAACGAACTTATCAGCCCAACAATGAAATTGACAAATAAGAATGAAAAATTAACCAAAATAGAACTTGCCACAAACTCATTTGTATTTGCATTAAAAACCCTTTTATAATAAGAATTATTCACTACCTCCACGCTTATAAAGACAGAAATAAATGACAGTAACAACGCGGAAAGAGACGAATATTCATATCCCAAAACTCCAATAACAGGGAAAAATGATAAGGTTATTGAGAATAAAAAAACAATAACCAGCGAGGCAAGATATTTTTTGGCAAGATTCACTAGACGATAATTTATATAATTTGGAGACTAAAGCTATTCATTAATAATTTCCTAAAAGCATTTCCAGTCTAAAATGGCAACATACCTATATGCTCCGACATTTGTGCTCGCGTATAATTTGTATAACAACATAGAAATATGCACACTGATTTCTTTGTTGATAGCAGTGACATTAATGGGTCGGCAGGTATGAAGATGACTGCGTTTGAAGAAAATTACCAGCAGGCATTCTGTATATAAAAGAGTAGCCGAACAAGGAGTTGCTGGTGCGCAATATAATCTTGGGGTCATATAATGGCCATGGGGCTATTCAAGATTTGCAAGAAGCATATATCTGGCTTTCTTTGGCAACGGCAAATGTAGATAAGAAAGGAAAAGAAATACGCGATTTGGCTTTAAAAACTTGCCTCAAGTCAGATTAATCCCGCTAAACAAATAGCAAAAAAGAAATTACAAGAGATTAAATCGGCAAAAGAATACTAGGCTGAATTGTACCAAAATAGGAAATTACAATGAAAATATCAGATAATAAGAAATAAGAAACATTATCAATAATTTTGGAGGAATCTTACTACCAGATAGTTTGTAAACCACGGTGCAAAAATAATTTATACTGCTTTTGCATCTTCCTTTAACTCTTGAGAAATGCTTTCTGGAAGTGGTGCATAGTGTGAAAATTCCATTGTAAATAATCCTCGCCCCTCCGTCATAGATCTCAAATTTGTAGCATAACCAAACATCTCACCCAGAGGTGATTCTCCTTTTATTGCCTGCATCTTACCACGCGATTCCGTGTTGTTTATACGTCCTCTTCGAGAATTTAAGTCGCCTATGACTGTTCCCATAAAGTTTTCTGGTACCACTGCTTCAAGGCTCATAATCGGCTCTAAAATAATGGGCTTTGATTTTAAAACAGCCTCCTTGAAAGCTTGTGAACCGGCAACTTTAAAGGCTATCTCTGAAGAATCCACTTCATGGAAAGATCCATCATACAGAGTAACAGATACATCTACAACGGGATAGCCAGATACAACTCCGGTTTTCATAACTTCCAAGATACCCTTCTCAACCGCGGGGATATACTCCCTTGGAATTACCCCACCTTTAATTTCATCTATGAACTTAAAGCCCTCTCCTCTTTCTAACGGCTCCACTCTGATCTTAACGTGACCATACTGACCTCTACCACCCGTCTGCCTTATAAATTTATTCTCAACATTTGAATTCTGGGTAATGGATTCTCTGTATGCTACTTGAGGTTTGCCTACGTTGGCATCAACGTTAAATTCCCTATTTAATCTGTCCACAATAATTTCAAGATGCAATTCCCCCATTCCTGAGATCAGCGTCTGGCTTGTCTCTTCATCAAATCTTATCTTAAATGAGGGATCTTCCAATGCTAATTTGTTCAAAGCTAAGCCCAACTTTTCCTGATCAGCTTTGGATTTTGGCTCGATCGCAATGGATATTACCGGTTCTGCAATATGAAGACTCTCCAAAACTATGGGTTTTGATTCATCGCACAAGGTATCACCGGTCATTGTATTCTTTAACCCTACTGCTGCCACAATTCCTCCAGCAACATTCTCTTTTATTTCCTCTCTTTTATCGGCGTGCATTCTTAACAATCTTCCGATCTTTTCCTTTCTCTGCTTTGATGAATTGTAAACCGTAGTGCCCGAACTTAATTTTCCGGAGTAAATTCTTAAATACGTTAGTTGTCCAACAAAAGGATCCGTCATGATCTTAAAAGCTAAAGCGGAAAACGGTTCTTTTACATCGGGTAGCCTTGTGTCCTCCTGCTCTGAATCTGGAGTTAAACCCTTAACTGGAGGAAGATCCAATGGTGCGGGCATAAAATCAACAACCGCATTTAGGAGTAATTGAACACCTTTATTTTTGAAAGCCGATCCGCATAGTATGGGAACTATTTTTAAGTCTATCGTTTGCTTTCTTATAGCGTCTATAATTTTCTCTTCTGGTACATTCTTGCCATCTAAATACAGTTCCATTATTTCTTCATCATGGTCGGAAACAATTTCAACTATTTCTTCCCTGTAGGACTTTGCCTGATCTTCAACATCGCCCGGAATATCAACAAACCTATATGTAGCTCCTAGAGACTCACTGTCCCATATCGCCATTTTCATCCTAATAAGATCAATAATTCCCTTAAACTCATCTCCCTCAAACCATGGGATTTGCAAACAAAGCGGTCTGCAATCCAATCTGTCTTTAATCTGGGTTACAACCTTGTAAAAATCAGCGCCAACCCGGTCCATCTTATTTATAAAACACATTCTTGGCACTTTATACCTATCTGCCTGTCTCCAAACGGTTTCAGTCTGAGGTTCAACTCCTCCTACACAATCAAAAACAACCACTGAACCGTCAAGAACTTTTAAGGATCTTTCAACTTCAATAGTAAAATCAACGTGTCCCGGTGTATCAATAATATTTATTCTGTGATCGTTCCAGAAACAGGTAGTAGTTGCTGACGTAATCGTAATGCCACGCTCTCTTTCCTGATCCATCCAATCCATAGTTGCAGTTCCTTCGTGAACTTCACCAATTTTGTAGGTAAGCCCCGTGTAGTAAAGGATTCTTTCAGTAGTTGTAGTCTTGCCTGCGTCAATATGAGCAACAATTCCAATATTTCTAACTTTGCTTATTGGTATATTTTTTTCCGACATTAATTTTCAATAATCCTCCAGCTTACTAACTACCACCTGTAATGTGCAAATGCCCTATTAGCTTCTGCCATCCTGTGAGTGTCTTCTTTCTTTTTTACTGCCCCACCTTTATTTTCAGCAGCGTCTATTAGTTCAGAGCTTAATTTTTCTATCATTGATCTTTCACCTCGCTTGCGAGTTGCTTCCAGCAACCATCTAATAGCAAGAGATTGCTTTCTGAATGGACTTATATCCATAGGAACCTGATAGGTAGCACCTCCAACCCGTCGGGATCTCACCTCAACAGCAGGTCTTACATTTGCCAATGCCTTGCGAAACACTTCCAGGGAGTCTTTCCCGGTTTTTTTATCAATTATTTCAAATGCTCTATATAATATATTCTCTGCCTTGCTCTTTTTACCGTCATACATCAACGAATTCAAAAACTTGGCAACAACCAGATCACCGTATTTGGAATCCAGTTCTACTTTTCTTCTTGGTACGTGTCCTTTACGAGGCATAGTTATTTTTCCTTTTACTTATTTAGGTTTCTTGGTGCCATACTTGGAGCGACTTTTCCGCCTGTTGTCAACCCCTGTAGAATCCAAAGTCCCTCTTACAATATGATACCTAACCCCCGGCAGATCCTTCACCCTGCCACCCCTTATTAATACCACCGAGTGCTCCTGAAGTGAATGCCCTTCACCAGGAATGTAACCGGTAACTTCTATACCGTTTGTAAGCCGAACTCTTGCCACTTTTCTCAGAGCAGAATTCGGTTTTTTAGGAGTAGTTGTATAAACCCTCACGCATACACCTCTTCTCTGAGGACAATTCTGAAGCGCAGGGGATTTACTCTTTTTCTTTGTAACTCTTCTGCCATCTTTAACAAGTTGACTTATTGTTGGCATCTATTGATAATCTCCTTAAGATGATAATCTCTTTAAAAAATTAAACTTTTAATTGTATCCCAATAATACGAGTATTGTCAATAATTATTGCAAAATATATAACCTATTTTACAAGAGTTAAATTACTTTTTGCTTTATCTCCAATGTCTGTCCTGTAATGCAAAACCCCATCATCTATGATTCTGATTCTCTCGTAAACCTTTTCTATAGCATCTTCAACATTATCGCCCATACATGTTATCCCTATTACTCTACCACCATTTGTAACTATTCTACGGTTACAAAACTTAGTGCCTGCATGGAAAACAGCAACGTCTTCCCTATTGTTAAGCAAGGTTATTTTCTTTAGTTCCAACCCTTTTTCATAATTGCCGGGGTAACCTCTTGATGCCATTACCACGCAAATGGCAACACCCTCCTTGTATTCAATCCTTCTGTGCTTACCAAGTTTACCTTCTGCTGCTTCAACCATGATCGGAACAATATCGTTATCCATCTTAAAGAGAAGAGGTTGTGCCTCTGGATCACCGAACCTGCAATTATATTCAAGCACTCTTACATCATCACCATTAATCATCAAGCCTGTATAAAGGACGCCTTTATATCTTCTGCCTTCAGAATTGAGTCCTGACAAAGTCCGTTCAACAATCTTAGATATTACAGTTTCAAGCAGTTCTCTTGTAACAATAGGTGCGGGACAGTATGCGCCCATTCCACCTGTATTTGGTCCTTCATCATTGTCATATACGGGTTTGTGATCTTGAGAAGGTTCAAGCAACAGATATCTCTCACCATCAGTGATCACAAATATGGATACTTCCTGACCCTCTAAAAATTCTTCTATTACAATACTACCACCTGCATCTCCAAATTTTCTCTCTAACATTATCGAACCTATAGCTTTTTCACCTTCCTGAATACTGTTACATACAATTACCCCCTTGCCAGCTGCAAGTCCGTCCGCTTTCACCACAAAAGGAGTGCTTATAGTTCTGATAAAATCCAGTGCGGTGCTGTGATCTGTAAAAGCTTTATGATCTGCAGTTGGAATTGCATGTCTTTTCATAAAATCCTTGGAAAAAACCTTGCTTCCTTCAAGCTCGGAAGCAACTTTCGATGGTCCGAAAATCTTTAAATCCTCTTTTTCAAAAGCGTCAACTATTCCGAGAGTTAGTGGCAACTCGGGACCAACTACCGTCAGATCAATATTGTTTTTTTTTGCAAATCCCAGAAGATTTTCAACTTCCGTTACAGGAATATCCACACACCTCGCCTCTTTGCTGATTCCATAGCTCCCCGGTGCACAAAACAACTCCTTCACCAAAGGACTTTGCCTAATTTTCCAGCACAAAGAATGCTCTCTACCGCCGCTGCCTATAACGAGAATTTTCACTAGTTACATTATCCGTTAAATCTGAATTTTTTAAACACGATTAAACAGTTAATCATGAACAATTTATCAAGGGATTATTCCACCGTTACAACTTTGGCAAGATTACGCGGCTGGTCAATATCAGTCCCCAGTATATTGGCGATGTGATAGGCAAGAAACTGCAATGGTATAACTGTAATTAAAGGCGACAAAAGCTCGCTGCATTCCGGTATCATCACAATTCTGTCGTCTTTATCAACCAGATCAACTAATTTTGCCTCTGAAGTAACAACTATAATCTTGCCTCCTCTTGCTTTTATTTCCTGCAAATTTCCGAGAATTTTTTGAAAACATGTTTCATATTTGGGTGCAATTACAACAACAGGCATATTCTCGTCAATTAATGCAATTGGGCCGTGCTTCATTTCACCTGCAGCATAACCCTCAGCGTGAATATAAGAGATTTCTTTCAGCTTAAGGGCACCTTCAAGTGCCACTGGGTAGTTAACTCCCCGGCCGAGGTATATGAAGTTCTTATAGCCGTAAAACTCCGTTGCTATAGTTCTTATCTCACTGCTCAAATTCAAAGCCAACTGCTGCATGTTGGGAATTGATATAGCTTCTACGATCAACCGCTCAGCTTTTTTCTTTTTAATATACCCCCTTTCAATGCCGAGGAAGATTGCCAACATGTATAAACTGATAACCTGAGTTGTGAAAGCCTTGGTAGAAGCCACTCCTATTTCAGGTCCCGCCTTTGTATGAATTGAATAATGAGACTCTCTTGATATTTTGCTTATTGCAACATTTGTTATCCCCATAGTTTCAGCACCCGATTCCTTTGCAAATAGCAAAGCCTCTGACGTGTCAGCCGTTTCTCCCGATTGCGAAACTGCTATAACAAGAGTGCTTTTATCAACAAGATTATCTCTGTAGCGAAATTCAGATGCCAGATCAACTTCCACCGGCAAACGTGCAAGCGACTCAATAATATATTTCCCGATGAGCGAGGCATGATAAGAGGTGCCACATCCGAGTATCAATGCCTTTGAAATTTTACCGAACTCAAGCGCTTTTAGTTCCTTAAAATTTATTGAGGTCTGCATCTTATTAAATCTGCCTCTCATAGTGTCCAGCAATGCCCTTGGCTGTTCATTTATCTCTTTTAGCATAAAGTGCCTGTATCCATCTTTTTCAACCGACACAGGATCCCAGTCAATAGACTTGGAATTTCTTTTTATTTTTTTTCCTTTTACATCAGTGATTTCTATGTAATCAGGAGTAATAACTGCAATGTCTCCATCTTCTAGAAATATTATATTTTTTGAATGAGATAAGATCGCTGGGACGTCCGAGGCTATAAATTTCTCATCTTTGTTTTGTGCAATTATAAGGGGTGAAAAATTCCTGACCGCAATTATTTTTTCAGGTTCTTTATCAAAAACTATTGCCGCAGCACATGAACCTTCAAGTTTTGAAAATGCTTTTCTAACGGACTCTTCAAATGAGTTGCCAAGCTCAATGAAATATTGAACCAGATGGGCAATTACTTCCGTATCTGTGTCGGAGTAAAAATTGTGCCCTTTTGATTCCAGTTTGCCTCTAATCTCAATAAAGTTTTCGATTATACCGTTGTGAACAACACTTATATTTCTAAATACTTGTGGGTGTGCGTTTTTTTCAGTTGGTTTGCCGTGAGTTGCCCACCGGGTATGACCAATCCCTGCTGCCCCGCACATTGATCTACCTCTCAACTTGACTTTTAATTTATCAAGATTGCCTTCACTTTTTACAACTGTCCTGCCACCTTCATTTAGGACACATATACCCGAAGAGTCATAACCTCTGTACTCAAGTGCTCTGAGACCATTAAACAAAACATCAACAGTGCGTTCAGGATTACCAATATAACCCACAATTCCACACATTATCTTTTATTCCTTTTATTCCAGCCTTTAATTATTTTTTGCTGGCTTCTCTCAATAGCAAGAGAATCCCTGTCAACATCTTTTGTTATAGTTGATCCTGCTGCCGTAACGGCTCCCTTGCCTACCTTGATGGGAGCAACAAGCATACTGTCACTTCCTATAAACACGTTGTCCTCTATTATAGTTTGATGCTTATTGACTCCATCATAATTACAGGTAATGGTGCCGGCACCTATATTGACTTTTTTTCCCACAATCGCATCACCAACATAAGACAGGTGCGGAATCTTACTTCCACCACCAATTTTCGATTTTTTGATCTCTACAAAATTCCCTATTTTTGAACCGTCTCCTACGTGTGCCCCCGGTCTTAAATGTGCGAATGGTCCAACAATAGTATCATTACCTATCTTAGATCTGTCTAAATATGAAGAAAATCTTATCTTGACATTCTTACCCACGTTACAATTCTCCATATAAACGTTCGGTCCAATTGTGCATGAGCTTCCAGTTTTTGTATCACCATAGATATAAGTGCCGGGATAAATGACCGTATCACTTCCAATTTTCACGTCGGGAGCAATAAAAGTGGATTCGGGATCTATAATTGTAACACCGGACACACAGAGCTTTTTCACTATTTTTGACCTTAAATAGTTCTCCATAACTGAAAGCTCCAATCTGTTGTTTACACCCAATATCTCATTTGGATCGGAAATATTATTGACAATGACCTTCAAACCTTTGCTAACGGCATAACCCACTATACCAGGCAGGTAATACTCCCCCTGCTCATTATCCGACCTCAAGTTTCTCAAAGCATCCCATAAAAAATCTGACCTAACGCAGTATATTCCTGAATTAATCTCTCTGATTTTCTTTTCTTTAGCCGTGGCATCTTTTTCCTCAATTATGCCTTGCACCTTATTATTACTATCCCGAACCATACGACCATATCCATGGGGATTTTCCACTTCAGCAGTTATTAAAGAAATCGCGGCGCCGCTTTTTGAATGCTTTCTGACTAATTTTCTCAACTCACCTCCAGTAATCGCAGGAGAATCCCCGTTAACTATGAGAATATTACCCTTGTGGGATTTGAGTTTTGATTGGGCGATGAAAACCGCGTGTCCTGTTCCAAGCTGGCGTTCTTGAAAAACATACTCAACCTTCAGGTTGCAGTTTTCCAAACAACTGCTGATTAAATCCTTCTTGTATCTAGCAACAATGTATATCTTAGAAGGTTTTGCAAGGCTGACAGCATCAACAACGTATCTTATCATGGGTTTGTTAAGAATAGGATGAATGACCTTTGGCAAGTCCGATTTCATCCTTGTGCCCCTCCCGGCTGCAAGAGTCAGTGCTATCAGGGACATCTATGTATCCATGTTTTTAAGATGGAATTACAAAGGTGGAAGTTAAAAAGGGATGTCATCATCGGTGTTTACGGAGTTTTCATCAAAACTGAAATTATCAGGGGGATCCTCAAGGTCTTTACGTGAAGAGGTTTGCCCGGATCTTTCGCCAGCTTGTCCCAGCATCTGCATCTGTCTAGCAACTATCTCAGTAGTCCATCTTTTATTCCCTTCCTTATCCTCCCAAGATCTGGTCTGTATCTTGCCCTCAATGTAAACTGACCTACCCTTTGTAAGGTATTCTCCGCATATTTCAGCCAACCTATCCCAAGCTACAATTCTGTGCCATTCAGTACGTTCCTGCTTGTTTTTATCCTTATCATAAAACACTTCACTCGTAGCAATCGTGAAATTTGCGACCGCCTGACCGCTTGCAGTGTAGCGAACCTCGGGGTCACCTCCCAGATTACCTATTAAAATAGCCTTGTTTACTGACATAACTTACCCCCTTATAAAGATCTATGTAAACCGCAAACCAAAAATTTATTAGAACAAATCTAATTAACATTAATACTTAGATAATAATAGAAACATCTTCTATAAATGAATTCACAATTTTCCCCGTCATACCCCATATAATATAATTATCGTATTCATACACAAAATCTTTTACATTCCTACCTGGTCTCTCTTTAACTCTTACTCTCATGTTGCAACTGTCAAGAAGATGAAATAAAGAAACCCATATACATCTCTCAACTTCACTGCTAACTACAAGATCCTTTGCCTCCTCCATAATTGCAAAAAATGGCGTAACTATATAGCCGGTACCTTGTGGATTTAACGATTTTACTTGGTCCATATCACTGACTATTCTCGCCTCTTTTTCAAGGTCAATTCCAACTTCCTCGCTCACTTCCCTGACGGCAGTAAATCTGGGGTCTATGTCCTCCTTATTACTTTTGCCCCCAGGAAAAGCCACGTGTCCCGAATAAGGATCGCCTGAAACTTCAGGTCTTTTAATAAACAGTATTTCCAGTTCACTGTTTAAAATCACAGCAACCGAAGCGTGGATATAGTTATTGTCTTCAGTTACCTTTCCCGGCTTTCTATACTTATAATATTTTTCCAAGTTGTAGAGCAGATTTTTATTCAAAGTCGCGGCTGAATTCACTATTGTGTGGTTCAAAATACGTAGAATTGTATATAATAAAATCGGAAAACTTAAAAATTTTATATTATCCAAAGTTGAAGTCATAACATTTCTCAATCGGATTTCCAATTAAGATATTATGAGGCAAAAGGTTAAGGGAACGGAATCAAGTAACACTCACAATGAACCTAATATCAAGACTGCTTCCCTATAAAGAACTCCTTTACATATTGATATGGAAAGAGTTCAGCGTAAGATACAAAAATAGCATCCTCGGTGCCTTATGGGCATTGCTTCAACCGTTAAGCCTGATGCTGCTGTTCACCTTTATTTTCACCTACGTGCTAAAGCTCAAAGTCGGAGACTATCCACGACCGGTGTTTTTCTACAGCGCGTTACTCCCCTGGATGTTTTTTGCTTCTTCTTGGGACTATTCAATCAACAGTATTGTATTCAACCGCGAGTTGGTCACAAAGATCTATTTTCCCAGAGAAATACTTCCGTTGTCGGGAATTGCAGTTGCATTTATTGACATGATGATTTCATCAATTCTTTTTGCCTTAATGATGATATTTTTCAAGATACAGGTGAGTTTTGCCATATTGTGGATTATTCCTCTTATGTTCCTGCTACTGCTTTTTACCTTGTCAATGTCATTGATAATATCAAGCCTGAACGTTTACTACACTGACGTAGGACTTATTTCAAAATTTATTCTGCAACTTTTGTTTTTTGCTTCCCCTATTCTTTACTCCATAGACAAACTGAGTCTGGAACTTAAATTGCTTGTATTCTTGAACCCCATGACGTTCATTATTGAAAACATAAGAAGATGTTTGTTGGAAGGAAGAAATGTTACACTGTGGCAATTAGCTTTTTCTTCTGCTCTTGTATTGATACTGTTTTACATCTCAAGCAAGCTGTTTACCAAAATGGAGAAAAATTTCGCGGATGTCATCTGAGCCTGTAATAGAAATTAAAAACGTCTGGAAAAAATTCAGGGTCAAGAGAAGATTCCACAACACTTTGCGAGAAAACATTGAATTCTTTTTCTCCAATAGCAAAAAAACTACTAAAAAGAGTAATGAATTCTGGGCGTTAAAGGATATAAACATCACCGTCAATAAAGGTGAATCAGTTGGGCTTTATGGTCCAAATGGCTCGGGAAAAACAACGATCATAAAGCTGCTTGCCAAAGTTACTTATCCAACAAAGGGCGGTATTAAATTAAAAGGCATAGTTGCACCGCTAATATCGGTCGGAGCAGGGTTTCATCCCGAACTGACTGGGAAAGAAAATATTTACACTAATGGTGTAATTCTTGGAATGTCAATAAAGCAGATAAAGAGCCGTTTGGATAAAATTATGGAATTTACAGAACTGGAGGAAAAATTTCTGGACATGCCCGTAAAACAGTACTCATCAGGAATGGTTATAAGATTGGGCTTTGCAGTTGCCATTCACAGCAACGCTAATGTATTTCTTTTAGACGAGGTTTTAGCCGTGGGTGACCAGTCTTTCCGTGATAAATGCAGAACAAAAATTCACCAGATGATAAAAGACAGTGAGAAAACATTTTTTATAATCACTCATAACTTTGACCAGATGAAAAACCTGACTGATCGTATCTATTATATAAATAAAGGTTGCATTGAGAAAGAGGAAGTAGTCAATTAGCTTTATACAAAAGCTAAGCAAAATCCTTACAAATATGAATTATTTAATTTTGCGTATTTCCCTAATGGCATCGCCACATATTTGATGAGGTCTCTTAGCGTCTGTATAATGTCTTGTATCACACCAAATGTAGTAATAAAGAAATAATTTAAATACTTAATACAACATAGTATTAGTGTCCATCTTTTTATCTATAGTCGCAACGAATCAAAAAATGAAAATAGGCTTTGTCATACAAAACATTAATAAAAACCTCTCCACTAAAGGAGGAGCAGAAAGAGTGTTGATAGAGCTTGCCAATGAACTTATTGTCAGAAAGCACGATGTAACAATTTTTTGTATTGATACAAAGAATAGAGACGAATTTATGTATCCTATTTTGCCAGAAGTTAAAGACTGCAACCTGATTGGATCATCAAATGGTTTAATAGACAGAATAAAATTTGAGTTTTTTATAAATGTTGCAAAATACAGAGACAAAATCTATAAAAAAGTAAATCAGTTAATACAAATTCCATCTTCCTTGTTTAAAAACTCCGATCCTCCTAAACCACTATCAAGTGAAAAAACACCTTCAAAATTGAGCCACTATGCGAGCGAATATAGCTGGAGACTTCTACATCTTGCTTTTAGATATATATTCAATTGGCAAGGAATTATAAAACAGCATAAACCAGACATCTTGATATTTTTTATGCCATCACGCTTATTCATACACGTGCCATATATGCTTACCGACAGAGATTTTCCCATTGTATTCAGCTTTCATAACATTTTAGAACATAATCTAAAATGGGTTAAGAGAATACACCCGGCAGGGCTTGCAAAATTTAACAAATCATTGGAATTGATAGACGCTATTACAGTTTTATTACCAGAAGGTAAAACTGAATTACCAGAACTTCTGCAGAACAAGGTTCACATTATTCCAAATCCCATACCTCAAATAGCTTCTAAAGAAAGATCAAAACCTGCCACAGAAACTGAACCTAAAACTATTCTTGCAGTGGGAAGGTTAGTAGAACAAAAAAATCATTCAGTTTTAGTAGAGTCTTTTGCGAGGGTATCCCATCAGTATCCAAACTGGCAAGTAAAAATCTTTGGAGACGGGAAATTAAGAGAAGAATTGACAAGCCAAATACATGAACTGGAACTTCAGGACAGAATAATACTGATGGGTAATACTGACAATATTTATGAACAATACAGAAAAGCCCATGTCTTTGCCATGCCTTCCAAGTTTGAAGGGTTTGGGCTTACTTTAGTTGAAGCTATGGCTCACGGACTACCATCAGTAGGATTTGATAATGCAAAGGGAGTAAACTATTTAGTTCAGCATGAATACAATGGATTGTTAGCTGACGGAAATAACCCTGTTGAAAGTCTTGCTGCATGTTTGGAAAAACTTATTGTAAACGCCGAGATGAGAGAAAAATTAGGACAAAATGGAATAGAAACTGCAAAACTCTACACTCCTGAGAAAGTTTATGACCTTTGGGAGGAAACTCTTATAAAGATAAAGGATGATTTTACAAGAAAAACTGCCTAAAACAATTTGAAAATTCTAGACCCACTATTTAACATGCGTGTTGCAATTCTTACTAAACGGATGCTTTTTATATTAAACTGGTAACTTACCATTTCTAAATTCAAAACATACAAGATATATAAAGCAATTCTCACTATCAGAAAACTCCTCATGTAGCCTCGTATATTCACCATCTCCAAATGTTTACCACTAAGAATTTCAACCAAGTGTTTCTCATATAGCTCTTTGTGATTATTGATAATATGAGAATAATAAATATCCGAATTCCCCTTGGATGTTTCCCACATTGAATTCTTGCGTCTGCAATAATTGATTAAATACTCTGGTATCACTTTTACCTTCCAACTGTCTTTAACTATTTTTATCCCATATTCCCAATCTGCATGGCTTCCCATTTTTTCATCATACATACCTGCTTTGACAGATGCACACCTTCTGACGCAACATGATGGTGAACGAAGTTCATTATTCTTTAACATACTAATTAGATCTGTTCTGTCTTCTTGAACTTTACACTTAATACTCAGCATCCCAAAACAACGTATATGGCAGGTTACAATTCCCACTTCTTTGTGGCTTTCAAATATATTCCTTGCTTTCTCTAAATAAGTCGGCTCTATATAATCATCCGCATCAAGACAACAGATATACTTGGAATTCGTATTTTTTATACCCTCATTACGTGCTGATGAAACTCCTTTATTCTCTTTCATTCTTATTACTTGAACACTGTCCGAAATTTCATCTAAAATACGAACTGTCTCAGGATCATCCGAGCAATCATCAACAACGACTAATTGAACATCTTTTAAAGTTTGTTTATGAACCGAATCAATAGCTTTCTTGAGGTATTTACCCAAGTTATAACTTGTAATTATTACCGCAAACTCGTTTGAGTTTTCTGCTACTTTTCTCATATCCTGTTTTGAGAAACTCTTAAAGAAGAGTTTTTTACACTTACTTAAAGGATATGACCAAATCCTGACTATCTTAAAACTCTTCATATTAGGTATGCAACCTACCATTTCCACGTTAAATAAATATAAAATACGTAAAGCAATTCTGACCACCTGTAAATTTCCTATATAACCTAATAAATTCATCATCTCTAAATGTTTACCACTAAGAATTTCAACCAGGTGTTTCTCATATAATTTTTTGTGACTTCTTATGATATGAGAATAGTTAATGTCTGCATTGTTCTTGGTTATTTCCCGCTTTGAATTCTTACGCTGGCGGTAATTGAATAAATATTCTGGGATCACTTTTACTTTCCACCCGTCCTTAATTACCCTTATCCAATATTCCCAATCTTCATCATTTCTCATTTTTTCATCATACATACCCGCTTTGACAGATGCTTCTCTTCTTACACACGAGGCTGAATAAAGTTCATTATTCTTCAACATACTAATTAGATCTGTCCTGTTTTCCTGAACTTTCCACCTGATACTCAGCATCCCAAAACAACGCGTGTGACAGGCTACAATCCCCACCTCTTTGTGGCTTTCAAATATGCTCTTTGCTTTCTCTAAATAAGTCGGCTCCATATAATCATCACCGTCAAGACAGCAGATATATTTGGAATCTGAATTTCTTATACCTTCATTTCTCGCTGATGAAACTCCTTTATTCTCTTTCATTCTTATTACTTGAACACTGTTTGAAATCTCGTCTAAAATACGAACTGTCTCAGGATCATCCGAACAATCATCAACAACGATTAATTGAACGTCTTTTAACGTTTGCTTATGGACGGAATCAATAGCTTTCTTGAGGTATTTACCCAAGTTATAACTTGTAATTATTACCGCAAACTCGTTTTTCATGTTTACAACCTACTATGTGGTTTGATTTTTTTTCAATACTTCAATATAGATCTGAAAGCATATTTCCAAATTGGTCAACAACACACCTAAATCCCTCGGGAATAAACAGGGTTGAAGTATCCTCGACAACAATTGAGGGACCTTCAAAAGCAAATCCATCGTAGAACTGATCCCTGTAGTAACATTTCATGTCAAACCATTTATTATCAATATAGACCGAAGAGCCGCTACTTGTTATTTCTGTCCTCTCATTATTCAAGATAGGCAATTCAAGTGTTGATTTGCTGATTATGGCTCTTACTCTTACAGCTACTATCTCCACAACATTGTCAACACTGTTAAAGCCGTATTTTCTAAGGTGCATACTATGAAAATCATCCATAAATCTATGACTATAAGGAATGGTTAGCTCATGAGATTGCCTCTTATACCTCACGTCTATTGACCTCACAAACTCCACCTTGTCACCAGTTGAATATATGCCTTGCAGTTCTTCCACTGCTCTTTTTTCCAACTCTTTATACTGAAATTCAAGCACACTGAAGTTTGAGTCTTTACAATCCATGAAAAAACCCTTGCCGTAGTCCTTGAAAGAATCGGCAAAAAGCATTCCAAGTGCAGAAAGAACACCTGGGTCAACTGGAAATATTACTCTTTTAATACCAATATTCCTTGCCAACTCACAGGCATGAAGCCCCGCTGCACCACCAAAGGCAACAAGTGAAAACTCTCTTGGGTCATAGCCTTTATCAACTGAAATAACCTTGATCGCCCGCTCCATATTGGAATTTGCAACTCTTATTATCATCTCAGCAAGCATAAGTTCATCTATTCCAAAACTCTCATTCAATCTTTTAATAGAAGCGTTTGCCAATTCAGGATCAACCTTCATTCTTCCACCCAGAAAATTATCAGCCCTTATTCTTCCCAGCACAAGATTTGCATCTGTAACAGTGGGATATTCCCCTTTTCCATAACATGCCGGTCCCGGGTTGGCACCGGCGCTTTGAGGCCCCACCTTCAATACTCCACCGGAATCCGCATAGGCAATTGAACCTCCCCCTGCACCAATGGTAAAAATATCAATCATCGGAGTCTTTATTGGAATGCCGTCAATTAAAGATTCAGTCGTAAAATTCAACTCACCGTCACAAACAGAGAGATCGGTAGATGTTCCCCCCATATCATAGGTTACCACCTTATCAATGCCTATCTGGCGTGCAATCTTGTAAGCTCCAACCACCCCGGCGGCAGGTCCGGAAGCAATAATTCTCACGGGCTCATTTCCCGCTTGCTCTGGAGTTATAACACCACCGTTGGACTGCATAACATAAATATCCGCACCTTTTAACTTTTCATCCAAAGAGTCCATGTATCCCCTGACTTTAGGTATTAGGTAAGAATTTGCCACAGTAGTTGAAGTCCTTTCATACTCTCTAAATTCGGGTATTACCTCGTATGATATTGAAACCGGGACGTCCAGGTCTTTTAGTACCTTCTGGGCTTCAAGTTCATGGGTAGGATTTACGTACGAGTTAATAAAGCACACGGCAACGGTATCAAATTTTTTTATGCTCTGATCTTCTATAAACCTACGTATCTCATCAACTGCCAATTCTTCCAGAATTTCCCCCTTGTAATTAATCCTGCCCTTTATTCCCACCCTGTTCTGCTTTGATACCAATGGGGGCTTTTTTCTCCAAGAAAGACAATAGAGCTTACCGCGGTTCTGCCTGCCAATTTCAATTACATCTTCAAACCCTTTCGTAGTAAACAACAAAACCTCCGCTCCTTTGCGTTCAAGAATCGCATTTGTCGCAACGGTGGTTCCATGAATTAATTTTAATTTTCCAAATAAGTTCGGCAGGAATTTGAAGTGGTCGGCGCCGGATCTTATAGCTAAAGAAGGATTATCAGGCGTTGAGGGCAATTTGTATATACTGTAATTTTTTCCGTCATAAAACACAAAGTCGGTAAACGTCCCGCCCGTGTCAACACCCAGAATACACATTATTGATAATTTTGCTTCAGGAGTTTCTAATATTTGTCTTGTTCTTCAGGATAGATGATGTTCACTTTCTCTTCTGCTATCTCTCTGAGAGCGACAACAACATGCTTGTTATCCTTCTCTGACGCAAGTGGCATAGCACCGTTTACCAACTGCTTTGCCCTTTTCATTGCAGATACCGAAAGTGCAAACCGATTTTCTACTTTTTCCAGACAATCTTCTATTGTTACTCTTGCCATAACGACTCCTAACACGTGTTATAAGATTTTTACATATTACATAAATTACAATATATTAAAAACATTCATTTGAAAAAAGTAGGTGAGTATGAAAATTGAAGAGTTAAATTTTAATGAAGATGGACTGATACCCGTAATAATACAAGATTATGAGAGCGGACAGTTGCTCATGCTCGCTTATACAAACGCCGCAACACTGAAACTAACCCTTGAGACTGGTTTCACCCATTTCTGGAGCAGGTCAAGACAAAAAGTATGGAGGAAGGGTGAAGAATCAGGAAACATTCAAAAAGTTAGGCAAATATACGTGGATTGTGATAAAGATACGTTGCTTATAATAGTTGAACAAAATGGGAATGCCTGCCATACAGGAGAGAAAAGCTGCTTTCACACCAGTCTTGATTCCCAAAAAAAGATGGCACCTTCATTCAACTCGGCAATATCCAAAGTTTTTAGCGTCATTGAGAACAGAAAGCAAAACCCAGTAAAAGACTCTTACGTGAGTGGACTTCTCAGCAAAGGCATGGACAAGATACTAAAAAAAGTCGGCGAAGAAGCAGGTGAGACAATAATAGCCGCAAAGAACCAGTCTGAAAAAGAACTTATCTACGAGATTACCGATCTGTGGTTTCATTCACTTGTATTACTTTCCAAACTGGGACTCAGTCCGGAAGATATAAACACTGAGATGGAAAGAAGATTTGGCAAAAAGAAAGCCGATTACACTTTGGATTAGCCTGCTACCTATTTTTCTTTGGTCTATCCTTTTCCTCTATATAATCTCCTAAATACGTTCTGTTCCTGACGGAGGGTGGTAGGTTGGAAAGATCGGGCTTTGGCATATCCGTTGAAAGGTCGCTTGTAAATGCAAAACTTGAAACTACCTTTTCAACTTTCTTTTTTTCACCACAGGAGCATTTTACTTTCTTCTCATCCTCTGGTTCATAGACCAACTCGGAAAACCTGTAGTTTGTGAGATTTATAAGAATAAGTATTTCACCGTCGTCTTGATAAAAATCCATAAAAACAGATTTGTCACCTTTCTTGCCGTGTTTTGCAATCACCTTATTTTTATTGAGATCAACAACCTCAATAGCGTTAATATTTCCATACTTACCTATCAGGTCGGCAACCGTTCTTTTATCCCTTTTCTTTTTTAAAACTCTCAAGGACTTCTCAACATTGCTCCTGCATTTTACACATTCAAACTCGTAAAGAGGCATTTTTTCACTCCCTATCTGTTAAAGTATTGATTCAAGTAATCGTGCCCAACCCAGCTACTTTTCTTCTCTTCATCTTTTTGGACTTTGTAGTCCATGTGAAATTTAATATCGTCCCCGGGCCGCGGTGCTCTTTTGTTCTTATCGTCAAATATGGCTTTGAACGTTGAGAAAACTCTTCTTACAAACTTGCCTTCACTACACAATGGACAAATAAGGTTCTTTTCATCACTCTTGTTCGTTATAAGTTCACTAAAGCGGAAGTTTTTAAGCTCCATATACAATATTTTCTTATCAACTGTATATCTGAACCTTCTTATACCGGGTGTACCTTTCTTCCCTATTGAAAAACCTTTTTTTCCCTCTTGTGCAACTTCAATAAAAGAAATATTCGGGTTCCTTTTAATAGTTTTAGCTACGTTTGTCTTGTTCAGTTTCTGAACAAGGTCGTCAATATCTTTATTATACTCCTGAATGCAACTATCACATTCATATTCATAAAGAGGCATATATACCCTCCATTAAAAACTTATTAATGTAACAGCTATTTTCAGATAATCTAATTAATATAACTGTTGTGTATCAACTGGGGTTAGACCAAACTCTAATGTTCCTTACGATATCTCCCCTCAAAAACCTGCTGCAACCATACTTCAAGAGTAAAATACCGTGCTATAACTTCGGCATGGTTTGTCGAACCTTTCAGATTGTAAAATTCTCCCTCAATCCATATACAAACTTGGTTTTCTATAACAGGTTGCTTATAACGTTGCAGAATATTCTTATGAACTCGGGACGCACATACATTACTATCACAAAAAATATCATCCTTAACATAAAAATCTCTATGAATTAACAGCTCTCGCATGTTATAGAGAGATTGGGGATCATCATTATTAGTAAAGCCTACTAATCTTGCCATCAGATTTTTAGTATAATAATAGCGAAACCCCGCTTTTCAATTCCTAATGGTTTTACAACCAACCGCATAAAACTTAAAACTGCTTCCTCTTTATTTCTGCTATAGTTGTTATAGAGTAAGTAACACAATTCAATTTTTGTCCTATATGTTTTGTAATAATTTTTTAAACCACTTTAACCTGCATCTCATAATTATATGACCACTTTTAAAGAAATAGCCGTTACCAACTCAGAATCAATCATCACCATAACTCTTAACAACCCGGGAAGGAGCAATGCATTGTCTCATACTATGTTGAACGAGATCACGGATACGCTGTTAAGTATATCTTCAGACTCCAAAATAAGATGCTTGGTGTTTAAAGGTGCTGACAACAAAGTCTTTTGCTCCGGTTATGACATCATATCCATTCGGGATGATGACATGATGCGTGAATTTAGAAGTGAGCATCCGCTTGAGGAATGCCTCAAGGCAATAGAAAATCTTCCATATCCAGTAATCGCAATGATGAATGGACACACCTTCGGTGCTGGTCTTGAGCTTGCAATAACCTGTGACTTGAGAGTTTGTGTTGATACGGCAAAGATTGGTATCCCACCTGCCAAGTTGGGAGTAGTTTACTCTTATTCAGGCACAAAAAAATTTCTGAACCTAATCGGCGTTGGCTACACCAAGGAACTTTTTCTAATTGGCAAATCCATAGACGCAGTAAAAGCAGAGAAAATTGGACTGGTCAACCATGTTGTGAGTAAAGAAAAAATAGAGGAATTTACCAATAATCTCGCGGTTGAAATATCCGAGAATGCCCCACTTTCGTTAAGCACGATGAAACAACTGATCAACATCTGTCAAAGAAATCAGAAGGTTACACCGAAAGACGAGAAGCTAATACAGTCTCTATTTCACAAAGTGCAAAACAGTAAGGACTACAAGGAAGGTAGAAAAGCATTTGTAGAAAAAAGAAAACCGATCTTTGAAGGAAAATAGCATTAATCAAAACAGGTTATGAAAGATGATTTTTCTGAAAATGCTACGGTTATCAGTTGCGGTTTCACACATAGTACTTCGCATATAGAGCGCAGAGGAATTGATTGCTGTTAGGGTGTTTTGCTAGATTGAATACATACTTACTTGGTTGCCACTTGTCTTGATTTTTCATGGAAACTCTAGGTGTTTCTTACTTCAACTCAGATAACCAATGTCTCTTATAAGACTTTCATTCTCCGTCCACCTTTCCTTTACTTTAACCCAAAGTTCCATAAAAACTTTTGTGCCGAGTATACTCTCAATCTCTAACCTTGACTGGTTCCCAGCTTTTTTAAGCAGTTCACCTTTTTTCCCAATGATTATTCCCTTGTGGCTCTTTCTTTCCACATATATAGTTGCAGAGATCCTTATGATACCCTTGTGGGGGTTTTCTTTGAATTCCTCTACTAAAACAGCTGTCTTATAGGGAATTTCATCTCTAGTTAGGTTAAATATCTTTTCCCTTATTATCTCTGCAATAAGAAACCTCTCTGGCTGATCGGTGTATATTTCATCGGGAAAATATTTTTTTCCTTCAGGTAGTTCACCTGCTATTACATTTACAAGTTCTCCTATCCCGTCATGCTCAACCGCTGATACAGGCACACTTTCTTTAAATTTATCTCCATACTCAACTGTGGAGTTGAGTATCTCCAGAATTGCTGATTTTTTTACAAGATCAATTTTGTTAATAGCCAGAATGCAAGGTTTGGAAAGATTCTCTATTATAAACTTATCACCTTGAACAAAGGGACGCTCTGCATCAATTACCAGTAGCAACACATCTGCTTCCGCAATTGAGTTCATTGAGGTTTGAACCATGGCTTTTTGCAGTTTGCCTTTGGTTTTATGTATTCCCGGTGTATCAAGAAACACAAGTTGGGAATCTGTACAAGTCCGAATGCCCGTTATACGGTTCCTAGTTGTATTCGGCTTGTTTGAAACTGCTGCAACTTTCCGACCGACAATTGAATTGACAATTGTTGACTTACCAACATTCGGCCTGCCGACTACAGCTATAAAGCCCGATCTGAAATTGTCTGTTTGCTCAACTTTATACGTAAGGGAGTTTGGATCCATCTTGCTAATATAGCTTGTTAAGGTTAGTATTCCTATTTTTTCAGCCAATTTCAGAGGTGCGAGATGCTGGACCTGCTCGGTAGTTGGAGAAGAACTACATACTGCGGAAACGTTGATAAGAAACAAGTCGGAAAAGAAATTACACTTATGGGATGGGTTCAGTCCAGCAGGGATCATGGGGGGTTGATATTTATAGATCTGAGAGACAGAGAAGGAATATGCCAGATAGTATTTAACCCCGAACACAATCTGGATACACACAAAATAGCTGAAAATATCAGAAACGAATGGGTGCTTGCCATAACGGGTAAAGTAGCAGAAAGAACTGGGGGAACAGTCAATCCAAATATCAAAACCGGCGAAATTGAAGTAATAGCTGACGACGTAAAGATACTGAACACCTCAGAAATTATTCCTTTTCTTATAGAGGATGAAGTCAACGTTGATGAGTTACTGAGGCTTAAATATAGGTATCTTGACCTCAGAAGACCATCAATGCAGAAATGTCTGTTATTAAGACACAGTATGGTTACAGCGACAAGAAATCATCTCAATTCTGAGGGATTTATAGAAATTGAAACCCCTTGTCTGACCAAGTCAACTCCCGAAGGTGCAAGAGATTTTCTGGTGCCAAGCAGGTTAAACGATGGACAGTTTTACGCCCTACCTCAATCTCCCCAGGTATTAAAGCAGACTCTCATGGTATCGGGATTTGACAAGTATTATCAGATCGTAAAATGCTTTCGCGATGAGGATCTACGTGCAGATCGCCAGCCAGAATTTACCCAAATTGACCTTGAGATGTCGTTTGTTGATGAAAATGACGTAATGTCTGTAGTGGAAGGTATTTTATGCTCAATCTATGAGATTGCAAAAGGTAAAAAACCTTCTCTTCCCTTTCCTAAAATGTCTTATGATGAAGCAGTATCCAGGTATGGAACTGATAGACCTGATACAAGATTTGGACTTGAACTTGAAGACGTGACGGAAATTTTTGAAAACTCGAAATTTAAAGTATTCAAGGCGGTATTGGATAAAGGAGGCATAGTAAAAGCTCTGAACGCAAAGGCAAAAGGTGATGAACTATCCAGAAAAGATATAGATGATCTGACAGAAGAAGCTATATCTCTCGGAGCTAAAGGGCTTGCGTGGATAAAGGCAACGGAAAAGGAACTTCAATCGCCGATCATAAAATTTTTCTCTGACAAAGAAATTAAAACCTTTAAGGAAAAACTTAACGTGGAACCCGGTGACATTGTCTTTTTCAGTGCAGATAGCAGTCCCATTGTGAATCTTGTCCTATCAAATCTGAGAATTAGACTCGGAGAAAAACTTAAATTAATTGATAGCAGCAAATTTGATTTTGTCTGGATAGTTGACTTTCCACTGTTTGACCACGACTTGAATGAAAAAAGATATGTTGCACTTCACCATCCATTCACATCACCAAAGGATGAGCATCTTGAGTTGATAGAAAAGGACCCCACAAAAGTTTTATCAAAAGCATACGACGTTGTACTAAACGGAGTTGAGATTGGTGGGGGCAGCATCAGGGTGCACAGAAAGGATGTTCAAGAAAAAATTTTTAACACAATTGGATTAAGCAAGGAAGAAGCAAATGACAAGTTCGGTTTTCTGCTTAGTGCGTTGGAGTTTGGTGCACCTCCGCATGGCGGGATTGCACTCGGTCTTGACAGAATAGTTATGTTGCTTGCGGGAAGGGATTCAATACGCGACGTAATTGCGTTTCCCAAAACTCAGAAAGGCGCCTGCCCGTTTACGGAAGCCCCTACGGAAATAACCGTTGAGCAGTTGAATGAGTTAGGGATAAAAAGCGATCCGGTATGAGCTGTTTTAATTTCCTAAAATGGATACAACTTTAGGTGATATAAAGTGTTATCTCCTGCAACCATATTACTAACCATTAACATCATCCTGCTTTTTGTAATTTTAATTGCAATTCAAAAAAGATCAGGAAGTGGAATTGACAAAGAAACAATAAGTGAAATTGTCAGGGGAGAGTTTCAAATTAACCGTCAGGAATTTACAGAGGACTCCAAGAGACTCAGGCAAGAAGTTGCAGAAACACAAAAGGCAACCACTGATACGGTTATCAAGATAATTAGTGAAACGAGTAAAACACAGATGGAAAACCTAAACGCCGTAGAAAG
Organism: Thermodesulfobacteriota bacterium; assembly: GCA_965203965.1. Classification (GTDB taxonomy): domain Bacteria; phylum Desulfobacterota_D; class UBA1144; order Nemesobacterales; family JAJCZQ01; genus CBDBDR01. Next base: position 65,777 of record CBDBDR010000017.1, on the reverse strand, counting down.
TAGGGTCAAGTCACTTGTTGAATCCAATGAAAATCATTCTAATAAGCTAAGGGAAACCGTTGATAATCAGATGAGATTACTGTCGGAAAATAACGAGAAAAAGTTGGAGCAAATGAGACAGACCGTGGATGAAAAATTGCAAAGTACTCTGGAAAAACGGCTTGGGGAGTCATTCAAACTGGTGAGTGAGCGTCTTGAAGCCGTCCAAAGAGGCTTGGGAGATATGCAGACCCTTGCCACTGGTGTAGGAGATCTCAAACGAATGCTGACCAATGTAAAAGCGCGTGGCACATGGGGAGAATACCAGTTGGGAGCTATATTGGAGCAAATATTAACAAGTGATCAGTTTGAAAAAAATGTAGAGACAAAGCCAAGTTCCGGTGAAATAGTTGAGTATGCCATAAAGCTACCGGGACAGGATGATTCATCAAATATCTGGTTGCCGATAGATTCCAAGTTTCCCCAAGAGGATTACCAGAGATTGCTGAACGCCGTGGAATCAGCAGATACCAAAGCCGTTGATGAATCAACCAAGTCCCTTAGAAGGAACATACAAAACTCTGCAAAGGACATTGGGCATAAGTATATAGATCCCACTTATACAACTGACTTTGCGATCATGTTCCTACCCACGGAAGGACTGTATTCGGAAGTACTAAGACAGCCGGGAGTAGTTGACGAATTGCAAAATCTACACAGGGTGGTTTTGGCAGGTCCCACCACGCTTGCCGCCTTACTTAACAGCCTGCGAATGGGTTTTAAAACACTGGCAATTGAAAAACGCTCAAGCGAGGTATGGCAAATTCTTTCGGCGGTAAAAACCGAATTTGGTAAATTTGGAGGCATGCTGGAAACAGCCAAGAAACAACTTGAGACGGCATCAAGAACGATAGATACAATATCCGGCACTCGCACAAGGGCAATAGAGAGAAAGCTTAAAAACGTTGAAGAAATGCCAGCGAATGAATCAGTCAAGTTACTGGAGCTTGGGGACTCAAACGACATTTCTGCTGATGAATAAAACAAGTGAAAACTTTTTTAGTAGGTTTTATGCTTATTTTTATGTGTGAATTCATCGACTTAGCAAGTTTATTTTATAATTTTATGTGATAACATTTAAGCGGTTTTATATATTATTCAGCAGAAAACGTTTGTTAAAAAGAGGAAAAGATGAGTCTTACAGATGAGTTTCATGGACCTAATTCTGGCTATATTATTGGGTTATATGAACTGTATTTACAAAATCCATCCTCAATTGATGAAAAAACCAGAAAGATATTTGACAAATGGAATCCTGACCTAAATGGCTCGGATGATTTGTCAAAATCAGATAGAACTTTTCCTAATATTGGTTGTGATGTTGTCTCACGGGACCACATTGACATAAAAAAAGCAGTTTCAGTTTCAAATCTTGCCAGATCCATTAGAAGCCATGGACACATGGAAAGCAATATTGATCCCCTCGGAGGCAAACCGCCGGGAGACCCCACTTTAAATCCTGCAATGCACGAATTAACTGAACAAGACTTAAAAAAACTGCCTGCCGATCTGGTTGGTTGGCCAACTGCAGATAGGTCATCTAATTCCTATGAAGGGATAAAGAAACTCAGGAAAATATATTCATCCACAATCGGATACAACTACGATCACATTTACAATGCAGAAGAAAGAAAATGGTTAAGGGAAGCTATTGAAACTGGCCTATTCCGGGCGCCGTCAAACCCCATTGAACCGATACAGATGTTGAAAATCCTCACACAAGTAGAGGTGTTTGAGGATTTTCTTCAAAGGATTTTCCCGGGCAAATTCAGGTTTTCTATTGAAGGTGTTGACCTAGTCGTCCCGATGTTGAATGAACTGATATCTTTAGCCGCAAAAGATGATATTCACAATATCATCCTGGGAATGGCACATCGCGGCAGGCTGAACGTAATGCATCACGTTCTGAATAAAACTTACAAACACACCTTCATTAAATTTAAGGATCCCGTGCTTGAAAGAGATTTCAGAGATGATATGGGGTGGACTGGTGACGTCAAATACCATGAATCTGCAAGCAGATCAGTTGACAACGGCAGAACCATAAACATGATAATTAACCTCGCTCCCAACCCAAGCCATCTGGAATCCGTGAACCCAGTTGTTCAGGGAATGGCAAGAGCTGCGGGAACAGTATCTGATAAACCGGGCGAACCGGAATTCAATCCATCAATAGCTATTCCCGTTCAGATACATGGAGACGCAGCTTTCCCAGGTCAGGGTATTAACGCAGAAACCCTGAATCTATCAAGGCTAAATGGGTACTATACCGGGGGGACAATACACATTATCACTAATAACCAGTTGGGTTATACCACTTTACCCTCCGACGCAAGAAGTACTTTATACAGTTGCGATCTGGCAAAAGGATTTGAAATACCCATAGTCCACGTCAATGCTGACGACCCAGAAGCATGTATAGAAACAATAAGATTGGCTTTTGCATATATAAGAAATTTCAAAAAAGACTTCCTGATAGATCTGGTTGGTTACAGGAGACATGGTCACAACGAAGCTGATGAGCCTTCATTTACACAGCCCGCGATGTATTCAAAGGTAAACTCTCACCCGACGGTCAGAGAAATATGGGCTAACAGACTCATAAAGAGAAACGTAATAAATGAAACTCTTGCAGATCAACTTGTTCGAGAGCAGAATGAGACCCTGCACAAAGAATATGAGTCGCTGACTCCAGACGATATGCCCGAGGAGACCCAGTCCACACCTCCCTTGCCACGCACTGCCCAAACAACAAAGACCTCAGTTCCCGCCAAACTTTTGAAGGAATTGAACAAATCATTGCTTCAAGTTCCTGAAAATTTTATGGTGAACGATAAAATCAAAAAAAACAGAGACAAACGAATCAATATTATGAATGATCCTGGGGCTGCAACAATTGACTGGGCAACGGCTGAGGATTTGGCTTATGCTTCTATCCTTGCCGATGGGATACCAATACGAATTACGGGACAAGACACCGAGCGAGGAACTTTCAGCCACAGGCATGCAGTTTTGCACGATTCTGATGATGGTAAGATATTTATTCCTTTACAGAACATTCCACAGGCAAAAGCATCTTTTGAAATACACAACAGCCCATTGAGCGAAAATGCCTGCATAGGTTTTGAATATGGATACGACGTTCAGAGATCCGATACACTTATGGTATGGGAAGCCCAGTATGGTGACTTCATCAATGGTGCACAAATAATAATTGATGAATATATTGTATCAGCCAGAGCAAAATGGGGGCAGACCCCTTCCCTTGTCTTGCTACTTCCGCACGCTTATGAAGGACAGGGACCCGACCACTCAAGCGGGAGGCTTGAAAGGTTTTTAATGATGGCAGGTGAGCATAACATTAGGATTGCCAACTGCACTACTTCAGCACAATTTTTCCATCTGATTAGGAGACAGGCACTTATAGTTAAAACTGATCCCCTGCCGCTTGTTGTAATGACACCAAAAGGGTTGTTGAGAAATCCAAAAGTTGCCTCATCTCTAAATGACTTCTCAAAGAACAAATGGATGCCTGTAATTGACGACCCTATGGGTGATAAACAAGCCGTAAAGGTAACAAGGCTTATACTGTGCAGTGGAAAGATATACCTTGATCTGACCTCCAGCCAGATCAGAGCAAAACATCCTGAAATCGCCATTGCAAGAGTAGAGCAACTTTACCCTCGTCCCAAGGAAGAGATCAGGGAAGTAGTTTCAAGATATCCAAATATTAAAGAACTGGTATGGGTTCAGGAAGAACCTCAAAACATGGGAGCGTGGAAATACATGCTCCCTTTCCTGAGAAGGAAAATAACAAATTATCAGAACCCCATCCACTACATAGGCAGAAAACGCAATTCTAGTCCTGCCGAGGGCTCGTCCTCCATGCACAAAGTCAATCAACAACTGATAATTGAACAAGCGTTCAGTATCAAGAAAGTGGTAAGCAGAATTGAGGAAAGTGGCATAGCATGGAATATCTATTAATATAAGAGAGGAAAAAATGGCTACCAACATAACTGTTCCAGAACTTGGTGATTCCGTCATAGAAGCAACGATCATAAGATGGGTAAAGCAGGAAGGGGACTATGTAAAGCTCGGAGAGACTGTTGTTGAGCTTGAAACAGAGAAGGCTAATTTTGAGGTTGCAGCCCAAATCAGTGGCTTACTGTCTAAAATTTCGAAAAAAGCCGAAGAGGACGTTAAAGTAGGAGATACACTGGGACAGATTGAACCTTCAGATGAACAAGCCATCGGCAAAAGCAACCCTGAAAAAACCGTAAAAGATACCCATACCCCACAAAGCGCAGAGATAACAAACGTAAAAAGAGAAAAACTTGAGGTTAGAGCAACCCCTGTGGCAAAAAATATAGCGAAACAAAATAAGATTGATCTATCCGACGTTGAAGCAACAGGCACGGGTAATAAAATCACAAAGGAAGACGTGGAATCATATATCGGATCCAGAAATAATACGGAGTCGGAACATACGAATTTTTCAGAACTGTTCCCTTCACTTTCAAAGATCAACTCAAATCGTGAAAACAAGGTGAAGATGTCTCGTCGCCGCAGAACAATCGCAAGACGGCTCAAGGAAGCTCAGCAAACTGCAGCGATACTTTCAACTTTTAATGAAGTTGACATGCACAAAGTAATGGAACTGAGGAAACGAAAAAAAGAAGAATTTAAAGAGAAGTACGGCGTCAGCATGGGATTTTCATGCTTTTTTGTAAAAGCATGTATAGCGGCACTGAAGGAGTTCCCTCAGTTAAATGCAGAAGTTCAAAATGATACTATAGTATATAAAAACTACTACGACATTGGCATTGCAATCGGTGCAGATGAAGGACTCGTTGTCCCGGTATTACGGGACGCAGACAGGAAAAGTCTTGCAGAAATAGAAAAAGGAATAAAAGAATTTGCGGTTAAATCAAATGAAGGAAAGTTATCACTTGACGATCTGATGGGCGGTACATTTTCAATAACCAACGGTGGGGTTTTTGGCTCACTTATGAGCACACCCATTATCAACCCGCCACAAGTTGGTATTTTGGGACTGCATAAAATAGCAGAAAGACCCATTGTGGAAGACGGTGAAATAATTATCAGACCTATGATGTATACCGCACTAAGCTACGACCATAGGATCGTGGACGGTAAGGAAGCTGTACAATTTCTTGTAAAAATAAAAGATTTGATAGAAGATCCAGAATCACTGCTTATTGAAGGGTAATACAAAGGTTTTTAACAAACACGTCTTGGAATCCAACTAAAAAACAAAGTCAAGATATTAACCTAAATCCGAGGACGTTCTCCCATCTGGATTTAACGTATCTTTTCAGTTCATCATACTTATCCAAATTAGGGTCCTCGGCAAGCAGTTCAAAGGCTGCATCTCTTGCCTTGTTTAGCAGTTGCCAGTCTCTCACTAAATTTGCCAATCTGAATTGCGGTATTCCGGACTGCTTTGTCCCGAGGAAATCACCCGGCCCCCTCATTTGTAGATCTGTCTCTGCAATCTTAAAACCATCATAGGTTTCGGTCATTATATTCAACTTCTTTTCAGCGTCTTCGGATACAAAACTACTTGAGATCAATACACAAAATGATTTCAGTTCAGCCCTCCCTATTCTTCCCCTTAGCTGATGCAGTTGCGACAAACCGTAACGCTCGGCGTTCTCAATTACCATGAACGTTGCATTTGGCACGTCAACCCCTACCTCAATCACTGTGGTTGAAACCAGTATATTGAACTCATTGTCTAAAAATTTCTTCATAACCTCTTCTTTCTCATCTGAATCCATCTGTCCATGCAACAAACCAATGTCAAATTTGGGAGAAATATTACTTTTTAGATCATCGTAAACACTTCCCATATATTTAACGTGCTTGAGTTCCGGATTATCTGATTCATTAATGAAAGGACATATAACGTATCCCTGTCGTCCGTCTCTCAATTCAGATTCAAGTAGTCCGTATAGCTCAGACCTGCTACTCTCACTATCCCTGTAATGAAGGGTTGTGACTTTTTTCCTACCCGCGGGTAATTCATCAATAAAAGAGGTGTCCAGATCACCATAAACCGTAATAGCAAGTGTTCTTGGTATCGGCGTTGCAGTTAGTACAAGAACGTCTGGATTGTCGGCTTTATCCATTAATTTTGCTCTCTGCATAACCCCGAACCTGTGTTGCTCATCAATAACTACAAGTCCCAACTTGCTGAACTCAACTCCATCTTCTATTAAAGCGTGTGTGCCAACCACAATTTGCGACTCACCGCTTTTGATAGATTGAATGACCCTTCGTTTTTCAGCAACGTTCAAGGCACTTTTCAGCAAAACAATATTTATATCAAAATCACTAAGATAATTAACTATTGACCTGTAATGCTGCTCACACAATATCTCCGTAGGCGCCATTAGAACGGATTGATAGCCACTCTCCACCGCAATAAGCATTGATACTATTGACACAATGGTCTTACCACTCCCAACGTCTCCCTGAACAAGCCTGTTCATTGGTGTTTCCGAATTCATATCATTCTTTATTTCTTCTATCACTTTGAGCTGGGCAACTGTCAGACCAAATGGCAAACTGTTTATAAATTGACTGGCTATTTCCCCGTTATTTTTGAAAGAAACTCCTTTTTTCTTTACGATACTCCGCTTTTTAAGTCCAAGCCCAAGCTGAAGCATGAGAAATTCAAAAAAGATTATGGTCTTATGAGGTAGAGAGCCCGCGACCTGTCCCGGGTCATCAAGATCAACGACCTTTTCAAACTTATCAGGAAAATGAGCCTCTATGATTGCTTCGGGCAAATTAAGCAATGAGAATTTACTCACAAGTTTTTCGGGAACTGAATAGGTAAGACGGCTCGCGTATTCTTGTATTACCATTTTAATTATTGATCTTATTCTACGTTGCGCTAACCCTTCCATTAAAGGATATATGGGAACGATCCTGTTAAAATGAGTTTGATCCTCAACCTCCCACCCCTCTTCTATAATTTCCATATCCTGAGGTTTTGGATGTATTATCTTTGGGGAATGACCATAACGATCGATCGTAACCTCACCACTAACGACTACTTTTACACCTTTCCTATAAGTGTTCTGAATATATCTTCTATTGGCTCTAAACCAGATCAGGTCAAGTTTTCCCGTGTCATCGGCAATCGTAACTTTATAAAAAAAACCACCCTTTCTTGCACGGATCTGTCTTGCTGATAAGACAACTCCAATTACAATACATTTATGGTTGTGTTTGACTGACAAAATAGGCTGAACGTTTCTCCTGTCTTCATACTTCCTTGGGAAGTAAAATAGTAAGTCTTCAACCGTTGTAACCCCTCGTTTCGCTAAAACACTCGCAATTCTGGCACCAACTCCCCTCAAGTATCGTATTCCACATTCAACCCCTGAAAGACCGGAACGTTCTTCACAATATTGAGGCGTAACCAAGCCTGGAACATTATCTTTTTCTTTGTTAAATGATCTCATTCGGGATAACGTTTTTAACGCATTGCTAATAACTTGCTTTTTAGCTTCCTGCTCAAGCAGATCAAAACCCTTAAAATTTTCTCTTATGTTTTGCAGGTGATTTCTGATCGCGGGATCCTTTTCACCCGACGTCAGGTTCAGGACAATATCAGACACTATTGCCTCCATATCCCTAATCCTGGAAAGGTTTAAAAAATTATTCCCTGATGCAAAGGTCAGTGGTTTTTCCAATTTGTCAAGCTGTGTAGTAACACCGTCCGGCATAGGGACCTAATTTTACAAGGTAATTGAAATAAACAGAAGCTTCTGATCTACGCTTACCGGGTTAAGAATTTGTCCTACTTCATATTGTTGATTAGTTGACCGAACAGACTGAAAATTTTTTAAGAAGCACGCGGCTTATTTAGTTTGATAACGTTTCCGTCTCTCTCAAAGTTAGCGGCATTTTTACATTTTGGATAAGCTGAACAGGCAAGAAATTCTACCCCATCACGACGGCGAGTCCTTATGATCATCTCTTCACCGCATTTTTCACACTTAATACCGGTAGACTGCGGCTCTGGGGCTTTCTTCAGTTTAATAACACCCCCGTCTCTCTCAAAATCAGATGCGTTTTTACATTTTGGATAGGCTGAACAGGCAAGAAATTCTACCCCATCACGACGGCGAGTCCTTATGATCATCTCTTCACCGCATTTTTCACACTTAATACCGGTAGACTGCGGCTCTGGGGTTTTTTTCAGTTTAATAACACCCCCATCTCTCTCAAAATCAGATGCGTTTTTACACTCTGGATAACCGGAACAGGATAGGAACTCTCCCCTACCTCGGCGTCTTTGCTTGATTACCATGGGCTTGCCACATTTATCACAAGAAATATCTGTTCTTTCTATTAAGTTCAAGGATTTTTCCGCAGCTTCCAGTCGCCTTTTTAATCCCTTTTCCTCATCAAAATAAAAATTGCTCAGCAAACTGCTCCACTTTTCATTTCCCTGCTCAACCTTGTCAAGATTTTCTTCAACCGATGCAGTAAAGGTCTCATCCATTATATTGGGGAAATTTTTCACAAGACAATCATTCACGGAAATTCCGAGGGGTGTTGGAAAAAGTGCCTTTTTCTCCGCTTTCACGTATTCCCTTTCCTGTATAGTGGAAAGTATTGAAGCATAAGTTGAAGGTCTTCCGATGCCTTTTTCCTCAAGTTCTTTTACCAACGATGCCTCGTTGTAGCGAGGTGGTGGCTTTGTAAAATGCTGTGATGGTATTAACTCCTCACAACTCACGTCTTCACCTTCCACAAGCAATGGAAGAACTGTTTCATTTTCTTTTTCATCAGATTTAGGCAATGGAATGACTTCTCTCCATCCCGGAAAAACAGGAACCGTGCCAACTGCACGAAAAATCCCTTCACCAGCCTTTATATTCACGGTTGTCCGCTCATCAATTGCAGCACTCATTTGGGAAGCAATAAATCTTCTCCATATCAGTTCGTAAAGTTTTGCCTGATCTTTTTCCAGGAATTTGGAGACGTCTTGCGGGATTCTCTCCACCGAGGTCACTCTTATAGCTTCATGGGCATCCTGGGCATCTTTTTTTATCTTCTGAACGGGAGGCTTGGAGGGAAGGTGATCTTTCCCCCATCTGTTCTCAATGAACTTGCGGGCTTCCTCAACAGCACGTGAAGAAAGACGAGTGGAATCCGTTCTCATATAGGTTATAAGCCCAACCGGTCCCTGATTTCCAAGTTCAACGCCTTCATAGAGTTTTTGTGCCAGGTTCATTGTTTTTTTAACTGAAAATCCGAGTTTGGTTGATGACTCACGCTGAAGCGTGCTTGTGATAAAAGGAGATGGAACCTTACGGGTCTGTTTTTTCTTTTCAACTTCTACAACCTGGAATTGCTCATTTTTCAAAGCATCTACTATCTCCGTGGTATGATCACCGGTCGGAAGTTCATCCTTATAATTCCCAAAACTTTTCAAATAAGAGGAAAAAGATTCATTTTTCTGAGTTAGCAGACGTGCTTGCAACTTCCAGTATTCGCGTGGCTTAAATGCCTCTATTTCCCGCTCCCTGCTAACTACAAACCCAAGAGCAACACTTTGAACCCTTCCTGCACTGAGCCTACCTCCTATCTTTTTCCATAAAAGGGGACTTATTTTGTAACCAACTATCCTGTCCAGAATTCGCCTCGCCTGCTGGGCTTCAAATTTTGCTCTGTTTAACTTCCCGGAATTTTTGAATGTCTCAAGAACGCCCTCCCTCGTTATTTCCCATATTAGAACGCGTCGTGCCTTCTCACCCAGATCTAATTGATCGGAAATATGCCATGCTATGGCTTCCCCTTCCCTGTCTGGATCGGTTGCAAGGTACACTCTATCTTTTTTCACGGCAGACTTACGAAGAGCATTTAAAACCTTACTTTTGCCTTTTATAACTTCGTAGTCCGGCTGAAAATCATTCTCTATGTCAACACCCATCTTATTGTGGGTTTTATCGGACAGGTCAACAACGTGACCCACTGAAGCTTCCACCTGATAATTTTTCCCAAGGTATCTGCTTATTGTACGGGCTTTTGAGGGTGACTCAACAATTACCAAAGATTTTGTCATTTGTCCTCCGATCTTTGCACAAATTTTAATTTTAATGAGTATAATCCTAAAGATAAACAACTTAAAATAACAATGATTTCCAAATAGGCAACTATTTATCTCCACTCCACTTATAGTCACGAGAAAAACATCACAACTCTATACTGTTGGCGAGTTCCGTGTTTTTTTTATACCAGTCAATAACCAGATCAAGCCCTTTTTCAACGTCAACTTCAGGTTTCCAACCAAGTATTTTCTTTGACCTTGATATATCCGCCCAAGTTGCAGAAACATCGGTTATATGTGGTTTATGCTCAACTATACGAGCTTTTTTCTCCAGTTTTAACTCAATTAGACTTATCAGTTCGGATAATTTAACAGGTCTGTCATTACCAAGGTTCATTATTTCAAAACCCACTTTCTTTATTGCAGAAACCGTACCTTTGGCTATGTCGTCAACATAAGTAAAATCTCTTTCCTGACTTCCATCCCCGTAAACAATCACGTTCTCACCTTGTGCTATCCATCTTACAAGCCTGAAGGGAACCATATCGGGTCTGCCCGCGGGACCATAGACGGTGAAATACCTGAGCACAGAAATATCAATATTGTAGAGTTTATGATAGGTATAGCACAAATTTTCAGCGGCTTTTTTTGAAGCCGCATAAGGTGAAATTGTAATATCCGTATTCTGATCCTCACGGAAGGGGGTCTGGTTCTCACCGTAAACACTAGAGGTGGAAGCCTGAACAAATTTCAACACGTTAATATCTTTGCTGATCTCAAGTAAGTTAAGAACGCCTATAACGTTGGTAAGGTAATATTCAGCAGGAATATCAATGCTTTTTCTAACCCCCGCACGGGCTGCGAGATTCAGGATCGCATCAATAACGTCATATTTGCGAAGGCAGGCTTTTAGGTTGTGCATATTGGTAATGTCTATTTTGTGAAAGATAAAATTTTTGTTGGCTTTTAGCAGACCCAATCTGTATTGCTTGAGTTTAACGTCATAGGCATCGTTTAAATTATCAATTCCTACAACCCTATTGCCTTTTTTAATTAACAGACCGCAAACCCTTGACCCTATAAATCCGGCACATCCCGTTACTACTATAAGCATGTATCTCCTCGGAAGATTTACTTGGATTGATCAGTTCTCCATCGGTTAAATCCCAACGGCAAAATAATCAAACCCCAAACTCTCTAATTTTTCTCTGTCATATAGATTGCGTCCGTCAAAAATAACCCGACCTTTAACCAATTTGGCGATCCGGATGAAATCAGGCTGTCTGTATTCACTCCATTCGGTGCTGACGATCACGGCGTCAACCCCCTTACAAGCATCATAGTTTGAGTTAACATAGCCTATTTTATCTCCATAGATGTTCCTGACGTTGCTGATCGCCGCGGGGTCGTGTACTATAACGTACGCTCCATTATCGAGTAGTTTGTCAACCAAGAACAAAGCAGGAGACTCCCTTGTATCATCTGTGTTAGGCTTAAAAGACAAGCCCCACATACCAAAGGTTTTACCCTTCAGATCATCCTCGTAGTATTTCAATATCTTATTGAAGAACCACACCCTCTGTTGCTGATTGATCTTGTCAACTGCTTTGCATATCTCAAGTTCATAACCAAACTGCTCTGCCGTATTCATCAATGCCTTCACGTCTTTGGGAAAACAAGACCCTCCATAGCCGAGACCTGGGAACAGAAAATGTCTGCCTATCCTCTTATCTGAACCCATTATAGACCTTACGTCCGATACGTTCACACCTGCCACCTCACACAGATCTGCCATTTCATTCATAAAGGATATACGGGTGGCAAGCATTGCATTGGAGGCGTATTTTGACATTTCAGAAGACCTGATCGAAACCGTCTTGGTTCTATCCGATGACCTCATAAACGGCAAATAAAGTTCCCTCAGTATCTCCCCTGCTTTTTCACTTTCAACCCCGATAACAACCCTTTCTGGTTTTAAAAAATCTTCAACCGCTGCACCCTCTTTTAAAAACTCTGGATTTGAAGCAACGTCAAATTCAGCCTCCGTAAGGGATCTGATTATGTCTCTCACTTTTTCCGTTGTTCCCACGGGAACTGTGCTCTTGGTTACAACGACCTTGTAGCCGTTGATGTATTTACCAACACTTTCAGCAACCCCCCATACGTAATTGAGGTCCGCAGCTCCATTCTTATATTGAGGTGTTCCAACGGCAATGAATATTATGTAGGAATTCTCTATCGCGGTTTGAACGTCGGTTGTAAAATTGAGCCTACCCTCTGACAGGTTGGTTTTTACTATTTCTTCAAGCCCGGGCTCATAGAACGGCACTACTCCACTAAGCAGACCTTCAACCTTGTTCTCATCTATGTCCACACATATAACATTATTTCCACTTGAAGCCAGACAAGCTCCTGTTACGAGTCCAACGTATCCTGTTCCTATAACGGTAATATTCATCTGAAAAAATTTTAATAATACATACAATAAAACAAAACCAATAGCGAAAATTTAGGGAATTACATACGACGTTGTCCGATCCATAATAGGGCGTTGGGTCTTACTGGCTTAATATTATTCAAAATTTCCCTTTGACACAGACTTATAAATCTTATGTTACTAACTATTAACGGCTTGGTAATAGCTTCCGGGAAATGATCTGATAATTCCTTTCAACTCCATACTAAGAAGCAAGGGGAAAAGTTTTACTGTGTCAATTTCAGTTTTATGAGCTATCTGGTCAACATGCAGTTTGGACTCAAGCAAGTGTTGAAACACGATATTTTCCTCCTTAGTAATATCAAATCTTTTTATTTTTTTCTTATCAATTTCACCTGTTAGTGTCTTGAATTCCGTGATCTCTTCAACTATATCATCCAAATCCTCAACCAATTTGGCACCTCTTTTAATTAACTGATTTGCACCACTGTTCCTTTTGTTATCCACGTTACCGGGAATTGCAAACACCTCTCTGTTTTGCTCAATTGCATAGCCTGCCGTGATCAATGCACCACTGTTGCTATTTGCCTGAATAACAACAACTCCAAGGGAAAGCCCGCTTATCAGCCTATTACGCTTTGGGAAATTCACCCCTTCCGGTTCCGTTCCCAAGGGGAATTCAGACATCACGTAACCACACTCGGATATTTTTGAGAATAATTTCTTGTTCTCTCTCGGGTAACAAACATCAATTCCACTCCCTAAAACTGCCGCCGTTCTTCCACCTGCTTTCAGAGCCGATCTGTGTGCTACGGTGTCAATTCCTCTTGCCATGCCGCTGACCACTGTTATACCCCGCTGAGATAGTTTCGTTACAATGTTTTCCGTGATCTTTATCCCATAATCATCACAGTTGCGCGAACCGACAACTCCAATGGCAATATCATCTTTTCTATCTATGTCGCCAACGTAGTAGAGCAATAAGGGATGGTTATAAATGTTCTTTAAATTTTTTGGATATAAAGGATTATGGCATCCGACAACTTTGACTCCTCTTTTCTGTATAATATCTGCTTCTTTCCTGTTCTTATCCCAATCAGAATACCCAACTATGGAATTTGCGAGCGTCTTGTTTATCCCATCAACTTTAAGCAACTCATTCACTTCTGAGTTAAAAATAGACCCGGGAGACTCAAACCTTTCCAGTAATCTTGCTGCATATATATCACCAACGCCTTTGATATTCTTTAGTGCAAGCAGATATATTATGTCTTCCATAACAGAACAAGCCCGAGACTACAAATTGGTCGGATATTATAGTTAATATTGCTGTAAAATAAATTTTTGCACTAACTGGGAGAAAAACCAGCACTAAGGGCGAAAAAAATCAAACTGAACCTATGAACGCAAAAAAGAACAAAGCCAGGATATTCATAGACAAGAAAGGAAATTGGTTTCAGGACGGTATCAAGATCACTCACAGGTGGACATATTTGGAAAACAACAGGAATCTTGATATTGACGTAGAAGAAAGATTTTTCGTGGACGACGGATTTGGAAGAGTTTACGTGGAAGTAGAGGACACTCCTTTTGTTGTTAAAATGGTAAATAAAAAAGATGATGGATTCTACGCAACACTCAATGACGAAACAACGGAAGAGATACAGTTAGAAAACACTTGGATAAACAACGGCAACGTTCTTTATACAATGGTGAAAAATAACAAGTATAAAGGAAGGTTCTTAAGTCCTGCTTACTATGAACTGATGAAGCATTTGGAGCAAGAAGGAAACGATTTTTTTATAAGGGTAAAAGGAGGACGGAAAATAAAAATAAACCGTGAGTTTTAACTTGGAAACTCAAAAGAGCCAATGGCAATGCATATAAGCTCATTTGAAAATATCCTCCCACTGTCGGTTATCTTTAGATTTTCATGATTTACTTCAATCAATCCATCCCTAATTGAATTTTTCAGCTTGTCTTGAAGAAACACGGCGCCGTAGCTTTTTTCCATCTGCTTTATATTCACGCCTTTTTCAAGACGCAATCCCATCAGCAATCTATCTGTCAGTGCCTCCTCTCTTGTCAGTATTTCCGTAAATTCACGTGCAGTCTTATTTGATCTTACAACTTCAATGTATTTAACTGGATCCCTCAAATTAGCCCATCTTTTTCCCCATAGAGGATAATTTTCTTTGTTTACGTGTGAGTGCGCACCTGCACCAAATCCGATGTAGCTGCCGCATTCCCAGTAGTTCAAGTTATGTTTGCATTCATAGCCGGGTTTGCAAAAATTTGATATTTCATAGTGCTCAAAACCATTACAAGTCAACAAGGTATCAACCAGTTCAAACATCTCTGATAGAACATCATCCCCCGGCAGTTTTAGCAGATTTTTTCTATACATACTACCGAATTTTGTTCCATCTTCTATCGTCAGGCAGTAGACCGATATATGGGTTACGTTCAATCCAATGGATATTCTTATATCATGCTCAAGTTCTTCAAGACTTTCACCCGAACCACCGTATATCAGATCAAGGTTGAAGTTCTTAAAGCCGGCGTCAGAAATATCTTTCAGAGTTTCCTTTCCTTCTTCAGGGGAATTTGAACGACCCAGGAACTTTAGCTTCTTCTTGGAAAACGATTGTATCCCGACGCTGGCGCGGTTTATACCAACCTCTCTAAAACCTTTGAATTTCTCAACATCTGCCGTTCTGGGATTTATTTCAATAGATATTTCAATATCTCTCTCAAAATCAGCATATTCACCTATTTTTTCAATTATCCTGCCGATACTCCGTGGACTGAATAACGATGGTGTGCCCCCACCGAAGAATATTGTGGAGACAGAATCCCGGGACAAATATTCGGAATAGGAATCTATTTCACATATAATAGCCGAAGTATAAGTCTCCTCCGGAAAACTGCTTCCCACCCCGTATGAATTAAAATCGCAATACGGACACTTGGTCAAACAATAGGGCAGATGAATGTAAACACCCAGATTCATTACAAAATCAGTTCTCTAAAGATTTATTGGTATTTTAAGTAAGTTCCTTGAAAGAATAGAAAGGGGAATATACACTTATAATAAATTCTTACTATTTTTTTATACCTAATTTTCCCAATCACTCTTTCGTTTCTTTCATAGCTTTATCTTTTCGCTCCTGATTTACCCTTTTATATTCTAGTAATTTTTCCATAAACGGATTATCGTTCAGTTTTTCCGTTTCAGGATTTTTGACCATTCGCAACAACTCTTCAAAACCATTCTTATCAGTAACTCCAATAAACGAACGGTCATCAAAGAACGATACTTCACAGGTGATAATTTTACCTCTACCAGCTAACACACCAGCAACTAAACCTCCAAGACCGAAGGTAACCAATCCTACACCAACACCCCAAGCCGCCTTCCTTCCCCACTGAGTTTTGTTTTGTATTGCTATCTCTTTTACTTCTTTAACCTTGTCAAAAATACAACTCTTACCATCTTTATCAATCACACTTAATTCACCATTCTTAATTCCACCAACTGAATCTTTGCGGAAATCCCCATCACAAACCTGAAAAACTCCCATAAGTACCTCCTTACTAACTTTATACTAATGAGGCAAATATATAAGTTCCTAAAAAAACACTTTCTACTTAGAATTTGCATATAATTTAACTAGATTTAGAAGAACCAACTACTGTTCAGACAATGCACTTTTCAATTCTGCAGTCAAAACGGGCAGAACCTCAAAAAGATCGCCGCATATACCATAATCGGATTTTTGAAAAATTGGTGTTTCCGGGTCTTTATTGATTGAAACTATTACCTTTGACGTTCCCATACCGGAGAAATGCTGAACTGCACCTGAAATTGCAACTGCAAAATATAAATTAGGTGAAACAGCTTTACCCGTCTGCCCTACCTGCATATCATAAGGACAATAACCTGCATCTACAGCTGCCCTCGTTGCACCCGTTGCTGCTTCAAGCACATCGGCAAGCTCATAAATATATTTAAAGTTTTCTTCACTTCCCAAACCCCTACCCCCTGATACCACTCTTTCGGCTTCCGTAAGTTCGGGTCTGTCAGACGGCTTTGATCTAACCTCTACGACTTTGATCTTTATATCATCATCACTTATATCCACCTGCTCATCAATAACTTCGGGAGAGGAGTTAAATTCCTCTTCCTTGTAAGTATTAGGTCTTATAGTTGCCATCATGGTGTTTCCAGAATGAAACTCAATGTCGGATAGAACCTTGCTTGAATGTGTATATCTTCTAACTTTAAGCCTATTATCGTCAGTCAAACCTATTTTTATTGCTTCCATTGCAAGACCTGACCCTGTTCTTGCGGCAACCCTTGGAATGTAATCTTCTGTAAAAGCAGTGTTGCCTGCCAAAATAATCTGGGGCTGGTGCTTTTTTATAAGCTCTAAAAGTGCTTTTACGTAGCCATCGGGATTAAAATCCTTTAAATGTGGGTCGTCAACTATGTAAACCTTATCGGCCCCGTATTTCCCCAACTCTCCAGCTTTTCCTTTCACGCCGTCTCCCATCAAAACTCCACAGACGGCACCTCCAATTTGTGGATGTATAGACCTTTTAGCCTCGGAGATAGTTTCAAAAGTTACTTTTCTGACACTCCCATCCATTTTCATATCAGCAATTACCCATGTCTCATTTTTCATTTATAAGACCTCCTCCTGAATTGTAATAAAATTATATTACCTTTGCATCGTCTCTGAGTAGCTTGACCAACTCGCTTACTGACTGAGCGATCTCCTCACCTTTGACGGTAGTATCATCAGAGCCTTTTATAACCTTGAGTTTTCTGGATACTAAAGGCACCTCAATCTTTACCGTTTTCACTTTTGAACCGTTTTTACTCACCATGTCCCTTGAAATACCTAAACTGTCAAAATTTACCTCATCCAGAGAAACCTCTTTGACCGGTTTTTTCTTGGCTTTCATAATGCCCGGCAGCGAAGCATATCTGGGCTCATTCATGGCGTCGGGACAAGTAATTAAAGCAGGCAGTGAAACTTCTACGATTTCGGTACCACCGTCTATTTCTTTCTGGCAAACCAGTTTTTTCTCACCCTCGTTCACTTCAACTACCTTGCTCACAAGAGAAACGTGAGGAATACCCAATCCCTCAGCCAACTGAACTGGGACTTGAACGGATTCATCGTCTATAACTTTCATACCAGTTAAGACAAACTCCACGTCTTCAATTTTTTTGATCTCGCTTGCTGCAATTTTTGCCAACGTATGGTTGTCCGTATCAGCAAAACCCTCGTCTTTTATATGAAGTCCAGAATCAGCACCCATTGCAAGAGCTTGCCTAATGGCATCAATTGCTCTTGCTGGTCCGGCGGTTGCTACGATCACCTCTCCTCCGAGTTTTTCTCTGGTCTGAATTGCTTCTTCAATTGCAAATTCATCATAAGGATTCAGTATCCACTTAACGTCATCTGTATTTATACTGTCTCCATCTGACGAAACCGACACCCTTGCTTCAGTGTCAAGAGTTTGACTCACGTATACAACAATTTTCATAGTGTCGCACCTCCTAATTTATGACTACTCACGGATATTTTTGAAATTAAAACCTCAGCACATTTCAAGGACTTGGATTGTTTCGCTATAATAACAATTAAAACAAAGAGTATGAATTATATATTGCTAAAACGCGGGTTGTCAATTCCACAGTAACTCTATCTATCTGTTCAGATCGCAAAATGAACCTTTCTAAATTGTTGATACTGGCGTTTGTAATCCTAACCTGGAGCTATTCGTGGGTGCTAATGAAGCAAGCTCTTCAATACATGATGCCATTAACCTTTGTAGCTTTGAGAATTACCGTGGGTGGACTTGCTGTTTTGCCAATAATCTTCAAAAGAAGATCATTGAATATCTCATTTTTTTTTAAGATTGACCATATAGTGCTTGGCTTGCTTCAAACCACGGCAATGTTTGGATTTTTAATCTATGGAATGAAATTTGTAGCCGCTGGTAAAACCGCCGTAGTTTTATACACAATGCCCATCTGGACGAGCTTACTGCTTCATTTTTTTGTTAAAGAAAGATTGGGGCGGCAACAGTGGCTCGGATGTTTATCCGGACTTATCGGTATTGTTTTCATACTCGGATGGGACACGTTGATCAAGCAGGACAGAGATATAATCTTTGGCGAGATACTTATACTTCTTGGAGCTATTTCATGGGCAGTGGCAAATATCTGGATGAAACTCCGCTTGAAAAACAACAACCCCATTCTACTCAACGGCTACCAGCAAATAATCGGAGTGATCTTTTTAATTATCCTTGCAATATCCACGGAAGGATTTTTGAAGGTTGAATGGACGTATTTTTCAATATACACCATCCTTTTTACCGGGGTTATAGCTTCGGCGGTAAATTTTTCGTTTTGGTTTTACCTCATGAACACATCAGATATGAACGTAACGGCATATTCTTCACTTCTGGTGCCAGTTTGCGGTTTAGTTCTTGATTGGGCAATACTCGGAACAAAACTGGACGCAGGACTAATTATTGGTGGAGGTTTTATAATTCTTGGTATATACAGAATTTCAGTAAGATAATACTTCAACCATCCGTTTGTGTATCAATCCGTTGGATGCAAGTATTTCACCTTTATAATCCGTAAAGTCGCCGCCGGAGATATTTGTAACAAATCCACCCGACTCCTTAATAATGAAAGCACCTGCCGCAGTATCCCATGGGTGAAGTCCAAGCTCCCAAAAACCATCGTATCTTCCGCATGCAACGTAACACAGATCAAGCGCCGCCGAGCCGTCCCTTCGCACACCTCTCGCACCTCGGATAAATTTGCAAAAATTCACCAGATTCATCTCCACAAGCCTTTCATCTTCATGTAAAAATCCCGTGGCAAGCAAACTGTTTTCCAACTTGTCGGCACCAGATGGTTTTATCAAGTTCCCGTTTAGAAAAGCACCTTTACCCACTTCGGCACTGAACATTTCATCTTTGATAGGGTCATAAACCACTCCAAGTATAACCTTGCCTTTATACTCCATGGCAATGGACACGGAGAAAAAAGGGTACGAATGAGCATAGTTCATAGTCCCGTCAAGCGGATCAATCAACCACTTGTAATCAGAACTATTGTCCGACTGACCGCCTTCTTCTGCAAGTATGCAATGCGTCGGGTAACTGGATACTATCAGATCAACTATCAAGTTTTCAGACAACAAATCAATCTCCGTTACAAGATCGTTTTTCGCCTTCAGATTCACTTTTTCAGCCTTGCCGAGATTGGCAAGTAAAATACCACCCGACTCAGTAGCAGCTTTGATTGCCGTGTCAAGATAACTCACTCAGAAGGACGTGCGCGCAACCAGTCCGAAGGTGCGAGGTTGACCCACGCGATAGGAACGACGGGCACGTCCACCACGTTCGCGGTCATATGATAATTTGACATTTTCATCCGTAATGTTGTTTACGTAAAGCATGAACTCCACTCTGTCATAAACCATTCCCGCACTCAGGTTGAACAGGTTGTAGGAATCCAGGAGTAGATCAAGATCAGTAACCTCACTACCCGTCAGGTGTCCAAAAGCCAAGCCATGCGAAATTCTTCCGGCACCGGGTTCCTGATCGCCAGACTGTGTGGTCTGATCGCCAATAAACTGCCACGATCCGAAAATATAGCTCTCATTAGCGCCTAATATGCCCGGGAGAGTATACCTTGCAGACGCGGATAACTGCCAATCGGGAACAGATGGTATTCGATTACCATCTCTTATGCCTTCAATTACTTCTCCATTTTGTCCCGTGATAGTGGAATCAAACTCTGCCTGTATATAACTACCGGCAAATATAACCAGCAAAGGATCTACAGGTTGAACAAACAACTCAAGTTCTGCACCCAGTGTATGAGCTTCCGGTACATTGATGGTAACACGCGACGAACACCCGCCAGCATCCACGTTTACACCCAGATTTTCAATATCTGTGTAGAAAACGGAACCGTTCAGTGAAACGCGATCAAAATATGATTTCAAACCGATCTCATAGTTCCACAGAGTCTCATCTTCAAATTCCTCAAAATTTCTGTAAGTAGCATAATCATCTCCACAGGCAGGTTGGTTCAGTGGATCATTAACACCACCGAGACGAAATCCCCGAGAAACCTGTGCGTTCACCGTAATTTGATCCGTAGCGTCATAGCTGACAATGAATCTGGGAGCAAATCCATCGGCTTCAACGACAACGTCCTGATTTTGTGCGTTAGAATTAGAAAAAACACCACCTGACTTAAAGGTCTTATCTTCTTTCCAGTCGTAATAACGTAATCCAGCGGTTAAACCGAACCTATTAAGAAGTGTGTATGTTGCCTCTCCAAAAACAGCTATTTGCCTTAGGTCATAAGTCAGGTCGGACACATACGGAGAGTCTGTATCATCAAAACCATTTGCTACGTCTGCACGGTTGGGAAAAGGAGGACGACTCGCTCCGTCATCGTAAGCCTGATCATAACCCGGCGTAGGGAGACGCTGTGAATAATCACGTTCCGTATTTGAGTAGAAAAAACCTGCCAACCATTGCAGTGCACTGTCGTTATTTGAGCTGAAGCGCAACTCATTAGTAATCTGCCCTAAATCAGTTGTATCTCGCAGATTGGAAGGCAGAAGCACCGCTGCTTCTGGTAGTGCAAAAGGAGAGATACTAATACTGCCAGTTAAGGCACTTGCATCACGACTCACCAGAATATCCCTTTTGATGTAACTGACTGAATATGTAATATCAAAGAAATTTGCTAACCTGCTCAACTTAAACACCGTATCAAGAATCAGGGTCTCATCTTCAAATTCCTCATCCAACATCAGAAATTGCTGACGCTTCCCCAGTGACTCGGCATAAAGGTTGAACACATCCTCACGGTTGAAACCTCCTATATCAATATTCTGATAGACCACACGCGGCGTAATAGACAAATTTTCCGTTGGTTCTATCCTCAAAGCAATACGACCACCGTAACGGTTTCCTTCATTAACGTCATCATCCACTCCACCTGTATTACGTAGAGCGTCAATGAAGCCGGCGTATTTGGTTCCATAACCAACTATACGAATAGCTGCATTATCACCCAGAGGAATGTTGAAAGCCGTCTTAAAATGACCACCAATAGAACCATCTTGGGTTTTGTTCAGATCATACTCGGCGTTGACCTGGGTTTCTCCCAGCTGGGGTTGATTTGTTATATAACGAACCGTGCCACCGATCGAACCGGAACCGAATAGGGTACCCTGCGGACCCCTCAGTGTTTCCACACGATTCACGTCAAAAAGATCGATATCTGGTGTGAACAATGACAGGGAAATCGGTGTTTCATCCAGATAGATGCCCACCTGCTCCTTTATTCCGGGTTGATCGCGTACTACCTGCCCAGACGAAATACCACGAACGTTCACAACGCTCTGCCCGGGACCCAAGTTCTGTATGGACAGCCCAGCTACGTTGCGGGATAAATCTTCTAAGTTGAAAGTGTTCAGACGCTGAATGTCCTCTTCAGATTGAACATTCAGGGAGAAAGGCACATCTTTCACTGAAGATTCTCGCTTGGTAGCAGTTACCATTAGTAATTCAAAAGTTTTCTCAAACTGAGGCATTTTCTCTATCTGCGATGTTTCTTCAACTTTACGCGTCTCCTCAACTGGTGGCTTTTCTTGAACCTGCGGCGTTTTATCAACCTGTGGGCGAGGAGCACCTGCCTGAACAAACGAACTTAGCCAGAATGTCAAAAATAAAAAAGATATAAAAGTGATAAAATTCTTTATTCTCATAATTGTTCCTCCTTTATTCTTTAATTAATTTTTTTCTTTATTTTACTATATTTATGTTTTTAATATAACCACTTGATTGTTATTATATTATATATTCTAACCTCAGCTAAAATTCTACAACCCAATATTGATGAATAATACATAAACAAACTAATCATGAAAATTGCCATAGGAAGCGATGAAAAAAATCACCTGACAGACTTTGTAGTTGACAGGTTAATGAAGATGGATATCGAATTGGAAATGCATGGACCATTGAAAAATGACAACATCCAGTGGACTGATGTCGCGAGGGAAGTTGCGGAAAAAGTTTCAGGTAAAGAATGTGACCAGGGAATACTTTTCTGCTGGTCAGGAACAGGTGTTTCCATTGCAGCAAACAAAGTCCCGGGCATAAGAGCAGCTCTCTGCACAGATGCAGAAACTGCCAAAGGTGCCAGAAAATGGAATGATGCAAACGTTCTAACCATGAGCTTGAGATTAACGTCCCCGACCGTTGCCGAAGAGATCATCGAAGCATGGTTCAACTCATCACCGGAACGAGAGGAAGAGGAAAACATAAGGAAAATAGACGAAATAGAGAGAAAATACTCCAAGCAAGATGAAAGATAAATATAATGTTGCCATTGTAGGTTCCACCGGCGCCGTCGGAAGGGAAATGATAAACATATTGAACGAGCGAGGTTTTCCCATTGGAGAGTTGCGACTTGTTGCCTCAAGGAGATCCGCCGGCAAAGAACAGAACATTAATGGCAAAAGTACAACTATCCAAGAACTCAACCATAACTGTTTTAGTGGATTAGATGTTGTACTGTTTTCGGCCGGTGCATCAAGGTCAAGGGAATACGCAAAACACGCAGTCAAGGCAGGTGCCGTGGTTATAGACAACAGCTCGGCATATAGATTGGACGACAACGTGCCCTTGATTGTTCCTGAGATAAACCCCAACGCTATCTCCAACTATAAGAGAAAAGGAATCATTGCAAATCCCAACTGCACCACAGCGGTTGCAGTTATGGCTTTGAAACCCCTTTATAACCTTGCAAAGATAAAAAGGGTCGTTGCAACCAGTTTTCAAGCAGTATCCGGTGCAGGAACAGAGGGAATAATTGAATTGGAAAATCAGACAAAGGCATGGGCTGATAATAAACCGGGTAAAATGGAAAATAACACTTTTCCCCATCCGATCGCGTTCAACGTTATACCTCTCATAGATAAATTCCAAGAAAACGGTTACACAAAAGAGGAAATGAAACTCCATCATGAAACAAGAAAAATACTCGGAGACAATAAAATACAGATAAGCGCAACCACCGTTCGTGTACCGGTTATCAGGTCACATTGTATTTCCCTGAACATAGAGACTGAGAAAGAAATAACCCCAGAAACTGCAAAAGAGGCAATCAACAACTTTCCGGGCATTAGAGTTGCAGATGACCCTAAAAACAACTTGTATCCAATGCCCATTAACACAGCGGGTAAAGATGAATGTCTGGTCGGCAGAATAAGGAAAGATCACACGGTGGAAAAAGGTATCAGTCTCTGGGTTGCCGGGGACCAGCTTAGAAAAGGTGCCGCCTTGAACGCCATTCAGATAGCAGAGCTTCTTATTTCACAACATTCTATATGAACAATTTTCTTAAAAAAATCATTGACCACTTCAAAGATCCAACTGGGGATGACTCATTTAAGCTGCCGGAACGAATCAGAGAAGACCTCTATTTGAACTTCCAGAACATCAAGGAGAATTTTATAATAAGCCTTAAAACCCACAGGATTGTTCATAGAACAAAAACTGCTCGCACCAGTAATACATTTTATAGAACATACGCAATCGTAACTTCTGAAAGATTGATCCACGCAAAAAATAGCTCAAACCTCAAAACACTTCACGAAACCCCTTTGAATCTCATTGAAAGGCACATCTATGAAGAAAACGGCAACATGCCAGATCTTACCGTTGAATCTTCAAACTCAAAATCTATCCTAACTTTTCCTCCTAACTCATTGGTGGAAGCTAAAGTTTTCCTAGATGAGTTTCAGGATGCCTTGAACAAAAGCAAGGATGCAAACCGTCTGTGTAACGGATGTGGTAAAAAAATTCCTGAAAATAGTGTATATTGTTGTCATTGCGGAGAGAAAACAGGAGAGAAATAATATCGGATGCTTAAAGGCTCAATCGTTGCGATCGTTACACCGTTCAAAGACAAAAAATTTGATGAAACTGCAATGGAGAAGTTGATTGAGTTCCAGATTGAGAATGGAACTCACGGAATTGTTCCATGCGGCACTACTGGTGAATCACCCACACTTTCTCATGTAGAGCACCAAAACATCATAAAGTTCACTGTTGACGTTGTAAACAAAAGAATTCCCGTGATTGCAGGTACAGGTTCAAACAGCACCCAAGAAGCAGTCACATTGACGCAGTTTGCCCAAAATGCCGGAGCGGATGCCTCTCTTCTTATAACACCCTACTACAACAAGCCAACACAGGAAGGCATCTACCAGCATTTCAAGGCGGTAGCGGACAAAGTTGATATCCCCCTCATACTCTACAACGTCCCCGGGAGAACAGGGGTGAACATTCAGCCGGAAACCGTTTATAGGCTTTACAGTAGCTGTCGTAATACCATAGTCGGCATCAAAGAAGCCAGCGGCTCGCTTGCACAGGCAAGCAATATACTCGGTTTATGTGGAATGGATTTTGCTCTTTTTTCGGGAGATGACTCTATCAATTTTCCCATCCTCGCGATCGGTGGACAGGGATTTATAACGGTCACGGCAAACGTAGCACCAAAAGAAGTTGCAGAACTCTATAATAAGTTCACATCAGGCGATATTAATGGGGCAAGAAAAATCCATTATAATCTTCTGGCACTTAATGAAGCCCTGTTTTTGGAAACAAACCCCGTTCCAGTTAAAAGAGCTCTGTCCCTGATGGATAAAATTGAGTTGGAGTTCAGACTTCCACTGTGTGAAATGTCAAAGACAAATCTTGACAAGCTCAAATACGCACTGAAGAACTACGGACTTATAACCTGAAATAAATTGTCGATCGCTGGATACGAATACGAAAAACCACTTTGGGAGAGCGGGAAAATACCAGTAGGAGTGGATGAAGCAGGCAGAGGCTGTCTTGCGGGACCTGTTGTAGCAGCATGTGTTATTCTTTCATCCACGATACAAATTGATGGTATAGATGACTCCAAGTTATTATCTCGTTCAAAGCGAAAAAAACTTTTCAGTGCAATTAAGAAGAACTGCGACTACTCAGTCGGTATCGTTGAAAATGATGAAATTGACAAGATAAATATTTTAAATGCCACAATAAAGGCAATGGAAATTGGACTTCGTAGATTAAAGATAAAGCCTGACATAGTTTATATCGACGGTAACACGGCCACAAGCATTGACGTAAAACAAGAAACAATTATCAAAGGGGACAAAAAATGCCGATCTATTGCCGCCGCGTCAATTATTGCCAAAGTAACAAGAGATGGCATAATGGAAGAACTACACAATGAATATCCGCAGTACAACTTCACTAAAAATAAAGGTTATCCAACAAAAGAGCATTACGAGGCAATAAGGAAGTATGGTCCATGCCCAATACATCGTTTATCATATAAAGGCGTTAGGTGACAATAAACACTTATTCCAAGACTGCTTAAACAAATCTGCAAATGTAGTATAATAAAACCAGTAAATAACAAATAAAGGTGAAGCGTTTATGCTGAACAGAGCAAACAATATAAAGTTAAATTTACCGGATAAAATATATTTCAGGATCGGCGAAGTCAGTGAATACACGGGGATCAAACCCTATGTTTTGAGATACTGGGAAAGTGAATTTGATGAAATTGTACCAATACGCAGAAAATCACAAAGGCTTTATGATAGAGAAACCATATATACAATATTTAAGATTAAAAATATGCTCTATGAACAAAACTACACCATAGCAGGTGCCAAAAAAAAACTGAAAGAAAAATCGGTAACAAATGATAATAAGGAAAAAAACAACGACAAGCACATTATTGAAGAACTTTTAACGGAGCTTAAACATTTAAAAAAATTACTTGGATAAAGTCTTATTTTTACCGTTTACCGATCGGGATGTGGCGCAGTCCGGTAGCGCACTCGTCTGGGGGGCGAGCGGTCGCTGGTTCAAATCCAGTCATCCCGATATAATCAACACCCAACACGACCGATCCCGACTTAAAACATCTGTTTATACTGGCAAACAATCCTTGTATGTATGAAAATAAGGAAAGCGTTATAGTGGTCAATATATCTTCTAACCCCGATACAGGGCATTATGATAAAACTTGTATCCTGGGCAAGAGAGACCACGGTTTTATAAAGCACGACAGTTATGTAGTTTATAAACATGCACAAATTATGACCGTTAAAGATTTAGAGAAAAATTTCAACAACAAAATAGAATACAAGAGAAATATGAACAAAAATTTAATTGGCTTGATCTGTGAGGGACTGGAAAAATCAAAATATACACGCAAGAAGATTAAGTCATTCTATAAAAACTGTGCAGTTATATCTCCAAAACATCATAGATGATACTCATTTCGAAAACTTACCGGCAAATGGCGGGGATTTAATCTTGACCTATAATTTACAAATTTTTAGGTGATAGGATTGCTCTGGTAAAATATGATTGTAAAGTTTAAGTTTTAAAGAAAGCAAAAATTTTTCCTACAACAAATTTACAATAAACACCAAGCTATTGCTCAAGCCAAGACGAGAAATAGCGAACGTTCCAGGAAATTATAGAAATACTGGTTTAACGATCTTTTTGACTTTGGAAATAAAATCAAGCAAGCATAATATCTAACATAGTTCCCATGAAAATACTGATCTCCAATGATGATGGTATAAATTCCGAAGGACTGCACTCTCTTGCAGAAACAGTGAAGGAGCTTGCATCCGAAATTTTTATTGTTGCACCCGATAGGGATCAGAGTGCCTCCAGTCATTCTCTCAGCTTACACAAACCCCTAAGAGCAGACAGGATTGCCGAAAATGTTTACAGCGTGGACGGCACTCCAACCGACTGTATTAATCTTGCCATCAACGGTCTGCTCAAAGATAAAAAACCTGACCTGATAGTATCTGGTATAAATAAGGCAGCTAACGTTGGAGAAGATATAACGTATTCTGGAACCGTAAGCGCCGCGATGGAAGGCACCCTGCTGAAGGTTCCTTCCATCGCTTTTTCTCTGGCTTCAAGAAACAACTTCAAATTTGACACCGCTTCATATTATTCAAAAATTATCGCCGAATACGTAATCGCAAACGGACTCCCCGATGGAACTTTTTTGAACGTCAATATCCCGAACTTGAATGTAGACGAGGTCAAGGGAATAAAAATAACCAAACAGGGGAAAAGGCTCTATGAGGAGCCGGTCGTGCGGAAAACAGACCCACGAGGAAGAGAGTATTTTTGGATCGGCGGTAATGAGTTAGGGTACCTGAAAATAGAAGAATCGGACATTGTTTCAGTAGTTGAAGGCTACGTATCTATAACACCCATAAAGCTAGACATGACCGATTATGGGTACTTAAATTTATTGAACGAAAAAATGAATGGACTGAAGTAGTGTTGAAGCATCTTTACGAAGAAATAATGCGCTGGGCTGAGCACAAACACAGCCATTACGTGCTTGCCGGAGTCTCTTTTTTTGAATCATCTATCTTTCCAATCCCACCCGACCCTATCCTCCTCACCATTTGCCTGAGCAAGCCAAAGAAATCTCTTCAGATTGCATTTATATGCTCGTTCTTTTCAGTGCTCGGCGCAATTTTGGGTTATTTCATCGGCTTAACTCTATGGCCGACAGTTGACAGTTTTTTCTTTAACTATGTTTTCAGTGAACAACTTTTCCTAAACGTAAAGGAAATTTATAATGAAAACGCTTTTGCAGCTTTATTAACAGCAGCATTTACACCGATCCCTTACAAAGTATTTACAGTTGCCGCTGGGGTCTTCCAAATAAGTCTGTTTGATCTCATCGTGACGTCTGCAATCGGCAGATCTGCAAGGTTTTTTCTGGAAGCTGGACTTATCTATTTTTTCGGCACTAAGATAAAGGTCTTTATAGAAAAATATTTCAATCCATTAACCATAATAATTACCGTTTTGACGATCACTTCTATCTTGATCTATAAATTACTGACATAATAAACTTCAATTTCACTCCGATCACCACAAAAGCTCGAACGGGCAAATATCTTCTGATAGAAAACCGGTGTTTATCATTTATACTATAGAGTTATGAATGGGCATTATAGAAACGGTGAAAAATTAAGAAAAGATACTCTTATCTTTTTTTGTATATCTGTTTTAATTCACTTGCTGTTTGTATTTGTTTTGTCTTTCTATTACCCAGATTTGCAACCAAAAATTGCAAATAAATCCAAAACGGATTTCTTTGAATTAACAGAGTTAGAGGAAGAAGAGACCGAACCACCCAAAGACTCAAAACTATTGGCAGAAAAAAACCACAAAGCTAAAAAAGAATCTGCTCCTGACCAAACTACCCGACTATCAAAAACTACCCCGTCAAAACCTGCTCTTTCTAAAAGACCCACCAAAGCAACACAAAAGAAACAACCTGAAAAGAAACAGATAAAAAATCCCGAAAAAACACCCAATGACGTTTCAAGGGAACATGTACTTTCATCCCTTCCAAAACAGAAGTGGTTGAGGAATGAAACTAAAATAACGGAAGAAATACCAAAAAAGAACACAGTCGAGACCGAAGAGAAAATTGCCCGCAAAACACCTGGATCTATCCCTTCCCAACAACCGGAATTAGGTGCAAGACATCTTGAAAATAGAGAAGACACAGTTGATCTGAACACAACTCACTATAAATACCATTCGTATTTCATTGGAGTAAAAAAGCAGATTGAAGGCGTATGGCATTATCCAAAAGAAGCAATAATAAGGAGAGAGTATGGAACACTGAACGTAATCTTCACAATATCAAAGAACGGCGAACTGGAGGATTTGAAGATCTTACAGTCTTCGGGATACGATTCCCTTGACAACGAAGCCAAACGAGCAATAAAGGTAGCATCCCTCTATCACCCCTTCCCAAAAAGCTGGAACGGAATGGAAAAACTTCACTTTAAAGCCTCTTTTGAATATCGCTTATCAGGATCTTTCTATTTATGGTAATCAGCATGCCAAAATATCAATCCGTGGAGACCTTGCACGATTTTTCACCACTTCTCCTATAATGCAAGCGTCCTGATTTAATTTGCTTAATCTCTTCAACACCTTTGTTTTCTCATGATCTGATACTATAAGCACCATTCCGATACCACAGTTGAACGTCCTAAACATCTCATCTTGCTCAATATTTCCCAACTCTTTGATAAACTCCATTATCTTTGGTATCTTCCACAAAGATTGGTCAATTACTGCCTTTGCAGTTTTAGGCATCACCCTCGGAATATTCTCAAGTAATCCTCCACCGGTAATATGAGCAATGGACTTTATCTCGTATCTGCTTACAATGTCCAGCACGGGTCTGACGTATATTGCCGTCGGTACCAAAAGCTCTTTGTAAAGAGGCTTTCTGAAACCTCGAGGCTTGTGATCTAATTTCAGTCGGGCTTTTTTGAACAACACGTTCCTTGCAAGTGAGTAGCCATTGGAATGAAGACCAGAAGAGTTTAAACCTATTAACACGTCACCTTGCTTTACTCTACTGCCATCAATAAACCTACTCTTTTCAACCATACCTACTGCAAATCCTGCAAGATCAAACTCATTTTTTTTATAAAAACCAGGTAGTTCTGCAGTTTCACCTCCTAAAAGTACACACCCAGACTCCTTACATCCGTTCACAATTCCTTTTACGACCTCAACGTGTTGATCAGGCATCAATTTGGAAGTTGCAAGGTAATCAAGAAAAAAAAGCGGTTCTGCACCAGATGTAATAATATCGTTTACCGACATTGCAACAAGATCTATCCCAACTGTGTTAAGCAATCCGGTATCAAATGCAACCTTCAGCTTAGTACCGACACCATCGGTGGAAGATACAAGCAGAGGCTCTTTATACTTGCGTGGTAAAGAAAATGACCCTGAAAACCCTCCCAACTTTGTGTAGGAGTTTTTGTTGTGTGTGGATTCAACTAACGGTTTTATAAGCTGCACAAATTTATTGCCAGCATCAACGTTCACGCCAGAATTCTTGTATGTAGCTTTACGCACTTAATATCATTTGTTCAACTTGAATAACGGCTACTTATCTTTAACGACCTTAACCGATTTCATTGCTATAGGTTTTTTAGGCACATCTCCGTGATATCCGGACTTCCCGGTTTCCACTGCCGCAATTTTATCAACCACGTCCATACCTTCCACAACTTCTCCGAATACCGCATAACCGAAATCTCTTTGCCCGTGATTAAGAAAAGTGTTGTCAACCAAATTAATAAAAAACTGTGACGTTGCACTGTTAATATCCGACGTCCTTGCCATGGCAATAGAACCTTTTTTGTTCAAAAGACCATTATCAGCCTCATTTTTGATCGGTTGTTTGCTCGGCTTCTGTTTCATATCTTCGGTAAATCCACCCGTCTGTATCATAAAATTTGGGATTACCCTGTGAAATATAACCCCATCATAAAAACCCTCTTGAGCATAAGCAAGGAAATTATCCACCGTAACTGGTGCTTTCTCTTTGTTCAGTTTTATTTTAATATCACCAAGATCCGTTGAGATCAATACTACTGGACTCATTGAACTTACTCCTCTGCTGCTTGATTTTTGTAATCCTTTTTCTTTTTTATCGGAAGCCGATAAAGTAACAGGTATCGCGATAACCATCAGTATTAAGATCACCCTAACGTATTTATCAAAAAAGCCATTCATATCAACTATCTCCTTTCATACTATTAAGAATATAATGTATCATAAAGGTTGATTTTCAAAATGATTTTAAGAATTTAGTATGAGCAAAGTTGAATTTGGAGTTATGCTTAGACAGCAGAAGATTGATTTCCCCGATATACGGGAAGTAGCAAAGTTTTGTGAAAAATCAGGCTATGACTCCGTATGGTTTTATGACCACGTTCTCGGGCAGGGCGTAATAGGTATTGACATTCTAGAGCCTTGGACTCTTATGTCTGCTCTTTCTTCAGTTACTGAGCGTATCAGGATCGGAACAATGGTTTTATGCAACAGTTTTAGACACCCTCCTCTGCTTGCCAAAATGGCGGCAACTCTTGATAACATATCAGGTGGCAGGGTTGAATTTGCCCTCGGTGCTGGTTGGTTTGAAGAAGAGTTCAAAGCATACGGTTACGATTTCCCAGATGCAAAAACCAGAATAGAGATGCTCAAGGAGTCCGTTGATATATTAAAACTGTTATGGACAGAGGAAGAAGCAAGCTATAAAGGAAAACACTACGAAATAAAAGGTGCATTGTGTAACCCCAAACCCGTTCAAAAACCCCACGTTCCCATTATAGTTGGGGGAGCTGGGGAAAATAATCTGTTAAAAGTTGTTGCCGAAGTTGCAGACGAATGGAACTGCCCCGCTACTCACGCACTTGAATTTGATAGAAAATATCTCGCATTAAGGCGGCACTGTGAAAATGTAAAGAGAGATATCAGTGAAATACGTTTATCGCAACAAACCGTATGTGTGCTGGTCAACAAAGAAGATGAACTTGCAGAAAAACTTGAAAAAGCTCAACGCAGATACAATTTTTTTGGGGACGTGGAAAAACTGGGCATAGTTGGAACACCAGATCAATGTATTGAAAAAATAAAAGCCAATCTGGAAAAAGGCATAACAAAATACACGATCTTTTTTTCAGACGTTATGAATAAGGAAACTCTTGAACTGTTTGCAAGGGAAGTGATACCCGAATTCAGTAAGTAAAATTATATTAACGTGTGACCCTCTCTCTTTATTTTTTAATGACACGGTTTGGATGAAATCTTGATTATAACCCCAGATTTACACCTACAGACCACCGTTCAACTCACCATCTGGACGTCTCTTTAGATTGTTATATTATGGAATTTGAGGAAAGTTTTAATGGTCGGATCAAGATTGTTTGCAATCTTGAATTAAATTCTTATCCCATATAAATTAACCGGACTGTACAGGCGATGTCTTAGTCCCTTATGTTTTTACAAAAGTGAAAAGAGATTTTTTATGAACAAGAAATTCATCAGCCCAATCGCTATTGACCTCGGCGCCAAAAACACCGGCGTGTATTTTGCTCATTATCCTGCGGGGAGTGAGTTGGACGTTTTCAAGAGGCCGGAAATAAAGACAGGCAAAGTCTATCAACTGGATAACAATAGTTACACCTACCTGATGGTTAATCGCACGGACAAGCGACATCAGAAACGTGGGTATGACCGCAGACAGATGGCAAAGCGGCTGTTTAAGTTGGTTTGGTATAAGCATTTCAAACTGCCTTGGGACAAAGACATCCAACAAACCATCAGTTTTTTACTCAATCGCCGCGGGTTCAACTTTTTAACGGAACAATATAGTACTGACATATTGAGCAAGTTTCCTCGGGAGGCCTTTGGTAAACTGCCCGATAAATTGAAGCAAGAATTGAAGCAAGAGATAGCAGAAAGCGAAAACGACTACGATTTTGCCAATGCTTTGACTGAGTGGTCAAATGAAGGGAAAGACAAAATCAAACCTTTGTTTAAATCCCTCAATCAGGAACCCCAAAGAATCCGTAAAAGGCTTTGTTACATTTCTAAAACAGAAAAATTGCGTAAATATTGTTCAACACGCGAAAAAGGTGAGAATATTCCTGAAGAGAAAAAAGTTAACTTGTCGCAATTGCCCAGATGGGTATTGAAGAATTGGATAGAAAGCGGAATTCATGGTTTACCCAATAATCTTTCGGAAACCAAATTTGATATGGTCAAATACTTGAATGAGAAAAAACCTGAAACAGCAAAGAAAATTATAGGAAGCTTACCGGATTTGAAAGAAAAGAACGAACTGAAAGAGTCAGATTGGAATTTCAATGCCGAAGACTTTGATATGGAAGATGCTAAATTTTATGACTCTGAATCTGAGAGTCCAAACATACAAACCCACCTGCACCATCTTGCTTTTACCATTCACAAAATTTATAGCGAACTTGAGTCGGGTGGACGCCATCGCAGCAAGTATTTTGAAGAAGTCAAAACCGTTCTTGAAAGGAAGAATCATACACATAGCTATCTGAAAAAATTTTGCGAACAATTACAATCGGGGGGTTTTCAGGGATTGAATATTGAAAATTTGTCTAACCTTATAGGACATATCAGCAATTTAGAACTAAAACCACTCCGCAAATACTTCAACCATAAGATGCACAAAATAAACGGAACAAACGAAGAGGGTGATCAATGGGACGAAAAACGGATTAACAGGTTTTTTGAAAGGTGGATACTGAGCGAGTGGCGTGTCAATTCACAAAAAGACAAAGACAAAGCAGAAAGAGGAAATTACAATTACAAAAAATTACGAAAAAAATGGGGAAAAGAAAAAACCAGAGGGATTGTTGATTTTTGGCTGAAAACCAATCCCAACTGGACCATCCCACCTTATCAGAATAATAACAATCGCCGTCCACCCAAATGCCAAAGTTTTATTTTGAATGTCAGCTTTCTAAATAAAAAATATCCAAACTGGCAAACTTGGCTTAGTGAACTGAAAAAACTGCAACCCGTTAAAGATTATCTTGGTGATTATGGGGAAAAACTCAAAAAACTGAAAAGCGGTAAAAGAAAAAACTATTTTAGCGATGACCACAAAGGTAACTTGCTTACGGACTCCGGACGCAGGAGTATGGCTGAATTGAATACCCGTATTTTGCAATTCATTTTTGACAGGGTTAAAGACGAAGACCCACTAAAGCTCAATGAAATATATAGCCATGCCAAAAAAATTAAGCAGGATGCCAATAAAACAGATGAAGATGCTGTTAGGAACGTAAAAAAAACGAAACAAGAATTGGAAAAGTCGCTTAAAAAAAGTAACCTGCCGAATGAACTGAAAGGCAAGCCAGATTATGACAGAAATGATCTCTTCCCCAATGGCACTTTTCTACATTTAATCTGCAAATACTTCAAGCAGCGTCAACGCGCCAGAAACGGCAGGATTTACATTCATCCCGAGTATCGTTTTGTTAAAGGGCGCGGCTATGAAAATACCGGTCGCTTTGATGATAAGGATCACATGCTGACTTATTGTAATCATAAACCCCGACAAAAGCGTTACCAGATGTTAGAGGATTTGGCAGGATTGTTGCAGGTTTCATCTCATAAATTGAAGAACATTGCCGAAAAACAAAATAGAGGAACCATAGACGAAAGATTGTTCAACTGGCTGAGCAGAATTGATAAATTAAAAGCAAATTGTGACCGAACTTCCAGAGAGCAGAAAGAACGCCGGGGACGACTCAAATTGGATATTCAAACTGTATTTGGGCTTATTTATCACAGAAAACAGAGTGAATCTCGGCCTGATAAAAGCATCAAGAAGATTCTTAAAAACTCTACAGTGAATGATGCGTATAAGCTCCATAGTTTTTGCAGTAGGGCAAAAGACTTATGCCTAATTCTTACGAAATCTCTGTGTGATGATTTAGCACAACAAGAATGGGAAAAGGATCTGGAGAAAAACCCAGCAACGGGCGTTTATTTACTCGCACAGATCAACAATATCACCTTTAAGGAACGTAGCGGCAATGCCAGCACTTGTGCTGTGTGTGGTGCTGATAATGCTTTCCGCATGCAGATAATTTCCACGGCGAACGGGAAAGACACAACAGTAAAATCCCAACGTTTGCCCGCAATTTCCACTCGCGTTATTGATGGTGCTGTTATGCGTGTGGCGCGGATTGTCGGCGGCGCTATTGCTGATGATAAATGGGAAAGGATTGAAAAAGAACTTACAGACGGTAATAAAGTTTGTGTTCCAATTATTACTGAGTCCAATAGATTTGAGTATGAACCAAGCCTTAAAATATTAAAAACTAATAGAGATGAAAAACATCAGAATTCTGATTTACTAAAAGATAAAAACGACAGAATAAAAGAAGATAGTAAAAAGATATGTCCTTACACAGGTGATCCACTTTCAGAGGGTGATAAGGATCATATTATTCCTCGTTCTTCACAATGGGGAACTTTGAATGACGAAGCAAACCTTATCTGGGCAAGTGGTAAAGGAAATAAAGAGATCAAGCAAAATTATGAATTTTCACTAGAGCAATTAAAACCTAAATACAAGGAAGAACAATTCGGTACGAATGATGATAAGGAGATCGAGGAATGGATCATTGAGAAAATTGGAGATGGTTCCGGTGAAGACTTCAAGTTTGGCAAATATCGTAGTTTCATCAACCTTGAACCAGAACAACAAACAGCCTTCCGCCATGCTTTGTTTCTTGTAGGGCATCCACTGAGAGAAAAAGTCATCAACGCAATAAACAACAAGAACAGGTCGTTAGTGAACGGCACTCAGCGATATTTTGCAGAAACGTTAGCAAATAAGCTTTATAAAAAAGCCAAACGTATCGGCAAAGAAAGCCTTCTATCTTTTGACTATTTTGGTGTTGAAGCACAGTGCAATTCTCGCGGAGATGGAATTCATGATCTACGGAAACTGTATGAAGAATGTTACCCAAAAATGGCTGAATACGCTAAAAGTAAAGATAAAAAACAAAAAGCCTACTCGCATTTAATTGATGCAATGTTGGCATTTGTAATTACTGCAGATGCACACCGTAAAGACGGTGGACTAAAACTTAAATTAGATGATTTTGTTAGAAAGGAACCCTACGATAAGGAAACAGGCGAGATTAATGGTTTATGGGAATGCATTCAAGTTCATGATGACGAGTGTAACATAAGAAATCTAGATAGAAGGAAACCTAATGAAAACTTTTCATCTCACCGTTCTTTTACACGCGATACTTTTTATGCTGATCATTATCTCCCTGTTTTGATGAAACAGAAAGATGATTCTATATGCATCAAGATCGGTTTTAGCTTGGAGAACAGTGCCGCAGTAGAAACAGGCACCAAAGCGAAAGATAGAAAGCTATTGAAAAATATTGTTAATTTGCTCCCTTTGTGCAATGAAGATACAACCCTTTTAAGCAACCAATACGACAGTTGGAATGACTTGTTTTCTGCAATGAAAAAAATTGAATGTTTTGCCAAGCAATTGCAAAAAAGTTCTTATTGTTATCTGACAGTGAATAAATTGAAGCTACACGAATACTGGACAAAAAATTACAATACAAAAACTGGAAAGCAATTTGAAAGTGACTCATTTGTCTATAAGATTTTAAGTTATAAAACAGAGAAATTTGCAATTTCTAAGCCTGACGACTTAAACAAAGGGCTAAAGAAAAACTTCACTTGGAAAGTCTATAATAAAGATATACATTTGCCTGTGAAAGAACAGTGGGAAAACTGCAATGAGAAATGGAAAGAAAAAGAAAAACTAGAATGGACATTTGAGGAGTTTCTGCATTGGTATTTCAAGTCACATACAAACGGTGACCATCAAAAAGTGAGGAAGGTCTTTTCTCTACCAGTTTTAACCAATGAGGGAAAACTTATGATGCGAAGGAAGTCGTGGTCTGGAGATTATATCTATCAAGTTATGAATGATTCGGACTCCAGAAAACCAGATAATAAACCGAATGTGCCTATAAGAAAAAAAGACGGTTCACTAGGGGTTAAACTGGCAACATGGGCAAAATCAAACAATTTTGTTAAGTTAAAGTCAAATGAAAAATATGAAGTTGGGGAAGCCATAGACCCCAAAAAGTGGTATATGGTTGATAAAGATAAATTCACGCTACCAGTTCAAATCGATCAGCTCTGGTATCAAATAGATAACTCTACTGCTCCAAGTATAGCAATAAAATTGGCAAAAGACGGCAAAGAAATAAAAGATGCCGAGTTTATGGAAGACCCGATATGCCAACATGGTTTTAGAAAAAAGCCAGCAAAGAAAGCAACAAAAAATACAGCAGAACAATCTGAAAAATCTCCTCAAAAGATTCGTGATGAGTTTTTTGAAGATCAAATAAAACAAAAGAAGCGAGGGGCTATAATTTGCTACAAAGGGGCATCTTATAAAAAAGAAATGAAAAAGGCATTCAAAACTGCAAAGTTAGTTGATCAGCTGGAGTGAGACATCTTGTCGTAGATGACTATGGTTCACTTCTTGGACTGGACAACAATAGCATAGTAGTAAAAGGAACGTTAAAATTTGCTATTACCTGACTCACACCAAAAGATAGAATAGAGGACAATTACCATGAGTTTAGCAACGCTTGGCAATAAAACTTCGGCAGTTGAAATTACGCATATATCCACGCATGGAATATGGCTGTTTGCGCAAGACGAAGAGTTTTTCATGTCTTATGAATACTTCCTTTGGTTCAAGGGTCAAACCGTCGAAGCAATACTGAACGTGGAGCAATTATCCCAGAATCACTATCACTGGCTGGCTATTGATATTGATCTAACAAAAGAAATTATCAAGAATCCCGGCAGATTTCCGCTTAAGGTAAAAACCACATAGTGAAGCATCTGGTTATTAGTGACTATGGCTCATTTTTGGGTCTTGACAGCCATCGTCTGGCAGTAAAACAGAATGGCGAAACTCGCTATTTCCCGCTTAACCGCCTATGTACCATTTCCATAGCCAAACGAGGAGTCAGTTTTTCCAGTGACTTAGTAGAATCCTTGAGCGCACGGGGCATCAAGTTATTCTTTCTTGATTTTCGCGGTGTTCAGCACTCTACAATCGTTGGACAATCACAACACGGCGTTGTGGCCGTCAGAATGGCACAAATGGGTTTTTGTCAGAACGATACCCTACCACTTGCGAGGAAAATTGTCTCCGCTAAAATCAAAAATCAACGCGCCGTATTAAATTACCTTGGCAAATATCATCAGCACCCGTCAATACAACTTGCAGCGGATGAGTTATTGAAAAACATCTTTGAAGCGGGGCATGCAAGGGATATTGAAACGTTGCTGGGCTTTGAGGGGATAAGTGCAAACATTTATTTTCAAAGTTTACGTCAGGCACAATTATTTTCATCCTCATTTAAAAAACGTGAAGGCAGAGGAAGCCAAGAAATTAACAATTCAATGCTCAATCTCGGGTATTCGGTATTAAGCAGTTATATACTGAATGCCATTATAAATGCAGGACTTGAGCCGTATCTCGGCATTATGCACGCGACCCGTCCGGGTAAAATGGCACTTGTACTTGATATAATGGAAGAGTATCGCGCATGGGTAGTTGACCGTGCCGTAATAAAACTACGCTCTCAAAGTGAAGGGAAGACAACACTGGGCATGGAGTTGAAAAAAACACTTATTGATGAGATCCAAAAAACATGCGCCAAAAGATACTTTTACAGAGGGAAAAAGCATAAGTTGGAATACATTATTCAGAGACAGATTTATCGTTTATGCGGTCACTTTTACGGTGAAAAGACATACAAGCCATACTTGTTCAAGTGGTAATCCGTTAATATGAAAAACTATCCGTTAAGGCAGGAATATCTGATTAGTTACGACGTGGAAGATAACAAAATACGCACCCGTATCTTCAAAGAACTAGGCAAATACGGACTAAGGTCCGTGCAAAAATCGGTTTTTTGGGGCTACCTGACTCTGGCTGAACTGGAGGCGGTTAAACGTTACTTGAAAAACAGTTTGGAAAAAATAGACAAGGCATTTATTACACATACAAACTTCAACGGACGAGGTCAGAGTTATTTTATAGGACATCAAAAAGAAGACTTTAGAGATTGGGAAGAAAATTATGTCATATAGTATTCCTGTTAATTTAATTCGCCAGTGGTGTTATTGCCCAAGAAAAGTTTATTACTTTGAATTAACAGATTTCAAGATTGAATATCCGACTTGGATAAAACAAGGCGAAGATTTTCATCAGCGTGAAGAAAAATTATGGCGGCGCCGAAATCTATCTAGATTTAATCTGAAAAATGGAGAAACCCATCACAACTTGGTGATAAAAGATGATGAGCTTGAACTTCACGGCATTGTTGATATGGCAATAGAGACTGATGAGGCAGTTCATGCTATAGAATTTAAACTCTCCGCCAACAATCAAAGACGCGGTGACCAATTACAACTTGTAGCTTACGCAATGCTTTTGGAAAAATATTTCTCTAAACCCAGCCCGGTTGGATTCTTAGTTGGCAAAGGAAAAGTTTTACATACAATTTACATTGACTCGGAAAAACGCGCGTCCGTGATGGACGTAGCCAACCAAATAAGAAAAATTCTGCAAAGTGGGCTAAAACCAGAAACAAGTGCAACTGTCGCTCAATGCTGTGCTTGTGAATATGTCAATTTATGCAATGACCGTCTATAAAGAACAAAGGAACCGCCCGAAGGCAGTTCCTCTTTGTCTCTACTTAATAAAGAGAGCAGACGTGCTAAGCAGAGGTCCGTTCAACATGCTTTTAGATGATTACAGAGAATAAGTAATCAGTTATACTGGTTGCAGTGAAGTTTAGCACAAAAATCATTTTTCGCAAAATCATTGTCTTTTAATGCAAAAGTGCCTTTTACGAAAAACTTGTTTTCCAAAAACATCCCAAGCTCCTGTAATAAGGGCTTGGGAGAGAGGGGTTTCACCAGTATAACCAAAAACCTCTCTACTGAAATCTTCTCTGGCTTATCAATTACCTTAGCTGCAAAAAGTTTCACCAGTATAACCAAAAACCTCTCTACTGAAATTCAGATATTTTGAAATGTAAATAATCCGACCAACTGTGTTTCACCAGTATAACCAAAAACCTCTCTACTGAAATACACTTTCAAAATCTCTCCTCAATCTCCCTTCTTATGTTTTCCCTTTCTTTTTCAAAATCTAACTCAGTGTATTCCCTGTTCGCCTTTGCATACCAATACTTGGAATTGGATATATCACCTTCTTCCCTGTGAAGATTCGCATGAATCCAGTAAGCATATTCGCTTTCTATATCCTGAACGGTTTTATGCGCATCGTCCCATTTTCCCTTATTCGCATAAGAAATGGCTTTTAACAAATCATTTTTAAACATGGATGAGTATTTTACCACAGAAAAAATTTGAAAATAGATGTATTAAGTTCATAGTTATAAAGTTTGAATAAACAACAATAAGCATAAAAATGCCTCTAATAACAAATATACACGCCCGTGAAATACTTGACTCAAGGGGAAACCCCACAGTTGAAGTTGACGTGAAATGCGACGACGGCTCGCATGGAAGAGCAGCCATTCCCTCAGGTGCTTCAACGGGTTCGCGTGAAGCACTAGAGCTAAGAGATAAAAATAAAAAACGATTTATGGGCAAAGGTGTTATCAAGGCAGTAAATAACGTAAATCAGGTTATTGCAAGAGAATTGATGGGGCAAAACTCTCGCAATCAGACGCAAATTGACAATCTGTTAATTGAAATAGACGGCACGCCTTCAAAATCAAAACTCGGAGCTAATGCAATACTCGGTGTATCTCTTGCAGTTGCCAGAGCTGCCTCCGCATCGCTTGGAATACCTGTTTATAGGTATTTGGGCAGCCCAGTGTCAAACGTTCTGCCTGTTCCTTTGATGAATATAATTAACGGGGGACAACACGCCGACAACAATCTGGATTTTCAGGAGTTTATGATCGTGCCTCACGGCTTTCAAAAGTTTTCTGAAGGCTTGAGAGCCGGGGTAGAGATATTTCATAACTTAAAACAACTTCTCAGCAAAAATGGCTACTCAACCTCCGTTGGAGATGAAGGTGGCTTTGCCCCCGACTTGAAGTCAAATGAACAAGCAGTTGAACTGATTCTCGAATCAATTTCAAAAGCCGGTTATGAACCCGCCGACCAAGTATCCATTGCCCTTGACGTAGCATCCAGCGAGTTTTACAGTAATGAAAAATACGAATTGGAAAACAAAAAAATATCTTCAAAAGAACTGATAGACCTATACGTCAAATGGATAAATAAATACCCGATAGTTTCAATTGAAGACCCGTTGGCAGAAGATGATTGGGATGGTTGGGTAAACATTACAAAAACAATAGGGAACAAAGTGCAACTGGTTGGAGACGATCTGTTTGTTACAAATACCAAGATCTTAAAAAAGGGAATAAAAAAGCAGGTTGCAAACTCAATATTGATAAAAGTCAACCAGATCGGAACGCTAAGTGAGACCTTACAAGCAATTGAAACCGCGAGGAACGGGGGTTATAGCTACATCATATCACACAGATCCGGAGAGACTGAAGACTCGATAATAGCAGATATAGCGGTAGCAACCAATTCAGGGCAGATCAAGACCGGTTCCGCATCCAGAAGCGACAGGATTGCAAAATATAATCAACTGTTGCGAATTGAGGAAGAGCTTGGATCCGAAGCCAAATATGCAGGGTCTAAAACAATAAAACAATCGGGATGAAAGAAGACGATGAAAGGAAAAACACTCTTTGATAAAGTATGGAACACCCACGTAGTTTATGAACAGGATCAGAAACCGAGCCTTTTATACGTTGATCTGCATCTGGTGCATGAAGTAACCTCACCACAGGCATTTGAAGGATTAAGACTCAACAACAGAAAAGTCAGGAGAGCAGATCTTACTTTTGCAACTATGGATCATAATGTCCCAACTACGGATAGGTCCCTGCCTGTGGAAGATGAAATATCCGCACAACAGATGGAAACTCTGAAGCAAAACTGCGAAGAGTATAGAATAGAGCTATACGGAATTACGGTCAATAGCCACTCTCAGGGAATTGTTCATGTCATTGGTCCCGAACTGGGATTAACAAAACCCGGAATGACCATAGTCTGCGGTGACAGCCATACTTCAACACACGGAGCTTTTGGTTCACTTGCGTTTGGTATCGGCACAAGTGAGGTTGAGCACGTGCTTTCAACACAGTGCTTGTGGCAGAACAAACCAAAAGTATTTGAAATAAAAATAGATGGCAAGTGCCAATACGGAGTCAGTGCGAAAGACATCATATTAAGCATAATCGGGAAGATAGGTACCGCGGGCGCAACTCAGCACGTAGTTGAATACAGGGGCAACACAATTAAGGCTTTATCAATGGAAGAAAGAATGACAATTTGTAATATGTCCATTGAGGCAGGTGCAAAGGCAGGAATGATAGCTCCGGATCAAAAAACATATGATTATGTGAAAGGAAGAAAGTACTCACCAAGTGGGAAAGATCTTGATCAGGCAGTCGCTTATTGGGAAACTTTAAAAACTGACGACGATGCGGTGTTTGATAGATCTATAACTCTAAATGCTTCAGAAATAGCTCCGCAGGTAAGCTGGGGGACAAATCCCGGTATGGTAATGGATGTTAGCTCAAAAGTTCCAGACCCGGATGATATAGATGATGAAGAAAGAAGAAAATCCACCATACACGCACTTGAGTATATGAACTTAAAACCAAATACCCCTATTGAAGATATAAAAATTGACAGGGTTTTTATCGGATCATGCACAAACGCCAGACTGGAAGATCTGAAAGCTGCCGCTAAAATTGTAAAGGGGAAAAAAGTGGCAAAAGATGTGAGAGCAATGATTGTTCCCGGGTCACAGATGGTAAAATTACAGGCTGAAAAAATCGGTTTAGACAAGACTTTCAGAGATGCCGGATTTGAGTGGCGAGAAGCCGGCTGTAGCATGTGCCTCGGGATGAACCCTGATATTCTTTTACCCGGGCAAAGGTGTGCAAGCACGTCAAATAGAAATTTTGAAGGCAGGCAGGGGAAAGGAGGTAGAACTCACCTTGTAAGCCCTATAATGGCGGCGGCAGCAGCCATAAAAGGACGTTTCGTAGACGTCAGAACCTTGGAACTTAATAAAGATCTATAGAGAAAAATAATGGAACCGTATATTAAAGAGACCGGGATAGTTGTCCCACTGGACAGAGCCAACGTAGACACAGATCAGATAATTCCAAAGCAATTTCTGAAGAGGATAGAAAGAACAGGATTTGGTGAATTTTTATTTTATGACTGGCGCTATAATGAAGATGGCACCCTAAACCCTGATTTTATTTTAAACCACGAAAGATACAGTGGTGCCACAATCCTTTTGACAAAGAATAACTTTGGGAGCGGAAGTTCAAGGGAGCACGCACCGTGGTCGCTAAAAGAGTATGGATTCAAAACGATCATCGCTCCTTCCTTTGCAGATATTTTCTACAACAACTGCTTTAAAAATTCTATCCTACCTGTGAAAATGGATAAAAACGTCATCAATAATCTCTTTGAAAATACGCGTCTCATTGAATCCTATGAGTTGACTGTTGATCTGGAAAAACAGGAAGTATATGATGATTTTGGTAGATCGTGGAAATTTGAAGTCGATGACTCCAAAAAAGAAACACTATTAAAAGGTCTTGACGATATATCTCAAACGTTATCACTTGAAAAACAGATCAATGATCATGAATTACACGTCAGGGATACAATGCCGTGGAGACGACCTTACGAATTATGAAACCAAATTCCTAAGCAATGATCAATCACCTACAAAAGATGCACACAATTCTTAGTTCAGATTTCTTGTTATGCAAGAGCAAATTATTTTCAGGTAAAACTTAATAAATCATTTAATAACATATAAAGAACCCTCGAGAGCAGAGAGAGATTAAGTTATCACTGAAAACTGTTGAAAAGTGTGGAATGATGCTTAAAATACCATTCTCATCAAGAAGAATACAAAAAAGGCAGGATCAAAAAATATGAAAGTAAACGTTAACGTCACTACAAGGCATCTAAATAACAGGAACAGGTCAACCCAGTTGAGAAAATACGCATTGAAAAAGTTTCCGAGAATTGAAAAATATATGAAAACTGACTATGAACCGAGCGAGATAAAGTTGATCCTCGCAACTGAAAAATTTAGAAACATCGCAGAAATAATAGTAACTGACGGTAACTATAAGACTACGGCTACAGTTATTGATGAGGATCATTTTGCATCAATTGACAAGGTTGTTGATATAGTGATCAAACAGTTGAGACGTAACCTTGATAAAGTCACCTCAGAAAAGCGAAGAAGTCTCCGCAATCAAAAAACGCAAATTCACGATAA
The DNA here is from genome assembly GCA_965203965.1 of Thermodesulfobacteriota bacterium. Classification (GTDB taxonomy): domain Bacteria; phylum Desulfobacterota_D; class UBA1144; order Nemesobacterales; family JAJCZQ01; genus CBDBDR01. The sequence continues at coordinate 21,206 of CBDBDR010000017.1, read as the reverse complement.
GCAGGATAAAAAACTTAATCATAAAATCACTGTGGAAAAATTGCCGTTAAAACCAATGTCAATATCCGAAGCGAGGCTTCAACTGAGCGTTTCTCCATATAAATTTGTTGCATTCCGTAACAGCAAGGAAAACGGGGAGATCAATATAATGTATAAAAATAAAAACAACTCCGTTTCCCTGATACGACCATGACATGAGAATCACCGATTTGATAAACAATGATTTGATAATCCTGGATTTAAAGGCTACTTCAAAACAGCAAGCACTTGAAGAAATTTCAGAGTTTGTAGCTGGCAGGTCTAGTCTGAACCGGGAAAAAATATTAGAGGTTTTAAAAGAAAGGGAAGATATTTGCAGCACTGCAATTGATAAAGGGATTGCAATCCCACACGGTAAGTTACTAGGCACAAACCGCATTATATGCGCTTTGGCAAGAAGTTGTAATGGAATTGACTTTGATTCTCTAGATTCACAACCAACTCGCATTTTCATTTTGATACTTTCCCCGGGAAATTCATCCAGCCTGCACATACAAGTTCTTTCGGCAATATCAAAGGTTTTCAAAAATCCCACGCTCCGTGAAAATATTCTCAAAGCCAATTCGACAGATGAGATCTATGATCTGATAATAGAACAAGATGACCAGTAAAACCAGTCAAGGATTCACGGTCAAGGTATTTCTATATTCTTATAGTGAAAAACCGTGTATTAAACGAAGATCAATAAAATTCCGTACAAATCATAAATGCCAATGAAAACTTTTCATGGCGTGCTTTTGGATGTAAAACAGCTCGGGGTCTTAATACTCGGAAAAAGCGGAATAGGTAAAAGTGAATGTGCGATAGATCTTATAATTGGAGGCTCCAAGTTAATTGCCGATGACGTAATTGAGATCAGACGAGAACGCAGATCAAGGCTCATCGGAACTGGTCCCGAAAATATTAAATACCTGATGGAAATAAGAGGAATTGGGGTCGTTAATATCAAAAATCTCTTTGGTGCAAATTCAGTTATGGACAAAAAAGAGATAGACATGGTTGTGGAACTTGATCAGTGGAATACTGATACCGAATATGAAAGACTTGGTCTTGAAACGATGTCATACGAAATACTGGGGGTTAAAATACCCTATATTATTATTCCGGTAAGCCCTGGGAGGAACGTTGCCACTATCGTAGAAGTAGCCGTAAGAAATCAAATTCTTAAGAACAGCGGAAAATATTCTGGATTTAAAATAAACAACAACTGAACAAAAATGGAAATAGTTATTCTAAGCGGACTGTCAGGATCAGGCAAAAGCACTGCAATAAAATTTCTGGAAGATATTGGCTATTTTTGCATTGATAATCTTCCCACTTCTATAATAACCGAATTCATAGATCTCTGTAAAAAATCTGAAACGAATTTCACAAAAATAGCAGTGGTAATTGACATTAGGATCAAAGAGATCGAGACGTTAAATAACTTTGCCGAATTTATTGCTCTGATCAAAAAAAGGGTTAAAAAAGTCAATATGCTGTTCCTTGAATCAAAAAATGAGGTTTTGATTAAAAGATATAAGGAAACAAGAAGAAGGCACCCTCTATCAAAAGACGGTGATATTCTTGAAAATGTAGAAAAAGAAAGGAAAGTACTTGAGAACGTCAGAAACCTCTCCGACCATATTGTAGATACTTCCGATTATAACGTCCATGAACTACGCGATCGTATCAACAACATATTCACCAATGAAAATCCGCACAGGATGTTGCTGAATATTATATCTTTTGGTTTCAAACACGGTTACCCGATAGATGCCGATATAGTTTTGGATGCGAGGTTTTTACCCAATCCTTACTTTGTTGATTCTTTGAAGGAGTTAGATGGCAACGACCCGAAAATCAGGGAGTTTGTAATATCAAACGTAGAATCAATGGAATTTATTGCAAAAATATCAGATTTGCTTATCTTTTTAATTCCAAGATATAAAAAAGAAGGTAAATCTTATCTGAACCTAGCAATTGGATGTACCGGAGGTAAACACAGATCCGTTGCAGTTGCGAATGAGTTGGCAAAAGGTCTCAATGAATCTGAGCTTTTGGTAAAACATAGAGATATTTATAAATGAGGATGCAAAATTGATCGGAATAGTAGTCGTTACCCATGGTAACCTATCCAATGAACTAATATCGGCGGTGAAATTTGTATTATCCGAAGAGCCTTCGGTCAAACTTGCAGGTGTATCGTTGGGTCCATCCAAAGAATATGGCAGTTTCAAAAAAATAATTGAGGATTCAATCAAGTCAGTGGACGGAGGTGATGGAGTTTTGCTTGTTACGGATATGTTCGGAGGAACACCATCTAATGTTAGCCTGACTTTCCTGAACGAAGAAAACACCGAAGTAATATCAGGCGTGAACCTGCCAATGCTTTTAAAGCTATCTACATTAAAAAGCGACACCGGACTCAGTGAAGCAGTTAAAATTGCAGAAAAAGCGGGAAGAGATAACATTATAGTCGCCAGCAAGTTGTTGAACAATAATCAGGCGGCAGTTAAACGAGATAAAGATGAGAGTTGATGAATTTGAAAAAATAGTTGAAAGATGGAAAAACTATATACTCAGGGGGCCACTTGAGGATTACATGCTTGAAATTGATCCAGCTATCTCCAACGAACTTGCAGCAATTACTCTTTTCCTTGACATCAATACCGTCCGCGCCTCGGGAGAGGTGGAAGAATTTTACGAGGGATATAGAAAAGCCTCTACTGACGTATTGGAATTCATGGGGATACATCTTACGCAGGACGACGAAATGAAGATTGTAAAAATCGACACCTCTTCAAACAACGCTGATCTGCAAGAACAGTTAAAGCAGCATATATGGGGTGAATAAACACCCTGTTCTTTATACTTCCTTCATATCAACGCACTATTAACTCTTACCTATGAATGTTCTTGAAAATTTTGACCTGTTCCTACTTGATATGGATGGGGTAATATACGTGGATGATGAACTGATATCCGGATCTGCTGAATTTATTAACTATTTATACAACCAGGGTAAAAAAATTATTTTTCTGACTAATAACCCTTCCAGATCGGTAACGGAACATGTAAAAAAACTCAAAAAGATCGGCATAAAAGCAAAAACTGAACAGATTATAACATCCACTGGAAGCCTTTGTTACTACCTTAAAAACAAAATTAGAGGAATAACCGGTAAATCAGCTTACGTGATTGGTAGCAAACAGTTCAAAAACTCTATCAGCAAAACGGGCATCAATATTGTCAACCCCAAAGATAGCTTCAGACCAGACTACGTGATCATGGGTGGACACAAAAACTTCAACTGCAGTGAAGTAGATATTGCTTCACGATTTATCAGGAACGGTGCAAAACTGATCGCTTCAAATAGAGATCCGTATTATCCATCAAAATATGGATTTTCACCTGGAACTGGGGCACTTCTTTCTTCAATAGAGATTGCATCGGGAAAAAAAGCCATCACAACTGGAAAACCTGAAAAATACATTTTCCAGCTATGCCTGAAACTGACGGGCGTAAAAAAGAACAGGACAGTTATAATTGGTGATAGCCTTGAAACGGATATTCTCGGTGGTATCAATTTCGGCATTTATACCGTTCTCACTTTGAGCGGGGTGACCGGCAAAAAAAATCTGAAACAAAGCACTATCAAACCCAACTATATTGCTGATGAGGTCTTTTCCTTAATACCATGACTTGTTTGCTCATTTAGAAACTACTATTTCACGGGTAGTGTTGTTCCATTTTCCCTGAACCAAGTTACCATCCTTATCCAACAACTCCAGCGTAATAAAGTATTTGCCGTCGCTAAGACCAGATACAAACACTGGAGTCCATTCATTAAGGTCAAAAATATGTTCACGGGTTTCACTTTCTTTGTGTATCTTATACCTTGCCGTATTTCCATCAGCACTTAACTCTAAATTGTTTAAATAAAAATCAAGCATGATTTTTTTTGCAGCGTCACCTTTATAAGTCCCTTTGGGACGACTGTATATGATTGACGGCATTCCCATTTTTACGGTCAGAAATTCTAACTTATTATCAGTTAGCTCAAAATTCACCATACTGCTTGCACCCGGCGTCTTGACGCTTTCATGGTAGGAGCGGCTCGGAAATGCAAACAGAGTGTGCTGTCCCATTGCCACTTTTTCTATATGCACTAGATTACCCTTCCCCTGTTTGTAAACTGCAGCATAAGGTTTATTATCAAGAATTAAGTGAACGTGCTGTCCCTTAGGAGAATTTGCTATTTTCGCCGCTCTTGGTGTCTGCGTCTGGCTGCCTAAAACAAAATTGTCCACACCTAATTCCACACTGATTCCGTTGCCTTTCCTAATGATATTTACGATCCTTACCTTAGGGTTTCCCGTAATTTCAGGCGACCTCTCTGCCTTACTAATAATCACTCTCGGTTTATTCCCACAACCGATTACAAACGTTAATGCAACTACAATAATAGAAACAAAAAGAACTTTAATTTGTTTAATTTTCATAAGATCCAACCTCCTTACAATTATTAGTTATGATCTATATCAAGTAGTATTATAGCACTGGAGAAAAAATGAAAAGAAAGCCATCCCACAATGTTCCCAATCAAGACGTAGCAAGTTTGGAACTTTCCTCCAGACCAAGAAGGAACAGGAAATCCGAGAGTATTAGAAAACTGATACGAGAATCCTATCTTACGCCGGGAGACTTTATTTATCCTGTATTCATACACGATAAAGATATTAATGAAGATATAAGTTCAATGCCCGGATGCAAAAGGTTTGGCATGAAAGGATTATTGAACGAAGTAAACAGGTCTCTTGAGCTTGGGATTTCAGCTTTTGTGCTCTTTCCCGCAATTGATGATCCGTTAAAATCCCCTCTATGTGAAGAGTCATATGACCACAAAGGGATTGTTCAAAGAGTCGTCAGATTAATCAAGAAACAATTTCCAGAGGCTACAGTTATAACTGACGTTGCCTTAGACCCCTATAACAGTGAAGGACACGATGGGATATTATCCCAAAGAGGAGAAATACTTAACGACTACACAGTTGAGATATTATGCAAGCAGGCACTCTCACATGCACGTTCCGGAGTGGATATTATCTCGCCCAGTGACATGATGGATGGGCGTATAGGAACAATAAGGGAAACACTTGATGAAGAAGGTTTTACAAACGTTTCAATTATGTCTTACACTGCAAAATACGCCTCGGCATTTTACGGACCATTTCGAGGTGCACTGAATTCTGCTCCCAGATCGAGTGACAAAAAAACCTATCAGATGGATCCTGCCAATTCCCGCGAAGCACTAAGAGAACTTATGCTTGATGAAGAAGAAGGTGCTGACATAGTCATGGTTAAACCTGCTGGATACTATCTTGACCTTGTATCCCTGTTCAAGGAAAATACCGAACTTCCCATTGCTTCATATCAGGTAAGCGGTGAATACCTGATGATTAAGGCAGCTTCAGTTTCAGGATGGATAGATGAAGACATGGTTATTTTAGAAAGTCTGATGAGTATAAAGCGTGCCGGCGCCGATATGATACTAACCTACTTCGCACCAAGAGCGGCAGAGTTGCTGAGAGAGATATGATGCTATACGAGCATCCGGCTTAATTCTTTCCTTTACAACAAAATGGTTTTTGATAGAATTTCTAACTTATGGGCTTATAAGGTGAAAAAAAATGAAAAAGGATATACACCCTGAATATAACTATGTTGTTTTCAAAGACGCAGCTTCTGATTTTTCGGTTTTGACAAGATCAACTAAAACTTCCGAAGAGAAGATCAAATGGGAAGATGGAGAGGAATATCCTCTTATAACGATTGAGATCTCAAGCGGTTCACATCCCTTTTACACTGGAAGAGAGAAGGCTTTTGAAAAAGAAGGACGCGTAGAGCGGTTTTTGAATAAATACAATAAAAAAGGGAAAACTGATATAAAATAAAGGCGGGTCAAAAAACTATTTCTTCACCGTCTTTTGGGATCAAAAGTCTTTCGGAACTTACCCCTTCTCTTTCGGCAAGTTTCCTCAAACTCTCTCTTGTTATTTTATAATGATCAAGGCTTTCCATGTGAACCGCGACAACCTTCGCGTCAGGTGCAAATTTACATGCACTCACGGTTTGAGACCCGTCCATAATTATCGGCTCCGAATTTCCCAATCTGGCACCGCTTGAATGAGTAATAATGACATCCGGCTTATGCTCTTGGATGGAGTCCTTCACACCATCATACCAGATAGTATCACCTGTCCAGTAAACCGTGGGCTCGTTATCGGCTTTAAAAACAAAACCTGAAACGGCTCCCATCGTGTGTGCCCAAATCCCCACACCGTGCTGACCGGGGGTCCTAATTATTTCAATGCCTTCCCACATAGCCGAACTCTCAATCACTTGAACGTTTGTAAAACCGGCGGATTCAATTTCCTTCTCATCTTCTGGTTGACAAAGTATCAGCAGATCCTTCGGTAACAACTCCTGTGCCTTCGGATCAAAATGATCTATATGAAGATGTGAAAGAATGCAAAGTTCTACGTTGGACAATACTTCATCAACTGATACTGGTAAATCCTCAAGTGGATTAGGCGATCTTCCTATAAACGTCCTATAGGCATATTTCCCAGCTAACATCGGATCGGTCAAAATGATCTTTCCACCATACTCTATTTTCATCGTGGCACTTCTTATCAGCCTTATCTTCACTATGTCACCTTTGCTTTAATTCACCTGTTCAAATACAAACACGTTTTGCTTGAAAACATCACTAAATATCTTGGCGAGTTATCTTCCACTCATTTCCAGTGTTTTTCTTATTGAAAGTATCCAGTAATGTGGATGGGTTTTAAACTCTCTCAGTAATCCAAATTTGAATAATGATACATCCAATTGCTCTCTTCTAAATTTTTTTCTTATTTTATAATGGTCAAATATATTATACGATCTATAGTTGATGTTTTACAGTCAATTTTAATTACAATACGCATTTTATATTTTTCGGTTATTTAAGTCAAATACCTTAGTTATCCAGCTTATACCATCAAACTATCTGTTCCTATTTGTCCTAAAACGGAAAGTAAGACTATTTGTATCTCCCTCTGGTTTGTTACCATCCACTTATAGGTAGCCTTTTTCTGAGTCTCTCCCTGGTCAAGTCAGGGGATAGACTTTATGCAGGAATAGCATTGGGAAAGTAAGATCAATTGTCCGAGCAGTACATTCCCCTCCAGAGAAGGGGAGTTGTGGGGGTGGCGGTGCACTTGATTAGGAAGAACTGAGACGATCTGACACTCGCCGCCAAAAATCCAACTTGTTGGAAACTTCTTATCACAGGCAAAAGAACAGAAAAAAAAATACGCTTGTACTCCTTTGCTATTTTTAAAATGATCTTTGCTGTTTCTTTACCTCCTAAAAATCCCTCGCAGTCTGCTAAAGATATAAGTGCTCCGGTTGAATTGTGTTTTCAAGACAAAAAAACGATTCAAACCCCTGCATTTGCAATTATTTGGTCTGCCAGTTTTGTGCCCAGATATTCTGCATTTTGCTTATCCCCTTTTATTTCCTTTCTTATGAATTTCTTTCCTGATCTCTCTGATATAAAACCTACTGCACTTATACTATCTCCTGAAATTCTAGCGTAGCATCCGGCAGGAATATTACAACTACCTTCCAAGCGTTTCAGGAAAGACCTTTCAAGTAAAGACTCGGACAGTGTCTTCAGATGGTTTATCTCTTTTAATAAAGCGTTTGTAGGATCATCATTTTTTCTGGACTCAATAGCAATAATGCCTTGACCGGGTGCGGGAACAAAATTGTGAGGATCCAGAACCTGACAAATTTTGCTTTCAAAACCCATTCTATGCAACCCAGCACTGGCAAGCACCACGGCGTCAAGGTTTTCAGTTTCCAGCTTTTTAATTCTTGTATCCACGTTTCCCCTGATTGGAACAATTTCAAGTTGAGGATAATAGTGCAATATCTGTACCTCTCTCCTCATGCTTCCGGTTCCCACTCTGGAACCGTGAATAAGATCCTCTAGACTACAGTTCTTTTTAGAAACAACTGCATCTTCAGGATATTGCCTTTCAAAAACTGCCCCAATAATTAACCCATCTGGAAGCACCGAAGGAACGTCTTTCAAGCTATGAACGGCAATATCAATTTCATTATTCAAAAGCGACTCTTCAATCTCTTTTACGAAAACTCCTTTACCACCAATCTCGGCAAGTGGTGAGCTTAACAACTTATCCCCACTTGTTTTTATAACAGACACTCGGACATCAATATGAGGGGAAACTTCCAGAAATTTTAGCCTGACGATTTCAGCTTGCTTCAGGGCAAGTCTACTTCCCCTAGTTCCAACTCTTAACATTGTCGTCTTGTGAAACTTCCAAGTCTTGCGACTCTTCTTCCAGATTATACAGCTTTTGAATAGTGTCGGAATAGAGCATTCCGATCGGGGTGGAAGCCTCTTTTTTAAGTCCTGAAACGGGACCGTGCATTACTTTATCTATGATTCTCTCAACCAGATTGCTAATAATGTCTTTCTGCTTCTGATCAATAGTTCCCAGCTTACCGTATGCCCATTCAAGCTCGGTCTGCTTGATTTCATCCATCCTGTTCTTCAATTTTCTTATTGTCGGAAAGGACTTTAACCCACTAACCCAGTTTATAAATTTTGCTGAATGCCCCTCAACAATCCTTTCTGCGTCTTTCGCACGCTCTTTTCTCTTGTGAATGTTCTGATCCAGTACATTCTGAAGATCGTCAATATCGTAAAGATAAACGCTCGGTATGTCGTTCACTCTAGGATCCACGTCTCTGGGAACGGCAATATCAACAAAGAACATCAACTCGTTTCTCCTAATTCTGACCGCTTGCAGAACACGGTCGGGTTTGAATATGAAATCATTGGAACCGGTTGCGGTAATAACTATGTCAACGTCCGTGAGTTTGTAATATATCTCTTCCAGCTTTATTGTGGTGCCATGGAGTTTTTGTGAAAGTGCTTCGGAATTCTCATAGCTCCTACCAGCTATATACAAATTTTTTATACCAGAGTCAATCAGATTTCTCGCAGCTATCTCCGCCATCTCCCCAGTCCCGACAAGCAACGCGTTCCTGTTGGAAAGATCATCAAATATGCTTTTGGATAGTTTGATTATAAGATACCCCACCGATACTGCCAGGGAGCCGATGTTGGTGCTGGAGCGAACTTTTTTAGCCACAGAGAAAGCATATTGAAAAAGTCTGTTCAGTATGATGCCAGTTGCTTCATTCTCTATGGAGTATTTGTATGATTCTTTTACCTGTCCAAGGATCTGTGGTTCTCCCACAAGCATTGAATCAAGACTGCATGACACCCTTAGTAAGTGCCTCACTGCTTGAACGTTGGAAAAACTATAAAAGTGATTATCTATAATTTTTTCATCAACGTGATTTTTATCTATAAAGTATCCCCTTACGTCTCTTATGCACGCATTCTCATCATCCGTAACTGCACATACTTCAGTACGGTTACACGTAGAAATAACCACGCATTCATGGATGTTTTTATTGCTCTTCAGCTTTGCAATAAGGTACGACCTTGAGCTAGCATCCAGTACTAACTTCTCCCTTATATGCACTGGAGCGGTTTTGTGACTTATCCCGTATAGTATTAATTGATACATTGACCTACAAAAACAGTCTGTCTCAAATTTTATCTAATCCTGTTTCCTCCTCCATGGTTTATCAAACTTAAAAATTCCATTCTTGTTCTTTCATCTTTCCTGAATGAACCGATCATAGAGCTTGTGAGCATGTTAGCATCTGACTTCATTATACCTCTCATCGCCATACAAAGATGAAAGCCATTAATAACTACCGCAACACCCTTAGGATTCAGCGACTCATTGAGAAAACTTGCTATCTGCACGGTCATATTTTCCTGAACCTGAAGCCTTTTGGCATAAACTTCAACAATTCTGGGTATCTTGCTTAGCCCTATCACTTTACCATCTGGTATATAAGCAACGTGGCATTTACCAAAAAAAGGAAGAATATGATGCTCGCAGAGACTGTAAAATTCAATATCTTTTACAATAACCATCTCATCATAATCAATTCCATATATAGCATTGTTTATAATATCTATAGGATTTTCTTGGTAGCCCCGCGTAAGTTCCCCGTATAACCTTGAAACTCTTTCAGGTGTGCCCACCAAACCTTCTCTGTCAGGATCTTCACCCATAGATTTCAAGACCATTCTAATGGCATCTTCCACGCTCATCTGATCTCCTCCTTGTAGTATTCAAAATAACTCCTGTCATTTTCCCATACCTTTACGTATTTAAGTGCATTTTTTAGTCTCGTGGACAATTTGTCCCAAATGTAAATCGTAATATTTTCCACCGTGGATTGATTCTTCTTAAAATACTTAACCTCACAGTCTATTCTTTTATGATCAAGATTGGTTTTTATCTCGTTAATCCCTTCCTCAATCACCGACCTTTGCATTACCATACCCGTATGCTCTGAAATATCTGAGCAAACTCTTACTTCAACTCTATAATCATGCCCATGCCCTCGTGGATTTGCACACTTGTCAAAAATTTTAGAATTTTCTTCCTCACTTAGCCCTTCTATAAAAAGTCTGTGTCCAGCAGAAAAATTGAAAACTCTGGTGAGAAAAACCTTCTCCATTTTTTATTCCTTCCAGTAGTCAACGTAAAGATCTTCCGTCTCATAAAGCCTGATTTTGAAAAGACTGCAGTCAGCATTTCTTTTCTTTAATTCTTCTTCAATTTCGTTCCATAAAACCTTGGCAATATTTTCTGGCGTGGGGATCAACGTTTTAAACTCCGCAACATCCTCATTTAAAAATTTATGGTCATATTTTTCCAGAACCGTATTCAAGATGGATTTTAGGTCAAAAATATTGATCACCATTCCCGTTTGCTCGTCAACTTTGCCCGCAACCGTTGCTTCCAATTTAAAATTATGCCCGTGTCCCATGGGAAAAGCATTTTTACCAAAAACCCTTTTGTTTGTATCTTCATCCCAACTTGGATTCCAGCATCTGTGGGAAGCAGAAAATTCCACTCTTTTAGTTATCAGGTTCTTAACGGACATTACTTGAATTTGACCAGTTTCAATATGTCTTTTCCCAGGTCAGGTATCCCCTTTGCTTCCCTTGCCACCTTGAGTTTACCATCTAAAAGCCTCTCAACCGTAGGCTCAATCCTATCAAGGAAAGGTTTTGGGTAAACGCCCATGATAACGATCATTATAGCTATTGGTATCATTGAAACTATTTCTCTGGTACCCATATCTGGAAGTCTCTCATTTTGCCTTTTGTCTACTGGTCCAAACATTACCCTCTGATACACCCACATCATATAGACCGCCCCGAGTATCAAACCCATTGCTCCAAAAACCGCAAAGACGTGATTGGCTTTGAACACTCCAAGCAGTATAAGGAATTCTCCGATAAAACCGTTAAGTAGAGGCAGACCTATTGAGGAAAGCATCGCAAGCATAAAAAACGATGCGAACACGGGCATTACCTTCGCAATACCACCGAAATCTTCAATCTTTTTTGTATGGCGCCTGTCATAGATCATTCCAACTAGCAAGAACAGCGCCCCAGTTGAAAGACCGTGTCCAACCATTTGGTAAACGGCTCCCTGTATTCCCTGTATATTCAAAACAAATATACCGAGCATTATTAGTCCCAGATGACTCACACTTGAATAAGCAACCAATTTTTTCAGATCCTTCTGTGCAAAAGCCACCATTGCGCCATAGATAATGCCTATGATCGCAATAATTGATAAAAACGGAACATAGAAAACGGTTGCCTCCGGAAATAAAGGCAGCAAAAACCTCAAAAAACCATAAGTTCCCATTTTCAGAAGTACCCCGGCAAGGATAACGCTTCCTGCTGTCGGAGCCTCAACGTGAGCATCGGGAAGCCACGTATGAAACGGGAACATCGGCACCTTAATAGCAAAGGCAAGAAAAAAGGCAAAGAAGCAAAGACCTTGGGGACTTAAAAATCCTGAAAATGGCAGTGCTACATTGTAAAGACTGTATATATTCATTGAAGCAAAACCCATCTGTTCCTTATGTGCAAAGTAAAGGTAAAAGATCGCCACAAGCATCAAAGCACTTCCCAGTGCAGTATAAATAAAAAACTTTATAGCGGCATAGATTCTCCTCTCGGTTCCCCACACACCTATAATGAAATACATTGGTATAAGTACCGCTTCCCAGAATATAAAGAAAAGTACCAGATCAAGTGCTACAAAGGTGCCAATAAGAGCAGTCTCCAGCAGGAGGATCAGTCCCAAGAACTCCTTGACCCTCTTTGTAATTGAGTTCCAAGTGCACAGGATTGTAATTGGAACTATGAAAGTCGTAAAAAGCACCAAAAGCAGGCTTATACCGTCTATCCCCACTTGATAGCTTATCCCCAGATCAGGGAGCCATTTTACTTTCTGTCCGAACTGAATGCCAGCAAGTGAATTATTAAAGTTTGTAAACAAAGGAATTGAGATCAGAAATTCAATTACGGATACTACTAACACACCGATCTTTATGTTTTGGTCGGATTCCTTAAACAATAAAGAATAAGACAAGATGAAAAAGATGCCGATTATGGGGAAAAAAACTATTAAAGTAAGATTTCCTAAAAAAAATGCTTCCAAACATCTGCTCCTTTTTCAACTGATCTGTTAAAGTGTTTAATATACTGTGGGATGCCCTTTTCTCAAGATGTTTAATAATGTTAATAACATAAGGACTTACTTAAAAAATCCCGTGAAAATTGAATTTTCTTCTGGTTAGATGTATGTTCAGGAGGGTAAAACTTTGCCGATTATGATGTCAAAATGCAACTGACTTTATAAACTGAGCAGGTTTCTTAATTTTTCTATGCGTATCAAATCACTTGAACTTATAGGATTTAAATCATTTTATAACAAAACAAAAGTGGATCTAAGCAAAGGTATAAATGCCATTGTTGGTCCAAACGGGTGTGGAAAATCCAATATTATTGACGCAGTAAGATGGGCGCTCGGAGAACAAAATGCAAGAACGCTCAGGGCAGATAACATGGATGAGTTAATCTCCGATGGCACAGACGTGCTAAAACCATACGGTATGGCCGAAGTGTCCATGACGGTAAATAACTTGCCGAACTTGGGCTTTGAAGATGTGAACGTAAAAAGAAGACTGTATAGATCGGGTGAAAGCGAATACTACATAAATGGAATAAAAAGCCGCTTAAAGGACATTACGGAGCTTTTTCTTGATACCGGCGCAGGTGCCAGAAGCTACTCAATAATCGGTCAGGGAAAGGTGGAAGAGTTTATTACCGCAAAACCGGAAGATAAAAGAAGACTTATTGAAGAAGTAGCAGGCATCGTAAAATACAAGACACGCAGAAAGGAAACCCAGAGCCGTATTGAATCCACACATGAAAATCTCAGCAGAGTATCTGATATGAGATTAGATCTGCTGAAACAGATGAAGAGTTTGAGCAAGCAAGCTGAAGAAGCTGAAAAATACAAACGACTTAATGAGCAACTTGCTACTCTGGAAATAAATATACTGAATGCAAAGTCTTCAGAAATGGAAACTGAGAAAAACGCTCTTTTGCAAAAAAGATCCGGGCTTGATGAAAAAATAAGAAAACTTAGTGAGCAAAAAGAGAACAAGGAAAAAGTATTAAGTGAAGTAGAAGTTAAGAATTCCGAAATAGACAACTCAATAGATGAGATTGAAAATACAATCCACTTGGTAAGATCACAAACCAGCGAAAAGAGAGTTTTTATTGAATATGTAAACAAGCAAGAAGCAAGCGTTGATGAGTTCATTAACAGGTTAAAAAAAGAGATAACATCCCTGCAAAATGAGATAAATCAGATCAACAAGAGCATAGATAAAAAGAAATTGACCCTGAACCAATATGAATCAGATAAGCAAAAATTTGACTTGCAGTTGAACTTAAAAACAAAAGAGCTTGATGACCTTAAAGTTGAATCGGTTAATAACAAAACGGAACTTGAGCAATCTAAAAAGGTGCTTTTTGAAATTATTGATAAATACAGTTCCGTAAAGGGAACCGCAGCTGTAACGTCAAAAGAACTTGAAGAGCTTAAGATTAGAAAAGAGAGGATTGAGAAATACAGAGAGGATAGGGAAGAAGCAAATTATCAGTCATCGATCAAGCTCAACAATATGAAAAATGATCTTGACGGATTAAAGCAAAGCAAGATCGGATTGGAAAAGGATAAGTTTGAACTTATGCAGATACATGCGTCAAAAAAAAGCAGCCATCAAGAAATTACGGAATCGGTAAATGACCTCAGGGAAAGAATATATGAGGCAAGCTCCAAAGCCGATGTGCTTCAAAATATACAGTCCAGTTACGACTGGTTGCCTGAAGTAACAAGAAATTTTATTCTCAATAAGAGCTTTGGTGGGGTCATTGGGATAATTTCAGACTTTGTTACCACTTCAAAACAGTATGAAAAAGCCCTTGAAGCGGCTCTTGGTGAAAGATCAAATTGGGTGGTTGTAAAAAGCAGCAACGAAGCAATAGCCGCAATAGACAAACTGAGAAACTCTTGCAAAGGCAGAAGCACTTTTATACCTTTACAAAGCGAGCAATCAGAGAAAGGTTTAGATGAATTTATCAATGAACACACTAAAATTACCGATCTTATTACAGTAAACGGCATTGATACTGAACCAATAAAATCAATGTTAAAAAATATCTTCGTCGTCCCTACAATTGAAGATGCCATAAATGCCAGATCCTTATCGAATTTTCCCGCCTTATATGTAACACTTGAAGGTGACCTTATAGATACATCTGGTGCTATCACGGGAGGATTTGCCACCGGTGGAGTTTTTGAGAGAAGAAGAGAAATTGAAGAATTGAAAAAAAATCTGACTCAACTTAAAGACGAACTCGGAAGCAAGAGTAGTGAGGAAAACTATCTCTTAGATGAAATTCACAGTGTGGAAAACAATATGAGTGACCTTGATTCACTTTTGAAACACAATGAGATAAAAATCGTTGAGCTTGAAAAAGACGTATCAAATATGGAATTAGTAATAAGAGAAAATGAAAAAAATATATTGAAAGCAACAAGTGAGATAAAAGAGTTAAATGAATTAATACAAGACAAGGAAAACAAGGTTCTCCAATATGACTCTACTCTTCAGATGCTTGAGAAAGATAAGGAGAAATTTGACCTTCGTTTCAATAAATTTGAAGAGGTAGTTAAAAACTATGAGCACAGGGAAAGACTCATAGAACAAGATATTACGGGATTAAAAGTCAGATCAGCTTCAGTTGGTGAGACACAAAAATCCACAAACCGTGAAATTTCCAACCTGATTGAAAGAATTGAAAAACTTAATCTGAAAATAAACGAGGGAAAGGGCGAGATTGAATTAAAAAATAAAGAAAAGGTAAATTTGGTAAACAGGGGCAGGGTTACGGAAGAAGAAGTTGTCGAATTAGAAGAAAATCTCAAAACTGCCGAAAAAAAACTGCTGGATGTAAATGAACAGAAGCAGAGATCACGAGAAAATCTAAATAAGAACAAACAGGATTTAATCGATATTGAAAAGGAATCAGTGGAGTTGAAAGAACTCAAATCATCTTATGAAATTAAGCTGAACAGCATAAATATTGAGTTGAATTACATAAGGGAAGAAACCCATAAGATCAGCGACCAAAGAGGGTTGCCAAACGATATTGATATTATTCATAAGCCCGGTGAAAAAATTAATCTCGGCGACCTGACAAGGAAATATGAAAGTTTGAAGAAGAAAGTGGACAACCACGGACTGGTAAATCTGCTGGCTCCGGAAGAGTATAAAAAACTTCAAGAAAAGCATGACTTCTTGGAAAAACAGACCCAAGATCTTGAAGACGCTCTTGATTCTCTAAAAAAAGCAATAAACAAGTTGGACAAAGAATCTATAACAAGGTTCAAAGAGGCTTTTGAATCAATCAACGACAAATTCGCAGAAGTAGTAGGCAAAATGTTTCAAGGCGGTGAAGGCAAACTGGTAATGACGGAACCAGATCATCTGCTTGAGACGGGTATTGACCTGGTAGTTAAACCAGGAGGGAAAAGATTTCAGTCAATGAACTTACTTTCAGGCGGAGAGAAGACCATATCCGCAATTGCACTTATCATATCCGCATGCTTGATCAGACCCGTCCCGTTCCTGCTGCTGGATGAAATAGATGCCCCGTTGGACGAATCAAATACGGCAAGATTTTTAAAGCTAATCAAAGATATAGCAAAAAATTCTCAAATTGTTTTAGTCACCCACAACAAATCAACAATGGTTGAAGTTGACAAGTTAATTGGTATTACGGCAAACAAGTCGGCAGTTTCAAAAGTAGTGTCGGCAGAGTTAAAGGCTATTTGATTTTTTTCCCTTGTTAATTACCAACTCATAATTAAATTGTTTTAACATGTTTTAGCCCTTATACTTCTCACTGCTTTATCCGCATCCCGCGGTATATGCAATATTATGATTTCCTACATACTGAAAAAAATTATAGGCTCCCAGAACGAAAGAGAAATTAAAAAACTGGGAAATATAGTAGACAAAATTAATTCCCTTGAAGCCGAATTTTCAGAGCTTACAAATAAGGAGATCAAGATAAGATCTGAAAACTTCATTGAAGTGATCAAATCAAAAACTAATCTCAACGGGAGTTCCCTCGAACACAACTATTCCAAAGAGCTACTTGATACATTGGATGAAATTCTGCCGGAAGCATTCGCCGCGGTAAGAGAAGCCGGGAGAAGAACAATCGGAATGAGGCATTTTGATGTACAGCTAATTGGTGGAGTAGTTCTGCACAAAGGCAGAATAGCAGAAATGAAGACCGGTGAAGGAAAAACCCTCGTCGCAGTTCTACCGTTATTTTTGAATGGAATAAGCGGACAGGGCGCTCACCTTATAACAGTAAACGACTATCTGGCTGCTAGGGATGCAAATTGGATGGGGCCCATATATAGATTACTGGGTTTAAAAGTCGGGGTGATAAACCATGACAGTTCATATCTTGTTGACTGGGAAAATACGGAAAGAGCAGAAAATGCAATAGCAGAAAATTTGTCCGTGTGGTCAAAGAGTGAATTGGCTAAGGAGATACCTTCGGAAAAGAATCTGGAAGTCTTGTCCGCGTTCAAAACCACGCTTGTACCGTGCACTCGTCAGGAGGCTTACGCCGCACACGTAACTTATGGAACCAACAATGAGTTCGGCTTTGATTATTTAAGGGACAATATGAAATTTTCCCTTGATGATTACGTGCAGCATGGCCATTTCTTTGCAATTGTGGACGAAGTTGACAGCATACTGATAGATGAAGCAAGAACTCCCTTGATAATCTCGGGTCCATCTGAGGACTATACGGACCTCTACTATAAAGTTGACGAAGTGGTCTCAAAACTAAAACTCGAAACAGATTTCACGCTGGATGAAAAAGCCAAGCAGATAAACCTCACTGAAGCCGGGGCATCAAGAGTGGAAAAATTGCTTAATATAAATAATATTTACGACCCGACAAATCTGGAATACCTTCATCACGTCAACCAGTCGCTAAGGGCTCACAGTCTGTTTAAGAAAGACGTTGATTACATGATAAGGGATAACGAAGTAATAATAGTAGACGAGTTCACCGGACGGTTGATGCCGGGAAGAAGGTGGAGCGACGGACTTCATCAAGCCGTGGAAGCCAAAGAAAACGTCAAGATTGAAAGCGAAAATCAGACACTGGCAACAATCACCATCCAGAACTATTTTAGAATGTATAAAAAACTTGCCGGTATGACTGGTACAGCAGATACTGAAGCCGCAGAATTCAAGAATATCTACAAGTTGGATGTAAACGTTATACCTACGCACCAATCTGTTGCTAGGATCGACTATAACGATGCCATTTATAAAACAGGAGAAGAAAAATACGATGCAGCGTGCGAAGAGATCAACAAATTAAACAAGAAAGGAACACCAATTCTTGCTGGTACTGCTTCTATTGAACAATCGGAAATTTTGAGCAAAAAACTGAACGCCAAAAAATTGAAGCACAGCGTTCTCAATGCAAAACATCACTCAAAAGAAGCTGAAATAATAGCACAGGCGGGAAGAATAGGCTCTATAACGATTGCAACCAACATGGCAGGTAGGGGAACGGATATCGTGCTCGGCGGTAATCCAGATTTTTTAGCACGAGATATATTGAAAAAGGAACATCACACAGACGAACAGGACGCCAACGTTGAACAATACGAAGATGCTATGACGAAGGCAAAAAATATATGCGATAATGAAAAGAAAAAAGTAATAGACTTGGGTGGATTGCATATTCTTGGCACTTGTAGACATGAGTCGCGAAGGGTAGACAATCAGTTGAGAGGTCGTTCGGGCAGGCAGGGAGATCCGGGTTCATCCAAATTTTATATTTCTCTGGAAGATGATCTAATGCGTATTTTTGCTTCCGATAGAATCACCGGGATTATGAACAAACTCGGTTGGAATAAAGGAGAACCTATTGAACATAAGATGATCACGAGATCCATTGAGAATGCACAGAAAAAAGTTGAAGGTCGCAATTTTGATATAAGAAAACACCTGTTGGAATACGATGACGTCCTAAACACTCAGAGAGAAACCGTTTACTTGTTAAGAAAAGAAATACTGAAAGGGAAAGAATATCTGAAAGACCATTTCTATCAGGTTGTTGATGCACTTGTTGTTGAAATAGTTTCTTATTCCTTCCCTGAAAAAACAGATACCGATACTGATTTTACTGAGCTTCAAAATGCCATGCAGAGGGTCTTCAATACAGATATTGAGGATATTGACAAAATCTCTAAAGATATGACACAGGAATCCATCACCGAATTTTTGCAAGATAAAGTGAAAGAATCCTATGAAGAAAAGGAAAAGAAAATAGGTTCTGATATTCTTAGGCAAGTAGAAAGATATATCATGCTGCAGACGCTGGACTACCTTTGGAAAGATCATCTTTTAAACATGGACCACCTTAGGGAAGGGATAGGTCTGCGGGGATATGCACAAAAAAACCCACTTATGGAATATAAAAAAGAGGGCTTTGATATGTTCACATCTACTATGAGACGGTATAATGAAGAGATTTGTGAGAAACTGTTTAAGGTGCAGCCGGTCTCCGAATTAGACGTACAAGAAATAGAAGAAAAAAGGAAACAGGAAGAACATAATATGATCCTTGGTAGGGGAGAAGATAGTGGTGAAGTTAAAAAACAACAACCCATAAGACGCGGGGAAAAAATAGGAAGAAACTCACCTTGTCCTTGCGGAAGCGGATTGAAATATAAAAAATGCTGTGGCAAGTAGGTATAAACGGAAAATTCAATTTACTTACAATATTAACAAGTAGACAATGAAAAATAAATTTAAGATACGTGGACACAAATCAACTAATTCAGCGTTTACAGCGTTTATGTTCTCTATCTTTACTGTGCTGGCTTTAATACTGTTTTCATTTTTCGGTATTATAACACTTATAACATGTTCAGTTTTTGCACTGATTGCTTCGGCATTGAGGTTTGTAACACCGTCTGGAAAGAAAAACGCCAACTACGATATACGGACAAAAACTCTTACTCTGGAAAAAAATGATTACGAAGTTATAGAGAATGATAAGTAATGTTATTAACTTTGGTGCCCAAGGTCACAAATTCGTTATTAAGAACGGAATATTAGAATCAAGAAAGCATTAAAAAAAGGCTTCAATACAAAACCGCCAAAACCGGGAAAAATAAAAGGTAGCTGGTAGCTGTGGATTACATCAGCGTCAAAGGTGCCAGACAGCACAATCTTAAAAATATAAATCTGGATATTCCCAGGCGCTCATTCGTTGTTATAACAGGCGTTAGTGGATCCGGAAAATCATCAATCGCATTTGATACTATTTTCGCCGAAGGTCAGAGAAGGTTCATGGAATCTCTTTCAACTTATGCGAGGCAGTTTGTCGCAAAACTGGAAAAACCCGACTTTGACTACATTGAAGGACTGTCGCCTTCCATATCCGTAGATCAAAAAACTTTCCAGAGAAATCCACGATCAACCGTAGGCACAATTACGGAAATCTACAACTTTATGAGACTTCTTTTTGCCCGTGTAGGCACACCACACTGCCCCAAATGCGGCAGCAAAATCGTTTCCTCATCAACGGAATCCATTATGAAAAATATTCTGGACACTTCAGATAAACAAAACATTAAAATCTACTCTCCTATTGTGCAGGGCAGAAAAGGAGAATACAGGAAAGAGTTGGAAGACCTAAGCAGGGAAGGCTTTTTGAGAGTACGTATTGATGGGAAAGAATATGAACTTGAAAACGATATAAAACTCAGCAGATATAAAATCCACACAATAGAGGTTTTAATTGACGTTTTAAGTCCGTCAAACAAAAATTTTAAGAGCAGATTTGTAGCAGCCCTGGACATTGCTTTCAAACGCTCTGGAGGAACTGTTACGTGTGATCTTAGTGGTAAACCCATGACTTTCAGTAAAAACTCATCCTGCACGCGTTGCAAGTTTGGCTACCGTGAGATCTCTCCAAGACTCTTTTCATTCAATAGCCCTTACGGTGCATGCATGCAGTGTAACGGACTTGGAACAAAGACTTTTTTTGACCCGGAACTTATAGTTGAAGACCCTTCTATATCTCTGGAACAGGGAGCAATTATTCCGTGGAAAAATTCAAGGTATTACAAAGAGGTTCTCCATTCACTTGCAGATCATTACGGTTTCAGCACCCTCACCCCATTTAATAAACTTAGAAAAGACATCAGGGAAAAAATCCTGTTCGGCAGCGGACAGGAAAAAATACCTTCACTTCCGGAGGGAACAAAATGGGATGGATATAGTCAAGGCACGTTCCCCGGAGTAGTGGAAATCATAAACAGATGGTATAACGAAACAGGATCAGATGAAGTGAGAAACTCGCTTTCAAAGTATCTTGTTTCAACTGCATGCAAAGAATGTGGCGGCTCAAGATTAAAAAAAGAATCTCTATCAATACTGGTAGGGAAAAAATCTATCTATGAGCTTTCAAAACAATCCGTAGATAAAACAATCAAATTTTTTAGAGATATAGAACTCAA